>NZ_CP029828.1:0-428263 GCF_003233675.1 Burkholderia sp. JP2-270 | reverse complement strand
GTCGGCCTGTTTGCCAGGCGTGAGCGAACCGACTTTGTGATCGAGACCATTCGCGCGCGCGCCCGCGACCGTGGCGAATTCGAGCACGTCACGCATCGACAGCGTGGCCGGTGCATTCGCCACACTCGAATGATTGCCGCCCATCCACGAACGGTAGTAGGCGAACGCATGCCGCATCTGCGTGAACATGTCGCCGGAGCATTTCGTTTCGGTGTCGCCGCTCAGACTGGGCCGGATGCCAACTGCCAGCAGGCGATCGAGCGGAATGTCGCCTATGCCTTGCGCGTTCAGTTCGCAATGCACGCCGAGCGAGGCGCTGACGCCCGCATCGGCCATCATTGCAATTTCATCCTCGCCGCAGAAGCAGCAATGCACGAACGTCAGGTCGTCGCTCAGTACGCCGGCGTCGTGCATCTGTGCAATGGCCCTCACGGATGCATTGCGTGCATAGGCGCCCATATGGATGGTCGAGCGAATATCGAGTTCGCGGGCGAGTTGCAGATCGGCGAGCCAGACGTCGCGCTGCGCCATCTCGGGGCCGCGCGCCGCCATCGCCAGCGTGAGCAGTTGATCGTCGGACGAGAAGAACCGTTCGCGCAGGCGACGAATGTCGTCCAGGTGGCCACGCTGACTGTCGAACATCCACGAAGCACCATCCACCAGCGGCCAGCCGTGAGCAAACACGCCGCGGATGTTTGCATCGCGCAAGCCCAGAATAGCAGCGTCGGAGTGGTCCGGCGTGTTCTGCACATGCGACCAGTCGAGCATCGTGGTGATCCCGCCGTCCAGCGCGGAAACTGCGCCGAGCAGGGTCCCGATGTAGACATCCTCCGGCCGGAACGCGGCGCCTTTGGCACCCAGCATCTCGGCGAAGTAAATCTGCGGATTGATATCCGCATAGCGATGGCGCACACAGGTCTGCCACGTATGGCGATGCGTATCGATGAACCCGGGCAGCACGATCATGCCGCACGCGTCGACGCGCTCGGCGTCGGGGGCTTCGATTTGGGGCTCGACGGCAACGATGTTTGCCCCCTCGACGAGGATGTCACCGTGGCGCAGGTCGCCGATTGCGGGATCCATGCTCAGGATCCAGCCACCCGTCAGCAGAATTCGTTGCACGTTCATGATGTCACCGCTTCAGCCATTTGCCGATTTGCGCTTCGGCTTCGCCGGCGCGCCCCACCTCCGTGCTGGCCCACGCCACGTAGCCGTCCGGGCGCACCAGCAAAGCCCTCACGCCGTCCATCGACGCGGGGAGATGCGCGGCGCGCGCCTGCAACACTGTGACCGGCAACCCGGAAACATCGAGCGTCTCGAACTGACGGCTAAACCCCTCCAGATCGAGCAACACAAAGTGCCGGCTGCGCAGGGTTTCCGTCACCGCGACGGAACGTCCATCCAGCAACACGAGATCGAAGTCGGGACAACGCAGTCCCGTTAGCGGATGGCTATCCGCATCGCGCGGATAAGGCGATTCCAGACCGCATAGTTCCAGCACCAGTTTGCGTTGCACGTCAGGCAGCGGAACGATGTGCGCCTGCATGCGACGCTTGAGGGCCACCGCCTCCGGTTCGAAATTGAACTGCAGCGCGCACTGCGCTTTCACGCTGTCGAGCAGCGCATGCATGACGGGAAGACGTTCCGTGTCGTAAGTGTCGAGCGTGGCAACATCCGCCACGCCGTTGATCACGTTCGCGAGCTTCCAACCGAGATTTAACGCGTCCTGCAGACAGAAATTCATGCCCACGCCGCTGGCCGGGTAATGAATGCGCGCGGATTCGCCGACAAGGAACGTACGTCCTTCGCGCAACCTCGGCACAGCACGCATCTGGTCGTCGAACCGCGACGCCCAGCGATAATTCTCGATGCCGTAATCGGTTCCATGAACATCACGGATGCACCGCAATGCTTCTTCGAGCGTAACGGGCTCGTCTTTCGGCGCGTGACGGCGGTCACGGTGCACGATATTGAAACGGGTAATTCCTTCGCCGAACGTATAGCCACGCACCCAGCCCATTTCGTTGTCGACATTGATCCGCCCGCCAGGCCACGGCGCCTTCAACTCTGCATCGAGCACGATGCCGCGGAACGTCCCGGCGCGGCCCTCGAACGGCAGACCGATTTTCGAGCGGACGGTACTGCGGCCACCGTCGGCGCCGATCAGGTACTGCGCACGCAGCGTCGAGTTGGCACCGGAGGCGTCGGCCACGTCGACCTCGACACCATTAGCCTGCTGGCGGACGTCCCGTACTTCAGAGCCGCGCTGCACATGCACACCGCTTTCCACGGCCCAGTCCCACAACACCTCTTCGGTCAGGTTCTGCGGCAATCCCAACGTGAAACCAAAGCGCGTTTCCAGATACTTCCAGTCGATCGGATGGAAGCCTGCCCAGATGTGGGACGCTCGGAACGGGTAGTCGGCGATCTTGCGAGTTTTCTCGATGAATCTGTTCGCGATGCCTCGCGCGTCGAACAACTCCAGCACGCGTGGCAGGATCGTGCCGGCGCGCGACTGGACACCTTCGGTGCGGCGCTCCAGCACCAGCGTCTTAACGCCCGCTCCCGCCAATTCCGCCGCGACAGTAAGGCCCGACGGACCGCCGCCGACCACTATGACATCCCACTTCATCGTATTTCTCCGTCTACTTGGTGGATTCGGATCCCGCACCGCGATCCTGTAACGCCGGGCTCGACCGAGCCGCCCAGGCGAATGCGCGAGGCGTGCCCATCAGCCGTCCTCTACTTAAAAAAGATGCGTCATCCCAACTTCCATCTCTAGTTGTCGGGACGTTGTTGCCGGCGCCTGATTCCTAAGGACTGCCAGTTGTTCAGTACCGGCTATTTGCAGCACGCTCAGCAGATAAAGACTCGTGCGCTTCGACAGCGCGTAGTCGAGGTGAGCGTGAAGCTGGTTCCATTTGTAGGTATCCAGCTTCGTGTACGAATAGCCGCCGCCGATTCGCATTTGCGGCGTGATGTACTTGTAGGCACCCACGTCGATGGTCTGCGCCGCTTCCGACTGGCCTGCGGCCTTCAGGCGCGTATAGCTGTAGTTGCCCATGACGCGCACGGTGTCACCGGCGTAGGCCACGCCGAGTGTCATCGTATTCTGGTTTTGGCTAACGGTCCGCGAATGATTGGCAGCGAAATTGATGCGATACAACTCACTCACACCCAGCCGGGTGTAGGGCGCATACGGGACACCGTCTACCGATTCCCACACCAGCAGCGACTGGAACGGCCCACTTGTGAAACTGGCTTCAGCGCCGACCGTGCGACCCGTATTGGTGGTCGAACTCTGCTGTCCAAATCCATATTGGGTGCCAAACTGAAGGACGCCGCCGAAGACAGGCGATTTGTACTTGATCAGATTGTTAAGCGAGTTGCCGACGGTCCGGTCCAGATTGCCAGGATGGGTCGCCAGAAAAGACGTGAAGCGTTCAGACGTGAACGGAACAAGATCGGCAAGCAGGTCATACATGGAGCCGAGCGTGATCGTCCCCATCTTGTTGGATCTCAGACCAAGGTAGCTTTCGAAAGGCGAGCTTGTGCCGTTGTTGAGAAAAACATACTGACTAAACCGGAAGAACACGGACGCATCCGTGTCCAGTTCTTCCCTGCCAGATAATGCCCAGAACGGCACCGCATGGGTTCCGGTCATCTGATACAGACTACGGCCCTTGCCCGCATTGTTGCTGTATGCAATGCCGGTTCCGAGCAACCCCGATAGGGTCACGCTCGATTTGGCATAAGCACTGCCTGAAATAGCCATATATATCGTTATACTAATTAATAATTTTGTTTTCATTTCCATGTCTCCTGACCTCCTCCACAAACCCTGTTCAGGTACGACCGCTATAACTGCGATTCGCAGCACGAACAGGGATCACACTTATCGCTATATCCGGCCGAGATCGTCTGCAGGACTTTCTGTCTATGGTTCGATCTTCATCGCGCGTCACCAATGTGAACGCCTAAGGCGACGGGGCCAAGTACGCCGTCCCGTCGCAGGAACGCGCGGTAAAGTACGATTGCGGCCCAAAGCGCGACGGCTCCCGCCACGGCGAATACCGAAGCCATCGCGCGCGGCAATGCATCGGGGCCGCCTCCAAAGCCACGCTCGCTGACCAGTGCGATCAACGTGGGAGAGCCGCCTTGTCCAATCAGCCCATCGAGAACGAGAACAATCGCCATGACGGCGCCTACGATGGATGCAGGCGCGGCTTTCGCGACGACAGTCGATGTGACCGCCATGAATGTCCACGAGAACAGCACCACCATGGCATCGACGACCCAGAATGCGCTCACCGATCCGATCAGACACATCGTGACTGTCAGCGCCGTCACGGCAATCGTCACGAGCACGCCGACAAGCGCAACGCCCGACAGGCTCCTGCCCCCTTTCCGATCCATCGCCATGCCGGCGAGCCACAGACCAAGCGGACCCATCGTCAATAGCAGGCCACCCTGCATCAGGCCGATTTCCCGCAGACCGAGATGAAAGCGGCGCGCGGTCATGGTCGGCATCCAGCTCCCAAGACCGAAGGTAATCATCGCGTGGGAGACGGCGAACAAGGTCAGTGGCAAGAATATCGCCCGATTGGCGACAAGATAGCGGCCGACGCCGGACAGACACCGGCTCGCATCCGCCGATGCCTCTTCTTGCCGCCCTGGCTCCTTCGCCAGAAAAATGAGCAGACTCATGGGCAGTCCGACGACACCGATCAGAAACAACGTGACCTGCCACGGCGAGACCGTGCCGATGAAGGGGATCGAGCGGATACCGGCGGACTGGATGGCACCAAGCAACGGGCCGCCGAGTACGAGTGACAGCCCGGTTCCGAGCATCAGCGACATCGTGTACACGGACAATGCGCGCGCTCGACGTTGTTCGTCGACCCCGTCACGAATCAACGAGTATGACGAAGGTGGAATCAACGCTTCCGCGCCACCCACGACGATGCGCGCCGCGAGGAGCGCCACGAACGCCGACGCGACTGCATTGGACGTCACGGCGAGCGACCAGACCGCCACGCCCAGGGCAATCACGACGCGTCGGTTGACCCGGTCCGCCAACCAGCCGGCGGGCAGCCCAACCACAATGTTGGCAACGGCAAACGCCGCGCCGATCAGAAGGCTGATCTGGACGTCGCTCGCGCCGAAGTCCCGTTGAATCGGCCCTACCATCAGCACAAGAATGTTCTTGTCGACCTGAGCCAGCATGCTCACCACGGTCAGGCAGGCAACCAAGCCCCACTGCCGCAGGATTGACTGGCCGTTACGGCGGTCCTCCATAGTCTCTGTCTCCAAAGGTTTTTGTGCGCGCCACAAAGTGTCGCTATGTGCAGCAAGTATAGATTTCGCGAGACATTTACAAAATTTATTGTTTAAATGTCGAGCATCTATCTGGTCAATGTCACGCGGAAATGCGCTTCAACAAACTGGACCTCAATCAGCTGGTCGTGCTCGATGCGATCCTCTCCACCCGCAGCGTGGGCCGCGCGGCCGAACGGCTGTTTCTCAGCCAACCGGCAACAAGCTGCTCCCTCGCCCGCCTACGCGAATACTTCGAAGACGAGCTTCTGGTGCCCGTCGGGAAGACACAGGTTCTGACACCGCTAGCCACGGAGCTCGTCAAACCTGTCAGAGACGTTCTGCTGCAAATCCAGACCATCACGCGCGCCAGACCGACGTTCGATCCCGCGACCTCGACGCGACGCTTCACGATTGAGTCGTCCGATTACGTGATCAGTGTGTTTCTTTCTGAAGTGGTGAGAAAAGCGGCCACGCTTGCGCCATTGATGCAGTTCGACCTGAGAGCGCTCAGCCCGCAGTCGCCGGAGCATCTGGAAGGCGGCGAGGTGGAGCTGCTGATCGCCCCCGAGTCCAACACGGTTGCGGGGCACCCGGCCGAGAAACTGTTTGAAGACACGTTTTCGTGTCTGGTGTGCGCGGACCACCCGGCCAAAGGCAGTACGATCACCGCCGATCAATATTTCGAGCTGGCGCATATCGGTGTCGAATGGGGAGGCGGCAGGCGCGTGACGCTGGACGCGCGGACGGTCTCCACCGGCAAACAGGTTCGCCGCCAGGATGTCATTTCGCCGACTTTCACCCTGGTTCCGGAACTGCTCCTCGGTACGTCGAAAATCGCGACGCTGCCCACGCGGCTGGCCCTTCAGATGGCACAGCGGTTTCCATTACGGATTCTGCAATGCCCGATCAAAATCCCCAAGTTCGTGGAGAAGGTGCAGTGGCACAAATATCAGGAGCGCGACCCGGCCATCTCCTGGTTGCGCGCGCTATTGCGGGAGACGGCACTTGGCCTGCCGGTTGCTGAGCAGGCCGAGAGCGATGGGACGAATTCCGGCAAACAATCTCGACGGCAGAAGATGGCGCAGTAGGCGGAATACGGCGCATCGCACACGCGTGCGATCCTGTCGGTTTGACTGCATTTGATAGCAGTCGGCTTGATCTGGGGCTGGCTTATGCCGGCAGCAATCGCGACGGCGTGCAGTTACCCACATGGAGGTAGTCGTACTTTTTGCGCAAATTCTTGCGGTTTGGTCTTAAAAATCTCTATGGATTAGGAAGTTGCGATAGTGCCGGTCGCGCCATAAAAGGGGAGGCGCGGAACCATGCTGTAGGCGGCTATCCGGGTGGCCACCTCCATTTTCGGCACGAAAGGTACGACTATCCTATTTAGCTACGTTCGTTCGCCGATGGTGACAGCCCTTGGCTCCATGAACGTGTGGCGGAAATAGTCACGCACCGCGTGCATCGCGGGGCTCAGCTCGATGTTCTTGCGCCACGCGAGGCCGACGCTCATCGGCGGTACCGGGTCGCGCAGCACGATCGTCTCGATGCGCCGCCCTTCGAGCGACCACGGGCGATACACCATGTCGGACAGGATCGCGACGCCGCTGCCGTTCGCGACCATGCTGCGTACCGCCTCGACCGACGACGTGCGCAGGATCACGTTCGGTCGATACGGTGTCTCGTTCCAGTAGCGCAGCGCCGTCTGCCCGGCCTCGTCCACCGTCAGCATCACGAACGGCTCGCGCGCGACCTCGGCGAACGTGACGCTCTCGCGCTTGAGCAGCGGATGATGCGCACCGACCCACAGCCGGCGCACCGAATGGATCACGGGCTCCAGCACGAGCTCGGGGTTCGACACGTTCGACGTCAGCAGCACGGCCATGTCGTACCGGCCCGCGATCAGCCCCTCCTCGATCGACTCGCGGTTCAGCTCGTGCAGGTGGATCGTCAGGCGCGGATAGAGCGTATTCAGCCGCAGCACGTGATGCGGCAGGAAGTAGCCGAGCACCGTGTAGCTCGCGGCGATCGCAAGCGTGCCGGTCAGCGTGCTTTCCAGGTTCGGAATCCGCATCGCCTCGTCGACCGACGACAGGATCGTGTACGCGTGATTGAGAAAGCGCCGCCCGGTGTCGGTGAGCGTCACGCCCGCCGACGTGCGCAGGAACAGCTGCGTGCCGAGGCTGTCCTCCAGCTCCCGGATCGCGCTCGTCACGGCCGACTGCGAGATGGTGAGCTGGATCGCCGCCTGCGAAATCTGTCCGAGCTCGGCGGTCGCGACGAAGTACTTGAGCTGTCTGAGGGTCAGGGCCATATGGGGTAAATAACCGGTGGGGGCGCGACAAACATCATATCAACCGCTCCGCCGGCGACAATCTCGCGCCGGCAAAATCCGCTACGCCCAGCGCCGGCGGCGCTGTGCGGCCGATTCTGGCGATATCTGAAAAATCGATACCTCGGCATATAAAAATAGAACTTTTTTGACGCAACCCGCGCGGCTAACCTCCGTTCAACACGGTTTCGCCCTGCGCCGCCGCGCACGCGAACCGGAGAACCTGGAGGAACGATCCGTATGAGGAAGCACAGTGTCGACCTGAATTCCGACATGGGCGAAGGTTTCGGCCCGTGGACGATCGGCGACGGCGTCGACGAGCAGATCATGCCGCTCATCAGCTCGGCGAACATCGCGACCGGTTTTCATGCCGGCGATCCGAACATCATGGCGCGCACGGTGCAGTTTGCGCGCGACGCCGGCGTCGGGATCGGCGCGCATCCCGGCTTTCGCGATCTGGTCGGCTTCGGCCGCCGCACGATCACCGAAACGCCGCAGGCGCTCGTCCACGACGTCCTGTACCAGCTCGGCGCGCTGCGCGAGTTCGCGCGCCTGAACGGCGTGAGCCTGCAGCACATCAAGCCGCACGGTGCGCTCTACATGCACGCGGCCACCAACGAAGCGTTCTCGCGGCTGCTGATCGAGACGCTGCAGCGCGTCGACCCTGGCCTGTGGCTGTACTGCATGGAAGCATCGGTCACCTATCGCGTTGCGATGGAGTACGAACAGCCGGTGATCCGCGAGTTCTACGCCGACCGCGACTACGACCGCAGCGGCTCGATCGTGTTCACGCGCCGCGTGGGCCGCCTCGACCCGCAGCAGGTCGCCGACAAGGTGCTACGCGCGTGCATCGACGGCAAGGTGCGCACGATCGACGGCGACGACATCGACATCGATTTCGATTCGGTCTGCATCCACAGCGACACACCCGGCGCGCTCGACCTCGTGCGCGACACGCGCCACGCGCTGATCCGCGAAGGCATCCGGACCGCCGGGCCGCAACCGCTCGCCGCCCATCACTGATTCAAGGAGACACACGATGGCATTGCACGATATCGTCAGCCCGCTGCCGGGCACCTTCTACCGGCGCCCGTCGCCCGATGCGGACTACTACGTCGCGGTCGACGCGACGGTCGCCGTCGGCGCGGTGGTCGGCCTCGTCGAGGTGATGAAGCAGTTCACCGAGATCGAAGTCGATGCGGGAGGGCGCGTGGTCGAGCTGCTCGTCGAGGACGGCGAGCCGGTCGACGCGGGCCAGGTGCTGATGCGGATCGAGGGGTGACGCGATGAAACCGGTAACGTCCCCCGACACCTTCTACCGCCCGTCGCGGATCCAGACCGTACTGGTCGCGAACCGCGGCGAGATCGCGGTGCGCGTGATCCGCGCCGCGCGCGAGCTCGGCATGCGCGCGGTCGCCGTGGTCAGCGACGCGGACCGCGACAGTCTCGCCGCGCGCATGGCCGATGAAGCCATCCACATCGGCTCGTCGCACGCGGCGAAAAGCTACCTGAATCCCGCCGCGATTCTCGATGCCGCGCGGCAGTGCGACGCGGACGCGATCCATCCCGGCTACGGCTTCCTGTCCGAGAACGCGGCCTTTGCCGCGCAGGTCGAGGCGGCCGGCCTGATCTTCGTCGGCCCGGACTCGCAGGTGATCGCGACGATGGGCGACAAGGCCCGTGCACGCGAAACCGCGCGGCGCGCCAATGTGCCGACCGTGCCCGGCAGCGACGGTGTCGTGCAATCGCTCGACGAGGCGCGGAACGTCGCCGCACGCATCGGCTATCCGATCATGATCAAGGCGGCCGCCGGCGGCGGCGGGCGCGGCATCCGCGTCGCGCACGATGCCGCGCAGCTCGACGCCGAGCTGCCGCTCGCGCAGCGCGAGGCGCAGGCGGCCTTCGGCGACGGCGGCGTATACCTCGAACGCTTCATCGCGCGGGCGCGCCACATCGAGGTGCAGGTGCTCGGCGACGGCCGCCACGTCGTCCACCTGTTCGAGCGCGAATGCTCGCTGCAGCGGCGGCGCCAGAAAATCCTCGAGGAAGCGCCGTCGCCTTCGCTCACGCCCGCGCAGCGCGACGCGCTGTGCGCGTCGGCCACGCGCCTCGCGCAAGAGGTCGGCTATCGCAGCGCGGGCACGCTCGAATACCTGTTTGACGACGCGCGCGGCGAGTTCTACTTCATCGAGATGAACACGCGCATCCAGGTCGAGCATCCGGTGACCGAGGCAATCACCGGCATCGATCTCGTGCGCGAGACACTACGTATCGCCGACGGCGAGCCGCTGCGCTTCGCGCAGCACGACATCGCGATGCGCGGCGCGGCACTCGAATGCCGGATCAACGCGGAAGATCCGTTGCAGGATTTCCGCCCGAACCCCGGCCGGATCGACGAGCTCGTGTGGCCCACCGGCCCCGGCGTGCGCGTCGACTCGCTGCTCTATCCGGGCTACGTCGTGCCGCCGTTCTACGATTCGCTGCTCGCGAAGCTGATCGTGCACGACGAGAGCCGCGCGGCGGCGCTGCGGCGCCTGGCCCGCGCGTTGGGCGAGCTGCACGTCGGCGGCCTGAAGACGACCGCGCCGCTGCACGTCGCACTGCTCGCGGACGACGACGTGCGCGCCGGGCGCTATCACACGAATTTCCTCGAAGCGTGGATGCTGCGATGGCGTGAGGCCGCGACGGCTGCCGCGCAACAACACGCAGCCGAAAACACAGACGCCGTGCGCGTCGGGGAGGCGATGTGACGACCCGTTATACGTTCGGCGGCGACGAGTTCGTGTTCGTCGAAATCAGCGAATCGATGTCGCTCGAGGCGTTCTTCAAGGGCACGGCGATCACGCGTGAACTGCAGCGCCGCGCGGTGCCGGGCATCACCGAGATCTGTCCGGCGAATGCGTCCTACCAGGTGCGCTACGACCCGGACGTGATCGAGCCCGATGCGCTCGTCGCGCTGCTGAAGACGATCGAGGCCGAGGTCGGCGACGCGCCGCTCGAACTCGATACGCGCATCGTCGAGGTGCCGGTGCTCTACAACGACCCGTGGACGCACGAGACGCTGATGCGGTTTCGCGAACGCCACCAGGATCCGTCGTCGACCGATCTCGAATACGCGGCACGCATCAACGGCAAGCGCGACGTCGACGCATTCATCGCCGCGCACTCGGGCTCGCCGTGGTTCGTGTCGATGGTCGGCTTCGTCGCGGGCCTGCCGTTCATGTACCAGATGGTCGAGCGCGAACGCCAGCTCGAAGTGCCGAAATACCTGCGGCCACGCACCGACACGCCGAAGCTCACCGTCGGCCACGGCGGCTGTTTCGGCTGCATCTACTCGGTGCGCGGCGCGGGCGGCTACCAGATGTTCGGCGTGACGCCGGCGCCGATCTTCGATCCCGAGCAGCGGCTCGACTACCTGCGCGAATTCATGGTGTTCTTCCGGCCCGGCGACATCGTGAAATTCCAGCCGATCGATCGCGATGCGTACGACGCGGCAGTGGCGGCCGTCGAAGCCGGCACCTTCTCGCTGCGCGTGCGCCCCGTGAAATTCTCGCTCGACGCGTTCCGGCGCGATCCCGATGCGGTCAACCGCTCTCTCGTCGAGGTGCTGAATGCAAACTGACGCGCACAACCTGATCGAGGTCGTGAAACCCGGCCTCGCGACGTCGGTCCAGGACATGGGCCGGCAAGGCTACTACCACGTCGGCATTCCGCCGTCGGGCTCGCTCGACCAGTACTCATCGCGTGCGGCGAACCTGCTGGTCGGCAATCCCGAGGAAGCGGCCGTGCTCGAATTCACGCTGCTCGGCCCCGAGCTGCTGTTCCATACGGACGCGCTGGTCGCGGTCACCGGTGCCGAAATGACGCCGAAGATCGACGGCATCGGCCAGCGCTGCAACGTCGCGCTGCGGATCCGCGCGGGCAGCGTGCTGTCGTTCAATTACGTGAAAGCCGGCGCGCGCGCGTATCTCGCCGTCGCGGGCGGCATCGACGTGCCGGTCGTGCTCGGCAGCCGCTCGACCTACACGCTCGGCGCGATCGGCGGCCACGCGGGCCGGCGCCTGCAGAAAGGCGACCGGCTGCCGATCGGCGCGCCCATCGGCAAGCGCCGCGAAGGGCGCGAGCTGCCGGCGGCCGTGAGCCGGCCGCTGGAAAACCAGGTCGAGTTGCGCGTATTGACGGGCCTGTACCACTACCGGCTCACCGACGATTCGGCGCGCACCTTCTTCGACGACGAATGGACGGTCGCGCCCGAAGCCGACCGCATCGGCTACCGCTACAAGAACGGCCGCGCGCTGCAGTTCCGCCCGCGCGAACAACCGTTCGGCGCGGGCGCCGATCCGTCGAACATCGTCGACGCGTGCTATCCGATCGGCTCGATCCAGGTGCCGGCCGGGCTCGAGCCGATCATCCTGCATCGCGACGCGGTGTCGGGCGGCGGCTACGCGACGATCGGCACGGTCATCAGCGCCGACCTGGACCTGATCGGCCAGATGCAGCCGAACCATCGCGCGCGCTTCGTGCGCGTGACGATGGCCGATGCGCTCGCGGCACGCCGCGAGTACCAGCGGCGCCTCGCGCTGCTGCGCGCCGTGCTGCAGGACTGAGCGCCGGACGCCCGGCCAGCGTGCCGGGCGCCGTTCGCCGCCCGCCGTTTTCATCCTTCGCTTTCGTTTCCCGTCCGTGCGGCCCCGCGCGGCGCGGCGGGGCCGCTTGCGCGCCGTTTCTGCCGGACCGGTTGCCCGCCCGACGTCGGGGCAACCCTGCGGATCGCCTGACCCGCGGCCCAGACGTCGTCCGCTGTTTTGCTCATCGAGGAGCACACTCATGGCCAACCTGGCTCAGGCCCGCACCGACGAGGATCTCGACCTGTCGACGCTCGCCATTCCCGATCACGCGCGCATGCCGCCCTTTTCGCTGACGATGGCGTGGTGGGCCGTGTGCAGCGCCGTGTTCTACATCGTCGTCGGCGCGACGCTCGCGCTGACCTACGGCGCACGCAACGCGCTGATCGGCATGGCGCTGTCGGTGGTCTCATACGGCGTCGTCAATTCGATCATCAGCCGCTATGCGATTCGCACCGGCCTGTCGGTCGCGCTGTTCTCGCGCGTGCTGTTCGGCAGCGCGGGCGCGGCGCTCGCCACGCTGATCTTCTTCGCGACGGCGATCTACTACGCGGTGTTCGAGGGCTCGGTGATCGCAGTCGCCGCGCATCACCAATTTCCGGCGCTCGACTACAAATGGGCCGCGCTGATCGTCGTCTGCTACAGCGTGCCGCTCGTGTTCGGCAGCGTGCAGCACTGGCTCGACAAGTTCAACGGCGTGCTGCTGCCGTTCTATCTGCTCGGGCTGCTCGCGGCGGTCGGGCTCGCGACGGCCGAGTACGGCTATCACGCCGCGTGGCTCGATTTCGGGCCAACGGGCGGCGCACCGGCCGGCGGCTGGTGGCAGTGCTTCGTCTACTACATGGGCGTGTGGGTGCTGATGATGTTCACGTTCGACTACGCGCGCTTCGGCCGCAAGGAAGATGCGGGCTATCACGGCCGCTTCAACTTCGGGATGCCGTTCTATCTCGTCACGTTCCTCGTCAACGGCGCGGCCGGCATCTATCTCGTCAGCACGATTCCCGGGCTCGGCACGCTGTCGGAAGTGTCCGTCGTGCTCGCGCTGCTGAAGCTGATGGGCGTGTGGGGGCTGCTGTTCGTGTGGGTCACGCAGTCGCGCATCAATACCGCGAACTACTACCTCGCGACCGTCAACATGCAGGCGTTCTTCCAGAAGGTCGCCGGGCTGCGCGCGCCGAAGTTCGTCTGGGCGCTCGTGGTCGGCGCGGTCGTCTACGCGCTGATGATGGCCGACATCTTCTCGCGGATCCTGCAGGCGCTCGCGTACCAGGGCATCTTCGTCGTCGCGTGGGTCGGCGTCGCGCTCGCGCACATCCTGTCGGCGCGCTACGGTCAGCTTGTAGGCGACGATGTCGAGTGCCGCGACGCCCATGTACCGGTGTTCAATCCGGGCGGACTCACTGCATGGTTCGCGGGCGCATTCACGGGGCTCGCGGTGAACCAGGCGACCGGGTTCACCGCGTCGCTCTCGGCGCCGGCGACCTTCGTCGTATCGTGGGTCGTCTATCGCGCGCTGCTCGGCACCGCGAAGCGGACCTGGTTCGTGCGGGACATGTAAGCGAATCAGTCATTCGGCAGATATTCATAAAAAAGCAACGATTCGAAAGGTGAAGAGATGTTTAACGAACAACGAAACCAGAGTGTAATCGAGACGACATCGATTCGCATTTGCGCGATACTAACGTCGTCGATAATTTTCAGCGTCGCCCACGCAGAATCCAATGTGACGCTCTACGGCGTGATTGATACTGGAATCGATTATGCAAACAGCGAAGTCAAGGCCAGCAACGGCCAAATTGTCCCCAACAGTGGCGGACATGTCTTCCAGATGTCGAGTGGTGTGCCGTGGGGAAGCCGGTGGGGTATGGTCGGCAAGGAAGATCTGGGGGGCGGCCTGAAGGCGATCTTTCGGCTCGAGAGCGGATTCAATTCCGTCAATGGCAGCCTCGGAGGAAACAATCAGCTCTTCTCTCGAAACGCTTACGTTGGCCTGCAAAGCGATAGCTTGGGAACGCTGACGTTCGGTAAGCAATGGGACACGATCGTCGACATGCTCGAACCGTTCTCGCTCAACGGAAATTACGGCGGCTGGTATTTCGCCCATCCAAACGACATGGACAACATGGATAACGGATTCTCCGTGAACAACGCGGTCAAGTACGTCAGCCCGTCGTTCGGTGGCTTGCAATTCGAAGGACACTACTCGCTCGGCGGTCAAGCAGGCCAGTTTTCCAATCAGGCAAGCTATAGTGCGGGCGCGACCTACCGTTTCCAGGGGCTGGCTGCTGGCGTCGCGTACTTGCGCGTGAACAATCCTGGCGTTGCGATCGCCAGTTATCAGAGTGGCGGAGGCTTCGTCAACACCGTGTACGGAAGTGCACTGGAACAGGCACGCAGCCAATCCGTGTTGGCAACAGGTCTGTCGTACCAGTTCGACAAGGTGAAGCTGCTAGGCAACTTCACCTATACGACGTTCCAGCACGGCGACGCAGGGCAAAACGTTACGTTCCAGAATTACGAGCTCGCGGCGATCTACTCGTTGAGCGAAAACCTGGCGTTAGCTGGCGGCTATACATACACAGCGGGACGCGACCACGCGACTGACAGCACACCAAAATATCAGCAGATCAACTTGATTGCTCAATATTCGCTTTCGAAACGGACAGACATATACGCCATGGCTGCCTTGCAACGTGCGTCAGGCGATGCTCAGTTCGCTCAGATCGCGGGCTTAAATCCTTCAAGTACCAATAAGCAGTCCGTCGTTCGTCTCGGTATGACGCATCACTTCTAATTCCGGGAAGTCTTGCAATCGCTGGCAAATGCCGACAGCGTTTGCCGGCATCCCTATTGGCGTCGTGCCATGAGGGAGGGGAAATGGTATTCTGATTGAACGTTGACCCATCAGTGAACGTCAACCGACGAACGGTCGATTTGCTTTCATAAGAAACATCGATTGACCACCGGTCTATGAACATGAGCTAGTGTCGTGAGTTGCAAATTTGTTTCATTAATCGGTTTTGCTGCCTGCGTTGACGAAGTGCTGCTTGAAGAGACGTGCGGATTCGCGCAAACCGTGGTCAGTGAGGATCACGGATTTCGCCTTGTTGACCGGATCGCCGATGAGGCCGCGCTCATAGAGTCGGTTGAGCGCATCCCAATCGAAGCTCTTCCAGGCGCGGTTGTGGTCATGCAAGGTCAAATAGAGGAGCGCGAGGACGGCGTCGTCAATCGCAGCGGTGTCGATGTTCATGGCGTCCATCCCAATATCGTTCAGACCCGTGCGCAGAACCGTTCGAGGCTCGCGATAATTTCATCGGCCGACTTGCTCCAGGCGAACGGCCGAGGATTCGCGTTATAGACGTCGAGGTAATGCCGGATTGCCTCTTCAAGTTGCCGTGTCGAACGATGCGTGCCACGTCGAATGTACTTCTCGGTCAGCGTGGCAATCCAACGCTCCACCTGATTGAGCCACGATGCAGACGTCGGCGTGAAGTGAACCTGGAAACGCGGATGTCGAGCGAACCAGTTTTTGATCGAAGGCGTCTTATGCGTACCGTAGTTATCCATCACCAGATGCACCTCCAGATCAGCGGGCACGTTGGCATCGATCGTACGCAGGAACTGCAGGAATTCACTACTGCGATGGCGACGATGCAATTCACCGATGACTTCACCGGTGGCAATGTCCAGCGCGGCAAACAAGGTCGTGGTGCCGTGGCGCGTGTAGTCGTGAGTACGACGCTCGAGGATGCCAGGCACGAGCGGCAGTATGGGCTGCGTACGGTCCAACGCCTGGATCTGGCTCTTCTCGTCGACACACAGCACCATCGCCTTGAGTGGCGGATCGAGGTACAGGCCGACGATGTCGCGAACCTTGTCGACGAACAGTGGATCGCTCGAGAGTTTGAAGGTTTCCTGCCGATGCGGCTGCAGGCCGAAGGCTCGCCAGATTCGCGACACCGCAGTCTGCGAAAGACTCATCTCCCGTGCCATCGTGCGCGTACTCCAGTGCGTCGCTCCTTTGGGTATGGACTCCAACGTCTTCGCGATAACGGCATCGACCCGTGCGTCATCGATCGATCGGGGTGCACCAGGACGCGGCGCGTCGAGCAGACCGTCCAGCCGATGCATCACGTAGCGCCCACGGCACTTCGACACAGTTTGCTGGGTGACCCGCAGTTTCGCCGCGACCGTCTTGTTGTCGATGCCCTCGGCGCAGGTCAGCACGATCCGCGCGCGCAACGCCAACGCTTGGCCCGTCTTGCGGCGCATCGTCAGAGCCGTGAGCTGCTCGCGTTCCGCTTCGCTCAACACGAGGTCCGCCTTGGGTCTTCCGCTCATTGCCGCCTCTTCGTGTCCGTGGCATTTACTACACGGTACTACAGGCAGCAACTTGTTCAACGAATTTCTAACTCACGACACTAGCTCCAGGACATCACTCACCATGCTACAAACACCTAACAGCATGCTACCCGACTGCGACCCGCTGGAATTGAACGGGACAATCGATCGCTATCGCGCGCCGGCGCTCGACAAGGGTCTCGACATTCTCGAACTCTTGGCCGGGCAGAAAGAAGGACTCACCCGTACCGAAATCGCGAAGGAGCTCGGCCGCAGCGCGGGAGAACTCTTCCGCATGCTCGAACGCCTCGTCACGCGCCGCTACGTGATGCGTTTGACCGGGGGGGATCGCTATTCGCTCAGCCTCAAGCTGTTCGCACTTGCGCACCAGCATCCGCCGACGAACCGGCTTATTACCTATGCGATGCCACAGATGCAGCGTTTCGCCGATGCAGTTGAACAATCGTGCCACCTGTCCGTCTACGATCGCGGCAACCTGCTCGTGATCGCTCAAGTCGACGGGCCCGGAACTTGGGGAATATCGGTCAGGCTTGGCTCGCGTATATCGCTCGCCAACACTACGTCAGGGCGCGTGATGCTGTCGTTCCAGGATCCCGATCGGCGCGCACAAATGCTGGCCGACTATCGTAAGATCAAAGATAAAGCGCCGCTGAACGAGTTGGAACTCGCGTATGCATGCCAGTCCATTCGACAGGCCGGCTACCTCCGCCAAGACAGCCGCGAGGCATACGGAATAACCGATCTGAGCGTGCCGATCCTAGGGGCGGACGGGCATTCGATCGCGGTGCTGACCTGTCCGTACATGCGCCGGATCGACGCGCACATCGCGCCGACGCTCTACGCAGCGCTCGAGCGGCTTCGCAATACTGGCCAACTCCTTTCGGCAATATGAGCTCTGGAATACTGACCGATGCATATCGACCGGAGAAAATAGAAGTGGCATCGCAAAATCGGACAGCCAGATAAGTGGATCGGCCGGGGCCTGAGCCAGCGATAATTCTGGCAAAGGAACCGAGGAAATGACGAAGAGAACCCGACGCACGCACTCAGCGGTGTTCAAAGCGAAGGTGGCGCTGGCAGCGCTCAAGGGCGAGCGCACGCTGGCCGAGCTGGCGCAGCAGTTCGATGTGCACCCGAACCAGATTACCGAATGGAAGCGGCAATTGCAGGAGCGTGCGGCGGACGTGTTTGGCGCGGCAGGCATGCCGTCGAGCGAGCCGCCGGTGGACCTGAAGGCGTTGCACGCCAAGATCGGCCAGCTGACACAGGAGAATGATTTTTTAGAAGGTGCGCTTACCAAGGCGGGATTGCTGAGCGCAAAACGATGATCGATCGTAGGCATGCGCTGCCGGTTTCGCATCAGACGCGGCTGGTTGGCATCGCGAGATCGAGCGCATATTACCGACCGCAGCCGGTCAGTGAGGCCGATCTGTTGCTGATGCGACGAATCGACGAACTGCATATGGAGTTTCCGTTTGCCGGGGCACGGATGCTGGCGCGCCTGTTGCGCCGGGAGGGCCATGAAGTTGGTCGCCGTCGCGTGCGCACACTGATGAAGCGCATGGGCGTGGAGGTGCTGTACTGCAAGCCGAACACGAGCCGACGCAATGCGCAGCACAAGATCTGGCCGTACCTGCTGCGCGGCATGAAAATCGCCCGGGCCAATCAGGCGTGGGCACTGGACACGACATACATTCCGATGGCGCGAGGCTTCGTGTACCTGACGGCGGTAGTGGATTGGTCAAGTCGCAAGGTGCTCTCGCACCGGGTGGCGATCACGCTGGAAGCCATGCACGCCGTCGAGGCGCTGGAAGAGGCGTTCGCGCGCTACGGGCAGCCCGACATTGTGAACACCGATCAGGGCAGCCAATTCACGGCGAACGCGTTCACGGAAGCCGTATTGGGCCGAGGCATCCTGCTGTCGATGGACGGCAAGGGAAGCTGGCGCGACAACGTGTTCGTCGAACGGGTGTGGCGAAGCATCAAGTACGAAGAGGTCTACCTGAAAGCGTACGAGTCGGTCAGCCATGCCCGGCGCTCCATCGGCGAATACATCAACTTGTACAACCGGAATCGGCCCCATTCGAGCCTAGCGGATCAGACGCCGGATGAGGCATACTTCGCGACGCTGCCTGCGATCAAATCGGCAGCATGATTGCCTCGGACGCTCCACTTAAAAATCTCAGAAAACTGTCCGAACGAGCGAGGCCACCTCTCTGCGCCGGACCAACGAGATTCTCAAGCTGGCGAGGGTGGATTTAACCGGTCGATGCAATACACGACGTGTCCACGACGTGATCATAGTTCCGGTTAGCATGAATCGAGTCGAATTGAGACTTGGCCAACTCGATCTTACTATCGTCACGGGTAAGCTCGCGCTCGAACAAAATTTCGAGCTAGCGGTCGCCGCGACCGCCGTGTCGATTACTAAAACATCTTTGATCCTGACCGGCGCCCGGCGTTAAGCGGCGCCACGCACACTGCGAGAGCCGAACCGGGCTCCCGCCACGCTTCGGCACTTCGCTGACAGGCCGGCGCCCCGCGCCGGCGGAGACCTCGCCGATGATGAAACTCGTCCGACTCGCGCTCGCGCGCCCCTACACGTTCATCGTCCTCGCGCTGCTGATCCTGATCGCGGGGCCGCTCGCGGCACTGCGCACGCCGACCGACATCTTCCCCGACATCCGGATTCCGGTCATCAGCGTCGTATGGAACTACGCTGGCCTGCAGCCGGCCGACATGTCCGGACGCATCGTCACCTACTACGAGCGCACACTCGGCACGACGGTCAACGACGTCGCGCACATCGAGTCGCAATCGTTCCGCAGCTTCGGGATCGTCAAGATCTTCTTCCAGCCGAGCGTCGATATCCGCACCGCGACCGCGTAGGTCACGTCGATCTCCCAAACCGTGCTCAAGCAGATGCCGCCCGGCACCACGCCGCCGCAGATCCTCAACTACAACGCGTCGACGGTGCCCGTGCTGCAGCTCGCGCTGACGAGCGACACGCTGAACGAACAGCAGCTCGGCGACTACGCGACCAACGTGATCCGGCCGCGGTTGCTGTCCGTCGCGGGTGTCGCGATTCCGTCGCCGTACGGGGGCAAGGTGCGCCAGGTGCAGATCGACCTCGACCCGCAGGCGCTGCAGGCCAAGGAGCTGTCCGCGCAGGACGTCTGCGACCGCGCTCGCGCAGCAGAACCAGATCATCCCGGCCGGCACGCAGAAGATCGGCGGCTTCGAATACAACATCCGCCTCAACGACAGCCCGCTGACCATCGACCAGCTCAACGCGCTGCCGATCCGGACCGTGAACGGCGCGGTGATCTTCATGCGCGACGTCGCGCATGTCCGCGACGGCTTTCCGCCGCAGGGCAACATCGTGCGCGTCGACGGGCGCCGCGCGGTGCTGATGAGCGTGCTGAAAAGCGGCTCGGCGTCGACGCTCGACATCATCGCGGGCGTCAAGGCGCAGTTGCCGCGCATCGAGGCGACGCTGCCGCCGTCGCTGCGGCTCGTCGTGATGGGCGACCAGTCGGTGTTCGTCAAGGGCGCCGTGAGCGGCGTCGCGCGCGAAGGCCTGATCGCCGCGGCGCTCACCTCCGCGATGATCCTGCTGTTTCTCGGCAGCTGGCGCTCGACGCTGATCATCGCCGCGTCCATCCCGCTAGCGGTGCTGGCGGCGATCGCCGCGCTCGCCGCCGCGGGCGAGACGCTCAACGTGATGACGCTCGGCGGGCTCGCGCTCGCCGTCGGCATTCTGGTCGACGACGCCACCGTCACGATCGAGAACGTCAACTGGCACCTAGAACAGGGCAAGGACGTGCGCAGCGCGATCCTCGACGGCGCGTCGCAGATCGTCGCGCCGGCCTTCGTGTCGCTGCTGTGCATCTGCATCGTGTTCGTGCCGATGCTGCTGCTCGACGGCGTCGCGCGCTTCCTGTTCGTGCCGATGGCCGAAGCCGTGATCTTCGCGATGATCGCGTCGTTCGTGCTGTCCCGCACGTTCGTGCCGATGATGGCCCGTTACCTGCTGAAGCCGCATGCCGCCCATCCGGCGGCCGTGCTCGCGCCGCACGGCGCGCCGTTCGCGCCGCCGCGCGCACGCAATCCGCTCGTCGCGTTCCAGCAGGGCTTCGAACGCCGCTTCGCCGCACTGCGCGCCGGCTACCGCGTCGTGCTCGGGCTGGCCCTCGCCCACCGCGCCCGTTTCGTCGCACTGTTCCTCGCTGCGGTCGCCGTGTCGTTCGCGCTGGTGCCGGGGCTCGGCCGCAATTTTTCCCCGTCGGTCGACTCGGGCGAAATCGCGATCCACGTACGCGCACCGATCGGGACGCGCATCGAGGAAACAGCCGCGCTGTTCGACCGCGTCGAGCGCGCCGTGCGCGGCGTCGTGCCGCCGAACGCGCTCGCGAGCATCGTCGACAACATGGGCCTGCCGAACAGCGGCATCAACCTCACGTACAGCAACAGCGGCACGATCGGCCCGCAGGACGGCGACATCCTCGTGTCGCTCACCGGCGACCACGCGCCGACGGCCGGCTACGTGAAGCAGCTGCACACCGAGTTGCCGCGCGCGTTTCCGGGCGTGACGTTCTCGTTCCTGCCCGCCGACATCGTGAGCCAGATCCTCAACTTCGGCGCCCCCGCGCCGATCGACGTGCAGGTGACCGGCCCCGACCGGGCGGCCAACCGCGCGTACGCGACCGAGCTGCTGCGACGCATCCGCACGGTGCCGGGCGTCGCCGATGCGCGCGTGCAGCAGGCGTCGACCTATCCGCAGTTCACGGTGTCGGTCGACCGCGCGCGCGCCGCACAGCTCGGCGTCACCGAGCAGGACGTCACCAATGCGGTGGTCGCCAGCCTGTCCGGCACGAGCCAGGTGTCGCCGACCTACTGGCTCGATCCGCACAACGGCGTGTCCTATCCGATCGTCGCGCAGACGCCGCAGTACCGGATGACGTCGCTGTCGGACCTGCGCGCGTTGCCCGTCACGAGCCGCACGGGCGCCCCGCAACTGCTCGGCGGCCTCGCGACGTTCGTGCGCGGTCAGACCGACGCGGTCGTCTCGCACTACGACATCGCGCCGCTGTACGACATCTTCGCGACGACTCAGGATCGCGATCTCGGCGCGGTCAGCGCCGACATCGAGCGCGTGCTGCGCGCGAATGCCGCCGGCCTGCCGAAGGGCTCGCGCGTGACCGTGCGCGGCCAGGTGCAGACGATGAACGGCGCATTCGGTGGACTGCTCGCCGGCCTCGCCGGCGCGGTGCTGCTGATCTACCTGCTGATCGTCGTGAACTTCCATTCGTGGCGCGACGCGTTCGTGATCGTGAGCGGGCTGCCCGCGGCGCTCGCCGGCATCGTCTGGATGCTGTTCGTCACGCGCACGCCGCTGTCGGTGCCGGCGCTGACGGGCGCGATCCTCTGCATGGGGGTCGCGACCGCGAACAGCATACTCGTCGTCACCTTCGCGCGCGAACTGCTCGCGCACACCGCCGACGCGGCCGCCGCCGCGCTCGAGGCCGGCTTCACGCGCTTTCGGCCCGTGATGATGACCGCGCTCGCGATGATCATCGGCATGGCGCCGATGGCGCTCGGTCTCGGCGACGGCGGCGAACAGAACGCCCCGCTCGGCCGCGCGATCATCGGCGGCCTGCTGTGCGCGACCGTCGCGACGCTGGTGTTCGTGCCCGTCGTGTTCAGCCTCGTCCACCGGCGCGATCGCGCGCCGCGCTCCGCATCCCTTTCCGTCACTCCGGGAGAACAGCATGTCCACTGAATTCGAAGTCCGTCCCCCCGGCACGCCGCGCTACCTGAAGCCGCTCGCGATCGCGGGCGCCGTCGCCGCGCTCGCGGTCGCGGCCGCCGGCGTCCTCGCCCGCGTGCATGACGCGCACGCGGTCGCCGCGTGGACCGCGCAGCAGGCGATCCCGACCGTCGCAACGGTCGCGCCGCAGCCGGCCGCGGCCGACGCACTCGTGCTGCCGGGCCGGCTCGACGCGTATGTCGACGCCCCGATCTACGCACGCGTGCCGGGCTACCTGCATGCGTGGTACGCGGACATCGGCACGCATGTGAAGGCGGGCCAGCTGCTGGCGACGATCGACACGCCCGATCTCGACCAGCAGTTGCAGCAGGCCCGCGCGGACCTGCAAAGCGCGAGCGCGAACGAGCGGCTCGCCACGATCATGGCCGCCCGCTGGGCCGAGATGCTCGCGCAGGATTCGGTGTCGCAGCAGGAGGCCGACGTGAAACGCAGCGACCTCGACGCGAAACGCGCGGCCGTCGCCGCACGCACCGCCGACGTGCGGCGGCTCGAGGCGCTCGAATCATTCAAGCGGCTCACCGCGCCGTTCGACGGCGTCGTGACGGCCCGCAAGACCGACGTCGGCGCGCTGATCGACGCGGGCAGCGGCAACGGCGCCGAGCTCTTCACCGTGTCGGATGCGCGGCGACTGCGGCTGTACGTCCACGTGCCGCAGGACGACGCGGCCGCGATCCGCGCGGGCATGCAGGCCGTGCTGACCGTACCCGAGCGCCCGGGCCAGACGTTCGACGCGACGCTAGCGGATTCCGCCCAGTCGATCGATCCGGCATCCGGCACGCTGCTCGCGCAGTTTTCGATCGCCAATCCGGCCGGCACGCTCTTTCCCGGCGAATACGCGCAGGTGCGGCTTGCGATGCCCGGCGCCGCGCATGCGCTGACGATTCCGGCCAGCACGCTGATCTTCCGCCACGACGGGTTGCAGGTCGCGGTGCTCGACGCGAACGGGCATGCGAGGTTGCGCAACGTGTCGATCGCGACCGATCTGGGCACGCGCGTCGAGATCGCCTCGGGGCTCGCGGCCGGCGATCGCGTGATCGACAATCCGCCCGATTCGCTCGCGGACGGCGACCCCGTGCGCATCGCCGGCACCGCGACGACGGAGCACGCGCATGGCTGACCGACTGCTTGCCGCGTGGCTGGGCAGCATCGCGCTGTTCGCCGGCTGTTCGCTCGCACCGGCCTACCGCGCGCCGGCCGTGCCCGTGCCGGCCGCGTTTCGCGAAACGGGCCCTTGGGTCGATGCCGCGCCGGCCGACCGCCTGCCGCGCGACGGCTGGTGGCGCGTGTACGGCGACGCGACGCTCGACCGGCTCGAACCGCTCGTCGCACGCGCGAACCCCGATCTCGCGGCCGCCGTCACGCGGCACGACGAGGCGACGGCGCTGTTCGACGAAGCGCATGCGGCGTTGCTGCCGAGCGTGGGTATCGATGTCGAACCCGACCGCGACCGGAAGTCGGCGCGCCGGCCGTTGCGCGGCAGCGGCCAGCCCGACGTCTACGACGTCGAACACGCTCGAAGCCGACATCGGCTACGACGTCGATCTGTGGGGCAAGGTCCGCAACACGGTCGCGGCCGGCCGTGACGACGCGCAAGCGGCCGACGACGATCTCGCGTCGGTCCGGCTCAGCCTGCAGGCCAGCGTAGCCGCCACCTACTTCGACCTCGCGGGCCTCGACCGCGAGGCGGCCACGCTCGCGCAAACGATCGACACGTATCGCCGCGCGTGGCAACTCACGGTCAGCCGTCATCGCGGCGGCCTCGCGTCGGGGCTCGACGTGTCGCGCGCGCAAACGCAACTCGCGCTCGCCCGGGCACGCGCCTCCGACATCGCCACCCGCCGCGCGCTCGACGAACACGCGATCGCAGCGCTCGTCGGCGCCTCCGCGTCGACGTTCACGCTGCCGCCCGTCGCGGCGCTGCCCGGCGTGCCGGCGATTCCGACCGGCCTCGTGTCGACGCTGCTCGAACGCCGGCCGGACGTCGCCGCCGCCGAACGTCGCGTCGCGGCGGCGAACGCGCGGATCGGCGTCGCCCGCGCCGCCTATTTCCCCGACCTGTCGCTCGGCCTCGATGCCGGCCTCCAGAGCGATACGTTTTCGCCGTGGCTCGCCGCGCCGAACGAGATCTGGTCGATCGGGCCGCGTCTCGCGGCGACGCTGTTCGACGGCGGTCTGCGCGCCGCCAGGGTACGCAAGTCGCGTGCGCAATTCGCCGAGCAGGGTGCGCGCTATCGCGCCGTCGTGCTGCAGGCATTCCGCGAAGTCGAGGACAACCTCGCGCTGCTGCACCGCCTCGGCGACGAGTCCGACCAGGACGATGCGGCGCTCGTCGCGGCGCGGCAGTCGCTCGCGCTCGCGATGTCGCGCTATCGCGACGGCGCGGTCAGCTATCTCGACGTGGTCACGGCGCAGACCACCGAACTCGATACGCAGATCGCGTCGCTCGACGCCGATGCGCGACGCCTGAAAGCCTCCGTCGGACTCGTGCGCGCACTCGGCGGCGGCTGGCACGACGCGCGTTCATGAACGTTTCTTCATCGGCGCGCCCGGTGCCTGCACTGGCGCGCCCGATAACGTGGTTCCTGCCGGCATCGCCCTCGCGGCACCGGCCACTGACACTTGAAAAGGACCACGCCATGAAGACCCTGATGTTCGCCACCCTTCTCTCTGCCCTCTGCGTCGCGCTGCCCGGCCGGGCCAGCGCGATGCCACCCGCTGCGGCGGCAGCCTCGCAGACGCTCGCATCTGCCGCGCCCGTACCGCTGCCGTCTCAACCGGCATGGAACTGGAATGCTCCGCAAGCCGCGCCGCTGACGCGTGCGGAGGTTTATCGCGAACTCGTCCACGCAGAACGCGACGGCCAGCTCGCGCAACTCAATCGCGAACTCTATTCGCACTGACTGTGCGCCAGCGAGCGTGCCGTGCGACACGCGGCACGTTCGGCGCAATATCGTGGCGTCACCCGCCCGCGTCGAACCGGAACCCGAATCGCGCGACCGTTTCGATCCGCGCGGAGAACGCATGTGCGGCCAGCTTGCGCCGCAACCGCACGACCAGCGCATTGACCGTTTCGGGTTCGATGTCGGCATCGCCCCACGCGTAACGCAGCACGGCATCGCGCCCGACCGGCCGCCCCGATGCGCGCAGCAGGCATTCGACGAGACGGAATTCCCGTGCGCTGAGCGTCAGCCGCCTGCCATGCTCCTCGAGTGCACGCGTCGCCGTGTCGAGCCGGACCGATTCACGCATCTCGATGACACCCGTACGGCGCCACAGCGCGCGCAGCCGCTCGTGCAGCTCCACGAACGAACACGGATGGGCAAGACACACGTCGCAGCCGGCCTGCAGCATCCGCGCACGCTGCGCGGGTGTTGCGCCGGTGACGATCGCGGCAATCGTCGCGCCGCCGGCCGATACGGCGAGTCGCGGCAATCCGGCGAGGATCGCCGCGTCGGCCGCCGCATCGGGTGCAGCAATCACGATGGCGTCGAACCGGTCCTGGGTCGCCGCGAAGCAGCCGTCGCGCCATCCGTCGACGCGCTCGACGCCGTGCATGCTCTCGCGAAACGCCTTGTCGAGCCGCGCGGCCTCCGGTGTCGGCGGCGCAATCAGCAGGATGCGCATCGTTCGGTCTCCTGCGCCGTCATGCGAGCGAGCGCGGCCAGCATTCGACCGTGATCGCCGCACCGGCCGGCTGCGCATCGCCGATCCGCAGCGCGAACCCGTGCACGCGCATCACGGCCGACACAATGCTCAACCCGAGCCCGGACCCGTTCACATGGCGCGTGCGCTCGCCGCGATAAAAGCGTTCGAGCACCGCGTCGCGCTCGCCCGGCGGAATGCCGGGACCGGTGTCCTCGAACCGCACGAGCGGGCCGTTCGGTGTCGTGTGGAGCACGACGCGCACACGTCCGCCCGGCGGCGTGAACTTGATCGCGTTGTCCGCGAGATTGCTGAACGCCTCGAACAGCAATGCGCGATCGCCGTGAATGCCGTCGACCGGTGCCGCGTCGAGCGCGAACGACACGTCGACGGCTTCGGCCAGCGGCTCATAGAGGTCGCACACGTCGCGCAGCAATGCCGCGACGTCGACCTCGGCAAAGCCGCCACGCCGGCTCAGCGTGCCGATCTCGGAGATGCGCAGCATCGCGCGAAAGCGTTCGAGCAACCGGTCGGTTTCGTCGCGCGCAGAAGCCAGCAGTGCCGCCGACGCTGGATCATCCGCGCAGAACGGCTGGTCGGCCAGCCGCGCCAGCATCGTATGGACACGCGCGAGCGGCGTGCGCAGGTCGTGCGCGATGCCGTCGCAGGTATGGCGCACCTCGCCCATCAGCCGCTCGACCTCGTCGAGCATGTGGTTCACGAGATGCGCGAGCAGATCGAGTTCGTCGTAGCGGCCTACCGGCAACCGCTTGCCGAGGTCGCCTTCCGCGATCTGCCGTGTGACGCGCCGGATCGCGGCGACGCGGCGCATCTGCCGCATGCCGAGCATGCTGCCGCCTGCAATGCCGGCGATCAGGATCATCACGCCGCCGATCACGAGCCCGCGGATCGCGACATCGCGGATCTGGATGAAATGCGACAGGTCGCGCGCGACGACCAGCGTCATCCCGTTGTCGCGACGCATGGCCATCGCGCGCGTAATCGGCGCGGGCTGTCCGTCGAGCGGCGCGAGCGTGCGGTTCAGCGTGCGTCCGTCGCGATCCGTGCGCAGCGCGGGCAGTGTCGCGATGTCTCCTGTCACACGGCGACCGGCCGCGTCAAACAGCCCGTAGAAACTCGTATGCATGTGCTCGTGCTCGAGCCGCCGGTGAATCGCGAGCGGCAGTTCGGCATCGGGGATCGAATCGAAATAGATCAGCTGCCACGCGAGCACCTCGTCGGTGTCGCGCGTCATCGTGTGCGTCGCGGCGACGTTGATCACGCCCGCGAGCAGCAGCAGCGACACCGAGAAGATGGCCGCGTACGCGCACAGCCAGCGGAACGTCGTCGTATGCCAGCGGCGTGTGAAATTCGCCGCGCGAGCCGCGTCCATTCCCGCCTCCGTCACGCGAGTATGTAGCCCGAGCCGCGCACCGTCCGGATCATCGGTTGCGCGCCGGGCGGATCGATCTTCTTGCGCAGCCGGCCCATGTGGACGTCGATCAGGTTGGTGCCCGGATCGAAGTGATAGCCCCACACGGTCTCGAACAGCATCGTGCGCGTGATCGTCTGGCCCGCGTTGCGCATCATGAATTCGAGCACGCGGAATTCGGTCGGCAGCAGCGGAATCTCGCCGCCGCCGCGGCGCGCGCAGCGCGAAATGAGGTCGAGCTCGAGTGCGCCGACCTTCAGCAGCGTCTGCTGCGGGACGCCCGATGCCTGGCGGCGGCGCAGCAGCACCTCGATGCGCGCACTCAGCTCGCCGGAATCGAACGGCTTCGTCAGGTAATCGTCGCCGCCCGCGCGCAGCCCGCGGATGCGCTCGTCGACGTCGCCGAGCGCGCTCAGCATCAGCACCGGCGTATCGATGCCCACCGTGCGCATCGCGGTCAGGATCGCGAGGCCGTCTGCGCCCGGCAGCATCCGGTCCAGCGTGATCGCGTCGTACGATGCGCTCATCGCGCGCATCATCCCTTCGCGGCCGTTGTCGATCCAGTCGACCTCGAATCCGCGCGCAGTGAGCTCGCCGACGATTTCGTTCGCGGTCACCGCATCGTCTTCGACCGTCAGTACTCGCATGCCTGTCCTCGCAATGAACTTCAATACGGGCGCACACCTTGCGCCCGCGACTATCGTAGACGACACGATCGCCGCCCGGCGTTACATGAAAATAGCTTCATCCGGCACCACATGCACAGGCGTGAAACAAGTTTCATCCGTGCGTCGCCCGCGTCGTCGCGCGATCCGCCTACGCTGACGTCATGCGGCATCGGGCCGCGAAAACAGGAGCCACCGGATGAAACTTTCGACTACCACCGCCTGCATGCTGCTCGCATGCGCCAGCACCGCCGCGTTCGCGGCACCGCACCTGACGCCACAGGAATGCAACGCTTACCCGTTCGTTCACACTCAGCGCGAGGTCACGCATGCGGACCTGGTGCGCGAGCTGATCGAACTCGAACAGGTTGGCTATAACCCCGCGCACAGCGGCCCGTACTACCCGGACGATCTTGACGAGGCGAATCGCCGGCTCGCCACCGAGTACCGTACGGACTGTACACATGCACTGACGGCCGACGCAAACCCGCACTGAACGACTGCTCGGCACGGCCGCCAAAGCGACAAGACGACGCGCTCGTGCCGCCTTGTATTCGTGGGTATTCTTGAACACGAAGCCTTGCACGATGATACCGCTCAATGCGATAGCATATTCACGCTGACTTCGTATGTCACCCTAGTGTCGTGAGTTAGAAATTCGTTGAACAAGTTGCTGCCTGTAGTACCGTGTAGTAAATGCCACGGACACGAAGAGGCGGCAATGAGCGGAAGACCCAAGGCGGACCTCGTGTTGAGCGAAGCGGAACGCGAGCAGCTCACGGCTCTGACGATGCGCCGCAAGACGGGCCAAGCGTTGGCGTTGCGCGCGCGGATCGTGCTGACCTGCGCCGAGGGCATCGACAACAAGACGGTCGCGGCGAAACTGCGGGTCACCCAGCAAACTGTGTCGAAGTGGCGTGGGTGCTATGTGATGCATCGGCTGGACGGTCTGCTCGACGCGCCGCGTCCTGGTGCACCCCGATCGATCGATTACGCACGGGTCGATGCCGTTATCGCGAAGACGTTGGAGAGGGTCGGCCGGGATTCGTGAATATGTGAAACGTCGCATATTCGCGAACCCTGGCCGACCCTCTACCCGCACAAAGTCCCGGTCGCCGCAAACCAACGGGATCGTCGAACGGCTGCACAAGACCATGCTCAACGAGTTCTATCGCATCGCCTTCCGCAAGAAGATCTATGATTCGATCGCCACCTTGCAGACAGACCTTGATGCATGGCACGACCAGTACAACAATGAACGAGAGCATCAGGGACGCTGGTGTTATGGCAAGACGCCGATGCGTACTTTCCTCGATTCGCTCGAACTCGCCAAGGAGAAACTCATCCCCCATCGATGACTCGTTCTTTGTCGGTCCGACTACCTGTCAGATCGAGTCCCGGCTAATACATCGAGCCGGCGCGGCGCGATCGAAGGATCGCGCCGCGGTGCTCGTCATTGAGCCACGCCTATCAGCTTGCGTAACCCATCATCGAACCCTCCCCCTCGGAAGTCGGCACCCAGACGCCGAGATAGCCGTGCACTTGCGGTGTCGAGGATCCTGTGACATGTACGGTGAGCACGCCGCGTCCATCGGTCTGGAGGCGTTCAGGCCACTGTCCGAACATGTTGGTGAAGGTCTGGTTGGCATGCTGCAGACCCATGTCGACGCGAATCGTTGCATCCGTCGCCGGATTGTTGCCGATCACGGTTGCGACGCCTGTTCCTCGATCCGTCCCCACGCGTACACTTGCGAGCAGATCTTGTCCGGCTACGGACGGCGATGTGTTCGTCTTGTAATACGTCAACACCTGCGCGCCCGCCACGAATTTCTGGCGGATCTTGAGCAGTCGCGTGATCGCGTCGTAATACGGCGTCTTCGTCGACACGTATGCCTTGTCGCTCTCATAGAGGTCGCCGTAGAAGACGGTAGGCACCGTGTCCTTGTTCGTCAGAAGCACGGCATAGGCGGAGGGCACGTTATAGGGGGCGTATTGCTTGACAGCCTGTTTTCGATCGTTGTCGTAGATCGACATTTGTGCGAGCTGAATTGCCGCGTCCGGCGTGTACCCGGCCTTCTGCGTCGGCGGCACCGGGATCTTCGCGATCACGTTGTGCTCCTGGTCGTGGTTCGTGACGAACGACCAGTTCGGAATGGCCCTGCCGGCACCGAAGCGGGCCTGCCCGACGATCGACTTCGCGAAGATATCGCTGAGCGGCCCCCCCGGGTTCGCCTGTTCCAGGGTGTTGTACATCGTGGAATACAGCGTGCCGTCGTAGGCCAGCTGGCCGTTCCCATTGCTGTTTTCGAACGCGATCTGCGGATCGACGTACGACTCGATCACGCTCAAGTGATTGTTCATGTCGTGGCCGTAGCGCCCCGACATCAATTGCGCCGACTGCCTCAGGATGTCCGTGTTGTAGTGGCCGGCTGCATCGAATCGGAACCCGTCAAAACCATACTTGTCGAGCAGGAACCGCTGCCAGTTCAGCGTCTCGTTCTGCACGGTGGCGTTGCTGTTGTCGATGTCGGAACCGAGCAGGAATTCATATTGGAGGACGTTCTTGTTGACGTCCGCGTTACTTGGCTTGTTGAAGCGGAATGCCGCTGCACCCGCTTCCGATGATGCCGAATAGCCCGGCTGCAGCGCAAGGTAATCGTTGGTCGCCTTTGTCACGGCATCGGTATTGCCATTGATGATGCTCTGGCGCACCGCATCATCGCTGTTGCCCGGGAAGCCGTGTGCGCGCATGTAAGTAAGGTAGGGCTGAACTGTCGCGTCGCGACGCGGGTCGACATAGTAAAGCAGATACGGTCGATATACCGGGATGGCCGTGGCAGCGCTTTGCGCAGCGTAACTACCATCGACCGACAGGTAGGTATCGATCGTGTTGAGCGCGCCGACACGTGCCGCATCGGTCGCCTCGAGCCATGCCGGAAGATGGTTTCGTGCATCGCCTGGCCCGTAGTAGCGGTACGGCGCGCCGGCGCCGTCGACCATGATGCGATCGATGCCGAGTGCCTGCGGCGACGTGCCGTTTTCATACTTCGCCTGCCACTGCTTGATCACGCCGTATTGCTTCTGACCAAGACCGCCGCCCTTCGAATACCCCGGGTACAACACATTGCTGGCGGACGGATTGGTCGGATTTCCAAAAATGTCGACTGCCGTCACGCTCGCCACTTCGCGTTGCGAGAAGAACATCTGGTTCGGGACGATGTCGGCTATTGCATTGATGCGCTGCCGGTGCATGCTTTCGATCGCCTCACGAAGTTGGGCACCGGTTCCATATTTCGTCGCGATGGCGTTGCCGCGCCCCTGCGGGAATTCGCCAAGATCGTAGCGGTCGATCACTGCGTAGCCTTCACTGAATCGCCCGTCGTTCAACGCGCGATACGGAGGCGCAAACCAGACGTCCGTGATGCCGAGATTACGGAGTTCCGGTGCTTGCCGTGCAAGCGTCTTGTAGACGGTTCCGTCGTAAGGCTGATAGAAGGCGAAATCCTGATAAATCACATGCTTGTCCAGCATGGCGTTTGATACAAATATCGGTGCAGTTGCATCTCCTGCGGAGGCAGTAGCCGATGCAATAAGTCCGACAGCAACCGCAATTGCTTTCTTCGAAGTGCGAATCATACGTTCTCCAAATCATGTATACGACGATTTCCCATCGCGCTGTGGCACAGGCCGCGCATCGAGATATTGCGAGCCGTGGCCGCGCTGTCCGGAGTGGGGCATGCCCGAACAGCGGCCCTGTGTCGCCTCTCTGTTCCTCGTCGGAATCGACTGTTGTTGTCTGAATCGGATGGCGCTCGGAAGGGACGTCGTTTCGATATCCTTTCGCGAGCGGATTGAATGTCGGATGGTTCAAATCTGTTTGACGAATAGAATCATACCTCTAATTTTGTGTCAAACAATTGAATTGATTTGGAAATTGCAGTTGGATTTATCGTTCAAATATTGATTCACCGGCGACGCGCACCGCCGCCTCGTGGCAGCTCTGGTGTTGTGCCGGACGCGTCGAATCTGGAAATAAATACCGCCATAAATTTTATTCGGAAATTAATTCCAGATTTAACTCTTGATTCAAATTCACGGAGACCGTCGTAGTGTCGATTCTCCGACAGGAGTGAATTAGCGCCTGCCGCCATATTGGCGCACGGGCACCACGACGCTCGCAAGGCATCACCAGTTGACCTTGTCGTTCAACGTCACGGAGCCTGCCTCAGGCGTCGTCACCACGCGGTTGCGACTGCCTGGAAGGTTTTCCCACGTCACGCTGCCATCGCCGTTCTTTCGATAGTATTTGTACAGAATCGGCGTGTTTCCGCGTAGGTTGACGGTGTTGCTCCAGACTGGATAGCGCGACGGGTCAACGGGCACTCCAAGGTTCGTGTTCCAGTTGCCGAGTGCGTCGGCACTGCCTGTCACGTACATATATTGTCCGGGCTGCGTGCTGGCGGTGACGTTGACCGCAACCGCAACTTGACCGGCAGGCGGCGGAATGACGCAATTGCTGTAGCGTGCGCAGACCACAGACGGAATATCGACCACCTTTCCGGCCTGAGTCGACGCAAGCAGGCTGATGTATTCACCCATCGCCCAGTTCAACGGGGCCATTGACTTGGTTGGCGTCCCTGCCGTGTACGACGACGGGGTCACGACTTGCCAGTTTCCGGGCAACGCGGCGCTATTGGGTCAGACCTGCTCCGGAATGAAGCCTTCTTGCGTCGCGAACGAACGGATCGCATTCAGATATGGGCTGCCGGCCGCGCCGCTGCCGCTGCTTGCGATCGAATACATGCCGCGTTCCGCTGTGAAGATCGGCCACAATCGGCCTACGTCGGTGCCGTCACAATTGCTGCCGTCGTTGTGTTCACCATAGCCGTCGAAGTTGTAGCGGAACCATGCGGGACGCTGTCCGTCGATCGTCTGCTTCACGACCGTGACCCTGCCTCGATTCCACGTACAGCAAGAAGTTTGATAACTTTTTGACTGTATGGAGAAGAACATGGCAGAGAACGTGGTACCGAGACGGCAGTACACGAAGGAATTCAAGGTTGAGGCGGTGCGGCTGGCTGAGAGCGTCGGTCAGCATGAGGCTGCTCGCAGGCTGGGCGTGCCGGTGGCGACGCTGGGAAACTGGTGCCGTGATCGGCGCGATGGCAGTGCGCAGGCCGCAGCAGGGCCGGCGCCGAGTGCACCGAGCTCAAGTCGTCGTCCGGTCAGCGACCTGGAGGCCGAGAACAGTCGTCTGCGTAAGGAACTGGCCAGCGCAAAACTGGATATCGAAATTCTTCGAAAGGCGACGGCGTACTTCGCGAAGGGGTCGCGGTGAGGTACGCCTGGATTGACGCACATCGCGACCAGTACAGCGTGAGTCGGCTTTGCCGGGTTCTGGGTGTGTCGCGCAGCGGCTATTGCCAGTGGCGCGGCCGGGAGCCAAGTCGGCGGGCACTGGCCAATGCCATGTTGGACGCTGAGGTCGCCGCCATTCATCGTGCCAGCCGCGGCAGCTATGGCCGTCCTCGTATCGTGCGACAGTTGCGTGCTCAGGGCCGGCCGGCGAGCGCCGAACGCGTGCGTCGCAGCCTGCAACGCCAGGGGCTGCGCCCGGTCTACAAGCGCCCGTATCGGGTGACGACGGATTCGACCCATCGCCTGCCGGTGGCGCCGAATCTGTTGGATCGGCGTTTCGATGGCTGGCGGCCCAATCAAGCCTAGGTAAGCGACATCAGTGTGCCGCAGCAAGCGGCGTAGGAGATGAGGGTATGGCCCCTCGCCATCGGCTTGCAGGAGCGGGTGGCAAACCACCATGAGCGGCTTGGGTCAAAAGCCCTGGTCGTGAGCGTCATGGAAAAGGCGTCGGGAAGACGTCAGGTATGAATCAGGAAGACGAACAACCGTGAACTGCCGTTCAAGTGTCGAAACTACTCAGATGACATCAAAACCGGGGAGTGATGTTGCCCTGCGATCAGTCTGGCCGTTACCTGCTTACGGGCCAGGCGGTGTCCGGCATAGAGGCAGCGTCAGCCTGATTCGGGCTCTTACGTTGAACTGCGGGAACCTTCGGTGGCGATGCCAAGCGAAAGGCACAAGCCCGAAAGGCGAGGCCGAAAGTAGCGATGCGCCACCAAGGGGCGGAGCAGCTCGTAGTAGTGTTGAAGCCGCTGTAATGGTGGTGGAGCGAAGGGGCTGCATCATCCCGGTCTGTAGTCGTGTCAACTGCGTGAGCAGGAGGAGCACGGCTGCATGACCAGACCGTTTGTAAGCCGTCAATAAACGACGCCCTACCAATGGTAGGCAGAAGGTCAGATGCTAAGTGTCCGCGTGGACACATGCACTCAGACCGTGATGACAGAGAAACAGGACCTTCGAAGCAGACTGGTGGTTGGCCGCAGACGGGATGGCCGGCGGGAATTTGATGAAGATGCCGTGCGGGAGCTGGTCGAGTTTTGCCTGAGGCCGGGGGTATCGATCGCCCGGGCGGCCATGGACCATGACGTTAATCCGAACCAGTTGCGTCGCTGGATCTCGCGCCATCAGCAGCATACGCTGCAAACCCCGACGAGGCCGGACCCGCTGGTGATCGACGGCGTATCGATCGACATTCCGGGCACTGCACATCGGGTTCCGATGAGTGAAGCGCGAGCATTCGTTCCTGTCGTCACGACTGCGTCGACTGTGCCTGCCGCTTCCCCAGTATTGCCACCAGCCCCGTCGTTGATGGCGCTCTCGTTGCATGTGCGCTTGTCCAATGGTGTCGAATTCGATCTCGGCGAGGCGAGTGTCGATGAGCTGGCCACGGTGATCCAGATGCTCGGGAGGCTGCCGTGTTCCGGTTCGACGAAGGGCTGAAGGTCTACCTGCATCGCGATCCCGTCGACTTCCGCATGGGCATCAACGGGCTGTCGATCCTGGTCGAACAGGCGATGCGCCTGAACTCAATGACCTCGGCGCTGTTCGTCTTCGGCAACCGCCGTCGTGATCGAGTCAAGATCCTCGGCTGGGGCGGCAACGGATTCTGGTTGCTGCTCAAGCGACTCGAAGCCGACCGCTTCGTCTGGCCGAACGGTGGCGACACGATCACGCTCAGCACCGAGCAGTTGCACTGGCTGCTCGACGGCATCGACCTGGCCGTGATCCAGAAGCATCCCCAGCGATATTACGCGCGGATGAGCTGAACACTACGCAGATGGCATGGTCTAATCGGCCATGCCGAATAGCCCCGTCATGTTGAGCGCGGAGGAATACGAAGCGCTGATTGCCGCGAGCGCCGAACGCGATGCGCTGCGCGGTGAGCTTCGACTCGTGACGGCCCAGCGCGATCTGGCCGAAGAGAAGCTGCGGGCCTACAAGCACGAACTGTTCGGTGCCTCTAGCGAGGCGCGCCATGCCGACCAACTCGGCCTGTTCAACGAAGCTGAAGCATTGGCCACCACTACCGATGCGCCCGCGCGCGAGGACGCGCCCGGCACGTCTGTCGCCGCCCACACGCGAGGCAAGCGCGGACGCAAACCACTCGATCCGAACTTGCCGCGCGAGGTCGTGCGGCACGAACTACCCGAGTCTGAACGATTCTGCGCGCATGATGGCCATGCTCTCGTCGAGATCGGCGTCGAGACGAGCGAACAGCTTGACGTGATTCCCGAGCAGGTCCGCGTCGTTCAGCACCAGCGCGTCAAGTACGCGTGCCCGTGCTGTGATCTCGGCATCAAGGTCACGCCAGCGCCAGCGCGTATCATCCCGCGCGGGTTGCTCACGGAATCCGCGCTGGCGTGGATCATCACTGGCAAGTACCAGTACGGTATGCCGCTGTATCGCCAAGCCACGCTGCTGCGTCGCTTCGGCGGCGACATCTCGTCCAACACGCTGGCCGCCAGCGTGGTGCGGGTGGGACTGGCCACGCAGCCGGTGATCAACCTGATGCGCGACGCGCTGCTCGAATCGGACTTGATCTACGGCGACGAGACAACGTTCCAAGTGCTGAAGGAGCCAGGACGCAGGCCGCAGGCGAAGAGTTACCTGTGGGCGCAGGTCAACGGCTCGGGGCCACCAGTACGGATGTTCTCGTACTCGCCGGGGCGCGGCGCCCAGCATGCGCAGAAGCTCTATGCTGGCGTGCAGCCTGGCACCGTGCTGATGACTGACGGGTACGAGCTCTACAACGGAATCGCCCACGATCACCAGCTCGTGCATCTCGGATGCTGGGCACACGTGCGCCGCGGCTTCATCAAGGCCGAGGAGTCGGTGCCGAAGGCGGCACGCTCGCCGGATCTGCTGGCCACGCGCTTCGTCGTGCTGATCGGCAAGCTGTTCGCGGCCGAGGTGCGCAGCGCGAAGTGGAAGTCTGAACGTCGGCAACGACTGCGCGCTCGGTACAGCGCCCGCGTGCTCGCCATCATCGAGCGCATGCTGGTCGAGCATCTGCCGGGCGTCGTGCCGTCGAGTCTGCTCGGCAAGGCATTGCAGTACATGAGCGGACAGTGGCCCAAGCTGGTCCGATACGTCGGTAACGGCAACTGGCCGATCTCGAACAACCTGTGCGAGAACGCGATCCGGCCGTTCGTCGTCGGCCGCAAGGGCTGGCTGTTCTCCGATACTGTCGCTGGCGCGCAGGCCAGCGCCAACCTGTACTCCCTCGTCGAGACGTGCAAGGCGAACGGCGTCGAGCCGTATCGCTATCTGGTCTGGCTGTTCACCAGGTTGCCGCTCGCCGCAACCGCCGACGACTATGCCGCCCTCATGCCATGGAGCATGCCTGCCACTCCCAACCTCTGATGGGCGTCGTTAAAAGACCGCATACGCTTGACATTCAACACGGTTACTCAGGTCAACTGCTATGACAGTAGTCCGTAGAGCTGTCTAGGATCGTTCATCGACTCTCCGAAAACCCACGCTAGACACCCGGCGCACGAAAAAGTCGGAATCTCGAGGGCACCCCAGCACCGTCGTTCGAGCCCCAATTGCCTATCTCCGGTCGATTTCTACGCGCCGTGCGGAGAAACTATCCGAGTTGACATACAAATGCCCAGAATCGATAGCTATTGAATATAGATCATCTGACTAGATGAACACTCCGGAGAAAACATGCTTGATCTCAACGATTTCCGCTACTTCGTTCGCATCGTGGAATGCGGCGGATTCACGGCGGCGAGTCGCAACCTGGAAGTGCCGAAGTCGACCGTCAGCCACCGGCTTCAGCAGCTCGAGGCGGCGCTCGGCGTGCGCCTGATCAACCGGACGTCGAGAAGCCTCAGCATGACCGACGCAGGAGATCTCTTCTATCGTCATGCCGTAGCCACCCTTGAGCGGGCGGAACTGGCGGAGAATGCCGTGCGCGAACGCCTGGCGGAACCCAGCGGGACCATTCGCTTCACCACCGCGGTGGCGACCTCCCTATTCGCGATGCGATACATCGTGCCGGACTTCATCCATCGCTATCCGAAGGTCAATGTCATTCAGCACGTGAGCGACGACCAGGTCGATATAGTCGGCGGTAGCTACGATCTTGCGTTGCGAGCGCACTCCGGGCCGCTGTCGGACTCGACACTGGTCCAGCGCGTGCTGGCGCCCGCCCCGTGGTTTCTCTTTGCCGCGCCCGACTATCTCCATCACCGTGGCCTGCCGCTCACGCCGGACGACCTTGCCACACATGACACGCTGATCGTCCTCCGACATGGCCAACCCGTCGCATGGAAGCTTCAGCACCCGACGCAGGGCGACAAAATCGTTCCCGTCAAACCAAGGCTTGCCGGGAACGACCTCCTGACGCTGAAGCAAGCAGCCCAAGACGGCCTCGGCATCGTCGCGTTGCCTGGCTACGTATGCCGAGACGACGTCCGCGACGGCACGCTCCAGCGCGTGCTCCCCGGGTGGCTCGCCGGCGAAGCCACCCTGACTGCGATCGTCCCGTTCCGGCACGGCATGCTGCCTTCGGTACGCGCCTTTCTTGATTTTCTGGTCGAACGAATTCCACAGATCGTATCTTGATAGATTGTCCAAATATTTGGACATTAAATCTAATTCATCCATCTTGTTGGCCTTGGTCATCGAGTCCATTCTGCCTGCATTCCCGGTCAATTAATGCCGGCCAATTTTTCCGGCGCCTCATGCGCGCCAGAAACCTGTTCAGGAGAATGATCATGTCGATGTCAAGGCGCGAAATGCTCGTCGCAGGCACGGCGGCCGCAGTAACAGTGCTGACCGGCCTCAAGGCCACCGCCGGCGTGGTGGCCGGGAAAACTCAAAAGCCATTTGATGTCGTAATCGTAGGCGGCGGATCCGCCGGCGCGGTACTCGCCGCCCGCCTGAGCGCAGATGCGAATCGCAGCGTACTCCTGCTCGAGGCGGGCCCCAACTTCGCCCCCGACAGCTACCCGCCGGTACTGAAAAACGCCAATATCGTGGCCGGCTCCCCGGCTTACGACTGGCACTACCACACCGACGACATGAAGCGCCTCGGTCACGATATCCCGGTGCCGCGCGGCCGCGTGGTCGGCGGTAGTTCCGCTGTCAACGCGGCAGTGGCCATGCGTGCGCGCCCCTCGGATTTCGCCCGCTGGACCCGACGCGGTATCGACAGCTGGTCGTGGGACGACGTATTGCCAGCCTACAAGGCAATGGAAAATACACCGTCCGGTGACGATGCATGGCATGGCCGTACGGGCCCTTTACCGATTCGTCAGAGAACCGCTGAAGAAGACACGCCGTCGATGCGAGCATTTGTCGAAGGCTCGCAGGCACTTGGCCTGAAACACGTGGCGGATCTCAACGGTGCCGATCCGCATGGCGTTGGCTTCTACGCGCTTAATGTTGTAGACGGCGTGCGAATCAACACGGGCATGGCTTACCTCACCGCCGCTGTGCGCGCACGCCCCAACCTGACGATCCGCGGCGAAGCGGAAGTCGACAGCGTAGTGATCGAACGCAAGCGCAGCGTGGGTGTGCGCCTCGTCGACGGTGAATTCATTCCAGCCGGCGAAGTCATCCTGGCTTCGGGCGCATTCGGCAGTCCGGCGATTCTCATGCGGTCCGGCATCGGGCCAGTCGCTCACCTGGTGGAACTTGGCATCCCGACTCTCGTTGACCTCCCCGTCGGGAACCGGCTGCAGGATCACCCGTTTTTCTACAACGTCTACGCACTCAAGCGAAACGCGAACGCGATGACGCCCGCATCCGGCGCGATCGTCTGGACACGCTCACAAGGCGCTGCGCCGGACGAACTCGATCTCCAAATCTCGAGCACCCATCTCATCGACCCGAAAGCGAGTCCCACGGGCGGGGCGATCGTGCTGGCCTGTGCCGTCACGTTACCAAAGTCCCTCGGACAGCTCCGCCTCGCCAGTCGTGATCCTCGTTCCGCGCCGCGCATCCATTACAACTTCCTCAACGACGCGAGCGACCTCGATCGACTCGTGGAAGCCGTCCGGCTCTCGCGCAGGATCGGCGAAACCGCCCCCTTCTCGACGCTCGTCGATCACGAAATGGCCCCTGGCCGTGCCGTCGCCGAGTCGACCCTGCGCGCGAACATCGTTGCAAACGTCGCCGCCTACCTGCATCCGACCTCGACGGTCCCGATGGGAAGCGATGCCGATTCGACCGCAGTCGTCGATGCATGGGGCAAGGTGCGAGGTGTGGATGGACTGCGTGTGGTTGACGCATCGATCATGCCCGAGATTCCATCGGCCCCGACGAACGTGACGACCATCATGATGGCCGAGCGCATTGCGGCAAAAATTGTGTCCTGAACGACACATTTCCCATCTCATCCTGGACCGAATTTAAGTAATAAATCGGCATTCCTATACTAATAATCGATTACCACCATACAGTGAATTCAAAATGAACAGTAACACCCTGCTTGCACCCGCCAATACGTGGACCGGAAAGATCTATAGCAATGGATGGGCCCGACCCGGCCTCGGCACCGAGGAAGTTGTTGAGAAGGCAACGGGCGAGCGTCTCGGCACGATCGGTATTGCATCGGCCGAAGATATCGCAGCGGCAGCGGCATCGGCACGCGAAGCACAAAGGACGTGGGCCGGACTGCCCGGGCCCCAGCGCGGCGACATCCTGCGGGAAGCAGCCCGCCTGGTACTCGCGCATGCGGACGAATTGGCAGAGCAGCTTGTTCGCGAGACGGGTTCGATTCGCGCCAAAGCGCGGTGGGAAGTCGAGGTGACAGCCCGTGAGCTACTGGAAGCTGCGGCGCTCGGCAGCCAGCCCCTGGGCCTGTTGACGCAGACGATGGAGCCCGGGTTTCGGAGCATCGCACGACGTATCCCGCTTGGCATCGTCGGCATCATAACGCCGTGGAACTCACCATTCATCCTGGGCGTGCGCGCAATAGGACCTGCGCTGGCGATGGGGAATGCCGTGTTGCTTAAACCGGACGTGCAGTCGCCGATTATCGGAGGCGTGGCGTTCGCCCTGTTGCTCGAAGAAGCAGGCCTGCCCAACGGGCTGTTCCACGTGCTTCCGGGCGCGGCAGAAACCGGAGCGGCGCTGGTCAGGGAACCCCTCATCAACATGGTCAGCTTTACCGGCTCGGTCCGGACCGGTCGCGAGGTGGGTTCTGTCGCGAGCGGCCAACTCAAGCGCGTTTCGTTGGAGCTGGGCGGCAACAACCCGTTCATCGTTTTGAACGACGCGGACATCGATGCTGCTTCAAGCGCAGGCGCATGGGGCTCGTTCTTCCATCAAGGCCAGATCTGTCTCACCTCGGGCCGACATCTGATTCATGAGGATATCGCCGCAGCCTATGTCGACGCGCTCGTGAATAAAGCCAGGAAGCTGGTCATCGGCAATCCGGTCGATGATAGCGTCCAAGTCGGTCCGATCATCAACGAACGTCAGGCCGCCCATGCTGAGCGGATCGTCTCGCAAACTCTGGCGCAGGGCGCCACGCTACGCGCAGGCGGCGCGCGCAATGGTCTTTTTTTTGAACCGACGGTGCTCACTGGCGTGCAACCCGGCATGGCGGCATTCGACGAAGAAATCTTCGGGCCGGTTGCCGCCATCACGACGTTTCGCACCGACGACGAAGCCATTACGCTCGCGAATGCCACGGAATACGGCCTGTCGGCTGCCGTGGTTTCACCTGATTTAGCACGCGCGCAGCGCATCGCCGATGCTTTGCATTCGGGAGTGGTTCACATCAACGACCAGACCGTAGTGCATGGCATCTACGGCCCCATCGGAGGCGTCGGCATATCAGGCAACGGTTTTGGACACGGTGCGTCCAGCAATGCCGATCAGTTCACTGAGTGGCAATGGCTCACTGTGCATTCGCAGCTTCCTGTCTATCCGTTCTGATTTGCGTCGACGGGGCCGAGTTCATCGAATCGGTGTTCACCAGCGCATCATCCACCCGTTCTGGCCCGACGAACTTGCCTCGCATGGAGGTAATCGATCGAGCAACGTCGCTCCGCGTTGATCACGATGAAGCGCGGACGACGTTACGGAAGCCAAATAGGTCACCAAAGGAATCTTATCGTTGACCGTACTCAGCGTACCGGCATGGAAGTCGGACACACACCTGACGATGGCCAGGCGCATTAGCGAATACTCTGCCAACTAGATCACGCGGTGTCCCGGCCATATCGGCAACTTCGCGCCCCATCGGTCGACCATCTGTTCGATACGACGCAGATCGTAGCCCAGTTTGTACTGTACGCCATCATCGATCGATATCCGCGTGTGCATCATCCTTGCAAATGCCGACAGTATCCGGCCTTACGCATCGCTTCACACAGCTCGCACGCGAATTCCGTTACGAAGTCGCCGATTCTGCCGCTCCGTTCAAAAAATTTAGGCATTTCCGATTCGAGATGGCGCTGTCAGTCAGTCCCGCGGCGCTGCCGATGCTGGTCACCTTCGCGCACGACGGACGAGTCCTATTCAGCAGCGCCCATCCATAAGTATCGGCGGATATCAGCGGCATCTTCACCGCCCAGCTCGACGCGTAGGCGTCCTCGCGAAGGCGGAGCGCGACGCGATCAATCAAAGCGCATATGTGTCGTTTCCTCGAAGTGCCGTGCGTCTCGAATCACTCACCCAACGCATGCACTGTCGCTTCGCGCCAGCGGCTAGCCTCGTTCCGGACGAATTGTCCTGTCTCACCGGAGCGTTACCCCCGTTTTTCCGCGGCCGGCGCGGGAGTAGCCTGTCGATCGGGCACGTGCCTCTCGCGAGCGTCAAATCATGCTCGCGCACCACGATCAACCGGAAGAGAGTCGAACATGGCAACCCATGACGATATGAATTTCGATGCGTTGGCAACAGCGCTGGAGCAACAACGCTGGGCCGCAATGCTGAAAAACGATGCTACCGCATTGAGCGCGTTGATTTCCGACGCTGCAGTCTACGCACATTCGAGCGGATTCATCGACGACAAAGTAAGTTATTTGGACAAATTCCGAAACGGGATTTTCCACTACCACAACGCACAAAGCGAATTCGACAAGGTCATTCCGCTAGGTAGTGACGCGTTCGCCGCCTGTGGAAAAGTGAAGATCGAAGCGACGACCGGCGGCATCCGAAAGGACCTCGATTGCTTCTTCACAGTCGTATGGCGCAAGGAGAACGATGCGTGGAAGCTGGTTGTCCATCAAACGCTCCTACGACCGTCGACCTGATTGATGCGCACAAGCATCCAGAAGGAACGTGCATCGTCAACACGCGCGGCTCCCTTCTCCACTATCAACAGAAGGATTCCCAACATGAGTATCTTCATTACCGGTGCAAGCGGCTTTGTGGGCGGAACCGTTGCACGCCGTCTCGTTAAAGCCGGCTACCCCGTACGTGGTCTGATTCGTGACCGCCAAAAGGCGGACGCGCTGCGTGCGATGCAGATCCAGCCGGTGCTCGGCGAGCTTGACGACTATCCGCTTCTGGCATTAGAAGCCTCACGCTCAGACGGTGTAATCAATGCCGCCGACAGCGACCATACCGGAGCGATCGATGCGTTACTCGAAGGTCTGAAAGGGTCGAACAAGCCGCTCATTCATACGAGCGGTTCGAGCGTCATTGCCGACGACGCGCAGGGCAATGCCGTTTCTGAGCAGATCTATGACGAAGACACGCCGTTTGTCGTGCTGCCCTTCAAGCAGCCGCGCCGGGACAACGAGCTGCGCATCCTCGACGCGAAAGATCAAGGCGTCCGCTCGATCGTCATATGCCCGAGCAACATCTATGGTACCGGTGCAGGCATGACACAAGACAGTTTTCAGATTCCGTTCCTGGTTGCGCACGCCCGCCAAAACGGCGCGGTACGGATCGTCGGCACCGGCGTGAACCGCTGGTCCAACGTGCACATCGACGATCTTGCGGAGTTGTATCTGCTCGCGTTGCGCGATGCACCCGCGGGTGCCTACTACTTCGTCGAGAACGGTGAGGCATCGTTCGCGGATATCGGCGCGTCAATTGCCAAGCGGCTCGAGATGGGCCCCGTGCAATCGTGGAGCGCCGAGGAAGCCGCGCCGCATTGGGGTGTTGCGCACACCCATTTCACGTTCGGCACAAACAGTCGAGTCCGGGCTGCGCGCGCGCGGCGGGAACTCGGCTGGACGCCCGTTCATACCTCGGCGCAGACGTGGATCGAACAGGAGATGACGGCATGAGTAAGGTTTGGTTCATCACCGGGAGCGGGGCTGGACTCGGAGCCGGCATCGCGAAGGCGGCACTCGCTGCCGGGCACAGAATCGTCGCGAGCGATCTCGACGCAGCGCGGCTTGCTGCACTTTACGGTCCGCACGACGCACAGGCATTGACAGTGCGTCTCGACATTCGCGATGCGCAGGAAGCCGACGCTGCGGTCGCCGCCGCGCTCACCCGCTTCGGCCGGATCGACGTTGTCGTCAACAACGCCGGCTATGGACAATTCGGCCCGTTCGAGACCATCGATGCAGATGCCGTCGAACGCCAATTTGCGACCAACGTATTCGGCACGCTTAATGTGACACGCGCCGTGCTGCCTGTCCTGCGGCACCAGCGCGCGGGCCATGTCGTCAACATGTCATCGAACGGCGGCTTCAAGGGCGTCGCGGGCGCCTCGATGTATTCGGCGTCGAAGTTCGCGATTGAAGGATTCTCCGAATCGCTGGCACAGGAAGTCGCGCCGTTCGGCATCAAGGTGACGGTAGTTGAACCTGGCGCGTTCCGCACGAACTTCCTCGACAGCGAAGCGCTCCGGTACGGTAGCAAGGAACTGCAGGACTACGCAGACTTCTGGGCGCGCGCGAAAGCTGTTTTCGAATCGCGCAATCGTCAACAGGTGGGCGACCCCGACAAGTTGGGCCGCGCCCTCGTGCAGATCGCGGACACCCCGACGCCGCCATTTCGCTTCGTCGCCGGCGCGGATGCGTTGAAGGTTGTCGAGGACAAGCTGGCGGCCGTTTCCGCGGAAATCGCAGCATGGCGTGATCTGACGCTTTCCACCGATTTTTGACCTTTCAGGGAGACTGCCCAATGAACCAGCAGGATATCGCCGCACGCCTCGACGTGCTGGAAAGCCGCTTCGCTCTCGAACGCCTCATCGGCGCATACAACCAAGCCTTCGACAACCGAGACGAAGCGCTGCTGCGCAGCCTGTGGCACGACGACGCTCGCTTGTTGCTGGGCGACGCGTTCGGCAACCACCATGGCATCGCCGCCATCGTTGATTCCGCGCACGAGAACTGGCGACACATGCCTCACATGCACCACTGGATGGCAAATCCGCTGATCGACATCAACGGCGACCGTGCGACAGGCAAGGTGGCACTCGATGCGCTGGTCACGCACACGGAACTCGGTCCGGTGCAGATCAGCGGTCTTTATCACGATACGTTCGAGCGTCGCGACGGTCGCTGGGCCTTTACCGAACGTCGCTTCGAACTCCATTACCTAACGCCGCTGTCGAACTGGAAACCCGTGGCGGGCTCCGAGGCCGTCGCCAACGCCTGAGTTAAGCGGTAACATCGCGCATCCGGCACATTTACGAACGCGTCCTGTCCAACGGGACGTGTTCGGCAACGAAATCGATAAAGGCGCGCAGCTTCGGCGTCACGTACCGACCGGACGGCCAGAGCAATTGAAACGTGTTGTAGCTGGTCGCATATTCGTCGAGCACCGTCACGAGACGCCCGGCGTCGAGCGCCTCGCGCACCGAGAATTCCGACACATATGCGATCCCCAACCCCTCCAGCGCGAAATGCAGGCGCGCCTCGTTGGTATTGCACGTGATTGCGGTCGCCGGTTGCTGCGCGAGCTCCGCACGCATATCATCGCCCCGCAGCCGCCAGGGTTGCAGCTTGCCAGTGTTGGGCATCCTGAACCGAATGCAATCGTGCCTCGACAGCTCCTCCGAATGTTGCGGCGTGCCGCGTCGAGCGAAATAGTCTGGTGTGCCAACGAGGATCATCCGGAATCGGCCAAGCAGGCGCGCGGTGAGACGCGAATCCTCCACGTCGCCGCTGCGCACGACCGCGTCGTAGCCATCCTCGATCACGTCGACGTTCCTGTTGTCGAAATCCAGGTCGAGATCGACATCAGGGTAGTGCCGTCGAAATTGAGCGAATACCGACAAGAACGGCTCGCCTACCATCGGTAGCCCGATCCGCAAACGCCCCTTTGGAATCGACGCCGCCTCCGACAGCTCCGACTGCGCCGCGTCGAACTCGGCAAGGATCCGTCTCGCGCGCACAAGAAACAGTTCGCCCTCGGCCGTCAGCGTAACGCTTCGCGTGTTGCGATGGAACAACCTGATACCCAGGCTCTGTTCGAGCCGCGTCACGCTCTTGCCAATGCCCGATGCGGTAATGCCGAGCACGCGCCCGGCCGCGACGAAGCTCCGAGTATCCGCAGCCTGAACGAAAACATTTAGCGAAAAACTGTCCATCGTTCGACGATCCTCGTGTTGCGGACGTTTTGTCCGCTCAGCCGGGAACTCTACCCTACTTAATTCCCCACTGAAAAGCCGGTAATTTTGATCCCGATCGATTCACCAGTCGATTCGGCACGCTCCTCCCGGAAAGCCGGTTTGTGCGCTCCGAAAGCCCCAACTCGCATGCCAACGCCGAAGCATGCGGTTGTCTTGGCAACCGACAGGCACGAAATCAAACCCGAATCCGAATCCGAGGTAATCGCATGACGTTTTCCCTCACCAACGCGAGCGGCGCACCGATAACGCGACCGTCGCCAGTCTCCAGCTATCGCACCTCGAGACATGCATCATGACACCTGCTCGCGCGATGCCGTTCGTGGCGCTCGGGCTTTTCGGCCTGTACACGCTCGAATTCGGCGTGGTAGGCATCCTGCCGTCCATCATCAGCCACTTCCATGTGACCGTCTCCCGCGCGGGCCAATTGACGGGCTTCTTCGCACTGACCATCGCCCTCGCTGGACCGATACTGGTTCCATTCTCCGCGCGGCAGCCCACCAAGCGCGTTCTGCTCGGGTCGCTCACCGTTTTTACCGGATGCAGTGGCCTTTCGGCGACTGTCGACGATTTCGGCTGGGTGCTCGCGTTCCGGATCGTTGCGGCCCTGTTCCATCCGATGTTCTACGCGGCGGCGCTTACGACCGCCATCTCGCTATTTCCGCCGACGCAGACCGGGCGAGCAGTGTCGCATGCGGTCGTGGGCACGACGTTCGGCCTCGTCGTCGGCGTGCCGATGATGAGCGCCGTCGCTGCCGCGACGAACTACCGGTTAGCCCTCCTGTCGTGCGCGGGCGTCTGCGCAATCGCCGGCCTCGGTCTGCTCGTCATGCTGCCCGGGTCACCCGCGCGCAAGCCGCCCGGCTTTCGCGAGCAGCTCACGATACTGCGCAAGCCCGCGCTGTGGCTGAACATCGCCGCCGTGATCCTAATCTTTACCGCACTCTTTTCCGTGTACAGCTACGCGGCGGAGTACATGAAGCGTCAGATCGGCCTAAGCGATGCACACATCAGCGTGACGCTCATTCTCTTCGGTGCCGGAGGAGTGCTGGGTAACCTGCTGATCAGCAGGCTGCTCGATACGCATCTCGTCAAGGTAGTCGTGCTGCAGCCGTTGGCACTCTGTATCACCTACCTGCTCCTCTACGGCGTCGCCCGCGACTGGATGCCCGCCATAGCGCCGATTGCGCTGCTATGGGGCTGTATCCATGCATGCGGACTGGTGGCAAGCCAGATGTGGTTGCGCTCGGTGTCCCGCGAAGCAGGAGACTTCGCCACCAGCCTGTACCTCTCGGCCGCGAATCTCGGCGTCGTCGCCGGATCGTTCGCGGGCGGCTGCGCGATCGGGAGTTTCGGGATGGCAGGCGCCATCGGCACCGGCATCAGTTTTGCCGTGGCGGCGATGCTAGCCATCGCAGTCAAGCTCGTCTTTTACGGCGCGCACGCCAGTCATGCAGAAACCGCAGCCACGCACGGCCTGCCTGCGCCTACTCCCAATCTCAACCAACAGGAGCAATTTCGATGAGCGATTCCTACACGTTAATCGACGGGTTCACCGGTCCCGAAGACATCGTGCTAATGCCCGACCAAGCGCATCTTCTCGTCAGCGAGTTGCCCGCGGATTTCACCCATCCGACCGGCCCCGCGCTGATGCTGGTCGATCTGTCCAGCGACCTGGCCCGACCCATGACTATCCATCTGCGACCGGAGAAGGGCTGGGGTGATCCCGATTACGAACCACCGCCGCGGTTCGGCACGCACGGACTGCACGTCTCGCAGCGCGCGGATGGGCGCACGCAGCTTCTCGCCGTGAATCACGCGGGCCGCGAGTCCATCGAAATGTTCGAACTGGTCGACGGCACGGACGGCTATTCCGCCCTGTGGCGCGGCGGTGTCGCCTTCGAAGGCGGCATGCTCAACGACGTTGTCGCTACCCCCGACGGTGGGTTCATCTCCACAGTAATGCTCGATCACGCGCTGGTCGGCGAACAAGACGCGATGACGTTCATGTTCAGCGGCGCCAGAACCGGCTATCTCACGGAGTGGCATCCGCAAGCAGGCTGGCGACGCCTGCCGGGCAGCCAGGCCTCGCTCAACAACGGCATCCAGATCAGCACTGACGGACGCTTCGTCTGGTTCGCCGCATGGACCAGTCGTGAGGTGCTCGAATATGACCGAGAGGCACGGCGCATTACCCGTACCGCGCATCTGCCGTTCCACGCGGACAATCTGACCGTGGGCGTCGACGGTGCCCTGATCGTCGCCGGAATCGACGATCTCGACGACTGGCGCGCACGCACCGAGGCCACCGGGGCGCTCTGCCAGGATAAGCTGGCGTTCTCGGTCGCACGGCTCGATCCTGTGACGTTCACCATGGAACCGCTGTTCCGAGGTGGCGCCGGATTGCTTAAGGGCGGCGCATCGGTCGCCCTTGCCGTCGGGCGTGCACTGTATATCGGCAGCTACACGGGCGAACACGTGCTCAAGGTGGACATCGACGCGATTCGGAGCGTCTGAACCGAGAGTTGCGGCGGCGACCCAGCATGCCGATGGCGGCAGCTGCACCCGCCGCGGGCAGCGCGGCAATCAGCAAGGTCCGGTCCGCGCTCCATCCAAACGCCATCAGATAGCCACCCGCGGCTGGCCCCACCACCGCGCCGAGCCGGCCAATCCCCGACGCCCAACCCGCACCAGTCGCCCGTACCTCAGTCGGGTAGACCGAAACGGCGAGCGCATTAAGGCCGGACTGCCCGCCCAGCACGCAGAAGCCCGCAAGCGCTATGAGCAGCATCGCTTCGCGTGGTGACGCATAAAACAGGCTAAGCCCAGCTATCGCGAGGCCGCCGACGACGAAGTTCATTTGCAACACAGCGGCAAACCCGCGAAGGTCGATGAGCGCGCCAAGTAGCACATTGCCCGCGAGCCCGCCGAGCCACAAAGTTGTGCCCGCCAACGCTGCGCGGCCCGACGTCGTCGTCGGGTCGCTCATCAGCACAGGAATCCACGCGGCAAGGAAATATGCGCATAGCATGTTCGCGAAATTTGCTGCCCACAGGATGGGGGTAGAGCGCGCACGGCCTTCGGTGAATAGCGTCGACAACGCCTGGCGTTCACTGACCGCAGGGGCATCAGGCATGAGCGGCAGCCGCGCATCAGGAGCAACACGCGACAGCAGCCGGCGCGTCCGGGGCTGATCGGGTCGACGCAGCAGGCAGAACTGGAGAGACTCAGGCAGGCAGCACACCATCACTAGACAGAGCAACGCGGTCAATATCGCGCCAGCATGGAACACGCCGCCCCACCCGAACCGCGCGATCACAAGGCTGGCGACGGCGCCGCCCGCGACGCCACCTAGTACGTAACCCGACGACACGGCCATCATCAGCGTCGCCCGCATGCGGGCCGGACTGTATTCGCCGGCCAGTGCCATCGCGTTCGGGATGATAACGCCCATGCCGATTCCGGCAGCAAACCGCCCGCCGATCAGTTGTCCGACGGTATGCATCGACGGCGTGAACGCCATCAGGAGCGCAACCCACAAGGTCGCCGCAATCAGCGCGGGACGGCGTCCGATACGATCGGCAACCCCAGCCAGCGCGAGCGAACCGACGAGCATCCCGAGCAATCCCGCCCCGAATACAGGCCCTAGCACGGTACGATCGATATGCCACGCGCCAAGCAATGCCGGCGCCGCATACGCCATCGCCTGGACGTCGAAGCCGTCGACAACCATGCAGAAGCCGCAGATCGTCAGCGCCGCCCATTGCAGCGCCCCAACAGGACGGTCGTCAAATACGGAAACCCCCGTCTCATTCATTGACGACGCCATGTCGTCCTCCTAGGTCACTGCCGTCTTCGCGGCACGGGTGTATTGCGCCCGCCACCTCCGCCGCCCGCTTTTGTGTCGCGAGTCGATCCTGTTACCTGCCCGGCCCAGTCGTCAAATCGAACTCGCGGTCGCTTGTTGCCGGACCGCCGCCGTCCCATATTGCGCCTCATAGCGCGCAGTAAATACCGGTGCACGCAAGCGCAAATCGTCGTGCGTGATTCGCCCGGTCCGAAGCATGTAGTCGTACGCGAAACCGAGCGGGTCGAGTGCCATCTTGTCCGCCACCTGCTCGTACCAGTCAAGGCTCTTCGCCGCTGCCAACTGAAAACGTTCGGACGCGGGCCGGCGGATCGCATCGAAGTGGCCGAACACCGCGTCGAGATCAGTCGAATGCGCGCGCAGTCCATCATTCAGCGCAATCGCATCCTCCATCGCCATGCGCGTGCCGGAGCCCAGCGAGAAATGCACGGAGCGCAGCGCATCGCCAAGCAACGCACAGTTGCCGTCGTGCCAGCGTTCGTTCCTAACGGCGACCGCGTCGAACCAGACCGACTTGTTCGACTGCAGCGCATTCCCTCGGAGATTCTCCGCGAAGATACGCTCGCAGAACGTTCGGCTTTGCGCATCTTCCATCCGATCCAGCCCTGCGTTGCGCCAGGTTTCTGGATCCGTTTCGATCAGAAACGTACTCATTCCGCTGCTGTACTGATAACAGTGCGCGATGAAGACGCCGTACTGCGTTTCGCAAAAAATCAGCGAAACGGCCTGAAACAGTTGCGTCGTCCCATACCATGCGAACTTGTTGCGGCGCTGCGTGAACGACGGTCCGAACGCGTGGGCCAGCCGGTCCCGCGTGCGACTATGAATGCCATCCGCGACGACAACAAGATCCGCATCGTTTAGTTGCGCCGCATCGTCCACGCGAACGCCGAAGCGCAGATCAACGCCGACGGCCCGGCATTCTGCATGCAGGAGCCGCAGCAGTGCGATTCGCGATACACGCGAGAATGAGTTTCCGTCAATCGACACGTGCACGCCACGATGCACGATCTCCATATGATCCGAGCGCACATGCTGTGCTACGAAGCGCCGTGAGAATTCGGCATCCGTCCGATTCAGGAATCCGAGCGCGATGTCCGAGAACACCACGCCCCAGCCGTATGTAGCATTCGCGTCGTTCTGCTCGAACACGCGTACCGACCAGGATGGATGTTCTTTCCTGATCAGATAGGCGAGAAACAATCCACCGGGGCCACCGCCCACGATATCGATCTTCATTTGATGCTCCCCGACGTCGTTCGCACATTCGCCGCAATGCACGCCAGCAACCGCTCCCTGAATACCCGCGGAATCGGAATGGAACGACGCTCCGCACGGGCTACACAGATCGGGCTCGGCGTCGCGGAAAACACGCCCTCGCCATTCTCGTCGGTCGCCTCGATCTTCAGATCGAACGATCTCTCCCTTATGCAGGACACAGAGATTTTCATATCGAAACGCTCGTCAGGCCGCAAGCTTTTGTGGAACAGAAAGCTCAACGCCTTGACTGGGGTGCCAAAGCCATGCTCGTCCTTCGCGGACTCGAGCGGCGCGCCCAGCAAGTATGCGTAGAAGCGGTTGGCCAGAGAGATCACGTACTCGCTGAAGTTCACCGTGTAAACGACACCCGCCGGATCGCACTCGCCCCACTTTACGCAACGACGCACGATGAACGGTTCCTCACAGACAACCCATTCCGACGGGCCGGCGTCGAATCCTGACGTCAGATGCATGTCAAACCTCCGCTGTGGCGATCCTGCCAGCAAACCGTTCCGTCAGGAGCGCACCGCCACCGGGAATCACAGAATCGAGGCCGAGCTTGTCGAGCATGCGCCGCGTGGTGCACACGGCGGTCGACGTCACCGGAATGCCGATCGACGCCTGGATGGCCTCGATCGCCGGCAGCGATTGCATCTGCACGCACGCCGACGCCACCACGACGTCAGCATTCGCGGTGTTCAGCCGCGCGACATCCTCGATGAGTTGCATCGGATCGCGGCTGCCAACGTCGAGATTGTCTGAAATCTCGAACGACAACGCATCGATCACCTCAATGCCTTCGCTCTCGATGTATTCGACGACCAATTTCGTCAACGGCTTCATGTATGGAGCCATCAGCGAAATCTTGCGCGCCCCCATGATGTGCAAGCCCTCAATCAGCGCGCCTGCCGACGTCATGACGGTCGCGTCGCAGCTATTCGCGCGAGCGACCGCCTCCAGTTCGCTCTCGACGGTCCGGTGATACCCTGGTCCCATCGCCATGATCGCGACGAGACACGCCGTACTCATCACGTCCATGCGCGCATCCGACAACTCAGCGGCGCAACGCAGCCCTTCCTTGTTCATCGCGACGAGTTCTTCCTTCGTTACCTTGTGCATGCGCATGCGGCTCGAATGAAACGTGAAGCGCTCCGGCGCAAACAGTTCGCGGCGATGTAGGAGCGCCGGCACTTCCGTCTCCATCGTCGTGTTCGAACTTGGCACAATTTGTCCGATTCGATAGCTGATCTGGCTCATGTCACTGCTCCTGCCTTGGTGTTTGGGACAACTGCTCCGTTTCGAGAATGGCGGTGATCACGCGTCGCATCGCCGGTTTGTCGACTTTTCCGACCCGGGTGACCGGAAATTCGTCCACCACCTCGATGCGCTCCGGGCACTTGAACTTTGCGAGACCTTGCGCTCCGAGAAATTCGATCAGATCTGCGATTGTCGGTGCGGTGTGCCCCGGCCTCAAGATAAGGAATGCGCAACCTTTCTCCCCGTAGACCGGGTCCGGCATCGCGACCAGCTTCGCGTCCAGCACCGCCGGGTGATGGCTCAGAAACGCCTCAACCTCTTCCGCGCCAATCTTTTCTCCACCGCGATTGATGTTGTCGCGCAAACGACCCTCGAACGAGAAGTACGTCGCGCCATCAATCACATGTGCCCGCATCATGTCGCCAGTTCGAAAGAACCCGTTCCTCGTGAACGCCGTCGCATTGGCCTCCGGCGCCCTGAAGTAGCCGCGCAGACTTGATGGCCCACGGAAACAGAGTTCCCCGACCTGCCCTGCTTGAGCCAGCGCCTCGCTGTCAGGATCGAGCAGCACCAGTTCGTCCTGCTCGCAGCCGGAACGACCATGCGTGTGATGACGTACGTACTCGTCGACGCCAGCGCCCGAACCGATCAATAACCCCTCCGTCGTGCCGTACATGTTCGAACACGGCACCCCGAGATACGTCTGAAGGTTGTCGGCACGAGTCAGGCAGAAGAACAGCTTCAGCGACGAAAGATCGTGCTCGAGCACCTGCGGATTCGTCATGATCTGTGGTGCCACCGGGCCAATGGACACCGCATGCGTCACGCGGTACTGCTCGATCAGCCGGGCCATGCGCACGACGTCGACGGTCGACATTAATACCGTGGTCTGTCCCGCCGCGATCGTCGGCACCAGAGCGTAGAGATGCGCCGCGTTGTGCAGCAACGGCAATGACCAGATAAGCGTGGCATGTTCGCCACCGTCGACGTGCCTCGACCACGCGAGCGAATGGCCGAGGTATTCCGCATGAAAACGCGGGATGATCTTCGGCACGCCGGTCGTGCCGCCCGACAATTGAAAGCTCAGGACGTCCTCGGAGCCGATCCGGACATCGGCAAGCACCCGCCGCGCATCTTCCAACGAAAGCGACGACGCCAGCGCCGACATCGAGTGCGCACCGGCCGGCGCTTCGCCACGCACAACGACCAGATGCCTGAAAGAATCGTGCTCACGACACATCGTCTGTGCAAACGCAACGAGATCGAAGCGGCCGATATCGGCCTGCACGAAGTAGGCTTCCGGTCGCGCGAGATCGGCGAGCTTGCCAATTTCGACTTCACGATACTGCGGCAGCGAACAGACCGGCACGACACCGCTCTTGTAGCAAGCGCACAATGCGAGCGCGGTGTCAACGGTCGTGCCCATCTGGAACATCGCACGTGCGCCCGGTTTCAGCCCGAGGCGCACCAGCGCCGCTGCGAGGCGATCGCTCTCCTCGTCCAGCTCTCGGAACGTCAATGTCCGTTCGTCGCCAATGAATGCGGCCTTTTCGGGAAGGCGCCGTGCTGTCTCCGCCAGTGCCTCGCCAAACGTCCTGTCAATCCATGCACCTGCACGAAGGTAACGCTGTGCGCTCGCCGGATCGCAGTAGGCGACACCGTCAATCGGAAAATGAATGCCCGTCATGGTTGTCTCCTCCTGTCTCGTGCTACGCAGCGATAACGCGCACACGATCCTTGTCGAACGCTTCGATACGGCCACGCAACCCGCCGGTGAAGAGCCCATACCAGACCGCCGGCTTCATTCCGAGCGCCCTACGGTCAAACTCAAGCGCGCTCTGGGCTTCGATCAGGAAATAATCGGACGACGGCTGAGATACCCGGTATTCCGCGTTCTGTCGCGCTGCATCGACAACACTCGCGAATTCGGCCAGCGCCGGCACAAACATGCCCGGCGCATCACTCGCGATGCCGAATTCGTTACCAAGCAACCTACCCTTTTCCTGCCAGACTGTGTCGATCTCGCGCACGTCACCGGCAGATTGCTGTGCCGCGTGCTCGGCGTTAATTGCAGCCTGTAGCGTGCGCGCCGCATCCTGTTCGTCCAGTTTCTCCAGTGGACGCAGCTTCACCGTGATCTCAATGAAATAGCCGTTCGGATCGCGGAAGTAGATCGACTCGATCACTTCATGCTGGGTTGTCGACGACACCTGAACACCCTTCGCCTCCAGCGCCGCTTTCCAGGTCAGCAGCTCGTCCTCGCTTTCGGCAAGCCACGCTGTATGCGTTGCATCGAACACATGATCGTTCGGCGTCGGCGGCATCGGCGGGCGATCCGCCGGCTGCGGCTCACCGAGGTAATAGAAAAACGCGATTGTGCTGCCGTTGCCGCTGTCGAAAAAGAAATGCAGAAAGTCCGGGTGCGTTTCTGGCCCCCAGCCTCGGGCCGAAATGGTATGCACGAGCGGCAATCCGAGAATATCGCGATAAAACTCGACCGTTTCACGCAACTTCCAGGTCGGCCGAGCCGTATGGTCGACCCCTCGCAGCCGGAGCGGTAATGACTGGTTCATGCTGGAGCTCCTCGTTTACAAGAAATTTCGATCTTTCAGCCAGTCGGCGATCAAGCGTCCGGCAACGTAACGGCCAGCTTCCTCGCCGGGGCTAAGCGGTCGACCGTGATGATCGCCACGAACCCTGATATGGGTTTTGTCGGGAGAGCCGATCGCCGCAAAGACGTCGCGAATCGAATCCGGAAAGGTCGTCTGATCGCCGGTGTACTCCACAAGCAGCGCAGGCACCTCGACGGCCTGCGCGGTCAGTTCGAGCGCGGCATTTGACGACATCCCCGACCACGTCGACAGCCAGGCTTCAGGCGAGCACAAGCGCCCAAAGCCGACTGATCCGTAGTTCGAGGTAATCGGATTCGACGACCACAACGAGCCAGGCGAACGATCCGACGGGTCCAGATTCTGGTCGAGACAACGCAGGTCGGCGTCGGTACGCCAAACCGTCAGGATCGGCGTGTGATTCGCCTCGGCCTTTTGTCGTGATGTGGCGCGTTGCTCCTTGGTGGCCCGCCGCGCATCTTGCCGAATTGCAATCAATGCATGCGCGGTCTCGTCGAGTCGTACAACCCGATCGCGCTGCGCCTGCCGATAACGCGCGACGAACTCGGGGCTGTATCGGGTCTGACCAGGCTCGCGCGAATACCCGTTCGCTGGATTGAATGCATTCAGGCTTTCGTCAACCGAAAGCGGGTCGGACTCATCCGTCACTGCCGGATCGATGCAACCCAGCAGCAAGCGGCCTTGCCCGGGATGCGGCGCCAGGTAGATCATCCCGTCCGCCACAGGTAGCGACGCTGTTTCGAGAAGCGTCGCCCTGCCCCGGGCGTCCGGGCAATCCTGCGTTCCGCCGACCGAGTTGCTTGCTGATGATAGAGGCTATACAACCCCGAACCACCGGAATTGCCGAGCATCACGATTTGCTCAAAACCCGCTTCCCGCAAATAGCGCATGCCGGCCGCCACATCGTGCAATGCAAGCTCGTGCTCGAGACGCAGGTCGTTACCGACCGATCGGCCGGCTTGCGCCCAAACCGACGCCCCCGCGTTCAACAGCGCCGGAATCATGTAGTGGAACGCGAAGTTCTCGCGGGGATGCATCAGACAAACAACTGTCTTCGCCGAGGCGCCACGATAAAGGATGCCCGACGTTGCCGCGCCATCCTCCGTACGCAATGCCACGCTGAACTGCCTGACAGATTCCGGCAGCACTTCCGGAAACCAGTCGATCGACAACGCACGAACCTGCGTGTCGGCGATACCTTCAGTCACTTTGTTCATGGAGTCGCCCCTTGATTTGACACAAGTATATGTTTTTTGACGTTGATGTCAAATTATAGGTAAAAAAATTTCCTAGCCTGCTTTCAGTGTTTTTTCGACAATCAGTGCCAGATGATCAAGATCTTCGCGCAACAGCGCTAGTGCCTCGGAAACGTCGCCGGCGCGCTTGAGCTGACGTTTGGAGGGCCGCACGACTGACTGCACCGCCAGTCCCGCAATCTCCTCCGCAATTTCTTCCGCGCTCTTCGCACCTTCTGGCTTGTACCAGAACGCCGGCCAACTACACATGCCGATCATCGTGAACGCCGCCACCTTCGCATCGACAACGCGGAATACACCTTTCTGCACACCAACCTCGATCGCCGACGTAAAGTTATCCAGTACCGCGCGCTTCGCTTCTTCGTTTGCCCGATAGGCTCGTTCGGGCAATTGCCGCTCGGTACGGTCGATTACGCGGAATTCGTTGTGATGCTTCAGAATCAGCATGGCGTGCTGATACACGAGCGCATACAACCGCTCCTTAGGATCCCCATCCACCTCCGCTGCCACCCGGCTCGACTCGCGCCTGGCTCGCAACGTGACCTCCTCAACCAGCGCGGTCAAGATCTCGTCCTTGTTCCTGAAGTAGTAGTAGACCGCGGTACGTGTCACGCCAAGGGATTCCGCGATTTCCTGCATTGAAGCACCGCCGAATCCCTTCTCGATGAAGAGCTTGGCCGCCGCGTTCAGGATCTGTTCCTTTTGTGCGTCAGCATTGACCTTTGCCACAAGTGCACTCCTGTCGGGGACAGCGCACTGAGCCGCGCCACCCATTGTCGTGTTCGCGATTGTAGCGCCGAAACACTCGCAAACGACTGGGCAGCCAAGCCAGACGCCACCCCGATCAGACATGCAACCGACTACTTACCAGACAGAATCACCGCGAATCATCACATCGGCACCGCCATCGATAAAGATGGTCTGCCCGGTCATGTGTCCGTTTTGCTCACTGGCAAGCCACACAAGCAGCTCGGCCGCCGCACGGGGTTCATACGGACCACCCAGCGGCATCGGAGTACCGGCACTGATTCGTTTCCTGGTTTCGGGTTCGTTGAAAAGGCGTTTGAGCAGTTCTGTCTTGACGAGGCCCGGTGCGATGGCATTCAGGGGAATGTTCGACCCTGCCCATTCAGCTTTCAGCGCATTGCGGCGGATCCACCTCGACAGCGCACGCTTGGTCGTCGCGTAGACGAACGGCACCTCCTCGGCCTTTTCAAGCGCGATCGCCTCGGTGCCGTCCAGCAGTGCGTTCAACAGTTGATCGTTGTACGGATGGACTGATGTAATCGACGACACTGCGACAGCACGCGGAGCCTTGGAGTGCAGTAGAAGCGGCCTCAGCCCCTCGAGCGTCGCAATAGCGCCGTAGTAGTTGACGGCCACCGTGGGAGGCCCTCCGAGGTCCACTCCCGCGATCGCCAGCACCGCGTCAATCGCACCGCTGCTGATCGCCGTCACCTGTTCGACCAGCGCATTGCGTCCCGCCGGGGTCCCCAGGTCAGCGATCACCTCTGCGTCGCGGATATCTGCACCGATGACATAGTGGCCCAGCGACTCCAGAAGCTGCTTCGTTTCCCGCCCGATACCCGATGCGGCACCTGTAATGACGTAGGTTCTGGAACTATTCGACATCAGTTTTCTCCGGAATGGTAAGTGTGAACTGCTTGCCTGTCTGGGACGAGTGCCGGAAGACCAGCAATGCAATTCAATGCAGGATCAAACTTATTCATTCCGACTCGGCGGATCAACGGGGGCACGCTCCATACAGACCGGACAAGATGTCGGGGAGAGGTGCTGTATCGCAATATCTGGGGTGAAAGAACCACCCTCGCATCGGGTAATGCTTGCGGCAACTGCCAGGGCGTCGATGCTATTTTCGAATCGGCTCGTCAGAACCAGAAGAAGATGCCCCACTGCATCACTAGATGGCGAACGCGACCGTCGACACTGCCGGCAATCACGCCGTAGGCAGTGCCGCGGTCGACGCCCTGTGCACACATGTGGAAATGGATCCTATCCAGATCAGCGGGCTCCACCACGATCGCTTTGAACGCCGCAACGGCCACTGGGCATTCGTCGAAAGATCCTTTGATATGCACTACCACACCACTCGTGAACTGGAAGCCGGTGGCCTGTAGCCAAGCTTCACCAACATAAGCCGAGCGCTCGCAAATCATAAGGCAGCGTGCCGATTGAAACCCCATCGGCACACTGCCGGCGCATGGTCCGAACCCATACATACACATACGTCAAATATTTCACACATTTGATTGACTGTGTTTCGGACCAAGCGCATGATCAACGCCATGCCACTCGTGCTAACCGCCGCTGGACTTAGTTGTCCCGCGGCATGAGCAGAAACAGGAGACAAAAGATGACCAGCGCACAACTTGCGCCTGCCTCGCTTTGGAGCAAGAAAATATATAGTGGTGGATGGCGCGAAGCCGTACATGGCACGATCGTTGTCACGGAGAAAGCCACAGGAGAGCCGCTCGGACAGATCGGAATTGCCTCAGCCGATGACGTCGCGGCAGCGGCCGAATCAGCTGAAATTGCTCAACGCGAATGGGCAACACTACCCGGCCCACATCGCGGCGACATCCTCCGAAAAGTGTCGCGATTGATCCTGAAGCACAGCGAAGAAATTTCGCTGCAAATCGTGCGGGAAACAGGCTCAATTCAACCTAAGGGGCAGTGGGAGGTTCACATGACCTCCCGGGAAATCCTCGAAGCTGCCGCGCTAGGCAGTCAGCCTCAGGGGATCGTGGCGGCAAGCGCCGTGACCGGACGTCACATCATCGCACGCCGGATTCCGGTCGGTCTAGTCGGCGTCATCACTCCCTGGAACTCACCATTTCTTCTAGCCGCAAGAGCCGTCGCGCCTGCGCTAGCCATGGGCAACGCAGTGATTCTAAAGCCCGACCCGCAAACACCGATTTGCGGCGGTGCCATGTTCGCCCAATTATTCGAAGAGGCTGGCCTACCCAGGAATCTTTTGCATGTAATGCCTGGCGGCGCTGAAACAGGTGAAGCGTTGGTCAGACACCCTCTCGTTCATATGATTAGCTTCACTGGCTCCACTCGCGTCGGACGCGAAATAGGTTCAATAGCCGGTGGTCTACTGAAACGTGTCTCGCTCGAACTGGGCGGCAACAATCCGTACATCGTGCTCGATGATGCCGACATCGAGGCAGCCGCCAGTGCCGGCGCCTGGGGATCGTTCTTTCATCAGGGGCAAATTTGCCTGACCGCAGGCCGGCATCTGGTGCATGAGCGAATCGCAGAGGCTTACACTTCGGCGCTCGTACGACGCGCGCAAGCATTGCGTGTCGGCGACCCATTCAAAGACAACGTGAGCCTTGGACCCATCGTTAATGAACGTCAGGCAGCAAACGCGCAGCGCATCGTCGCCGATTCGCAGTCTCAAGGGGCGAATATCTGCGCGGGCGGATCGCGCGACGGTCTTTTTTTGGTTCATCGCAGGAAACCGTGGAGCCTTGGAGAGCGATTGCGTAACCTGACGCCTGACTTTATGGAGGTCAGGAGGAAGAATTGCTCGATCGCAAGGCACTTCAGGCACTGGGTTGCTGGACAGGCTATCGGCTGGAGCGGGTGGAGTGGCCGGAGGGCGATAGCCGCACGCTGTCGCTGTACTTGAAGCCGGTCAGCAAGGTCATGTACTGCGAGCAATGCGGAGCGCGTTGCCAGCAGACTCATGAAACGACGGTGCGGCGCGTGCGCGATCTGCCGCTGTTCGAGTACCGGGTGGTGTTGCATGTCCCCCGTCGCCGGGTCTGGTGCGAACGCTGCGGCGGGCCGAGGCTGGAGAAGCTGGACTGGCTGGGCCGCTACCAGCGGGTGACCGAGCGATTCGCCAAGGCCTGCGAGAAGCTGCTGCAAGCGGCCAGCGTGCAGGCGGTAGCGGCCTTCTACGACCTGGGCTGGCATACGGTCAAATCGATCGACAAGATGCGCTTACGCGCACGCGTGGCCGAGCCGGACTGGTCAACGATCCGCTATCTGGCGATGGACGAGTTCGCGCTCCATAAAGGCCATCGCTACGCCACGGTGGTGGTCGATCCGATCGGCCGGCAGGTGCTCTGGATCGGACAGGGGCGCTCTCGCGAGACGGCCAGGGCCTTCTTCGAACAACTTCCCGCAGGCGTCGCCGAGCGCATCGAAGCGGTCGCGATTGACATGACCACGGCCTACGAGCTGGAGATCAAGGCGCAGTGTCCGCAAGCCGAGGTGGTCTACGACCTGTTCCACGTCGTCGCCAAGTACGGGCGCGAGGTGATCGATCGGGTACGGGTGGATCAGGCCAATCAGCTACGCCATGACCGGCCGGCCCGGAAAGTTCTGAAGTCCAGTCGATGGCTGCTGCTGCGCAACCGCCGCAACCTGAAGCAGGAACAGGCCGTGCATCTGAAGGAACTGCTGGCCGCCAATCAGCCGTTGTTGTGCGTCTACCTGCTACGCGACGAACTCAAACGGCTCTGGTTCTACCAGAAGCCAGCTTGGGCGCAGAAAGCCTGGGAGCAATGGATCGAGCAAGCCCGGCAAAGCGGGATTGCCGCGCTGCAACTGTTTGCTCAGCGTCTGCAGGGTTATTGGCACGGCATCCTCGCCCGCTGCCGCCATCCGCTCAATACCAGCGTCGTCGAAGGCATCAACAACACCATCAAGGTCATCAAACGCAGGGCTTACGGGTACCGCGACGAGGAATACTTCTTCCTCAAGATCCGCGCCGCGTTCCCCGGTAATCCTCGATGAACCCTTTTTTTTGAACCGACCGTCATGACTGGCGTCACGCCGGGCATGCCCGCATTCGATGAAGAGATATTTGGACCAGTCGCTCCTATCACCACGTTCCGAGACGACGACGAAGCGGTCCGCCTAGCCAATCAAACGAGTTTCGGACTTGTCGCTGCAATCGCATCAGCAGATCTTGCTCGCGCGCAACGCGTCGCCGACCGACTACGTACCGGAATCATCCACATCAACGATCAAACCGTACTGCACGAAGTGTACGGACCGATCGGCGGTATCGGAGCATCAGGGAACGGCTACAACCATAGCACGCTGACCAATGCTGACCAGTTTACCGAATGGCAATGGATTACGACCCGTTCACATATTCCGTCCTACCCGTTCTGAGGTGTATCACTAGATGATGTCGTGACGTTTGAAGAATTAGTACAAAACACGGAGGAAGACATGGCTTATCAACTTTTTAGCCCGGAGATATGCCGGGAAGTCGACGTCCAGTTCGACATGAGTGCCGATATCGTCGTCGTCGGTTCGGGTGCGGGAGCATTCTCTGCGGCAATAAGTGCAAGAAAAAATGGTGCATCTGTCATTCAGCTCGAGAAAGCACCGGATATTGGTGGCACCACCAAGAAAGCCGCCGCCGCATATTGGGTACCCAATAATCACTTTATGCGCCGCGACGGCCGCGCCGACCCCAAATCAGACGCCATGCTACATATGGCACGCCTGACACGTCCGGCAAGCTACGACCCGAACAAGCCGTATCTGGGACTCAGCGCATGGGAGTACTCGATGATCGAGACGTTCTTCGATCACGCAGGCGATGCGATCGAACAACTCACTTCGTGGGGCGCCCTTGAACCCGTGCCGTGGGATATCCAGCCGGACTACTACGCTGAGATGCCGGAAAACAAGGCACCGTTTGGACGCATCATCTACCCGCACCTGTATGGAGGAGCACCTGGAGAAGTTGGCGACGGCGCGGACATGATCACGGTTTTCGCCGCTGCGGCCAAGAAGCTCGGGATCGAGCTTCACACTGGTCACGCCGTCACCCGAGCGATCGTCAACGAGAGCGACGAAGTTGTCGGTGTCATCGCGCAAACAGAAACGAAAGAAATCACCGTTCGCGCTCATCGCGCCGTGATCTTTGCGAGCGGCGGCTTTACCCACAACGTCGAATTACGCACAAACTCGCTGCCAGGTCCTGTATTTGGAGGTTGTGCAGTGAAGACGAACACCGGCGATTTTATCCCGATTGCACAAGCGCTGGGAGCAGATCTCGTTAACATGAATGGCTCGTGGCTTGCTCCAATGGTGCTTGATCGTGCCATCGAGAATCGGCCTGATGCGACGTGTTCCTTCAGCATTCCCGGCGACAGCATGATCTTCGTCAACCGGTTCGGGCACCGGGTCGTCAACGAGAAATCACCGTACCAGGATCTCGTCACCGCATTCTGGACTTGGGAGTCGCAACGTGCCGAATATCCGAACCTCATTCTGGTGATGCTGTGGGACGCTGCGACGAAGCATCATCACTCCGGCACCAAGTACGGCAATCCGATCGTACCCGATGGTGGCGACCAGTCGCATATCGTTAGCGGTAACACGCTCGAAGAGCTTACCGAATCGCTACGCAAACGTCTGTCTGGTTATGCCGCGTACACCGGTGGATGGAATCTGGATGACCACTTCACCGAGACACTGAGCAACAGTATCACGCGCTTTAATCGCTTCGCCGAGGCAGGTACCGATGAGGACTATCATCGCGGCGAGACGGCCATCGAGCGTTACTTCAACATGGGCGGTCGTCCGGGTAACGATCAAAACGAAACCATGTGGCCTATCGCAGGCCAGGGCCCCTATTTCGCCACGTTGCTTTGCCCAGCGACGCTTGACACCAAAGGGGGCCCCAGAACCAATCCTCGCGGTCAGGTGCTGGCGCGCAACAGTGCCGTCATTCCAGGACTTTATGCCGTTGGCAACTGCGCCGGCGCAATGTCGGCCGGCAGTTACTGGGCTGGCGGCGCGACCCTTGGCCCAATCATCACGATGGGCTATCTCGCGGGTTGCGACGCGGCAGCACAACCATCACGCGCCATCAGACAGGCCGCTACCGCCTGATTTTCTTTCCATGGCTCTCGCCGCACATGGAGCCGCTTTTCCTTTCTTGCATTGCCTATTTTTAAAGGATTGCTAATGAATACAACTCGGAAAGTAGCTGTTGTGACAGGCGCTGCACAGGGATTCGGCCAGGCGATCAGTATCGGTTTGGCGAATCAAGGGATCGACATCGTCGCGGTCGATATGGCAGCCTCGGATGAGACAATCCGCGCCGTGGAAGATGTGGGAGTTCGCGCCGTCGGTCTGATCGCCGACGTATCGGATCCCGATACGACCAACCGATTGAATTCCCTACTTACGGAAGATTTCGGGCGGTGCGACATCCTCGTGAACAACGCCGGCATCTACCCGAATGTCCCGATCATGCAGGTCGACTACGCACTCTGGCAACGCGTACAACGCATCAATCTCGACTCCCAGTTCCTGATGGTCAAAGCGGTGCTGCCATTGATGTTGGATCGTCGCTGGGGCCGGATTGTCAACATCACATCCAATTCGGTCGCGCTCGTCGTGCCCGGGCTGTCGCATTACATGGCCAGCAAAGCGGGAGTGATCGGCTTCACCCGTGGACTGGCAACTGACGTCGCGGAATACGGCATTACGGTTAACGCAGTGGGCCCGACCGCATCACTGACAAAAGGCGGCAAGGCGCATATCAAGCCTGAACATATCGAAGAGTTGGCGCGAGCCCAGGCGATCAAGCGCCCCGGCACCTCGGAAGACATCGTCGGCACCGTGCTATTTCTTGCCGGGGAGGACAGCGCGTTTGTTACCGGTCAAACGATCATGGCCGACGGCGGTCTCGTGCGGCTCTGATTGCGTCGACGCTTTTCAGGAAAAGGAAGCAAATTCATGAGAGTACGTGGAAAGGTCGCTATCGTGACTGGAGGCAGCCGTGGGATCGGGCGCGCGATTGCCGACACCCTCGCGGCTGAAGGCGCAGATGTACGCATCCTTGACCGTGATGAACCCGCTAGCGCACTTCATGAGCACCAGCAGCTGAAGCTAGGAGACGTATCGGATGCTTTGTTCTGGGAGCAGACAGTCGCGGACACGATCGCCTCGCGCGGGCGTGTCGACATTCTCGTCAACAACGCGGGCATTATCGATCACGCCGTCGTGCATGAAATTGAGCTCGCAAACTGGGAGCGTTCAATCGCGGTCAACCAGACTGCAGTAATGCTCAGTATGCGTGCGGTCATTCCATCAATGCTGTCACGTCGGGCAGGTTCGATCGTGAACATCTCTTCGATATGGGGTAGCGTAGCTGCCGGAGGCGCCGCCAGCTATCACGCGACCAAAGCAGCTGTTCGTAACCTGACAAAAAACGCCGCGGTAACTTACGCTAAACAAGGGATCCGCGTGAACTCCATTCATCCTGGCCTGATCCGCACACCTATCGTCGATCTCCAGGAAGAAGAAAAAACTGCATGGGTCATCGCGCAAACCCCTATGGGACGCATGGGCCGTCCCACGGACATCGCAAACGGCGTTCTATATCTTGTCAGCGATGAAGCCGCGTTCGTCACCGGCGCTGAGCTGTACATAGATGGCGGGTATACCGCACAGTGACAATCAATTTCGTTCATTAAACGACGGTCGAATGAATTCTTCGCACCGGACCAGCCTCTCCGTGTGCCCAATGCTACTTCAAACACAACCTTGGAGAATGCAATGAGTAACGATGATCTGATCAAACGTCTGGACATCCTCGAAAGCCGCAACGCAATCGAACGACTGATTTACACCTATGCACAGGCCTACGACCGACACGACATCAAGATGCTTGAAAGTATCTGGCACGAAGGAGCCGTTCTAGCTCTGGGTGATGACATCGGAAATTTTAGTGGCGTGCAGGCTATCCTTGATGCTGCTCATCAGCTGTGGGCGAAGACGCCGGCCATGCATCATTGGATGGCGAATGCGCTGATCGATGTCGAAGGCGATACGGCTACTGCGGCTACTGCGGCTACTGCACTCGACTGCTTTGTCACCGACACTCACACCGGGCCCACGCAGGTAGGTGGACTGTACCGGGACCGATTCGAACACCGCAATGGAAAATGGGGCTTTGTTGAGCGGCGGTTCGAACTGCATTACTGGACCCCGATCGCGAACTGGAAACCCGAAGCCGGTGTGGAAGCATTGTCGAAGGCTGCGTAATTTTCGAGGGAATGAGCGAGTGGCCATTGGGTCCTCGCTCATATCGCAGTTCACCATACAGTATTTCAAATCTGGAGACACATATGAACCGTTTTTCCGGAAAGACCATTGTGATCACTGGCGCCGCGCGTGGCCAGGGCGCAGCCGAAGCAGCACGTTTTCACGGCGAAGGCGCCAACGTCATGATCAGTGATTTGGCTAATAGTGGCGGAAAGGCGATCGCAGACCAGCTGGGCGAACGAGCCGTGTACGTCGATCACGACGTAACGAGCGAAGACTCCTGGCACGATCTGTTTGCCACTGCACAGCGGATTTTCGGTCAGTGCCATGCTTTGGTTAACAACGCCGGCATCTATAGGCCCGCCCCCATCGAGGCCACGACGCCAGAACTGCTGGAGCAGATATTCCGCGTCAACCAGCTCGGAACGTTGCTCGGAATGAAACACGCACTGGGACCTCTCAAATCAGCCGGTGGCGGTTCCATCGTCAACATTTCATCGATCGTCGGGATGAAGGGGGCACCGAACACAGCTGCGTACGGCGGCACGAAATGGGCGGTACGGGGAATGACCAAGGTCGCGGCCCTAGAAATGGCACCTCATGGCATTCGGGTCAACTCAGTTCATCCGGGTTTTATTGCGACCGCGATGCTGAACGCAAATAGCGACGAGATGAACCAACATGGTGCCGAAGTTACGCCGCTCAAGCGCCATGGAACGGTTGATGAAGTAGCTGCACTAGTCGCGTTTCTTGCAAGTGACGAAAGTACCTTTATTACAGGTGCTGAGATTGCAATCGACGGCGGCCTATCTTTGTAATCCGACTATCCTCACAACAAGGTATACCTCGTACCCCGAGCTAGTGATCGAAATTCGGGGTGAGGTTTTTTCAATAGCGTCACCAACTTTACCTGTTCTTTTCAATCATCAACGACAGATGATCAAGATCCTCTCGAAGTAGCGTTAACGCCTCACTGACCGCGCTATCACCTTTCAGTTGTCGCTTCGCTGGCCGTATGACTGATTGCACTGCGAGGTCCGCAATCATGTCGGCGATCTCATCCGCGGTACTCGCTCCGTCAGATTTGTACCAGAATGCCGGCCAGCTGCACATGCCGATCAACGTGAACGCCGTGATCTTTGCGTCGACTACCCGGAACACTCCCCCACTCACACCTGCCTCAATCGCTGAGACAAAGTTGCTCAACACCGCACGCTTCGCGTCTTCGTTCGCGTGATATGCACGTTCAGGCAGTTGCTGTTCGGTACGGTGGATAACGCGGAATTCGTTGTAGTGACTGAGAATCAGCATCGTGTGCTGACGGACCAGTAAGTGTAGACGCTCTCTCGGATCCGCACTTTCCTCGGCGACTACCTGGCTCGAAAGACGCTTCGCCCTCAGCGTCACCTCCTCGACCAGTGCCGTAAGAATCTCATCCTTGTTCTTAAAATAATAATAGACTGCGGTACGTGTTACGCCGAGAGCATCGGCGATTTCCTGCATGGATACGCCACCGAAACCCTTTTCGATAAAGAGCTTCGCTGCCGCGTTCAAGATCTGTTCTTTCTGTCCCTCTGCATTGACTTTTGCCACGAAACGACTCCAGATAGCGGTCGACGGCAGGAAGCGCCGCGATACCGTAGTGTTGTTCGTGCAATTGTAATGCCAAGTGCCCTGCTTTCAGGCTGAATTCGCTTTACAACCACCAGGTCCCATTGAAGGTTACTCCGGTACCGGCGCCAGATTGATCCCGGCGCGATTGGCTATTGGATGTGATCCGCTTTAGGAATCCTGGACTGATCCGAGCGTGAGTTTTGAGGCAAACTTGACCCTGAGCCAGGAGGTGGTTTGTCATGAAACGAAAACGCTTTTCGATCGAACAGATTGTGGCGGTGCTTAAGCAAGCTGAGCTGGCGTAGACCAAAATAAAGTTGTCTACATGAACGCCCCCCTTTGCGCCGGACTTTCGAGTCTTCGAAAAACAGGATGGGCTGCAGCTCTACATTCGGCCTTGTTGCAGCCTGATTCGCTGCGGGCCCCTATGAAATCCGCAGACTCACGCCTCATTCACCTCGCGAGCTGGTCAGGCTCAGACAACTTTTCAGGCTTAGTGAGTCCCAGGTCCTACCTGTCTTGTCATCACGCTCGAATGCCACCGCAACTTTTGACGTTCCACCCCTTCAGCTCAACTTTCAGACAAACCAGAGAAATCAGGCCGGTTTAACGCTTTCGTAGTCCTTCCGGTAGGGTCGCTGATGTGCCAGCATTGCCCAGATTATTCGGGCAAGCTTGTTGGCCATCGCGACGATGACGACGTTCAACGGACGCCGCTGTTTCATCTGCGTCACCCATAGACCTGGCTCTCTCACGCGGTAGATGATGCTGCGCGCGCCGTGCACGAGCAAAGTCCTGAGATAGGTATCACCTCGCTTACTGATTCCCTGTAGCTCTATCTTGCCGCCGGAACCCGTCTGTCCCGGGACGAGACCGAGCCACGCAGCAAACTCTCGGCCGGATTTGAAGGCTTTGGCCTGTCCCATCGTTGCCACTGCCGCCGTTGCGGTAAGCAGGCCTACGCCTGGGATCATTGCAATTGCTTTGGCAGACGGGTCGTCTTTCATCCACTCATGCAAACGGCGCTCGATCTGGCCGATCTGCCGATCGAGGTCATCCAGACCTTTCCATTGCTCGCGTAACGTTTCGATCAGTATCGCTGGCAGGCGTCCCGACAATCTTTCCAAAACCCCAACGACGGATTTGTCCAACGCAGCTCGACCGACACCCATCACCTCGCCATACTCGGTCAGCAATCCGCGCAGGCTGTTGATCTGCATCGTGCGGAACTTCACCAGTTGCTGCCGCATGCGATGCAGCGCGAGCACTGCCTGTTGAGCCTCGGTCTTCACGGCAACTTCCTTGCTGTCCATCTGCGTAGCCATCCAGATTGCTCGAGCATCGGCAGCATCGTTTTTGTTGCGGATGTTGAATGCCTTGACGAATTTCGCTGGCATCAGCTTCACCCGGTGGCCCATCTCGATCAATCGCCGCGCCCAGTGTTGGGATCCGCTGCAGGATTCCATCCCGATAAGACAGGGACTACGATTCGCAAAATATTCGAGAAACGCCGCTCGTTTCACAGGTCTGTTCACGATCTCACCGGTTTCGGGGTCCACCCAGTGCACCTGCATTACGTTTTTTGCGATGTCCACACCCACGATCGTATGCGTCATGATGGATCCTCCGGCTGAGTAGGCCAATATGATCTACCGATTTCTATTCAGTAGCGACCGCATGGCACGAATGTACCGCCGACGCTACACGCAGCGATGGTGGGGGGCGTTCATATCATTCACCGTTTGCGAAGTAAAAATGTCACTTCAGAGGTCGACACCGACGCGGAATCGGAAAATTGCCAAGAAATCATGGATTTGCGTACCGCGAAATAAAATCGTCACCGCGCGTGGTGTCGCGAAGACCGGCGTCAATTCCCCGTAGTGCCTGCTGTCGCAGTCACGCGATGTTCAACCCTTGCGTTTGAACAGGCGATCGTTGATCGCGCGTGCAACTTCCGGATCTGCGCCCTATCCCAGGTGACGTTCGTAATAGCGTCGCGTCAACGCCTTGCGGTACGTAGACTTCATCGGACAAGCCTTGTCTGGCGACCAACCGCCGCCTCCGTAACTGCCACCACAGATCGCGCATCGATACGGCGACTCGAGCAGGCGAACATTCACGACGTAGGGGGCCTCATAGCCGCAGCGGCGACACGCAGTTTCCAACTGCCGATAATGCGCCGGACAGGTGTTGAATTTCAGCATCTGGTGCACCACGCTATGGTAGCCGCGCGCAATGCAGCTGCGGCAGTGACGAAACAGTGGACTGTACTGGCGCCGCTGACTCGGGTGCAGCAGTCCAATCTCGAGCGACGCATAGGGAATACCGAGGATGCTGTGTAGCCGCGCAACACTGACGATACCGAGTTGGGGTACTACGCCCTCGTACGGATCGACATCGGGGCCCATCACCCGCGCCACAACATTCCCAGGCAATGCATTTACTTTCTCGAACTTCCACAAAATCGACACGAGCGATTCGCAGGGGTCCAGCCAGCGCTTGTTGAACACGTAGCCCATCGACGGTGTCAGCTTTTGCTCGTCGAGCGTCAGAATCGGCAGGCGCGGCGGCTGGAGCGACGCTCCGCTACGCTGTGGCGAGGACCTGGCCGGTCGCATGGCGAGACTGAATGTAACCACATTGATGCGCCGCGTGCGTCCACAAGGTCGGCTCGGGACAGTAACCGGGCGCATCCATTAGCTCGCTGTCCTTCAAAACGATTTCCACCGCTCGCGCGAACGACTCCATCGGAATCTCGAGACGGCCCGGCAAACGGGCCTTGTGGTGGGCCGCCTCGAACGCCCGCCAGAGTTCACTCGCGTCGTCGAGCAAGCGATAGCCGGCGTCGAAAGCCTGCGGCAGATAGAATCGCGTAAAGCTCCAGTCGCTCGTCTCCGGATACGCAGTCTGATCGTAGCCGTTCAGACAGGTGGCGACATCGGCGACGTTGCGAATTCCGTAAAACGGCAGTTCCTCGACCATCAGGCGCGCGACGATCTGCGTCTTGCCGGCAATCTGCAGGGCGGTTTTCTGGGAGAGCAGTTCCTGTTGGCCGACGAGGAACGTGAACAGCTTAATTTGCTGGCGATCGAGTGCATCGTGAACGTCACGCAACCATTCGTATTCGTTTTCGTTGTATCGCTGCGCCTCGTCGCAAAACAGCAGCACGGTGCCGCTGCCAGCACGGGCAGCCGCTTCGCGAATGCGCAACGTCAGACGCATGCGCTTGGCCGAACCGACACCCGCGTTCGGGTTATGGTCTCCAACGGCCTCGAGCAAGTTGACGAAGAATGGGCCTTCGGCGTGCCGCGGCTTGTGCTCGCACTGCGCATGGTAGCTGGTAATCTTTGGCAGGTCGCGAGCCAGCAGTAGGCGCAGATATTCAATTGCCCGGGTCTTACCAATGCGCGGCGGGCCATAGATAAGCGCGCCCATGATGCGATAACGCAAACATTTCGTGACAAGATCGTAGAAAGCCTCAATGGCGGGCGTAGCGATCCGGTAATTGCCGGTCGCCAAGGGATGCAACGCCGGATCGATGGGACGTGGAACCTCGACTGACATGGTGTCCTCCTCTCGGAAACGTTGGATCAACCTACCTGACCGGTGCCGATCTTCAGCTTGCGCGGATGCGCCCGTACCTGTGGGACTTCGGGCTGCACTACACTGGTAGCCGGGTAGACTACGGCGGTCGACGTGGACATCGATGTCGACACCGGTCCCGGCGGCGTCCGAACGATTGGCGCGGCCGCCAGAATGCGAGCCGCTTGCGCCAAATCGGACGCGGCTCGGCGGGTTTTCCCCGCTTGCTCGAGTTTGGCGCGGATGTACTTCTCGATCCCGCTGGCATCCAGTGATGCCCGCAGACGCTTGCGGCTTTGGGCCTTGCGAATCTCCTGTCGCAAGGTCAGGTTGTGCGGCACGACGTGCCACGCACCTTGCGCGTCGAGGACACCTAATTCGGTGCCGTCGAGCAGGAATGCACGGACACTGCGCAAGTCGTCCGCGTTCAGGTAGACGAGCAGCTGCTTACCGATGAGCCCAGTGCTGCAAGCCAGAACGGGACTCGAATACCGTACACCGTAGAGGTTGATATGCGGTCGGATACCCTGATTCAGATAGGCGTGGACACGACAGCGCTTCGCCGACTGCATCAGGCACAGCGTGCGACGGCGAGGCTCCGGCAACCAGTTCACGAGCGTGTGTCGGCCACGGACGAACGATTCCATCGCCTCGAGCGGCGAGACGTTGTTGAGTCCGGTGTGCGGCGTGCCGTTGTAGCTCGCGATTGCGTATTCGACCAACTCTTCGAGCTCGTCGAAGGATACGAACAAGCGCAGATTCCCCTTTGGGTCCGACAAAGCGCGACGCAAATCGCGAGGATGGCCGCCGGTGTAGCCCGGCAAGCGCGAGGACAACCGAGTGGCGATCGTGCCAAAGAACCGCTCGATGTAAGGACGCTCATCCGGACTGTGCTTCGGTCCGGCCGCGACCTGGCAGCCAATGAACTCGCATAAAGCGGTCAGCGTCTCGGTGGCGAGATTCGCCTTCGCGTTGTCGAGCTTGATGCGCTCCCACGTCACGTACGCCAGCTCCGGCATGCGTTGAGACGGGTACCCATCCATGGGACCGTAGCCGAGTTCGCGAATCGTGAAGGACCGGGCTCGATGCGGCTCGAGCGCCGATTCGATCGCTTTGATGACGTCGTAGCGGCTGTATTCGCGAGCCAGAACGAGGTGATGCCCGAGCACAGCGCGTGTGCAAACGTCAATGATCACCAGCAACCAGACGCGTTCGATTTCGAACTCGTGCGTAAAACCGAGCGGATCGAGCATCACGACCTTGAGACGGATATCGAGCCGGTGTCCGTCGAATTCAACGACCTGGTAGGGGCGTGTCGCGACGGGCGCAGCGAAATCATCGCTGCGCGGCAGGCCTTTCAGATGCGTCGCGCCGGCGGCACGCGCAGCGGTGCCGAATCCGCTCAGCAGTTCGCTTTTCACGCGGGCCGAGAGCGAGCGGATCGCGTGGCTCGCCGTATTGAACGGATAGTCGGCAGCCACGAGGCCGCACTGACGACATTGCTGCAGAAAGCCCGCATGCAGTCCTTGCAGGCCGCGTAGGCGTGTGCGCAATTCTCCGCCGGTACGGATCTCGATCAACGCGACGCGGTGCTGCTTGATTTGCAACCGCAGCCACGCCGCGAGCACCGGGAAACGCTCAAGCAGTTGCGACAACGCGCCGACGGCGCCGCGGCTTCCGCGTTCGCCGTTCGTTTTCACCGGACTCAAACGGACGTAATCGGCAACGCGGGCGTGCAAGACCAGCGCGCGAAAGCCATAGAGGCGACCGTCCGGGTGCGCTGCGAGTGCCCGCTCGAGCAGGCGATAAAGTTGTCGTCGGTTGACTCCCGTGCTCTGCTCAATCTCCTTGATCGCAGCGCCACGCGCATACTGCTCGATCGCTGTCATACGCGCCTGGATCGATTCCCTTTCGGCAGTATCAAACTCGGTCCACGCGATGGTCGGCCAGGTCGACGGATCCAGTGTCTGAAATTCCGGCTTGCGACGTGCCATCATGCCGCCTCGGTTGCGACGAAGCGCGTCAGCAACGACAGAGGCTCGGTACGCAGATCAACCGCGTCCACGTGCCCTGCATACACGAGCGCGAAAATCGCCGCACGGACCAGCGCCGGATCGCCGACAGAGAGCTCACGCTCGATCTCGAGCAAGGTATGCGGCATCGTCACGAAAGTTTCGACTGCGCGTAGGAGCGAAGACGCGACCAACCCGCGCGCCGCGACCAGGCAGGGCAGCATGTGCCGCCAGTTATCGATCCAGGCGCGCGCGGCCGCGAGGTCGGTTGATGTCACCGACCGGACGGGAACGCCGTCCAATTCATACTTGGGGCGAGCAGCACGGAGCCGCATGTCCGCGAGCGAATCGGACAGGATGACCACCTCTTCGCGGTCGGCATAGCGGATCCAAAAATCGGCGAGGTAGCGCTGTCCGTTGAGCTGCACGTAACCCGGCCGCTCGCAAAATGATTGGACAGCGGGATCCGTTTCGATGAGCAGCCACAGTTCGGGCGCGCCACGTTGAAACAGCGTCAGTCGACGATCGAGTTTGAGGCTGAAGGCGTCCAGCCGGGGTGCGCCGCGGGGGCGCGGCGTCGTAACCGGCCGCATTGCGTGCCGGGAATCGTCCATAAGATCAGGGCCTTACAGTCGGGCTTCGAAGTCTATGACGCGAGTTGACAAATTTAATTCGGACATATGCGAATTGACGACTTTATTTTGGTGAGACTGCCAATAATGTCGTCAACTCACACGCCACATGCCTTGAACCGCGGGGATTCTGGAGTGACAGAATTAATTTGCTCTACGCGTAGCGAGGACCGTCCGGAAGCATCACCGGCACTTCGCCGCCTCCTGCCACGAGCTCGGTCACCCGCGCGGCGTACCCGGTCGGCGACGACGTCACGCTCACGCGGTAGGTACGCCAGGTGCCGGTTAGCGGACTGCGGGACTGGAATTTGAAGCTTCTGGTTACGGATGCTGACATGGGATTTTCTGTTTTCCTTGATCACGCGCCATACCGGAGCTTCACCGCCTCGGTCCGCGCTTCTGCCGACGCGCGCTTGCGGTCGCGACTGCGTTTCGCTTGTGCTTTCTTCTTCACGTCCTGTCCGGTGGTAGCAGGGATCTGCCACACCTCGCATTCGGAGTATGCCGGGTCGCCCGGCTTCCCGCCGAAGCTCCACGCGCCGCTGGGAAAACGCGCCACTGTCCAGAGTTTTTCGTCCATCATGTTTTCCGTCGTGTCAGTGAAACGATTCGTGGAGCCGCGCACGAGCTTCGATTTCGTCGCTGGTCAGCTGCCGCGCGTCCTCGCCGTCGGTCCGCCAATGGGTTCCGTCCGAGAGACGCGCAGTAAGCACACCATCACGCCCAAGCACGGCGAAACTGCGCGTCGCCTCTACGACCTCCGCGGCCACCGGTTTCACCTTCCGGATCGCGGCGTCAGCCTGTTCGATCCACTGCTTGTTCGGCTGTAGCAGATTCATAGTTTTCCTAGTCCTGCGCTCGTGATGAGTTGCGGGCGCTGGTGATGGCTCTGTCGGCCAGCTCGACGTGCGAGTGGTCGTCAAGATCGGGGTTCATGTCGATGGTCCGCGCGACCCACAACTCGTAACGCGCTGTCGCGTCGCTTTCCGTCCAGCCGTGCCGTATGTGCTGGCGAATGAAATCGGCTTTCGCCCGCTCGTCGGTCCGAGGTAGCGAGCCGCCCGAAGAAGAATAGACCGTTGGGATAAAGCGCATCGCCAGTTCCGATTTCCTATGTGCCTTTCGATGCGTCCGGCACCGCTTGTGCCTCGTTCCTGCCGAGCAGGGGAATGAAACGCTCCTCGCCGAGCTCGAGGCAGCGTGCTATCAGCCCGAAGGCAAACTCGACATTGCGCATTGATGGCCCGAAGACAGCTTTAGCGCTGCCATCTGGCTGCTCCTCAAGCACGCTATCAGTTCCGGCCATTGTTGCGTGCGATGCCATCATCGACAGGCCGCGGTAGGCCGAGGCGTAGAGGTAACCGAGCCCAGCGCGCTGCGCGGCAGCGAAGGCGTCCAGCGCAGCCTTCGGCTTGTCGACCTCCTCCTCAACCTGGCGCAATAGCGCGATTTGGTTTGCGGTCAAGTGACCGCCTTGAGATCCCTCTCGGATCATCGCCTGGGCCTGTTTGCGGCGCTCGAAGTCATGGCCGTCGGCCAGGCTGTCGAAAACGCTGGGGTCCGCAAGCGACGCAGCGCCAAAGAAGAGGAACTCGAAGGCGCTTCGCAAGAGAATGAGAGCTTCGGAAGCCATGCCGCGCTCGGCAAGAAGGAGACTCCCCTGACATGCGCCTAGGCAGCGAATCCAGAATGAAAGCGCTAGGATCTCGTGTGCCGCGTAGTGGGACACGTCGGCAGAGAACAGGCACGCCGTGACGCGATCCGAGACCGCCTCGGCTTTCGCCACGCTTGCGGCCAGTTCCGCGCGCAACTGTATACGTCCCGATTCAATCTCTGGCGCGAGAAATCCCTTAGCGGCAAAGTCGGTAAGTTTGACAATCATAACGGCGCGAGCAACCTATAAAGCTTCGTTTTCGTCAATGTCTGTTTCACGCGCTGGCCTCAGTTTTCGGTTCAACCCACGGTTGCCGGCTGTACCGTGGCAGCAGCGAGATTGGCTCGAGCCTGAGCAAGTGCTTCTTTGATCATCGCAAGCTGTTGTGTCCGGAGATTAGTGAAGCGATCCAGAAACGCGGCTTCGTCCAGAGGAAGCTGGAGCTCTCGACGCATAGCGAACAGAGCGGGCGGAAATTTCGGGCCCAGTGCGTCCAACTGCTTGATAAATACTTCGTAGACTTCGATGAGCTTCGACTCTCGTTCCCGGATAATTTTGCTACGTTCAGTTAGCGCCTTGGCAATCTCGGCCATGTGGTGCGTGAAATGCCCTCGCGCCGCCTGCCATATCTCCGCGGTCTTTTCGCCTTTCGCGACCAGATCCTGCTGAACCTTGATCCATGAATCTCGCAGTCCTTCATGAATCGCGACGCTCCTATCAAGATCCGCGAGGCGATTTTGGTGATTCTGCAATGCTGCACGCTGTAGCGAGAGTTCCCAGAATGCCACTCCCAGACAACTACTGAGCGCCTGGCACGCTGCCACGGTCTCCGGTGCCCCGACAGCGGCCACTTTGGCAAGGATGGCGTTGCTCGTTTGAAAGCGTTCAGAAGACTGCGCAACGGGCATCTCAGGGTTAATCAGCGAGGCTAGCGCGGACTGCATGGCAAGTGCGGATTCGACTGCGGGCAGAAAGACTTCACGCCGTAACGCCATCTCGCGCTCGCGGTCGCGCTGCGTCGCATCGTGTCCGAGCTCGTCGCGCTTAAGTCGGCGGTTGTGCCGGTTGGAAAGAAAGACACCGAACAGTGTGATGACGGATCCGACCACGCCACTGACGATGTTGCCGAACACGGCTGCGGGCATGCCTGCAATGGTGGTATCAGGCGAAGGCCCCGGAATGGCGTGCAGAAGCGCCATCATCGCCAATGTGCAGTCTGTCGGTACGAGCGTCATCTGGCTATTCCCTTCTTCCCGGCATCAGTCTACTTGCCGTTCACGACATCTTTGAATGCTTTGCCGGCGGCGAACTTCACCGTCCTCCCCGCAGCAATGGTGATCTCCTCGCCAGTCGACGGATTCCTGCCGGTGCGTTCCGCGCGGTGACCGCTCGAGAAACTGCCGAAGCCGATAAGCTGGACGGTCTCTCCACCGCCAACAGCGCGAGTGATCGCCTCTATAAACGCGTCGATCGCCGCGCCGGTTTCGGCCTTGCTATTGCCGGTCTGCTTCGCCACCGCTTCGATGAGTTCCTGCTTGTTCATTGAACACCTTCAGATGATTGTTGTTGCTGAGTTGGACAACTCATGGTTGCCGCCGGTAGCGGCAATAATCAGGCGTCCGGCGTTTTCCTATTAGAGACCGTATTTCGCAGTCAACTCCGCGATGCGTTGAGTGTCAGCTCGGTGCGCCGTAAGCGCTTCCGGAGAAACCTCTTCGAGCCGGACCTTTCAGCATGCGATCGTCGTATCCCATTCGGTCGCACGTTTCACGCGCTGCATCAGTTCGCTCAGCTCTCTGCGCATCGTCTGCTCCTGTTTTTCCCTGGTCTACGGCAAATTGCGTTGTTCTCTGCGGAGGAAAAGATCCTTCGCGAAATCAAAGAAATTTTCTTCAAGCCGCGCCATCTTCCCACCGCATATCGCTTGCAACACTTCAGGACTAACCTCTCTCCCGAATCTATGGCGCGACCCGTCGGCGGGATCCAGGGGTTCGTTCAACACAGCAGATAGCACACGCATCGACTGCAACTGTCTTGCCGTAGGGGGACGTGCCGTCTGCCATTCATCGGCGTGCCGCACGTTGTTAGCCGAAGCGACTACTACCTGCCCAAAGGAACACCCTGCAAACCGAGGCACAGCTGCGTCCCATTCGTGCTGGACACCTTCGATATCCGCCCTGAACGACTGAAGCGCGTTAGACAGCGCTACTACGATCGCTCCCGCATAAACGCCTCGGGCGACTTCGACCGCGCCTCTTTCATCATTTATTCGGTGATACGCGTCATAGTCGAGACTGGTCATTGGATGGGGGGACTTCTTCGCGGCGATCGCAAATTGCTCTTCGAGCGCCTGGTCAAGTCGTGTCACGTCATCAACCAACGGGAACACCGAGTCGAACATGACGGAAAGGACCGAAAAATTGAAGCGCCACCAATTAACGAGCCGAAAAAAAGCGTGGTACTCCGGGCTCGTCATCATAAGATCGCCGCGTCTTGTCAGCGCCAGATCTCCATTCACGACCGCGAGATCCCCCGGAGTCATCAGCGGAGTAATCTCGTTGCGATCCACAACATCGTCATAGTCAGGCACCGCGGGCTTTGCAGTGCCGCTATCAGTTGCAATTTTCTCTATTGACATGTTTTCCGTTCTTCCAACCCATCAACGATTTCCAAGTAATGCAGTGATATTCTCGACCCCGGCCGCCGAGAACACGGCCGGCCCAAGATGCATCACGTGTCCGTTCACGTGCTTCCTGAATGACGCAACCACGGGAACGACTCGGTGCGGGATCTTCGCTGCGGCAGAGACGTTCCAGTCGCTATCGAACACTACTGCGATCAGGAAGTCAAAATGCGCTCCAGCCAAGTCTCGAACAGGACTCATCTGCGTCGACGGGTTCGTGGGGGTCACTCGGCGCGCCTTAATTTCGTACCTCACCTTCTGCGCATCTATCGCGTCGTATCCCTTGCACGATTTCCCTGCAAGCTCCAGTCCCAATCTGGAAGAGACTAGCCATTCCGCGTAGTCGCCCGTCGGGTTATTGCCAGACCGAAGAACGCCGCGTCGTTGCAGCTCCGCGATTACAATGCAATGCGTGGCGAGGAGGTCGGCGATCGACAGTTTCGGCAAATCGACGCTGCCTGTAGCAGCAACGGGCGCTTGGCGATCCATTTGCTCCCCCCCGTTTTCCGTGGTTTTAACGCCGGTGGATCACTACACGACCGAGCGGCCCGCGAAGGCGCTCTCCCTCGAAGTCGTACACATATGCCCTCTCTCCGCGCAAAGCGACGTGTCGGTAACGACCCAACGACATGCCGCGCTGTTTGACTTCGATATCCTGAAACTGCGAGAGCAGCTCATACACTGAAAAACTGCCCGATGTGAAGGTCGGCTCATCGGCAACAGTCAGGGTGTAGCCAAATGGCAGGCGGTGTTGCCAATCCAAAAGTTCGATGTCTTGCATGTTTTCCTTGGTGCCGGCGCGCCGGCAGTTTCCGATGGCTAGCCGCGTTGCTTTTCGATGTGACCACGAAGGACCGCGCCGGCGATACCAACGATGCCCAGCAAAATAGCCGACACAGACTCCCAACGAACCGCGTAGCTTCCTTCTATTGCGTTTACTGCCGAGGCGGCGCCAATTGCCACGCTCGTCACACTGCACGCCATGAAAAAATGCTTTTTCATCCTGTACTCCTGCTCGGCTGCCGGCCGTGTGGGGCTCTAGCGCGCCAGGTTGTTTTCCAGTGCCGGCCGAGCCGGCGAATTTTCCTACAGCTTAAAAAATGTCCGAACCTGACGACAGGCGTCGGAGCGGGGAGCGAACCCTCGACACACGCTTGGTCGATGCTCGTAGACGGAGCATGACACCAGGACCCCGATCTCACCCACCAGCGCGACGCACCGATCACCCGCACACTTCATCCGACCGGTTTCACAATTGCACATCTCCTCGGGAATGCCATCGCACGTGTCCTCTTCGAGGAACTCGGGCCACGTGTCCGAGTACGCGCAGCACCCACCGCAGGATTGGCAATCGAAATGCATCGTCTTTTTCCCTGTCCGTGTTATCGGCACACGTGCGCCGACCATGAGGGAATCATATCGCCTCACAATTACAAATGAAACATCTATGTTGCATTTGATTTGACGGTAAGCACTAGTCCCCGATATGCATCCGCCTCCTTCACGGGCACTTCCTGCCCGGTTTTTTCGTAGCGGCCGATTTGTTGGCGAGTCAAGCCCCAACGCTCCGCAAGCTGCGTTTGGGTCAATCCGGCCTTCTTGCGCAGGGCCTGCGCGTCTTCGCCGTAAAGCACGTCGGTATCCCTCATGGGCGTTTATCAAATGGAACATAGGTGTTCCACAATCTTACCTCACCCGCGGGCGTCATAACACTTCGCAGAACATCTGCCTGAGTCTTCTATCGGACACGGCCAGATAGGGCAAAACGTGGTCCAGTTCCGCATGACCTAGAAGCTGCTGCACCGTCTCGATATCGTGCCCTTGCTCAACGAGGTTACTGGCAAACGAGCGCCGTCCCGAATGGGACGATCCACCGCGTATCCCCGCATCCCTGTAGAGCTTTGTGACGTAGGCTTGGAGGCTGTCACACGCCGAGTAATCAACCGGCTCCCCGGCCTCGTTGATGCGCCGCTTGGTGCTCATCGCAAACTTGCGGCCCGTGCCAGCAAGGACCAGGCAAGTTGACGGCGCGAGTCCTCGATAGCGCTCTGCGGTTAGCTCGGTTCCCATGCCGCGTGCAATGCGATGGTTCAGATAGCACTCCAGAGCCGAAACCGTTTTCGGATGCGTGAGATAGACACATCGCTGCCGACAACCCTTCGTGATTGCGGCCCGGAGACTGACCTCTGAACGGACCGCGCCCGATGGAAACAGCACGTCTTGAACCTCGATTTGAGCTATTTCGCTGACGCGCATTCCGCATGTAATGCCTAGCAGGAGAACGAGACAATCGCGTTCGGGATGGCGCGATGTTGCAGACGTGACGGCGAGTAGATGCCGGATTTTAGCCGGTCGAAGTGTTGCAGCTTGGGCCATGTGTCCCTCTGAACTGGATAGGTTAATGACGTATTCAGAGAGAGATTTGGTCGAGGTCTTTTTCAAGCGTATCACGGCTTGTTTATTCGATTCCTCGGAAAATCCGGCATCGCGTCGATCATCCGTTACCATTCCGCCGTATTGCAATAACTCGGCGATGATCGTGATCACTGAACTACAAGACCTACAGGCTCAACTCCGCGAACTGAATATTCGACTCGCGGACGTGAAGAAGGGCGAGAAGCAGGCCTATTTGGCCGATGTCCAGGAGCGCGTTGCGCTCTACGGCATCAGCGAAGATGAACTGTTGCGCGCGGCAGGCTTCCGGAAATCGCGCAAGCCGCGGGCGCCAGCCAAGTACTACGCCCCCTCTTCGGGTAGGCAGTGGTCCGGATTCGGGCCGCGACCGAAATGGCTGGAAGGCAAGAATCTCGACGACTACCTGATCGAGCGTGCGGCGAAACCGTGGTGGCCCGGAGAAGAAGCCTGACGGCTCGCCGCAACGACGATCGCGCCGATAGACGGTCCCACAGTCGGGGCGACCCTCGCGACAGTGTGCGCCACCCGCGCTCAAAACTTGCGGTACGCTGGTCCTCAACGGTTTTCAAGGGGGCGACGATGTGCTATTCCGCCAAGATCCAAGCCAACTACCGGGAATACGTTCGCCTCTATCTGAATATTACTAACTATTAGACCGCCGTAAGTCGTTGTTCGGTTGCGCGTTTCCGCGACGAACAATTTGTGGCTCCAGTTGTCCGGACCCAGCACGCAACGTCCGGACGATTGAGCAAAACATTAAGGTTCGCGGAGTGAGCTGATCTCCGCGAGCGTTACCGGTTTCAAAGGCGGTCGCACGCGCTGAAATCCAACGTCGGCAACGGACCGACATTGCGTAGACGCAAGCAAGTTAGCGACGGTGTAGCCGCATTGACGACCCTGACACGGTCCCATACCTGCGCGCGTGAATGCCTTTACCTGGTTAGGCCCCGGTTGACCAAGCTGCGCGGCGGCCCGCACTTCCGCCGCCGTTACCTCTTCGCAGCGACAGACGATTGCCTCATCGGATGGAGTGAAGATCTGGCTGCGAGGGCGATAAACCGAGTCCAGAAGCGGTCGCGTCGCCAGTTCGATTTCGAGCCGGCGACGTAAAGGCGCTGCAATCTCGCCAGCGCGTCCAGCAGACAGCGCACCCAATGCGACTGCGACGCCGATCGCTGCGAGTTCCCCGCGTGTGCATGCCGCTTTCGCGCCACCGATTCCCGCACCGTCACCCGCGACGTATAGGCCGCTCATACTCGCCCCGCCCCACGTGTTGAGTTCTGGCTCGAAGCACAGTTGCCGTTCGTTCCATCGATGACTGCACCCCATCGCCTGGGTAAAGTGAATGGATGGCACAACGCCTTCATGAACCAGAAGCATATCGGCTGCGATATCCCCCGACTGCCCGCTTTCCGTCCTATAGACGATTTGTTCGAGCCGATCAATCCCAAACGCCTGCAGGCTATTCACACGCCGAACAATCGGAAAACTCTTACCGCGCAGCTTCGCCGACCAGAGAAGCCCTTTGAGCAGGTCGCGCCAGCCTTCGGCCGCGCCGCGCAGAACCGGAATGCTCCGCCGCCAGGCGCCGCCAGGGGTGGTGTCAAGCCAGCCCGCGATACGGCCACCTGCATCGAGCAATTGCGTCATGTAGAGCAGCGGCAGCGGGCCACTGCCTGCCACCCAAACTGGGTGCTCTGGTATTTGATGGGCGGTCTTATGCAGAATTTGCGCCGCACCAACCGTCATTACCCCGGGAAGCGTCCAGCCTACAAAAGGCATGGGCCGCTCCTGTGCGCCCGTCGCCAAAAGGACATTCCGGACCTGGATTCCTTCAGCACCGCCGGCGCCGCTCATATAGGCAATCCAGTTCTTCGGATCCGTAGCCCTATCGGTCGCATTCGCACGCTCGATCTGCCACACACGTGTTTCGTTTCGATAGTGTGCGCCGCATAAACGAAATTCCCGCACCACAGCCGCGCCGGCACTGTATGCAGCCCCCAGTTCTCGATCTAGACCACGGGTGGCATTTGATTCGATGGCTCTCCATATCTGGCCTCCAGGCGCGGGCTGCTCGTCCACGACTAGCGTGCTCAAACCGAGTTGGGTTGCACGTATTGCAGCACTCATGCCGGCGGGGCCCGCACCTACTATAAGGATATCGAATGTTTGGGTCATGGACGTGCCCCCGAATTGCCATGATCGGCGTGATCATTTCCGGTGGTCGCCGCAGCACCGACATTGCGGCGGCCGTGTTGGCGCTCGATGCGCATCCCATCGCGCACAACCGTGAGGCATGTTTGTGTAGAAGCTATGCCGTCAACAACGGCTAGACATTCGAAGCACACGCCCATCATGCAGAACGGTCCTCGAGGACTGCCGCTACGCGGAGTAGTACGAGTGACAGGTTCCGCCTCCCGCACAATCACCGCGGCCACAGGTTCACCACGCTCGGCGCTGACGCGCTTTCCGTCAATAAACACGGTGACTTTGCCGTCCTCAGCGGGGCTAGATAACTTGCGAAACATCGAAGCGCCTATGATGGAAAAACTCGAAATTTTCTGGAAGTCTGCCGCGTGCAAGCTCGCGCGCAACTGGCCCGGCATGCACTGCGGCAAGGGTGATACCCGAATGACAAAGTGCGATCCATGCACCAGGAAACCTCGAGGATTCCGCATACACCGGATGTTCGTCCGGGGTGATGATTCGCAGGCAGGACCAATGCCTTACAAGGCGAGCCGCCCCTAGGTCTGGCAGGATGCGTAGTGCGCGCCCCGCCATCTTCTTGGCGGTGAAAGTACTTGTCCCCAGATCCATACCCACCTCCTCGTGACTCACACCGATCATTACCGTACCGTCACGCGTCTGACGTAATCCGCTGGCAGCGAGGCGCAAGATCGGGTCAAGTCGCTCCGTCACCAGCAGCTGCCCACGCTGAGGAAGCAAAGGGACGTTGAGTTCCACCATAGCTCCCAATGGCGTCGAACCAAGTCCAGCAGCAACAACTAACTGCCCTGCTTCGAAACAACGTGGCCCAATCGGCGTTTGCGCGTGAATTTCGAAGGTGCCGTCCTGACGCGGCTTAATCATCGTCACGGAATGATTACCGGCAATTGCGGCTCCGCGCGAGCTGATAGCCTGATGGAGCGCCCGCAATAGTTTGAGCGGATTGCAATGGCCGTCCGATGCACCAATCCCGGCGCCGACTACCTCCCGTCCCAGTCGTGTACCAGGCAAGAGCTTCTCGAGTTCTGATCGCTCGATCATGCGAGAACCCGGGTCGACATCCGGCGCTTGAGCGTTCCAGGCCGACAGGAACTCGGCCTCTTGTTCAAAATCCGTTGGGCTCAAGCAAAAGTGCACGCAACCGTCATTTTCATACTCGACGTCTATTCCAGTTTCATCGAGCAACGATGCCGCGAATTCCGGCCACAAGGCCACGCTCTCACGTGAGAGCTGTTGATAGCGTGGAGCGCCATAACCTTTTCCATATGCCCCAACCAGGCCAAAATTTGCTTTCGATGCTCGCGGGTCGCAATCTCCACCGTCAAGCACCAGCACACGCTTACCGTGCTCGAGCAGCCCATAAGCCAGTGCGCAACCGACAATCCCGCCGCCCACAATGACGACGTCATGATTCTCACGAGTCAAGCCAGCCTCTTCTCCTGAATGGTTGACTTGAGTCTATGAGCGCAGGTGCCTGGGCGTCAAAGTCGGATTTCGAGTGTGGGCTATTCCCACGGGTTATACGATATTTCCACGTCGTCGAGACGCTCGCCGTCCGCTCCTAAACGCCCCACACGTAATCGCATTAACGGCAAAGGCGGCGCCGATTAGCGACCCGGATTCGCGGGTGGCCGATGGGCATCGTTACATTCCCCCTACAGCGTGCCTCATGAGGCAGTCAGGAAAGTGAAACCGTCCCGCCATGTACTTCGCGAGGTCATGCACGGACACTCTGCCGCACAATGAAGACTGCACTCGCAGATGGTCCACTACTCATACAATTCCCACGATCGGACCCTATAACCTCGTGGAATACAGCGGCGTTCAAACTCGACTTTGACGGTCGAAATTGGCGTCCATATCCTGAAATTCAGATTGACATTGGCCCGCTATTGCTGGAGCACCAGAGATGAACTAGCGGTGCTCAGTGCTTATCGGTACGCATCCAGACTACGCACGAGCAGTAGATGACTGAGGGTAGGGCAACATGCAGGTGACGATTGCAGGAGCAGGCGCGATAGCCTTGGGGTACGCAGCATACCTCCTCGAGAACGGACATACCCCGAGGGTTTGGTCTCCATCTGGAGCACGGACGGTTGAATTCGTCGATGGCGCTCCGCTTAAGGCAAACGGAGCAATAAATGGAGAGTTTCATCTCGATGTATGCGTAGACGCGAAGGACGCCGCCGACGCTGACATCATCATCCTCGCGTTACCGGCTTATGGACACCGATTCGCCATTGAGAGCTTGATCCCTCATATCGGTGCACGCCACATGGTGGTTATAAGCGGACATCTTTCGCTCGTCGCGCTCTACCTAGCCAAACGTCTCGCCGAACGTGGTCTCGACATTCCAATCGCAGCTTGGAGTACGACTGTATTAACGTGTAAAAGCCAATCCACGACACAGATACGAGTCGGCGCGATCCGCACCAAGGTCGACATGGCCGCGCTTCCAGTTCGCCATGCGGATCGCGTCCATAAAACTTGCGTTTCGTTATTCGGTGATCGATTCCTTTTAAAGGATGACATGCTCACCCTCACGCTTAGCAACATCAATCCGCAAGATCACATGGGAATTGCGCTCACCAATTTGACGCGCATAGAGAAGGGGGAAGCTTGGGGGCAGAATTCGAATTTGACACCGTCGGTCGGGAAACTCCTGGAAGCTCTGGACGTAGAGCGAATTTCTGTTGCCACAGCATTTGGAAAGGCCGTAAGAACAACATTCGACCATTGCAGATTATCCTTTGATGTTGGTGGCGACTCTCTTTCTGAGATATCCACGAAGCTCGTCGAACGTGGAAGTGATCCGCTCGGACCGACAAGCATTGAGACACGCTATGTTCTCGAAGACGTTCCGTTCGGATTAGTGCCGACACTTCGACTCGCTAACTTAGCTGGAGTGAGTGCACCGTTGCACGAGAGTGGTGTGGCGATCCTCGGGGCTTGCTACGGTCGAAACTTTGTGGCGGACAACGATATCCTTCCAGAGATTGAACCCCTGGATATCGACACTCTTAAAAGACTTGTGGTCGACGGCTATCCCGCTCGAAATTAGATTGCATTTCGTTAATTCCAGATCTGCGGGGAGGGTTTCAATCCTAACAACGCGCTCCACTTCGGCAGAAGCACATCGCCAAAAATTTAAACCTCACATTAATTAGAGTTAGAAATGAATATTAAACCAATACTTATTGCTCTATGCGCGCTGTCCGTTCCATTTTCTGCATCCGCATACGATGGAAAGGAACTCAAGTTCGGAGTCGACAGCGCTTATCCGCCGTTTGAATCCAAAACCCCGACAGGAGAATTGGTCGGTTTCGACATCGATCTTGGTAACGCAATTTGCGAAAAACTAAAAGTGAAGTGCGTGTGGGTTCAAAACTCATTCGATGGCATGATACCCGCCCTTATGGCTCGGAAGTTTGACGCTATCAATTCGTCAATGTCCAAGACGGAAGAGCGAGCCAAGGCAATCGATTTTAGTGCGAAGCTCTACGGCAATTTCGAAGCACTTGTCGTAAAGGGCGGCTCCACGCTGGTAGCGGCCCCCGAATCGCTCAAAGGAAAGCGCGTTGGGGTTCTCGCCGGAAGCACCCAAGAATCCTACGCCCACAAACACTGGACCAATGGCGTTGAGATTGTGCCTTACCCCTCGCAGGACCATGTCTGGAGCGATCTTGCCGTTGGTCGTCTCGATGCAGCGCTGGCGTCCGGGCCAACCGCTGAGGCTGGATTTCTGAAAACTGCGCAGGGACGTGACTTCGGTTTTGCACGAGGCCCCGCAATTCATGACACCGCCATCTTTGGCCCGGGCGTAAGCATCGGCGTCAGGAAGGGAGACAAAGCGTTGCTCGATGCTATCAATGGAGCCATCGACAGCATTCGCAAAGACGGCACCTACGACCGGATTGCAAAGAAATATTTCACATTTGACATCTATGGTGGCTAACTGATCACGAAGCACTATACGGGGAATCGCACTGCATCCGACTTCCCCACGTAGAGTTTCGAGTTTGAACATAATTATAAATCCATGAAATTACGTTTGGAGAACTAAATGAAAATCAAAGCGACTGCTGCGTTGCTGATGACGGCTATTGCATTTCCTGCAGTGGCACAAAGTACCGTAACGCTGTACGGACTGGTCGATGAAGGAATCAATTATACGAACAACGTTAAGGGAAATAAGCAATTCTCACTTCAGAGTGGTAGCGTGCAAGGAAGCCGTTGGGGGATGAAAGGCGCAGAGGATCTCGGTGGCGGGCTTAAGGCGGTCTTCCAATTGGAGAGCGGCTTTAATATTAACAATGGTAAGCTTGGCCAGGGGGGGCTGATGTTTGGCCGACAAGCGTGGATTGGCATTGCATCGGACCGACTCGGTTCGATTCGCCTCGGTCGACAGTATGACTCGGTTGTCGACTACCTTGCAAAGACGACGGCGAATGGTACGTGGGGTGGCGGCACAATGTCCCACCCGTACGACAACGATAATACCGACAACAGTTTCCGCGTTAACAACACGGTCAAGTACGTAAGCCCCGAGCTTGCAGGCTTTAATTTTGGTGGCACGTACAGCTTCAGTAACGATACAAATTTTGCCAAGAATCGCCAGTACAGTGCTGGCGCGCAATACACCATTGGCGATTTGCTTCTCGCGATGGCGTACCTGCAAGCGGATCATCCGTCGGCAACCGCCGGGGGAGCTATCAACAATGGGGGCGATGAGAACTTCGTAGGCAGCAAATTGCGTGTATTTGGCGCTGGCGCTACTTACACGGTCGGCGCCGCAAAGATCGGGCTTTCGTACTCGAATACCTATGTCGCCGGTCCGACTACATCGGGATACGTTGGTCCGATTACTCCTGTCAGTGGCACCCTTTCCAGCCTGCGTTACCAGAATTTCGAGATCCACGGCAAATATCAGTTCACGCCGGCCTTCTTCGTTGGCGCGACGTACACGTACACTCTGAGCGATTTCAACGCTACTACCGGAAAACTGAGGCCGAACTACCAGACAGTCGGTCTCATGGCCGACTATTATGTATCAAAACGCACCGACGTCTATGTCCAAGGTGCTTATCAGCACGTAGGTGGCGACCGCACCGGTACTGTCCTCGACTACGCCTACGTGCCGGTGGCAAGCGACGTATCTTCTAATCGCAATCAGATTGTTGCACGCGTCGCCCTGCGACACAGGTTCTGATCAAATCGCGCGTTTCGGAATCAACAATAGGGGAACGTCACCCGGAGGTTCGGTATGGAGGGCCGCCTTCCGCTAGGCGGCCCTGCCAAATTAGTTTTTCGCCACTGAAGAAGACTCTCTTCCGACAATGCGCCGCACTTCGTGGATAATGTCGCCGTGTGTGCGTCCTAGATGGCTCGGATCGGGTCGCCGTTTCCGTTCACGTTTGCGAAGGTCGCCGCAATCACACTCCGACTCATAATCATTGTTCAATGGCCACGCGCGATGCCACGTAGGTGAGAATAACCCGGTAAATAAGCACACTTGTCACGCTGAAGGCGGTCTAACCAGCGCCCCCTTTACGGATGACAACAACTTCGGCCGCGTAAGCATCAAAGTAAAATAGACTCAGGCCGTTATTCAACCGTGTCGCGACCTAATTGGGCTAGTTTCCGAAAATCTCGGCACGAGTCGCTTCAGCAACTCGCTGGGCACATCGCTGGAATTCTTGAACCAATTCCAAGTTTTGCGGAGACTTTGCGTGACAGAAGTGAAAGTATTCTGGGATGTCGGGTTTGAATTGTCGAATTTCAAGCCGACCGCTCATATCGATGACCGACAAGGGGTGTACGAGGGAAACACCTAAGCCGGCAGAAACAAATTCGCAGAGTGTTGGCGTAGTCTCGCACTCGATTACGATGTCGAGTTCGACGCCACTGTTCCTCAAAACGTCGCTCAGGACGTTGGAGGTTTGGTTATGTGCGGCATAGCCAACATACGGAACATTCCGAAGATCCTCCGGCTTGATGTGCTGACGTTCGCATAGCTGATGGCCGATTGGCATAATGCAAACTAAAGGGCACTCCAAGATCGGTGTCACAACCAGATTTGGGTTGCTCATCAGATTTGTCGTAAAGCCAACATCCATCTGGCGCGTGGCAACGCGGTCTGAGACGATGCTCGATGCGCGCATGTGAACTGCAGGGTGTACATCCGTGTGGGTGGCAAGAAACATCATCGTCACTCGCCTGATAAACGCGCCCGAGAGCGCGGGAAGCACCCCTATCGCTAGGTGTCTTTTGTCGTTTCGCTGAATAATCGCGACTGCTTCTTCGAGCTGTCGCAGGCCGGAAAAAATGCGATCGACCTCTGCATAAAAACGCATGCCCTGCGCGGTCGGAGTCAGGCGACCCTTAACGCGTTCAAAAAGGGTAATGCCAGTCTCTTCCTCGAGGTGAAACAAATGCTTGCTTACCGCGGGTTGGGTGACGTGGAGGATCTCAGCGGCTCGACTCACGGTCCCCTGCTCAATCAGGGCCTTGAACGCCTCAATCTGTCGAAGTTGCAGTTGTCTCTTCAATCTTCACTCGCTATACCGGAACAGTGACCATAGGGTATTCAACCCTCCGTTGCAGTGAGACAGCCACCTTCTCAGCTGACGCTACATTGATCCCGCGAATCCTCGTTAAGGTTTCGATTATTATAGCGCGCGAGGGAACACGGGCCTCCCGATGTCACCTTCGTAGCTCACACTGGGGTCGTTTGTGGCGTCAACGATGAGCTTCCTCTTGTAGGGGCATCATCATGCCATGACCACCGCCTCGTTATACTAAATATTACTAACTGTAAATTATCGTAAGACGTCTACCTGGTGTGCCCCCCACGATGAACAGTTTGCGGCCCCCGGCACCCGCGTTAGACCTCGTTCCGAGGAGGCAAAGCAACGACCTTTCCAGAAGAAACTGCCTGTAATGTTTCGACTTCCTGACGAAGTGTTTCATTGATCGAGGCCAGCCTCGCGACGTCGGCCAGTGCAGCGTCGCGCTCCGCACGCAAGATCTTCAGCTGTTCTCGTACTTTCTTGACTTCGGCAGCCTTGGCGTCGCGCTGCTGCCGGGCGCCCCGACCGACTTGAGTGCGGATCTCTTCGGCGATGTCGGGATAGGTGTTGTGGACGAGGCCGGCGCTCACGCCGGCCTCAGTGGCGACTGCGGAGATGCTCAGCTTCAGTCCCTTGTTCTTGACCCTCAGCATTGCCCGCTGCAGTTCGTCGCGCGTCTTTGCTCTGTTCCGGCGGCGGGGCGCCGCGCCCGTCTGGGCCTCGGCGAGCGTGGTGCCTGCGCGGGTGCTCATGTGCCCTCCAGCGTGGCCGTGTACACCTGGGCCTGGTCATCGGTCGGCAGCGCGCAACCGAGATCCTGTAGCACCTGCTTAGAGCGCTCGACCGCCCGCCCGGCCTTATCTGCCACCACGGGACCGCAATCGGTGATCGCCGCTAGCCGCAGGTTGTCCAGGTGGATCATCTGCCACGCAGATGCTTGCCCTTGGTCAATGACGGCCTGCGAGCAACCTCCGCACATTGATGGGTCGTACACCCCTTGGCCGTGACAGCCGTGCGTGCCACTGATGCACCATGCGTGTCCGGTGCTGCGCAGTTCGACCGACTCGGCCGTTTGTCTCAGGAGCTGCTTGATGTCTCGTGCGGCACGAGCCCGCGTCTGCAAGATTTTCTTACCGGCGCCTCCGCTAAGCAGAGCATCGGGATGCGCCCAACCTTCCAGCAGCCCCAGCCGCGCCTCGAACATCTCCTCTTCGAACTCACGATATAGGGCGTGATCTTGGTATGGGCTGGCGGCGTAGAGTTGCGTCCACGACATCGACGCATGTTTGAGTTGCCACTTCAGGAAGACGAGGCCCATTCGCCCCAGACGCGAATTCGCGACGTTGTAGGCGAAGGTGCGACGGCACTGATGGTTGGCCAGATCCCACTCTGTCCCGGCAGCCACGGCCAGTTGCTTCAATTGGTAGGCGCAGGAGGCAGAGCTCAGCACTTCGACCCGCGCCCCGGTTGCCAAGTGGTCAGAGGCTTTCACATTCAGACCCAACACCAGATGCCGGCCGATCCCGCGGACATGGTTCAAGCGGTGCGCGGCCTCAGCAATCCTCATGCCGTTGCCGAGGCGGCCAGTGAGATCGGGGGCCTGCGCCAGCAGATCTTCGAGCCATCGTGCCTCGTCGGCCAACCGCGCCTGCAGCGGTTCGGCGTAGCGCTGCAGAATCTCAAGCGCGTGGATGGCCTCTGGAGGCACCAGGAAGTCGACATCGCGTCCGCCGGTGGTCTTGATCTCGCGCGTGCGCACCCAGTGATACGTCACGCCGTTGCGCTGTTCGGTACGCCAACACCCGCTGGTGACGCCAGTGCTCTCCGAATTGCGCATTCCCGATGAGACCTGCAGCAGGTAGAGGACTGCATCGCGGATCGCGGTGAGCGCAGCGCGATTGGGGGCTCCGATCACACCTGCGTCTCGAGCCCGGAACAGGCTCTCCGCGTGAGCGAGGCTGGCCTCGCAGTGGCTAAAGAGTATGCGCTGCACCGAGCGCGGGATAACGGGGGTCATGCCGGTGCGGCCCGATGGGCCCCGGTGGTCCTCGTTGCCGCCACATGCATCCCAGAGGGCGAGCCCCGCCCACGGGTGCTCAAGCAACGGGTGCAGTACTTCCATGTTGAACGACCAGACGAGGTTAACAATCTGCAGCCGTGTATGCACGGACATCGGCTTGAGCGTGCGCCGCAGATCCGCGATGTGGTCAGACAGGTGCAGCGCTCGTACCTGGCTGAAGTCGCTCAGGCCCAATTGCGCAAGGTGCCTCAGCACCAGTACGCCCATGCGGCCAATCTCCGCCATAGAGCTACCCGACCACTTCCGCCCACGGGGACCGCGTCGCTGAGCGCAGTAGAGTGCCGCTTTGGCATCGTCGACCAGCGCGTTCGGCACGTCGTCCGGCCAGACGATCTTCAGCGCTGAGGCCTTGCGGTTCTTCGCCTCGACCACCGACGCGAGGTCCCAGATGCGGTCGCCGAAGCGGCTCACTGGATGCTCGTGGCCGGCGGCATCAGCCACGGCAGTCACCACGATCGCGTCACGCTCAGCCGGAGGGATGCCTACCAAGCTGATCGGCTGAGCCGCCAGCAACTCAAAGGCCCGCAGGGCGCATGGCGCGCGGATAGAGCTGACCGGCACAACAAGAATCCCAGAGTGTTCTTGGGGCGCGCCAAGGGTCGAGGTGGAGGTATTACTCATGCCCTTGGTCCTGCCCGGCGCTTTCTGCGAGCCGCCGGGCCATAGTGTCGCCTTGTGATCCGGCACCGTGCGGTTCCAGCGCTAAGGCGCGGCTGCGTGCGCGGCGGCTCATGGTCATCTGGTGCTCCCAGTAGGGGTGCAAGCCTGAGGCGGTCCGGGCGTGGGCTTGGGCGACCCGGCTGGGCGCGAACTGGCGCTGAGTGAAATCGTCGATGTAAGGGATGGCCAGCCGGTATCGGTCGCGCAGGTCCTCAAGCACGCCGTCGGCTGTGCGCTCCGGACCCAGGGCTTCGTCAAGGTAGTCAAGTTCGCCCTGCGCGAACATCTGGAAACTGAACAGGCGCCAGAGTTCGTCCACGGTGCCAACGATGGCGAAGCTCGAGCAGAACAAGCACATGACGTAGCGGTCGCAGTAGCTGCGGCCGTCGTTCGGCGCATACTCGCCGCTGATCAAGTCTGAGCACGCGGAGACTGGCGTCGGCGTCGGCAAGGCGCTTGCGCCCTCTTTGCTGACCTTGAAGGGGTGCACTTGCACCGGCTGGATCTCAGGCCCTTTGGAAGCCTGATCTTCGGCCTGCATCGAAGCAGTGTAGTCGCCGTTCATGAAGCGCGCCGCTTCGGCCTTGCGCTCCGCGTTCATCGACGCGTAGTTCGTCCCAGCCACCCTCGGCGTATTGCCCATCAGGTTAGCGGTGATCGCTATGTCGCCATCGGCTGTGCGCAGTGCGCGGTCGAAGCGGCTCTTGCGCAGCCGACTAAGGTTGAGGCGCAACGGCCGGCCCTCGTCTCCCAGTAGGTTGTGGCGTTGGATGACGCTTTCGATGGCCCTGTTGAGGGACTTGCTGTCAAGGCAGGTGATATCGCCCCTTTTTATCGATCCTGCACTTGCTTCAGCGCGATACAACCAGATTCGCTGCTTCAGGGCGGGTGGTGCCTCACACACCAGCTCGCGGGTGCTTGCGATGGCTTGTTGCAGCACAGCGCCTTCGGAGAGGTCGAAACAAAGGTCTTGCTCGGCGGGCTGCTCGCTCAGTTGAGTTCCCGTTTGCCGTTCAAGAGCGGCGCGGCCGATACTGGAACGGATCTTCTTGCTGCGGTGCTTGGCAGTGCGCATGCGGATCGTGCCAGGTAGGAATCCCGGCGCCAACGCGTCACGGCACATCTCGAGCAGGGGTGTCGGATTGAGCCCCTGGCGGTGCGCCACCAGCAATAGCCTGAGGCCCTGCACGGCACCTTGCTTCAGCGGTAGGCGGCCGTGGTGAACGTCAACGAGATCGGACTTGATAGCTTTGGCCAGGCGCTCTTGCTCGGCGTCACTCAGGCTAGTCTGCAGACTGTCTTCGCAGCTCCACGGTAACGCACCGTGCCGGAAGAAGCGGGAAGGCTCACCCGCGATGAAGCCCTGTGCGAACATTTCGGTGAGTACGGCCTTGACGCCTCGGTAGGTATTGCGCGTCGAACTCGGTCTCCAATCTGCAGCCTGCGCCCGCTTCTGCAGCCAGCCGATGAAGTGTTGGACATGCTCCGGAGACAGGTCCAACGGGAGCTTCGGCCTCGGGGGCACAGATTTTTGCGAACTGCCCGTGAGGTACTCGAACAGGTAAGGCAATTGCCCAAAGTACGTGGTGACGGAGGCTGTCGCCCGCGCGCCCGAGAGCAGCATCGCTTTGAGGCAGAAGCCGGATGAGCACACCCAGTCGTCGATGCCACGTCCCAGCCAGTCACGAAGGTCGAGCGTCTTGATTCTCTGAGGGAAGCGGGCCTCTCGCCCCAACAGCCCCACCATGTCGATGAAGGTGTCGTCGGCGATGGGCCTCGGCCGTTCGCGTGACGTTGATGTAGCGTCGACCGGCGCGGCGCGATGCTCGCTGACGTTGTAGTTCTTCTTTCTGCCCATGGCGCGACTCAGTGTCGAGGATCAACGGTGGATGCCGGCGGCGCCGGGGCCAGGGCTTTGCTCACCCCGTACAGCTGGTCAAACTGCTCCATTATCGCCAGCGCCTCGGCGCCCAGCAGTCGCTCGATCTGCTGCAGATATACCATTGTGGTTTGGACGCTCGCGTGGCCGAGGCGATCGCGGACGTACATGAGCGGCTCCAGCTTGATCTCGGGACGGCTGCGCAGTAGCAGCAGGGTATGGATCGCGTAGCTGTGACGCAGCATGAGCGGGCGCACCCGGAAGCCGACCCTGTTGCTGAGATCCGTGCAGACCTTCACCGCAGATTCCTTGCTGTAGCGCTGGCCATGGATCGTTAGGATCAGTTCTTTGCGCTCCGCCGCGCCTATGAGACCGTTACGCTCGTATGTCGTGTATGCGTACATGTCCTCCATCAGGCTGTATGGCATATGCACAACCCGGGCCTTGTTCAACTTGATCTCCATGTCCCGCGGGTCGAGGTGCACGTCGATAAGGGTGCCTGGCTTAAGAGCCTTTTGGGCACTGGGATCAAACACGTACGACAGAGGGAAGGTGCGTGCCTCGACTGAGCGCAGACCAACCCGCGCCATCAGATCGAACAGCAGCCGTTGCGATGCAGAGCGTATCGATTGCCGCGCGATCGTCAGTTGCTCTATGGTCAGAAACGCAGGTTCCTTGTCCCATTCGTTGAGCAGCACTGCCGGACGGCTACATGTCCTGCGACCGCCAGTGACATGGGCCAAGTCATGCTCAATGTCGTACACTGCGATGTCGGAGTAGCCGAAGGGCAAGCGGTCGATTCGCCCGCGCTCATGCGCCCATTGGTACATCGCCGTAACCAACCGCAACCGGTCGTTGACCGTTGTCGGGTCCAGTTTCAGGTCCAGAGTTTGCCAGTCGCGGTAGACACTTACGACGCTCTGCCCGACCGACGCAAATGGATCGTTCCATTTCCAATCGTTCGCTTGAAGGAATCGGGCAAAATCCCATAGCCGGCGCCCGTACGCCTCCCATGTCTTGGGATCCAGTGCCTTGCCAAACTCAAGCAACCGATACACCAGGTAGTCGTGAAACGGCTGGGCAGGCTCCATCGACTCATCGAGGATCAACGGGAAGCCCGGCCGCGGTCGTCCGGCGAAGACGAACTCCCGGGTGGCGCGCACGTACCTCACGCGCCGACCTCGCCCAACATCGCCGGCACCTGCGGAAAAGGCGCACGCAATAGATGCATCACAAGTTCGACTGCGTCTGGAGCAGTGACGTGCAGGCGTCGGGCGTCTAAGGCGCGCACGGGAGCGATGTCCCACTCGAGCATCATGTGTTCGGCCATTCGATGAAGCACACCGAGCACTGCAAGGGCGAGGCCGCGCAGTCGCTGTAGTTCCGAGTTACCTGCAGGCTGCATCCCTTCCTCCGGCTCACAATCCCGCTACTCGTCCCAAAGAAATTGAATAGCAATACAGAGGACCGTGTCTGTCAACGTATTTCTCGCTAACAAAATGAAGTGTTCCTATAGGTGTATCGTCCCCATTAAATCCTCGAATGTCGACGCCTGGCTCGCACCGGATCCAAGCCGGCGCGCGCAGCTGCGCGAGATCCTCGCCGATCGCGAACGGCCGTACTACGAGCACCAGCTCGCAGCGTAAACGCGGGGGTTGGTGGGGTGGTTATCTCTGTCATATACTGTACAAACATACAGTATTTTGCGTAACCGACCCCATGCACCCCGCCCTCGCCCATCCTGAAGTCATACACCCGGCGCTCTGGCGTGCCAGCCAGCTGGCGCGCTCGAGCGTGCGCGGCGTCGACACGGGCTATCCGGATTTGACGGCCGAACTGCCCGGCGGCGGCTGGCCGGCCGGCGCGCTGGTCGAACTGCTCGCGCAGCAGCCCGGTATCGGCGAGCTTCGGCTGCTTGCACCCATCCTCGCGCGCGCGACAGGCAAACCGGTGGTGCTGATCCAGCCTCCGCACGCGCTGCAGCCGCTCGCGCTCGCGTATTGGGGAGTCGATCCGTCCGGCTTCATCACGCTACCGGCGCCACGCACGGCGGACGCGTTGTGGGCCGCCGAACAGGCGCTGCGCGCCGGCACGTGCGCTGCGGTGCTGCTTTGGCAGTCGAACGTGCGCGCGGACGCGTTGCGCCGCCTCAATCTGGCTGCGCAGAGCGGATCCGCGCTGTTTTTCCTTTTCCGACCGGCGGCCGCCGCGCGCGACGCGTCGCCGGCACCCTTGCGTCTCGCGCTGGCGCCCAAGCGTGACGGCATCGACGTCACGTTCGTGAAGCGCCGCGGGCCGGCGCGCGACACGCCGCTATTCGTCCCCTTGTCCCCCTCGCCGATTTTGTTGAACCGCCATGCAAGTCTGGATCGGCGTGCTGCTACCCCACGCCAACATAGAAGTGTTCCGGCCGCGATCGCCGGCGCCGTCGCCTGACGATGCGCGCGGGCTCGTCGTGCTCGAGGGCGGCCGCGTCGTGGCGCTCGATCGCGCCGCGCGTGCGCGCGGCGTGGTCGCCGGCATGCGCCGCGGTGGCGTGCTGTCGCTCGCGCCGGACGCGCAGATCCGCGAGCGCGACGCCGCGCGCGAGCGCGAGCTCGTGCTCGGCGTTGCCTATGCGCTCCTGCAGTTCACACCGAGCGTCGTCGACGCCGAAGAAGCCGTGGTGGTGCTCGACGTGACGGCGAGCCTGCGCCTCTTCCATGGCATCCGCGCGCTGCGTCAGCGCGTGCGCGACGTCGTCGCGTCGTTCGGCGTCACCGCGGCGATATCCGTCGCGTCGTCGGGTCCGGCCGCATGGATGGTCGCCCGCGGCTTGCGCGGCGGGCTCGCGTTGTCGGCTCGATCGTTGCGCCGCGCGCTCGCGCGCGTGCCGCTCGTCGTGGCGCCGGACGCCCGGCGCTACGCGAGCTGGTTCGAGGATCTCGGTTGCGAAACGCTCGCCGATCTGCAGCGCTTGCCGCGCGCCGGATTGAAGAAGCGCTGCGGCACGCAGCTGCTCGACTGGCTCGACCAGGTCGCTGGCACCGCGCCGGCCGCCTACGATTGGCTCGAAATGCCGCCGTCGTTCGACACACGCGTTGAACTGATGGATCGCGTTGAGCATGCCGAGGCGCTGCTGTTCGTCGCGCGCCGGCTGATCCTGCAGCTGACCGGCTGGCTCACCGCGAAGCAACTGGACGTCGCCGCGTTCGCGCTGCTGCTCGAGCACGAACGCGGGCGGGACGCGATCGCGCCGACCGAGATCGAGATCGCGTTGGGCGCCCCTACCCGCTTCGAGGAACACCTGACGCGGCTCGTCAAGGAACGGCTCGGCCACGTCGAGCTCGCCGGGCCTGTGATTGCGGTTCGACTGGTCGCCCGCAGCGTGCAGGAAGCGGCCGCACCGAGCGACTCGCTGTTCCCGGAGCCCGGCGGCACGCCGCAGGATCACGCGCGGTTGCTCGAACTGCTGACTGCGCGGCTCGGCGCCGAGAACGTGCTCGTCCCGGCTCCCATGGCCGACTACCGTCCGGAGCCGGCCGCCCGATGGGTGCCGATGCGCGACGCGCCGAAGCCGTCGCCGCTGCCGGCCGATCTGCCACGGCCGGCCTGGTTGCTCGACAAGCCTGTTCCGCTGCTCACGCGCCAGCATCGGCCGTTCTACGGCACGCCGCTGCGAATGGTGTCGCCCGGCGAGCGCATCGAAGGCGGCTGGCAGGACGGGCAGACCGTGACGCGCGACTACTTCGTCGCCGAGGACGACAACGGCATCTGCTATTGGATCTACAAGGAGCGGCCGACGGCCAGCGACGAGAGCGAGGCGCGCTTCTTCCTGCACGGCCTGTTCGGCTGATCGCCATGAACGGCGCGAACTACGGCGCCCTGCCCGCCTACGCGGAACTCCAGGTCGCAAGCGATTTCTCGTTCCTGCACGGCGCGTCGCGCGCCGAGGAGTACGTCGCCCGCGCGGCGCAGCTCGGTTACAGCGCGATCGCCATCACCGACGAGTGCTCGCTCGCCGGCGTCGTACGCGCGCATGTCGAAGCGAAGGCGGCTGGCCTCCCGCTGATCGTCGGCTCGCACTTCCGGTTGACCGGCGCTGACGGCTCGCCCGCGCTCGCATTCACCGCGCTCGCGATGAATCGCGACGGTTACGGCAACCTCTGCGAATTCATCTCGCTCGGGCGCATGCGCGGCAAGAAAGGCACGTACCGCCTGGCGCCGCTCGATCTCGAACATCCGGAAGCGCCGGTGACCCACCTGCGCGCTCTGCCCGACTGCATCGCGATCCTGTCGCCTGACTTCCCGGCCAACGAGCAACGCCTCGACGCTCAAGTCGAATGGTTCGCGCGCGTGTTCGGCGATCGCGCGTGGGTCGCGCTGACACTGCACGCGCGCGCGATGGACGACATCCACCGCGGCGTCGTCGAGCGCGTCGCCGCGCGCCACGGCGTGCCGGTGGTGGCCACCAGCTGGCCGCTCATGCACGTGCGATCGCGCAAACCGCTGCAGGACGTGCTGACGGGGATCCGGGTCGGCCGGCCGGTAGCGGAGTGCGGGTACGAGCTCGCGCCGAACGCGGAGCGTCACCTGCGATCGCGTCTGCGGCTCGCCAACCTCTATCCTGCTGGCGCGCTCGAGGAAACCGTACGCGTCGCGCGGCGCTGCACGTTCTCGCTCGACGACCTGAAGTACGAGTATCCGGATGAATTGGTACCGGCCGGCACCGACCCAGCGACGTACCTGCGCGAGCAGACCTACATCGGCGCGCGCCGGCGCTTTCCCGCCGGCATCCCGGTCGACGTCCAGGCGCAAATCGAGCACGAACTGCAGCTGATCGCCGACCTGAAGTACGAGGCGTATTTCCTGACCGTCTACGACATCGTGCAGTTCGCGCGTGAGCGAGGCATCTTGTGCCAGGGACGTGGCTCGGCCGCGAACTCATCAGTCTGCTACTGCCTCGGCGTGACCGAGGTCGATCCATCGCGCCAGTCGATGTTGTTCGAGCGGTTCATCAGCAAGGAACGCAACGAGCCGCCGGACATCGACGTCGATTTCGAGCATCAGCGCCGCGAAGAGGTCATGCAGTACATCTACCGCAAGTACGGCCGCGATCGTGCAGCGCTGACGGCCGCCGTCACGACGTACCGGCCGCGCAGCGCGTTGCGGGAAGCCGGCAAGGCGCTCGGCGTGGATCCGGCGATCGTCGATCGCGTGGCGAAGCAGCACCACTGGTTCGACTCGCGCGCCGATCTGCTGCAGCGGTTTGCCGAGGCCGGCCTTGATCCCGAAGCGCCGCTGAACCAGCAGTGGGCCGCGTTTGCCGCGCAGCTGCTCGGCTACCCGCGACACCTGTCGCAACACTCGGGCGGCTTCGTGATCAGCCGCGGCAAGCTCACTCGGCTCGTGCCGGTCGAGAACGCCGCGATGGACGATCGCTCGATCATCCAGTGGGACAAGGACGACATCGAGGCGCTTGGCATCCTGAAGATCGACGTGCTCGCGCTTGGCATGCTGTCGATGGTGCGCCGGGCGCTCGACATGATTTCCGAAAAGCGCGGCGAGACTTTCGAGTTGCAGGACATCCCGGCCGAGGACAAGCCGACCTACGACATGCTGTGCGACGGCGACAGCATGGGCGTGTTCCAGGTGGAATCGCGCGCACAGATGTCGATGCTGCCGCGCCTGCGGCCACAGTGCTTCTATGACCTGGTGATTGAAGTGGCGATCGTGCGGCCGGGCCCGGTGCAAGGTGGGATGGTCCATCCGTTCCTGCGCCGGCGTCAGGGGCTCGAGCCCGTCACCTACCCGTCGCCGGACGTCGAGAAGGCGCTGAAGCGCACGCTCGGCGTGCCGATCTTCCAGGAGCAAGTCATGCAGGTCGCGATGCTCGCGGCCGGCTTCTCCGCCGGCGAGGCCGACCAGCTGCGGCGCGCGATGGCGGCCTGGAAGCGCAAGGGCGGCTTGGAGCCGTATCACGAGCGCCTGGTCAGCGGCATGCTCGCGCGCGGCTACGATCACGAGTTCGCCGAGGCGATCTTCGCGCAGATCAAGGGTTTCGGCGACTACGGCTTCCCGGAGAGCCACGCGGCCAGCTTCGCGTTGCTCGTCTACTCGAGCGCATGGCTGCGTCGCCACGAACCGGCCGTGTTTCTGGCCGCCCTGCTCAACAGCCAGCCGATGGGCTTTTACACGCCCTCGCAGCTGCTGCAGGACGCGCGACGCCGCGGCGTCGAGGTGCTGCCCGTCGACGTCAACGTGAGCACATGGGATTCGGCGATCGAAGGCCCAACGACGTCGGCGCCCGTGCGCCTCGGCTTCTCGCTGTTGCGCGGCATGCGTGAGGATGTCGCCGGCCGCATCGAGCTCGCACGCGCTGCGCGACCATTCGTCGACGTCGCGGACCTGGCGCGCCGCGCGTGGCTCGATCGGCACGACCTGCAGGTGCTCGCGCGCGCGAACGCCCTTCGCACACTGGCCGGCGGCAATCGACGCGCGGCGCTTTGGTTGGCGGCCGCCGCGGTCCCTGATCGGGATCTGCTGCGCGGCACCGAGCGCGACGACGCGGTGCCGGCGTTGCCTCAAGCATCGGAGGGCCACGAGATCGTGACGGACTATCGCTCGATGGGCTTCACGCTCGGCCGGCATCCCCTGGCGCTGCTGCGCGATCGCCTCGCGCTCGATCGTCTACAGTCGGCCGAGCAGCTGCAGACGTTGCGCAGCGGGCAACTGGCGCGCGCATGCGGAGTGGTCACGGTTCGACAGCGGCCGGGCACGGCGAATGGCGTGCTGTTCATGACGCTCGAGGACGAAACGGGCCAGGTGAACGTGATCCTCTGGCCCGGCCTGCTGGAGAAGTTTCGGAAGGAAGCGCTCGGCGCGGCGCTGCTCGCCGTCTATGGCGTATGGCAGGCCGAGGGTAAGGTGCGGCACCTGATCGCGAGCAAGCTCGTGGACCGGACCGAGCTACTCGGCGCGCTGCCGACGACCGCGCGCGAGTTTTGCTAGGTGTTTTCGAGCCGCCGAACGCGCATCGGCGCGCGTCAATCGATGTGCCCCCAATTAACCGCAGCCTGCAACCAATTTAACAATATTTTAGAGGCGTTGGCGGTAAACCCGCTATGATCAATAGGATTTGATATCTACCGCGCGCCGGCGCGTCAGTCTACTTAAATACGGCGCGATATCCGAGGGCGGATTAGAGTAGAAATTCGAGATATTCCCGCGACAGCCAGGACTTTTTCAGTTTTGACTTAAGTTGAGCACCGACGCGGGGGAATTCTATGTGCACGCAGGAAGGGGCATTACATTATCGCGATTATTGCGATAATCGCAGGGTGGAGCGAGCACGTTGTGGCTCCGTCACTCTTGAGCGAAAGTAACCACTGCCCCTCCAAAAACCAAAAAGGGCATGCAGTATGGGCCACAGCACGTTGTACCAAGCCTTGCGTCTCGGGGACGCTCAGTACAACCGCCTCGTCAAGCTGGATACGCCGCTGGGCGCGGACTGGCTACTGCCACTGTACGTCAAAGGATCGTCTCGACTCGGGCGTGACTACGAGTTCATCGTCGATACGGTATCGGCGCGCGGCGCCCAAATCAAACTGGCCGCACTGATTGGAAAGGCGATCACCCTCTGGATTCAGCAGTCCGATGGCACTTACATGCCGATTCATGGTTACGTCCATCAATTCAGTCGAACAGGCGCGGATGGTTCGTTGACCTATTTCCGCCTGCGTTTCTCGTCATGGTTGCATTTCCTCCGGTTGCGACGCGATATGCGCGACTGGCAGGAAAAAAAAGGAGACGAGATTCTCACGGACGTTATCAACGAGCACCCGCAAGCGCGCGGCGCATTTCGATTTGAGTTGCGCCAACCTTTGCCGAACTACTCCAACCGCGTTCAATGGGAACACGACATCAACTTCGTTCACCGAACGTTGGAGGAAACTGGCACGTTCTTCTATTTCGAACAGGCACCGAATGGCCGTGCCCACTCGATGGTAGTGGTCGACGACTCGTACTCCTTGCCTGAATTGCGGCGAGCCGTCGTCCAGTTCGGTCGCTCCGCTATTGGCGAAGAGGCAGATGGCTTCATGCAGTGGAAGGAACAACTGCAAATCGAAAGCGCGTCTCTTACACGACGCTCGCCCGACTACATGCGCCCTGACCTTCCGCGGGAAGTGCAAGGCGACACCGACGTTCACAATACGCTGCCGACCGACGGCGAGATATACGAGTATCCGGGTTCCTACGGTTGGTCGGGTTCGGATCATGGCGACGCGCAAGCGCGAATTCGCCTCGAAGAACGTCGGTCGAGGATGAAGCGGTTCCACGGATCTGGCGCGTTGCGCTGTGCGATGCCCGGCTTTCGTTTCGAACTGCAGGGGCATCCCCTTCACGACGCCGGCCCAAAGGAAGAGCGAGAGTTCGTCCTGATCGGCGTCGACTGGCTGATCCGCAACAATCTTCCGGGTATGGACGATGTTACCGATGTCGCGGAAAGCCTCGCGAGCGAACTTGTCCATGCCAAGACTGGTGCAACAGTCACGCACGCAGACGGAAGCGCGGGCTTCTATCACGTGAGCGTAGAGGCGCAGCGGCGCGATGTCCCCTACCGCAGTCCGCTCGAACACGCCAAGCCTGTCATGCAGTTGCAAAGCGCGATCGTCGCCGGGCCCGCGAAAGAAGAGGTGTACACGGATGACCTCAACCGGGTAAAAGTCTGGTTCTTCTGGAACCGTCGTGACGAACGCACGGAAGGGGCATCGATTTGGGTGCGACCTTCTTTTCCGGATGCCGGCGACACGCGCGGCGGAATCCATCCTCTCCGCAAGGGCGACGAAGTCGTCGTCGGTTTCATGGAAGGGGATTGCGATCGTCCGGTGATCATCTCGCGGATGTACGGTGGCGCAACGAAACCGGTGTGGCATACGAATGGCCTCCTATCCGGCTTTCGATCGAAAGAGTACAGCGGCGGCGGCTTCAATCAGTTGGTGATGGATGATTCGACCGGCCAGAGCCGTGTGCACCTTTACTCGACTAGTTACGACTCGCACCTGCACCTTGGCTATCTCATTCAGCAGAAGGACAACACACGCGGTGCCCTTCTCGGCAACGGCTTTGACCTCAAGTCGACCGCTTATGGGGCTATTCGAGCCGGGAAAGGTCTGTACGTGTCCAGCCACCCGGCGGCGGACGGGCAGCCCTTGGCGATCGATCAACCGACCGACCAGCTCAGCCGTTCCCAGCTGTTGATTGAATCCCTCTCAAACGCAAGTACTACCGCCCAAGCCGAAACGTTGGAGGACGGCGAGAAGGCGCTCAAGGATTTTGTCTCTGCCATTCGCCATCCGCTGACTGGCGCGACGGGGACCGGTGGCCGCACGGACGGTGGCGGTACGGGCGACGCGAATGGCTTCAGTCAGCCCGTCGTGCTGATCGCGAGCCCGGCGGGCGTCGCGATCTCGACACAAAGCAGCGGACAACTCTCCGCCGACAGGCAACTCACACTGATGAGCGGCGAGACAGCAAACGTTGTCGCTGGTAAATCGCTTGTCGCCGCAGCAGTCGAGAAGATCAGCCTGTTCGTTCAGAAGGCCGGCATGAAGCTGTTTGCAGCAAAGGGGAAGGTCGAGATCGCGGCGCAATCGGATGCGATGTCACTCTTCGCTGACCGCGATGTCACCGTCACGAGCAACCAAGGTCGAGTGACGATCGAAGCAAAGGTCGAGATCATCTTGAAGTGCGGTGGCTCTTATATTCGCTTGAACGCAGAAGGCATTGAAGACGGGACACGTGGTGCCCGGACAATCAAATCCGCCGCATTTAGCCGTCAGGGTCCCAGCTCCGTGGCAGAGCACATGAACAGCTTGCCGAAGACTGCGTTTAACGATCCCTACATCCTGCACAACAAGATTACCGGGGAAGCGCTCGCGAACCACCCATACGAGATCGTACGTGGAGACGGCACCGTCATCAGCGGCACGACCGACGAGCTTGGCAGGACGATCGTGCAGCAGAGCCACGACGTCGAGAACGTCCAGATTCGAATCCTCCCGTTTCCCAGCACCGGTTTGTAGCGCGCTCGATGTGCAACGATCCACACACTGCAGCCCGAACGACTGACTACGAGACCAAGGTATGAGCAACAACAACAGTACAGGCAGCAATGCCGCAAAGCCCGACTCAGTGACGCTGAACGCGACCCATGGCGCCGACGGCAAGCAATGCACGAATGCGACGCTCACACCTGACTCGGATCGGCGGAACAAAGTCGTTCAATGCGATCCACGGCCCGCGATTCCGATCATCTTCATTCCGGGAGTCATGGGTTCCCTGTTGATAAGCAAAAAGACCGGCGAGCCGGTGTGGGACCCGCCGAACAATACGGCCTCCGGGGCCATGTTCGCGTATCACGCGACGCACCAGTCGCTCAGCGAGAGGCAAGCGAACTACGATCCCACCCAGGCGATTGTGACCCCACTCGGCCGTGTGAATGCCTACGGCTGTGACATTGGCAACGATGAAGCGCGTCGGCGTGGCTGGGGCAGCGTCCACATGGACAGCTACCACTCATCGCTCGCATGGCTGGAGTTCCAGCTGAATCACCCCTACTACAACGGCCAGATCTCCGGCTATTGGGTTGCGTCAGACAGAAACGGCCAAGACTTCACCGTAAAGCCGTTGCTCGGCACGGACCCAAAGGAATACGGCGCATTTGGCAAAGCCGCCGACCCAATCAAAGCCGATTCGGACGAGTTCAAGAAGTTCGCAAAATATCGCTACCCTGTCTATGCCATCGGTTACAACTGGATTCAGTCAAACGAAAAATCCGCGATGGATGTAGTCAACGGCGTCAACTGCCCCAACCCGAAGAATGGGAAGGTGCAGCGATTGATGGGGATCAAGGAGATCTGTGCCGAGAACAAGGTAACGAAAGCGATCATCATCACCCACTCGATGGGCGGGCTCGTAGCTCGGATGGCGTGCGTTCTTGCCGGCAACGAAGGTTTGATGCATGGCGTGATTCACGGCGCGCAGCCTGCGACTGGCGCGCCGCTTGCCGCGCGTCGGTTCCGCGCCGGCGGTGAGGGCGAGGACGCCTGGTTGAACAAGGTCCTTGCCGGCTATAACAGCCGCGAGTTCACCGCCATTTCCGCCAACGCCCAGGGCCCACTGGAACTGCTGCCGATGCCTGATTATCATGCCTCCGAGCCGTGGTGGATCTTCCAGAATATGAAGCGTCAAACGGTGATGGCGCTGCCGAGGCCGGGCGACTCGATCTCGCTTTTCAGCACGACCGATTGGTATTCACTGGTCCCGGACCAATCACCTTCCGTTATCGATCCTGCCGGCATCACACAGGCGCGATTGGCGACCAACACCCCGGCCGTTTCTGTCGCTCAGGACTTCAGGTCTTCGATGGTCGAGGTCGTTAGGCGACAAACGAAGCTGGTCAACAGGTACCATAAGAACACGTACGCGTTCTATGGTAACGGGATGCTGAACCAGAACCAGAAGGAAACAGTCAAGGACGCGCGGACCGGGATGACGGCTCAACTTCCCAAGCGGGTCGAACGTACCGAAGACCCCTACAAACTTTTGACGTGGGGCAACGTGATCTGGCAAGGTGATTTCCCTCCGGGCGTCACGGAGGCCGACGTAATCAACGCAAAACTCCTGAGTGACGACGGTATTGGGACGATTCGTATCTTGGTGAAAAATCAGCCGGTCACGCTGATGGCGGTAAAGAAATCGAAAGAAGCCCCCGACGCTGCGGGCCGCGGCTTCATTCCCGGCGACGGGACGGTCCCGGCGTGGTCGGGAGAAGCAGTCGCGCGCGGTCTCAAGCCGGGCGTTGCCGGTGGTATTGCCGAAGGGGTACAAGTCGCCTTCGAGCAACGCGGATTCGACCATCAAGGCTGCTACACCCACCCTTGGGCTCGATGGGCCACCTTATACAGTGTAGTGAAAATCGTGAAATCGATAGAAACCTAGACATGGGAAATTTGATACGTCCAGTTCATCGCATCATTCTTCCGTTGGCGATCGCAGCGCTTGGCGCGGTCGCCTGTACACAGCAGAAACCATCGGAGTCCTCTATGTCGCAACCGGTTATGACCGACACCCGTGCCTGGTGTATTGGTCGATTTGCGGTTGATCTTCCTCACGCGACCGACGTGTACGTTCAGGACTACAAGTACATGGGCTATTCCATCGAGCCCGTCCCCAATGTCAGTCAGTCCGAGTTCGTGACCCGCGTCAGTAAGCGGGAACAGGAGCTTCGGACCTCGATGCGTGAAGATCCACACAAGGCGTTCGCCTCGACGAAGACCCCGTGGCTTCACCAAACTGTGGAGCCGACTGCAACTTCACGGCTCTTTGTCTACGGTCGCTATGACGACAAGCCGGAAGATCTAGTGTATGACGTTGAAGGGTATGCTGAATCGAACGGCACGCTCTTTGTCTTGAAGAATCGATTTGGTGCAAAGTACGATCAGTCGGCCATCTCGAATGTCTCCGAGATTCTGCGGAACATCCATCCGAGAGGGGATTGGGATGTCCCGTCAGATGGCGCATTCTGTTTCCAAGGGGGAGCGATCGGCGGGAAACCGATGCCTGGCTTCGACGCATCGGTTGCCGCGCGCCTGGTCCATGGGCGGCCGTCGAACTTCATTGTGACGATGCGAGAATCGGTCGAAGGCGATGGCAAAACCTCGTTCCTGGAAACGCTCTCGAAAGCTGATGCGACGCTCAAGCAATACGCAGGAAACACCGAAGTTCTGCGAAAAGGGAGCCGCGAAGTCGCAGGCATGAAAGCCGAAGAGCTCGCGGTGCATATTCACGGCGATGGCATCCAGGCGTATCACTTCTTCCTGTTCTCGCCGGGCGTACCAGGTGATCCGTCAAAACCCAACCTGAGCGTGCAGCTGCTGTTTGGCGCGGCCCCTGATGAAGGTACGCCAGCCTCCGAAGCGACGTCGCCGGTCGATCTAGCACAGGCCACGCAAGCCTGGGATGCGGTCCTCAAGAGCTTCCACTATCGCGGTTCTAAGTGATCCGAGGTCGATAATGAAGCGCTTTGATATCGTCAAGGGGGACTCGACGACGGCAGGCGGAGTCGTTCAGGGGGGCGACTCCGGCGACCTCCTGAATGGTCGCGAGCAAGCGTACGAGAACGATCCGGTCATGTGCCCGGCCTGTAGCTCGATAGGGGTGATCAAATGTGATGGGCCGCGCCACTCGATGACTGGCCCAGACGGCCGCCAAGCCGCTCTAAGCGATGACCTCTGCATCTGCAAGTGCACACCACCCCCGAAGCTCATTGCCTCGCAGTCGACCTCATACACAGACACGTAGCCGCACATTATTCGGCGGGCTGCTCGAACTCGTTCGATTCACCGAAGAAATCTCGCTGGCCAGGTGGCGACATCGGCGGTTGCCGCGCCACTCGTGGGCGTACGTGGCCCGCCCGCTTCAACATACGCGCAATGGCTTGCAATTGGGCCCACAGCTGATCCGCGTCCTCGATCGATAACGTGTCGGCTGCTGCCTCTAGCGCTGCAATGACAGCTTCAAAATGCTCGGGAGCTTTCGCCAGTACCGGTAGAGCTCGTGCGCGCGCCTGCTCTTCTTGATACACGGCGAGCCAGCACGCGAGTGCACTGCGTTCGTCGCGTTTCAACGCTTGGACTAGCGCCGGCGGCACGGGTTCGTCGACGCGAAACGATCCGACTATACTGCGTACACCTCGGCCGCCAGGCTGCGATTGCGCGACTGCGGCGGCTCCTTTCGGCGGTTCGATGCGCACCAACTTGACTAGGCGTCCTTGTTTGCGAATCAGCATGGAGTGTTGTCTGGTTCACACGATCACCGCTAGAGGATAGCGCAAACCGTTGCCATGATCGACTGCGCCCCACGATGGGTGAAGTGCGCGCGGGAACGCTCGGGGACCGCCCGCGATCCAGCAACAAATCGGGACTGCTTGCCGTGAGAGCCGCCCTTCGCCTATACCGTATTCGATACGACTATGGGAGGCATCGTGATCGTCCCTTTGTTGATGCCGCGTTTGTTTTGTACAGCCTTCGAGCTGGCCGGCGCAATCTACGATGGCGAGGTGTTGATCGACGCTCGTCGCATCTTGGAGGTTCGCGAAATGCTGATTTCGTTTTACGGAATGGACCCCGGCCCCTACGAAATTGCTCTCGCGACCGTGGCAACTGACGTGTTCTCCGACGAAAACACACGCGCCTGTTTCCTCGAACGGGTCGATGCCTTCGACCGGCTGCTCGCGGACAAAGCTCTAATTGACGCGTGGGGCAAGCACGGATGGGTACGCCATAATGCGAGCGATCCAGATCGGTTTGCGCCAGCTCGATTTGTTGTCGAGGCAGCGGCCATCTGCTCCTTGGACACCTATCGCCGATCGTTCGGCCTGCGGGATTTTCACGCAGCGGCGTACAAGCGAGCCGTCTCGCGAGGCGTGGAATTCTGGTGACCCCACCTCTTTTGCGAAGGTGCATCTCAACGTCGGGGTTACTTCTTTCCTTCTGTTGATTTCCGCTCGACGCGCGGCGCAGACAATGACGCGCGCGCCCGCGGCCGACTGAGAGCGACACGTTGTTCGCTCCGCAGAAGCTCGTTAGCAGCTCGCACCTCTTTCAGTTCTGCCCGCACTTCAACCAACTCGGCTTCCCTCTCACGACCATGCTGGCGGGACTCCTCGAGAGTACGCTCAAGCGACTGTTGAGCTTCACGCGCAGCCTCGGATTTCGTGGCCGCAACTGTAGGCGTTCACAATAAGCGCTAGCAATGTTCACAGGCGCGCTACTATGTTCAGCAACCCTGCTAGCGTAGGGTTCTGAACCGCGAAAACTGGGGAGTTCGATAGCGCGATATTGCTCGTAGACCAGCATCGATAGCTGCGTCTTTTCGGAAATCGGGCGCCTGGATTCAGTTTCCCAACAATCATGGAGTGCTTGGTCAGCCCGCTCTGCCTGCTTTCGCGGACACGCGCCCCTCCCAAGCCGCCTGAGCACCGATGCGACCTTCGCTGCTCGAGTTTCGATCTGTTCGAGGGTAGTCATGTTCACTCCAGCCGAGGCACCGGGCAGACACGCTAGCGAAATTGAAGGACACGAAAGACGCGCTAGCAAAGTTAGTGAGCATAGCTGACAATACTTGTGGCGTAACGGCAACACTGCGGCAAATGCACCGTTTCCCCCAAACCCCTTGAAACTAGGCGGTTTGCGCTTGATCACCGTTAGCATGGTTACTGAGCACCGCTAGCGCTAATTGTGAACACCAACAGCAACTGACGTCTACGTCGGACTGGGTGCGCAGCTGCGCCGCGTTCACGTAGATCGTGGTGGTCTGCAACGATGCGCGCTGGCACTTCCGCTCAAACGCCCAAAGTCAGAACGGTGTCCTGCATTTATCCCAGCCACGGAGGAAGCCCGTGGGCTTCCAGTTTTCGACGAAATGCGTCGTTTTCGTCGAGCTTGGCCAGGTGGTCGATCTGGGGTACTAAATCGGCCACGAGATGCGGCTCGGTATTGTCAGCACCGACCAATTGGTGAAGTACTGTTGCATTGTCGGCACTACACGAGATTGGGAATCGTTGTGCGCCCGCGGCCAGCAGCCAAATGGTTCGTGTGATGCCATTTGTGAAGCCGATACAGGGCGCGGCTTCAATTGCGGGGGCATCGTCCGGCCCAACACCCGTGAGGCGCCGAAACCACCTTCCAAGGCGTCTCTCTGTAACAGGGGGAGCAGGCTGCTTTTGTTTTCTCGAAAGCCAACCGTGGACGTCTGCGAGCGGCACCGGATTGGACCAGCCCTCGTCAAAACCTTTTCGAGCCTCATCAAACTTGTAGTCGTGTCGCCATCCTTCAATCGTTTGATGCGCGATCTCCGGATAACCACTTCCTTCCTGACGCCACGCCGTGAGGAAACGCTCTGCATCAACTTCAATCACCGCCCTGTCGGAGCATCGTTCCGAGATCCTCATCCAAACCTCACCGTGTTCTGGGGTTGGGATGCAAAACAAGGCGAAGCGCTCCAAGTAGAGCATTGTTTCCAGATGAGAAAATGTCTTCATCAGTTTGGGGATATCCGAGCTTCTAATCGGTGAGGCCGTCGTGTGCCTGGCGCTCCCCCTCCTCTTCTAACATCGCTCCGAAGGGGCGCTCGACGCCGCATTCGGCCAATCGTGTCTACAGCAACAGCATTTGTCCGCCAAGTAGGTCGGGCGTGCCCGACGGCGGGGGGCGCTGCCCCGCCAATCAGAACGGAAGTCGCCGCTCAAGTGGTGACTTCTACCAGACACGCGTAATGCGCGTCGTCCTCACTGCCAACGGGCGCCGCCGTGAAGATACCGCGGGTCTGATAGGTGATATTCACGTCAAGCATCCACCGCGAGGCCAGTGTTCTGGGACGTCCTGAATACTCAAACCGTTCAGACGGCGCTCCGATGCCCAGCACCACGAGGAACGCACGGCATCGCTCTCCGCGTGTTCGCTTCGCTCGCTGCAGGCTCGCGAGCTTATACAGGTCCCAATCAAGCTTTCGTTCAGGCGCGTCATCGATTTTCAACTCGAACAGATATCGCGTGTGAAATACGCGGCCCTTCTGGTCATGCCGTTCTATCTGGCGAACCGCCAGATCCCCCCGCCACTCCTTCGACTGCAGGTCCAGTGGCGAAATTCTGTTGTATGCCGGGTCTTCTTGGACAACGAAATTCGAAGGCTTGTGCGTCTTCATAATGCCCTTCAACTGTCGCTGACGCACGCGCTCATGTGCTCGCACACGACGCTCGTCGATCCAGTCGCTGCCGGCAAAATAGACATAGCTCTGCATGCTCCGTGCGAGCCAAGGCTTAACGTACTGCGGGTCGTACTGTGTCATTGGGTGAATTCAATTGGTTGGGCGCGGGCGTTGTACCGTCGCATCCGCACATGTCACCATGTCCAGCGCTCGCCTGCTACTTCGGCCCAGGCCTCGGATTCTGACGAGCAACGGTGCTGCTCGGCCGTCAGCGCAATCGCGACCAGCAAGTCGTCGACGCGCCGGTCGAACGCATCGTCATTCTCGAACGGCACCTGCAGCACCGTGACGCCGTCGCGAGTCGGTGTGCGCACAATACCAGCCAGCAGCTCGCGCTCAACGCGATCGAGCACGCGCGCCCGGCCGCGGCCGCCGGCGCGCTTCGGTTCGACCTTCAGCGTGACATGCACGGGCACCATCGGCGCGGCGCCGACTGCATCCGCATCGGCGGCGGACAGCGTCGAGCTCGGCGCTCCGGACGGGGTGGCCTCCGGCGTCGCGTTCGTCGTGCCGCCCGCGCCATCGGCTCCGTCGAGCGCCGCGTTGAAGAACGCCTCGACCGACTGGAATTGGCGCACCGCGTCGGCCTTGGTGTAAAGCGTGGTGGTGCCCAAGCTCGCATGGCCGAGCAGCTCCTGCATGTCGCGAATGTCGGCGCCGGCGTCCAGGCCGTGGTTCGCGAAGGTGTGGCGCAGCCAGTGCGTGCTCGCTCGGCGCAGGTCAGTGGCCGCGTTCGGGTACGTGATCGCAAGCTGGTCGGCGGCCCGCGCAAAAATCCCCTTGAACAGCCAGCCGACCCCATCCGGCTGCAGTGCCTCGCCGGTCACCCGATGGGCGATCAGCGGCGTGTCGGCCGGCGCCGTCTCAAGCGTCAGCGGCTCGTGGCGCGTGCGCAGCTGGACCCGCAGCGCATCGATGAGCCGGTGCGGCATCGGCACGGTACGCGCGCGCCGGCCCTTGCCCTGCACGCGCAGGCTCCACGCGTCGTCGAGCGCCCCGTCGAGCGCGCTGCGCGTGAGCGCGCCGGTGGTCGCTGCGGCGAGCTCGGCGCGGCGCAGTCCGGTCGCGTACGCGAACAGCAGCAGGAACGCGTCGCGCGCATGCGTGGCCCCATCCGTGGCCTGCTCGCCGGCGACGTCGAAGGCCGACGCGGGTCGCAGCACGGTCTGCAGCACGTATTGCCACTGCGCGCGGGTGAGCGTTCGCCCGGTCGCGTCGATCGGCACGGAGGGCGCAGCCGGCAGCCCGCCGAACGGGTTCACGCGCAGGTACTGCTGGCCGACCAGCCACGCGCCCATCGCGTTGAGGATCCGCCGCGCGGTATCGCGGCTGCGTTCCGACAGCGGACCAACGAACGGCCGCCACGCCGGATCGAAGCGCTCGATGCGGCCGCGCCCGATCCAGCGCGCGGCGGGCTGCGGATCCCGCAGGAACCCGTCGAGGTATTCGGCGCAATCCATCGTGTTCAGCGACGACAGCGGTTTGCCTTTGACGACGATCGCCCACAGCAGCAGCCGTTCGGCTTCGCGCCGGTACGCGCGGCGGGTCGCCTCGCTGCGCGCGCCGCGCGCCGCGATCCACGCGTGGACCGCCTGCAGGTCGGTGTTCAGTTCGGCCTGGTGCGCGGGCACCGGCGCGCGGTTCAGGCCGGCCGAGCCGTCGAGCCCGGCCGGTACGCGCAGCGCCTCGAGCGGCACCACGTCGGCGCCGGCGCCCGGCACCGGCTGTAGTGCCGGGTGACCGGCGACCATCTGCCGGCGGGGCGTGACGGCGAGCGGCGACAGGTAGCCGAGCGTGTCGGGGTGCTGTGCGATGAAGTCGGTAATGCGCTGCGCGCCGATCTTGCCCAGGCGCGGCACTGCGCTATACCAGCGCTGGCGCCGCGCCCGCATCAGCTGGAGCAGCTGGCCGAAGTTGGCGACGCCGGCGGCCGCGAGCCGCGCGACCAGCCGCGCGTCGAACCAACCGTCAAGCGTGTGCTCTAGCTGCGGCGCCTCGACGAGACTCGCCTCCATACGGACCAGCGCCGCGTCCTGGCGATCGCGCAGGCGCCGATTGCGCGCGACCTTGCGGTCGAGCGCGACCGACGAGACCGGCGGATAGGTGTCGACGTACAGCGCAACGAGCTCGCGCTCGCTGTAGAACGCATCGGGGTCGACCGACTCGCGGAAGACCTCGAGCGTCGGCACTTCCTGGCTGGCCGCGGCGCCGGCATGCGCATCGCGCGGCAGGCTGCCGGGTTTCAGGCGCTGCAGGTGCGCGGCATCGATGTCGCGCGCGCGACGCGCGGCAATCGTCAGCGTGTCCCGCAGCGTCGCGAGTGTCCGGCGCGTGACGCGCACGTCGGTGCCCGGCACGCCGTAGTGCGCGTGCAGCACCGGCTCGTCGAGCCCTTCCAGATACGCGCGGTACAGCGCGAAGTGGGCGGGCGTCAGGCGCAATAGGACCACGTCAGCGCCCTGCGGTAGATTGTGCCAACGACGTCAGCCGGGCTTCGAATTCGGGCATCAGCGGATATTCCGCTGGATCGCGGTCATACTCCCGTTCAAGCTTGGCGAAAGCGGCGTCGAAATGTCGTTGCCATGCGATCACGTACCCCGAGTCTCGAAGCTCTAGATCGCCCCGGATCCCGTTCGCGAGCTCACACGCAAGCAACCCAAAATGAACGAGACGTTGCGCCTCAAGCTTCCAGAGGTCGAACGCGTCGAACCGCACTTCGTGCTTGTCAAGCCAATCCGCACTGACGTCGAGCGCCCGCTCGAATTCATGCAGCTGGTCGACGAGCCGGAGCGGCAAGGCATCGAGGACGGACCGTGGTGAAATGTCAAAGTGCAGAGCGACTGGTTTCAGGTCTTTGAATACCGCATCCTCTGCGATACCGTAGTCCAAGAACGCATCCTCGATTGGGCTCAAGTCTGCCTCCGCGCGCTTGGCAAACGCCTCGAGCGGCAGCAGCGCATCCTGCAGTGCGCGATTCTGTTGTTGCTTCGCCGTCTGGTCCTCCCGCTTGCGATCGCCTCGTTTCAGCCACCACGCCACCCAGCCGTTCACCGCTGCGCTTAACACGGTGCTCGACATCACGATTCCCACCACGCTGCCCAACGTTAATTCGACTGCCATCACCTGTCCCTCATTCAGATCGCCACGCCAGACACAGCAGCAGCCACGCTGGATCCTGCCGCGCCTCAGCCGCCGGCTGGGGCGACCACCGGGCCCGGCGCCGTCGCCACCTGCGGGCATTCGCGTTGCAAGCGCGCTTCCATATCCGGTATCAGGCTCAGCTTTCCGTGTTGCTCGACATAGCGGCGCTTGACCTCGCCGAACTCCCGCTGCAGTCGATCAAAGCAGCCAATCGCCAAGTTCGATGCCGGCGCCGCAATCTTGGTGCGGATCTCCACGGCCAGTTCGCCGGCCTGCAATCCGTACAGAATGGCCCGTTGAGTGTCGAGCCAATCCAGCTCCGGGAAATCGGCCCATTCGTCGTAGGCATCGCCCACCCATTTGCTGCTGGCCACCAGTGCCACCGGCAGGTCGCGACACCGCGACTGGATCTCGACGTTTACGGCTGTCCACTCCTTCACGAGCGAGAAGTCGAGGGTCATTGACGGCCACGGGTGTTGTTTGGCCCGCGTGCCCTCGTGCTGCTCCACGAGCCAGTCGTCGAACCGCACTTGCCACGCGTCGAGGTAATCGACCGCCTGTTTCGTGAAATCCTCGAGCATCCGCGCCACATCGAGCTGCGCCGGCGCGCGCTGCTCTGCGAGCGTCGCTGCCTCGTGCGCCCGCTGTTCCGCGATCTTCGCCAGTTCATGCTGCCGGTTGCGATGTTGACTCCACAAACCCGCCCCGGCCGTGACTACGGCGCCGAAGATGGTTCCGATCAGGGCGGGGGTGAGCCAATCCGTCGGTGCTTGCGCCACGACTTTTGCGACTTCAGACGCCGCCACTGCTACTTCAGATGCCGCCATAAGTTATTCTCGATTGGGTTAGCGATGGCCGGTCGGCACTGATCGCGCCGCGGCAGCCGATACGTCGGCATCAATTCAGTCGACTCGACCGCATCGCAACGTCGCCGAGGAGGGATTGCCAATCGGGGGAGATCTCGCCTAGCTGGACCCAATGGACCGTCGGTAGGATTTCCACCGGGCCGATCGTCATCCGTTTGGGGATCTCGCCCGTCAACGTCACTAGCGCGCGGAAGGGGATCGCCGCGTCGGTGCCGAACGTCCGGTTACCCAACTCACTGTAAGTCCCGTCCACACCCTCGCCGCTCCACATGCCGAAGTCGCAAACCATCGAGATGTGACAATGCGCGGTGCCCTGCACGGCGACGGTGACCGCCTGCTCCCCGTAGTCGACCGCTTCGAACTCGTCCAGGGCGACGTCCAGCGTGGGTAACTCCACGCGCTGCACGTCGATCGCCTCCTTCCAGCCGAACCCGACGAAACACTGCGCCTCGACCTGCACCTGGATCGCGCCGGCCGACGCATGGAGCGCCTGGAGCAAGGCCGTGGCGAGATCCAACGGCCCGCCCGCCGTCGATAGCTCGACCAGGCGCCGCGCGGCAAATCGCGCGGTCTCGTCTTGGAACGCCCCCAGTGCGTCGCCGAGGTCCGCCGTCCAAAAAAGCCGCTTGGATCCCGCACAGAAGCGTTGCCAGTCCTTGTCGCTCGACACCACGAGAATCCCGGTCGACCGCTCGGTGGCCCAGCTTTCCAGCGCGAGCAAGGCCGCGGCGTCGGGAAACTCGTGCTTTTTCTCACCCGCCTTGGCAAACGGCGGCTGCGCGGCGAAATACCGGTCGAACAGCGCGCGCAGGTCCACGTACGCGGCCACATCGAGCACCGTCGCGTCGGTGCGCGCGAGCCAGCGCGCCAGCCGGGCGGCGGCCGCGTCGGCCGGGGTGCCCGCTTCCGCGGCGCTGGCCTGCAACCGTGCGAGCACATCCTCCGGCAGCAACTCCGTGAGCGCCGGCGCCGCGGTCGCACGCAGCAACGTGGTGCGAGCCGCCACCGCATCCTGCGTGAGGTGCGCAAGCAGCTCGCGCTGCACAACGTCCGGGATCAGGACCGTGACGGTCCGGGTGGCGCGGAACTGTTCAACTCGGCGCAGCAGGCCGTCCTCGAGGCGCCGCTGTTGCCCGTCGAAGATCGAGGTATCGAGCGCAATCGCCCCGATTAGCTTGGCTTCGATGAGGTTGTGGATCCGTGGGTCCATGGTGATGTCCTCGCAGTAAATGGCTGAAGTTGACCGCGCGGCCGCCCGAGGCGGCGTCACGGCGCGCTCCGGGTCGCGGGTCGACGCCATCATCAATGCCGCACGGCCGGATAGACGAAATCGGCCTCGGGGGTGAACGCATACGGCGTCGGGTCGTCGCTGAACAGCACGTAGCCCTCGATGCCCTGCGCCCGCAACACCTGCACGGCCCGCCGCGCGTTGGCGACCGTGAAGGCCTCCAGCTTGCCTGGATCGATGGGGCCGCCGTCGGCGGTGGGCTCGTCGCTCTCGATCAGGCGCACCATCGGGGTCGTGGTGCCGAGCTTGCGGCCGAAGATGCGGGATTTCATCGGGCGTTCCTGTCGGCCGAGGGCCGGTGTGGTGGGTGATACGGAAAGGGTAACGAGCCGCACGGTGTCGGCGCCGCGTCGATCACCCGCGGTTGCGGGCCGATCGCGGCCAGCGCCCTGCCCGGCCTTACCGGGCGGGGTCGGGAGAAGTATAGGGGTCAAAATGGCCGATCTGACAGCGAAAAGTGGCCCACCTGATAAGCAGAGTTATCAGATGTAGCATTTGTTGAAGTTCGCAGATTCTGCTAATGGTGTCCGTTCGAGCGCTAATCGTGTCCGACTATTCTGCTAATGCGGGGCGGCGAAGGTTAATGCAGAACTGAGTAGCGGCAGGCCGCTGGCGAGGCGTTTCAGCGAGGTGCGCTCAATTCCACGCGATGGTGTTGAAGCGCGGCATAGGCGTGCGCCAACGCTCAATGTGGACAGCCTCCACCACCCTAGAAAACAGGCATTAAAATCGCGCCCCCGGCTTGATATGAGAGGTATATTGTTGTGCACGCACCCAATTTGTTGATCATCGGTTACATGCACGCCATGTTCGTGTCACGAGCGACTTTCCTCATTACGCCGCTCGTGAGCCACATATGACAATGCAAACCGTTGAAGGTGCGTTAGCAAAATCTTCGCACATACATCCCCCCTTTGTTGCATGAGCGCAACGCGTGCGGACACGAAAAAAATCGCTCTCAGCCTTTGCTGGCGGCGTTGCCACTGATTTACCCGCTAGCAGTATCTGTGGTCACTGTTAGCAGAAACTTCGAACGGCAACAACGGCCGCACCGGCGTCAACCGCGCCACTGGCCGCCGCCAGATCGCCGCCGATGACGATCTTGCGGCCGTTCGCGCGTGGCTGGCGCGCGTCGCCGACACGAAAACCACCTTTGAGAACTACCGCAAGGAAGGCGAACGGCTGCTGCTGTGGTCGATCGTCCAGCTTGGCAAGCCGCTGTCGTCGCTCACGCACGAGGATCTGCTTGGCTACCAGCGCTTCCTAGCCGACCCACAGCCGCGCGACCGCTGGGTTGCCGCCGGACGCAAATTTGCACGTGACGATCCACGTTGGCGCCCTTTCCACGGGCCGCTCGCCGCATCTAGCCAGCGCCAAGCGATGGTGATCCTCAACGCCCTTTTCTCGTGGCTTGTCGGCGCGGGCTACCTCGCCGGCAACCCGCTGTCACTCTCACGCCAGCGCGCACGGCGAGCGGCGCCGCGCGTCACGCGTTTTCTCGAGCTTGACCTCTGGCAGGAGGTCAAGCTCTACATCAACAGTCTGCCGCGCGACACAGACCGCGAGCGCGCACGCTACTGGCGCGCGCGGTGGCTCTTCACTCTGCTCTACCTGGGTGGCTTGCGCATCTCGGAAGTCAGCGGCAACACGATGGGGGACTTCTTCTGCCGGCGCGACGCCGGGGGGCACGAGCGCTGGTGGCTCGAAATTACTGGCAAGGGGGACAAGGCACGCCTAGTGCCCGCCTCGACCGAAATGATGATCGAGCTTGGCCACTACCGGCGCGAATGCGGTTTGCCCTTATTGCCCTTATTGCCCTTATTGCCCTTATTGCCCTTATTGCCCTTATTGCCCTTATTGCCCTTATTGCCCTTATTGCCCGCAGGGCACGAGGACACCCCGCTCGTGCTGCCGCTCGGCCAGCCCACGACACCGCTCACGCGCGCGGCCCTGCACACGATCGTCAAGGGCATTTTTGCGGGCGCGGCAGAAAAGCTGCGTATGCGCGGTGAAGAGTACGCTGCACGGGCAGCCCAGCTCGAGCGCGCTTCGGCGCACTGGCTGCGCCACAGCGCAGGGTCGCACATGGCGGATTGTGATGTCGACCTGCGCATGATCCGCGACAACCTCGGACACGTCTCGCTCACTACGACGAGCCTGTACCTGCATGCCGACGATGATGATCGGCATCAGAAAACCGAACAGAAGCATCGTATGGGCTGGTAGCACCCACCCTGGCGCAACGATGCTTGATCGACAGGGAAATTTCATCGAGCTGTTGCATCGACCGGTTGAATCCACCACCCATTGCAGTCGCTCGGGTTTCGTTGAGCAACGTCAGCTCTGCAGAAAGCTGATCTTCTCCATCACTCGCCGCACCGTCTGCCCATGACACATTGTTGCCCCATAGCGAGTATGGTCGAATTTTGAAAGACCTGGATGTCCGCCTGCAATGGAGGCTAGGTACATGGAAATCCGGAAGGGCCTCGCCCTCACTCCTTGAGCCAAGCCTTCTTGATCGCCTCGAAGTTGAGCTGCTTCCATTCTTCCTTCCAGAGCTGGTAGTACGGGATGTCGGTCGACGAGGGCGGCGGGTCGCAACGCTCGACCTTGACTAACGACGGCATCACCACAGACTCACCGATCAGCAGTGCCTCTCCGGCGCCCAAGGTCGGTAGCTTGTCGCAAAGATTGCCAGTCCAGCATGCCTTTCAGGACCAATGAAAACGCGACGGCACGCACGAGTTCAGGATGAAGGGCGTCAAACCGTTGTTCCAATTCGGCCAGCGTCAAGCCGCCATCGCACGCGGTCGAGATGGCACGGGAAAATTCGTCTCCGACTGCTGTGGTGTTCGCCGCGAGGTAATGCAACATCGTGAGCCTGTTCTGGCACAGCGGCTCGGGATCGTCGAGTTGATTCGGGACGATGGTGTGCATCGTCATCGCGTTCGCCCTACACCACGCGTCGAGCGCCGGGTACACACGAAGCCCCTTTGCAGCGACCATCGCTTCGGATGATCGCAAAACCAGATGTAGCTGCTCGCCGTAGTCCGTGCAAACCCAGAAGTCCGCAGCCCGCCTCCCTCTTGCCTCCGGGACGAGCAGCGGTCGCTCGCAATAGGTAACCACTTGTGGGGCGGATTCCAGCCGCAGCCAGAGCTGAAGCGCGCTTCGGCCAAACAACGTCAGCCTCCTGCCGACCTTGGGACCGAACACGTCGAACCGATGCGCGCCGTACGGACGCACGTCAGTAGCCGCCTTTCGGAAACGTGGTGGACGCATCGCGCGCTCCATGCAAGCTATGCACACGTTTTACTACACGAAAGGTGGGAGTGACGGATAGGGGAAACCGCTAGGGCTGGAAGGCGCGTTGGCGAATCGAGAAAATACTACGAAACACGTACCAAACGATACGAATTAAATCCCAACTGGTGTTGAATATGAAGAGCGGCCTTTTCAGTGGGCTTTCCGGCACCAAAAAACGCGCCTCACTCAAGAAGTTCGTGAAACATCAACACATGAAACGCGAAATGCCTTTTCGAAACAATCCGTTAGGCGAGGCACGCCTCATTGTACGATGTTCCACGAGATTGCGATATCCATGCCGTCGACCGCCCGAGATTTCCAACATTGCCTTCTCCACATCGATATTTTCGACTCTTCCTTCCGAAATCGGAGAAGCGAATCTTGTTCATCTGAACCCGACCGACCACGTTCCGCGTGGATCAGCTCCGTCGAGCCGGTACAAGCTTTACTTCATCGGACGCCGACGAAGTCAAAGTCAAGCTGACGCGGCAGCCCCGCAGGACTCGTATCAAACAACACGCTTTCCGTATCTCCTCTCGAATCCGCCCATGACGACCGCCGACGATCCAGACGTGCTCGATGTCGAGTTCCGCGAGCTGCCGGCCGCGCCGCGCCGCGCGACCACGCCGGCTGCCCGCCGCAAGGCGCGCTCGCGCCAGGCACGCCGCGACGCGGCCGCTGAGCGCCGGATCGGTCTGCAGCACCTCGCCTTCTTTCGCGGCTATCTGGAAGGACTGGATCTCGCCGAACTGGCCGACCAGTACCTCGAGTTCGGGCGCGACGCCCGCAAGGCCGCCGCGACGCGCAGCTGGCTGGTCACCGCGTTCGTCGCCGCGGCGCGCAAGCGCCAGGACTTCGCGACCGCCCGGCTGCTCTCGATCCGGCCTGCCGCGCTCGCCGCGGCGCCCGCGGCCGATGCGCCGGCGCACACCACGCCGTCGCTGGAGAACTTTGCCGCCGAGCACGATCCCGACGGCTTCTATACCGAGAAGGAGTTGCTCGACCTGTTCGCCGCCCGGCATGCCGGCGCGGACACCGACACGGGCGCGGCCCTGCGTCGGCAGCAGCGCAACGCGCGCCTGCGTGCCAGGCAAATGGCGGCGCTCGAGGCGCTCGCGCGCCTGGTGGTCGAGGATCCGAGGCCGGAGCACCACGTGCTCGGCTGGTTCGATACCGCCGTCGCGCTCCGTCTCGCCGACGTCGGCCTCGTCACGATCGGCAAGCTGGTCGAGACGATCAATGCGGTCGGCTACCGCTGGTACCGACGCGTGCCGAGTCTCGGCGAAGTCGGCGCGCGCCGCATCACCGCTTGGCTGGCGCATTACGGGGACGTCGCCGGCCTGCAGCTGGCCGCCGGCGTGCAAACCCACCCGTCCGAATGCTCGCTGCCGGTGCCACGGCTCGCCGCAGCCGGCCCCGTCACCGCAATCGTGCCGCTCGAGCGCTTCTTGCTGCCGCCCGAGCTTGACGGCTCGCACGGCACACACCGCAATCTGGTCAAGAACAACAGCCGCGCCAACAACGACCGCGAGGCGATCGATTTCTGGCTCGCCGACTACGAGAACCCTCATACGCGGCAGCGCTATCGCACCGAAGCCGAGCGGCTGCTGCTCTGGGCGATCTTCGTGAAGCGCAAGGCGCTGTCGAGCCTCGATACCGATGATGCGCGCGACTACATCAACGGCTTCCTGATCGATCCTCAGCCGGCCACCCAATGGGTGATGGCCGGCACCGCACCGCGTGATGCCCTCGGCTGGCGGCCGTTCCGCGGGCCGCTATCGGTCAAGAGCCGGCAGGACGCGCTGTCCGCGCTGAAGAGATTCTTCGGTGAGCTGGTCGACGCGCAGTACCTGGATCACAACGCGTTCGCGAAGGTTCGCGTGTTCAGCGGGACCACGCACGATGCCGCCGGCAACGAGCGGCGCGTAGCCGCAAAGTCGCGTCTGCAAATCGAGCGCGGCTTGACCTCCGATGCCTGGCGCCTCGCGATGCGGGTGCTCGACGCGATGCCGGACACGGCCGCCGCGACACGCATGCGCTTCGTGCTGAGCTTTGCATACAGCACAGGTCTGCGGCGCGCCGAGTTATGCGGTGCATTCACGGACGACGTGCAGGAGCGGTACGCCGGACCGGAGCTGGGGACGATCCGGTTGCTGTGCGTGGTCGGCAAGCGTGCGAAGGAACGCTTCGTGCCGCTGGTACCGGCCGTGCTGGACTTGATGGGCGACTACCTGGAATCGCGCGGCCTGCCGCGCGATCCCCTTGCCTGCCCTACCGCGACCCCGCTGATCCCCGCGCTGCTGTCGAATGCCGAGATCGGCCGGATCCGGCGCGCGGCGAAGGCGAACAAAACAGACCCGGCGCCTGAACTCGCGTCGCGCGCGCGGCAAACCAGGCCGATCCATCCGGTGCAGCTCTACAAGGCGATCAAGCAGTTTTTCGCGATGGCGACAGCGGCTGCACTTCGCGAGGACTCGCCACATGCCCGGGCCTTCAGCGCAGCCAGTCCACACTGGCTGCGACACACGTTCGTGTCGCATGCGCTGGCCATTGGCAAGAGTCTCGAGAGTGCATGAAATTTTGCCGGCCACGATTCGCTCGACACCACATCGATCTACGCGACTGCGGAGCTTGGCCGCCAATACCAAGAGGCCGAGACCTTCCTTAGATTAGCGACAGCTTAGTGCGGCTCGGGTCATCAAAGTCGGTTGATGGCGAATCGCCCCAGAATCGGAAGTATCTGCGACGCCAACATTGCTGTTATGGCCGCCAGTCTGAAGGTGTCCGACGAAACACCATCAACGCTGGCGATGGCGACCTACCTTCGATTTCTCCTAGATTAAGTCGGAGTTAACTTCGTGGGAGTTATCGAACTTCCAGATGATCTACGACTTCCGTCCTTACAGGCCCACGATCCCCCAGATAATCTCGGACATTGCGACCGAGAGTACACTGCGGCCATGTGCGGGTGCGTTGCGGAAAGTCAGTATATAAGAAAAAATCGGAGCTTTGGATCCCACAACCCGCAAACGACGAGGTATCAGTCGTTGCTCCGCAATCCTTTCCGCTGGCGAGACGGTTCGCGATTGCTTCCGTCGTGCAAACTGGTCGCAGTTTCAACGTAGAAACTGGATCTGTCAGCATTCGCTATCACGCTCAGCATGCGAGCTTTGTCGGTTGACCCGGCGTCTGTAACTGCGTGGCCCGTTCAGTTTCCACGTAGAAACTGAACGCCCCCCGAGCATCAGATAAGAATTCTCCGAGGAGCCTCACCGACGGCATCGACCGCAGTTTCAATGTAGAAACTCGATCTGTGAGCATTCGGCGTCACGCTCAGTATGCGCGCGTTGAAAATTGATCCGACGTCTGCAATTGCTTGGCCCACTCAGTTTCGATATGGAAACTGAACGTCTCCTGAGCATCCGAAAAAGGCTCTCCGATGCGCCTCGCCGAGGACACCGACCGCGAAAAGTTGCCTTCAAACCAGCAGTACGCGACCGCAGTTTCTACGTAGAAACTGCCCGCCGCGGCGGAAGGCCGGAAGACCAAAAACTGCACGCGATTCAAGAGGTCGCACAAGAGAATGGCAATTGCCCGCTTGCGTTCGATTCGCGACCCGTCCGGTGCACCTTTAAGCCGCCAAAGGTGGTGCTGGCCATACTCCAAGTTTCTACGTAGAAACTACTCCTGGGAAGTACGCCACGCTACAAGTCTCGGTTGAGTTGTCGCACCGGATCCTAGAATTTCTCAAAAGCGCGTCGTTTTTCTTGATGTTTTTCGGGTGGCATCCTAATATTCCCGGCAGCCGCTTGGCGCGCAGTTTCTACGTAGAAACTGCTCCTGCCCGAGCCCCAAGTGCATAAGGAGAACGCATGGCAGCGAAAATTATTGCCGTCTTCAACCAGAAAGGAGGGTCGGGGAAAACAACGACCTCGACCAATATCGCAGGCGCCTTCGGCCTGCGAGGCTACCGGACCATGCTCGTCGACTTGGATGAGCAGGGTACCGCGACACTCTCAGTCGGCGCAGCCCCAGATGATCGACCGTACCCGGCGGCTATTTCGAACTTGGCGCTAAGTCCTAGGCCGGATCGGGAGATTGCAAAGTACGTGAATGACTATGATTTTATTGTCATTGACTGTCCGCCTGCCATTAAATCGGCTGCGCCCTCTGTTGCCCTCCTTATTTCCGATCTGGGACTGATTCCCATCGCGGCGTCGGGCGGCAATCTCTGGGCAGTTCAAGAGGCAAAAAAATTAGGTATGGAGGCCCAGATCCGCAACCCGGATCTCAAGCTTCGTTCATTCGCAAACATGAACCAGAACGTCACGATCGTGAAGCAGATCTTTGAAGCTGCAGCTGGAGACGATGAGCTTCCCATGCTGAAAACGAAGCTTGGCTTCCGCACCGCGTACAAGGAAGCAGAGGTATCTGGCGCTACTGTCCTTCAACTCCGCTCGGCCAAGGCCGCACACAAAGAACTGAATGATCTTGTCGACGAAATTCTCGAAGTTCTCGAGGTGCGAGCATGAGCAAGAAAGACTTCTCTGCGGCGCTTAATGCCGGCGTAAAGCGCGACCAGACAATGCGAGAGACAGCGACACCTTCGAGGTTCGACCGCGTGGATGAAGCATTGAGCGGACGAAGCAGCCTATTGGATCAGCCCAACGAGAATGTCGCTGCCCCGACAAGATCGGCTGCAGAAGCGTATTTGGCAAGCCTGGAAAAAGCAGGGAAGGTGCAGGCGCGGTACATAACAATGCCAATAGGCCATATCGACGATAACCCGCTCAACAGTCGCACGATCTATAAAGAAGAGCTCATCGCCGCGCGCGCAGCCTCAATGGCCCGAGATGGCCAACTCGTCCCTGTACTCGCCGGACGCCACCCCGACTTTCCGGATCGCGCAATCTTGATCGACGGCCAGTTCCGAAAGCTTGGTGCGCTCCGGAATCGCTCCGAGACGTTGGATGTGAAGCTTCTCGAAGGCCTCGACCCGATAGATTTCTACCGCCTTGCTCGAGCCGCAAACAACGAGCGCGAGCAGGAAACCATTTTGGACGTCGCGCTCGGGTACAAGAAGCTTCTCGATCAGGGTCATGCAAAGTCGAATGACGAGCTGGCGGTCTTGGTGGAGGAGGGCAAATCCAAGGTCAGCAAAATTCTCGCGCTTCTGGATCTGCCGCAGTCTGTCCTGGACGTGATCGGTTCGCATCCCAAACAATTCGGCCTATCAACTAGCTACGAGCTCACCCTGTTCCTCAAGGCATCGGACGAGAAGCGCACCTTGGCATTTGCCGAGCGCATTCGTGACGAGGAATTGCCGTTTCAGAAGGTGAAGGCTATACGCGAAAGTCTCGAGAATGGCAGGGCCCCACGTAAGTCCCTTTCGCGACAGTACAAGGTGTCAACTGTTGAAGGGACCGAGATCGGTGCGATCAAGGAATGGGGCGACGGGAAGGTCCGTCTGGACCTCGCTCTAGGTTCGGCCGAAAAAGCCGAGGCATACGTTGCGGCCCTCAAAAAGCTCCTTGCCGAAGACGGCCACCAACTGAAGTAGGGATGTGTGATACCCAGGTGTGTCCGCCGGGTAGGCAACACAGCTTGGGTGGCATTCATCCCGTGCCGTACTACAAGCAATGTAGCGCGACGGAACTACTGCGAGACCGTCGCGCTTCAGCTTCCGGCAGTTGCCGCTGCAATTGATTCCTCAAAGGGCAACTCGCCGTCCAGCGCCAGGCGGCTTTGCGGATTCTGGATAAACTTGAAATCTAGCGAATTCACAGCGCGGCCGAGCTTCACCGGTGTCCAGGAAATTACAAGATCCGCCTTTGCGTTCAGCTCGTTCACCGCGGTTTCAATCACCCGACGCTTGATATCGGCAAAGCGGTACGTCGCCGGAATTTCAAGCACGTGCCGGAAATCTTCCAACGTGATCAGGAGCCTGCCCCGATCCCGCTCTCGCATCAACAGCTCGAGGAGCCGCCACGAGTAAAGTGACTGTAGCCCTCGGGCAAACTCAAGTTGATACGAGACGAAACGCCGCTGCAACATGAAGATATGGGGCGTTAAATCCGGAGAGAAGGAAACTTCTGCCCATCCTTCTCGTTCGTGGTAAACCGCCTTCCACACCCAATTCAGTACCACCTTCCTCGGGCCATCCATATACGTCAATTGACGCTTTTGAAGACTCGCACAGCCTTCCTTTAGCCCCTCATACGCAGCGGTTGCCTGCTTCTCGCCGGACCGCGGAGCAAGTGCTGCAAGGGCGGCGAACTCGTCGGCTCGAACACGAACACTCACATAGCCGTTACCCTTACCATGCAAGTACGGTGACTTCTTGCTGTCTATGCATCGCAGCGCCGCCATCATGACTCGCTTCTCGTTGAGGGTCAGGCCTTGCTGGGCATTGACCAGCGCTCGGCTCATGGCAACAGTGCCCCGCACTCGGCCATCACCGTCCAGAGGCGGTTCGTCCAACGGCTCGATCTGGAGAGGTTCGATCTCAACGATCTCGACCTGAGCGGACTCGGACCGGGTTTTTGCCTTCTTGTTCACAAAGGTGACCTTCAGCGGGGAGTGTCACAATTATAAGGTGACATGCTCAGGGTGCAAGTCACCGTTGTGGATAACGGTCGAAATTTGTCACCGCCGGCCCGCTTTGTGTCTACTTAGGGTCGGATTGCGTCACCTCCAGGTCGGTAAACGTCACAGTTTCTCGACTGTGACACCCGGCAAAGCCTTAACTGACAAGCCTGTGCGGAGCGGGGCACAGCGTTTACAAAAGGTTTTACAAACGGTTCTACAAACTGTCTTACAAAGAGCACCGTTTGAAAGTTGCTTCTATACAACAAAACCCACCCCAACACCGACCTCCAGCGCATGCCGCAAGGCTGAAAAGTGACATTTTCCGACCTCAATGCGCCTGCTGGGCCTCCAAACCACTTCCGATTGGACGCAAAGACGGGTTTACCAGCGCAAAAGGTGACGCTTTCCGACCTCACCAGCCAAGAGGTACTAAGTACTCACTCACCTTTGGCCGAGTAGGCCCCTGTGCCAACGACGGGTCGAACTGCCGGGTCGGAAAACGTCACCTTTACCGCGCGCTATAACGGCCAGTCCGATGACCCGGAGCGGTTCATCGTCGGAGAAACCGTCGCGTCGGGTCGGAAAAAGTCATAGAAAGGACGGAGCCTTGGGTCGGAAAACGTCACTGTTGGCACGAATGCCAGCGTACGAAAGAGGAGTAGAGCTTCGGCATCAGGTCGAAATATGTCACTTCTCAAAACACAAAACGGGTCGGAATTTGTCACGCATCAGTTCTGCGTGCAGGTCGGATCGCGTCACCTTTTCGAATAGCGTACCCGGTCGGAAAACGTCACTTTTGAGGCTTGGAGTCAGAGGGTCGGAATTTGTCACTGTTCGCGGTAAGTCAGCAGGTCGGAATTCGTCACCTTTAGGGATTGGTGCCGCGGATCGGAAAATGTCACCTCTCGACAGACCTTGGGTCGGAAACCGTCACCATTGCGCTGCGGCGACTTATTTCGTTCTGGCAGTCTGCCGAAAGCACTAGGTCGGATAATGTCACCGATCGTGTGGCAACTCCTTCGAGGTCGGAATCTGTCACCCGCTCGGAAAATACCGTCAGCGTCTGCGCGGAAGGACCGACGGAAGGAGAGCGTTCAGCAGATCTTGCAGTAGGGGAAGATGGGGAACCACGAGGTCGATATGAGGCGCATCGATTCTGAGATGCCTGCCGTTCGCAGCTAGCGACAATCGAAGTTCAACACTGTTTCCTGCTTGGACTACGCCCGTAGACAGTATCGATATCACTTTCGATGGAGCAATGTTGGCCGGCACGGTTAGAGCCCTTCGCGTGACAAGGTCCTTACCAACTTCCCGGATCAATTTCGTAGCGATTTCTGCTGTCCGGTATGAGACTTGACATGGCCCGCCGAAAGAGGCGATCACTTCGGGCGGAAGCAAAGAGGCTTGGATAGACCGTGTGACAATGGCCTTCGACACGTTGAAGTCCGCGGCCAGCGTTGCTTGACTCGGCCAAAGCTGCTGATCCAACTGCTCCCGATAGAACGTGCCCAGCACAACGGGTGGAGAGCCAGCCCCGCGGAGATCCTCATGTCGCGCGATCGCGGCCAAGCGATCTCGCGGGATGCCTGTTTTCTCAGCGGCCGAACTATTACACGAATTGGAACAGGTCATAGGAGTCGACGATCGTTGATCGTCAATTGTTGTTGTTTCTGAAAAATGCCCCTCAACCGGTTGAGGGGCGCATCAGGATTCCTCGGACGAGGACTGGGTCAAGAATCGTGCGAAAACAATGATTTGCGAATGACTGCCGTCTCGTCACCACCAGTGTGCTGCGTGCAACGCGTGCAACGACGGCGCACTAATTCTATCGATGTAGTCGTAAACGCAAGACCCAAAAGCTCGCGATTTTCATAGGGCTTTTCGCCGTACACCCCTCAACCGGTTGCGCGCAGTCGCACCGTTGGCCAGCGTTTCTCGTCGCCTCGAAAAGGTCCCGGAAATGACGGCTCTTTTCCCACGTGCCGTTGTGGCCTCGGCTGTTCCAATTGATCCGTCCCAATTGGAACTCCGTGATGCGATTCCCCCGACTCTTTCCCCGTAACAAGAAGCAGGTCGCCCTTTCTCCGGCGCCCGGCCACTATTCGAACGACGATCCCGAAAAGATCATCTTCGATCAGGGGACGCGTCTGCGCGTTGAAGCCAATCACTGGAAGACCTTCTGCTTCATCCTCGCGATCATCGCGGGCGGTGCCGTCTATACACGTCAGCCGCCGCCGTCCGTCGTCCGGTCGTATGGCGTCTCGTCGGACGCCGGTGGCAATCCGTTGGTCAAGCAGCTGGCTGCATATAACCCGGACGACCAGGCGAAGCGCACGGCGATCAAACAGGACGTCGAGCACTGGTTCACGATCGAGCCGGTCCTTACCGACGATATCCGTACGTCGCGTCTCGCCAAGAACATCAACGCGGTTAAGGCCAAGATGGTCGGCAACGCGAAGAACCAGTTCGCGGCGTGGATCAGCGATGACAAGCCGTTCGACCAGATCACGACCAATCCGAAGCTGGTCCGCGAACCGAAGGTGACCAACGTCTCGCTGCTGGAGGATTCGACCGTCGTCGTCGAATTCACGACCTCGACCCGGCAATCGCCCACCGACAAACCTGTCGACATCCGCTTCGCGCTGACGATGCGCTACCAGATCATTCCACCGACCGCGGAAGACGTACTCGGCACGAATCCGTACGGCCTCTACTACCCGTTCTTCACTTTGCAGAAAACCGGCGCATGAAACGACCACGTTCCCTCCTGACCTGGGGCACGCTCGCGTTGATCGCGGCGTCGGCCAATGCGTTCGCTGCAAAGAATGTCGCGAGTCCTGTGTCGCCGATTCCCGGTTTCGATGTCGGCAGCATCATCGGCGACGCGATGAGCCCGGTGAACCCGTACAACTCCGGCGCTGATCCCATCACGATGCCTGGCGACGCGCGCATGGCTGTTTTTCCGTACAGCCGCGACCAGATCTACCGCGTGATGACGGCTCCGCTGAAGCTCACGACGATCGAGCTGGAGCGCGGCGAGAGCCTGATAAGCGAGCCGGCGATGGGCGACTCGGTGCAGTGGGTCATCGATACGGACGGCGCAAATCACGTGTACGTCAAGCCGACAAAGCCGGGCCTCGTCAACACGCTGCACCTGAGCACGAATAAGCGCGAGTACGAGCTGACGCTTGTGTCGTCGCCGCTCGGCGGGCTGTTCTATCAGAACGTCCGCTTCAACTACCCGAATTCGCTGATGGCGAAAGTGCGCACGCGCGGGAATGCCGGCGGGGACGATCGTGATGTCGACCGCGCGGGTCAATCGGACTCCGGGCCGATTGGTGTGCCGCCCGACAAGCTGAACTTCGAATACACCGTGTCCGGCACGAACTCGCTGAAACCGGAGACGGTCTTCGACGATGGCTGTTGATAGCCGACCAAAAGTGACCCGTTTGCAGCAAGTTTTTTCATCGAAAATTGACCCACATGTTCGAATGCCTGCTTGGGACGCCAAGCAGGAGAACCGGAGTGATTACGGTGAGCATGTTGGCCAAAATCCGGCGGATGCACTTCCGCGATGGCGTCCCTCTCCGGGACATTTCTCGACGTACCGGGCTGTCCAGAAACACGATCCGGCGATGGCTTCGAGAGCCATCCACTGGCGAGCCAAAGTATCCGAAACGTGCCAGCAAGAGCGTTATCGACGCTTGGGCAGAACAACTGCGTCAGTGGTTGATTGCTGACTCACGCCGTCCGAAACGGGATCGGCGGACAGCAACACAGATGTACGAGGAGTTGCGCGCTGCTGGCTACGACGGGAGCTATCAACGCGTCTGCGCATTCGTGAGGAGCTGGAAACAGGAGCGGGATGAAGGTCCGCAGCGCGGTGCGTTTGTGCCTATGTCATTCGAATATGGGGACGCGTTCCAGTTTGACTGGAGCTGCGAGTACGTCTTCATCTGTGGGCTGCGCCGGCGCCTCGAAGTGGCACATGTAAAGCTCGCTGCAAGCCGGGCATTCTGGCTGGTTGGGTACCACACCCAAAGTCACGAAATGTTGTTCGATGCGCACGCCCGCGCCTTCGTCGCGTTCGGCGGAGTGCCGCGTCGCGGCATTTACGACAACATGAAAACTGCGGTCGACAAAGTTGGCCCCGGCAAGGAACGGGCTATCAACGCTCGATTCCATGCAATGTGCAATCACTACCTGTTCGAGCCCGAATTCTGCAACCGGGCCGCTGGTTGGGAGAAAGGAGTCGTCGAGAAAAACGTTCAGGATCGGCGTCGCCAGATCTGGCATGAGGCGATCCGGATGCGTTGGGAGTCGCTCGATGTCCTTAATATATGGCTAGCGGAGCGCTGCCGTCAGGCATGGCACGAACTGAGGCATCCTCAGTGGCCTGAGTTGACCGTGGCGGAGGCGTTGCAAGACGAACAGCCGCGGTTGATGCAAAACCCGAAGCCCTTCGACGGCTACATCGAGCAGCCGGTGCGGGTATCAGCAACCAGCCTGATCCACTTCCAACGCAATCGCTATAGCGTACCGACCGAGTACGCGAACCACGTCGTCAGCTTGCGTACGTATCCGGCCTTCCTGAGCATCGTGGCAGATGGCGCAGAAATCGCCCGACATGCTCGGAGCTTTGACCGCTACCAGACGTTCTACGACTGGCGTCATTACGTCAATCTAGTAACGCGGAAACCCGGTGCATTAAGGAACGGTGCACCGTTCCTAACCATGCCCGAGCCAATGCTGCGCCTGCAGCGTCACCTCCTACGACAAGAAGGTGGCGATCGCGTAATGGTTCAAGTGTTGGCCGCAACCCCGATCCATGGCCTCGACGCCGTGTTAGTTGCGGTTGAGCTGGCTTTAGAGTCAGGCCGCCCCAGCGGGGAGCACGTGTTGAATATCCTTGCCCGGCTCAAATCCCCACCAGCCCACAAGGGCGAGAAGGTCAAAACTGCACTGACGTTGCAAATCGAGCCACTAGCTGACGTTCACCGCTACGAACAGCTCCGCCCACGCCCAAACGAGGAGGATGGTCATGTCGAATGAAACTGCCGCCCAGCTGAGGGCGTTGAAGCTGCATGGTATGGCCCAAACGTGGCCGGAACTGCTGGCTCAGGCGAGACACAACGACTTTGCTCCGGAGGCGTTCATGCAAGCCTTGTTGAAAGCAGAGATCGCTGAGCGAGCAGTCCGCTCGATCAACTATCAGATGACGGCTGCGCGATTCCCGGCTCATCGAGACATCGCCAACTTCGACTTCAGTCAGTCGAACCTCGATGAAAATCTGGTGCGTGAACTGCATACGATCAAGTTCTGCGAGTCGGCGCAGAACATCGTCTTTATTGGCGGACCTGGCACTGGCAAAACACACCTTGCGACCGCGTTTGGTATCGAGGCCGTGCAGCAGCACGCCAAGCGTGTCCGCTTCTTTACAACCGTGGAGCTGGTCAATCAGCTAGAACTCGAGAAAGCAGCGGGCAAGGCGGGACAGATCGCGAATCGGCTGATGTACGTTGACGCCGTGATCCTCGATGAGCTTGGCTATCTGCCCTTCACGCAAACAGGCGGGGCCTTGCTCTTCCATCTGTTCTCGAAGCTTTACGAGAGAACGAGCATCATCGTTACAACCAATCTGAGCTTCACCGAGTGGTCGAACGTCTTCGGCGATGCGAAGATGACGACGGCCCTGCTCGACCGGCTGACGCACCACTGCCACATAGTCGAAACGGGGAATGATTCGTGGCGCTTCAAGAACAGCACGGCGGGGCAGCCCACAAAGCGGGCTGCCCCTAGAAAAACAACAAGCAAACCCGCAGAAGACGAGGAGATTGACGCACCAAACTAGCGTTTCTGTTGTTTGAGGAGTGGGTCAGTTTTAGATGAAAAAAGTGGGTCAGTTTCGGGTGAACATCAACAGCTTGAGGGTTTTTCAGCGACGCAGGCACTCGCAGAGCGCATCTCGGACGAGATCGCGAAGTGGAAGCTGTTGGGGAAAGGGCTGGGCAATGACGGCGTGATCGCGCTGACGATCGACGACGCGGGCCCGGCGCTGACGCAGACGGTGAACGACCTGCTGCTTGCGTGCTACGGCACGCGGTTCACGGTCGAGATCCAGACGCAGCGCACGTTGGCCAACGGTGACAGGCGCGAGGGATTTGAAATCCTCGTGCACGACGCCGAGAGCGACAGCAGCAAAGCGGTCGGCGTGATGTCCGGTGGTCAGAAGGTGTGGATCAACGAATGCCTGACACGAGGCGTCGCCCTGTATATCGCGGGTAACGCGGGACAACCGTACGAGACGCTGTTTAGCGACGAGTCGGATGGTCCGCTTGATCCTGATCGCAAGGTGCAGTTCATGCGTATGAAGCGCGAGGTGCTGCGTCAGGGCGGGTATGCGCGAGAGTTTTTCATCTCGCAAACGCCCGACCTGATTGCGGAGGCCGATGCGGTCATCGACGTGGCCGCACTCGCGAGGTAGTGCAGCACACATTTTTAACCCTGGTGGGGAACGTTCCCCACAGGGGCGTTCCTCGCCTTTTTTCTTTTCGAGGAACGCAATGAAACTGAAGTCCAAGTCTGTTGCTCTGCATCGAAGCCTGACGGTTTCGGTTCGCCCGAAACCTATCCGCATGGGTATGGAGCACGTCTACGAGCTGAACGGCTCGCGGCTGCGCGACGTGCTGGTTGATGGGCGCTGGGTGACGGTGGCCGCTACGGCTGTCGTCGTGTCCTGAATCGTCGACGGAGGAGTGTTCGATGGACGGGATGACGAACCTGGTGATGCTGTTGATCGCGATGCACGGCGGCTCGCAGCCGCCGGCGCCGGCCCTGCGCTACGCGGTGGCTTCGCAGGCCGTGAATAGGCGGCCGCCTATGAAAACGGACGCGGTCATCTGCAAAGATGGCCAAGTTCACACTTTTCCCGCAGGGCACCCCAAGCCCTGCATTTAATCCGTTGACCAGCGGCCCCGCTCTCGCAAGAGAGTGGGGTCTTTTTTTGAGGCCTCAGTATGCCACTTCTGAATGTTGATCTTGTTCAGCTCGCGTCGCGTGTCGTGCCGGAAAGCGCGCGAGATTCATTCGACGCGATGTCGGTTCGGGCACGTCTGGCGACGCTCTCGATCGTCGCCGACAAAGCTGGAGACAGGTCCGCGCGCGACGTCGCGCTGCAAGCGTTGACCGTGCTTGATGCACCGGCATACGTCGGGCTTTCGGCAGTTCGGTGCGCGCTGCAATCCAGCTGCTCTGTACTGCGCGTTCCTGCCGATCGCATTGACTTCCTCGTCGCGGTCGCCAGTTCGCCGGGACCGCAGACAGAAGGGTATGCGGAGTATGCCCGCTGGCCGCGGGACAAGAGTGGTCGTTGGCTCTTGACCGTCACCGCGCGCGATGTGGCGAAAGCATTGGCGAACCGCTAATGCGTTCGTCACAACGTTTCGATGCCGTATCTCAACGCCCGGCACGGGAATGGGGCGGCGCTTTTCTTTTCCGTTGGAGATACCTCTATGAAGAAGCAAATCGGTTGGGCCGTGCTGGTGGCTTGGCTGTGCTGTTGCGTTGCGATCGCGCTGGGCGGCCGCGCGCAGGCGCAGCCCCTGCCGCGGGTCGAAATTGCGTTCTCGCCGGATGGCGGCGCTGAAGCGCTGGTGTTGCGGACGATCGGCGAAGCTCGCCAGTCGATTCGCGTGTTGGCCTACTCGTTCACCGCACCGGCAGTAACTCGAGCCTTGATCACCGCGAAACGGCGAGGCGTCGACGTCGCGGTGACGGTCGATGCCCGCAGCAACCTCGACGAGGATCGCAGCGGCCGGGCACGCGCCGCGCTCGGAGCGCTCACGTACGCCGGGATTCCGGTTCGGGTCGTGAACAGCTACTCGGCTCAGCACTCGAAGATTATCGTCATCGACAACGTCACGGTTCAGACCGGCAGCTACAACTACTCGCAACAGGCGGCCCGGTACAACTCGGAGAACGTCGTGGTGCTGCGCGGCGACGCGCGGATCGCCGACGTCTATCTGAAGAACTGGGAATCGGTCTCTGCGCGCGGCGAACTCTACCGCGCGCCCTGATCGGCATCTATCCTCAACCCATGCGGGAATGGCTCCCGAATGGGGCTGTTCCCGTGCAGATGGAGCAGCATATGTTTTCTGAAATCTTGGTGAAGATGGAATCGGCGATCGACGCACTTGTCGCGCTGATTCGGCAGGGTTATACCCTGTCGAATGCCCTGAGCGGCGGGAAGGATTCGACGTGTACGGCGATCCTGATGCTGGAAGCCGTCAGGCGTGCCGGCACCGACGTGTCACGCGAGCACTTCATGACGAGCGCAGACACGACAATCGAAAATCCGAGTATGCACTGGCACCTCCAGGCCATGCTGGATGAGATCCGCGACGCGAATCACGATGCGGATGTCCCAGTTTCCGTGCACGTTGCGAAGCCGTCCCTAGCGTCGCAGTTCGTCGTTGCGACGATCGGGCGCGGGACGCTTCCTCGCACCCCGGAAAACGGGGTGAAGAACGGAAAGCGGATACGTGCCTGTGCGGCGGACTGGAAGGTCGACCCGCAGAATCGCCTGCGCGTCACGCTCGAGCGCTCGGCGGCCGCTGGCGGAAGTAGCGAAGTCGTCACCATACTCGGCAACCGGTTCGGGGAAAGTGGTAGTCGCGCAACGGCCATGGCCGCTCGCAACGAGAATGCGCTGAGACCCGTCCGGAACGTGGACGGATTTCTCACGTTTTCGCCGGTCGCCGAGTGGTCCACCGACTGCGTTTGGACGATGCTTTCGCTCTTCGCGGAGGATGCAGGTCGCCCCTTTCCGTCGCCCGTGTCCAGCGAGTCGATCCGGCGGCTCTCGGATCTATACCGCGCTGGGAACGAGGGGACATGCGGTGTGATTCTGGGAGAGGGCGGCGCGCGTGCCGCGTGCGGTTCTCGATTCGGATGCGCGTTCTGTTGCGTGACCGGCGAGCGTGATCGTTCGATGGAGTCGATGGTGAAGGAAGCTGGCCACCGTCATCTGGAGGGCCTGAATCGCTTCCGCAACTACCTGATGGCCGTGCAATGGGATCTCGGCTGTCGCGAGCTCGTCGGCCGGAAGCTGAGCGAAGCCGGGTATCTGGCGGTCAAGCCGGACGTTCTTTCGTACCTGGAGCGTGTTCGATTGCTGCAGTACCTGCTGACGCTTGACGCGCTTGAGGTCGAGCGCGCTGAGCGGCATGAGGCCGCGCTGGCCACGGGCGAGATACCTGACACGCCGGAGAACCGGGCGCTCTGCGACGTGCAGTTCGAGATGATCACACCGGCGCAGCTGGTGGCGATCGATTTTTATCTCTCGATGCACCACTACGCGCCGCACGCGTTTCCAGCTCTGTCGGTCTGGTTCGACGTGCATAGGCTCGGACGGCGCTACCATGTGCCGGTCCTCGACCCGTTGCCGAAGATCGACATCCCGCATCACGGGTGGTTCTTTGTCGGCGCGTACGACGCCGAGGTGCCCACGGATGGACTTCGGGATTACGCCGCGGAACAGTGGAATCGCTACCGCCATCCGGAGCGTCCGAGCCGATATGCGCGCACGAGGTCCGGCGAGCAGATCGTCTATTTCGAAGAGAGTGACCAGTTCGAGGTAGACGTCGAGGCAGCGTGTGCGTTCGTGACGTGCAGCTTCGATGCTGGATGGTCAGTGAAGGCGCAGCAGCACTCGGGGATGGAGTCGGCGCGGTTCTGGCTGAACGAGGGCATTCTTCGGCTTCCGGAAGGTATGGCGGGCCGGTATCAGGAGATGGCCAAGCGTGGGCAGTACTTCGCGCATCTCGCCGAGCGATGCAACCTGACGCCGGCGGAGCTTGATCGATTTCTCGTCGACCGCGCGATATCGAACACCGAGCACCTCACGATGCTGAACTTGGCGCCTGTCGATCTGTTCTCGCAGGCGGCTTGAAGCCCGACACTTTGGAACCCAACCCGGTGCGTCTGCACCGGGTTTTTTTCTGCCTGTCGCCTCCGTTGTTGTTGGCGATCGGACTCAGTACGTGATGCCCAGCCGAGGCTACACGCCCGCGTATTCGGCGCTTACGCGGACGTCGGCCGGTCGAGGATGGCCGCGAGACTGTCGTCTGCGAACTTAGGAGTCGCATGCGCGGTCTGCAGGCGGGCCCGGCCGACCACCAGGTCACGGGAATTGATCGAGATGCGCTCAATATGCCGGCCACGTGCGGCCGGCTGTGCGGATCGCTCATACGGATATCCGCGATGAATGTAGTCCTCGAGATCGGCTTCGACGAAGACGATGTGATGTTGGCCGGCCTCGGTCAATGCAACGCAAAGCAGGTCGAACGGGATGCCCGTCAGTTCGCGATCGGCGATTCGGTTGAGGATTCCGTCGCGGACGATGTGATCGGTGATCAGGATGTCCTTGTAGCCGCCGTGGTTCTCGACCTGAATGACGAGCTGCGTCGGTTCCGACGCGAGCGCGAGCAGCCGGTAGCTGCAGACGGCGATGCCGCCGTTGGCGGAGTAGACGAGGTCCGTGTAGCGCGATACGTAGTCCATATTGAATGCTCCAATAGCGAAAAGCCAGCGAACTTGCTGGCTCTTTCAGGCTATCGAGGCGGAGCGGAAGTCAAGTCTGGAGTGCCGCTTGAGGCCGGGTCGGGATCGTTGCCCGAATGCGGATCACAGTGCGCTGGCTCGTCAGGCCCAAGAGATGCATGACGTCATCGTTGCTTCTGCCGGCGAGCAGCAGGCGCCTGGCGAACGTGTTCCGCAGGGTGCGTGGACTCATATCGGGAAGCCGAACGTCGATCGCGAGGAGTTCGTCTCGAACGATGCGGCCGAGCATCTCGTCGGTCATTGGGCCGCCGGCACGGGGGGACGGGAACAGCAGTGGGCTGTCGGCGGCCGCTGACAGGTTTCGCCATCGTGTGAGCGCCGGTACCGCGAATTCGGCTACGTTGATCCGGCGTGCTTCGCGCGGGCCGCGCTTCGGGATTTGAAGGTGCCGCGGCGCCGGCGACAGGTCGAGGTCGACGACGGTCGCCTGCCGGATTTCCTGCGCGGTGATGCCGGTCGAGAGCAATAAGCCAACGATGGCGCGGTTCCGCAACGCGCGATCGTCGAGTCCGTCAATGGCTCGGATCGACGCCTGCAGTCGATGATCATCGGCTTCGAGCAGGTACACCGGGACGGGCTCGTCCTCCGGCCACGTCTGCGTCAACGCATAGGCGGCCGCTGGATTGGTCTTGCGCACGCCGACGTCAACCAGGTGTCGGCCAAGCCTGTCGAGAAGCTTCTCGTAGCGGAGACGTGTCGTGGTGCCGGGTTTGCACCGGCGATCGAGATCAGCGAAAAACGATTCGAGGTGGTCGGGCCCGAAGGTGGCCAGCGACCGTTGAGCGGCGGCGAGGTGGCGCATGAAGCGTTCGAACATCGCTTCGTGCTGGACGATCGACCGCGGCGAGAACGCGCGCCGATCGGCGCCGGCGGCTTCCGTGCGTTGCCACTGCTGATAGGCCTCGGTTGGTGCCGACAGCCAGAGAGTCGGTTCGTCCATTCGATCTTATATACTGAATATTGCCCGCTCCAAGCATAACGCGAATCTCCGATTCGCGTCCTTTGCCAGCAGAAGGGTGGGGCGCCCCTTCATCCGTTTTCGGGCGTGGGCATCGGAACGCAGCTCGTTGAGCACACGGAACGCGTCGATCACGCGGCTTCCTCGCTGCGCGAGGACGTGGGGACGACCATCAGAAGCTCGCGGACGCACCGATAGACAATCGGCAGCGATGGATCCGACTGACTCCAGTCGATGAGACCGCTGAAATCGACGCCCGCCATCGTCGCCGGCCCGATGCGCGGCAGTGCGTCGACGATCGCTGGATCGTTGCGGCTCTGAAAGGCCAGATCGGAGAACGCCTGCTCTTCGATCTCGAGCAAGAGCGGCCAGCTCAAGGCGTGAGCAAGGCCGGCGCTGATATAGCGTGCTGCGAGCGACGTCGCGGTGCGTCGCAGATCTTCCGTTGCGAGCTCGAGCGCATACCCGTACCGAATCGGATCGAACTCCGGATCGTGGCAATCAACTGTCGGGGCGTGGTTCATAGTAAACGGCAAGAAAAGAGAGCAGCGGCCAGCCACTCCGCAGATCGCGAGTGGCGGCCGTGCCTGGCACACTGAAAATGTAACCAGTGTTCCGCGGGAGTTCAAGACTGGGCGGCGCTTTGCTGGATCTCGAAGAGCGCGCGGTCTTTGCCTTCAATCCACGCTGGCGGGCGGCCCCGGCCGCTCCAGGTCGCGCCGGTTTCGGGATGGCGATACTTCGGGTCGGTACGGCCGCGCTTGCGCGTTTGGCGGGCGCCGTAGACCTCCCGGGCGCTGATATCAAATTCGCCGACCAGCTTGCGCACCTCCTTCAAGGCAGATTCGCGCGCAGACCCTTTGGCCGCGTTGATTTCCGCTTCGAGTGCGGCGCGCTTCGCGAGAAGTTCTTGGTATGTCGACATGTTTTCTCCATGCGTGGTTAGGAAATTGGTATCGACTACCTTACCGGGTACGAAAGAAAGTCAAGATTGCGTCGATAGAACGCAACGCGGCACCTCGTAAAAATCGCAGGTGCCGTGTGAATCGACTCACGCCATCTATGCGTGTTATGTCGTGCCACGAAGGACTATTGCCTCTCAAAAGAGTGGTATCCGTTGAGGCGATTTTAGTTATCTGAAACGGTTTTTAACCTTTCTATCCGACTCTGAGGTGCACGTACGACCGATTTGTCGCGGCACGAAAGCCGTGGCAGGCACGGCAGACAGCGCCTCAGCCGAGAGCTGCTTTTTTTTCGACTAAACCGATCTCGAAAATAATCAAGTTATCTCATATTTAACTTGCTGCGGATTGGTTAATGTTTAATGCCTCGATCGCCATGAAGGCATTTTGTAATGGCTCATCTTCTGGAAGATAGAGCCATGACAATTGTTGACCATCTTTCGGTTTTGGCTGTGCGAACATCTGCCGAAAATTCCGGGTGAGACCAATCATGCGCCGACTGATGCGCGAAATAGAAACTCGGCACGTTCAACGGGGAACGGCCAAGCAGAAGATTATCTTCGGTCAAGCTTCGCTGAAAAGCGAAGAGCATGCGCTTTGGGTCAAGGCGACCGCCTGGGTCATGTCGGTCGTCATGTATTTCGCGCCCGCCATGCTGCTCGTGGATCAGACTGCACATGCCGCACCGATTGTCGATCCACGGGCGCCGATCCAGTTCCAGCCGACGATTACGTCGACTAGCTCGGGCGTGCCGGTGGTGAACGTCACTTCGCCAAACGCAAACGGAATTAGCTTGAATCAATACCAGACATTTGGTGTTGATTCGACAGGATTGGTGCTGAATAACAGCACGCAGGCGGGGGTGCCTTTGCTCGGCGGCGCGCTCGGCGCGAACCCGAATCTGCACGGTCGACCGGCCTCGACGATCATCAATCAGGTCACGTCCAACAACATTGCGACGTTGAATGGGCCGCTCGAGATTTTTGGCGCACCCGCAGCCCTGATTATTTCTGCACCGGGCGGAATTTCGGTTAATGGGCTTTCACTGACGAACACGCCGAACCTAACGCTGACCACCGGGACACCGCAATTTATCACGGGCGTGGGCGGCACACCGACCGATTTTGCGCATGCAGGCGCCGTTGGCTACAACGTTTCGTCGGGCAATATTTCGATCAACGGACCGGCGGGGGTCAATGGTCCAGGCGCCGGGATAGATGGAACCGTCGGGTCGATCGACCTGGTGGCGCAATCGGTGGGGATCTATGCCCCGATCCGGGCGACCGGCCGGACGAACATCATTACCGGCAATCAACTCGTCACGCCGAGCGCGACCGACAGCACGGGCACGACCTATAGCACGGCGGGTAACGGCCTGCCGAATACCGTCAAGGCGATCTCCACGCCGAATGGCCTGGCCATCGATGCGAATCAGTTCGGTTCGGTGACCAGTGGGCAGGTCTACATCGTGCAAACCGCGGCTGGCCTTGGCGCGAATATGCAAGGTCCGTTGACCGCAACGGCGGGCAATGTGGTCGTCAACTCGAACGGCGACATTTCGGTGGGTCAAACGTTTGCACATCAAGACGTCGCTTTGACCAGTGCTGGCAACACCACGATCAGCGGGACGTCGCTCGCGAACCAGAACTATGTCGTGACGGCCAATGGTGACATCAACGCGACCGGCTCGGTATCGGCCGGGCAGAACGTGTCGATGACCGCAGGCGGAAATCTCAATGCAACCTCGGTGGCGGCGAACGGCAGTGCTGCGCTGACTGCTGGCCAGTCGATGTCGATCGGCTCGCTGTCGGCGCACGACGTCGCGCTGCAGGCGACGAATGGTGACCTGACGGTCGGCGGGCTGAGTGCGCCGGGCACGATCGCGGCGCAGGCCGGACGCGATTTGACGGTGAATGGCGCAGTGCAGGGCGGCAGTACGGTCGCGCTGACGGGCGGCCGCAACGCGACCGTGAATGGTGCGGTGTCGGGTGTCGGCAATACGTCGATTGCGGCGACCACGGGTACCGCGCAAATTGCGGGCAGCGCGATCAGCAACGCGGCGCTGTCGGTGACAGCCGGACAGAGTGCGGTCGTTGGCGGCAACGTTTCGGCACAAGGGCCGTTGACCGTCACGGCAAGCGCCGGCGACGCGACAATCTCCGGCACTGCGGTGACGCCAGGCACGCTGACGGTTCAGTCCGGCGGCACCGCGACGCTTGCCGGGCAAACCCAGGCCGCGACCGCAAACGTGTCCGGCGGCAATGTGGCCGTCAACGGCGCGCTGACGACGACCAATGACGCGACGCTGGCTGCGACGAACGGCAACCTGACCGGGACCGGCGCGATCGGCACGACGACGGGTAACGTCGCGCTCTCGGCGAGCCAGAACATTGCGTATAGCGGTGCGGTGCAAAGCGGAGGCGCGGTCACCGCGACGGCAGGGCAGGATGCGACGCTCGCGAACGTATCGGCGCCGGGCGCGATCACGATTCAGGCTGGTCGCGACGTGACCGAAACCGGCAACCTGGTCGGTGGCGGCACGGTTGCGATGGCGGCAGGTCGCAATGCAACGGTTGCGGGTTCGGTGGCATCGGTCGGCGATACGACGATCACGGCGCAAACCGGCTCGGCAGCCGTGAATGGCAACGCGCAGTCCAACGGTGCGCTGACGATCAACGCCGCGCAGAATGCAGCGATTGGCGGGACGGCACAGGCGCAGGGACCCGTATCGATCGCGGCGCAGGCGGGTTCGCTGACGGGCCAAGGCAACGTCACGTCGTCGCAAGGCGCGGTCAACCTGAGCGCAGGGCAGGCGATCGGGCTGAACGGCGCGTTGCAGAGCGGCAGCACGATCACGGCGACGGCGGGTACGGACGCGACTTTCGGCGGGACAGTGAGCGCACCGGGTGCAGTCTCGATTCAGGCCGGACGAAATTCGACCTTGGGCGGTGATGTCACGAGCGGCAGCAATCTGAGCGTGAGCTCGGGCGGCAGCACGCAAGTGAACGGCAGCGCGGCGTCGATCGGCAATATGACGCTCGCAGCGAACGGCGGGACCTTGAGCACGACCGGCAACGTCGTGGCGCTCGGCGCGTTGAACGCGACCGGTCAGCAGGGTGTGAGCCTCGGTGGCACGACGTACAGCGGTGGCAACGCATCGATCGGCTCGAGCGCGGGGAGTGTCGCGGTCGCCGGCGCCGTGTCGACGCCGGGCGCGTTGAACATCACCGCCGCGCAGGATGCAACTGTCGCCGGCACGGTGCAGACCGGTCAGAGCACGATCATCTCGGCGGGCCGCGATGCGAACCTGAACGGCGGCCTGTCGGTGAACGGGTCCGGCAACGCGAGCGTGACGGCCGGACGCGACATCAATGGTTCGGGCACGGTCAATGTCGCGAATGACACGACGCTGAGTGCGGGGAACAACATCGGCATCGGCGGTGCGATCCAGACCGGCAACAACCTGTCGGCGACGGCAGGCAACAACTTGTCGGTCGGCGCGACGACGGCAGTCGGCAACAGCACGCTGACGGCGACCAACGGTAGCGCGACGCTTGCAGGAAATGCGCTGTCGGGTGGCACGACGGCGATCACGGCCGGCACGAACGTCGCGACGCAAGGCAGTGTGACGAGTCTCGGCGACCTGGGCATCAACGCGAAGAGTGGCAACCTGACGGCCTCGGGAGCGGTCTCGACGGCGGGCAATGGCACGCTGAACGCAGGCCAGACGATGGCGCTGAACGGCCAGACGACCGTCTCGAAGGACGCGACGCTGACGGCTGCGAACATCACGACACAAGGGCTGGCAGTCGGCGGCAACCTGACGGCGACGGCGACGAACACCCTTGACACGGCTGCTGGCCAGCTCAACGCGCCGTTCAGCGCGACTGCGCCGGCCTTGTCGGTGAACGGCAATGCGACCCTGAGCGGTGCGAATGTCACGACTGCGAACGCGGTCGTTGGCGGAACCACACAGATCACGGCATCCCAAGCCCTCACGACGGGGGGCACGGCCGCCTTCAAGGGCGATACGAGCCTGAGCGGCAACACGGTCTCGAACGTCGGGACGCAGATGGCGGGCGGTAACCTGACCGTGTCGGGCACGAACGTCAGCAACACCGGCAGCCTGTCGTCGCTGAAAACGGCGAACGTCACCGCCACCAACTTGAACAATTCGGGTTCGATTTACGGCCCGACCGCAAACTTCAACGTCAGCAATGCGACGACGAACTCAGGTTCGTTGATGGCGACGAACGCGTTGAATCTGACGACGAGCAGCCTGAGCAATTCCGGGCTGATTTTCGCAGGCGACGTGAACAACCCGACTGCGGCGACCGGTAATACGACGGTGACGGTCACCGGCGGCAATGGCGCGTATGACAACACGAATGGCAAAATTCTCGCCCAAAACGTTGCGACGCTGGCGCTGCCGAACCAGACACTCGATCCGTCGGCTGCGACCTTTGGAACGATCGACGGCACCAACGGCGTGAATCTGTCTGCGCTGTCGGTGAACAACTCGGGGACCTGGACGCTGCCGGCGAGGGCCGTTACCGTCACGGCCGCGCAGGGCATCACGAACGCCGGAACCATCAATCAAGGCACGGGTTCGCTGACACTGAACGGCGCAGTCGGCAACACCGGCACGATCAACGGTAACGACCTGACGGTCAATGGCTCGCTCGCGAACCAGGCGGGTAGCACGGTATCGGCCAACAATCTGACGCTGAACGGATCGGGAACGAATGCCGGTCTCGTGCAGGCGAACAACACGCTGACGATTTCAGGAACGAGTTACGACAATTCGAACGGTACGACGCAGGTTGGAACGTCAAACGGTCCGGCCGGTAGCGGCAACGCCACCATTACCTTGTCGGGTGATCTGGGGAACGCCGGCGGGCATCTGACCGCAACCAACGATCTGTCGATCACCGCGAACAACGTCAACAACGCGGCAATCTCGTCGAGCGCGGCGAGTACCACGACGACGAAGGTGGTCGATAACCCGGGCCTGTTGTGGTCGACCGTCATCGGCACGATCAATTACCAGTTTTACTATAACGGTAACGGCGGCCATGTCCTGCCGCACTTTATTCCTTTGACACAGCAGGCGACGCTGGGCGATCTGCTGTCGCCGGTCGGGGTTGCCATCACGCAGGCGCCCGTTGCCTCGACGGGGACCTTCACGATGGTCCAGTTGTCGGGGGACGCGTCGCAGGCACAGCCTCCGATGGGTAACCTCGGGGCGGCGTACTGGTACGTGCAGTCGGCTAACGTTCCGAATGCCGGCATTAGCCAAACCTTCACGCTGCCGAGCGTGATCGAAACGACGACGACGGTCGGCGCGGTGTCCGGCCCACCGTCGGTGATCGCGGCCGGTCACAATCTTTCCCTGACTGCCCAGACGCTTAATAACCAAGGCGGGACCGTCAGTGCTGCGAACGATGTGTCGCTGAACGTGCAGACGTTGAACAACGAGTCACGATCCTATACGTCGACGGTGACGGACACGATCGATGCAACGGGGTTGAATACGCTGCTGTCGGGTCTGCAAGCATTGAGCGGTTCGAATGCGGGGGGATTCTTGGGGCAGGGCGGTACGCCGATCGCGGTTTATCAGAGCGTCAACACATCACCGGGTTCTTCGGGCGGCGGTATCGTGGGCACCGGGATTCACGCTTGCGATCTGAACAGCATTTGCTCGTACGACATCGGCTTGCCGACGACGTTTACGATCAACTCGCCGTCGGCCGTCACGATTCCTTCCGTGTCGCAGAGTACGACCGTGCAGGGAACGGCAGGTCAAGTCCTTGCCGGTCACAATCTGAATGTGTCCGGCGGCAACTTGACCAACGCGGGTACGCTTTCCGCCGGCAACGACGTCAACATTCAGGCCGCGAGCTTCACAAACCAGGGATCGAATGTTGGTTCGAAGTCGGTCACGGCGGGTTGCGCATCGGGCGTATCGAATGCGGGTTGCACGTCGCTGCATACGACGAATCCGAACTCCGAGACGTATAGCTACCAGCAGGCCAATAGCAACGTCACGGCAGGTCACGACATCGTCATTGCGGCCAATCAGGTCGCCAATACCTACGGCAATCTGGTCGCGGCGCATGATGTTGTGATCGGCGGCGCTGGCACGACTGCGGCGAACCCGACGCAAGCGGCGAGCGTCACGAATACGTCGGCGGCGATCGCGGCGGGCAACAACGTCAATATCAATGCGGCGAGCGTCACGAACACGATCGCCGCGCCGGCCACGGTTCACCAGAACTACGGATCGGCGTCGCCCTTTACCGGCTGCGGACAGAACTGCGAAGCGTATATCGAGGTGCAGTCGGCCGCGCCGGCGACGATCACGGCCAACAACAATCTGTCGATTTCGGCTGGGATGTTCAGCAACACCGGCAGCCTTGTCACGGCGCTCAATACCGCGACGATCAGCGCGACGCAGAGCGCATCGAGCGACAACCAGTACCTGCACGCGTACTGGACCGGCAATCCCGGCGGGCTGCGCACGTGGGGCTGTCTCGGCATGGCGTCGAACTGCCAGAATCTGTACGGCAGCGCGTTCAACGCCGGAAATGCACAAGCCGTGTCGGGCCTGCCGTCGAATGTCGGATCGCCGGACTTCGTGCCGGGCACGATTCAGGCCGGCAGCCTGAGCGTCAACTCGCCGACCTTGACGAACACCGGGAATGTGATCGGGCAATCGATCGCGCTGACGGGTTCGCAGCTCGTCAACGGGATCACGAATCCGAACGTCTTTACGCCGCCGCCGGTGGTGTCGGGACAAGTGATTTCGTTGGCGCCGCCGACGTTGCCGGGTTCGGTCGCGACGACCATCAACAACGCTGGGCGGGTGACGAACCAAAACGGCCAGCTGACGTCGGTCACGGGCGCAACGGGTCTGCCGCCGAATACGCCGATTGGCGTGCAGACGGTCGGCAAGCCGGTTGCGCCGACCATCACGACGGTCACGGCGAATGGGGGCGTGACGGGCTCGTTGTCGGCAGGAACGGCACAAACGCCCTATAGCACGACCGTCAAGACGATCGCGGGTCAGACCGTGCCGGTCAGCTACCTGACGAGCAACGCGGCCGTCCAGGTTACGCAACCGCTGTCGTCCGCGGCACTGATCGCAGCGTTGCCGGCGAACCTGCAACCGGGCAGCGTGCCGTTCTATTATGACCCGTACACCGAGAACCAGCAGATCGAGCAGGCAGCGCTGCAGGCGACGGGCAAGAGCAGCTTCTATAGCACGCCGAGCGCGACCGACAGCACGAGCCAGGCGTCGATCAACGACCAGGACAAGGCGGCACTGTACGGTGCGGCGCTTGAATACGCGAAGCAGAACAATGTCGCGCTCGGCACGCAACTGAGCGATGCGCAGCTCGCGCAGATCAATGCGCCGATGCTCTGGTATGTCGAGCAAAGCGTGCCCGAGCCGGGGTGTCAGGGCGCGACCTGCCCGACGGTGCAGGCGTTGATGCCCGAGATCTTGCTGCCGAAGAACTTCGCGGTGGTGAATGCGGACGGTGAGATTACAGGAACGAATGTCGCGCTGAATTACGCGAACAGCATCCTCAACACCGGGACCGTTACCGCACAGAATCTGACGGTCAACACGAACTCGCTCACGAACGAACAGCGGTCGACGAACGTCGGCACGATCTATCAGACCGGTCAGGACGGCATCCTGCTTCAGACCACGGGTACCGTGGCGCAGCAAGGCGGCTTTATGTCGGCCGCCAACTACGATCTGAACGTCCAAAGCCTGAATCAGATCGGCGGGGCCTTGCAGCAAGCTAGCGCCGACGGCAGCGTGAATCAGGCGGCGACGCAGCAAATGCTGTCGAACCTGAAGACGCAACTCGGTGGGCAGTTCACCCAATCGACTGTCTCGGATCATCTGGATACCTCGGCGGTCTACGGTAGCGACGGCTGGTACGACCAGCTCTTCATGACCGGCGTGATCGTCGGGCTGTCGATCATGTCGGGGATGGTGGCGTCGGCAGCCGTTGGGGCGGCAGCCGGTGCGACGGCAGGCTCTGGTTCGGCATTTGCTGCGGCAGGAACCGGTGCAGGTGCATTGGGAGCAGGCACTGCCAACGCAGCGCTGTCGGCGGCTTTCGCCGGCATGATGAACAGTACGATGAGCCAGTTGAACAGCGGCGGTGCGTTCAACGTGGGAACGATGCTGGCGACAGCGGGCACGGCGGCGCTGACGGCGGGCTTAACGAACGGCATCACGTTCAGCAATGGCGCGCCTGGCTGGTCGTGGACGGCGTCGAGGGACAGCCTTGCCGCATTGGCCGGTGTGCAGACATTGGGGAACACGCTGGTGCCGCAGGCGGGTGCGGCGGCGGGTTCGCTGCCGACGACGATTACGGCGATCGCGGCGGAATCGGTGCTTCAAGCAACGGTTCAAACGACCCTTCAAGGCGGTAGCTTCCTGACGAATCTGCGCGACAGCGCGGCAACGAATGCGGCAGCATCAATCGCTTACACGATCGGCAACCTGAATCAGGACAACAAGCTGACTGGCGCTGCTTACGTGGCGGCTCACGCGGCCCTCGGCTGTGCTGCGGGTGCCGCTACGGGGCAAGGGTGCGGCGGAGGTGCCATCGGTGCGGCAACGAGCGCGGTGCTGTCGCAGCAGATCATTGGCTTGCTCGATCCGAGCGGTGCACCGCTGGATCAGGGCCAGGTGGCAATGCTGGCAACGCTTTCGGCGTGGTCGGGCGGTGGGCTTGCGGGACTGGCTGGTCAAAACGCGATGGCCGGTGCAACGGCCGCGCAGAATGAAGCTCTGAACAACGCAGCAGGACACATCAAGCCGACGTCAAGCTTCGAAACGAATGGCGGCGAGCCCGGAATGCATGTCGATGCGGGAAAAGAAACGCTCAACATTCTTCCGCCCAATGCAGCTGAAGCTGCTGGTCCTCAGCCAGGAGCTGAGCCAGCAGCAATTACGACCGGTAACGGTCCAGTAGCTGCGGGTGTCGCCGGTGGGAGAATGTCTCTTTCGGACGCACAAGCGTACGCCGCCGGCCGAGCTGCTCAGTTGCAATCGCAATTGCCCGCGGGATCTCAAGGTCGAGTAACAATGGGCGTCGGCGTCGTGTTGGATCCGAACGGCAATCAGGTAGTAGTTGTTTCTACTAGCGAACCAAACGGATATCTTCGACCTGGTGTCAGCCTGAATCCTGGCGAAGTCGTCATTAAGGGTACCGGACATGCAGAAGCTGACATTACTTCGTGGGCCGCTCAGAATGGATACACGGTGCAAACCGTAGGAGCGGGTCGTCCGATATGCGCAAATTGCGCCGGAGCGATCAGTGGCGCAAACGCCGTTCCGGCAACACCTTTGAAGGTTCCAAAATGAATTCGTGCGACAGGCTAAATTCGGTAGCGACAGACCTTGTCGATCTCGGCAAGACTTTGACTGCAACGCAGCGGAAATTGATGGCTTGCCGCGTCGCAGAGTGGGCTTGCCGCTCTGCTGAGGTCGTGGCCTATCTGAGTGGCGATCGGTTGCGATTTCTCTCCGATCCGTCGTATCAGACCACACGAGCCGAGCGGCAAGCGATTACCAACGAAGTATCAGATCTCGATGAAAAGTATTTTGAAATTGTCGAACAACACGATGGGTTAGATGACGCGGGAGAGGCCATGTCATGGTTTCGCAAAGCGAGGGCCGTCGCGGCCGTCTCATACGCACTTGACGCTTCAAGCGTTGGGACTTTTTGTGAGGCACTCTATGAAGCTCATGCCGCGACAGACGATCTCGCTACTCTTCGGAAGTTGTGCTCCGCAGGTGAATGACGCACTCGGAAACGACAATGCGCGGAATTGGAAAGTAGCCACTTCGTCATCGATCTGAACGTAATCATCTGACGGAGCCTCGCTGAGTAAGCGTTCGGTTATTAAAAGACACAAGAATGATTCGGGGGATTGATGCTGAATGACATACTGGGGCGCAGCCTATTGGCAGCCTGGGCGACACTTCCATACTGCGCTCATGCAGGCGGAATCAGCGTCGACGGTGGTACGGCGACGTCCGTCTCGACCAGTGCGACGGGCCGGCAGACCGTCAACATTGCCCCCGCAATCGGTGGCGTTTCGAACAACACCTATTCGTCGTTCAACGTCTCGAAGGCCGGTGCGGACCTGAACAACATCGGCATCAGCGCACGCACGATCGTGAACCAAGTCACGAGCACGAACCCGTCGCTGATTCAGGGCAACATCAATGTCCTTGGCCCGCGCGCGAACGTGATCCTGGCGAATCCGAACGGCATCACGGTCGACGGCGGGAGCTTCACGAATACCGGCCACGTTGTGCTGTCGACGGGGCAGGTGAGCTTCGCCGACGTGACAATTGCGCCCGGCACAATTCAGCGAAACGTTGTCTTGAACACGGATCGCGGTGCGATCACGATCGGTGCGGGTGGCTTGTCGGGCACCATGCTCGGCCTCGATCTCATCGCGAAGCAATTGGCCGCGAACGGAACGATTGAGAACGACTACAAGAATCCGATCGGCGTGCCGGGCTTTATTCGCGGCACCATCGGTAGCAGCGTCACGACGTGGGACGGCGGACTCTCGCCGACTGACAACAGCCACGACTGGCGGATCGGCATGTCCTCGCCCGGTGCGTCGAGCAAGGCGCTCGCCGTCGACATCACGGCCGCTGGCGGTCTGACGGCCGGCCGCGTCGAACTGGTCGTCACCGATCAGGGCGCTGGCGTGCGTAGTCTCGGCTCCCTCTACGCGAACGCGGGCGATGCAGTCGTCACATCGACTGGCGACATCACCATCGGCCGGACGGCGTCGCCGAACGGCTCTATCAAAGCGGCCGATGTATCCATCACGACGAGCGGTGCCGTGTCGTTGCAAGGCGCGCAAGTGAGCGCCGGCAACAACGCGACGATTAAGGCTGGCTCGATTGCCCTGTCGGACGACGCGACCGGCCCATCGACGCTCGGCGCGGGTAACGCGATGAGCCTGACGAGCAGCAGCACGATCACGAACATCGGCAGCGTGATTCAGACGGGCACGACGACCAACGGCACACTGGCCGGTGGCGACTTGACCCTCAACGCTGCGGGCGACATTCTCAACGGATCGAGCGCGAACAATCAGGGCGTCATGTTCGCGGCTAACGGAAAGGCGTCGCTGACGGCGGGCGGCAACATCATTAACGACAATGCACGGATCGTGTCGAACAACGGCATGAGCCTCACGGCGACTGGTGACGTGCTGAACGTGATCGACCATACGGGCGGCACGAACGGCGGCCAGCCGACCACGTATTCGGATCGCGGCGGCAGCTTTCTGTTTTTCACACACACGACGAGCGTCGTCGGCGTCGACTACGGTACTGTCAGCCGCCCGGATCAACTTTCGTTGATTGAGGCAGGCGTCGGGCCGTTGACGATCTCGGGCCGCAACGTCACGAATTCGGGTGGGATCATCAAGGCGGACGCAGGTAATCTCTCGATCACCGCGCAGAATGCCTTCACGAACGCGGCGGTGTTCTCAGGACAGGCGAACTATTCGCGAAGCTGCTGGATCTTTTGCCATGCCAACGCGTCGAGCAACGTCACGCCCTACGGCGGCACGATTCAGGCCGGCACGCCGCAGGGCGGCGCGGACTCGAGCATCAACAACCTCACGATCAAGGCCAGTACCGTCGCACGAAACGTTGGCGGCAACGTCTACGCGACCGGCGATATCACGGTTGATGCGCCGATCACTTACGCGCAGGGCGTAACGGGCTATTCGGCGATCAATCAGGATCGCGGCTTCAAGGCGTTCTTCGGTAGCACGTGGGCGCAACTGATTGCGATGGACGTCGGTGGCGGTTTCGCCGCGAATGGGCAGGTCACGCTCACCGGCGACGGTGTCATCGACGGCGGTTCGTTCAGCGGCGGCAAGAGCGTCACGGCCGCGGGTGGCATCACTACCATTCGGGCACCGTCGAGAACGCCGGTCTCGATCGACCAGCACTTGGGCCTAACGACGTGGTGGTGGCGATGAAATGGTCTGTCGTCAGTATCGCGTTAATGGTCGCCTTTGCGTTCGTCTGTGTGCTGGTTTTCATCGAAGTGACGGGGCCTATGCCCGAATCGGCAATCGCGAAATGGGCGAGGACAAACTAAGCATGAGCCGTCTGCTGAAATCCCGCCTTTCGATTGCGGTCACATTAGGCATTGCATCCCTGTTGGCACGCCAATCCGCTCAGGCACAAGTTCCGCCCGTTCAAGACCCGGCGCAGCTCATCATCGAACAGCAGCGGCGGCAAGCGCAGGAGCGCCAGCTCGAACAGCCGCCGGCCTCGGTGTCGGTGCCGCAGCCGTCCGCGACGACGCTCGACATTGCTCCCGGCACGCCGATCGACGAGATCGTCGAAAGCGGCCCGACGTTTCGGGTCGGGCAGATTGTGCTGCAAACGGCTGACGGCAAGCCGTTTGAAGTGCCCGGCGGCATATCGCGTGCGAAACTCGATGCGATCACGGGCCTGTTCGTTGATCACGAACTCGGCACGCACCGCGTCAACGTGCTGCTCAAGCGCCTCACGGATACCTTTGTCGGGGCTGGCTACGTGACGACACGCGCGTTGCTCGGCCCGCAGAACCTCGCATCCGGTGTGCTCAAGGTCACGATCCAGCTTGGCCGCATCGAGGCATTCACGATCAACGGCAAGCCGATTCACCGGCTCAACACGAATGAAACCTCAGCAGGCGGCGGATGGTTTACCGACGCAGGTTACGAGACCGCATTCCCCACGGATGCCGGCGATCCGCTCCGGCTGTCGGACATCGATCAGGGCGTTTCCCAGATCAATCGCTTACGCCGGAATCAGGCGGCGGTGCAGATCCTGCCGGGACAGAATGCAGGCGACTCGGTGGTCGCGATCAACAACAAGCCCGGCGACCGACTGTATTTCAATCTCGGCATCGACAACTACGGCAGCTCTGCAACGGGTGTCACGCGTTATCGGGCTGGCGTCGAAGCCGATAACCTGCTCGGCCTGCAGGAATCGCTCAACGTCACCTTTCTCGACAGCCAGGACAGCAACGCGCTGGTCGGGTCGTTCGCCATACCGTTCGGACGCAGTACGTTTAGCTACACGATCGCCGATTCCGAATATCAGCAGTTGATCGGTACGACGGCGTTGCTCTACGGCCGCACGCTCTCGCACATTTTCGGCTGGAACTATCTGGTTCAGCGCAGCGCGGCCGACATCGTGAGCGTTGATACAACGCTGTCATGGCGCCGTACCGATCGGACCATCAACGGCGCTGACCTTGATCCACAGCGCGTCGCCGTATTGAGAGTCGGTGCCAACTGGCTGCACAAGTTCGTGATGAACGACGCGCAGGGGAATTTCACGTTCAACGGCGGGATCTCTCAGGGGTTGCCGTGGTTCGGTGCGAATCACGATGAACATGGCATTGCGCGCGACGCAGCGCATAGCCAGTTCACTAAGCTCGATGCGGCTGCGGCGATCACGTTGCCGCTGCCGAAACTGCAAGGTGCGGTGCTGGTCTATCGGGGTGCGTTAGGTGGGCAGTATACGAATACGGCGTTGTTCGGCTCGGAACAGCTTTATCTGGGTGGCATGGACACGATCCGGGGCTTCCGGTCGGGCGAGATTGCCGGTGACCGCGGCATCTACGCGCGCAACGAGCTCGCATGGGTCAACGTGCCCACCTGGAAGGATGCGCGCATCGAGCCGTATGTGTTTCTCGACGCAGGTAAGGCGAGCCTGGTCGGGACGCCGGGCTTTCCGACGCTGGCGGGCATCGGCGCGGGGCTGCGCGCGCAATGGCAGTGGCGCAAGCAGTCGTGGTCGGGCGAGATGCTGGTGGGCCGCGCGTTGACGCAACCCGCGGCGCTAGAGAGCAAGGCGACGCTGGTGCTGGGGACCTTGAACTGGTTCTATTAGCGAGTTTGGTCGTGCCCGATTCACCCCGAAGCGGGCACTTTGCGCGGTGGCTTCGGTTGTTGCGCACTTTTTATTCAAGTTGGAGTAAGTATGCAGACGACGTTCAATCGCTTGCTTGTCGCGACAGCGATCGCGTGGCAACTGGCGCTGCCGATTCAGGCGCGGGCGCAATCCTCATCACTGTCGGCAGGCGCTGTTGCGACCGTCAATGGCACGCCGATCACGAAGGCGGAAGTAGATGCCGTATTGCAGGCGTCGCGCCAGCCGGATACACCGCAGCTTCGTCAGGCCATCAAGAACCAGCTGATCGCACAGGTGTTGATCCGGCAGGCGGCGGAGAAGGCGAATTACGGCGACAAGCCGGAAGTGAAGCAGACGATACAAATCGCGAAGTCCAACGCTGAGACGCAACTGTTCCTGCGTGATAGCGTGAAGCCCGAGCCGGTGACGGATGCGCAGGTGAAGGCACGCTATGACGAGATCGTCGCATCGCTTGGCAAGGAGGAAGTCAAACCGCGGATCATCGTGACGAAAGATGCAGCGACCGCTGCGACGGTGCTGGCAGGCTTGAAGTCGGGCCAGTCGTTCGACGCGCTGGCCCGGCAGTATAGCCAGGCGCCGACGGCAGCCGCGGGTGGTGAGTTGCCGTGGGTGAGCTTCCAGACGCCGGTGACGGAAGGCAAGACCCAGGGGCTGCCGCTGGCAGTCGCGCAGGCGATCACACAATTGCCAGCCGGTGGCGTGACGCCTCAATCGATCGCGCTCGGCAACGATGCAAATAGCCCTCGAGCGATCGTAAAGGTCGATGCGAAGCGGCCAACGCAGGTGCCGTCGTTCGACGCCGCGAAGGCCACGATTCAGCAGCAGTTGCAGGCACTGGCGATCGAGAAATCGACGGCGATTTTCGTCGGTGGACTGATGAAGAATGCGACGATTCAACAATAAGTGCAGTCACCCGAATGTCGCAAAAGCGCCCGAATCGACGACCACGTAGCAAGGCTGAGCTATTGCCGCTGCCGGCGGCCCATGTCCGTTCCATTTCGCTCGAGAACCATCTCGCGCTTGCGACGATCCGAAGTGGACAGGGCACGCCTGAGACGATGATCGCGTTACTCAGGGTGCTCTATTTGGGGTACTTTCTGGTCGAGCCCGATGTATCGGACACCGACTTGGAGCTTTTTCTCGGGGCGGAGTCGGTGCTGCAACAGAGCATCGATTCCGCGGCCAGCGGGCAGGAGTGGAACGTACCCAACGAGCGCTTGTCCATGATCGAGCAGTTGCTGTTGAAAATGGACGTACTCGTCGCCAGCGTTCCGAAATACCGCTACGTTCAGGCATGGGACAAACTCGGTCGTTTTGCCAATTCCCCCAAATACTCTCCATTACCGGGGAGTCGACTGAACAACGATCGGAAGCAACCGACTGCAGTTTTGCGTCGACGTCAGCAAAATCTATGGTCACCCCCGTTTTTGCAACCCTGATCGACGATGTCGTGGTCGGTTTGCCTAAATCTATCCGGCGTCGTTGAGAGGAACGCTCCTCGCGCCATGATGAGAATCGCGCCCGATGGACCTTAAAACTCCCTCGGCTTGGAAAGCCAGTTTTGCTGTCAGGTTTACCATCAGGCCGTTGTGCCGTTCACGTCATCAACTTTCAGCTGTCGCAAAACCAGATGGGTTGTTAGTGCTGTCGCTAGAACGATAGGTAATGTTTGGCTCTCAGCATGGCAAAGCGGCCCCTCGTGCATTGAAGGTTGTGTGGTGTGCTGCGAGTGCCCAGGCTGTACGAGCGAACTTGTTTGCGAGCGCACAAGCCACAACATTTGAGTGTCGTCGAGTCAACATGGCTCGAACCCAGTCGGCAAGAGCGCCAGTTTGCTTCTCCAGTCGTTGCATATATGCTCGGGCGCACTGCACCAGCAGACGTCGGATGTTTTTGTCGCCTCTCTTGCTGATGCCTAATAGATTTGCCTTGCCTCCCGTGCTGTACTGTCGTGGCACGAGGCCGACGGATGCTGCGAAATCTCGGCTACAGCCGTATTGCTTTCCATCCCCCATCTCCGCGGCTAGAACACTGGCTGCTTAGACTCTAGCTTCAAGTGCAACACCTTTGATGAGATAGGGTGTTGCGATGACGAATTACAAGCATCTGAGCGCCGAAGAGCGTGCGGTGATCATGATCGAGAAGGCCCGGAACACGAGCGTCAGGGCGATTGCAAGGCTGCTTGGCCGCAGCGCGTCGACGATCACACGAGAACTGGCGCGCAATCGTACGGAAGCGCCTCGCTGCTATGACGCCACAAGCGCGGCCAGAGCCTATCGGACGCGCCGCGAGCGAAGTCGGCGTCAGGCGAAACTGGCAGCAGGAAGCACGCTGTACTGGCGGGTGCATCACGATCTGGTTTATCGGTGCTGGTCGCCGCAGCAAATTGCTGCGAGACTTCGCGAGATGCATCCAGACAACCCCGAGCAACGCGTCAGCCACGAAACGATCTACGCGGCGATTTATACCCATCCCCGCGGCGGCTTGAAGCAGACCATGATTGAGGCCCTGCGTCAGGAGAAACCGGTGCGTGGCAACGCACGCAAGACGCTGGCCCGCAAGAGCTTTGTGCCGGAAGAACTTCGCATCGTCCATCGGCCCGAGGCAATCGAAACGCGCCAATGGCCCGGTCATTGGGAAGGCGATCTCATCAAGGGGGCCTTCAATCGTTCCTGCGTCGGCACACTGGTCGAGCGCAAGACGCGCTTCGTGGTGCTGTGCCGCATGGATGGCTGCACGGCCGAGGATGCACTGGAAGGCTTCACGCGCCAGATGAAGAAGCTGCCGGCCTTTCTGCGGGAAAGCCTGACCTACGATCGCGGATCGGAAATGACCTGTCATGTCGAGCTGGCTGAACGATTGAATCTGGATATCTGGTTCGCGGATCCCTACGCGCCTTGGCAACGAGGCAGCAACGAAAATACCAACGGCCTGCTGCGCCAGTTTCTACCCAAAGGAATGGACCTGTCAGGCGTGACCCAGATGCAGTTGAACGATATTGCCAAGCTGATGAACGGACGCCCTCGTCAAACCCTCAACTGGAAAACCCCCGAAGAGGCCATGGCGATGGAATTAGCTGCCACCGGGTTGGCTAAACGTTGCACTTGATTCTTGAGACCGCCCTGTGATAGGGCCTACGCCAGGGATACTCAACAGTCGCTGCCCGAGGTCGTCTTCCGCGAGCTGTTGCGTGATCTCCTTCTCGATGGCGGCGATCTCTTCGCTGAGATATTTGAAATGCCGATGAAGCCGTTCTAACGTGGTAACGATACGTGAAGGGAGCGGATGCTCTGCTAGAACGGCCGGCAAGCGGGCTATAACCACCTTGCCGATAGGGAGGCTGATACCGAATTCGAGGAGGAAGCCATGAATCTGGTTCGTGGCTTTGGTACGGTCTCGAATCAATGATTCCCGTACACGGTGAAGTGCGGACAGGGACTGCTGTGTCTCGGTCTTCGGTGAAACGAATCGCATGGATGGTCGCGTCGCGGCTTCACAGATTGCCTCAGCGTCGATGAAGTCGCTTTTGTTGCTCTTCACGAAAGGACGTACGAACTGTGGCGAGATGAGCTTGACCTGATGTCCGAACGCGGCAAGCTTGCGAGCCATATAGTGAGCTCCGGCACAGGCCTCCATGACAACAGTGCAGGCTTGAAGCGTTGCAAAGAACTCGAACAGTTGCTTACGACTCGCTTTGGTAATCCCCCCGAAAAACCGGTGTGATCAGAAGTAGAATTTTCTCGTTGAGGGAGTTCTACAGCATGAAAAAATCGAGATTCACGGACAGCCAGATCATGGACGCGCTCAAGCGCGTGGAGTCGGGGCTGTCGGTGCCGGACCTGTGCCGGGAACTGGGCATCAGCACGGCAACGTTCTACAAATGGCGCTCGAAGTACGGCGGCATGGACGTCTCGCTGATCGCGCGGATGAAGGAGTTGGAGGCCGAGAATGCCCGGCTGCGCAAGATGTACGTTGAGGAGAAGATCAAGGCCGAGATCGTGGCGGAGGCGCTCGCAAAAAAAGACTGAGGCCATCTCGCCGGCGTGAGATGGCCATGCATGCCGTGTCCAGCCGGGGCATATCGATCCGGCTGGCATGTGAGGCATTGGGGATCAGCCAGGCCTGTTATCGATACGTCGGTCGGCGCAGCGCCGAGAACGACGAGATTGCGAACTGGCTGCTGCGCCTGACGGACAACCATCGGAACTGGGGCTTTGGGCTGTGCTTCCTGTACCTGCGCAACGTGAAGGGCTTCGGCTGGAATCACAAGCGCGTGTACCGGATCTATCGCGAACTGGAACTGAACCTGCGGATCAAGCCGCGCAAGCGACTGGTCAGGCAGGTACCAGAGCCGCTGGCGGTGCCGCGTGCCGTCAACCAGGTCTGGTCGATGGACTTCATGCACGACCAACTGGCCGACGGACGCAGCATCCGGCTGTTCAACGTGATCGACGACTTCAACCGCGAGGCACTCGGCATCGAGATCGACTTCTCATTGCCATCGGAACGCGTGATCCGTGCGCTGCGGCAGATCATCGGTTGGCGCGGCAGACCCAAAGCGATTCGGTGCGATAACGGGCCCGAGTACCTGAGCGGGGCGATCATCGAATGGGCCCGACAGTACGGCATCAGGCTCGACTACATTCAGCCGGGCAAGCCGCAGCAGAACGCGTATGTCGAACGATTCAACCGGACCGTGCGGTACGAATGGCTGTCGCAGTACCACTGGGAAGACTTGGACCATGTGCAGCGCTTCGCGACCGATTGGATGTGGACTTACAATCATGACCGCCCGAACATGGCCCTGGGCGGATTTACGCCAAAGCAGCGGCTGGCCATGGCCGCTTAGTTTCTACTTCTGAACCCCGTGGAAAACGGGGGGATTACCGAGCAAATCATCCGCATCTTGCGCGAGGCCGAGAGCCGGGACGAGCCGGTGAAGGATCTGTGCAAGCGCCACAACATCTCGGAACAGACGTTCTATCGTTGGCGCAACAAGTTCGGCGGCATGGATGTGGCCGACGCCCGCCGGCTCAAGGATCTGGAATCAGAGAACGATCGGCTCAAGCGCCTGATCGCCGAGCAGATGCTGGTGATCGACGGTCTGAAGGAATTCAGCCGAAAAAAATGAGTACCCCAACGGGCCGGCGCGAAGCGCTGGAAGTCCTGACTCGGCGGGGTCTCTCGCAACGCAAGGCATGTCGCTATCTGGGGCTGAGTCGCCGGGTGGCCACCTATACGCTCAAGCAACCGGAGAAGGATCGGAGCCTGGGCGAGCAACTGATGGTGGCCGCGCAGGAAGTGCCGCGCTTCGGCTACCGGCGGATGTCGGCCTGGCTGGCGATGGGCGAGTCGCGCGTGCGGCGAATGTGGCGAGCCTTGCAGCTCAACATTCCTCGGCGGCGTCCGCGCCGTCGTCGTTGTGGCAACGACATTCGCCTGCCCGGTGCGACGCAGCCCAATTCGGTATGGAGCTACGACTTTGTGCACGACCAGTTGGTGGATGGGCGGGCGTTGAAGATGCTCTGCGTGATCGATGAATACACCCGCGAGTGCCTTGCGATCGAAGTCGGCGCCGGCCTGCGGTCGCAGGATGTGATCCTGACGCTGTCGCGCCTGATGCGGCTGTACGGCAAGCCCGCGTTTGTTCGGTCTGACAACGGCGCCGAATTTACCGCTGCCAAGGTCATGCGCTGGCTGCGAGACGCGGCAATTGGTCCGGCCTTCATCGCGCCTGGCAGTCCGTGGCAAAACGGGTTCGTCGAGAGCTTTAACGGCAAGCTGCGTGACGAATTGCTGAACCGGGAGTGGTTCCGCAGCCGTGCGGAGGCCAAGGTACTCATCGAACGCTGGCGGCAGTTTTACAACGAGCGCCGGCCCCATAGCGCGCATCGCTATCAACCTCCCGCCACGGTCCGTCGAGCCTGGCTGGATTCCGATAATATCGACGCGAGACTCACTGCCTGATTGGCTACAAAATCTCGCCGCAGGTCACAGCGGCTAGATCGTCAGCCAAACGCGATGACGATACGTCGCCGGACCGTCGAACATGTGTTCGGCACCTTAAAGCATTGGATGGGATCGACGCACTTCCAGACACGTACCATTGGTCGCGTCGCGACTGAAATGAGCTTGCACGTCCTGGCCTACAACTTCAAGCGCGTCATCAAGATCCTCGGGTTCGAAAAAGCGATGGGTGCGATGAAGTTGGTCGGCGCGTGAGTCCGCGCGTTGGCACCGCTAACCGACGTACGTTCAACTGACGCTGAACACAGGAGCACCCCCTGACGTCGGTGCTCTAGTACCCGACGATGCTGTTTTTACACAGCCTTATATGGACACCGCCCGGTTTGCCAGATTGATCTTCATGTGACGTTCAAACGAGGTATCGGCTGCGGTCTTATATCCGGCCTTTCGTGCAAGCCGAAGCCCGCGGGCCCTGATGGAATACGCCGGGAACATCCTCATCTCGGCCACGCACTTTTGAGCGCAAGGCTGTGTTCAGGTTCATGTTCCTGCGGTCCGACCTGTTTCGCCATCACGTGTCAATCAACCTCAGCAACCTATTGATACTGCACTTCGACGTCTATTGCCTGTCTGCTAGGCAGGTTTCACGTTCACGTGATTCTTCTCATATGCGCTGCCGTGGGCCAGGATGGCCCACGCTGTTCGTGCCATCTTGTTGGCGAGGGCGATTGCCGCGACGTTCGCTGGCCGTCGCTCCTGGATCGATTTTTGCCATGCAGTGGGTGCTTTCGCGTGATACATCACCGAGCGCGCGCCGTGGATCAGCAGCGTACGCAGATACGGATCACCCCGCTTCGATATTCCTCCCAGCCAGACCTTGCCACCGGTACCACTCTGCCTGGGCACCAGCCCGAGAAAGGACGCAAACTCACGGCCAGATCTGAATGTTTTTGCATCCCCGATCGTGGCGACCAGCGCGGTCGCGGTGAGCCTGCCGATCCCTGGCACGGCCGCGATTGCCTGGCACGCGGCTTCCTGCTTGTGCCAACCGCTTATCCGCTTCTCAAGCTGGTCGATATCCTGCTCGATTCCGTCGATGCGTCTCAACTGGTCGTGCAGACTGCTGAACATGGATCCCGGCAGCACGTCCTCGAGCTCTGCCATGCGGGCCCGCATCTCGGTGAGACCGGCCGCGCGTCCTGCCCGGAATGACACACCAAACTCGTAGAGGAGGCCTCGCAACTGATTCACTTGCATGGTGCGGAACTTGATCAGCAGGGAGCGCATCCGGTGAAGACCGAGCATCGCTTGCTGGTCTTCTGTCTTTGCCGCGACGGCTCGCATCCCCGGCTGCTGTACTGCCGTCCAGATTGCCCGCGCATCCGCCGCGTCAGTCTTGTTCGTCTGGACGAACGGTCGGATGAACTTCGCATGTAACAGCACCACCTCGTGCCCGAGCGCCTTGATCTTGCGGGCCCACCAGTGCGCGCTGCCGCATGCTTCGAGCGCCACTCGGCCCGCGGGCCGCTGCGCGAGAAACGCGATCAGCTCGTCGCGTCGAAAGCGTCGATTGGCTATCTCGCCGGTTTGAACGTCGACCCAGTACATCTGGAACACGTGCTTTGCAACATCCAGTCCGTATGTCGTAGCATTCATTTGGGCCCTCCGTTCCTCAAGTGGACGTGTCGAAACTCCACTCTGGCACATTGATGCCGTTCGGTTCTGGAGGGCCTCCGCTTTCCTGCCGAACCCTGCGTCTCCGAAGGGAGGGCGGTGTCCATTCCATCTCGGCCGTTCTGAGCCACTCGTCTCCCTCAGCATCTCTATCACATCGTTGCGCCGGACAATGACAAATTAACCGCGAAATGCGGATACCTCGAGCAGTCGTCCGGCGTCGTACCGAAAAGCCTGCTCGGCAAGTGACTGACCTACTTGCGCGCGCAATGGCCGAAGTTGATCCGCTACCTCGAGAATGGCGACTGGCCCATCTCGAACAATCCCTGCGAAAACACGATTCGCCCGTTCTGCGTCGGGCGCCGCGGCTGGTTGTTCTCCGACACCGTCGATGGTGCAAACGCGAGCGCCAACCTCTATACCTTGGTCGAATCGGTGAAGGCCAATGGCATCGATCCGTACCGATACCTCACCTGGCTGTTCCAGCGCCTGCCCCTGGCGAAGACCGTCGACGATTACGACGCGCTGCTGCCCTGTAAGATGCCTGCCGAGCTCCGCTGACCCGCAGCGTTACCACGCCTCACACACTCCGCCACCTTCTCTGAGGGGCGTCGTTCGTGGACCGCATACGACGAGACGATATCCCGTACCGGCCTCCGTCATGATGTGCTCGGGATGAGTTGGATCACGTTCCAGCTTTTGCCGCAAATGCCCGACATAAACTCGCAAATAGTGCTGATCCCTGGCATGCGCCGGTCCCCACACCGCCCGAAGCAACTCGTCGTGCATCATCAATTGATTTGTATGCCGAGCAAGTTCAGCCAGTAGACGATATTCGATTCGGCTCAAATGAACCGGCCGGCCTTCGCGTGTCACTCTTCGCTCGCCAAGGTCCACCGCAATGCTGCCAAAACAAATCGTCGTAGCCCCGGTGGCCTCGTCGCGGGCCTGCCTTCGCAAGTGGGCATGGATACGTGCCACCAACTCGGGCAGTCCAAACGGCTTCGTGAGATAGTCGTCAGCACCGGCATTCAACGCGGCAACTTTATCCGCTTCCCGGTCCATGGACGACAGAACAATCAGTGGCGAGGTGGACCAGCGACGAATCTCCCGAATTAAATCTACGCCATCGATGTCCGGCAAGTGGACGTCGACGATCAGCAAATCGGGGCGCCGGGTCGCGGCCTCCGACAACCCTTGCATGCCCGTAGCGGCTTCGAAGACAGCCATGCCCTCGTCCATGAGTGATGCGCGCACGAAATGGCGGATGCATGCATCGTCGTCGATGAGCACAACAGTGGTAATGGGGCTTCGCATCTTTGCCGAATCGATTGTTTCGTGCAGGCGGACGACACGCACGTCCGCAATGCTCGCGGTCATGCCGTCGTCCCGGTCCAGCCCGACGCGGCATCATGATGTGATGTCTGCCGCAGGGGTAGCCACGTCATCAACGCATCGGCTTCATCTCGTCGAGTGCGAGGTTCAGCCTGAGTACGTTGACACGCGCTTCACCCAAGACACCGAGTTGGCGCCCAGACGTGTTTGCGGCGATCAGTTGGTTCACCTGCTCGACGGCCAGACCGCGCGCTTTGGCGACCCGCTCTGCTTGGTAAGCCGCAGCAGCCGGGGTGATCTCCGGATCGAGGCCACTGCCGGACGACGTCACGAGATCAACTGGCACGGGCTTCGACAGGTCGGTGCCGGCGGCTTTCAGCGCGTCGATGCGGCCTTTCACCTCATCCGCAAGTGCAGGATTCGTCGGGCCGAGGTTCGATCCGCCGGACCCCTGCGCGTTGTAGGGATTCGGCGACGTGGCGGATAGCCGTCCCCAGAAATAATGCGGCGCATCGAATTGCTGCCCGATCACCGCCGAACCGATGGCCTTACCACCCTTTATCAGCAGACTCCCATTAGCCTGCCACGGAAATACGGCTTGACCGATCGAGGTCACGATCAGCGGATAGATCCCGCCAGTGATCACGGTCAAGGCGATAAACAACGCAAGCACGGGACGAAGCACTGTTTTCACAATGGACCTCTACAGTCATGCCCAGCCAAATGCACTCAGGGCCATATCGATCAGTTTGATGAACGGAAACGGCAGCAGAATGCCGCCCAACCCATAGACCAACAAGTTGCGGCGCAGCAGCGCCGCCGCGCCGAGCGGACGATACTTCACGCCCTTGAGCGCGAGCGGAATCAGCGCAACGATGATCAGCGCATTGAAAATGACGGCCGACAAAATCGCCGAAGACGGCGACGTCAGGTGCATCACGTCGAGCACCCGCAACTGCGGGTATGTCGTCGCGAAGGCCGCCGGAATGATCGCGAAATACTTCGCGACGTCGTTGGCGATCGAGAAGGTCGTCAGCGAGCCTCGCGTCATCAACATCTGCTTGCCGATCTCGACCACCTCGATCAGCTTGGTCGGATTCGAATCGAGGTCGACCATGTTGCCCGCTTCCTTCGCTGCCTGTGTGCCGGTGTTCATCGCTACGGCGACATCGGCTTGTGCGAGTGCGGGGGCATCGTTTGTGCCATCGCCTGTCATCGCGACCAGTCGCCCCTCGGCCTGATGCGTCCGAATCGTCGTCAGTTTCGTCTCGGGCGTCGCTTCGGCAAGAAAGTCGTCAACGCCGGCCTCCGCGGCAATCGTCGCCGCAGTCAAGCGATTGTCGCCAGTGACCATGATGGTCTTGATGCCCATCTTGCGAAGTTCGGCGAAGCGTTCCTTGATGTTGCCTTTCACGATGTCCTTTAGCTCGATCGCCCCGAGCACGCGCGCGAGCCCGTTGTGCAGTTCCGACACAACGAGCGGAGTGCTGCCGCGTCTCGCAATGTCATTGACGATCTGGTCCATTTCTGCCGGAAAGCGACCACCGCGCGACTCGACGTGGTGCTTGATCGCATCGGCCGCGCCCTTGCGAATTTCTCGATCCGGCAGATCAACTCCACTCATGCGGGATTGCGCACTGAACGCGAGAAAGGTTGGATGAAGAGCAGCCATGTCGCGTTCGCGAATATTGAATCGTTGTTTCGCCAGGACAACAATGCTCCGACCTTCCGGCGTCTCGTCAGACAGCGACGCCAGTTGTGCCGCATCGGCAAGAGCATCTTCAGTCACGTTCATCACCGGGAAGAAAGCGGAAGCCTGGCGGTTGCCGAGCGTAATCGTGCCGGTCTTGTCGAGCAGCAGCACATCGACGTCGCCGGCCGCCTCCACCGCGCGGCCTGATGTCGCAATCACGTTTGCCTGCATCATCCTGCTCATCCCGGCGACACCGATTGCCGACAGCAGGCCACCGATTGTCGTCGGGATCAGGCACACGAGCAGCGCAACGAGCGCGGTGATCGTGACGGCATGCCCAGCCTTCACAGCCGCGACGGAGGAGATCGAGAACGGCAGCAATGTTGCGGTCGCCAGCAACAGTACGATCGTCAGTGCGACGAGCAGGATTGTCAGTGCAATCTCGTTCGGTGTCTTCTGACGCTTCGCGCCCTCGACCATCGCGATCATCCGGTCCAGGAACGCTTCGCCGGGGTTCGCCGTGACTCGGACGACGATCCAGTCGGACAGCACGCGCGTGCCGCCTGTCACCGACGAAAAGTCGCCGCCCGATTCGCGAATCACCGGCGCGGATTCGCCCGTGATCGCCGACTCGTCAACCGACGCGACGCCTTCGATCACCTCGCCGTCAGCCGGGATCGTGTCTCCGGTTTCGACCAGAACGATGTCATCCCGACGAAGGTCGCTCGCCGTCATGATGCGAACCGGCGATTTCGGATGTGCATCCTCCAGTTTCTTCGCCATTACATCGTGACGCGCCGCGCGCAGCGACGCGGCTTGCGCCTTCGAGCGCCCTTCGGCGAGCGCCTCCGCGAAATTCGCGAACAGCACGGTGAACCACAGCCACAGCGCGATCGCGACAATGAAGCCTGCAGGCGCCTCCGCCTCGCCGCGCAACGCGGCAAACCAGAGGATCGTCGTCAGGATGCTGCCGACGTACACGCAGAACATCACTGGATTACGCAGTTGCGTGCGAGGCGCGAGCTTGCGGAATGAATCAATCAGCGCCGGCCGCACGATGGCCGGATCGAACATCGACCGTGCCGCGATACGGGTATGGCCAAGATTGTCCGGACGATGCATCGGAGGTTCGGTATGGGAAGTCATGCTTGCCTCGCCATCAAGGACATCAGTGACCTGCAATCATCATCAAGTGCTCGACCATCGGCCCGAGCGCCAGTGCAGGCACATAGGTCAACGCGCCAACCAGCACCACGGTCCCGAGCAGCAACACCACAAACAACGGCCCGTGGGTCGGCAACGTACCGGCCGTTACGGCAAGGCGCTTCTTATCTGCAAGTGATCCCGCGATCGCGAGCACTGGCACGATCGTGCCGAGCCGGCCGAGCCACATGACGATCGCAAGCGTTACGTTGTAGAACGGTGTATTGACTGACAGACCAGCGAAAGCGCTACCGTTGTTATTCGCAGCGGAGCTGTATGCGTACAGGATCTCCGAAAAGCCGTGCGGCCCGGGGTTCGCGATGCCCGCGACGCCTGCCGCCGACAGCACCGCGACCGACGCGCCGACTAGCACGAGAAGGGGCGTCAGCAGAACCGCAATCGACACCATCTTCATCTCATACGACTCGATCTTCTTGCCCACGTATTCTGGGGTGCGCCCGATCATCAGCCCGGCGACGAACACCGCGAGCAGCGCGAACACGAGCATCCCGTACAGGCCGGAGCCGACGCCACCGTAGATCACTTCGCCCAACTCGATAAGCAACAGCGGCACGAGTCCGCCCATCGGCGTCAATGAGTCATGCATGTTGTTGACCGCGCCACAGGAGGCGGAAGTCGTCGCGACGGTGAAGATCCCCGACTGCGCGATACCGAAGCGCGTTTCCTTGCCCTCCATGTTGCCGCCGTCCTGGCTGGCAGTCGCACTCTGATCGACGTGCAGCGTCGTGAACACGGGGTTGCCGGCCTGCTCGGCGGAAATCTCGCCCCAGCAGGCGACCGCGAACGCAATCGTCATCGCCGCGAGGATCGCATAGCCCTGGCGAGCGTCACCGACCACCCTGCCGAAGACGATGCATAGCGCGGCGGGGATCACCAACATCGCGATCATTTGCACGAAGTTGGCAAACGGTGTCGGGTTCTCATACGGATGCGCAGAGTTCGCATTGAAGAAACCGCCGCCGTTGGTGCCGAGCATCTTGATCGCTTCCTGCGAGGCCGCCGGTCCCATCGCGATCGTCTGCTTGTCGGCCTTCTGCTCGACCATCACCGGGTTGCCCTTCGCATCCTTCACCGGGTTACCCTGTGCATCCGTTTTCGGCACCTGATAGGTCGTGACCTGCAGCGTCGGGACGTCGACATAAGCAAGGTAGTTCTGAATCGCACCCTGACTCACGAGCACCAGCGCGACGACGGTCGCGATCGGCATCAGGATATACAGCGTGATGCGTGTCAGGTCCACCCAGAAATTGCCGATCGTCTTCGCCGAATGACGCGCGAAACCCCGGATCAGCGCGATCACGACTGCAATGCCGGTCGCGGCGGAAAAGAAGTTCTGTACGGTCAGGCCCGTCATTTGCGTCAAGTAACTGACGGCCTGCTCAGGCGTGTAATCCTGCCAGTTGGTGTTGGTCACGAAGCTGACTGCCGTGTTGAATGCGGCATCGGGCGTCATCGGACCGAATCCCTGCGGATTGCCCGGCAACCATTGCTGCAAGCGCAGCACGCCATAGACGACGAGAACGCCGAGCGCGTTGAAGACGAGCACCGCGAGCGCATATTGTTTCCATGACATCTCGGCGCTGGGATCGACACCCGCGAGCCTGAACAGCAACGATTCGACAGGGCGGCCGATACGCCGGACGACGACGGACGAGCCATCGAGCACGTTCGCGATGTAACGGCCGAGCGGCAGTGCGAGCGCAGTCAAAATGACAATGTAGAGTGCGGTCTGGAACAGATTGTTGAGGTTCATTCGAGATCCTCCGCGCGCAGCAGCGCATAAAGGAGATAGGCGAAGAGAATGAACGTCGATGCTCCAGCGAGCCACATCATCCACGGGATCATGGCCGGCCTCCCTTTACGCGGCGGAGTTTGTCGCAACCGGTAACCATCGTGGCGATCAGGCCGGCAAAGGCGCCGATGCCGATCAGGTAAAGGAGATCCATGAGCGTGCCTCCGGTTGGACTTCCACTAGATCCAGCGTATGTAGACCACAGTAAACTTTGCGGTAAGGGCTCTCGCGAAAGCGTAAAAACTTTGTATACAGCGGATGCCGCGACGTTGCCTCGGCGGCGGACACACTTGGCACGTATCGCGACGAGCCGCGTGCGTCTTCTAGATGCGAAGCAAGCCTCGCAATGCTTGCCGACGCATCGGATACCGGGGCAAAGCGTGATGACTGGCTAGCATCAGGTTAGATGTCGGCTCATATGACCGATTGACTTGAGTCAACTGACGGTTTGCGGGAGGAAAATCGGGGGCGGGTGACGCGACCGGGGCGCGAAAGTCCATTCCAAGACAGAGGTGGCGCTCGCATGTCTGCTTGAAAAATCGCCCGATCTTGCTTTGCCGTGCCGGCCCTTATTTCCCGGAGATCCGCAAAGAGTCAAAAATAGCGCCCAAGTCCGATGCCAATGAATGCACGGACGTTGACTCGATGTCGCATTGTTTCGACGTCAAGATGGCGAGCGCATTCCGTTCACGATAGGGCGACTGCTCCTTATAGATGCTGAGCAGTTTCCGCCTGCCGCTCACGTTGCACAGCGCACGGCTCGATGCCGTGGAATCGCGCACGGAAGTTGAATACGTGCGCTGAGAGGCACTTTCAAGCCAGAACCGGCATGCAAGCAATCGATCAGCGTGGAGTCCGCTCAGCGCAGTCGTGCAATCGACTGCAGTACGGAATCGCCGTCGCGAGTGAGAAAGGGACGAGGGTGTCCGGAAGCGAGCTGCTCCAGTGCAATTAGCTGGCGCTCCAGTAGGACGTTCAGCTCGTCACGGCTGAGGTCGATTTGGTCCGGCGCGGCCTTGATCAGCATGAGTGTGGCGAATTCATGGGGGCTCAGCATGGCAACCTCTCAAAATTGGTCTTCACGCAAAGGTAATAATTTCCATTACTTTCTGGGGGGCAGGAAATTATTTCTGCCTCGCTGGGCTGTGACGCGGCGTAACATTCTTTCAAGCCCAGGAGTGCTATATTAACTCAAGTTTCGCGAGAATCGATATAAATGGTTAAGTATTGCCAATCGGCGCGATAGAATCGTTTTATTCGAACAATATGATTTCACGTTTTTTAAGTCAGTCGCTTGAATGCCATTCGACACATGGCCGACGGTACCACAATAGCCAAAAATGTCGATTCGTGCGTTTGAATATTTCGATCTCTGGCGTGATCGAGACGTTAGCATGCAGTTATGACGCAATGCGCTACACCTGTTCTAGATGAAAGTCAGTCGCAATGTTTCAATTTTTGAAACACGAATTAAGCGATGTCATGTAATTTATGTACGGTCAACCTTGCATGCTCTTAGAGTCGCTAACACAAGTCATCCACGAAGCGCGAGCAGATGATGGCGGCGGCCAGGAAGAGAAGATATGAATAGACCTCCCCTAGATCTCGGTGCGTTTTACATCCTATGTAAGGGGATCGAAGGAAGCATCAGCGCGTAGAATCGGCATGCCGATTCTCACCGAACGAGGGCATCATGCGTAGCGACCCATGCGTTGCATCGGAGTCCAAGCCCGTCGTGCTGGCCCTATTGCTCTAATCGGCTGCGGCGAAGTGGAAGGTAGCGCGGCACGACGGCTGCCGCGAGAAGTCGACAGTGCACACGGTGAGCGAAACCCAGGCCACAGCCCGGCTTGGAGCCGTGCTGGACCTGATCGAGCGGCAAAAGCAGAAATGGTGCCTTTTTCCCGCAGCACTTCGCGCACGGTCAGGCCGGCGTCGGCCAGCAGCATGCGTAGGGCAAATTAAAGATGTCAACACGCGATTCCCGTCGCGCAAGGCGCTCGACGCCTGAGTTGACGACTTTATCGACAGTCTCGCCGAAATAATGTCGTCACTTCGTCTACGTCCGAGGCAAAGTCGTCAATTCGCCTTGCACTCTCCTGCACGACCGTAGAGGCATGATTTATATCCGACTCTCGGTATCCGATTCATTCAGCTGCGACGCCGGGCCCCGGAGACGCCCTGGAGGACTGTATGGGCGGTGACCTCTCGGCTGCTACTGACGGCCTCCGACCAGAACCCGTCGTTCACCGCCCGAAAGCGGATGGCTCCTAATGCACCGAAGGCAGGCGCCACTCAGTCTGTCGATGCTTTCACACGCCGCGCCAAGTCGGAAAGACGTATTTTCGCAAGATGCCGGAGCAACGCCTCCTCCGCCGAACGCAGCGCATCGTCGAGGACGTGGTTGACAGCGGCTTCTACGGGGCAGGCCGGATTGTCATTCGCCACACCGATCGCAAACGCGCTCTTATGCGCGATCGCGGCGTAGATGTCTTGCACCGTTAGATCACCCAGTTCGCGACGAAGAGCCCAGCCCCCCTTGGGGCCGGCAATCGATTCTACATAACCGGCTTCACGCAGCGCGGCCATGGTGCGCCGAACGAGTGACGGTTGCGTGTGCAGCATTTGCGCGATCGTTTCGGAAGTGGTCGTACCGCCGCGCAGACGCATATGAATGAGCACGTGAAGAAGCCGGGCCAGCCGCGTATCTCGTTGCATATTCTTAGAGCAGAAAATTCGTGACATTTAATGTTACGAATTCGCATGACTTTAAGCAAACCTCGGAGCGCGATCGTGTCTGCATTCACTCAGTCTTCTATCGAAGCCAACGGCATTCGCCTGAACGTCGCCGCCCAAGGTGCCGGACCGCTGGTATTGCTGCTTCACGGGTTCCCCGAGACATCGTACGCGTGGCGGCACCAACTGGCAGCCTTGTCGAGTGCCGGGTTCCGCGCAGTTGCACCGGACCTGCGCGGCTACGGTGCCAGTGATTGCCCGATGAATCCACAGCAGTACTCGACCCTGGACATCGTTGGCGATCTCGTGGGGATCTTGGACACGCTCGGAGAATCCGACGCGGTGGTGGTCGGAAACGATTGGGGGGGCAACCATCGCATGGCAAGCCGCAGAGCTGCGCCCCGATCGCATTCGCGCCGTTGTTGCCCTCGGGGTGCCCATGATGCGCCGGCCCCCGATAACTCCAAGTCGGCTTTTTCCGCTAACCAGGCAGGCGTGGTTTTACACGCATTACTTTTCCCAGGCGGGGCAGGCCGAGAACGAATTCGAGCGTGATGTCGCCGCTACACTGCGAAAAGTTTATTTTTGGGCATCAGGCGAGGCCGGCCCGCGTGACGACAAGACCCCCAATCCTTTCGGGCTTGTTTCGCGTGAGGCGGGGCTCCTCGACGCCTTGCCCGAACCCGCGTCATTACCCGGGTGGCTCGACGGCGCTGACTTCGATACTTTGGTGAGCGCATTCAAGGCGTCGGGTTTTCGGGGTGGTCTGAACTATTACCGTAATCTGGATCGCAACTGGGAGTTGCAGGCGGCGTTCAACGGCCTTCCCGTCTAAATTCCTGCCCTGTATCTTGTCGGCGAGCATGATCCCGGGCTGGCAATTCCAAGCATGCTCGACATTATCGGCGCCATGCCGAAGCTCGTCCCCAATCTTCGCGACTCCCGAATCATTCCGCGAGCGGGCCACTGGCTGCAGCAAGAAGCCCCCGACCACGTCAACGATGCCTTGATCGAGTTCTTGCGCAACTTGTAGGAGCCGCTGACCGGTTGGCGATCCGGTGCGCCTGTCGGCGATTGTAAGAGGGGTGATTTGAGAGGGGATGAGTCGCTTGTCGAACATCCATCTTGCCCTTGCGTTACCATGTTCCTTACCTTAAAGTAAGGAATATCAGAGGTGCCATCATGACAGCAGCAACCATTACTTCAAAGGGTCAGGTCACGATTCCCGTGGACGTGCGCAATCAGCTTGGCCTGCAGGCCGGCGACCGGATCGAGTTCAGCCTTAACGAGGCAACGGGCAGGTATGAGGTCTACCCGGCCACGCGCTCGCTTACGTCGCTCAAGGGCATCGTGAAGAAGCCCGCGAAACCGGTGTCGATCGAGGAAATGAATCGGGCCATCGCGGACCAAGGGGCATCCGCGCGATGATCGGATTGGATACGAACGTGCTGGTCCGCTACTTCGCCCAGGACGACGCCGTACAGTCTAGGAAGGCGACGGCGCTGATGGAGTCCCTGTCGGCCGACCGGCCGGGGTACGTTTCGCAGGTCGCCCTGGTCGAAGTTGTGTGGGTACTCGGGCGATGCTATGGCGTCGAGCGCGAGCAGATGAAGGACATCATCGACTCGATGATCGGCACCAAGGAACTGGCAGTTGAAGGTGCGGACACGGTGCGAAAGGCACTTCGCGTGTACGCGGCATCTTCAAAGGCGGATTTTGCAGACTGCCTGATCGAGCGTTCCGGCCATACAGCCGATTGCGAGTACACAGCTACCTTTGATGTCGGGGCTGCCAAGGTCGCAGGGATGCAGTTGATCAAGTAATCACCGTGCAAGCCGATAAACAGGAAAGCAACCTGGCGCGCTAGCTAGCGCCCCGCCCGGCCGGCAGCCGAAGCAAGAGTACAAGATGAAAAAGCATTTTTTCATGGCGTGCAGTGTTACGAGCGTGGCAATTGGCGCCGCCTCGGCAGTAAACGCAATGGAGGGAAGCTACGCAGTTCGTTGGGAGTCTGTGGCGGCTATTTTGCTGGGCATCGTTGGTATCGCCGGAGCGGTCCTTCGTAGCCGCATCGAAAAGCAACGCGCATAGGCATCGGAAACCTGGAATAGAGGCGATGCAAAAGACACTTCTTGCGGTTGCGCTGATGGCATGCGCGACGGCTCACGCGACGGTCACTACATCGATGGATGGGGACGCATCGTTCGTCCATCTCGGGTCGCTATAGATGGCCGAATGCAAATCATTGATGTCCTCGCCCGTGGTGGCGGGAATGAAGGTCGCGGTCGACGGCCGCCTCACGTCAGCCGACGACGCGACCTGCCGCGCGGGCGCGAAAGTGGACCTGGTGTCTACGACGCCCGTGACGAAAACGACGGCAACCGGTGTGACCTCTTGGCCGCTCACGAAGTCGGAATGCGCGGCGCTGGCTGCCAAGCTGCTTGAAAAGGGCGCAATTCGGATCAACGGTTCATCCGTCGACCAGCCGGATCAGATCACGTCCGCGTGCTCGAAATCGAGCAATTCGGTCACTCTGACGCGGTAGCGGAAAACGAAGGTGTTCAGCCTGGACAAGGCACTCGAAGCGATCGCTGCGTAGAGACACCAAGGAAAGCGGAAGGGGCGAACGACGTGAAGCAATTTCAAGCGGATGTAGGCGAAGCAATTGCAGCAGGCGCCGGGGCTACTGTTGGAGCAGCGGCGGGCGCGACGATCGGCGTGTCGATGGTTGCCGGCGCAGCAGAGGCGGCAGCGGGTGCGGCGCTGGCAGGCGTCGCGGGCAATACTGCGGCGACTACCGGCGCGCTTGCTGCCGCAGGCGGTGGAAGCATTGCCGCGGGCGGTGCAGGAATGGTCGGTGGAGTCTCATCGATTGCGAGTGCCGCCGCATCGTCGGCCGCCGTTCCTGTCATCGGTTGGGTCATCTGTGGTGCTATCGTCGTCGGCGTTGGTAGTTGGGCGGCTTACCGCTACGGCAGGCGCGCGTACTTGAAACACAACGCTGTAGCGAGTTGAACCACGATACGCGGCTAAGGAAAACCGGAAAGGACGTTCGCGATGCCCTATTACTTTGGATTCAGGCAGGTGCGATTGAAGACGACGTCAGGCGTTGTCATGTCGCCAGGCCGTGCGGTGTTGCGTGGTCCATATCCAACTCGCGAGGCGTTGTTGCATAAATCGAGCGTAAGGACGAAGCGACCTCCATGTTTTCGACCTCAGGCGATACGAATGGACTGCGGGCGTGCAAGTGCCGCCATGCGGTTGAGCACGCCTGCACGAATCGAAACCTCGGTCGCTTGGGAGCCGATCTCGCGTGCCCACAGGCAGGTGCCCGTGAGTACCTTGAGTCGGTACATCAGGGCCTCTGCCAACGAACGCCGGTGGTAGCCGCTCTCTTGCTTCCATTCGCGCCTACTGCTCTTCGCGATGGCATCGATGGCCGCATTGCGCCACGCCGCACCGGGTGTGCTGTCAGGCAAGGCATTGCGCCCTCGCGTGGCGGAATCGATGGGGTAGCCGCGCGCGCGGCAATTTGCGCGTGGCACGGCTTGGTGTCGTAGGCGCCGTCGCCACCAATGGTGTCGATCGGCACGTCAGTGGGAATCTGGTCGAGCAAATCGGGCAGCACTTCGCCATCTCCCTCGTCCTGATGCGTCATCAGCGCCGCGCAGATCTGGCCGGTGTTGGCGTCCATCGCCAGATGGACCTTGCGCCAGGTGCGGCGCTTGGACTATCTGTGCCCAGAAAATCCTGGCTGCGATTGATCGGTACAAGGCGAGTCGGTAGGAGAACGCCGGCGCGGCCGGTACCGAGGAAGACACATGGTTCGTCGAAAATACAAAAGAAAAAGTCACCTTGCAGAGGCGATAAATCGCTCAAGTCCGGGATGGCAACTGTTTTGGTCCGTTGTCGTTGTTCTTGCCTTCGTCTTCTCGATGGTGATGTACTTCTCTCACTGAAAGATCGGAAAACTATGGCCACGATCTTAACGATGCAAGTCCGTCGAAAGCGCGCGAATCGGAAACACCTCGCCGATCTCGACGGTAGCAACACCGCCGATCCGGGAACTCGCGCACGCTCTTGGGATAAGCGTATCTTGGCCTCCAAGATACGAGGAGATCTCGACGGCGAGCAGGCGCAGCAAGTCAGGGAAGTGACCGTAGGGACAATCAAGGACGAATAGGAAAACAAATGCAGAAATTGCTTGCGGCAAAAAAGGCGTATGACGAGGACAACGGTAACGACCCGATCCGACTCCCCGACTATATTGCGGCTCTCGACGCATTCGAGTCCATCGTCGTGAAGGTTCAGGTCCCAGACTCCTATGAGACTGATTTCCGTAGAAATCTGCCGGCCGGCGGTTGGAGAGGTCTCGAAGTCGCACCTACGCTGAAGGATCGGATTGATGACGTAAGGGCATTTGCTGGGAGCCGTCCGGTATATAGTCCTGCGGGAGCCGCACTGCTGGCCAATTTGATTGCATGCATCCAGCTATGCGCCGGGCAGGGTGTGGATGTGCAGGGTGTCATGTCCAACTTGGAGCCGATGCTTGTCCGAGTGGGCCGGGGTGAGTTGCGCTAGGAAGACGTCGGCCAGGCCGACACTGCGGAAAAATGCTCATAGATGATCATCAAGAACGGGTACGCGCAGCAGTGGCTCGGGCCATTTGCGCCGCGTGCGGAGAGGAGCCGGAGCATCCCGGCGACGCTCGCGGCAACGGGTTTCGCTGGCAAGACTACGAGCATTCGGCCGAAGCTGTTCTGGTCGAACTGCAGGCGGCAGCAGCGGGTGAGCCAGGGCGCGGTGCGGTAGCGCATCTGGCGAATGTCATCGCGCGATCTTGCGACGACGGCCCCGAGCTGGCGTGGATGTACGAACGTGCGGCCGGCGACGCGCTGAGCGCCTACGCTGTTCGCTGAGATAGGAAAACACCATGAAGAAACTGGCTTTGATTCTCGCATTTGCGAGCATCGCAACGGGGGCGGAAGCGGCGGACCAGGTGCGCTTGGTGTTGGAACCAATTTGCAATACCCGAATCCTCTAATGGTGATACGTGGGCCAGCTCGCTGACATCCGACGGGGGTTTCGCGATCACCGACAAGGATTGCTCGGCGTTGCAGTTGCTCGAACACGCACCGCACCCTGCCTGGGCTGACATTCCGGTGAAGGAATTCGAGTCGCGCTGACGCGCATTGGTACGCCGCGAACGTTGACGACTGGCAGACTAATTGAACCCGGCCAGGTCCCGCTTTTGCAATATCACCCAAAGGAGAGCAATAACATGACACCTAGGAACCCGACCGATGTCGCACAGGTCAACGTCGACGCGCTAACCGAGCCGAACAGTATCTACTTCGACTTCGACAGCTATCAGGTGACGTACCAAGACGCGAACGTCCTGCTGCAACAATTCGCGGACTTTCTGACGAACCACCCGCAACAAGAAGTGCTGATTCAAGGCAATGCCGACGCTCTTGGCAGCGGCGAGTACAACCTGGCGCTCGGCGCGAGGCGTGCTAACGAGGTCGCTCGTTTGCTGTTAGGGATGGGGGTAACCGCCTCGCAGATCAAAACCGTCAGCTTCGGCAAGGAGCATGCCACCGGTCGGGACGAAGCGTCGCGGGCAAAAGATCGCCGCGCCGACCTCCTGTATATAAAATCCGGCCAGTCCAGCTAATTCGGTTGAATGTCCAACCTTCGGGGTTCAGTTCAAATCAAAATGAACCCGGAAAACAATGTGCTACCAGACCACCGCGCAGGCGCCGACGGACGAAGAGATCGAGGCCTTAGCGCGCGCACGCGAACCGCAGGTGTGGGCGCTCGATTCTCCCGACTTCTCATCGGCGCAATATCGCCGGGCGTCGATCGAGCATGCGGAGGATGTGCTTCTGGAGCAGCGTGGCCTGCCTCCGGTCAGGGCCTACGAGTAACTGAGAACGGAAAAGCATGGGAGGACCGACCCTGTCATTTGTTCTGTGTCGTTTCAAAATATCTCTCAACGGGGAAGCGAAATGAATCGAGCAACAGTTAAACAATCCGATCCGTCCGAACTTGCTGATCGAATAACGGAAATAGTCAAATCGAGCGATGCCCCGTGGCCCGGGCTTGACAACAAATATTTTGACGCGCTTTCAAATGAAATGATGCAGAGATATAAGCTGCGAATCTGGGACGATCTGTTCAAGGTCGAGCTCGGTTACATCGCCGCCATCGCAGCGCTACCGCCGATCAGCGACCCCCACGATCCGGAGTGGGCGAGGCTTATCGCCACGACCGAAGAGACAGTTGGGCGGAAGGACGCAATACGAGATTTCTTCGCCGGTCTTAGTACTTATTGCCTAGAGATCAAGGATCGCACAAACACTCTAATCGAGGAAGTAGCGTATTACGTCTCTCTTGTTGAACGGAAAACTCCAATTGTTATCCAATTTGGCGATATCTTCGGCGCGATGTTGTCGGGCATTGCGCTCATACCATATGTTGGCGGAGCCCTATCGGGTATCCTCCGCGGCATCGTCTCGATAGCGATTGACGCGATGGGCAATGGCGGAAGCGCCGATCCATTCGAAGCGAAGTTCCGTGCAACTTTGGAAAAGTATCGTGAGCAGGTTGAAAATCAGTTCAATCAGCTCGCAAAGGCTCATGTTGACGTGCTGAACCGCGTCGTGAGCAACTACGGCAAGCTCACTGACGTCACGGACCTAATCAATAGCCATCAGGTTGCGTGGCCTCAGAATATTCCCGACCTGTTTACCGAACCGGCGATGCGAGGTGCGGAGGTCGCGGTATGGCAAGGACTGCTTCCCGGGAGGTGGAAGCTCATCGACTACAATCGCTTCTTTATGAATGGAAACCGAGAGGAAGTCGTTGCGATGTTTAATAACGTCCCATGGGCCTATATGGCGAGCTGGGACGATGCTATCGTATGGGCGACCAAAGGCGGCTGGGTGACCGCGAGAGTATTGGGCAATGAAACTCCCGCCCTCGAGCATTTGGCACGTGAGAGCATCCATCGACTATTCGATATCTTGAAGGTCAATCGGGATAGTCTGTTCAACGGGAAAGATGGGTGGAGCCTAACTCGTCTTCCTTCTACGGCTGCGGAAAACCCAGTGAGGGAAATCTTCGGTGACTAGACAGTTGTGTAACTCTCATCCGCAGGGGACATTCCACTGGCGATGCTCCCCGAATGATCACATTATCAACAAAACTCCCTTGACGTCGTCGGCAATGCGCCGAGCAACTCGGACCTGTCGACGAGCTTGCTACCGCAAGGCAATCGACCCGCGCGCAAGTGACGGCGAAGGTGCAGCCTGGTGGGATGAAGTTGCAGATGAAGTCCGCGACGTCGTAGCAGTACGAACGATCAGGATCGCGGCAGAGTTTATTGCTTGGTGGCACCACGACTGGACGAGCATCAACGATACACTGCGCCAAGCAGCGAAGCGTCTTCGAGACGCGGCGCGAGCGATGCACCTCCGAGCACAGGAAAACGCCGGCCATGCCGGCGCAAGGAAAAGAGAGAACATGAGCTCCAAACCGACAGGCTACCTAGCTCTAATTGCGCAACGAGAGGCACTGGATGCGCAAATCAACGCCGCGCGCGAAGCCGAACGTTCAGCGGCGATCGGGCAGATCAAGGCCCTGATGAAGGACTTCGATCTCAGCGTTCAGGATCTGCAAGAGAAAGGGCATAAGCGCGACTCGAGACGCGTGCCGACCGTTCCGAAGTACCGCGACCCTGCTACAGGTAAAACCTGGTCTGGCAGGGGGCGACAGCCAGCATGGCTCGGTAACGATCCTGCAGCGTTCCTAATTCAGCCCGACCTGCTCGCCATCTGAGTAGGGTAGCCGCTCTTCGACCATTGATAGGAAAGGAAGTGTACAAAGATCTCATGAAACGCGGGAAACCAAAACTTACCCGTCAGGACGCCGAGCGTCTTTTTACGGGATTACCAAGCGGGAACACGAGCATGTCGGGCCGGCCCGTGAATCCATTCGAAGCCAGCGCGTTCGATACGGCCCAGCGCGCCGATGACGAAACCCGGCTCTGGAAAGACAATCTGATCACGCTACCGAGCGCGATCGCTTTGCCTGCCGGCTACGCGTCGCTGTCCCACTTGTGCGACGCGATAGCGCGCACTTTGCGGGTGAGATGGGTGAGGGACGCTGGCCACGAGGTTGTTGCCGAGTTTCCTGAAGGATGGAAAGCCGTTCGTCCGGCCACTGGCCCCATTGAACTGCGAGATCCGTCGAACGTGGTGCGAGCAGTGTATGGCTGGGCCGAGGATGCCGAGCTGCGGCTGTTGCCGCGCTATCTGGTCGAGACACAGTCGAACAGTTCGAGCGGGATGGGAAGCTTGCTGGTCCGCGATCGCGCCACTGGGCGGATTCTCGAACGTTCCTCGATCTGGTCCTCACTGACAGGCAGCAACCATCCGGATTGGGTTCGGCTTTCGGGGTGGCTCAGCTTACGCTATCCGCAACATCTGGACCCGTTGCGGTACTGGGACGATTGTGAGGCTAATGTCGGCCACGTCGGCACCTAGGAAATCGACCGATGGGCGAGAACAAGGTGCGCAGGGGAGCGGCTACGCTGGAGTGCCGCATGCCGGACATGGGAAACGGCCAGCAGTGTACGAGCTGTGGAGCACGCCTCCAGAGCGATCTGGTCGCTCACCCGTCCTCCGGATTGGCTGCTGGATGTATGGCACAACACGGGGCAGTGTGGATGCTGTCGGGAAGAGATCTTCGAAACGATTTTCCATTTTTCGGCACAATCGGCTTTATCTTCGGCCTGATTCAATGGTTCGGTTACCGCTACTTCAACAAATCCAACGTTGGTACCGAACTCTTGATGGAGCACATCGCCTTTAACTCGCTACTAATGACCGTGATGGTCCTCTGGTTCGCCAAGTGGAGTGTCGAGCGGTTTTGCATCACGCGGGATAGACCGCTTCTCCGTGCACTAATAGCGCACGTCAGTACTCGCGCCGTAGCCTTGGCCTCGGTCGCGGCTACGACCGTCATCGGTTTCGGGGCGGCCGCCGCTGTATGCCGCAATATTGGCCCGGCCCTATGGACCTGGTATTTTTCGCTTTACCTCGTTGCGATGGCCGAGATCGCCGCGAATCCGTTCTTCGGGCCGAACCACTCCAGGCTGTATCGCTGCGCGATGGTCATCGTCATTGTTTCGCCCGTCGCCGCTTCATTCATGCGTTGAGGCGAGCCGTCGCCGAAGTGTTGGGCGACATCTGTAACGCGTGGCGCATCGACACCTCGCTAGACCGTGGTGAGCGAGCCAGTTGTGACAAGCGGTGGCGAAGCCATTCGCCTCGGACTTGAGGCAGTTGCTCCACTTTTCGGGATCGAAGGCACGTAGGAAAACGGAAGGGCGAACGACGTGAAGCAATTTCAAGCGGATGTCGGCGAAGTGACCTGCCCCCATCAATAGGGCCAATGGGCTTCTAGCAAAGTCCCTTTAAACCAACTCCTGGAAAGCGGCAGGAGTATCCGCGGTTGCCCGGTGCTTCGCCGCAAACTCTGACGGCGCAAGGTAGTTCAGTGCGCTGTGCGGCCTTTGCTCGTTGTAGTCCTGACGCCATGCCGCGATGACAGCCCGAGCGTGCGCGAGCGTCGTGAACCAGTGCTCGTTAAGGCATTCGTCGCGGAACTTGCCGTTGAACGATTCGATGTACGCATTCTGCGTTGGCTTGCCCGCCTGAATCAACTTCAGCGTGACGCCGTTCGAATACGCCCACTGGTCAAGCACGCGGCTCGTAAATTCGGGGCCCTGGTCTGTTCGCACGGCCTTGGGATAGCCACGGAAGCGAGCTGCACGGTCCAATGCCCGAGCGACATACAAACCTGAGATGCCATGGTCGACGACGATGTCGACAGCCTCTTTCGTGAAGTCGTCGACGACGGTCAGGCACTTCACGCGCCGGCCGTTGGAAAGCGCATCCATCACAAAATCGATTGACCACACCTCGTTGGGCGCACCCGGCAATGCCAGTTGCTCGCGCTCAATCATTACGCCGTGGCGCTTGCGACGGCGCCGCACAGCCAGCCCTGCCTCACGGTACAGACGATAGATGCGCTTGTGATTGGCGTGCGTGCCTTCGCGTTCCACTAGGGCGTGCAATCGGCGGTAGCCGAATCGACGACGTTCGTGTGCCAACTCCACCAGACGCGCCGCTAGCACCTCATTCTCGTGGTCTGGCTTCGCGTCGTAATGCAGCACGCTGCGAGAAAGCCCGACAAGCCGGCAGGCGCGGCGCTCGGAGATGTTGACCTTCTCCCGAATCGCCGATACTGCTTCGCGTTTGGCTTGCGGGCTCAGGGCTTTCCCTTGACGACGACCTTCAACGCTTCCATATCGAGCATTGCTTCGGCCAGCAGCTTCTTCAGCCGGGCATTCTCCACCTCGAGGTCCTTGAGCCGGCGGGCTTCCGAGACTTCCATGCCGCCGAACTTCGCGCGCCAAGTGTAGAACGACGCATCACTGAACCCGTGCTTCCTGCACAGTTCCTTGACCGGCATACAGAGGTGGCCTCGCAAATTCGGACAGACGGGTAAGCCAGTATGACTTTCCGTGAGGCGGGGGCTGGCCTGGCGTGGCGAATTCAACGCGGGTTAGCATTGCTGCCAGAGCCGCACGGTGTGGGCAGGGCCACACCCGGCGATTTCCACCACGGAGGCCAGCATGAAGGACGATAGCACGGTGTACGTTGGGTTGGATGTGCATAAGGAATCGATTACGGTCGCATATGCGATCGACGCAGTCGAGGTCGAATCGCTTGGCAAGATCGGCACAACCCAAACGGAGATCGATCGACTATGCAAGCGGCTGCAATCAAAGGCTTCGCACGTGCGTGTGGTTTATGAGGCGGGTCCGTGCGGCTACGGGCTGCATCGGCAACTGACGCAGCGCGGCTTCGAGAGCATGGTCTGTGCGCCATCGCTTATTCCGAGGAAACCTGGCGAGCGCGTCAAGACGGACCGGCGCGACGCCGCGAAGCTCGTTCGTTCTCTTCGTGCAGGCGACCTGACTGCCGTGTATGTGCCGGGTGTCGAAGACGAAGCCTTTCGGGATCTAGCGCGGGCGTGGGCAGCCGTCAAGGAGGATTTGCGGCAAGCCCGGCAGCGACTGAAGTCGTTTCTGCTCGCTCATGGCGTGGGCTATACGGGGCGCGCGAACTGGGGTGAATCGCACCGACGCTGGCTCTCCGAGTACTCGTTCGCTAATGCATGGCAACAACTGGCATTTGAAGAGCATCGGCGCACGATCGAGGATCGGCTGGTGCAGTGTGGACGACTGGAGGCGGCATTGCGCGATGCCGTCGTCAACTGGCGCTTTTATCCTGTGGTGCTGGCTCTGCAGGCGATGCGCGGCGTGCAGTTTGTTACGGCTGTCGGCATGGTTTCAGAATTGGGAGACCTGTCGCGCTTCACGCACCCACGTCAGCTCATGGCGTGGCTTGGTGTGACGCCCTCGGAGCATTCGTCGGGCGGCAAGCGGCGTCAGGGCAGCATCACCAAGACTGGCAACAGCTATGCCCGCAAGCTACTTGTTGAGGCAGCCTGGAGCTATCGGCACGTGGCACGCATTGCGCCGGAGATTCAGCGGCGACACGAAGGGCTCCCCAAAGCGATTATCGATCGGGCGTGGGATGCGCAGTTGCGACTGTGCCGGCGATATCGCAAGCTCGTGGCCCGCGGCAAGAATGCCAACATTGCGGTCGTTGCCGTTGCGCGCGAATTGGCCGGTTTTATCTGGGACATCGCCCGACTCGCGATGGCGCTTGCATTGCCGCGTAGCGTGCAGTCCACATGAGACCGGCGACACGTTGATATGGATAAGCGATGAACTGATCGTGCAGGGAGTTTCCTGAAGGCGGCGTAGCCCGGTATTCGAGCAATCCGCGTTTCCACTTCGCAACGGGCAGTCCCCGACTTGCGTTTTAAGAAAGCGGCAGGCTCACGAGACGGAACTCTGTAATGCGGTATCCAACCCGCGTATGTCAGTGTGATCCACCGTCGAGCATTATTGCTACGTCGCCCTCAGGAAATTTCAAAACCTATGGAAAGAGCTTGAAAACCGATCGTGCTTGACACGGAAAGTCATATCAGTGGAATGCCCGGGGCCTGAGCCAGCGATAATGCAGGCAAAGGAACCGGAAAGATGACGAAGAGAACCCGACGGACGCACTCAGCGGCGTTCAAAGCGAAAGTGGCCCTGGCGGCGGTCAAGGGCGAGCGCACGCTGGCCGAACTGGCGCAGCAGTTCGATGTGCACCCGAACCAGATCACGGAGTGGAAGCGGCAACTGCAGGAGCGTGCGGCGGATGTGTTCGGCGCGGCCGCTCCACCGTCGAACGAGCCGCCGGTGGACGTGAAAACGCTGCACGCGAAGATCGGACAGTTGACGCTGGAGAACGATTTTTTGTCAGGAGCGCTCGGCAAAGCCGGACTGCTGAGCGCAAAGCGATGATTGACCGTACGCATGCGCTGCCGGTTTCGCGACAGACGCGACTGGTCGGCATCGCGAGATCGAGCGCGTATTACCGGCCGCAGCCAGTGAGCGAGGCGGACCAGTTGCTGATGCGGCGGATGGACGAACTGCACATGGAGTTTCCGTTTGCCGGAGCGCGGATGCTGGCGCGTCTGTTGCGCCGGAAAGGCCATGAGGTCGGCCGCCGCCGCGTGCGCACGCTGATGAAACGCATGGGCGTGGAAGCGCTGTACTGCAAGCCGAACACGAGCCGACGCAATGCGCAGCACAAGATCTGGCCGTACCTGCTGCGCGGCATGAAAATCGCCCGGGCCAATCAGGCGTGGGCACTGGACACGACATACATTCCGATGGCGCGAGGCTTCGTGTACCTGACGGCGGTAGTGGATTGGTCAAGTCGCAAGGTGCTCTCGCACCGGGTGGCGATCACGCTGGAAGCCATGCACGCCGTCGAGGCGCTGGAAGAGGCGTTCGCGCGCTACGGGCAGCCCGACATTGTGAACACCGATCAGGGCAGCCAATTCACGGCGAACGCGTTCACGGAAGCCGTATTGGGCCGAGGCATCCTGCTGTCGATGGACGGCAAGGGAAGCTGGCGCGACAACGTGTTCGTCGAACGGGTGTGGCGAAGCATCAAGTACGAAGAGGTCTACCTGAAAGCGTACGAGTCGGTCAGCCATGCCCGGCGCTCCATCGGCGAATACATCAACTTGTACAACCGGAATCGGCCCCATTCGAGCCTAGCGGATCAGACGCCGGATGAGGCATACTTCGCGACGCTGCCTGCGATCAAATCGGCAGCATGATTGCCTCGGACGCTCCACTTAAAAATCTCAGAAAACTGTCCGAACGAGCGAGGCCACCTCTGAGTGATTCGACAACAGCAAAAGCATCGGCAGCGTAATGGTCCATATCATGCCCGCCTGAGACCTGCGACGAACGGCCATGACCGCGCCGGTCATGTGCGATTACGCGGTAGCCTTGCTCGAGGAAAAAGAGCATCTGCGTATCCCAGTCGTCGGAAGATAGCGGCCAACCGTGATGGAAGACAATGGGCTGCGCGTCTTTCGGGCCCCAGTCCTTGTAGAAAATCTCGACATTGTCCTTTGTGGTGACGTACGGCATGGTGATGCTCCTTGACATGATCGCGGGAATAACCGGTTGACATGATCCGGCTCCCGCGCGGCAGAAATGACTCTTCGATGGAGAACCGCGAAGAGTGAACGCAACAAAACAATGGGAAACAGACGTTGTGACGAAAAAGCGAGCCGTCTGAAGCAGACTAACAGTCCTGCAACGTATTGGAATCATGCTGGGTGTTGCTATTTGTGAAACACGGTGTGCTATTTGGGCGCGCTACAGCTCGCTCCACGTCGTATCTACGATTTGTTTCACTGTTCGATATCCGGAATATCGAAAACATCGGCCGGAATGACTGTGTTTTCAGCAACCCAATCTAAGGATCAGGCTGTGAAAGAGGGCAATATTCGCGAGCGCGACCTAGCGGTTTCGCCTGCCGATGCGACGCATCGGCGCCGGCCTGTTTGCGTAGCAAAATACGAGTATTCGATCGCTTTCTGTGAAACGCATATGGACGCACGCGTCGAGCCGCCGTTCCCTGGCTGTTCGACGGCACGCCGGCGGCGATTGCTATTGCCCGCGCGATCGCCGCGTTCGTGGCAATATGCGGCTTTCGGGTATCCGCTCGCCCGGCATGGGATTTCACTCAGGGGATCGTATTTATGGACGGCGAAACCTGCGTCTTCAATGACCTGCGCCCTCGATTGCAGAAAATCGCGTATCGAATGCTCGGATCGGTGGCTGAGGCCGAAGACGTCGTGCAGGACGTCTGGCTGCGCTGGTTCGCGGCAGACCGCGGAGCGATCGAGAATGGTGAGGCATGGCTGGTCGCGGTCGCGACGCGCTTATCCATTGATCGCCTGCGCGCTGCGAAAGTTCAGCGCGAATACTACACGGGCATATGGTTGCCGGAACCGGAGATGACTGACTCCCCGACTACGCCGGAGCAGGCCAAAGAGCGTGCCGATGAAGTGTCCGTCGCGTTTCTGCTGCTGCTCGAGCGGCTTACGCCCGAGGCGCGCGCGGCGTTCCTTCTGCGCGAGGTATTCGACGCCGATTACTCAGAGGTCGCGCTGGCCATTGGCAAGAGCGAGGCAGCGTGCCGTCAGCTTGTCAGCCGCGCAAAAACGCAACTCCGCGACGAGCGGCCACGCTATGCTGTCTCGCGCGAAACGCACCGGCGGCTGCTGGAGGGTTTCGCACAGGCAATTCAATGCGGTGACTTCCACGCAATCAACGCGCTACTCTCCGAGGACGCCATCCTGATTGCCGATGGCGGTGGCAAGGTAACAAGCTTTCCGGAGCCGATGGTGGGCGGCAGGCGCATTGCGCAGCTCTTCTATGCGTCGCATTTGCGCTTTCATAGCGACATGCAGCTCAAGCTCGTGCTGCTCAACGGCGAATGGGCGCTGCTGCGCTATTGCGAAGGTCAGCTCGAATCCGCGCAGTCGTTCGAGACGGACGGAGATCGAATCGTTCGCATACATGTTCAGCGCAACCCCGAGAAGTTGGCACGTATCGCAGCCGTGCACGGCAACGGCTGATTCCGCGCGTTGCGCACGCGCACCGGTAACGCGGTGCGTGGCACCGAAGCGCGCGAAATGCGCCGCGCACCGAAAAAAACTCCGGCCTTGCGTCACAACGGCATGCGTTGGCACGTCTAGTCATCAGGGACACTACGATTCTCGCTTCCATGACAGACTATTCATCGCACCCATCAAGCGGCCCTGACGACCCGTTGGCAAGCAGCTTCGCAACCAGCTATGCCGGCGTTGTATCGTTTCTCGCAGTCGCGAATGAAGGCAGCTTCGCACGTGCGGGCGACCGCCTGGGCATTGGCCGCTCCTCGGTGAGCCGCAATGTGCAGAAACTCGAAGCCCAACTCGACGCGCGCCTTTTCCAGCGTACAACGCGCAGCACGTCGCTCACGTGCGAGGGCGAACTCTTCTACGAGAACTGCCAGCCGGGTCTTGCGCGCATTGCGCAGGCGCTCGAAGACATGCGGGAACTGCGTAACGGGCCGCCGCGCGGCCATTTGCGCATCGCCTCGACACCGGGCTTCGGGCGCAAGGTTGTTGCGCCGCTGTTGCGGGGTTTCCACGCCCAGTATCCCGACATTTCCCTTGAACTGCTGCTCGGCGACCGACCCACTGATTTCACTTCGGATCGCGTCGACGTGTCGTTTCGCGAAGGACGCATGGAGGACAGTGGCATTGTCGCTCGCCGGTTGATCCCCATGCAGATGATCGTCTGCGCGTCGCCCGCCTATGCACGGGTATATGGTTTGCCACGGCATGTCGCAGACCTGGCCGGCCATCGCTGCATTAATCTGCGGACGGCAACGGGACGCATGAAGGAGTGGGAATTCAAGGTGGATGGCCTTTCGCAACGTTGCCAGCCCATCGCCCTTCACACTTTCAACGATCCCGACCTGGCCCTGGAAGCCGTGCTCGACGGCTTGGGGCTGGCGCAGCTGGCCGCCTACCAGGTGTGCGATCTGCTGCGCGATCAACGGCTCGTTGGCTGCCTCGGCCAGCACGCCCCCGATGACGGCGGCCACTACCTCTGCTACCTCAGCCGAAAGCTGCTGCCGGCGCGCATTCGCGTGTTCGTCGACTACATGACAGAGCATACGCGGCTGCTCGACCTCGAGTGTTCGACGCCGCTGGCCATGGCGCAGACGCACGAGCGGCAGCCGGCATGAGGGCAGCGATTGGTGCATGACGGGCAACACAGTGAGTGCATGTCATGCCCTAGCGCAAAAGTCAGCGCATACCTAGCATCGCTGATGGATGGACCGGTCGCGGTGGCAATCTGTAGACGCAAGATTTTCCGGAGCAACGTTATGAGGATCGTCGCAATGAGTGGTACGGGACCCTCCGATAGCAAGAAGGCGATGACGGGAGCCAGTGTGTTATGAACGAACCATTGCTGCCCCCGCCTCTGACCTTGCTCGACAAGTATCACGGCAAGGAAGGGCAGACGCTGTATTCGACGACCGTCACCGTAACGGGCGGCGAAGCGGGGCACGGTCGCGCGTCGGGCGTTGCGTGCTCGGACGACGGCCAGTTAGCGGTTGAGCTGCGCCTGCCTGAAGCATTGGGCGGCCACGGGGGCGGCACGAACCCGGAACAGCTTTTCGCAGCGGGCTATGCGGCCTGCTTTCATGGCGCCCTGAATCTGTTCGCCGCGCGCGCCGGAATCGCGCTCGCTGACAGCGCAGTGGATGTCACGGTCCAGTTCAGGCGTGATCCGGTGGATGGACTCTTCGTGCTCAAGGCGCACACACACGTGCGTTTGCCGGGCGTGGAGCGCTCGCTCGCCGAGTGGCTCGTTCGCGAAACGGAACGCTTCACGCCCTACACAAAGATGGCGCGGCAGGGAATCGAGAATGTCGTGGCGCTCGCCCCTCCAGAAGATACCCGCTGAGTCTCCGGGCTTCGCGTCCGAGATGCTACATCGCAATTGTTCCCTGCTTGAGATTCTCTGGCTGTTCGCCCAGCATCGATCGCAAATCGCGCTCGATCCGCGCGCACAACGTTGAAATCGGCACGTCGTTCGCGCTTCCCTCAAACGGATTCTCCGTGCTGTCGCCAACCTGTTCGAGCGACGTATACATCCACGATACGGCCACGCTGCATGGTACAACGAGCCATATCATGTTCCCCTGCATGAAGCCGCTTACGCCTTCGTTGAGCTTGTCGAATTCGTGGAGCAAACCAAAAGGAAAAAAGAGGCAGAAGAAGCGGACGAATAACGCGCTTACGGTAGCGTATTGGCGAGGATACGGGAAATTTTTCAACTGCTCCGCCTTTGCCTGCAATGTAATGAAATCTCCAAGCGTATGGTGTAGCTCAAGATAGAAAGATAGATTCAATTCCCCAGCCGCGTGGCGTTCTTTCAGGAACGCACTTTGGCTACCCAGCAGGGCGGTCGCCGCATTTGGGGCGCCGAGCGTGTGCGAGGTTTCTGCTGGGGACAAATATCTGTGCAGCGTTTCTTGAAGATTTCCTTCCCATTCCGGGACCTCGTAATGCTGACGGAATTCGACGTTGTATCCTTTTCCCATGTTTTCCCATACACGCCGGCGGCGCAGCGCGTAGCGCAATGCGGTGAGCCATGCGAGATGTCGCGCGATTAGCTCACGGCTGACTCTGATGTCGTTCGGGAAATTGCGGGCGAGCTGTCCCCAGCGCAGGCTTGCGCTCCTGATGCTCGTCCAGATGTCCAGAGCGTCCATTGCCCTGTTGTATGTCTGAACGTTCTTGAAACCAACGATGAATGACGTGGCGGTGCCAAGCAGCAACACGATCGTGAGCGGCACCGACAGCCATGTCATTCTGAAAAACTTGAACAGGATCACGGGCAGCGTGCCCCAGATCGCGAGCGCATAGAGTTGTCTGCGGGTCGAGAATAGAAATTCGGATAACGTATAGGATTTGCCGAGATGCATGTCGTAATGGCCTCACGACGTGGTGAATGATCGGGTGCGGGGAGACCACACGATGCATTCTCTCCCCACTTGCATAAGACGTTCGGTGCGCGCGTCGTGTGACATCGAAGCAGCGACGGTTGTTGGCCCGAGTATGCGGTCAAGGACGCGACGCGATTGATGCGCAAAGGACAACATGATGGAGCCGCGCATCGCGCTACCGAAACGTGCTGCGTCGGACTACGATGGATCAACGCAACGATCCTCGTCCGACATCTCAATCAGTCGAGGTTTGATCATCGTCTACATAAGGAGAAGCACATGACGCAGCGTATCAACTATATTCACCAGTCGCCGGAACTCTTCAGGAAGTACATGGAATTCAGCAATCAGCTGAAAGAGAGTGTGATCGAGGAGTCGATTCGCGACCTCGTTTCGATGCGCGCTTCGCAAATCAACGGCTGCGGTTTCTGCGTTGACATGCACGTGAAGGAAGCGCGCATGCACGGCGAGCGCGAACTGCGCATTCATCATCTGCCGATCTGGCGCGAGTCCACACTTTTCTCGCCGCGTGAGCGCGCCGCCCTCGCATGGACTGAAGCGCTGACGGAATTGAACGCATACGGCGTCGCCGACGATATCTACGAGCGTGTACGCACGCAGTTCTCGGAGAAAGAGCTTTCAGACCTGACCTTCGACGTCATGGCTATCAATGGCTGGAACCGCGCGAATATCGCGTTCAGGACCGTGCCAGGTTCGGCGGACAAGGCATTCGGCCTCGACAAGGCAAACCTCGCCTGACCCCCCCGTACCTTGTTATCACAACCGGCCCGCCTATGCGGGCCGTTTCACTGGAGCGTCATCATGTCGGGGTTTAAACGTATCGTAATCGCCACGTTTCTCGTTACGCAGATGCTTGTATGTTGCGCCAGGGCCTCGCCCCCGCTCGCTATCGTCACCCCCGTCATGACCATTCCGCTCAAGGACTGCCCGGGCAAGGAAGCGCTGATGATCAGCGTGGAATACCCGCCGGGTGCCGTAGATCCCGTGCACAGACATAACGCTGATGCCTTCGTCTACGTGCTGGAAGGCTCGATTGTCATGCAGGTTAGGGGCGGCAAGCAGGTTACGCTCTCGCCGGGGCAGACTTTCTACGAAGGCTTGAACGACGTCCACACGGTTGGGCGCAATGCGAGCCATACGAAGCCGGCTAAATTTATCGTACTGCTGCTCAAAGACAAGGGCGCACCGCTCCTCGTGCCGGCGAAATGAACGACGCCTCCCTGGCGTGATTCGAATGCAGCGCGACGGCAGCCGATGGCGCTGAGCGCCGGGGCGACGGGATGCTTCACTTCGAGAGTTGCGCCGTAACGAAATCGACGAATACGCGCGCGCGCGTCGGCATGTTTTTGCCGAAAGCGTGAATAGCGTGCACGGGGACGCACGCGAGCGCCTGATCGGGTAGTACAGCCTGCAGCCTCCCGGCGGCGAGATCGGCCCGTACGGCGATTTCCAGTATTTGAGCGATACCCAGTCCGTTCAATGCCGCCACGCGCATTGCCTCACCGTTATCAGCGTCGAACCTGCCTTCGATGGAGCTGGACGTTCCATCGGCGAAGTTCAAGGGGTACGGTCGGCCATTGAGCCGGTAGCGCACATGCCGATGTGCAGCGAGATCTGCAGCAACACGCGGTGATCCCCGCTCGCGCAGATATGCAGGCGCCGCAACCAACACCAGCCGAAGACTGGTGATCGGCAGCGCATGCAGGCCGCTGTCTTCCAGCCATCCCGCCCTGATCGCGATATCGATGCGATCGCGGATCAGGTCGGCATGATGGTCGCTGACGCTCACGTCGAGTGCGAGTTCCGGGTGGTTTGGCAGGAGTTCCCGAGTGATGGGGTCGAGCAAAAAGCGACCCAGTTCGCCAGGCAGGCTTACACGCAGTCTTCCTGCGGCGGCGGCTGGCGATCGCAATACTTCTTCGGCGCCCTCCAGGCCGCGCATCAGCGGGGCAATGCGCTCATAAAACGCCTGACCTTCAATCGTCAGAACGGAGGCCCTAGTCGAGCGCTGGAATAACGTGACGCCCAGGCGCTTTTCGAGCCTTGCCACGCTTTTTGACACGGCCGACGTCGTCGTACCCAAAGATTGCGCCGCAACCGTGAACGAGCCCGTCTCGACGGAGCGAACGAACGCGGGAAAGCCGCTAAATTTATCCACGGACATGATGACAAAGTGGAAAGAGTGAAATGACCTACGAGTGACTTCAACCCACCAGAAGCCGTTGCTAAATTCTGGCTCTACGCCGAACAGGTGGAATATGACGGAGAAAACATGAATCGACTCGCAAACAAGGTTGCTGTTGTTACTGGCGCAAATAGTGGAATCGGATTGGCCACGGCCAGGCTGCTGAATGAAGAGGGTGCGAATGTCATTATGGTGGGCCGACGTCCGGATGCCGTCGATGCAGCCGTGGCCGAACTTGGCGACCGGGCAATCGGACTGACGGGAGATCTCGCGAACCCGAAAACGCACGACGAAGTGGCCGCGCTAGTGTCGAGGCGCTTTGGAGGAGTTGACATATATTTCGCGAACGCGGGAGTGAATACTATCGAAGCATCGAACGAAGTGAGCGAAGACTCCTATGACCGTCACTTCGCGACAAACACCAAAGCAATTTTCTTCGGGGTACAGAAGATCGCGCCACTCATGAGAGAGCGTGGCGCCATTCTATTGACGAGTTCGATCGCGAGTTCGAAAGTGTTCGAAGGACATGCAGTCTACGCGGGTACGAAGGCCTCAATCGAGGCCTTCGCGCGGAGTTGGGCTTTGGAGCTTCAGGCGCGTGGCATTCGCGTGAATGTACTGAGTCCCGGGCCGGTCGACACGCCAATACTGACGAAGCTGGGTATCGCGCATGACGAGCGACCGGCGTTCGAGGCTGCCGTCGCAGGGCGTATTCCGCTAGGCCGTCTCGGACTTCCTGAAGAACTCGCACGCGCGGCGCTCTTTCTCGTGAGTGACGAGGGCAGCTTCGTCAACGGCGTCAACTTGCGTGTCGACGGTGGCATGTCGCTCAGTTGATAGCGCCCGTGGCGCGGCTCAGTTCGCCGCGCTTTGGTAGGTCGCGACATAGCGAGCCCGAGCGATGATCTTCCCGTGCATTTGAAACGCAACGAGTGCAGGGCTAGATGCCGGGCTCACGTCGATTTGCGGGACATCGAGTGCGTACGCCGTAACGACATAACGATGTGGCTTGCCTTGTGGTGGACACGGTCCGCCATACTTCGATTGGCCGAAGTCGGTCAGCGTTTCGGTGACCCCGGGCGGCAGCAGATTCACGTTGCCGGAGGCGCCCTTTTGCAGAGACGTCTGTGAGGGCGGTATGTTGACAACAGCCCAATGGGTCCAGCCGAGACCGCCCGTCGGCGCGTCGGGGTCATGAATCGTCACGACGATGCTGCGAGTACCGGCTGGCGCGTTTGACCATGTCACGTGCGGTGACACATTCTCGCCGTGGCAGCCGAATCCGCTGAACACTTGTTCATTCCTGAAACGGCCGTGATCCAGATCGGCAACTTTCAGCGCAAACGTTTCGGCGGTCGCGACGCCGGGCAGCGTTGCGAATAGCGCGCAAGCGCAAACAGCTTTTCGTGGCATGGGAAGGGATCGCATGGCAGGCTCCTGTGGATTGAAGGGCTCCACGCGCCGCGTGCGCACGTGGAGATAGCAGTCATGCTCGAAGAAATTCAGGTGCGGGTAACGCTTAACGACAGTGTCATGCACGGGATGCGCACCAGTCGCTTCCGGATACGGAAAGTGAGTCCCGATCGCCGAGGGTGATTGTCAATTATCCGGTATTAATTAGTAATCCCACGTAACAGGAACAAAGCGAAAGCCGTCGCCGTTCCTTGCAATGTGTCCGATGGATGGGAACGCGACGTGCGCTGCGGCAAGCAAAGCGCCCGTTTCCGCGGCTTCGTTGAACAGCGCGAGACGCACGTCCACTGCACCTTCAGGATCATGCTCGAAGCCATTCTGCCAATCCGGATTGTCGAAGTTGACTTCGAAAATCGCATCTCCTACGAACGTTAGCTTCTCGCCGTTTGATGTGACGTCCACGACGCAGTGCCCCGGTGTGTGCCCGCCCGTCACGCGCGCCGACACGCCCGGTGCGACTTCGACTGCCTGATCGAACTGCACGATATTCTCGCGGTAGAGTTCCACGAACTTCGCAGCAGCCTTGCGTAGCGCAGGCGGAACCGTCTCCGGCATCACCGTCTTGCTGAAGTCCGGGTTTTTCCAGAACTCTACTTCCGAGGCCGACACGTGGATGCGCACGTCCGGGCGTAGCCTGGCCTTGACGCCATCGACGTTCAAGCCGCCAACGTGATCCATATGCATGTGCGTAATCACGATGTCAGTGATTGCAGCAAGGTCGATACCTGCCGACTCCAGTCGCGCTACTGACTGTCCGGCCCGCGTGAAGTATTCGAAGCCATCACCCACGCCCGAGTCGATCAGAATGAGCTGCCCGCCGCTGCGCACGAGTGCAATATTCAGCGCCCAGTCGAACATGTCTCGTTGCAGGAAACGACCATCGAACCATTCGTTGCGATCCGCTTCGCTCACATTGGTGGACATGGTGGAGGTGGGCAGCGGTAGAACGCCATCGCTGATCAATACGACATCGATGTCACCCACGCGCACCGCGTAACGGGAAGGTACGAGTTCAGCTGAACCCTGTTTGCCCAGGTTGGAAGTAACGGGCTGCACATTGTGAGTTGTCTTGCTCATAATCCATTGTCCTATTGCTTCAGTTGGGGGGATCCGGTACACGCGGCGCGGTTCACGAGAGCGACCACGGGTTTTGCGCGTATCGCTTTGCTCGCAATTCAAGCGAGCGTGTGACGCATTGTAGTGAGGGACGGGCGAGTGCCGGTAGGATCGCGAGTGCGTATGCCATGTTGTCTCGACGGCAACAATCCAGGTCGTACAGCCGGCGAAATGCAATGCCAGCGACAGAAGGTAATCCCCCAAGAAACCGGTGTGATCAGAAGTAGAATTTTCTCGTTGAGGGAGTTCTACAGAATGAAGAAGTCGAGATTCACGGACAGCCAGATCATGGACGCGCTCAAGCGCGTGGAGGCAGGGCTGGCGGTGCCGGACCTGTGCCGGGAGCTGGGCATCAGCACGGCGACATTCTACAAATGGCGCTCGAAGTACGGCGGCATGGACGTGTCGCTGATCGCGCGGATGAAGGAATTGGAAGCCGAGAACGCGCGGCTGCGCAAGATGTACGTCGAGGAAAAGCTCAAGGCGGAGATCGTAGCGGAGGCGCTCGCAAAAAAGGATTGAGGCCATCTTGCCGGCGCGAGATGGCCAAGCGTGCGGTGTCCAGCCGGGGCGTGTCGATTCGGCTAGCGTGTGAGGCGCTCGGAATCAGCGAGACCTGCTACCGGTACGTCCGGGTGCGTGATGCCGAGAACGACGAGATTGCCAATTGGCTGCTGCGTCTGACCGACAACCATCGGAACTGGGGTTTCGGGCTGTGCTTCCTGTACCTGCGCAACGTGAAGGGTTTCGGCTGGAATCACAAGCGGGTGTACCGGATCTATCGCGAGCTCGAACTGAACCTGCGGATCAAGCCGCGCAAGCGACTGGTCAGGCAGGTACCGGAGCCGCTGGCGGTACCGTCCGCCGTCGACCAGGTCTGGTCGATGGACTTCATGCACGACCAACTGGCCGATGGGCGTAGCATCCGGTTGTTCAACGTGATCGACGACTTCAATCGCGAGGCGCTTGGCATCGAGATCGACTTCTCGCTGCCGTCGGAGCGAGTGATCCGCGCGCTGCGACAGATTATCGGTTGGCGCGGCAGGCCGAAGGCGATTCGGTGTGACAACGGGCCCGAGTACCTGAGCGCGGCGATCACCGAATGGGCGAAGCAGTATGACATCAGGCTCGACTATATCCAGCCGGGCAAGCCCCAGCAGAATGCGTACGTTGAGCGATTCAATCGGACCGTGCGGTACGAATGGCTGTCGCAGTACCACTGGGAGGATCTGGACCATGTGCAGCGTTTCGCGACTGACTGGATGTGGACTTACAATCACGACCGCCCAAACATGGCCGCCATAATCGACCTGTTTAGCCGGCAGGTGGTGGGCTGGTCGATGCAGCCGCATATGAAGGCCGAGCTGGTCACGGACGCGCTGCGCATGGCATGGTTCCGGCGCCGCCCAGAAGCCGGCGTGATTGTGCATAGCGACCGTGGCAGCCAGTATTGCAGCGGACTCTTCCAGGACACGCTCAAGGCGTACGGCATGCGTTCGTCGATGAGCCGGCGTGGCGATTGTTGGGATAATGCGCCGACCGAAAGTCTGTGGGGTTCGCTGAAGGTCGCACGACTGCACGGTCGGCACTTCGTGACGCGGCGTGCTGCGATGGATGAAATCGTCGACTGGCTTGGTTTCTACAATGCCCGCCGACTGCATTCGACATTGAACTACGTCAGCCCCATGACGTTCGAGAAGAATTGGGCCGCAGCTCAACGAGGGCAAGCGGCCTGATGGCTTCAGCTATGGGATTCGTGGAACAGGGGCAAGGTCAGTGCTCCCGCCGGGGAGGGGTCGGTCGGCCGTTCTGCGCGTTTTTACACGGCCTCGGCCGATGACGGACAACGCCACATCATTCAGCTTTGGTCGAGCAGCGCCTCACCCCAAATCCTGATGACAGACGAAAACTGGCCCGGGTTGCTAGCTTCGACCTTGATCGCTTTGGGGATAAAGCTTGCCCCTTGGTATTCCGGTGTCGCCGAATATCTAGTGACCTTGCCCGCAGCTGCCATTGGGGCGATAACGTTGCGGTCCATAGATTGCTTCAGGGCCACAATGTCGACTGGTACGTAAACGACGTTTGCCCCAAAATCCGGGCCGCCGAACTCGCTGGGCATCAGCAACACTTTCCCAAGTGCTCCGCTTTTGTATAGCGCTTCCGCTTTCTCGAGAGAGTCGACATCTGAAAAATCTGGACCAGTCGGCTTCGTCTTGCTCTTGCTCTTGAGCCAATCAAAAATCACTGTTTTCTCCTAATGCGAGATGGCCGGTTTTGGCGAACGCCGACGTTCCTCGCCAGCGTTCCCACCGGAAATCCACGAAGAATCTATTTTGTTCAGTGCGGGCGCCGCCGAACACTGCGAACGACTTCGTCGAGAACTGGTTTGATGCGCTGCGCGAGCTTCGGATGCGCATGGAGGAATCGCGCTAGCGGCGGCGATACCCGGTAGTACGTCCGGATCGCCCATCGGCCCGGCTTCGTGGTCCGGAGGACATTGTCTCGGAATCCACGGAGAGCGAGGACCTCCGGTGCGTCGTAGTTGCCATAGACCGCGGACGCAATGAAGCACATGCCGAACCGTTTGAACGTGGCTGCGCAATACGGGCAAACGGAGCGCTCCGGCCGTCCCCGGTGCGTGATGATCCGCGGGACCATCTTCTTCTTGCATGCAATGCATTCGACGCGATCATCGCGATGTTGCGAGGTGGGCGCCCGCGATTGTCTTTCGACGATCCGCACTTTGGCCGCGCGCGGACCTCGATTGTTTGAAGTCGCGTCGAACTCGACTATGTCACCGTCGCGTGGCGCCTCGGCCCCGATGACGTCGCTGACGTGAAAGAAATAGTCGGTGGCTGCTTCCCCGTGGATAAAGCCGTGGCCCTTATCCTTCGAGAACCACTTTATGGTTCCTCGCATGGTTCTGGTTTTGTAGTTGGTTGGTCGAGTTCGTAATGATATCCGTCCGGCGCCTGGTCGCCCGACGTGTTGTGGCGTTCACCAGCTACCACCGATCTCGGTCGGGCATGGCGTCCACCGCGATCGCGATCCGATCTTCAAACAGAAAATCTCGATGCTCGCTCGGCGAGTGGATTTTCGGGAACTGGACATAGTCCTGGCCGTCGACTTCGATCCACTTCGCCAACTGGACGAGTTTTCGATATCGTGCTGCGTCTTCGAGTACCGGTGCGATCGGCCACGTATCGAAGGTGACGACGGTCGCGTCGACAATGCGCTGCGCCAACATCTTGAAGATCGGACCAATCTCGTTCCAGTCTCCTTCTACGCGGGACAGCATGTCGAGAACCAGCTGCGTATCGCAGGCGCCGAGCTCTCTCTCGATCAGCCTTCGCAGGTCGCCATGCAGGCGCGTTGCGAGGATGCTTCCCAGTATCAATGCGCCGCGTGGTATCGCCAGGACCAGCGGGTGTTCGCCACGGTAGGCCTGAAGCACGGACGCAAGCTGATTGGCTGCGTCGCGGCGGTCGTCGAAGATCATTTCACCTCCTGTTGGCACGAGGGCGTGCGTTGCTGTGCGCTGACGCGAAATCCGGTTGTCGAAGTCGAAGCACGGTCGGACCTGCGGTCGTCCGGATCGCCGTCTAACCACACGTAGCGGTCAAAGCCGTTCGAGTCGTGCGAGGATCTCATCGGTCCGGCGCAGCAGCGTGCTGTTCCGCTCAGCCGTCTGCCTGACAGCATTCAGTCTTGCGCGCCAGTACGCGGGGTCGGTTATGGATGCCTGCTTGTGGAAGCAGGACCGGGTCTGCTCTAGCAGACGAATGGATCCTTCGATATGTGAAAGCTCGCGTTCGACGTCGCAGTACCAGTTCATGCATGGTCTCCGTTGCATTGAATGACTCATGTTGGATTCCCGATATCAGTCACGTCTTGATTTCACTCAATGCATCGAATTCATCCGATTTTTCGGTGACTGAAAAATGATTCGCAGTACTGGATCGAGCGATTTCACGCCGCACGGTGAGACGAGAAGTTCGACGCGAAGACCGGGCAAGCAATCCGGCCCGGTCTCGCAAGGCGTGCGCATCGGTATTTCGATGGCATTGCGTCAGACGAATCGGGGAACGTTTCGATCGCTCGCGTCTGCCGGATGACCTGCATCAAGAACGCTTGGCCGGCAGGAGCGAATATTCATCTTCTTGCATGTCGACTTCGACCGACATGTTCCGTGCCTTCTGCGTCTTCACGTTCATGATACGGACACCATCATGCCCGCCTTGTTTACGAACACGTCGAATCGCCAGATCATTTCCCGTTCCGAAGCATCGGCACTGAGCGTGTCGGCTGCCATGCCTCACCAGCATCACCCGATCGACGGCGACGGCGACCGGCTGCTGAGTCCCCACGAAATCGCGATCCTGATGGTGCTCGCCAGCGAGCCGCGGCGCCAGCAGGGCGATCTCGCCGACCTGCGCTGCCTCGTCGATCGCGGTCTCGTTCGACTGGATGCAGCGTCGCTTGCCGAGGCGCCCGCCTGCCTGTCGGCCGACGGGCACCAGATGGTGTTGCGACTCGCCAGACGCGATCGCGCCAGGCAAGGGCGCAACGTCGACGTCACGACGGCGTTTCGCGCGATCGCGGCGGAGACATCGGCCGCGATCGCGCACCACGCCGCGCACTGACCTGTATCAATTCCACGCGGTGCAGCGGGCATTACTGTTGTTTTCATCGATTGCGGACAGGAGTCGATGGCCATGAAAACCGACAGCGAGCTGAAGAAGGACGTCGAGCAGGAGCTCGAGTGGGATCCGTCGATCGATGCGGTGCGCATCGGCGTGGAAGTGCACGAACGCATCGTGACGCTGACCGGACACGTTTCCAGCTATCTGGAGAAGATCGCCGTGCGCAAGGCCGTCGAGCGTATCGAAGGCGTGCGTGGCATCGTGCTGGAACTCGGGGTGCGGACGGACGACGGCAAGCGCCGCTCGGACGAGGACATCGCCGTCGCCGCACGCTCGCTCCTGCAGTGGGATGCCGGGCTCGGCGAGCAGGCCGTGCACGTGACCGTCGAGAACGGGTGCGTGACGCTGTCGGGCGAGGTGATGTGGAGCTACCAGATGCAGGAGGCGGAGCGGGCCGTCGAGCGGCTGCGTGGCGTCACCCGGATCATCAACGAGATCCATGTCCGGCCGCATCCGACGCAATCCGACATCGCGGGCAAGATCCAGGCGGCCTTGATTCGGCATGCAACGGAAGAGGCCGCACACGTCGGCATTACCGTCCAGGATGGTTGCGTGACGTTGACCGGCCAGGTGGGCTCGCTGAGCGAACGGCGGCTTGCCTTCGATGCCGCGTGGTCGGCGCCCGGCGTGCGCGACGTGGTCGATCAACTTACCGTTGCATGATGGTTCGGGCGGCGGCGGACATCGATCGATGGTCCGCCTCGCCCCGGCCGGGAGAACGAACATGAATGCCGCGATGCTCTGTACCCGCGATGTTGCCACGTGTTCGGCACAAGCAACCGTCGTCGAGGCGGCGGAAATGATGCGCGACGCGCACGCCGGCGATCTGATCGTCGTGCGCGAACAGGAGGGGCAATGCGTGCCGGTCGGTGTGGTGACCGATCGCGACATCGTGCTGACGGTGGTCAGCCCCGATGCGCAGGCCGGCTCGCTGTTCGTCGGTGACATCATGTCGGCGCCCGTCGCGACCGCGAACGTCGACGACGACATCTGGCTGCTCGCGAAGCGGATGCGCCAGCACGGCGTCCGTCGATTGCCGGTCGTCGGCGGCGACGGCGAACTGGTCGGCATTGTGTCGCTCGACGATCTGCTGCGTGCCGCTGCGGCGCTGCTCGACGAGTTGCGGCTCGTGGCGGCCCGCCAGCCGTATTTCGAGGAGAAGCAGCGTGGCTGATCCGGTCGATTCCAGCTTCCGTCGCGCCGGGTATGGCGCAGCGACGATCTCGATGCCGGTGCGACGCGCCCTCCGGCCGCGCGCGAACCCATGACACGCGGCCGGCAAACCGACCCGCGCAACCGGATACGCCGGTGGCTCGGCGCAATCGGTCTCTGCCTACTGCTGTCGAGCGCGACGACGTGGCTCGGGGCGATCCACGATCATCCGGTGAGCACCGGTGTCCTGGCCGGCATGACCGCGCCGGAATGCGGGCGCGTGAGCGCTCGGCCGGCCGGATCGCTGCTGACAGCACCGATTCCGGAACACGACGTCTGCCTGCCTCTGTTCGTTTATCGCGCGTCGTATCCGGACGCCGCGAGCGACGTCGCGTCGTACCGCACATGGATCCTGCAGCAACGGGTCGGTGAGTTCTGGCAATTGTTCGGCTACGTGCTTCTGCTGTGGGCCGCGATCCTCGGCCTCGTCGTCGGCCCGATATGGATCTTCCGGCGGCGGGCCGGAAATCACCATCGCGCCTCGCGGCGTGGCGCAACCGATGATGGAAGCGGGATGCGCTCGCACGGCAAGCAAGGGGGTAATCATGACGATCTCCGGTGAATTGAACGAGACGGACTGGACCGTGGCGATCGAAACGGTTGGCGTTGCGACCGGCGGCTACCGCTGCCGTGTCCACGTGATGATCCGCTCGTCCGACTGCAAGTGCGAGCATGTCTTCCCGCATCACCGGGTATTCGCGACCGAGCGCGAGGCAGCGCTGGAGGGGCTGCGCAGCGGTATGACATGGATCGAAATGAAGAAATCGGACACCTTCACGTACTGACGGACGGCGTTGCTCACGGTCATCTGCGCTGCATGCGAACCGGCGAGCACGGCGACACGGACCCTGCGCGCGCGTCATGATCCGGGCCCTGCGAATGCCGCGTCGCCGGCATCCCGCCGGGCCGCCAGCATGCGTTGATCCCGGTCAAAGCCGCGCGGCACGGCCTCAATACGATGGATCGCATCTCCGCGAAGAAAGACGACCATGAACAGGCTCAGATGCGCATGCCGCGTTCTCGCGCTGTGCGCGTCGGCGTGCTGCGTGCCGACGCAGCCGGCACATGCGCAGCATGCGCGGCATGTACCCCGTCAGGATTTCCACAGCAGGGATTTCCACGGGCGGGACTTTCGCCATTTTGCGCCGAGGGAGCGTACGCGGTGGCAGCGCGGTCGATGGGTCCAGGACTGGCACGGCGGGCGTTACGCGTGGTGGTGGATCGTCGACGGTTACTGGTACATCTATCCTGAACCGATGTATCCGTATCCGACCTACATTCCGCCTGCGATCGTCGTTCAGCGGCCGCCACCGACCCCAGCCCGGCTACCGCCGGCACGTGCGTGGTACTACTGTAACGACCCGCGCGGATACTATCCGTATGTCGCGTCGTGCAATGGCGTGTGGACCGCGGTTCCGTCGACCCCGGGCCCCGCGCCGCAATGACGGAAGCGACGCTTGTTAGCATCGCAGCGACCGGGTCCCGGCTGCACGATTGCGCGCGAGCGACGCGGGAGGGCGCATGATGAACGGATCCTGGCCGGACGCTGACGTCGACGACGTGCTGCTGACGGATTGGTATGAACTGACGATGATGCAGGCCGCGTTCGATGCTGGAATGAACGACATGGCCAGCTTCGAGTTCTTCGTACGGGCGCTTCCCGAGCATCGGGCATTCCTGATGGCGGCGGGATTAGCGCCCGTGCTCGACTATCTGGAGGGCCTGCGCTTTCCGGCTGCCGCCGTTGAACGACTGGCCGCGACCGGGAGCTTGCGAGACGATTTCCTCGCGTCGCTCGCCGGCTTCCACTTTACGGGTACGGTCGACGCGATGCCGGAAGGCACGGTGTTCTTCGCCGAGGAACCGATCCTGCGGATCACGGCGCCGTTTCGCGAGGCGCAGTTCGTCGAAAGCCGCGTGATGAACCTGCTCCATTACGCAACGCTGGTTGCAAGCAAGGCCGCACGCGTCACGCTCGTCGTGCATGGCAGGTTGTTGGTCGACTTCGGCATGCGGCGCGCGCATGGCGCGGAGGCGGCGATGCTGTCCGCGCGGGCCAGCTACCTGGCAGGATTCAACGGCACGGCGACCCTGCTCGCAGGGTTGCGCTACGACATTCCCGTGTACGGCACGATGGCTCATTCATACGTCCAGGCGCACGACGACGAAGCGCTCGCGTTCGAGCATTTCGCGCGATCGCAGCCGGATAACGCGTTGCTGCTGATCGATACATACGATACGGAGCACGCGGCACACAAGGTCGTCGAACTGGCGCGGCGGCTTGCGCCCGACGACGTGCGCATCAAGGGTGTCCGGATCGACAGCGGCGATCTGGCGGCGCACGGGCGCAACGTGCGCGCGATTCTCGACCACGGTGGCCTGACGGACGCGACGATCTTCGCGAGCGGCAATCTCGACGAAATCCGCCTGCAGGAACTCGTCCACCAGCACGCGCCGATCGACGGTTTCGGAATCGGCACGCAGATGAGTACGTCGGCGGACGCACCGTGCCTCGACTGCGCGTACAAGCTCGTCGAGTATGCGGGCCGGCCGCGCTGCAAACGCTCGGAAGGCAAGGCCACGCTGCCCGGCCGCAAGCAGGTGTTCCGGCAATACGGCCCGGACGGGCGAATCGCCGCCGACTGCCTCGGACTCGACGGCGAGCATATCGACAGAACCCCGCTGTTGCGTCCCGTCATGATGGGAGGGGCGTGACTCGCGGCCCCCACGCTCGGCGAGAGCCGCATTCACGCAATGCGCGAACTGTCCACGCTGCCCGATCCGATGCATGCGCTGGCGCCCGTCATGCCGCTGCAGCCGGCGATTTCTCCGGCGCTGGCGGCACTCGTCGCGCAGGAGCATGCCAGATCGGACACGCACGCGGGGCAGCAAGCGGCATGAACGATGCCCATATCCCGGCCGGCCGCGCGATCACCTTGCGCGACAAGGTGGCCGCATTGCGCGAGCCCGCGGCCTGGCCAGACGGCACGAGATCGGTCGAGGGCGTGGAGACGCACATGTCATGGGTATTCCTGACGGAACGGTACGCGTGGAAGCTCAAGAAGCCCGTGCGCGCACCGCAACTCGATTTTCGAACGCTGGCCGCGCGCCATCGCTTCTGTTGCGTAAGCACTCGATCAGCACCGTAGCGTAGGTCGTCGACGACGGGGAGTCGCGATGCTATCGGATGGGCTCGACGTGAGCAGTAGACGGCAGCGACAGAGCCACGTTCCACGGCAGCAGTTCGTCGATGCGGTTGATCGGATGGTCAGCAATGCGCTCGAGCACGTAGGCGAGATACGCCTCGGGATCGAGGCCGTTCAGGCGTGCCGTGCCGATCAGGCTATACATCGCGGCGGCACGTTCGCCACCGGAGTCGGCGCCGGCGAACAAGTAATTCCGTCTGCCGAGGGCGACGCCGCGCAGTGCTCGCTCGGCGATCAGGTTGTCGATTTCCGCACGCCCGTCGCTGCAGTAGTAGATGAGCGCCGGCCAGCGATTCAGAGCGTACTGAATCGCCTTGGTCGTGTCGGATTTTGCAGAGAGCGTGGCGAGCGTTGCTTCGAACCAGCGTTTCATGTCGTCGAGCAGCGGTACCGCTCGCGCCTGGCGCACACTGTGCCGCTCATCAGGTGGTTTGCCACGGATCTGCTCCTCGATCTTGTAGAGCGCGCCGATCCGGTGCAGCGCTTCCTCCGTTACCGCATTGGGACGGACGGCATGTAGATCATGGATCTTTCGGCGAGCGTGGGCCATGCAGGCAGCTTCCTGGATGGTGCCGCCGCGATACAGCTCGGCATAGCCGGCAAACGCATCGGCCTGCAGCACGCCGGCGAAGTCTGCAAGATGCTGCTGGGGATGCTCGCCCCGTCGATCGGGCGTGTAGGCGAACCAGACCGCCGCCGGCTCTTCGGAGGCACTCGGCCGGTCATCACGCACGTAGACCCACAGACGTCCTGTCTTTGTGCGACCGTTGCCGGGCGCCAGCACTGGCAACGGCGTGTCGTCAGCATGAACCTTGCCGCCGGCCAGCGCGTAGCGGCGCACGGTGTCGACCAGCGGGGCGAGCAACGCTGTGATGCTTCCCATCCAATACCCCATCGCACCCGGATCGATCTCGACGCCGTCGCGCGCGTACATGACTGCCTGGCGATGCAGCGGGATGTGGTACGCGAACTTCGACACGGCGATGTGCGCGAGCAGCGCTGGGCCCGGGATGCCACGATCGATCGGTCGACTCGGTGCCGCGGCCTGCACGATGCGATCGCAGCATGCGCAGGCCAACTTCGGACGGCGGTGGCGAATCACGCGGAAGTGCGCCCGGACGTATTCGAGCTGTTCCGCGACGTCTTCGCCCAGCGGTTTGAGTTGCCCGCCGCAATCGGGGCAGTCATCGTCGGCGGGCAGATGGATGCGCTCTTCGCGCTCAAGGTGATCGGGCAACGGCTTGCGGCCCACACCTTCGCGACTCGGCCGTTTCACTGCAGCAGCCGTGGCCATATCGGCCGAGCCTTCATCGGCCTGCAGGTCTTCCAGCCGCAATTCAAGCTGTTCGATCTGGCGATCCAGCTTCTCCGATTTCCGGCCGAACTGCATCCGGCGCAGCTTGGCGATCATCAGCTTCAGATGTTCGATCTCGATCGCGCGCGACGAGAGCTGCTCGCGCAAATTGGCGACCATCGCCTTCAGCGCGTCAATGTCGTCGGGGAGATCGGCGGGAGCAGCAGACATGCAGTGAGCTTACACGACGCCACCATCAAGCTCTCCACGCGTAATGAACGTTTACAACGCGCTTCTCGGGCGAGCTGCATCGATCGGCTGCCGCCAATCGAAACCTTCGAGCAAGAGCGCGAGCTGAGCGGTCGTGAGCGCGACAACACCGGCATCGGCGCGCGGCCACGCGAAACGTCCTTTCTCGAGGCGCTTCGAGAGCAGGCACAGGCCACCGTCGCACCACCACAAGCACTTCAGCAAGTCGCCGCGCTTACCCCGGAACACGAACACGTGCCCGCTGTAGGGATCCTTCTCCAGCACGGTTTGGACCTTCGCGGCCAACGAGTTGAAGCCGGAACGCATGTCCGTGACGCCCGCTGCGATCCAGATTCGCGTGTTCGGCGGGATCACTTTAGACAGTCTCGTAAATACTGCTCGGCGAACTCCTGCGACACACCGCGGATACGAATACGTCGTTTGCCGACCTCGATCTCGATTTCACAGCCCGGCGGCATCGCCGGGCTCGCCGACCTATCCAGCGTTTGCGCCAGCGCGTGGTTTGGGATGTCTTTCGCTGGCAGATCGACCACCTCAACAGGCAGCAGCGCGACGTTTGGTATCGACGCTGCACGTTGCGCATCTAGCAAGCTTCTTCGCCACTGCGCGACCATATTGGCGTTCAAGCCATGCGCACGGGCCACCTCGGCAATCGAGCGATTCGGATCGTTCGCTTCGGCAGCAACCGCTTCCCAAAACTCCTTCGTGTAGTTCCTCGATCCCGGTTGTCTTCCATGCACCACTGGCTTCATCAATCTGATTCCCATTACATTTGATGGGAATCAGATTGCCTGTGCCGCGCCCTCATGAACAGACGGTACGTGTCGAGTGCTTACTCTGTTGCGAAGAGGTGCGTTTGAACCGTCGGCTTGCGCCCGACGTCTATCTCGATGTGGTACCGCTCGTCGTCGACGCCCGCGGTTGCCTGCATGCGGACGGACCCGGCGAAATCGTCGACTGGCTGGTCCGGATGCGGCGCCTGCCGGCCGCACGCATGCTCGACCGCGTGTTGTCGTGCGGCATGGCTACCGCAGGCGATGCGTGTCGCATCGCGGCTCGCCTGAGCGCGTTCTACCATGCCCTGGCACCCGCGCGAATCGAAGGTGCGGCGTATCGCGAAGCGCTGCGTTGCACGATCGACACCAACGAACGCGCGTTGTGCAAGCCGCTCGCGGGCCAGTCCGCCGATGTCGTGCGGACGCTCTGCGCGCGGCAGCGTTCGTTGCTCGTGTGTGAAGCCGCGCGCTTCGACCTGCGTGTGCGGCAGGGGCATGTCGTCGAAGGGCACGGCGATCTGCGTCCCGAACACGTCTGCATCGACGATCCGGTCGCGATCATCGATTGCCTCGAATTCTGCAGACGACTGCGAGTCCAGGATGCGGCCGACGAGGTCGGCTTTCTCGCGCTCGAATGCGAGCGTCTCGGCGCGCCGGGTTTCGCGGACGCGCTCGTCGATGCCTATCGCTCGGCGAGCGGCGACGATGTCGACGACGGATGCGTGCATTTCTACCAGAGCTGCCGGGCCATGACGCGCGCGCGGCTTGCCGTGTGGCACCTGCGCGAGCCCGCGTTCAGGGCGACGCCGGTCTGACGCGAGCGCGCGAGCACGTACATCGCGCTTGCCCGGCGGCACGCCGACGCCTGCGAGCGCACGTGGGTGGCCAGCCACGTCAGCGCCGCAGCAGGTCCGTGAGCGAGCCGCCGCGATGGATACGCGCAATCGCCTCGGCAAACAGCGGCGCGCTGTCGAGTATCGCGAGCTTGTCCCTGAGCGGCCCGGCCGGCACGCGCCAGGGCGGCACCGTGTCGGTCACGGCGATGCCGGCGAGCGCGTCGCCGCCGAGCAGGTCGGCCGCGTCGTCAAAGAACATCCCGTGCGTCGCGACCGCGTAGACGGATTGCGCGCCGAGCGTGCGGCAATCCTCGGCCGTGCGGGCCAATGTCGTCCCGGTGCCGATCAGGTCGTCGACGATGACGGCGCAACGGCCGGCGACCTCGCCCACGATCGGCTTGGGTGTCACGATGCCGCCGCTGCGCAGCTTGCCGGCGAATGCCGCGTCGACCGGGCGCCCGATGCGCGCTTCCAGCCGGGTACGGAAATCCTCGGCGCGCCGCACGCCCCCCGCGTCGGGAGATACGACCACGACCGGCCGTTCGCCCGTTTGCGCGGCGAACCAGTCGACCAGCATGCCGTTCGCCTCGAGATGCTCCGTCGGACAGCGAAACGCGTTCTGGAACGCCGCGATGTTGTGGATGTCGATCGTGACGACACGATCGACGCCCACCGCTTCGAGCAACAGGGCGACATAGCGCGTGGAGACCGGATCGCGCGGCTGAGACCGGCGGTCCTTGCGCGAGTAGCACAGGTAGGGCGTTACCGCACAGACGCGTGCGGCCGACGCGTCCTTCAACGCACCGATGAACAGCAGCAACCGGCACAGCTTGTCGTTGACGGAACTGCCTGGCTCGCCGTGCAACGACTGCACGACGTAGACATCGTGTCCGCGCACGCTGACCAGCGCACGCGTCTTGTGTTCGCCGTCCTCGAACGGGCGTTCCTCGTGCGCGGCGAGCGTGACGCCGAGACGGGCCGCGATTCGTTCGCCGAAGGCGCGACACGAGTCGAACGCGAACAGGCTGAAAGGGAGTCGTTCCATGGCATGGCTACCTCGATTCATGCAGTTATCGGGCGTCGCGCATCATGACGCGCTTTGACGTGTTCAACGGTGATGCGGACGGCATCTGTTCGCTTCAGCAGCTCCGGCTCGAGATGCCGGCCGAGTCGGTGCTCGTGACGGGGTGCAAGCGCGACATCGCGCTGCTCGCGCGCGTGCCGGCCTCCGGGGGCGACATCGTCACCGTCCTGGACGTTTCGCTCGACGCGAACCGCGCGGCACTCAATGCGCTGCTGGCGCGCGGGGTCGACGTCGACTATTTCGATCACCACATGCCCGGCGCCGTGCCCGCTCATCCGCACCTTCGCGCGTATATCGACACGGCGCCGGACACCTGTACGAGCGTCATCGTCGACCGGTACCTGGCGGGCCGGCAGCGGCTCTGGGCGGTGGTCGGTGCCTATGGCGACAATCTCGTCGGCGTGGCAGGCAGGCTCGCCGCCGCCTGCGGCCTGACGGATACTGATGCCTACCGTCTGCAGGTGCTCGGCGAATCCGTCAACTACAACGGTTACGGCGATCGCCCGGACGACCTCTACATGGCACCGCTGGCCGTGTATGCGGCGGTGCGGCACTATGCGAACCCGCTCGAGTTCGCGAGGTCGCCGCTCGCGCGGCGCCTCGACGTCAACCGGCGACGCGATATCGCGCGTGCGGAGCGACAGCGCGCCAACATCGCGCTGCCGGGGGCGGACGTCTACATCCTTCCCGACACCCGCTGGGCGCGCCGAGTGCGCGGTGTCTTTGCCAACCGGCTCGCATGCAGGGGCGCGGTGCGCGCCCACGCGGTGCTTACTTTCGCGGCAGCGGGCGGATATACCGTCAGCGTTCGCGCACCGGTTGCCGCACCGGTCGATGCCGATCGTCTTTGCCGAGCATTTCCGGAGGGGGGCGGCCGGAAAGCAGCAGCCGGCATCAACCGGCTCGCGCCCGATCGTCTCGATGCGTTCGTCGAGGCGCTCGCGAACGCGTACCCCGCCGCGTGAGCCGACGCAGGCGCGCTCGTTGGTGCGGTACGGCGTAGCCGGAACGGGTGTCATCGGGATGCTCCTGAACGGTGGCCGTTGCGTGGCAGGACTCGCTGCAATCGTGGCGCCACGCAATGCAGGGCGGTTGACGCATGTTAAGCCTGCCGGCCGTTCCGCCCGGGAAGATGAAGCGCCATCATCGGCGGGGAGAGGCGTCGTGGAGCACCATGCGGAGGTATTTCGGGGCGGGCGCTGGACGCTGTTCGACTGCTCCGGGCACTAGCTACATTCTGCACCAGCGTGGGTGCGCCAAAGAGTCCGTCCTGGGTAATCTGGGGTGGTCGTGGTCGCACTTGCGGGCGGTGACCTTCGAGCGCATTCAGCAGCGAGGTCTCCTCGCCGCAGATGTAGGCGCCTCGCCTAACGACCAGCTTGAGCTCGAACGCCGGTTGTAAACACCCGGAGGCGCGCGCCTGCTCCAGCGCTTGCGACATGACTTGTGCGGCGAACGGGTTCGGTTAAGACCGTTTCAGCGGCCAGGCTGGCCCCCGTGGGGGCGGCTGTAACCGGTCGACAACCGCTCACGCCGTGGCGTAGTGGGCCCGGCATTCCGTCTCGCGCCCGCGAATCACTCTTTGTCCCGCGAGCGACCCACGCGTCTCGGTAACGACGGTCCGCTGATTCTCCTCATGACCATCGTTGTAGAAATAGAGCACGACCCAGTCCTCGACGCGTCCAAGTTCATGCGCGCGCAGCGTATTGGAGAAGAGTGCCGTGAAATGCCATCCATCCCGGGTGACGTGAAGCACCGGTAGCCACGCCTTGCCCTGCGGGTTCAATCGCCGGGGCGCGATGGTCGGTAGCGCCCCGGCGGTGGCCTTCTCGCGATAGAGCCGATCTACCTCGAGAAGCAGGGAGACGTCAGGTTCGGCGTGCGGCGCGGCGTGTCGCCGGAGATGTGGCCAGCGCCGCCGCCGGCTCAACATGTCGTTGAGTACCGCGCGAACGCTTGCCGTACGTCGCGGGCCCGTGCCTTCGATCCGGTCGAGACGTCCATCGCGGGTGGCCAGTTCGAGATCCTCGAGCGTCTCGACACGCAGCGTATCGTGAATGCGTGCGGCAAGTTCCGGGCCGATGCCAGGAACCGTCTGGAACAGGGCCGCAAGATCGGTATCCCCGCGTAGCCGCTCCAGTTGGCCCCAGTGACCAGTGATTAGCATTTCGGCGATAGCGCTCGCGATGCCCTTGCCGACGCCCGGGATCGCATCGAGCGCATCGATCCCCCCTTCATCAAAGAGGGCACGGATGTCCGAGCCGAGATGATCGATGGTGTCCGCAGCAGTGCGATACGCGCCGACCCGGAATGGATTGGCGCCTTGCGCGTCGAGACGCCGCGCCGCCTCCAGCAGACAGCCGGCGATGCGCTGATTGTCCGGGAACGCGAGGGGTGCGGTGGTGTGCATTCGTCAACCTCGGCGCCGATCGGCGTTGCCACTTGCGCGCTCGCGCCGGATGGAACGCCATGCGGGGATGTGCTACAGGCGTTCCGCGTGTCGTTTGACCTGACCATGCAGTTTACGTACTGCGTCTTCGAGCATACGCGTGACGTCGTTGAACGCATCGCGCAGCGCGATGTACACGTCTTCATCACGCTCCCTGTCCGACACCAGCTCATGCCCGGGAATCGTCAAGTCGATGCGGACATTGAACGACTTGCCCCGATGCTTGTGCTTCTCGTCCAGAATCGCGCTAACGCGGCAGCGCATGATGTCGGGGCAGAATTTGTCGAGCTTCGAAGCATGCGTTCTCACAGCCTGTTCGATGCCGTCCGAGCGCGTCATGCCCTGAAAGGAGATTTCCAAAGGTAGTTTCATGGTCTGGTTCACTCGAAATTGCGATCGATCCATGCAAAAGCGAATGTTTTCACATGTTCATGCACCGGTCGGCGGAGCCGAAGGAGTACCGATAGCGTTAATTGTGCGATCTGCGGTTTGTCGCGGCATGACACAGGTCAATCGTGTGTGGGGGGCATGAGGACAACGACCTTCGAATCAACTTCGCGGTGACCGGCATGTACGTGTCTGGGCGGATGCGCATGGCATACCACGGGTCAAAAGTCCCCGCCAGCTATCCGGTTTGCGTCAATGGCGGTCTACGCCCTTGACGGGGGGAGCAAGCCCAACTCGCGCATTTCGCGGTACGACAGTTCGCGCCTGCGCACGCCGTAGAGGCCGCGCCCGCCGTAAATGTGCTCCAGATCGAAAAGGTCGGAAGGATTGACCAGCCGCCCCAGCACCGCGTCGAACACGGTCTGTCCTGGCACCCGGCCGTTCGCCGCGCTCATGAGGCGCGAACGGAAGATGACCGAGCTCGACCCGGTACCAGATGTCACCGATCTTATGCGCCTGCGCGTGCGCGGACATTTCGCGCATGCGGCCATGCAGTTCCGCCTTGCGGTGCGCCGCACGATTTTGTCTCTTCTGCTCGGGAGAGACATAATGCGCGTTCCGGAGCAACGTGCCGAGTTCCGGGTGTACGTAGAATTCGGAATTCGCCACTTCCAGCGGCACCACGCCCGCGCGAGGCAGATGGACCCGCACGCGTCCTTGCTTCAGCGAAGTATTGGTGGCGACGAGCGTGCCGAAGATATCCGGACTCACCCGTGGCTGCGTCGCTGCCCATGCCGCGCGATATTCGTCGCGCACCGCGAGCCAAGGCGCTCCGACGTGCGCTGAAAGGAAAGTGCGCAGCGCCGAATAGCTGCTCTTCAATGTCGCGTAGGCTCAGCTGGAAGCGGAAATACCAGCGGACCGCCTGGCTGATAACTGCTGCGGGGAGTCGATGACCATGGTAGAGCGCTTTCGGTTTCATCGCATCATCTTACGCGACCACAACCGCCAACGTGACAGCGCCGTCGCGATGGCATGAGCTGCATTTCGGATCATTGAGCAACTACCGGGAAGGGGATGAATAGCACTTCTGCCAGCCGGTCTATTTCGGCGAAGTACTTTCGGAATAGTTGCGCGTTGAACTGTTTGCGGATCCGGTCGCAGGCGGTGTTTCAGAATGCTGGCCGATGGTTCGGGGCGAACCGATCGGGGGGCGGTGCATGGCTACATCTTTCGTGCGGCGGTCCGGACGTCGAGACCGGCCGAACACTATACGCCTCGAGTGCGCGCTTGCCGGGAAGGCGTTTTCACGCCATCGGAAATCGCTTTGATCGCGTGATGTCGATAACCGGTCCAGCTTGATATTCACGGTCACGGAATCAGGCTTTTCCGACCGAGCAATGACAGATGGACGATGAGTTCCTGGCCACCGGTCCGATGTGTTTTCCATTCCGCGTCGCCACCCACCAGCGCGACATGCTCGCGGATAGCGAACAGCATTGCAGGCGGCAGCCCGTTGGCGAGGTCGTCGTCGACGAAGTCGTCCTCACGCACCGTCAACCTAACGAATCCACCAGATTCCAGCAACCGCAGCGAAATGCGCGAATCCGGCGCGCGCAGCCGTGCGCGCTCAAGCGCATCTCGAGCGATTCGGTACAGGACGGCGGCGGCGGTAGTATCGATGTCAGTCTCGCGCAAGTCGGTATGGACCCTCAAGCCATATCGGGCGAGCAGATCCCGTGCGAGCCATTCGAGGGTCGCCGCGAGCCCGAGATCGTCGAGCATCGGCGGCCGGAGGTCGGCCGTGACGCGGCGCACGAGATCGACCAGTTCGTCCAGCTGCGTGTCGATTCTGCCATCAGACGCGAGCGTGCGAGCCGCCCGTTGCGGGTGAGTGTCCTGACTGGCATTCAGCGCGGCCACTTCCATCTTGACGGCGTTGAGCCGTTGCGCGAGTTCCTCGTGCAACTGGCGGGCAAGACTCGTTCGCTCGACCTCGCGCGCGATCTGCAGCGTGCGGGCCAGTTCGCGCAGCGCGTGCCTCGACTCGCGCAGTTCCTGCTCCGTCATATTGCGCAGTGTGACATCCTGCAAGGCGACGAGGATCGACGCAGGGCGTGCGTGGTCGAACGCGATCGCCGTGACATCGACATCCCGCGTCAGCCCATCGAGCCGAGTCACCTTGCCGCTCGTCGGCCTGGCCACCAACCCGGGCGCATGCGACCGCCCCACAAGCTGTTGGCGCACCCCTTTGCAGCCCTCCGGATCGAGCCAGTCGGATGACGGGCGCCCGAGCACCTCTGCGGCGTCGGTCGCGCCGAACAGGGCGAGGCAGGCCGGATTGACGCAGACGATCGTCTCATCGCGGCTCAACCATGTCGCGACGGGACTGAGTTCGACGCAGACGCGGTAACGCGCTTCGCTGTCATGCGCCGCATCGTGCATGCGTCGTTGCTCGCTGACATCCCGAACGATGATCGCGCGAAACGCCTGTCGGCCGACGTTGGCCTTCGACACCGATGCGCTGACAAAAAATACCGTGCCGTCCGCATGCAGCGCTTTCATCCCGGGGCCGTTGCGCGCGGCCAGGCTCGCTTCCTCGAGTCCCGGTCCCACGTGGCTACGGCAGGCAGAACGATAGTCCGGCATCAGCGTCGCAATATCGACGCCAATCACGGATCGAGTGGCCCGTCCGAACAGGCGCTCGGCGGCAGCGTTGAACAGGACGATGCGGTCCCGTTCGTCGACAGCGAGGATCGCATCGACCGTCCTGTTTGCAATGGCTTTCGTCAGACGTTCCGATATGGCGAGACGCCGCACCTTACAGAAAAGCCAGACCCAACCTCCGAGCAGGAGGATCGCACTCGCGGCGGTCAACACATCCATGGCATCGCTGTTCGGTGTCTACGATTATCAAAGTGTCAAATATACTTGACGACCGGATCATCACGGAAGAAAAATAGCGGCCGGCGATGTCCGTCAATGTTTCAATGGCGCAGGAGGGTGTAATACGCGTTCCGGTCGTCGGTTCCTTCTCTTTCGAGGCCTGCGGTATGAATATGACTTTCCGGCTACCCGTCGCATTGCAGCGGCACGAGAACGAACGGTTCGATATCGATGCGCAGGACGATGAAACGTTTGCAGACAAGCAGGTCGAATTCATTCGCGCGCTGTACGGTCATGCCCTCTATCTGCGGACTTGCGGACGGGAAGCCGCCGTCGGCGATGCGTTTCTGGCCGGAATCGTGAACGTGCTGGAGGCGCTGGAACTCAATTCCCCCGAAGAGGCCCAGCAGTGCCTGACGAGGCTGAAGCAGATCATGGACGCCGTGTTTTCGCGTCGCCCGACCGACGGAATGGAGGTGTCCGAGGCGTGATGTGCGTCACGCATTGCGTTACTTAATGTCGAACAAGCGCGCGTAATCCTGCTTCATTACGCGATGACACTCGCACGCATGATGCTCGATGGCGGATCGGTCGAGTATCCTGATCTGGCCAGGGCGATAGTTAAGCGCTCCGTCGGCTTCCAGATTCCTCAGTGCGTCGACCGCAAGTGCGCCGTCGGCGCCAAGCACACCCGGGAAGACCTTGCGGCTCACCTGGAGGTCGTTCGAATCAAGACGGTCGAGCGTCTGGAGGAGCCATCGGCACAGCTGTTCGCGCGGCGAGTGATGGCGGTTACACACGGCAATCTGAGACATTTGAGCGAGCAGCGCCTGCGTATAGCGCAGCAGCAGCTGTTGGAACGTGCCGGCGCGCAAAAATTCGCGTTTCGCCACTTCAACGTCGAGGCGATACGCATGACCCGCACCCTGCACGATCACGCGATTCGCTGCGCGCGATTCGCCAATGCAGGCGGGCAATCCGATGAGGCCGTCGTTGCCCACCATCGCGAGGCCGAGCGGTGCGCCGGCCTTCGTGCTGTGAAAAATGACGCATGCCGCCGTCGTGGGGAGATAGACGTGGCTCAGGATCTCGCCCTGCTTGTGCACGACTTGTCCGAGCATCAGTTCCACCGGTACGAGATGAGGCGCAAGCCGCTCGAGTTCGCTGGCCGCTAGCGCGCCCAGCAACTGGTTGCCACCGGGCGGCAGGCCGTTGAGCTGTGAGGGGCGTGAAGCGACGCGAAGCGACAGCGTTCCATCGTTAACACGTGCGACGAGGTCAAGGTGCTGGCGTATCAGCGCGTCGCGATTTCGCTCCGGAAACAAGCTGAGCACTGCGGACCGGACGTCATCGTGGCCGAGCGCATCGAGGATGCGCAGCTTGGCCAGCGTACCGAGGTCGCTCTTCCCCGTGCGCCAAGCCGATATCTGCGACCGGGTCAATGCGAGCGCCTCCGCTAGCTGCGCGTCGCTGTGGAAACCGCCGAGCCCTTTTACGTCGTCGAATAATGCATACCAGTCGTGCACGATGTTTGGCCTGCGACAAATGCCTTGCGGAGAGAGAACAGGGGGATCGAATCCGGCGCCCATTTATAGCACAAATGCAGTGCGAATCCGTGCGTGCCGCGACGTTTCTCCCCGGTGGGCAAGGAAGCACCATCGACGTCCGACCTATCGAATCGATCCGGGCACTTTGACGAATTCCTTTCGTTTCCGGGTAGCGCGCTACCGGAGCAGTCAGCGACTTTTTGCGTTACACGAGCCCCCTTCCTCGCATGCAGCGCGCATCAGACGCGGATAGATGCCGACAGCGATCCATGTGCTCCTCTGATGTTTATCTGGCAGCCATCGCTGCACGATATGCATCGGCTCGCTACGCACCGTTGAGGGAAGGTCCAAAAACTGGCGTGATCGGATGACTAGTTTGACGAGAATCAACGTCCCACCCGCTGCGCCCCCTCATTGTGTACTAGGCTGAGTCCAGAATGGCTGGCAGCGATCGACTGATCGGAATTTTCATATGTTTGATTTGGAGGACGCCACTATGAACGAAGAAAGCATGGCGAAGCCGTCCGCTAGTAGCTGGGTAGCGTGTGATGCAACCCTTCGAATGCTGGCTCGCGTACAGGACTTGCGCAACGAGTGGCATGCGCTACAGCAGCGACGGATCGATCGGGATCGGGATGCGACACATCGGCTGCAAGCCGCCCTCACGGATGAACATGACTTGCGCGCATTCCGTGACACGTGGCAACAGTCGTTGACTGCGTACGCGCAGGCGAGTTCGGCGATCTGGCTGGACACCGCAATGTGGTCGGGCCACGCGCAGCGCGAATGCGTGAATGCGGTGATCGACTGGCTTCGCGATTGCCAGGCAGCCGGACTGCATGACTGGCAGCGACTGGTCGGCGCGGGTGCGCAGAATGCACCGTGGCAGAACTGGATGACGGAACTCGAGCGGGCAACTTTCGAATCCGTCCGTCCGGATGGCGGGCTGGGGAAGGCCGGTGGTAACCGGGCAGGTGCGGCTGCACACTGATATGCCGCAGTTGACGCGGCAGCTCCGCCAAGAGCCTAGGTTCGATCTTCGACGCGGCAGTCACTAACCAGTTCGCTGAGCGCAGCAAGGATCAGAACGATGCCGATCCACAAAGCCGATTGTGCCGAGGTCTTCTCGGAGATTGCCGACTTGCTCGCCATCCAGGGCACCAATCCCTTTCGCGTACGCGCTTATCGCAACGCTGCGCGTACGGTAACCGTCCGTCTCGCGTGTTCCATATGTCCGAAGTGCATCGTCTTGTCGAGCGTACGCCATGCAGCGTAGCCGTCGGACATCAACATGCCTGCGCAATCTTCGAGCAAGGCCTTCCGAGACGCGTCAATACGAGCCGGCTCGATGCGTCGATAGAAGGTGAGTCGTCTCGTGCAGCGTCTTGATGGCCATGTCGACCGTCGGCGCCGCATGCGCGTCGATCCGACGCATGTACGGACAGGTCAGCACCGCGATCGCATGGCCGGACGGCCCGAGGATCGGTGCGGTCAGGTCGGTCACGCCGTACGCCTGGCGGCTGTCCTGGCGCAGGTAGCCGGCCTGCCGGATGGACTGGCATGCATGCGCGAGTTCCTGCTCGTTCAGCGGCGCCTCGCCTTTGACTTTGCTATGCTCGGTCAGCATGTGCGCCCGCTGCTCGGGGCCCTGGAACGACAGCATCACACGCCCGGATGCCGAATCGGCGAGCCCGACACGCGAGCCGAGCCGGACCGACACGCCCCACGGGCCGGGACCGTCGACCTGCGCGATCACGAGCAGGTTGCCGCGATCGTAGACGGACAGGTGGCACGACTGCTCGGAGGCGTCGGCGAAGCGCTGCATCGGCGGCAACGCTTCGGCGATCAGCCGGCTCATCGGCGGATGCTGGTGCGCGAGCGAGAACAGCTTGAGGCTGAGCGTGTAGCGATCGCCGCCGGTTGAGCGCATCACGTAGCGGCGTGCGACGAGGCGTTCGAGCATCCGATAGATCTCGCTCGCGTTGCGGCCGAGTTCCTTCGTGATTTCGGTGCGGGTGAGGCCTTCTTTCTGGTTCATCGAGGATTACCGGGGAACGCGGCGCGGATCTTGAGGAAGAAGTATTCCTCGTAGCGGTACCCGTATGCCCTGCGTTTGATGACCTTGATGGTGTTGTTGATGCCTTCGACGACGCTGGTATTGAGCGGATGGCGGCAGCGGGCGAGGATGCCGTGCCAATAACCCTGCAGACGCTGAGCAAACAGTTGCAGCGCGGCAATCCCGCTTTGCCGGGCTTGCTCGATCCATTGCTCCCAGGCTTTCTGCGCCCAAGCTGGCTTCTGGTAGAACCAGAGCCGTTTGAGTTCGTCGCGTAGCAGGTAGACGCACAACAACGGCTGATTGGCGGCCAGCAGTTCCTTCAGATGCACGGCCTGTTCCTGCTTCAGGTTGCGGCGGTTGCGCAGCAGCAGCCATCGACTGGACTTCAGAACCTTCCGGGCCGGCCGGTCATGGCGTAGCTGATTGGCCTGATCCACCCGTACCCGATCGATGACTTCGCGCCTGTACTTGGCGACGACGTGGAACAGGTCGTAGACCACCTCGGCTTGCGGACACTGCGCCTTGATCTCCAGCTCGTAGGCCGTGGTCATGTCGATCGCGACCGCTTCGATGCGCTCGGCGACGCCTGCGGGAAGTTGTTCGAAGGGCCCTGGAGGTATCCGGAATTCCGTGTGTGAGGCGGGTTGAGATTCAGACTCCAATGTTGAATCGTTCCGGGTAAAGCAGTGCGAACTGCGTCATCGCGCTCTTCCAATCGTGTCGGGAGCCGGTCCACTTGGCCACGACGTTGCGCAGCGCCAGCCAGATCAGTTTGAGCGCGGCCTCGTCCGACGGGAAGTGGCCGCGCGCCTTGATGATCTTCCGAAGCTGCATGTGCAGCGACTCGATCGCGTTTGTAACCGGCATGATATAGCCGGTGCCTCGCGTTCCCGCGCCGAGCGGTTTGAGCGTATGGTGTGACCATCCGGGACATGGGGCACTGGGGAGCACTTCGGGTGGGCAGGCCGTTCCTATACGATGAGCCGCGAGCTCGTGTTAGTAGTTGGCCGCCCCTGCGACCCGCCCGGTTGCGCTGCGAGCGCGAATCCGTAGTTGTCGTGCTGTCCCACCGGCTCCCAACAGTGATCTGAAACGGGAGACGGTTATGCGAATCGTAGGGTTAGATGTGTCGCGCTCCGTGGCCGAGATCGCGTACCTGGAGGATGGCACGCTGCATGCAGGCGGCCGCACCGGGTTGCGACGCGATGAACTGGAGCGCTTTGCGGCAAAGCTGCGTGCCACCGATCATGTGGTACTCGAAGCGACCGGCAATACCACTGCCATCGTCAACGTCTTGCGCGCGCATGTCGCGCGTGTGGCGATTGCCAATCCGCTGCAAGTTAGGCTGATCGCGGAGGCTCGCGTCAAGACGGACAAGATCGATGCAGCCGTGCTGGCACAGCTGTATGCGAGCGGTTTTCTGCCGGAAGTATGGATGCCGGACGAGCACACGCTGGCGTTGCGTCGACAGATCGCGCGCCGCTCACAGCTGGTGCGGCAACGTACACGGCTGAAGAACGAGATTCACGCAGTCCTGATTGCACACCTGATCGAGCGGTGTCCCGCCACCGATCTTTTTGGCAAGAAGGGGCGTGCGTGGCTCGGTGTTCAACCGCTGCCACTGGATGAACGACTGGGTGTTGAGCAGCGACTGCGCGAACTGGACCGCCTCGGCGACGATCTGCGCGAGGTGGAGCAAGCGCTCGCACAAGCGACCATCGACGATGCGCGATTGCGCGTGATGCTAACGATCACTGGCGTGAACACCACAGTGGCGATCGGACTGCTATCGGCCATCGGCGACATCGCGCGGTTTCCGAATCCGGAGAAGTTGGTGAGCTACTTCGGTCTCAATCCATCAGTCTATCAATCCGGTCCGGCACCGGCCAGGCATGGTCACATCACCAAGCGCGGGCGCTCTTATGCACGGGCGATGCTGGTCGAAGCCGCTTGGGGTGCAACGCAAGCGCCCGGGCCGCTGCGCGCCTTCTTCCTGCGCGTGCGCGATCGCCGCGGCCAGCAAATTGCCGCCGTCGCGACTGCTCGCAAACTCGCAGTAATCGTATGGTATGTGCTGACACGCGGTGAACCGTTCGCGTGGGATCGCCCGGCGTTGACTGCGCACAAACTGCGTGCGCTGGAACTGCAGGCTGGAATGCCGGCGCAGCATGGCCCGCGCAAAGGTTCGGCTGCGGCCTACAGTCTGAAGAGTGTGCGTCAGCAAGAGCGAGCCGTGGCCGAGCAGGCTGAGCGAACCTATCAGAGACTGTTTAACCGGTGGAAACAGTCGCGCCCCAAATCAGACAGCGCGCCGATACGGTGGCCGCAGGCGCGAACATAGCGAACGAGCGAAGCGCGGTGCGGGACTTGTGCATTTCATCCGTCGTATATACAATTTTCCGGATGTCAGGCGCGAAGGCGTAGAACGGAATCACCTGATCCCAGGCTCGGCGCCAGAGCGCGGCAATCGGAGGGTATTTCGTACCCCACGGGCTCGTATCGAACGCGTCCAGCGCCACGGCGGCCGCTTCGGCCGACGCTGCCCGATAGACCTCCTTGAGCGCCGCCGCGACCGATTTCCTGTCTTTCCAGCTGGCGAAGTCCAACGAGTTCCGGATCAGATGCACGATGCAGGTCTGGACCGTCGTTTCCGGGAACACCGTGTTGATCGCTTCCGGGAAGCCCTTCAGGCCGTCGACCACGGCAATCAGGATATCCTGCACGCCGCGCAGCTTAAGGTCGTTCACTACCCGCAGCCAGAACTTGGCCCCCTCGGTCTGCTCGATCCAGAGGCCCAACACGTCGCGTGTGCCGTCGCGGCGCACGCCCAGCGCCAGGTAGATCGCCTTGTTACGCACGACGCCTTCGTCGCGGATCTTGACTCGCAAGGCGTCGAAGAACACGACCGGGTACATCGGCTCGAGCGGCCGCTGTTGCCACTCGCGCACTTCATCGATCACCGCGTCGGTGACCGTGCTGATGAAGTCTGGTGACACCTCGATGCCGTACATCTCTTGCAGGAAGCCCTGAATCTCCCGCACGCTCATGCCGCGTGCGTACATCGCGATGATCTTGTCGTCGAAGCCGGTGAAGCGTCGCTCGCCCTTGGCGATCAGCACCGGATCGAAAGTGCCTTCGCGGTCGCGCGGAATCTCGACGTCGAGCAGGTCGTCGTCGGTCGTGATGCGCTTGCGGCTGGTGCCGTTGCGATGGTTCGTGCGGCCTGCTGGCTTGGCATCGCCCTTCTCGTAGCCGAGGTGGTGGGTCAGTTCGCCGCCCAGCGCGCGTTCGAAGATTGCCTTCTTGAGCGCCGCAAGCTGCTCGTTGATCGTCGCCCGATCCAGCGTGCCGGGTACCAGTTGCTTGATCAGTTCCGGGTCCAGGTTCAAACCCTTGCCCGGTTCAATCGTCACTTCTTCCTTGCGTTTGCGTGGCATAACGTGGCTCCTTGGCCATCAGTTTATGCCTCACACACAAACATTCGGATAGGCTCAAGGCCCTGGCCGTCTCGCGAGAGCGCCCCTGTCCGATCCAGAGCACTTGCCGGCCGATCGGATCGACCACCACCGTGGCGTAGCGATGGCCTTTATGGAGCGCGAACTCGTCCATCGCCAGATAGCGGATCGTTGACCAGTCCGGCTCGGCCACGCGTGCGCGTAAGCGCATCTTGTCGATCGATTTGACCGTATGCCAGCCCAGGTCGTAGAAGGCCGCTACCGCCTGCACGCTGGCCGCTTGCAGCAGCTTCTCGCAGGCCTTGGCGAATCGCTCGGTCACCCGCTGGTAGCGGCCCAGCCAGTCCAGCTTCTCCAGCCTCGGCCCGCCGCAGCGTTCGCACCAGACCCGGCGACGGGGGACATGCAGTACCACCCGATACTCGAACAGCGGCAGATCGCGCACGCGCCGCACCGTCGTTTCATGAGTCTGCTGGCAACGCGCTCCGCATTGTTCGCAGTACATGACCTTGCTGACCGGCTTCAAGTACAGCGACAGCGTGCGGCTATCGCCCTCCGGCCACTCCACCCGCTCCAGCCGATAGCCTGTCCAGCAACCCAGTGCCTGAAGTGCCTTGCGATCGAGCAATTCTTCCTCCTGACCTCCATAAAGTCAGGCGTCAGGTTACGCAATCGCTCTCCAAGGCTCCACGGTTTCCTGCGATGAACCCAACTTTTGGGGGTAGTTCAATTCTACCTACCACGATCAATTTCTCGCTCCGGCCAACACTTGATGCGCGTCAATCGGGCACACCGGCCGGGACGCGATCCTGACATCTCCTGGGGGAGAGGAGATGGCGAGCCTTTGACTAGGTCGTCGTGCTTCTCCGTTCGCCTTTGATCGGACACGTTGTTTTGCCCTGTTTATCGCCGAATTGATGCTGTGCCATGCACGGGTGGCGTCACTCCCTCCGTAAATGGAAAGCTGGTCGGTGATGCCTTGACCGAGACGTCGATGACTGGACCTTGGCATACGCAGAGCGCGGAGGAGGTCGCACGACATTTGGCGTCAGATCCCGCGAGCGGTATCGGCAGCTACGAAGCATTGGGTCGTCTGGAACAGTACGGACCCAACGAAATTGTCGAGGCGAAGCAACGCCCGCTCGTCGCGATGGTCGCTGCGCAGTTTCAAGACTTCATGATTCTCGTGCTCGTGGCGGTCGCGATCCTGTCAGGCATCTTGGGTGACTTCAAAGATTCGCTTGTGATCGTCGCGATTGTGATCCTGAATGCGGCAATCGGCTTCATTCAGGACTTCCGTGCGGAACGCGCGATGGCAGAGCTCAAGCAGCTCGCCGCACTCGACGCGACGGTTCTCCGCGACGGCCAGCGTTCGACGATTCCCGCGGCCTGGCTCGTACCGGGCGACGTCGTGCTGCTGGAGGCCGGCAGCGCAGTGCCGGCCGATATGCGCCTGATCGACGCACCCCAATTGAAGGTGAGCGAAGCCACGCTTACGGGCGAGGCCATCCCGGTCGAGAAGAGCGTCAGTCCGCTCGATGACGTGGGACTGCCACTCGCTGACCAGACTAACATGGCCTTCAAGGGCACGATGGTCACGTACGGGCGCGCACGTGGCATGGTGGTTGCTACAGGAATGGGCACGCAACTTGGGCGAATCGCGACGCTGCTCGAACAGGCGCCGCACACAGCGACGCCGCTGCAAAACCGTCTCGCCACGTTCGGACGTCAGCTTACCGTGCTGATTCTGGTATTGTGCACGGCTATTTTCGTGGCGGGTGTACTACGCGGTGAACCGTTGCTGCTGATGTTGCTTACGGCGATGAGTCTCGCAGTCGCCGCGATTCCCGAAGCGTTGCCCGCCATCGTGACCGTCATGCTTGCACTGGGTGCCCGAAACATGGCGCGGTGCAAGGCACTTGTGCGCAGGCTGCCTGCGGTCGAAACGCTCGGCTCCGTGAGCTACATCTGCACCGACAAGACTGGAACGCTCACGCTTAACGAGATGCGCGTAGTTGCGCTTTACCCATGCGGTGACCGCCGGGTGGACTTGGAATCGGCGAACCGCTACGGCGTGACGGCGCGATTGCTCGAAGCCGCCGCATTGAGCAACGACGCCGGATATGATGAGCGCGGCGAGCCCGTGGGAGATCCAACGGAAGTGGCCATGTGCCGCGGCGCAGCCGACGCGGGGTTCGACAAGCGCCGGCTCGAAAAGGCGATGCCGCGCTGTATGGAGTTCGCTTTCGACTCCGACCGCAAACGGATGACGACGATCCATCGTGCGGCGACCGGTTTCGTCGCGTACTCGAAGGGCGCGCCCGAGGCAATTGTCGAACGGTGTACCTCAATGGCTGCCAGCGACAGCGATCACATGGTCGACAGCAACGACGGCGCATTGTTCGAGCGCGCGGCGCTGCTCGCCGTGGCAAGCACAATGGCTGCGGACGGACTTCGGGTGCTTGCGATCGCGCGGCGAGAATGGTCGGCACTACCCGAGCCCGACAGCACGCCGGACGCCGTCGAGCGTGATCTCACGTTGCTTGGGTTCGTGGGTATGCGCGACCCAATCCGCCCCGGAGTGGTCGCGGCGGTCGCGACGTGTCGGGCAGCGGGCATCACGCCAGTAATGATCACAGGGGATCATCCCGTGACCGCGCGAGCGATTGCGCGCTCGCTCGGCCTGCTCGGAGATGGCGACACAGTGATGACAGGACGCGAGCTTGCCGATCTGTCCGATGATGAACTCGCAAGGCGCATTGAGCACGTGAAGGTCTTCGCGCGGCTTGACCCGGCTCAGAAGATTCGCATCGTCGAGTCGATCCAGGCGTGCGGCCACTATGTTGCGATGACGGGCGACGGCGTGAACGATGCGCCTGCACTCTCGCGTGCCAACATTGGTGTGGCAATGGGGCAGGCGGGTACCGACGTCGCGCGCGAGGCGTCAAGCGTCGTTCTCCTCGATGACGACTTCACGACGATCGTGGCCGCCGTCAAGGAGGGGCGGCGCATCTTCGACAACATCCGAAAATTCATACGCTACGTCCTGACCTGCAACGCGGCCGAGCTCTGGGTAATCAGTGCTTCACCGATGCTAGGCCTTCCAATGCCATTGCTGCCTATCCACATTCTATGGATCAACCTGCTCACAGACGGGTTGCCTGGCCTCGCGCTCGCCGCCGAACCGGCCGAGCCGACAATCATGCAGGAGCGTCCGCGGCCGCCGCGCGAGAGCTTCTTCGCGCACGGCATGTGGCAGCACATTTTATGGGTGGGACTCGCCATGGCGGCCGTAACGCTCTTTATGCAGGCCTGGGCGCTAAGTACCAACCATGCCGCATGGCAGTCCATGACCTTCACGGTGCTCGCGCTTTCCCAGATGGGCCACGTGCTTGCGATCCGTTCCGAGCGCCGCTCGTTGTTCGTGCAGGGACTGCGCGCGAACCTGCCGCTGCTAGGCGCGGTCGCGTTGACGGTCGCACTGCAAATGGCAGCGATTTATGTTCCCGCGCTAAACACGTTGCTCCGGACCTCCGCCCTCTCTCTGCCTGAGATGGTGCTTACGCTGGCAGTTTCCGCTGTCATATTCCTACTGGTCGAATTTGAGAAGTACCTCGTGCGTCATGCTCTGATTTACAGATCTGGACGGGGTTCAACCCCGGATGGTGCGAAGCACACTGACAGTACGGAGGATACATGACACCCCGAACCGGCAAGCAGACGGTGCTCGCGCTTCTCCTCGCAGGGCTCATTTCGCTCGGAATTGTCGTGCTGCGCCCGTTCGTGATTCCCATTACATGGGCGTTCATTGTCGCGTACGTGACGTGGCCGATCTATGAACGCATGCGACGTATGACGGGCAACTGGCGATCAACCGCAGCGCTGCTGATGACGGTGCTCCTTACGCTGGTTCTCGTAGTTCCGATGCTGTTGCTCACGATCCCGCTCAAGCGGGAGAGTATCGCGTTTGGTTATGAGCTGGCCGCATGGTTCTCGGACGGGAGTCATGCGCTACCTCGCTCGCTGAGCTCAATTCCATGGATCGGAGCATGGTTACAGGCATCACTGGACGACATCACGCATGAGCCGTCGGCATGGCACGCGCAACTGGCGCAATGGGGCAACCGCTGGATCGGCCTGGCCGCACAGATCGCCGGCGGCGTTGGCCGTAACGCCGTAAAGTTCGGTTTCGCCGTGCTGACGCTTTTCTTCGTTTATCGGGATGGCCAGACGTTGCTCGAACAGGTTCGGCTCGGGCTTGAGCCTTACCTTGGCAAACGGTTCGACGTCTATCTCGCAGCGATCGGCGATGTGTGCCGTTCCGTCGTCTATGGGATCGTGCTGACGGCGACCGCCCAGGGCGCGCTCGCCGGCATCGGCTACTGGGCAGCGGGAGTGAACGCGCCGCTGCTGCTCGCGATTCTGACCGCGCTGGCTGCGTTGCTACCCTTTGGCACACCGCTCGTGTGGGCGCCGGTCGGAATTGCCTTGTTCGTCAACGGCGAAATATGGGCAGGCGTCGGACTGCTTGCTTGGGGGGCGCTGGCAATCAGCGGGGTCGACAACCTCATACGCCCGCTCGTAATTAGCGGCCGAGCGCACATGCCGTTTCTGCTCGTGATCTTCAGTATTTTCGGCGGCATTATGGCGTTTGGTCTCGTTGGCCTCTTTATCGGCCCTTTTGTCATTGCGACCCTGCTTGCCGTCTGGCGAGAGTGGCAGGCTGAACTCGTCGCGGACGAAGGCAAATCGCATCCGAGTACGCGCGACCGAGAAGCGCGGTCCGATTCCGGCAAGGAGAGGCAGGGTGCCTGTGTTCGGGGTCCGGAGCGTCCGGAATGAACGAAGGCACTCGACATCGGCGCGAATACCGTCCTGTCGATTGGCCGCAAGCTCGGAACCGCCGCGGGGCGAGTGGGGTACGGCGCGTGGTGCTGGTTCGTCATCGTCGTGATTGCCATACCCGCTGGCTGACGACGGTATGGCATCCAGACGTGCAATGAAATTGGCGAACTGCATTGCGAGCAGCACGGCTGGCATTGCGGCTTGCACGGATTCGAGTGATGGTACGTGGCGCTAATCTCATCAACATTGCCGAGCCAGCCATCTTCGTTGCCAATCATGCGAGTTATCTGGACGGGCTAGTGCTGCTGGCGGCGATTTCCGAATCGGTCGGCATCGTCGCAAAGCGTGAGCAGGCCCGCGCGCCGCTGCGCGGCCGCTTTCTTCGCGCGATCGGCGTTCGCTTCGTCGAACGTGTCGACTATCGGCGCATGATCGACGATGAAGCGTGTTTCGCCGGTGTGCAGATCCTCCCCGGAATATCGAACAACGGATGGAGACAGATATGAAGCCTTGCGGTTCGCTCCTAATATAAAGTGCTTTCTAATCAATATATTGCTGATTGCCCTTGGCGCCGGCGGTGCCGGTTCGCTGAACAAAGTTCCGCTTTTCTGATAAACCGTCCGCCGACCTCGTTGCTGTGCAGCCTTTGCCCAAGTTCGCGCGGCCGACCTGCCCGGTCGTCCGGTATCCGGTGCGCGAGCTGCTCGGCTTGGCCGATGCGGACATCGATCGGATCGCGGATATCGCCATTGACCACCTGTCTCGGTAGTTATGCCGAAGCAAACGTATGCGCTCGAGTCGGAGTCGTGCCAGCGACGTTTTCTGTTTGGGATTTGTTAACTTGATCGCCTATAACCCAAGTTGGGCACGTCTTCTGCGAGGGGACGTGCTTCATATGCGGTTTCATATTCCCACAGCGCCAGTGGTTGAAGCCGCCTAACAACGCGGCGAGTGAACCTCGCCTGTCAGCTTCGATTCTTGGACTCGGGGACCAGAAATGCCGCGTGCAACTACGGCACGAGGGCGAGCGTGCGCGTGCAAATCGACGTGTTCGTTTGCGGCCAGCGTACGTGAAAACCCTACGAGGCTTGAATATGAAGAAAGTACTTCTCGCGGAGCGCCATACGATCACGCGTGACGGAATTCGGTACATACTTCAAAGCACTGGCGAGTATCAGGTTGCTCGCGAGTTATCTGATGGTGACGCGCTGATTGAAACAGTGAGAGATGAAACATTCGACGTCGCGATTGTCGACCTCACGAGTATTGGCGCCAGGTCGGTCGAATTGATCAGTCAACTTGTGGACTGCGCCCCAAAGATGCGAATCGTCGCGCTATGCTGTAAGGCCGAACCGACTCGCGCGAAGTCAGTGTTCAGTGCCGGCGCCTTTGGTTTCGTCACCAAAGATTGCACTGCAACCGAGCTGGTGCATGCGATGCACTCCGTGCTAGCCGGGCATAAGTACATGAGCGCTCAGGTCGCGGAACGCATTGTGCGGATGATTGATATTCCTCCCGATGCACCGCGGCATTCTCGCCTGAGTGCTCGAGAAAACGATGTGCTCAAACGGCTCGCATACGGCGATGGTATTTCTGAAATTGCCAGGGATCTTGGCGTCAATCCCAAGACAGTCAGCACACACAAAGCACGCCTGCTCGAAAAGCTTGAACTGCACACTGATGCAGCGTTGATCCGCTACGCGGTCGAGCATCAAATAATCGAGCCAGACTAACTATGCCGGCATCCGATCTGAATTGCCGTCGGACGCGGAATTTCCAATGACTTTATGTGAAACCGACCTTTTGAGCCAAATCTGTCGTCCAGGCGTCGCTGTACCAGCATCAAAAAACTCACTCGGGGAAAACATGAACTGGTACCACACGATCGAGAGAGAATTAGTGCATGTGCAAAATGCAATTCAAATTCTCGAAGAAACGCGAGAACAGTTTCCGCCAGGAACAGTAATCAGCGAACCGAAGTACTGGTGCACGAGACTTCAGACTATCCGCGACTTGGCCGAGCGCCACAACCATCGAGAGCTCAGAACCAAAGCAAGCGAGTTGCTGGCCCGGGTCGAAAAGCTTCGGCGTTAGCAGGTCGCTTTATTCGCCAGTTTCACTGGCGTTGCATGGCGGCCTCGACTCATCCCGCCATGATATCCGAGGCGCTTATTTATTCAATTTATTTGCGGGATGTTGTACTAGTCCATCGCATCGATTCGTGCGTCGCCGCAGCGCGCGTTACCACGTCGTGCAGGCGGCAGATACAGCTTTGCTGCTACGGTGCTCGGTTCCGGAAAATCTTGCGTGCATCGGCAAAGCGGCGATTCGACGCGAGCGTCTCGACGCAGATTGTCAGGCGCCGTCGCCAGTTTGGAGGCTTGTCGCCCCATTCGGGCAGGTTGGCCTGCTCGGTTACGCCGAGGATGTCGTCGAGTTGCGCTACGACAAGGCGGCTTGCGCTGTCCGTGAGGAAGCGATGCAACGCGTCCGTGAACGCGGCAGGGTCGTCGGTTGGGCCATACCGTGCCAGCCGAGCACGCAGCGCCGCGAGCGTGTCGCAGCGTTCCGCCTTCGCGCGTTCACGCTGCTCGGGCGATGCGTAGAGGTGCAACGCGTCGCGACGCGCAATATCGGTCGCCAAAAAGAAGCCAGCAGTAGTCGGAAGATCGTGGGTCGACGTCATTGCCACAGTCAGGGGCTGGTAGTCCGACCCGTCCTTGAAGCTACCGTCCGGTTCGCGTTCGAACCACGCGACGCGAAAGCCGAATGTGCAAGCCTGCTCAAGCCGTTCTCGCAATGTTGGCGGTACGAGTCCAAGGTCTTCGCATATCACCATGCACCGATGCGATCTGCTGGCATTCGCGACGCAGCGCATCAATGAGTCGAAAGGGAATCGGACGTACGCTCCGTCGCGTGCCGAACGTCCGTATGGAATCCAGTACTGCCGCATCAGACCGACCGCATGGTCGATCCGGACGGCGCCCGCATCGTGCATCGCGGCAGACAGCAACATGTTGAACGGTGCATAGCCGACAGCTGCCAGCTTGCCCGGATGCCATGGCGCGATGCCCCAGCATTGGCCGCTGGGCGAAAACGCGTCCGGCGGCGCGCCAAGCTCTACGCCGTGAACGAGAAGGTCGGACCAACGCCATCCCTCCGTGCTGTCGAGGTCGGCGCCGACAGCGAGATCGGCTGCCAGACCGATCTGCATACCTGCCGTTCTGGCGCGTTGCGCCGCGTCATGCCATTGACCCCGCGCGATCCACTGCAGATACATGAAGAAATCGACGCGTGCCGCGTGCTTCAGCGCGAATTGCCGGACAGCGGGACTGTCCGGACGATGGTATTGAGGTGGCCATGCAGTCCACGGAATATGGCTTCCGGCTTCGCGGGAGAACGTCTCCGAAAGAACCTGAAAAACGGCATACTCCTGCAATGCTGCACCGGAGGCATCGCAGAACCTGCGATATGCGTCACCTTCGGGCGAGCGTGCCGGGCCCGACTCCCGTTCACGGAATGCTTCATGCAGATACGAAAGTGCGCGCAACTTCAGCGATGCCGCTGCGGCCAAGTCGATTGTGTCGGCGCGCTCCAGTCGCATCAGTTCGGTGCGAACATTGTCGCGATCGAGAAAACGCAGGTAGCCGGGTGGCGGCGTTTTGCCGGCGGCTCGAGGCACCGAAATCAGCAGCGGATTGAGCATGAGCCTGTCATCTGGCGAATACGGCGATGCCTGATCGGGACACGTGAGTCGCGGCGCATGCACCGGGCTCGACAATATGCCCGCGGCACCGACATGTGCAGCGGCCTGCGCGATTTGCGCGAGCGCGTCGTAGTCGCCGATGCCCCATGTCTCCCTGGATCGCAGAGCGTAGGTCTGGACAGACAATACCCATCGCCGCCCGCTGCCCCGTAGCGCCTCTGGCAGCCAGCATGTCGGAACCGTCGGAGCCGCCGGCGCTCCGGTATCGGCGCTCGCGTTGCCAGGCATTTCCAGCGCGCTCGCTAGCCGCGCGAGTGATGCGGCGGGCGCCTGGATGCGGGCGCCGGCAAGATCTGTGTATTCGGTCAGGATGCCCGCGTGGTGCACACGCTCGGCGAGTGCGGTCGATACGCCAAGCGAATGCGTGTCGGCTGGTATGAGTGCAAGCATTCCGCCGCCTTCAAGGTCGATCGCGGTGTGACCGGCATGCAGGACGGCGGCCGGTTGCGAGGCTGCCGAGCTGTCCAGCCACACCAGCCACGCACCATCGCGATGCGCAGGACAATCCGGAATCTTGAACGTTCGCGCGGCAGGTCCAGCATTCATCGCCAGATAGAGCCGCTCGGGACCGCCCGGTGTCGTGCGTGCGGGATCCACGAGCAGGATCGCGAGAGCCGGCTCGTGCGTCGCGTCCCAATCCGGACCGGTCATCGTGTGTCCGTCCGGGGACAGCCATGTGATGTCGCGGTGCGTATCCGCGCCGGCAATCGGGCGTCCGTCGAAGAATCGTGTCTGTCGAAGCAGCGTACCCGCGCGCCGCAAACGCGTTGCGGCGCGTACGATCGGGACGAGGTTGCGGGCGGGATCGTCGAGCGCCGACCAGTCGATCCAGCTCAACCGGGAGTCGTAGCAGTAGGCATTGTCGACGCCTTGCTGGCTGCGCGACAGCTCATCACCGGCAAGCAGCATTGGTGTGCCATGCGACAGGAGGAGCGTCGCAAGGCGCGATGCGCGTTGCCGGCGCCGATCCGCGGTGCCGACGACATGCGCTGGGGGGGAGAGCGGTGCTCGCGCGCCACTGTGCCCGGCGCCGGCGGTCTGGTCGGCCAGCGTCAGTCCGTCGTGTGACGCGACGTAGTTGATGCCGGCCTGTGGCGGGCGCCCGGATGTCGCGAACAGGTCGCTCGAGCCGGCGAATCGCGTGGCGCACTCGCGCCGGGCGCCGGGCTCCGCGCGCCAGAAGCGCGCGATGTCTTCGTGATACCGGTCGTTCCATTCGACGAACGGCGCGGGAAACGCACCGGCGAAGTTGCCTGGTGTGCCGAGATCCCACGGTTCGACGATCAGCTTGAGCGCCGACAAGTCCGCATCGGCGGCGATTCTGCGCGCGAGCGGAGCGTCCGTACGGAATTGGCCGTCCTTGTCGCGCATCATGGTTGCGCCGAGATCGAACCTGAATCCGTCGACACCGATATCGCACGCCCAGTAGCGAAGCGCCGCATGCACGAGCTCGACCACGGCAGGCACGGAAAGGTCGAGCGTGTTTCCGCATCCGGTGTAGTCGGCATAGCGCGCGGGCTGCCCGGGCATTGTCCGATAGTACGTGGCGTTGTCGAGCCCGCGAAAACCGAGTGTCGGCCCGCTCGTACCGAGTTCCGCTGTATGTCCGAGCACGATGTCCAGGATCACCTCGATGCCGGCGGCATGAAGTGCATCGATCGTCCTGACGAACTCGCCCACGTCGCCGTGCAGAAGGTAGTCGCGATGTATTGCGAATAGCGAGATCGGGTTATATCCCCAATAATTGCGCAGTCCGCGCTCGGCGAGGTCGGGTTCGTCGATGAAGGCGGTCGTGGGCATGAGTTCGACGGCCGTGATGCCAAGCGCGTGCAGATAGTCGATCAGAGGCGGTGTTGCCAGGGCGGCCAGCTTTCCGCGCAGCACGGCGGGAACATCCGGATGAAGCATGCTAAAGCCGCGTACATGCAGTTCATAGATCACCGTATCGCACCACGGCGTGGCTGGACGTGGTGGCCGTGCGTCGACTTGCTGCAGCGGGCGCGTGACGCGCGATTTGGGTACGTATGGGGCGCTGTCATGTGTGTTGGGCGTTGTGCCGCACACTGGATCGGTACCGCGTGCATAACCATAGACGGCATCGTTCCAGCGCATCTCGCCTGCTAGTTCGCGCGCATACGGATCCACCAAGAGCTTGTGTGGGTTGAAGCGGCGTCCGTCGGCCGGGGCATAGTCGCCGTGCGCACGATACCCATACACCAGTCCTGGCATTGCGTTCGGCACATAGCCGTGCCACACGTCGCCGGTTCTGGACGGCAGCGGGAGGCGTGCCAGTTCGTTCGACCCGGCCGGGTCGAACAGGCATACATCGAGGCGCGATGCGTGCTTCGAGTACACGGCAAAGTTGACGCCGTGCCCGTCCCAGTGTGCGCCAAGGCGGTCGGGTGTGCCGGTATCGATGACTGGGCGCGGCATCGTCGTGCAGTCTTCAACGGGACGGCGCCGCAAACACCAGCATGCCCAGCGGCGGCAAGGTGAGTTCGAGGCATTGCTGCTCGCCATGCCAGGGCTCCGGCTTGCTGGCCGACTGTCCGAGATTTCCTGCGCCGCTGCCGCCGTATTCTGCGGCATCGCTGTTCAGGATCTCGCGATAGGTGCCGGCATATGGTATTCCTACCCGATAGTGGGTGCGACACACGGGCGTCAGGTTGCAGACGGCCACGACGAAATTGTGCGGCGTGTCGCCGATGCGGCGCCATGCCAGCACGCCCTGCAGCCGGTCGGCGCAGTCGATCCAGCGGAAACCGTCGCTGCTGCAATCGCGCCGATGCAGGCACGGAACAGTACGATAAAGGTGGCCGAGATCGCGGACCAGGCGAAGCACTCCCGCATGCCCGGGATCGTCCACGCACGCCCAGTCGAGTTCGCTGTCGTGATCCCATTCTCGCGGTTGCCCGAATTCGCTGCCCATGAAGAGCAGCTTCTTGCCTGGGTGCAGGAACTGAAACGAGAGGTAAAGGCGAAGGTTCGCAAAGCGCTGCCAGCGATCGCCGGGCATCTTGGACAGCAGTGATCCCTTACCGTGCACGACCTCGTCGTGTGAGAGCGCCAGGACGAAGTTCTCCGTCCACGCATAAAGGATGCCGAAGGTCAATTGATCGTGATGAAAGCGTCGATGGACCGGGTCGCGTCGCATGTAGGCGAGCGTGTCGTTCATCCATCCCATGTTCCACTTGTAGTCGAAGCCGATCCCGCCGGAGTCGACCGGCCGGCTCACCATCGGCCATGCGGTCGAGTCCTCTGCGATGGTGATCGCGCCGTGCGGCGCCTCAAGACGGACGGTGTCGTTGAAGCAGCGAAGAAACGCGACGGCGTCGAGGTTCTCCCTGCCGCCAGAGGAATTGGGGATCCATTCATGGGCTGCGCGATCGTAGTCGAGATACAGCATCGACGCGACCGCGTCGACCCGCAGTCCGTCGATATGAAATTCGCGTAGCCAGTAGAGCGCATTGGCAATCAGGTAGTTGGCCACCTCGGCTCGGCCGACGTTGAATACCAGTGTGCCCCACCGGTGGTGCACACCCATGCGGGGATCCTCGTGTTCGTAGAGGCAGGTGCCGTCGAATCGGGCGAGACCGTGCGCATCGCGGGGAAAATGACCCGGCACCCAGTCCAGCAGGACACCGATACCGGCCCGGTGGCATCGGTCGATGAAGCCGCGCAGGGCATCGGCTGTGCCCCAGCGGCGCGACGGCGCGAACGGCGACACGATCTGGTAACCCCAGGAGCCAGCGAAGGGGTGCTCTCCGAGCGGCATCAGCTCGATGTGCGTGAAGCCCAGATCGAGCACATACGGGATCAGCGCGTCGGCGAGATCGTCGTAGGAATACGCCCGGCCGTCAGGGTGCCGGCGCCAGGAGCCGGTGTGAACCTCATAGACGGAGATCGGCGCATCCGGTCGCTGGCGCATGTGACGGCTTTCCATCCATACCGCGTCGGTCCAGCAAAACGCCGACGGCTCGCACACGCATGATGCGGTCTCTGGTGGCACTTCTGCAAACTGAGCGAACGGGTCGGCTTTGAGCATCACGATGCCGTCGCGGGTTCGCACCTCGTACTTGTAGAGCGTTCCGGGGCCGACACCCGGCATGAAGCACTCCCATACGCCGCACTCGGCACGGCGCCGCATGACGTTCACGCGCCCGTCCCAGTCGTTGAACGGGCCGACCACGCTGACCCGTTGTGCATTGGGCGCCCAGACGGCAAAGGTCGTGCCGTCGAGACCGCCATGACGGCAGGCGTGCGCACCGAGATGCCGATAAGCATTCCAATGCCGCCCTTGCGCGAGCAGATGGCAATCGAGGTCGCCCAGTACCCGCGGCGCGGCATACGGGTCGTCGAGTTCGTATTGGCCGCCTTCCTCGTGTACGCGGAACCGGTACCGAAACGGGCCACCGGGGGCAGCGAACTTGCCGGCATACAGGCCACCGTCATCGATTCTGTCCAGTGCTCCCAGCACGTTTCCGGTGTCGCGATCAACCAGATCGACTCGCCTCGCACGAGGCAGGAAGCAGCGCACCGTGACGGTGTCTCCAACCGCGTCCGGATGCATGCCGAGGATCGCGAAGGGGTCGGCGTGCTCACCGGCCAGCAGCAGCGACGCGTCGCCTGGCGTGATGAGCGTGCGGCGCGAAGCAGAGGGCCTATTGTGGCGATCGTCGATATGCATCGCAGCATCGCGTTTCATGACGGGGTTCCGATGGCGTCGCGCGTCGGCGCCGCAATGCCTCAGGACGGGTTCAGTCTATTCCGCGCGGGCAGCCAAATGCACCGTGCCTTGTTCGGCACCGGCGTCGTCACATCGTCGAACCGGGAGGCTACCGCCTGTTTGACACGAGTCAACGATTTGCCGGTACGAGCGCGCGAAAGTAGCAGCAGGCGGGCAGCTCATGGCGTGACAGGAGTCCGGAATGAAAATCTTCGAAGGAGACACGTTTGGCCGGCAGCCACTGTTGCCGGCGATGGGCCGCGCGCAACGCATTCTTTTTGTCTCGGCGGAAGCATTCCCGCTGGCGAAAACGGGTGGATTGGCGGACGTCTGCGCCGCGTTACCGAAGGCGCTCGCCCGACTCGGTTGCGATGTGAGATTGTTGGTTCCGGGCTACGCCGACGCGTTGGGGCAACTGTGCGATCCACGTGTCGTCACCGAACTGAGGGACCTGTTGCCGGGTACGGACGTTCGTCTGATCGCTGGTACGCTGCCCGGGACAGCGCTGCCGGTACTGCTCGTCGATTGCCCGGTGCTGTACTGTCGTCCGGGTGCCCTGTATGTCGATGCAGAGGGCCACGACTGGGCAGACAATGCGCGGCGCTTCGCGGTGTTGTGTCACGCCGCGGCAAAGGTGGCGCTTGGCCGGGGCGGTGACGGATGGCGGCCGGACGTCGTGCATGCCCATGACTGGCACGCCGGACTCGTGCCGCTCCTCCTGCGCCGGTCCGGGCCATCGGCGCCCCCGAGCGTATTCACGATACACAACGCCGCGTTCCAGGGAAATTTCCCGTTGTCGGAGGCGGATTCGCTTGGCCTGCCGGCCGACGTTATCGGTGTCGACGGAATCGAATTTTACGGACAGCTTTCTTTCCTGAAAGCTGGTGTGCGCTTCGCCGACAAGCTCACGACGGTGAGTCCCGGCTATGCGCGCGAGATCCAGGAGCCGGAGTACGGATGTGGCCTGGAAGCGCTGTTTACGGCACGTGCCGACGATCTGAGCGGCATCATGAACGGAATCGACACCGAGCTCTGGAACCCGGCGGCGGATCCACTGCTGCCGTATGTTTACTCGATTGATGACACAAGCGGCAAGGCCGCGTGCAAATCCGCGCTGCAGCACGAGATGGGCCTCCGGTTCGACCCGCAGGCGCCGCTCGTCGCGAGCGTTTGCCGCTTGACTCACCAGAAAATGTCGGACGTGCTCCTGCATGCGCTGCCGCAGATGCTCAACCAGCATCCGCGACTGCAGGTCGCGATTCACGGGCGCGGAGATCGCGAACTCGAGGCAGGATTCCTCGCGCTCGCGGCGGGACGGGACGACGGGAGGCTGGCCGTCCACATTGGCTACGACGAGGGGCGGGCGCATCGTCTGCAGGCCGGTGCCGACATTCTGCTACAGGGGGCCAGATTCGAACCGTGCGGCCTTACCCAGCTTTACGCGATGCGTTACGGCACGATTCCGATCGTGACGCGTATAGGCGGCTTGGCGGATAGCGTCGTTGATCATGATGGTGCCTTCCGCGAAGAAGGCGCGACGGGCTTTACGTTCGATCACCCAACCTGTGATGCGATGCTCGGTGCGCTTCATCGCTGCTTGGACCTGTATGCAGCGGATCCGGCTGCATGGTCGACGCTTTGCCGATTCGTGATGTCGCGCGATTCGGGGTGGTCGCGGTCTGCGATGACCTATCTGAATCTGTACGGCAAGCTAGCCGCAGCCAATCAGGCCTACCCCGTCGCGGCGGTCGAGTTGCCGGCGCGAGCGTGGACCGACGTCTCAACGACCCAGGCCACGGCACCACGGCAACCACGTATGGCGACGGTACGCGAGGAGCGTAAGGGTGCGATGCCGCTCATGGCAGATGGCTGGCAGCGGGGTTGACCGGGCGGGATTGTTGCCGCCGTCGATGACGATGAAATCATGTTCGCTTTTCCGGCCCGGCCGTTGCCTCAATCGCTTGAAGCGCTGACCGAACTCGCGCTCAACCTGCGCTGGACCTGGAACCATGCGCTTGATGAACTGTGGAAAGCGATCGATCTCGAGCTATGGGAGCGTACCGGTAACCCGTGGATCATTCTGCAAAACGTGTCGCAACGTCGACTGGATGAACTATGCGTCGACGAGCGATTCAACACGACGCTCGTCTCGACCCTTTCGGATCTGCGAAGTTATATGCGGGACGAGGGATGGTGGCACACGCGGGAAGCGCCGGACGGTATCAGGCCGGTCATCGCATATTTCAGTATGGAGTTCGGCCTCAGTGAAGCGTTTCCGCTGTATGCGGGGGGGCTTGGTGTGCTGGCGGGTGATTTTCTGAAGACGGCGAGCGATCTAGGGATACCGCTGATCGGTATCGGTTTGCTGTTCCGTGAAGGGTACTTTCGCCAGGGTATCGACGCAGATGGGTGGCAGCGCGAAGCGTATCCGTATAACGATCCGACGAGTCTGCCGATACAGCCGGTCGTCGAGGCTGACGGCGCGTGGCTGAAGGTTCGGCTCGAATTGCCGGGGCGTTCGCTGTTCCTTCGGGTGTGGCAGGCGATTGTCGGGCGCACCAAGCTCTATTTGCTCGACAGCAACGACCTGCTCAATCGTGTAGCCGACCGGGCGATCACATCAAAGCTTTATGCGGGCGGCGTGGAAATGAGGCTGCTCCAGGAAATGTGCCTCGGCGTCGGGGGCTATGCAACGCTCGATGCGCTGAACTTGCACCCGGACGTGTGTCACCTCAACGAAGGGCATGCGGCGCTTGTCGTGCTGGAACGGGCACGGCGCTTCATGATGCAGGCCGGCTGTACATTCCGCGACGCGTGGTGGGCGACTCGCGCCGGCAACGTTTTTACTACACATACGCCGGTTGCAGCCGGCTTCGACCGATTCCCGCCTGCGCTGGCCCTTGCCTATCTCGGCCAGTACGCGCACGACTTCGATATCGCACCGCAGGCGCTGCTGGCGCTGGGCCGAATCGACCGCTCGGACCCTGCGGAGCCGTTCAACCTCGCGTGCCTGGCTATGCGGGGAGCTGCGCAAACCAACGCCGTGAGTCGCTTGCATGCGGACGTCACCCGCGCCATGTTTGCAACACTGTATCCGCGCTGGCCAACGGTGGAAACGCCGATTTCGTACGTGACAAATGCGGTCCATGTTCCCACCTGGGATTCGGCGTGGTCCGATGCCTTATGGACGGACGCATGCGGCAAGGCACGCTGGCTGGGCGCCACGTATGACCATGCAAACGCGATTCTGGCCACGAGCGATGAAGCGCTATGGGCGCTGGCGGGCGAACAGCGGCGGGATCTCGTGCGTTTCGCGCGTGAGCGTCTTGCATGGCAACTCGGACAACGCGGGGAGCCTCAGGAAAAGGTCGCGGATGCATCGCGGGTTCTGGATCCGAACATTCTGACGATTGGGATCGCGCGCCGGTTTGCCGGCTACAAGAGGCCGAACCTGCTGCTGACCGATCCAGCGCGCCTGGAGCGGCTGCTGACGAATGAGCCGCATCCTGTCCAGTTGATTGTCGCGGGCAAGGCGCATCCCGACGATAGCGAAGGGAAGACGCTGATCCATGCATGGTTCAACTTCAGTCATATTCCACAATTGCGGAATCGGGTCGTATTTCTTGAGGACTACGATATCGCGATTGCCCAGCAACTCGTCCAGGGAGTGGATGTCTGGGTGAATACCCCGCGTCGGCCTTGGGAGGCTTGCGGCACGAGCGGCATGAAAGTGCTCGTCAACGGCGGACTGAACGTCTCGTCGCTAGACGGGTGGTGGGCGGAAGCTTATCGGCCCGATCTCGGCTGGGCGATCGATTCGAGTTCCGACGGAACCGATGACGAGGACGCGTCGCATCTGTATGAACTTCTGGAGCGCGAGATCGTGCCGGCATTTTACGGGCGCGACGAACTGGGTATTCCGCGCGAATGGGTGAAGCGCATGCGGGCGAGCATGGCGGAATTGGCACCTCGATTCAGCAGCAACCGGATGCTGCGTGAATATCTGGAAAGCTACTATCTCCCTGCTGCTTCCGTGTTCCGGAACCGGTCGCGTAATCGCGGTGAGGTGGCGCGCGAGCTTGCCGCGTGGGAAGCGAATCTGGAGTCGCGATGGCACGAGCTGCATTTCGGATCGTTGAGCAGTTGCCGGGAAGGTGACGAATGGCGCTTCTGCCTGCCGGTATATTTTGGCGAGGTTCCTTCAGAATGGTTGCGAGTCGAACTATTTGCGGACAATGTCGATCACGGTGCTTCGGAATGCTGGTCAATGGTCCGGGGAGAGCCGATCGCGGGGTCAATGCACGGATATATCTTTCGGGCGTCGGTCAAGACGTCGAGACCGGCCGAACACTACACGCCGCGAGTGCGCGCGAGTCGCGAGGGCGTGTTCGCGCCGTCGGAGATCGCTGCGATTGCGTGGTATCGATAGCGCGCTGTGACCTGCGGCAGCAATGCCATTCGTGCCAGTCACGGACGGATTTCGGTACCGGTCGCCCGTCGTTCAAGTCCACGTGTCACACCCGTGCTTAACCCGCTCCGCGTACGGGACGGTCGGCACGCAACGCGGCCCGCCGTCCGCGTTTGGGGTTCACACCGCACAGCAACGCAAGGCCGATGACGAAATAAGCGATTGTGATCAGGAGAGAGAGACGATGGTCGCCAGCAGCCAGCCAGCTCACCATTCCGTAAGTGATCGGACCGATGATCGAGGCCAGCTTTACCGATAGGCCCCATAAGCCGAAGCATTCGGCCACTTGGGACAATGGCGCCAAAACCCCGACTAAAGCACGACCGGCAGATTGGGATGCACCCAAGCAAACCCCGACTCCGTTGGCGGCAATCCAAAATAGCAGTGGACCGCGTGCAGTCCACGCGAGCAGTAGCGCGGCTATCCAGAAAACCAACGTCATCGCGATCGCCTTGACATGACCAATTCGATCCTCGATGTGGCCGACCACAAGTGCGCCGCCCGCGGCTGAAAGATTGACAACCAATACAAGCAGAAGAGTCTGCTGCATGGTGAAACCCATGGCTCGGTTGGCATAGACGGCTGTCAACGTTATGACCGCCTGAATGCCCGCCTGATAGAACAGGCTACATATCAAGAATCTATACAGATCCTGGAACTGTCGTACATGCCTGAACGTGTTCCAAACCCTGGACCAGGCGAGTTCGAACATTCCCGTAATGGTCGCCTGCTTCTGTATCCGCTCAGCGGCACGATCGCGCAATAGGATGAACGTCGGCAGGCTTGCGATTGCGAAGATCGCAGCAGTAATCAGCATGGTCACCGGTACGAACTGTTGATCGGTCTGACCATGTGCGCTCGCCCATAGGACATACAACAGGCACACACCGAGCGTAATCAAGCCTCCGATATACCCGAGACTCCAGCCCCATCCTGAAACTCTGCCCAACGCCCGGGTGTTGGAGATCTCGGGGAGGAAAGCGGCGATGAGGTTCTCACCGGTACCGAAAAAGAAATTTGATAGAACTACACAGAACACAGTGAATTCCAGGGTCTCGGGCTGGGCGAAGTAGAGAAGCGCAGTAAATACGACACACCCAACAGTCGTAAGCGCGAGCAAAGACTTCTTCGCCCCACGCAGATCGGCATACGCGCCGATTACAGGCGCGCTTAAAACAACCAGTCCGTAAGATGCGGACAGCGTCGAAGTCCACGCAAATGTCGCCCAGGATGCATTCTTTGCCACCTCTACAACGAAGTAAGCGTTGAATAATGCGGTGATGACTACCGTTGTATAGCCGGAGTTGGCAAAGTCATACATGGCCCACGCCCAAAACTCGCGAGGGCGAACATCGGCATCCAATGCTGAGTACCGCTTGGAATTCCCGTATCGATGAGCCAGAGGATGCTGCACTTTCATGTTTCGGAACTCACCTCCAAACCTAGCGGTGGCCGGAATCTCGAACCTCTCGACAGCACTCCCTGGGGTTGGCCGCTTTGTACTCAACTCCTCGAGTAGGGAATCATAGAGCCCGGTGATTCAAGCCAGCATTTGCACGTCGTCGCGAGTAGCGTGAAACCTCGTATAGTTTGCCTCATCTCCGACCGGCGGGATATAGCAGCGAGATGCCCATCACTTGGACATGGCTGCGCCTGCACAAGAGTTTCAACGTATCTGCACCGAAGGAATTCCATCGTTCTCAATGGCTGGCGCCGATAATTGCTTCGGTCTTGCCGTGAGGCTGAGAGATTTCCAACATCTTGTCAGAAGATTGCTCCGATATGGTTGGCCAGACGCCGGATCCCGTTCCAGAACTATCGTTCTTTCACGCAAGAAGCCTGACCTTGCGCTGCCCGCAGTGCCGGCTTCATCACCATCAACTGAGTGCGAGCCGGTGTCAGGCTGCGTGCATTGACGACGCGAGCCCAGATATGTGGCGGGGTTGACACGCATCAATCGGTTCGTACATACGAGGCCTATGCTCAGCTCATGGCCTGGCTGATCGGATGTCGAAAACGACGCGTCGAAATGTACGCCGTCCGGGCGGACATCCTGGATGTTTGCTGCACTGTCCACGTCTTGCAGAGGTGAGCAATGCTCATTCGAGGATTCTGTCGAGTCGGTTATTTCATTCCGATCGCTTGGCGAGAAGCGTTCGACCTGTTGACGCAGAAGCCGGACCTGGAGAACTCGTTGATTCGCCAGCGCCGCGATATAGGACATCGGTCCGAAAGATCATGACCCGTGCGAACATGACGGTCGACCGCGTGCACGGACTGGATGCTGCAACGATCGATTCCAGCAGCGTTCGAACGTTACCCGAGATGTTCGAGACGGTCTGCATGCGCTACGCCGGACGCGTCGCATTCAGTTCTTTCAATCATACGATCGAATATCGGGAAGTTGCTCGATATGTGAGTCGCTTTGCCGGGTTCCTGGTCAACGAACTCGGACTCGTGCAGTCAGAGCGCGTGGCACTTATTCTGCCGAATGGCTTGCCCTATGTTGTCGCTTTCTTTGGCGTGCTTGACGCAGGACTGATCGTGGCCAACGTCAACCCACTTGCGACGCCGCGAGAGATTCAAATTCAGCTGACCACGGCGGGCGTATCCGCGATCGTTGTGCTTGAGAATTTTTCATACAAACTCGACGACATTCTCGACGAGCACCAGGCAGAAACGGTCGTATCCGTCGCAGCTGGTGATTTGCTTCCACTGCCGAAGCGCATTGCGATTGACTTTATTCAGCATGTCGTTCGTGACTCGATCCCTTCGACGAAAAGGAAATACCGCGAATTCCGCGCGACGTTGTCGCGTCAGTACGACAACGCACGCAAGCGGCCATCCACTCGCCCGGACGATACTGCGCTGCTGCAGTTCACGGGCGGAACGACAGGCACGCCAAAGTGCGCAATGCTTACGCATCGCAATATCGGCTCTAACGTTGCACAGATTCGCGCGTGGCTGGGGGAGGCGTTCTGTTCCGAGCCTCAAGTTATCGTCACGCCGCTACCGATGTTTCATATATTCGCCTTGACCGCCAGTCTTCTGACGTTCGTCAACATCGGCGGACACAACGTGATCGTCACCGATCCGCGCGATCTTTCCAGGCTCTTGAAAACTATAAGGCGCTCACGTCCCAGTGCCTTGATAGGGGTAAATACACTGTTCCACGCCATGCTCGAGGCGCCGGGCTTCGAATCCGTCGACTGGTCGTCCCTGCGTCTAGTCATTGGCGGCGGCGCAGCGATTCATCCTTCCGTTGCAGCCCGATGGCAGACCGCAACGGGAGTACCGATAATCGAAGGGTATGGACTGACTGAGGCGTCACCGGTGGTGTGTGTCAACCCTGCCAATTCCGGAACATTCTCTGGGTCCGTGGGATATCCGCTTCCTTCGACCGAAGTTAGCATCCGCGATGACAAGAACACGGAGGCCGCCGCTGGGGCCATCGGTGAAGTATGGGTTCGGGGACCACAAGTCATGCGCGGTTACTGGATGAATCCCGTCGAGACTGCCGCAGCCATCTCGCCCGATGGCTGGCTTCGGACAGGGGATGTCGGGTACCTCGACGCGACGCAAATGCTCGTGCTCGTGGACCGCAAGAAAGACGTTATCGTGGTGTCGGGCTTCAAGGTCTATCCATCGGAAGTCGAAGCTGTGGTGTCGGCGGTCCCGGGTGTACGTGCGGCGGCCGTGGTTGGGGTGCCGGACGAAAGGACGGGACAAGCCGTAAAGGTATTCATCGTCACGAGCATGGCGGGCGTCACGGCAGCGGCAGTGCTGGCGCATTGCCACGCGAACCTGAGCGCCTACAAGGTTCCACAGTTCGTCGAATTCCGTGAATCCCTGCCTCTGAACCAGCTTGGCAAGGTATTGCGCCGAGCCTTGGCCTGATGGAGCGGGAGTGCGATTCGACCGGGCCTACGGATGGAATGCGCTGCAACATGCGCGTCTTCGATTGATGACGATCAAATTTCGTGTTTTAGATGGCTCGTAGGGTGAGACAAAGTCCCCACAACCTTCTCTTGCCATGATCGCCCCCAACAAGCGCTGCTCGTCGGTCGACGTTCGCCGGTTGCTCCAGATCGTCGATGCCTTCGCGGCTGAGATACGTCCCCACGGATACACGCTGCCGGCAGTCACACTAGACAGCCACCTTGAGCGCGACCTCGGCCTGGACAGCGTTGCGCGCACGGAGTTGCTGAGTCGTATCGAGAAGACGCTTGCCGTACGCTTTCCGATCGAGTTGTTCGGGCAGGCAGTTTCGCCGCGGGATTTGTTGCTCGCACTCGGTGGGGAGGCGTCCGGGTGGCCCGGTTCACAGATCGGCTCCGTCGAGTTGAGCAGGGCGGCGGGCGCGCTCGACCCGCCAGCGGAGGCGACCACGCTGGTTGAAGTGCTGCAATGGCACGCATCCCGCCGACCTGAACAGACACATATCGTAATTCTCGACGACGATTTGGTGGCGCATCCGATCACATATGCGGCGCTGTACGACGCCGCCTTGCGAGTCTCACGAGGGTTGCGCGGGATCGGCGTCAATCCCGGCGATACAGTTGCCCTCATGCTGCCTACCGGGAGCGATTACTTTGCCTGCTTCGCGGGCATATTGCTCATCGGTGCCGTCGTCGTGCCAGTGTATCCACCCGCGCAATCGGCACGAATCGACGATCACTTGGCCAGACACGCTGCGATTCTTTCCGATGCACGCGCACGTGTCATGATTGTCCCGTCACAAACCTTTCTTTCCAGCTTTTTGACAAAGGCCCGGATACCTACATTGCATGAAATTGTTACGGTAGATGAGCTCATGGGCGAGAGCGATATCGAGCGATATCTTCCGCGCACGGACGAGACCGCACTTCTTCAGTACACGTCTGGCAGCACGGGGGCACCCAAAGGCGTCGTGCTCACGCACGCCAATCTACTCGCCAATATCCGAGCGATGGGGCAGACCGCTGCAATCGATGAGCAAGACAAGTTCGTCAGCTGGCTTCCGCTCTACCACGATATGGGACTGATTGGTGCATGGTTCGGTCCCCTCTATTTCGGGATTCCGCTGATTCTCATGTCGCCGCTAATTTTCCTCGCCCGTCCCGCTTATTGGTTACAGGCGATCAGTCGCTACCGGGCCACCATTACGGCAGCGCCGAACTTTGCCTATGAACGATGTACGAGCAGGATCGAGGATTCCGATCTCGAGGGCGTCGATCTTTCGTCCCTGCGCTTGGCATTCTGTGGTGCGGAGCCTGTCAGCGCAGCCACCATGCGCACGTTTGCCGCACGCTTCGCGATCCGCGGATTCCGATCAACTGCATTGACCCCTGTCTACGGACTTGCAGAAAGCACACTAGGACTCACGTTTTCGGAGCCGGGCCACGGCGTGCAGACGGATTGCATCAGTCGGCGGGGACTGGCCAACTCCCGGCGCGCGATAAAAGCGATGTCGCCCGACGATGTACTCGAACTGGTTTCGTGTGGACGTGCCTTGCCCGGCATTCAGCTTCGTGTCGTTGATAGCGCCGGCAACGAGGTACCAGAAAGGGAGGTAGGCAGGATTGAGTTCCGGGGCGAGTGCGCGACCAGCGGGTACTTCCGCAACCCTCGGTTGACTGCGATGCTGATTCGCAATGGCTGGCTCGATACGGGTGATCTGGGTTACATGGCCGACGCGGAACTCTTTATCACGGGCCGCGTGAAGGAGTTGGTGATCCGGGGAGGGCGTCACTTTTTCCCGTACGAACTTGAAGCCGCCGTCGGCCGCATCCCGGGTATTAGAATGGGTTGCGTCGCAGTATGTGGAACGCCGGACATTGGTACTGGCACCGAGCGACTGATCGTCATCGCGGAGACTCGCGAAACTGTACCTACTGCGCTCGCTGCAATCCGCGCTGCGATCAATCAGGCCTCCGTGGCCCTGCTGGGGGCTCCTCCAGAGGAAGTCGCTCTGGTTCCCCCGCACTGCATTTTGAAGACATCCAGCGGCAAGATTCGTCGCGCGGCAACGCTGGATCTGTACTTGAACAGTAACGGGACGTTGCTGCCCCGTCCGACGTGGCGTCAGTGGATCGACATAGGCAAGAGTTCCGTCCCGCCCATTGGCCGCAGGGTCGGTAACGCCGCGGGGCGCGTGGGGTACGGCGCATGGTGCTGGCTCGTCATCGTCGTGATAGCCATACCCGTCTGGCTGATGACGGCATGGCATCCAGACGCACGACGCAATTGGCGGATTTCATCGCGAGCAGCGCGGCTGACCCTGCGGTTTGCAGGAATTCGCATAGCTTTGCGGGGCGCAAATCTCATCGACATTACCAGGCCCGCTATCTTCGTTGCCAACCATGCGAGTTACCTGGACGGACTGGTGTTGCTGGCGACCATCCCCGCCCCGGTCGGTATTGTCGCGAAGCGTGAGCTGGACCGCGCGCCACTTCTTGGACGCTTTCTTCGCGCGATCGGCGTTCGTTTCATCGAACGTGTCGACTATCGACGCATGATCGCCGACGAGCGGGACCTGATGAAGCAGGCGATGGCTGGGACCTCGCTGCTCTTTTTCCCGGAAGCAACATTCGTGAAATCCGCCGGCCTGCGACGGTTTCGGCTTGGCGCATTTGTCGCATCCTGCGCCTCGCGCCATCCGATCGTACCGGTAGCGATTAAAGGGACACGGGCTATACTGCCGGATGGGCAGTGGCTACCAACACGAGCCGACGTCACGGTAACTTTGCTGCCTGCGCTGTCTCCATCCGGAGAGGATGTGAAGGCTGCGGCCGTTTTGCGCGATGCCGCACGTGACGCAATCGCTGCCCATTGCGGGGAACCGATCTTGGATGAAATTTCACCACTGAGAATTCCGACCGATATGGACACTGATTGACCTGCTACACGGCGGTATCTGTCAACCGGTCCGGTGTAAGTTGATACTGATCAAAGTAATGCGGTGTTTCCGAGGGAAGCATTCAGCCTGCGGGACGTTCGATTTCGGCAAGTTCTAGCGTAGCTATTGCCGAGGGCGTGCCTGTTACGGACTGCCTTTTGGCCGGGCTTCGGTATGCCGGTCAACGGTTCTGTGTCGTCAGCTACTCAGGGCTCGCAAAACAGAGGTGGCCTCGCAAATTCGGATAGACGGGTAAGTGGAATGCCCGGGGCCTGAGCCAGCGATAATGCAGGCAAAGGAACCGGAAAGATGACGAAGAGAACCCGACGGACGCACTCAGCGGCGTTCAAAGCGAAAGTGGCCCTGGCGGCGGTCAAGGGCGAGCGCACGCTGGCCGAACTGGCGCAGCAGTTCGATGTGCACCCGAACCAGATCACGGAGTGGAAGCGGCAACTGCAGGAGCGTGCGGCGGATGTGTTCGGCGCGGCCGCTCCACCGTCGAACGAGCCGCCGGTGGACGTGAAAACGCTGCACGCGAAGATCGGACAGTTGACGCTGGAGAACGATTTTTTGTCAGGAGCGCTCGGCAAAGCCGGACTGCTGAGCGCAAAGCGATGATTGACCGTACGCATGCGCTGCCGGTTTCGCGACAGACGCGACTGGTCGGCATCGCGAGATCGAGCGCGTATTACCGGCCGCAGCCAGTGAGCGAGGCGGACCAGTTGCTGATGCGGCGGATGGACGAACTGCACATGGAGTTTCCGTTTGCCGGAGCGCGGATGCTGGCGCGTCTGTTGCGCCGGAAAGGCCATGAGGTCGGCCGCCGCCGCGTGCGCACGCTGATGAAACGCATGGGCGTGGAAGCGCTGTACTGCAAGCCGAACACGAGCCGACGCAATGCGCAGCACAAGATCTGGCCGTACCTGCTGCGCGGCATGAAAATCGCCCGGGCCAATCAGGCGTGGGCACTGGACACGACATACATTCCGATGGCGCGAGGCTTCGTGTACCTGACGGCGGTAGTGGATTGGTCAAGTCGCAAGGTGCTCTCGCACCGGGTGGCGATCACGCATGGAAGCCATGCACGCCGTCGAGGCGCTGGAAGAGGCGTTCGCGCGCTACGGGCAGCCCGACATTGTGAACACCGATCAGGGCAGCCAATTCACGGCGAACGCGTTCACGGAAGCCGTATTGGGCCGAGGCATCCTGCTGTCGATGGACGGCAAGGGAAGCTGGCGCGACAACGTGTTCGTCGAACGGGTGTGGCGAAGCATCAAGTACGAAGAGGTCTACCTGAAAGCGTACGAGTCGGTCAGCCATGCCCGGCGCTCCATCGGCGAATACATCAACTTGTACAACCGGAATCGGCCCCATTCGAGCCTAGCGGATCAGACGCCGGATGAGGCATACTTCGCGACGCTGCCTGCGATCAAATCGGCAGCATGATTGCCTCGGACGCTCCACTTAAAAATCTCAGAAAACTGTCCGAACGAGCGAGGCCACCTCTGTCTATCTCGCGTAGCGCGGCTCAACGACGGCATTCTGAGCATGATCCAGACGCCGCATGAGTGGGTCTTCGACCAGAAGTACTTGGTGTATTGCTTCAGATGTCTTGTTCTGAACGACGCCGATGTCACTGCATCACGGTGGAAGAGGGAGTGGCTCGATCCGTCAGCCGACTACTGCCGGGTGCACCGCACCCTGCTCGAGACTGTTCCGCAATCGATTTTCGCCAGAGCTCCGAATTTCGACGCCGCGCTGCGGGCGATATCACGTTATCGATGCCCACCGCTTAGGCTGAGCAAAACACTACGCTAGCAGTATTAGCGAACATTTCTAGCACTCCTTTGGGCACGGCTAGCATTGATTGTGAACTCCTACACTTCGAACGCGCGCTGTGCGGCGAACTGACCCACCACCTCGGCTACGAGAAGGGCGATGCCAAGCCGGCAGGCCGCACGAACCATCGCAACGGCACCAGCCGCAAGCGCATCACGACCGACGACGACCTGCTCGACGTCGAGATTCCGCGCGACCGCGAAGGCACTTTCGATCCGGTGCTGATCGCCAAGTGCGAGCGACGCTTCACCGGCTTCGACGACAAGATCATCGCGATGTACGCACGCGGCATGAGCGTGCGGGAGATTCAGGGCTTCCTGCAAGAGATGTACGGCATCGAGGTGTCACCAGACTTCATCAGCACGGTCACCGACGCGGTGATCGATGAAGTGCGCGAGTGGCAACAGCGGCCGCTCGAGCCGATGTACCCGGTCGTGTTCTTCGACGCCTTGCGAGTCAAGATCCGCGACGAAGGCGTCGTGCGTAACAAGGCGATCTACCTGGCGCTGGGCGTGCGCCGCGACGGCACACGCGACGTGTTGGGCCTCTGGATCGGTAATCCCCCCGTTTTCCACGGGGTTCAGAAGTAGAAACTAAGCGGCCATGGCCAACCGCTGCTTTGGCGTGAATCCGCCCAGGGCCATGTTCGGGCGGTCATGATTGTAAGTCCACATCCAATCGGTCGCGAAGCGCTGCACGTGGTCCAAGTCTTCCCAGTGGTACTGCGACAGCCATTCGTACCGCACGGTCCGGTTGAATCGTTCGACATACGCGTTCTGCTGGGGCTTGCCCGGCTGGATGTAGTCGAGCCTGATGCCGTACTGTCGGGCCCATTCGATGATCGCCGCGCTCAGGTACTCGGGCCCGTTATCGCACCGAATCGCTTTGGGTTTGCCGCGCCAACCGATGATCTGCCGCAGCGCACGGATCACGCGCTCCGATGGCAATGAGAAGTCGATCTCGATGCCGAGTGCCTCGCGGTTGAAGTCGTCGATCACGTTGAACAGCCGGATGCTGCGTCCGTCAGCCAGTTGGTCGTGCATGAAGTCCATCGACCAGACCTGGTTGGCGGCGCACGGCACCGCCAGCGGCTCCGGTACCTGCCTGACCAGTCGCTTGCGCGGCTTGATCCGCAGGTTCAGTTCCAGTTCGCGATATATCCGGTACACGCGCTTGTGATTCCAGCCAAAGCCCTTCACGTTGCGCACGTACAGGAAGCACAGCCCGAAGCCCCAGTTCCGGTGGTTGTCCGCCAGGCGCAGCAGCCAGTTCGCAATCTCGTCATTCTCGGCGCTGCGCCGACCGGCGTACCGATAACAGGCCTGGCTGATCCCCAATGCCTCACATGCCAGTCGGATCGATATGCCCCGGCTGGACACCGCACGCATGGCCATCTCACGCCGGCAAGATGGCCTCAATCTTTTTTTGCGAGAGCCTCCGCTACGATCTCGGCCTTGATCTTCTCCTCGACGTACATCTTGCGCAGTCGGGCGTTCTCGGCCTCCAACTCCTTCATCCGCGCGATCAGCGAGACGTCCATGCCGCCGTACTTCGAACGCCATTTGTAGAACGTCGCCGTGCTGATGCCCAACTCCCGGCACAAGTCCGGTACCGACAGTCCCGATTCCACGCGCTTGAGCGCGTCCATGATCTGGCTGTCCGTGAATCTCGACTTCTTCATGCTGTAGAACTCCCTCAACGAGAAAATTCTACTTCTGATCACACCGGTTTTTCGGGGGGATTACCGATCGAGCAGACCGAGGGGGCCAAGTTCTGGCTGCGGGTAGTGAACGACCTTAAGCTGCGCGGTGTGCAGGATATCCTGATTGCCGTGGTCGACGGCCTGAAGGGCTTCCCGGAAGCGATCAACACGGTGTTCCCGGAAACGACGGTCCAGACCTGCATCGTGCATCTGATCCGGAACTCGCTGGACTTCGCCAGCTGGAAAGACAGGAAATCGGTCGCGGCGGCGCTCAAGGAGGTCTATCGGGCAGCGTCGGCCGAAGCGGCCGCCGTGGCGCTGGACGCGTTCGATACGAGCCCGTGGGGTACGAAATACCCTCCGATTGCCGCGCTCTGGCGCCGAGCCTGGGATCAGGTGATTCCGTTCTACGCCTTCGCGCCTGACATCCGGAAAATTGTGTATACGACCAACGCGATCGAGTCGCTGCACATGCAGCTTCGGAAGATCATCAAGGCGCGCGGCCACTTCCCGTCAGACGAGGCCGCGCTCAAACTGATCTGGCTGGCGCTGCGCAACGTCGTGGCCAAGTGGACCGGCTCCCGGCACGATTGGAAGAGCGCGATGACGCAGTTCGCACTGCTTTACCCGGAACGATTCAACATTGGAGTCTGAATCTCAACCCGCCTCACACACGGAATTCCGGATACCTCCAGGTGCTCGCTGTCGCTGGAAAACCACCTCGCCCTGGCGACAGTTCGTGCCGGGCGCGGTGATTTCGATCAGATTTGCTGTCTGCTACGGGTTGTCTACCTTGCGTACTTTATGCGGAACGAGACCGCGGCGGGCGAAGATCTCGAACCCTACCATCGAGCCGAAGCGGCGCTCGACGCGTGCATCAAACGGATCGAGCAAGATCAGCCGTGCCTACTGCTCGAACAAGAACAGACAGTGGTCGAACGCGTGCTAGTGCTGCACGATGAACAACTCGCGGTCGTGCCCAAGTTTCGCTACCTGGAATCTTGGGACCGTCTCCAGCGCTTCGTGAAAGGCGGAAAGTCCTCACCGATTCCGGTCTCCGCAGCCGGCTAACGATGCAAATGGAAGTGCTCTGTAAGCCTCTAGTCGATGCTAGACCGATAATTCTCTTACCAGTCCACGCTCAAAACTGACCTAAAGTGGCAAGTATGAAAACGCGCGAGACCGAATCCGCCCCCTTTCCCGACGACGCCGAGCTGGCTGCGCTGCGCGCCTGGTACGCCGGGATCGACGCGCGTGCAGCTGTTTCCCGCTATCTGAGTGAGCGCACGGCACCCGGGGCATCCGCGCGCGGCGTGCTCGGCCGCATCCGGCGGATGCTGATCACCTACGCGGCCAGCCGCCATCGCGACGATCTGGCGGAGGTATTCGGCGAGCGGTCCGCTACGTCGGCCGACACTGTCGCCCGCGCGATCCAGACGTTGCGCAACCTGCCGGTACTGGCGCCGCACGTCGCCGATGCCATCGAACAATGGTTGCCGCCCAGGGTAGTGGCCGCCCTCCAGACGCACGGCATCCGGACCCTAGCCGAGCTGACCGTACGGATTCCGCGCCGGCGCCGCTGGTGGACAGCAATCGCGGGGCTCGGCGCCGCTGGTGCCCGGCACGTGAAAGCGTTCTTCGCCGCCCACCCCGTGCTGACGGAACGCGCCCGCGCGCTCGTGACCCCCGACGCAGGCGGGACCAATCGCGCCGTGGGAGCAGTTGCGCGTGCCGCACGAGGTCGACGGCTCGCGTGGCCAGTTTCGCGCCCCCCAGCATGTCTGCTTGTTGAAAGCCTCGAACGACTATGAGGCCCTGCAGTCCTGGCTGTCGCTGCACGAGTCGGCGGCCACGCAGCGCGCTTACCGCAAGGAGGCGGAGCGCCTGATCCTCTGGGCGATCGTCGAACGGGGCGCGGCGCTGTCGTCACTCACGACCGACGACGCGATCGCGTACCGCGGCTTCCTGCGCCGGCCAACGCCGCGCGAGCGCTGGGTCGGGCCGGCGCGGCCGCGGCACAGCGTCGAGTGGCGGCCATTCAGTGGGCCGCTGTCGCTCCGCTCGACGGCCTACGCATTGACCGTGCTGTCGGCGTTGTTCCGCTGGCTGATCGAGCAGCGCTACGTGCTCGCCAATCCGTTCGCCAGCATCAAGGTCCGTGGCGTGGCGAATCCCGGTCTCGACGTCACCCGCGGCTTTACCGAAGGCGAGTGGCTGCTAATCCGTACCATGGCGGAGGGGCTCGAGTGGTCGTATGGTTGGACGTCGGCTGCGGCGCAGCGCCTGCGCTTCTTGCTGGACTTTGGCTACGCGACCGGGTTACGCGCCAGCGAGCTCGTCGGCGCGACGCTTGGCGACATGCGTACCGACGAACACGGCGATCATTGGCTGCACCTCGTCGGCAAGGGCGGGAAAGTCACCCTGCCGCGACTGGCTCGGACGGCACTTGACCAGTATCTGGTGCAACGCGGCTTGCCGGTCACGCCGGCACGCTGGAACCCGGCGACGCCGATCGTGGCTAGCCTCGAGGAGGACGGTGCGAGCATCGAGACGACGCGCCTGGGGCTCGTCCTGCGCCGGTTCTTTCAGCTGGCTGCCGACACGATTCAGGACGAGCAACCGGCAACGGCGGACAAGCTGCGGCGCGCGAGCCCGCACTGGCTGCGGCACACGCACGCCTCGCATGCGCTCGCGCGTGGTGCCGAACTGATCATGGTGCGCGACAACCTGCGCCACACGTCGATTTAGACCACATCGACGTATCTGCACGGTGACGAGGTCAAACGGGCCCGGCAGTTTGATCAAGCGTTCGGTGAGCGTGCGTCGTCCTAATCTGAACCAACTTTACTTCCCATGCGAACTCAGATCATTGATTTTCAATGAGAAAATTTCGACGGCGCTGGGTGAATTCGTGGAAAATCGCTCAAGTTCATTCTTTACTTCGCGAAACGCACCAACTTTACTTCGGCTGACGCCCGCGACGACGACGTAGTCAGCAACAAAGCCGTCTATCTGGATTTGGGCATTCAGCCTGACGGCCAGCGCGACGTGCTGGATCTCTGGATCGAGCAAACCGAAGGGGCGAGCTCTGGCTTTTCTGAAATTTTCTGAAATTTTCGGTGATCGGATGCTGAGCCGTCGATCTTCTCGTTTTGGCAAAGACAGCTTGGGGTGCTTCAGAAAAATTAAGTACCGCCACAGTGCATGCTCGTGCATGATCCGTTCGACTTTGGGTATAGCAGGCTGTTGAAATTGGATACGGTGTAAACGAGCCCTGAGGGCGGTGCGTTAGAGATATCGTGTTCATGACCTTGGGCAGACGAGAGCGATGCGCGGAATGGACGAGATGCAAGAACCGCTGTTCACGACGGTAAAGCTGGAAGATTTTGTTCCGGCCGATCACCCATCGAGGCCGCTTCGACTGCTGGTCAATCAAGCGCTGAAGCGACTCAATGGGCTGTTCAGCACGATCTATGCAGACAGCGGTCGAGCATCGATTGCGCCCGAGAAACTGCTGCGTGCGCTGCTGTTGCAAGTGTTTTACTCGGTGCGTAGCGAGCGCATGCTGATGGAACAAATGCGCTACAACTTGCTGTTCCGTTGGTTCGTCGGGCTGGCGATTGAAGACGCCGTTTGGGATCACTCGGTGTTCTCGAAGAACCGCGATCGTTTGCTCGAGCACGAAGTGGTCGAAGCGTTCTTTACCGAAGTCATGAGCTTGGCCGACAAGCAAGGGCTGCTGTCTAGAGAACACTTCTCGGTCGATGGCACGCTGATCCAGGCGTGGGCCAGCCACAAGAGCTTCCGACCCAAGGACGGTTCGGACGATCCACCGGCCGGCGGTGGCCGCAATGCCGACACCGACTGGAAAGGCAAGCGGCGCAGCAACGACACGCACGAATCGAGTACCGATCCGGATGCGCGTCTGTTCCGAAAGGGGCGGCAAAGCGGAGCCATCCTTTGTTATCAGGGGCACATCCTGATGGAGAACCGCTCGGGCTTGGTGGTCGGCGCAGTGGTCAGCCACGCTGACGGTTTCGGCGAACGTGTAAGTGCATTGCGCCTGCTCGACTGTGTGCCGGGTCGTCACGCCAAGACGCTCGGCGCCGACAAGGGTTACGACATGCGCGACTTTGTCCGGGATTGCCGGGCTCGCAAAGTGACGCCACACGTCGCGCGCAACGACACGCATCAAGGCGGCAGCGCGATCGACGGCCGCACTTCGCGACACGCCGGCTATGGCATCAGCCAAGTCATTCGCAAGCGCATCGAAGAGCACTTCGGCTGGGGCAAGACCGTCGGCAGGATTCGACAGACTGCGTATCGCGGCATCAAACGGGTCGACCAGCACTTCAAACTGACGATGCTGGCGAGCAACCTGACTCGAATGGCTCGAATACTGGCAGCGGTGCCACAAGGAGCGGCGCGATGAGCCGCCCAAGCGCTGCCGTTGCGCGGCAACGCGCCGGCCGACCCGCTCACCAGCGGGGCATCCGGCACGATCCGTCTGAAACTCAGCAGCCAATCGCATACGAAACCCTTTTAAACCGCGTTCCGGTCGTCAAAACGAGGCGCTTTTCAACAGCCTGATAGGCACTGACGACCGGTTAGCCATAGGGTATTCAGTCTGCCAGGCAGATTGAGAGTCGCGTATACATCGGGCTGTTTTCGCTCAAGCGACCCCGTTTAGAACCTGCACCTTGACGTAACGCGAGTTCCTGCTTTCATTGAGAGTTTGCGCCCGGACCGTTGTGAGATTCCATTACGCATTCTGCGCTGTGTGCGCTACGGGAAGCGCGTTCCTAGTGTCCCGTCCATCGAACTCATGGCGGGCAAATATGAAACGAGTCGACGGACGCACCCCCGTGCGTCGCGGCGATTTGTCCAGATCGTTGACAAAGAGGCGCGTCATGAGTAATGGCAACGTGGACCGGACTCAACTGAGAAGCGATAGGTTTACGTTGTGGATGAGATCCGTCGGTGCGTCCTCATTGACTGCGACCTTTGAACACGGCCAAGAAGCTCACACGTTCGTACTGATGCACACGACGGCTTTATTGGCACGGCCCCCGCTGCGGTATCATGCCCCCGCATCGCCGGATCGAATTTCGGTGGTCGCTCGTGCACCTGTTTTGTGTCGAGGTTTTTCGTCCGATAACGTACGACTGGCCAGACTCTAGCGGTTCATTCGCAAAAACACCCGCCACGCGGATAGCATGGCCTCCGATGCCACGTGCCACGGGGTTCTTTGGTTACGCGATCAAATCGTCCTCAAATATTTATCTATGACCTGTGGTCTCGGCTCCGACTTGTCGTTCAATCCGGCCTTCGATGACGCATGGCTGGAAAGGTGTTCGCGAACTCGACTCTTCGTCGAAGGAGAGGTGGCGTATCACCGGCTAGTGGATTATGCCAACGTATCCTGGGTCACGGCCAGTACTCGTTGGACGTCGGAGGTGGGGGGCGGGCGTCTTCAACGAGAAGCTGAGCTGATGCGAAGGAATCGGTTGCACCCCGATTGGGCACTGATCCCGGAAGGCACCCTCAGAACCACTGAGAGGCTGATCTTAGTGTACGGGGTGGCGCGCGAATCGACCTTAGAATCGCTCATGCGTACAGGCTCATTATCGCTCTCGCGTATTCTGCGCGTCGCTACGGGCGCCGCGCGGGCGCTCAGCGAGGTTCATGCGAACGACCTTTGCCATCGCGATATTCGACCGGCCACCATCATCGAAGCGGATAATGGGCGGATCCTCCTTGCGTCGTTTGGCTACGCCGCTGACCTCCTTTGCGGCGGCACAGAGGCAGGACTGCAGTGGAATTTTGACGCGATTGCCTTTGCCGCCCCAGAGCAGGCACGCCGATATCATGCATACAGTGACCATACCAGCGACCTGTACTCGCTCGGCGTGGTCCTCTATCTGATGTTGACAGGGACGCTACCCCTGCGCGCTGATTCCTTGGCCGACTGGTTGCACGCGCACGTGGCTGTGCAGCCGGTTCCGCCAGACCAACTAAAGGCGATGCCCGCGCAACTGAGCGGGCTTGTGCTCAAGCTTTTATGCAAAGATCCCGCTAGTCGCTATCAAAGCGCGAATGCCCTACATGCAGATCTTGTTCGATGTTTAACCGAATGGGACGAACACGGTGTCATCTCGCCGTTTGAACTGGGTTTGTCTGGTGCCGCCCCGGTGATTGGGTTACCCGGATATTTGTTTGGTCGAACGGAAGAGTTGGAAGTTCTGCAGGCGGCATTCAAGCGCGTCGCGCAAAGCGGAACGCCGGAACTGGTGTTGGTTGCCGGGGCGCCAGGGTCGGGAAAGTCAGCGTTAGTCAGTACGTTATTGAGCATCACTAATTCAACTGGAACACGCACCGCGACCGGTAAGAGCGATCAACTCCAGCGTGATATGCCGTACGCGCCTATAGCGCAACTGCTCCGCACACTTACGGTCAGCCTGCTTGGCGAAGACGATTCCGCCTTAGCGGGTACACGAGCGAAGCTCATTTCCCGCATAGCGGGTAACGGTCAGCTGCTGATCGATCTTGTCCCAGAAATCGAGGATGTGATTGGATCTTGTGGCCCACTGCCCGATCAGCCCCCGGCATCGGCCTTGGCGCGCGCAAACCGCACAATCCTGGCAGCGATGTCGGCATTTGCGGAAATTGGTCGTCCGTTGATCGTATTTCTTGACGATCTTCAATGGGCAGATGCAGCTACTCTGTCGCTGCTATCCGCATTCGCGACACAGCCGCCAGACCATGTACTTTTGGTAGGCTCTTATCGCAACCACAGTGCGGAGATGGAAGAGGCGGTAGCGCCCTGGCTCGCACTGTTGCGGCGGCGGACGATGCGATTGACTGAGATCGAGATTGAGGCGCTTTCGGTGCGAGATATTACCGCGCTAATTGCTGTTGTTTTGGACAGGCGCGAGGAGGAAATCAAAGCGCTCGCCGACGTTGTGCACGAAAAATCGGCAGGTAATCCTTTTTTTGCGGGCCAACTCCTCCGAATCCTCGTGGACGAAGGGGCACTCATCTTTGATGCCGACCTTGGAAAGTGGATCTGGGATGGCAGCACGGACTCGATGCGTCGTCGTTATACTGACAACGTATTGGATCTGATGATACGTCGGCTTGATCGTCTTTCTCTCGACAGTCGCGAGGTCATACGCCAGTTGGCATGTATTGGCCACCGTAGCGATGCGAGCCTTTTGGCATCAGTGACAGCACTGCGGCCAAACCAACTTGCTTTAGCGACGCAGACGCTCGTAGAGCTAGGTCTGCTTTTACGCGATGGCTCCGGTTATACGTTCCCACACGACCGTGTCCTCGAAGCTGCTTACGGACTGACTCCAATCGACGTACGTCCAATTGAACATGCCCGGATCGCGAGTATTATGCTTGATCACTGGCGTGACGTACCGACCGAGTTTGCGTTTGAGATCGCCAGCCAAATTGAGCGTGCGTCCAGAAATGCTCTACCTGCAGGTATGCGTGTTGCATTTGCCGAAGCGCTACTGACAGCCGCTCGGTGCGCCAAAAAGGCCGCGGCCATTGAACAGGCTGTATCGTACCTTGCTATAGCGTCTGACATGGTCGAGCCTGCATGGTGGTCTACGAATTATTCAGTTGCCGTCGCAATTGGAATATTGAACTGCGAATGCTTGTTGGCTCATGCGCAACTTGATGATGCTGCTCATGCCCTAGATTCCCTTCTCCCCAACGCCGTCGTTCCTTGTGACAAGGCAGCAGCTTACCGGGTGAAGGCAATGCTCCAGACCATCCACGGTGATTACGAGGGCGCAATTTCTGCCGCGTTGAAAGGTCTCGCGCTGCTAGGGGTCGAGCTCGATCGATCGGGATCGCCTCAACTGGTTCGTCAAGCGTACGAAGCGGCATTGGAATCCTTGGCCGGGCGTGACATTAAAGACATCGCAGATCTTCCACTGGCTCGCGACGAGCGAATCGAAGCATTGATGGGCCTGCTGTCCACGCTAATCGCGTCTCTGTTCGTCAATGACGAATTGAAGTTCTTCCATCTGGCAAAGATGGTCGAGCTTTCGCTTACGCACGGGGTTACACAGGACAGTGCATACGGATTCGCATGGTTCGGTGTGTTAATTGCATTCCTATACGAGGATTATGACGAAGGACTTGCTTATGCTGAAGCGGGGCTGAACCTCGCTCGACGCCTTAACGACGAAAGCGGATATACCGCAGCGCTTGTCGCCGTGGATCAGATCAGTCCATGGACTCGTTCACTAGCATTTGCATTGAATTCGATTCGGGAGGCGGTGGCACTGGCGCGGGCCGCCGGTGACGTTGGGATGCAATGCTATGTGTTCAATCACCTGATCTCAGACTTGACCGCGATGGGTGAGAACTTGGGTCGGGTTGAGGTAGAAGCCCAGTCGGGACTGGAACTCACAAGGCATGTACGGTACAAAGATATCGAGCGCATCTTGAGTGCTCAGATGCTCTATGTTCGCGGGCTCAGACGCGGGCCCGACAGCGTCTACGATGCAACCTTAGACATGTCAGAGCATGAAGGAATCTCAATGTCGACGTTGTTCTTGATGCGCGTCTATGACGGGATGACGGCGTTTTTCAAGGGAGATCACCTGCATGCCGTCAAGCGCTTCATGGAAGCGGATCCCCTTGAGTGGGCAATGCCTGCTCACATCGATACGTGCAGCAACACTTTTTTTGGGGCGCTTGCTCTGAGCCAGAGCGCTGTGCAGGACGGCGGGCGCAGTCATGCGATCGCAATGATGCTGCCGCGGCGAGAAAGGTTGTCAAGATGGGCGACCCGCAACCCGCTGACATTCCTTAACAAGCTACTGCTCGTTGACGCCGAACTTGCTCGGTTACAAGGCGAAGACGCCCATGCGCTGCAATGCTTCGAGAAATCGGCGTCCGCAGCGGCCGCCGCTGGACTCGTTCACGAGCAGGCGCTGGCGCATGAATTTGCGGGCCTGCATTGCGAGGCGATGGAATTGAAGACCGCAGCAAGGCAGCACGCGCGTATTGCACATGACTGTTACCGCCGCTGGGGCGCAGATCATAAAGCGAAGATGCTCGAGATGCGTCATCCGTTCTTGGTGGATGACCTCGTTGATAACACTGCGAGCAGTAGTGCGCTGAGCGACCTGGAAATTGGGATGAAGGCCGCGAGTGCGTTGGCCAACGAGACGACACTCGACCGTCTCATAGAAAAGCTCATGGCAAATATGCTCGTGCATGCGGGCGCGCAATATGGGTTGTTGTTGCTAATGCAGGACAACGAACTTGCGATTAAGGCTAAGGGTACCTTGGAGAATGGTCACCTCGTTGTAACCGCCGATACATGCCTGCTCTCCGAGGAGTCGTTCTCCAGGGCAGTCGTGAATAGTGTGGTCCGTACGGCGCGCACCGTGATCGTTGAGGATGCCCAGGCGGAGGCGCTTACGCTTCTTGCCAATGAACCGAAAAGTCGTTCGCTCCGATCAGTGCTCGGCCTTCCGCTCGTTAGCCGCGGGTCTTTTATTGGGGTTCTATATCTCGAAAACAATCTCATTCCTAACGTCTTCGTTGCCGGACAGACGTCCATGCTCGAAGTTCTTGCTTCCCAAGCGGCGATTTCGATCGAGACTGCCCGTCTGTATAACGCGTTGCTTGATGAGAATGCGCAGCGGGCGCGTTCTGAAACAGCGCTGGCCAACGCCCGCGCAGAACTCGCCCGCACATCTCATCTGATAGTGATGGGTGCGTTGGCAGCGTCTATCGCCCACGAGATTCAACAGCCGTTGGCTGGGCTCATCACTTGCGCTGACGCGACCTTACGTTGGCTTGAGCGCCCTACACCGAATATTCCTGAGGCGTTACAGGGAATTCACCAAATTAAGAGTGATGGCATGCGAGCCGTGGACATTGTAAGGGCGTTGCGCTCGTTGGCCAACCAGGCGCCGAAGGCGCATGGCGCGATCGTAGTAGATGAGGTCATTCGGGACGTAACTAATCTGATTCGAACAACAATAGATGCGCATGGGGTTACTCTAATCACTACCCTGAACACGTCCGATGCCGTAGTCATTGCAGATCGCATCCAGTTGCAGCAGATTGTTGTGAACCTGATGAATAATGCGATCGACGCGATGAAGGGCGTTCCGCGGGAGGTCCGCGAAATGCGTGTGTCGTCGGCAACGGAAGGCGCCTATGTGGTCGTACGCGTTGAGGATCGCGGGAGTGGCATGTCTTCTGAAACGTTAACCCGCATCTTTCAGCCGTTCTTCACGACTAAGGAAACAGGCATGGGCATGGGGTTGGCAATCTGTCGTTCAATTATGGAGGCGCAAGGTGGCACGCTCGATGCCCAATCCATTGAGGGAATTGGCAGCACGTTTACCTTTAGGATTCCACTGGCGAAGGAAACTGAACTCATCGAACTGGGAATCATTGCAGAGGTGACCTGAGACGGAATTTTGTGACCAATCAGGCAGTGAGTCTCGTGTCGATATTATCGGAATCCAGCCAGGCTCGACGGACCGTAGCAGGAGGTTGATAGCGATGTGCGCTATGGGGCCGGCGCTCGTTGTAGAACTGCCGCCAGCGTTCGATGAGCACCTTGGCCTCGGCGCGGCTGCGGAACCATTCCCGGTTCAGCAATTCGTCGCGCAGCTTGCCGTTGAAGCTCTCGACGAACCCGTTTTGCCACGGACTGCCGGGCGCGATGAAGGCCGGGCCGATTTCAGCATCTCGCAGCCAGCGCATGACCTTGGCAGCGGTAAATTCGGCGCCGTTGTCCGACCGAACGAATGCGGGCTTGCCGTACAGCCGCATCAGTCGCGACAGCGTCAGAATCACATCCTGCGACCGCAGGCTGGCGTCGACCTCGATCGCCAGGCACTCGCGGGTGTATTCGTCGATCACGCAAAGCATCTTCAACGCCCGCCCATCCACCAGTTGATCGTGCACAAAGTCGTAACTCCATACCGAATTGGGTTGTGTCGCACCGGGCAGGCGAATGTCGTTGCCACAACGACGACGGCGAGGACGCCGCCGCGGAATGTTGAGCTGCAAGGCTCGCCACATTCGCCGCACGCGCGATTCGCCCAGCGCCAGCCAAGCCGACATCCGCCGGTAGCCGAAGCGCGGCACTTCCTGAGCGGCCGCGATCAGTCGCTCGCCCAGGCTCCGATCCTTCTCCGGTTGCTTGAGCGTATAGGTTGCCACCCGGCGACTCAGCCCCAGGTAGCAACATGCCTTGCGTTGCGAGAGCCTCCGCCGAGTCAGGACTTCCAGCGCTTCGCGCCGGCCCGTCGGGGTGCTCATTTTTTTCGGCTGAATTCCTTCAGGCCGTCGATCACCAGCATCTGCTCGGCGATCAGGCGCTTGAGCCGATCGTTCTCCGATTCCAGCTCCTTAAGTCGACGCGCGTCAGCCACGTCCATCCCGCCGAACTTGTTGCGCCAACGATAGAAGGTCTGTTCCGAGATGTTGTGGCGCTTGCACAGATCCTTCACCGGCTCATCCCGGCTCTCGGCCTCGCGCAAGATGCGGATGATCTGCTCGTCGGTAAATCGCTTCTTCATCGAGTTCTCCTTGCCTCTAGGATAAAAGAGAACTCACTTGCCAAATGGCTACAAGAAACGCCTCAGGTCAGTACTGCTGCCACCCCCTCAGAATCGGATTGAACATAGCTGCCAGATCGCCCAGTTCGCGGTCGCACATCAGTTGCAGATGCCATCCCCGAATGGTCTGCCGCATCGCCTTGAGGGCGTCACGACTGACCGCCGGTGCAAAGTTCACGTAGACCCGCTGATACTTGTCCACCGCTTTGCGCGGCCGGAATGTGTACCCCAGGAAGGTGAACTGGACATCAGGATGTGGTTCCCGCCGATTGACGTCCCGGCAGTAGACGATCCTTGTCTTGCTCGGGTGCAATTCGAGCCCGCATTCGCGGAGCCGCTTACCGATCCTGTCTAACGCCAGCTTGGCCTGTGCCAGGCTCTTGCAATGAACCACCCCGTCATCGGCATAGCGGCAGAACCGCACGCTTCTGAGGTTACGGGTGACCCAGACATCAAAGGCATAGTGCAGGAACAGATTGGCCAGCAACGGACTCACGACACCGCCTTGCGGCGTGCCGCACGTCCGTTCCAGAAGTACCCCGTCCGAAGTCTGCATTGGTGCTTTCAGCCAGCGTTCCACGTACAGGAGAACCCACGGGGTCTGGCAGTGCTTCCTGAGCGCGCGCATGAGCAGATCATGGTCGATATTGTCAAAGAGACCCTTGATATCGAATTCCACAACCCAGTCATACTCCCAGCTTCGCCGCCTCACCAAGGCAATCGCGTAAGGGGAGAACGCCCAGGTCGATAGCCATAGGAGTTTGGATGTAAGCCGTCAATAAACGACGCTCTACCAATGGTAGGCAGAAGGTCAGATGCTAAGTGTCCGCGTGGACACATGCACTCAGACCGTGATGACAGAGAAACAGGACCTTCGAAACAGACTGGTGGTTGGCCACAGACGGGATGGCCGGCGGGAATTTGATGAAGATGCCGTGCGGGAGCTGGTCGAGTTTTGCCTGAAGCCGGGGGTATCGATCGCCCGGGCGGCCATGGACCATGACGTCAATCCGAATCAGTTGCGCCGTTGGATCTCGCGCCATCAGCAGCATACGCTGCAAACCCCAACAAGGCCGGACCCGCTGGTGATCGACGGCGTATCGATCGACATTCCGGGCACTGCACGTCGAGTTCCGACGAGTGAAGCGCAGGCATTCGTTCCTGTCGTCACGACTGCGTCGACCGTGCCTGCCGTTTCCCCAGTACTGCCACCAGCCCCGTCGTTGATGGCGCTCTCGTTACATGTGCGCTTGTCCAATGGTGTCGAATTTGATCTCGGCGAGGCGAGTGTCGATGAGCTGGCCACGGTGATCCAGATGCTCGGGAGGCTGCCGTGTTCCGGTTCGACGAAGGGCTGAAGGTCTACCTGCATCGCGATCCCGTCGACTTCCGCATGGGCATCAACGGGCTGTCGATCCTGGTCGAACAGGCGATGCGCCTGAACTCAATGACCTCGGCGCTGTTCGTCTTCGGCAACCGCCGTCGTGATCGAGTCAAGATCCTCGGCTGGGGCGGCAACGGATTCTGGTTGCTGCTCAAGCGACTCGAAGCCGACCGCTTCGTCTGGCCGAACGGTGGCGACACGATCACGCTCAGCACCGAGCAGTTGCACTGGCTGCTCGACGGCATCGACCTGGTCGTGATCCAGAAGCATCCCCAGCGATATTACGCGCGGATGAGCTGAACACCACGCAGGTGGCATGGTCTAATCGGCCATGCCGAACAACCCCGTCATGTTGAGCGCCGAGGAGTACGAGGCGCTGATTGCCGCGAGCGCCGAACGCGATGCGCTGCGCGGTGAGCTTCGGCTCGTGACGGCTCAGCGCGATCTGGCCGAAGAGAAGCTGCGGGCCTACAAGCACGAACTGTTCGGCGCATCGAGCGAAGCGCGCCATGCCGATCAGCTCGGCCTGTTCAACGAAGCCGAGGCACTTGCGACGGCTACCGACGCGCCCGCGCGCGAGGACGTGCCCGGCACATCGGTCGCCGCCCACACGCGAGGCAAGCGCGGGCGCAAACCCCTCGATCCGAACCTGCCGCGCGAGGTCGTGCGGCACGAGTTGCCCGAGTCCGAACGGTTCTGCGCGCATGATGGCCATGCTCTCGTCGAGATCGGCGTGGAAACGAGCGAACAGCTCGACGTGATTCCCGAGCAGGTGCGCGTCGTTCAGCACCAACGGGTCAAGTACGCATGCCCATGCTGCGATCTCGGTATCAAGGTCACGCCCGCACCGGCGCGTATCATCCCTCGCGGGCTGCTCACGGAATCCGCGCTGGCGTGGATCATCGCCGGCAAGTACCAGTACGGCATGCCGCTGTATCGTCAGGCCACGCTGCTGCGTCGCTTCGGCGGAGACATCTCGTCGAATACGCTGGCGGCCAGCGTGGTGCGGGTGGGACTGGCCACGCAGCCGGTAATCAACCTGATGCGCGACGCGCTGCTCGAGTCGGACCTGATCTACGGCGACGAGACAACGTTCCAGGTGCTGAAGGAACCGGGACGAAGGCCGCAGGCGAAGAGTTACCTGTGGGCGCAGATCAACGGCTTGGGGCCGCCTGTGCGGATGTTCTCTTACTCGCCGGGACGCGGTGCCCAACATGCGCAGAAGCTCTATGCTGGCGTGCAGCCCAGCACCGTGTTGATGACGGACGGGTATGAGCTCTACAACGGCATCGCCCACGATCACCAGCTCGTGCATCTCGGATGCTGGGCACACGTGCGCCGCGGCTTCATCAAGGCCGAGGAGTCGGTGCCGAAGGCGGCACGCTCGCCGGACCTGCTGGCGACGCGCTTCGTCGTGCTGATCGGTAAGCTGTTCGCAGCCGAGGCGCGCAGTGCGAAGTGGGCGCCCGAACGCCGGCAGCGACTGCGTGCCCGATACAGTGCCCGCGTGCTCTCCATCATCGAGCGCATGCTGGTCGAGCATCTACCGGGCATCCTGCCGTCGAGTCTGCTCGGCAAGGCATTGCAGTACATGAGCGGACAGTGGCCCAAGCTGGTCCGCTACGTCGAGAACGGCAACTGGCCGATCTCGAACAACCTGTGCGAGAACGCGATCCGGCCGTTCGTCGTCGGCCGCAAGGGCTGGCTGTTCTCAGATACGGTTGCCGGCGCGCAGGCCAGCGCCAACCTGTACTCCCTCGTCGAGACGTGCAAGGCGAACGGCCTCGAGCCGTATCGCTATCTGGTCTGGCTATTCAAGAAACTACCGCTCGCCATCGCAGCCGATGACTTCGCGGCGCTGACCCCATGGAATATGCCCGCTGCGGCGACGCTTTAAGATGCATCCTTATTTAATAGCCTACAGATTTCTTCGTTCGTATACTTGTGCACACGCGCCGGAATCTCCTTGGCTCTCAAACTACAGACGAGACTTTTATGCAAGCGCTGCGCCCAGCAGGACGCATCATTGTTCTGAATGGTCCGAGTAGCTCGGGAAAAAGTACCCTCTCCAAATATCTGTGTGAGAATTTGGAGCCGCAGCATTTGCATGTCGAGCTTGACGCCTTCCGACGGATGGAGCCTGCCCAATATTGGGACGTCGATAAGCCAACGATACAGGTTCGCGTGGCCGCCTTGTGTCGGGCAATTAATGCCACAGTTGCCACCTTTTCCCGACACGGCGAGGCTGTGATCGTCGACCATGTTCTTTCGGCCGACGCGTGGCGCTACCTACTTGAAGACCTTAGCGAACTACCCGTTCTCATCGTGGGCGTTTTTTGCGCGCTAGACGTCCTGGAGGGGCGCGAAGCAACCCGTGGTGACCGTAAGATCGGCTTGGCAGCGTCTCAATTTCAATCGATTCACGCTAACCGGCATTACGACTACGTCGTAGACACATCGTCCACAAACGCTGATGAATGTGGCCGACGGGTCCTGGAATGGTTGAACACTCAGCCGGCGCCGGCTGCATTTGCGACGATGCGTCAGAGACTCTTGCCGTAGTTTCGCAGGCCTGCCAATTCAAGACTACGACGTTAGGACGTCTTTTCCTGACCGCTTACGTTTGGATGGAACATCGGGTCGATCTTCGGCTCCAGCAGGAGCTTGACCGCCGTCTGCGCCACCCGGTCAGCAACCGTGGGCACGCCCAACATGCGCACACCACCTGACTTCTTCGGAATCGGGACCCCTTTGACCGGCGGCGGGAAGTAACTGCCGGAACAGAGTCGATTCCATAGCTTGTACAGGTTGTCGCCCAAGCGACTTTCGAATTGCTCGATCGATTCACGGTCGACGCCTGCGGCGCCGCCGTTCGCTTTCACACGTTGGAATGCTTTCCAGATTAACGCTTTAGGAATGTCAAACGGTCTGGTCATGCAGCCGCGCTCCTCCTGCTCACGCAGTTGACACGACTACAGACCGGGATGATGCAGCCCCTTCGCTCCACCACCATTACAGCGGCTTCAACACTACTACGAGCTGCTCCGCCCCTTGGTGGCGCATCGCTACTTTCGGCCTCGCCTTTCGGGCTTGTGCCTTTCGCTTGGCATCGCCACCGAAGGTTCCCGCAGTTCAACGTAAGAGCCCGAATCAGGCTGACGCTGCCTCTATGCCGGACACCGCCTGGCCCGTAAGCAGGTAACGGCCAGACTGATCGCAGGGCAACATCACTCCCCGGTTTTGATGTCATCTGAGTAGTTTCGACACTTGAACGGCAGTTCACGGTTGTTCGTCTTCCTGATTCATACCTGACGTCTTCCCGACGCCTTTTCCATGACGCTCACGACCAGGGCTTTTGACCCAAGCCGCTCATGGTGGTTTGCCACCCGCTCCTGCAAGCCGATGGCGAGGGGCCATACCCTCATCTCCTACGCCGCTTGCTGCGGCACACTGATGTCGCTTACCCAGGCTTGATTGGGCCGCCAGCCATCGAAACGCCGATCCAACAGATTCGGCGCCACCGGCAGGCGATGGGTCGAATCCGTCGTCACCCGATACGGGCGCTTGTAGACCGGGCGCAGCCCCTGGCGTTGCAGGCTGCGACGCACGCGTTCGGCGCTCGCCGGCCGGCCCTGAGCACGCAACTGTCGCACGATACGAGGACGGCCATAGCTGCCGCGGCTGGCACGATGAATGGCGGCGACCTCAGCGTCCAACATGGCATTGGCCAGTGCCCGCCGACTTGGCTCCCGGCCGCGCCACTGGCAATAGCCGCTGCGCGACACACCCAGAACCCGGCAAAGCCGACTCACGCTGTACTGGTCGCGATGTGCGTCAATCCAGGCGTACCTCACCGCGACCCCTTCGCGAAGTACGCCGTCGCCTTTCGAAGAATTTCGATATCCAGTTTTGCGCTGGCCAGTTCCTTACGCAGACGACTGTTCTCGGCCTCCAGGTCGCTGACCGGACGACGACTTGAGCTCGGTGCACTCGGCGCCGGCCCTGCTGCGGCCTGCGCACTGCCATCGCGCCGATCACGGCACCAGTTTCCCAGCGTCGCCACCGGCACGCCCAGCCTGCGAGCAGCCTCATGCTGACCGACGCTCTCAGCCAGCCGCAGCGCCTCAACCTTGAATTCCTTCGTGTACTGCCGTCTCGGTACCACGTTCTCTGCCATGTTCTTCTCCATACAGTCAAAAAGTTATCAAACTTCTTGCTGTACGTGGAATCGAGGCAGGGTCAGTGCGCGTTTGGTGGTTTCTGCGCTCGCCGGTGGGGCGAAAGCAAACCGTGTTCGCGCATCAGCCGCGAGACACGGGTTCGGGACACGCGGATGTCGTCCTGGATGCGCAGGCGCGCCCAGACCTTACGTGCACCTTCACCGACGAACGGCGTACGAGCCAGATCGGCACGGATTGCCGCGAGCAACTCGTGATCCGGTACCTTGGGTTTGGGACCGCGCCGCACTGGAGCAAGCTGGGTGACGTTGCTGAGCGTCCTGGCGCGTTCGGCATAGATCGTCGAACGCGGGAAGTCGAGCACCCGGCATACCCGCTGCAATCCGAAGGGCCTGCCGATCGTCATGGAGATCGCGTGACTCATGTCGACGACCTCCGTCCGAACAAAGGGCGACGTTCCTGCCGCTCCCGCTCCATGCGCAGAATCTCGACCTCCATGCTCAGCTCACCGACCCGATGCACGGCTTCCTTGAGCTTGATCTCCAGCGGATCGGTCTGGCGCGACTTGAGGCTGGCTTCGATGCCCGCCAGGGCGAGTTCACGCCATTGCTCGAGCTCGGCGATCGTGACGCCGACTTCGCGGGAAACGGCGTCAACGGATTCCCCACGCAACAAACGCAGGACGACAGCACGTTTGCGCCCGACGGACCACCGCTTGAATTCGGCCGCGCTGGCGGCGTCTACGGTCGCGCTACGCGCTCCCTGCGTCGCCGCCAGCGCGGCTCCCTGCAGGTCTACCTTCTTCAACATCTCAGACTCCAGTTTGGATGATGTCTTTTACCCCAAATCTGTGTCTAGAAAAACCGGAGCCGCCGCAACGCGTCACTGAACCCGTGCTTCCTGCACAGTTCCTTGACCGGCATACCGGCTTCAGCTTCCTTCAGAAACCCGATGATTTGCTGTTCCGTAAAGCGCTTCTTCATGTTCGTCTTCTTCTCCGAAAACGAACTTTACTAGACTCCGGCTGGCCCTGTTTGTACGGGGCAGGTCAGCAGGTCAATGGTGCACGCTGCGCTTCTAGCAAGATTCTTCGCCACCTTGCAACCATATTGACAAGCAAGCCGTTTGCACGAGTCCCTCGGCAATCGAGCGATTCGGACCGGTCGCTTCGGCAGCAACCGCCTCCCGAAACTCCTTCGTCTGGTCCATCGATCTCGGTTGTCGTCTATGCACCAGTGACTTCATCGGTCCGATCTTCCGGATCGGTTGGGAATCAAACTACCTGTGCCGCGTCCTCATGAACAGGTGGCACATGTTGAGCGCATACGAGTCGGCTTCTGTTCAGATTTTGGCGATCCAATTAAGTAACCCGACATACTGCGAATCGTGCATATGCGACCTTTTCGTTCATGCGAGAAAAAGGCGAAGTGCTCGGGACGAGACAATCTCTTCACGGTACTTTCCTTTCCTCTCGATTCCAAGGAGTTTGCGATGACCACGATTCGTGCAGATCTCGTTCTTTCGCAAAGTGCATTCAGCCATGTCGTTGATGTCCCGTACGATGCAATAGATATCGCGAGCTGGCTCTTCGCACTTCCAGACGCGGAATATCAGCGCTGTGCCCCCCCCGATCATATTGCAGCCGGCGCGACGTGGACGGACGACGGTCGGCGGATGTCGATCAATGTCGAGCAGATCGGCACCGGTCTCGTCGTACAGCACTACGTCGGCGAAATCACCGAGAAGAACTACTGCCGGATGGTCTCGCTTTCGGATGTTTTCACGCCACACGGTCGCACAAAGGTCCAAGTAGTCTGGGAACTGATCGCGAAGCCGTTGGCCGATGGCACGACGGAGTATACGAACAGCGTTATTTCGCGTCCGACCGACGATTTCCTCGAGTTTATCGAGAAAATGGGCGTTTCTTTCGAGCAGGCTGCACGCGATCGGCAGAGCGCGTCGGGCGATCATAACCGCCGAGAGACCCCTCTCTTCGCTGAGAGCATTGCCCATGCAGCTCGCGCAAGATTGGCTGCAGAAAATCATTGATTCTTGGCAAGCGGGAGAGCACTCAATGCAGGAGTCGCTCTCCGCAGATGCCTTCATATCTGTTTAATACTGATGCCGAGGTGCGCTCCGTAGGCAATCAGTTCGCCGCCGGCATTCGCGTTGATTATATTGATAAAGCGTTTGATCCTGTCTTCGGCGAATTGACACGATAAGCATAAGCGAGGGCAGTGGAGTACACCGCCCGGTATCTGTTGTCGCACGGCTGCGTGACGCACCAAAATTGCCAATTGCATTGATTAGCCACGTGATCCTTCAAAGGAAGATAAAATGAATCGAAGAGAAATGATCCAGTCGAGCCTCCTTGCCTCTCTGGCCGTCGCGGGGACTTCCGCATTCGCTGAGGGCGTTGCAGCCCAAACGTCTGCGCTTAAGGTCGGTTTTCGTCAGGAGAGCGACAGCCTGGGCAATGTAAATGTTCCGTCCGACAAGCTCTGGGGTGCGCAGACGCAACGTTCGCTCGAGCACTTCAGCATCGGTGGTGATTTGATGCCGCGCGAGATGATCACAACGTATGCAATACTGAAAAAGGCCGCGGCAAATACGAACTTCGCTGGCAAGCGGTTAAATGCCCTGCAACACCGATTGATTGTGCAGGTTTGCGACGAAATAATCGATGGCCAGCATCACGACATGTTTCCGTTGCACGTGTGGATGACCGGCAGCGGCACGCAGTTCAACATGAACGTGAACGAGGTAATTTCAAACAGATGCTGCCAGATCGCCGGTACACCGCTCGGCAGCAAGACACCGGTCCATCCGAACGACCATGTGAACATGTCGCAATCGTCGAACGACTCGTTTCCGTCGGCGATGTATATGGCCGCCGCTATCAACATCAAACAACGATTGATGCCGGCCGTAGCTGCGCTGCGTGATTCGATCGCAGTGAAAGCGAACGAATGGAAGAACATTGTCAAGATCGGCAGGACGCACATGCAGGATGCGACGCCAATCACGCTCGGACAAGAGTGGTCGGGCTATGCCGGCATGCTGACGGACAACCTCGAGCGCTTTGATGACGCGTTGAAAGGCGTCTACCGCCTTGCGCTGGGCGGCACCGCGGTGGGCACCGGCCTTAATTCGGCACCCGGCTTCGCCGAAGCGTCGGCGGCGGAAATCGCCCGGCTCACGAAGTTGCCGTTCGTCACTGCGCCAAACAAGTTCACGGTACAGGGAGCGCATGACGCGTTGGTTCACCTGTCCGGGACGATGCGCACGCTTGCAGTCTCGCTTTTCAAGATCGCGAACGATATTCGGCTAATGTCGTGCGGCCCGCGCGCGGGCTTTGCTGAATTGATCATCCCGGAAAACGAACCGGGTTCTTCGATCATGCCCGGCAAGGTCAATCCTACGCAAGCTGAAGCACTCGCGATGGTTGCGGCCCAGGTGATTGGCGACGACGTGTCGACTGGCATCGGCGGTGCAAGCGGCTACCTGGAAATGAACGTGTACAAGCCGCTGATCATTTTCGACATCACGCACTCGATCACGATCTTGAGCGACTCATGCACGAACTTCCGCAAATTCCTGATCGAAGGAACGAAGCCGAACCTGAAGAAGATCAAGCAGGACGTAGACAGCTCTCTCATGCTCGTGACTGCACTTTCACCGGTCATCGGCTATGACAAATCGTCGAAGATCGCTCACTACGCATACGACAACGACCTTACGTTGAAGCAAGCCGCATTAAAACTCGGTTTCGTCGATGCAGCGGAGTTCGACCGGATCGTCGATCCGAAGAAGATGGTCACGCCGTACGTCGCTCATGAGTAATCAAACGTGGTGATGTCGCGCGGGAATGAAGCGAATTTCTCCACATGTTGATCTGATGGTATGTAGCGAGGATTTTGGCGCGCTGACAACCGCCGACATCCCATCGATACCGGCGTTCTCTTGTGAGCGGGAAACCCACCGCGAGGCGCCGGTATCGGGCAAATTTTGCAGTGACGTGTACGGTTGGAGTTTTGAGGATGGCTTGTAGAAAGGATGATCCAATCGTTGGCGAAACCTGGCAAGTCATATCCATTGAAGCGGGAATTGATGACCAGCTTTGCACCGGTGACCACGGGCGTCAAGCTTCGACGATGCGCACCGCTGCTTTTGTAAACAAAAAGTTGCACGTCGCAGGGAGCGACGCGGCGGGTTAATAGGAGAGTTGTCATGGGGTCTCTGAGTGTCTGGCATTGGCTGATTGTGCTGGCGATCATCTCGCTGGTGTTTGGCACAAGAAAACTTCGCAATATCGGGAGCGACCTTGGTTTTGCGGTCAAAGGTTTTAAGCAGGGTATTAAAGAGGTCGAGTCGCTTTCTGAGGCGGGGTTGTCAGCATCACCTCGTGACGCAGTGACGGCACTCGATGCCGGCGAAGCGGCGCAGCGTTTCGACAGTGTTCGCTGATCAGACAAGATCGATTCTTTCTGCCTTCGCTACATCATTCCTCGTGTTGCACCGAGACGTGGTTCTTTCGTCAGGAACCGGTCCACGGAACTGAAGAAGTGATTGCCTTAGACGACGCCCAGTAGGGCCAATAGACCTCGCTAGTCTGACTAGTGAAGAACGCGATTTACTTCTGTATTCGAATCACAAATTTACTTAGGAGTTTGTATCTTGGGAATCAGATACGGAGCACTGCATCTTTTCATCAACGGCGAATGGATCGACGCGGGCGAACGCGAAACGGCGCCGGTGATCAACCCCGCCACGCAAATTGAGATCGGGCGCGTCCCGCTGGCGACGGCAGCCGATCTGGATCGCGCCCTGCAGGTCGCCGCTCAGGCGTTCGACGTCTGGCGCCATACCGTGCCGGCCGAACGCGCGCGCATTCTCAAGCGCGGCGCGGAACTGATGCGCGAGCGTGCCGAGCACATTGCGACTGTCATGACGCTCGAGGAAGGCAAACCGCTGGCGGAAAGCCGCGACGAAGTCCTGCGTGCCGCCGACTACTTCGAATGGTTCGCCGAAGAGGCGCGTCGCATCGACGGCCGTGTCGTGCCGTCCAACCGGCGGGGTGTGCAACAGCTCGTGAAGAAACAGGCGATCGGGCCCGTCGCCGCATTCACGCCGTGGAACTTTCCGGCGATCACCCCGGCGCGCAAGCTCTCGGCCGCACTCGCCGCCGGATGCAGCGTTATCATCAAACCCGGCGAGGAAAGCCCCGCCACGGCGCTCGCGCTGGCGCGCGCACTGGATGACGCCGGTTTGCCGAAGGGCGTGCTTCAAGTCGTATTCGGCGTGCCCGACCAGGTGTCGAAGCACCTCATAGCCTCCCCGGTCATCCGGAAGGTGACGTTCACGGGCTCGGTGCCGATCGGCCGTCTGCTGTCGGCGCGCGCGGCCGAAGGCGTCAAGCCCATCACGCTGGAACTGGGCGGCCACGGGCCCGTCCTCGTATTCAACGATGCGGATGTCGAAAAGGCCGCGGTCGAAGGCGCGGCGAATCGCTATCGCGGTACGGGCCAGATCTGCATCTCGTCGACGCGCTTCCTGATCCAGCGCGAAGTCTACGACGAGTTTGTCGGTCACTTCGTGCGTGCCGCCAACGCGCTCAAGGTCGGGAACGGCATGGTTGCGGGCACGCAGGTCGGGCCGCTGGCGAATCCGCGCCAGCTTGCCAAGATGGAGGAACTCGTCGCCGATGCGGTGGAACGTGGCGCAACGGTTCTCGCCGGCGGAAAGCGCATCGAGGGCAACGGGTACTTCTTCGAGCCAACGGTCCTCGCCGACGTGCCGAAGGACGCGCGCGTGATGCACGAGGAACCGTTCGGCCCGATCGCGGTGCTGATGCGCTTCGATGGCCTCGCCGACGGGCTCGCCGAAGCGAACCGGCTGCCGTACGGGCTCTCCGCCTATGCGTTCACGAGCAGTGCGCGCATGGCCATCGATGTCGCGGACGGTCTCGAAGCCGGCATGATCGGCATCAACCAGTACCGCATCGTTTCGACCGAACTGCCGTTTGGCGGCATGAAGGAAAGCGGCCACGGCTCGGAAGGCGGCGCCGAGGGCATCCAGTACTACCTCACGCGCAAATTCATCAGCCAGGTTTAAAAGGAGCATCGACATGTCTCACGCAGATTTCAGCAGCCCGCGGGAAGCCGCACGCGCCTTTACGCCGACGCTCTCGGCCTTCGTCGACGACACGCTCTATCCGCGGATCTGGAGCGATCCGGCGCTCTCGCCGCGCGACCGCAGCCTCGTGACCGTCGCCGCGCTGATCGCGGGGGGCCATCTCGACGAGTTGCCGGCGCACCTGCGTCGCGCCGTGACGAACGGTGTCACGCCGGAAGAGCTGTCAGCGGCGATCACGCACCTCGCGTTCTATGCGGGATTCCCGGCAGCCATCTCGGCGTCGGCGGTCGCGCAATCGACACTCGGCGCAAGTATTCAAACGGTAGGTAGTGCCGCTAATTCATCCGCCACACAGGAGGGTTCGCAATGAGAGCGATCACATTCGAGGATTTCGGCGACGCCGAGGTTCTCCAGCTCGCCGAGGTCCAGGCACCCGAGGTTCGCCCCGACGATCTGCTGGTACGGGTCCACGCCGCGGGCGTCAATCGTGCGGATCTGACGCACCGGCGAGGCGGATACGGCCGGCCGAACTTCGGTGACTCCACAATCATGGGGCTCGAAATTGCTGGCGAAGTGATCGAAATGGGCGGTGCCGTGCAGGGCTACAAGGTTGGCGATCGCGTCATGGGTGTGGTCGGAGGCGGTGCGTATGCGGAGATGGCTCGGATCGATTGGAGAATGGCAATGCCGATTCCAGCTGCGCTCGACTACGTTCATGCCGCTGCGATACCGGAAGTCTTCGTGACTGCGCACGAGGCGCTGATACATCTCGGCCGCCTGCAGCGCGGCGAGTCCGTGCTCATTCACGCGGCGGCGGGCGGGGTAGGTTCCGCTGCGGTCCAGTTGGCCTACGCAACCGGTGCGACGATATTCGCGACCGCCGAGGCTTCGAAGCTGGAACGGATCGTTCAACTGGGTGTCGACCATGCGATCGACTACAAGACGCAGGACTTCGCGGAAGTTATCGCCGACAATACAGACAAGGGCGGCGTGGATGTGGTTATCGACTTCGTCGGTGCACCGTATTTCACGCGGAACGTAGCGTCGCTCGCAAACGGAGGGCGGCTGGTGCAGGTGGGTATTCTGGGTGGGGGCGGTGACGTGAGCGTCGCCCTCGAACAGATCCTGTATCGTCATCTGCAAATCATCGGCACGGTGATGAAGTCGCGCGACCAGCGCGAGAAACACGCGATGGTCCGGCGCTTTCGCGACCATTGGCTCGAACGCTTTACAGGTGGAGCCAGCCTGGAACCCATTGTCGACAGCACGTTTGCGCTGGAAAACGCCGCTGATGCGCATCGCCGGATGGAATCAGAAGCAAACGTAGGGAAGATCATCCTGACGATGCACGAGCGCACCTGAGGTTCCGAGTTGTGAATGCAGTGTGCCCCGGAGCGGTTGCTCGCCGAAGACGCATAGGTAACCGCTCCTGGCCGAATTTTGAAGTCCGCGCTCTTACTGTGCAGCGCCTGTCACTTGCACACTATCAATCTCCGGACGTAACGGACGCGGTCAGACGGCTTTCCGAAAGCAAACGAGTTTGATTCGGCGAATGCTGGAAGTAGCGTGGTATGGAACTTCGGCGACCGACCCTGGCGAACTGACGTTCGGCAGATGATCGAGGCGGGGTTGGAAAACCAGAAGACGAAATGGACAGGATAGGGGGGAATGTCCATTCAATTGGCTATTGGATAGAGGTGACACGACCTGCAAAGTAGCTGATTTGGAGGCCGTCGAAACTCTTCAGTTTTCCTTAGAACGGCAGATACGTGGCTGTGCCACGAAATAGTGGAATCGCTATCTCCATCTGGATCGCCCCAGCTGCTATGCACGTACGAAGTCAGGAAAGCGAATGCTCTATTTCGAAGAGGGCGACCGGTTCTGGGCCGATAGCGACGCAGCCTGCGCGTTCGCGACCTGCGGCTTCGACGCTGACTGGTCTCGGAAGCCTCATTGACACTCTGGCGTTAAGTCAGCCCGGTTCTGGCTGAACGAAGGCATTCTGCGGCTACTGGCGGGATGGTCGGGCGCTATCAGGGGAGGACGGAGTGCGGGCAGTACTCCGCCCATCTCGCCGAGCGACACAACCGGACGCCAGCGGAGCTTGATCGATCCATCGTCGACCGCACTGTCCTGAACTCCGAGTACCTTACGATGCTCGATCTGGCACCCGTTGCCTCATTTTCACAGGCCACGTGAAGGAAAGGGAGCTGCACAAAGCCCGGCACACAAGCGTATAGGGAGATAAGTTTTCCACCTTTTTCCAGCGACGGGATCGTTCTCCTGCCATGTCTGCGTCAGCGTATCGGCGCTCGCCGGATTGGTCTTTGCAGACGCCGACGTCGACTAGGTGTCGACCAAGCCTGTTGAGAAGCTTTTGGCAGCTCAAGTGTGACGTAGTGCCGACTTGTACCGGTGGTCGAGATCAACAAAGAACGAGTTGAGGTCGTCCGGGCCGAAGGCAGCCGGCGACCCGTGCGCGGCGGCGAGGCGGCGGATGAAGCGTTCCGACAGGGCTTCGTGCCGGACGATAGAATGAGTGAGCACCAATCGGCGCCGGTGGCTCCCGTCGCGGCCGCTGCTGATAAGCCTTGGGTCGTGCCGACAGCAAGAGAATCGAATCGCACATTCGAGCTTATATATTGAACGTTGGGTTCTCCGGCATAACGCGAGCCTACGATTTGCGTCCCTTGTCTGCAGAAGGTTGGGGCGCTCTGGCGGCTGGGTTGTGGCGGCTACCAGAGCGCCGTGGGTACATTGCGCGCGCGTCGCCATGTGGTCTGCGCCATGCCTACGCATACGACATCCGTTGCCCGCTATACCGATTGCTTGGCACTACGACACCCTCACACTTCGTCGTCTTGTTGTGTGGCCGAAGACACATCAGCCGATGCTCTCGGACACATTGATAGGCGATCGGCAGCGGCGCTGCGGACTAGTGCCAGTCAATCAGCCCATTGAAATCGATGCCAGGTAACGTCGTAGGCCCAATTCGGGGAAGGGCCGCCAGGACCGCGGCTTCATTTCGGCTTTGGAAACCGAGGTCCCAAAACGCTTCCTCGTCGATTTCGAGTAGAGCAGGCCAGGTGACAGCGACCGCCACGCCCGAGTTGAAATAGCGTTCCGTAATCGACATCACGATTCGACGCAAGTCTTCTGTGGCGCGTTTGAGCGCGTGTTTGAACAGCACCGGATCGATTTCCGGATCACATGTTTCGGGTATTTCGAACAGTGCCATGGGCGAACGTATCGTGTGGTGGTGTGCAGACCAACTTTGGGTGGGCGATGCAGCGATCTGAATCTCCGTTGCATCCGATCCGCGCCGGCGACCGACCGAGTGACCTTGCCCCTGTTCCACGAATCCCATAGCTGAAGCCATCAGGCCGCTTGCCCTCGTTGAGCTGCGGCCCAATTCTTCTCGAACGTCATGGGGCTGACGTAGTTCAATGTCGAATGCAGTCGGCGGGCATTGTAGAAACCAAGCCAGTCGACGATTTCATCCATCGCAGCACGCCGCGTCACGAAGTGCCGACCGTGCAGTCGTGCGACCTTCAGCGAACCCCACAGACTTTCGGTCGGCGCATTATCCCAACAATCGCCACGCCGGCTCATCGACGAACGCATGCCGTACGCCTTGAGCGTGTCCTGGAAGAGTCCGCTGCAATACTGGCTGCCACGGTCGCTATGCACAATCACGCCGGCTTCTGGGCGGCGCCGGAACCATGCCATGCGCAGCGCGTCCGTGACCAGCTCGGCCTTCATATGCGGCTGCATCGACCAGCCCACCACCTGCCGGCTAAACAGGTCGATTATGGCGGCCAGATACAGCCAACCTTCGGCCGTCGCCAGTGGAGTAAGAGACCGGGCGTAGTCGAGCTATCTCCCGGCCTCTCCTCCCCGAACCGGACTTGCACCTCTCAGCGCATCCGGCTCTCCGTTCAAGCGTTGCTCATAGCAAAGGCGACATCGGCATAGCGCGATTCGATGGTGCTGCGTGTCTCATCGCGCATGATGTACGGATTTTCCGACGGGCTACGCCACCTGAACTGGCCCTTCCGACTGGTAACAAGACGCCGAAGCGCCACCGGCCCATACCAACCTCGACTGTTTTGGCCCTGCAGCACCCATGTTGCAGCCTGTCCCGGCTCCGGCGCCCGGACGTAGTCGCGCATCAGCGACCTGAACCCTCGCCGATACCTGCGCGCGAGCCAGTAGCCGAATTTCCAGAAGACCGTGCGATCCAGCTTTCTGAACATGGTGGCCGTGAAGTCGGTGTATTGGTAGAAGGCGGCCCAGCCGGCGATCTGCCGGTTCAGGCTTTCCATCAGGTCCATCCGGTTCATGCCGTAGTTGCCCGACAGTTGCTTGACGAGCCTCCCGGCAAAGCCTCGATACTTCTCCCACGGAATGGTCGTTACCGGCCGCATGCGGCCACGTGATCCACGCTTGCGGATGATGCGGTGACCGAGGAATACGAAACCGTCGTTCACGTGTGTAATATGGGTCTTCTCCATATTCAGCGTGAGCTTCAGTTCGCCTTCGAGGAACTCTCGGCATGCTTCGCGCACTGCCTCGGCATGTTCGCGAGTTCCCTTGACCACGATCACAAAGTCATCTGCATACCGACAGTAGGCAATAGCTGGTTTCCACTGCCGTTTTTCTCGAACAGTAATCGGACGCTGCTTGAGAATCGCGAAGTTCCACGCCCACCGATCCTTCCGCACCTTCTTGCTCAGGTAGTTCCTTTCCATCCACGCATCGAATTCGTGCAGCATGATGTTGGATAGGAGCGGCGAGATGACGCCGCCCTGAGGAACGCCTTCACTCGCGGCACGAAACAGATCACGATCAACGCATCCTGCCTTGATGAACTTCCAGAGCAGGGCAAGGAGGCGCTGGTCGGCGATCCGCTTGCGGATTCCCTTCAGAAGCAAGCGATGATGAACGGTGTCGAAGTAGCTGGCGAGGTCGCCCTCGATGACCCAGCGTCCAGCGGCACTTTGTTCGCCACCATCCTGCAACTGAAGCTTCACCGTGCGAATCGCGTGATGCACACTACGGGCAGGCCTGAAGCCATATGAAACCGGATGGAAATCGCTCTCCCATATCGGCTCCATCGCCATCAGCATGGCCCGTTGCACGATCCGATCCCGCAGGCTCGGAATGCCAAGCGGCCTGAGCTTGCCGTTCGCTTTCGGTATATACACGCGTCGTGCAGGCCGCGGACTATACGAGCCCGCCAACAGCTCTTCGCGTATCGTCGCCAATTCATGCTGGAGATTTGCTTCCAGCATGCGTCTGTCGACTCCGTCCACGCCCGGCGTGCGAGCTCCACTGGATGCCAGCGTAATGCGAGCCGCTTCACTCAGCCAATCTCTATCGGCAATCAGTCTCAGGAGTCGATCGAACTTGCGCTCTTTGTTCTCCGTCGACCATGTCGCCAGTTTGCTCTGCATTTCACTGATTATCAAAGGTCTTCACCTCTCTATGGTCAGCTAATTAACCAAGCAAACCACTTCAACTGCCTCCCTTCGCCATGTAGCCGGCTTTCCCGACCTCGGACTACTACGGAGGCTCCGCCAGTCTGCACGTCATCGGGGGCACACTCCCTTGGCATCCGTGCAGACCTTCCCCAGTTCACATGCTGGACTCAACGCATGGGCAAGGTTGCCTGTCGCAGTCTTTACCCTTGCTTGCCGCAAGTCGTCGCGAACACCACGGTCTAGCTGCGCGCTCCCCGTGGTCCCATGCTGACCAGCTTACATATCCAATCGGCATTCGTGCCGCCGGGCCATACGTGTGACCGGCGCCAGTTCGCGTCCTGCCCGTAAAGCGGTGTGGGCAGGGGTGACATTCCAACCCTCAGATGCGGTTTAACAGGTTCGTGTTCCTCAACCGTCCCATGCTCAGCCTGGAGGCTCATCTTGGCGTAACCGCTTCGCCGCAAGCCCCGTTTCCCACGGACTACGTCACCTTGCCAGTGTCAGCAAGTCACCGCCGCTTCGGCTCACTTCCTCTCGCAGCAGAGGAAGGGCATGCCCCGGTACTGCGACGTCAACTCCTCCGGGTCCTGCATTCCAAACATGCTCAAGCAGCTTCACCCCCGTACGGGCGGGCTACGCTGGCTGGGCGTACCATACGTGATGTCACTCGTCCAGACCTGATTCGGCGCTGTCGCCGTGAAGTTGCGCTCCAACAGGTTCGGCGCGACCGGCAGGTTGTGGTTCGAGTTCGTCGTTGCGATGTACTTGCGCTTGTGCCGTGCGCGGATACCATGCTGCGCCATCAGCTTGCGAACTCGCTCCTTGCCCACGCGTACGCCGCGTGAAACCAGCTCTTTCCACATGCGTGGCCAGCCGTATTCACCCTTGACCTCTGCGTGAATCGCCTTGATGTGCGCCAGCAGTGCGTCGTTGCTCACGCGGCCTCGGTGCGGCTTGTTCTGCGCAACACGTTGCCGCCGCTGATGAAAGCCGCTGGGGCTTACATCGAGTACTTCGCATAACACCGAAATCGGCCAGTGACGGCGATTGCGTTCGATGAAGGCGTACTTCACGTCGAGTCCTTCGCGAAGTACGCACAAGCCTATTTAGGATATCGCGCTCCATCTTCAGCCGCGCCAATTCCGCACGAAGTCTCGACAACTCCATCTGCTCCGGTCTTACCGGCCTCGTGCCCGCTCCGCCAAGCTTGCCTTCCTGCTCAGCCTTGACCCAGTTGGAAATCGACTGCGCTGGCACGTCCAGCGTCGCGGCCACCGCCGCAACGCTCTGACCGGCTTTTACCAGCCGAACCGCTTCCAGCTTGAATTCGAGCGTGTAGCGCGCCCGTTTCGTCTTGCTCATCTTCTTGACTCTCCTTGCTTGAGTTTAAACGCTCAGCAAGGGATTCGTTTTTCGGGGGCAAGCTCAGAGATCGCTCCAGGTTGGACTAGCATCGGGAAAGCGATACCTAGGCGGAACACCTTGGTTCTTCCGAACCGCGCGCATGTCGAAGCTCTCCCACGTCGAGAGCGCCGAACTCGTTCGCGTGCGAAGTGAGATCGCGCGCGAGCACGTGTAGATCCTGTTGACCGGGCGGTGCCTGGCGCGCGACGTCCGCGACGTCGAGGAGCGTCCGCGCTGCGCGTGGGAAGATGATCGTCTTGGCCAGGGGCACAAAGTGCGATGGAGATCGAAAGCGTCGGGACCGAACGTCGGCAGCGCGATTTCGCCCGGGCCGGTCAGGATCGCGGCTTCGTACGGCGCGCCGCCGACGCGGCGAATACCTCTGCGGTCATGCTCGCGTCAATGTCCAGCTTCCTTCACGGACAAGTGGTTGACCACCAAGTTCTCCGGCGCAACAGCCTGCGCCGCGGTTTGCGCCAGTTCGATTTGAGTGTCGTCGGGAACAGTGCCGTCGAGCGTGACCGTGTTTCCGCGCGCGATGACGCGAATGTCCGACGTCGCGAGGCCGCGCGTCGACGTCAGCGCCTTGCGGACCTGCATTTCGGCGTGCCAGTTCGCGCGGCGGAGTTGCTTCTTGCCGGGTGTCGATACGGCAGACACCGAATCGGGGGCCGCAGTCTGCGCGACTGCGGCGGTTGTCATCGTGAAGAGCGGGAAGAGTGCCAATACAGCGAGCTTAATCGGACGCATGTTTTCCTCTCGTTGAAGGTAGCGCCGAGCCGCGCGTGGACGCTCGGCCCGAGCGTATGTGGACATCCCCCGCCAACGACGCACCGGTGCTATTGCCGCGCGAGCGAACCGCCGGCGCACTAAGGCGCTGGACGGCGCCTGCGTCGCATGGCGCATCGATATCATCGTCGTTCGGGTGACTGGAGTATCGCCTCTGCGCTCCGGTCCGGATTGCCGGAATGCACGCCGGCTTGTCCACAGGCACGGTACTGGCGCGCGGCGCCCGCACCTCCTGCGCACCGTCCGGTCGCGGTCGTGCATATCGGAAAGTGCGCGGTCACCGTTGCGGGTGGAGTATGCGCTTGCAGGGCCGTGGGATGGGTTCGACGATCGTCGCCGCCGCGCTACCCGATCGCATCGCCTGGATCATACGAAGGTATGAACGCACTCGCCGGATCGATGCCTCGTTCGATCGCGCCCATGCCGGTGTGTGGCGGCGCCATGCGGGCTCCGCGCCGCACGGTGAGGGCGAACCGCCGGAATGTGTCCGCATCGTGGCATTAAACCTCGATATGACGCGCCCCACCCATTGTCGCTTTCACGCATCCCTATGTACGGCTGGCCCTTGCGGTACCGATTGGCTAACGTTGAGTGCATGCAGCACATCACTGCCGATCATCGTCCTACGATCCCTTCGGAAAACCATCATGATGCTTTCCTTGCCAAACCTCCCGAGTTCCGTCGACGGCGTCGACGCGTGCGGTCGGCTGCCGGCCGCGCACGATCCAATCAAGCTCGAGCGTGACTGGCGCGAGCCCGACGCGGCGCCGCAGGCTGACATGGCGCTCTCGCGGTGGACGCGACAGGAAGCGACATCCGTCGCCGTGTCGCAAGGCGGTAGCGCTCGATTGCACTGCATCGGCATCAGCCTGAAATGCACATCGCTGACGTTCGCGCATGCGGGGCGTGTGCTCGTCGACGGGCGCGTGACCGCGGGCGCCGTGCAAGTTACTGCTCCAGGCGTGCACTGCCGGGCAGACTTCCACGGCGCGAGCGACGTTCTTCATCTGTTTGCGTCGCAGCGCGTGCTCGCCGAATGCTACGAAGACCTCTTCGTCCGGCCGCCGTCGGGCGATATCGTCATCGCCGACCCGCGCCTAATCCGCGATCCGGCGCTGGAGCGGCTCGGCCAGGCGCTCGCGGTGTCGCACACACGAGACGGTGCGCTCGGGAAGGTGTTTGCCGACGGTGTCAGCCTCGCGATCGTGTCCCGCGTCATCTCTCGTTACTTCTCGGTGTCGCAGCGCGGTGCACGACGGACTGCCGAACTGCCGTCGTGGAGAATGCGGCGCGTGGTCGAATACGTGGACGCGCATCTAGACGATCCTATTGGCCTTGCCGACATGGCGAAGAGTGCCGGTCTCACGCGCATGCATTTTGCCGCGCAGTTTCGTCATGCTACAGGGCTGCGTCCGCACGAATACCTGATGCGCCGCCGGATTGAGCGCGCACAGCAGCTGCTGCTGGAATCTCGTCACGACGTGCTTGATGTGGCACTAAGCACCGGCTTTCGCTCGCGGGCCCACTTCACGACGGTTTTCAAGCGCTTCGTCGGTCAAACGCCTTGCAGCTGGAGGACGAACAACCATGAACAACGGTGATCTGATTAGCGCGTTCCTCGCTGTCAGCGAGGGGTTTCTGTGCGGCACTCAACGCGTGGACGACGACACGCGGCGGCAGCCGCAACCGATGCCCGCACCAACGCGCGACACGACGACGTTGCGCCTCGTCCGCACGGGCGGCGGCGCAGCGCACGTATGGGACGACGTATCGGGCCGCGCAGCGGGCCGGTACACAACGGTGCTGGTGCGCGACGCGCGGCAGGAAAGAGCGATGGCTTCATACAACGGAGAGGAACGGTGATGGAAATTCGGACAAACGTGGTAGATGTCGATCCGTGGACTCAGACCCTCGGCCTGCTCACGCAGCTGTGTGCGCCGTGCGACGTGCAAGCGTCCGCGCGGGCGCGCGAGGCGAATGAGGTGCGTCGCACGCGCGCGGGCACCGACGCGAGAATTAAGACGTACCCAATTTCCGAACGGCGAGCTGTCGCGATCAGGGTGATCGAACGCCAGAGTGCGACGACCGTGTCGATCGCCTGGCACGATGCGACGCGGTGCTCGTATGGCGATCAGGCATGGCAGACGGTGCGCGCGCGCGTCCGCGGCGTGTGCGCAGTGAGCGGGTGTCCGATCGAGCCCGGCGATCCGGTTTACCGGCCGCGTCCGACGCGTCCGGTACCGATCAATGCTGGTGCGATGATTCTTGCATCGGTGCTGGAGCGTATCGAGGAACGGGCGTGAGTGTACGCGCGCGTGGCCTACCGTACGGCCGCGCGCGCTGGCGCGGTGCGCACGCCGTAGGCGTCGCCCCTCTCATATCTCGTTAGGTCAAGTGTTTCGCATTGCCCGATCGCGTGTGGGTAACCACGCGGGGCGGGGAGCCGCATGATAGCGCCGCGTGTTGACACCTAACCGACGCGGCGTGGCGGGATGATTCGCGGCGTTCCATGCGGGCGGCCGCTTGAGCGCACCGCGGTCGGCGACAATTCCATATCCGAAAAGACCGCTTTGATCGAATCGACCAACCGCGGCGACTGAACCGCGCCGACTATGCAGGCGGCAAGTGCCACGGCGCTCGACAGGCATAGCGCTTTCAACAGGCGGATGACGATTGGGTTCAGGAAGGCATTCTTGTCGAACGACGGAAGGTGGCGCGCACAACGCCGATGCAGCCACGTTCGCGTGATTGTCGGCAGGGGCCCCTTACGCCGTCCGCGTAATCCGCCCCCCGGTGCACGCGGGTCCGCCTGGTGCTCGTTACAACATACCGCCGTTCTCGCGCACGACATGGTTATTGATACCGCCACCGTTCGGGGGCTAGCGAGGAGTGCGATGATGGTCGAGAGGGCCTCCGGTTGACCACGGCGTTCAATCGGATTCAGCTTCTCCATGCGTTCGATGAGTTCCAGGCTTGCCAGCAAGGAGCGGCCCGGTGGCGACCGGCCTGGCGCGACCGCGTTCACGCTGATGCGACGGCCGCGCAGTTCCTGTCCGAGGACTTGCGTCAGCCCTTCGACCGCGCACTGCGTCGCGATGTACACCGCGTGGGTCGGCAAATACACGTCGCTTATGCTCGTCGTCAGGTTCATTATCCGGCCGTCGCGTCGTCTAGTTCGGCGATCTGCGCCTGAAGCGTTACGCCGGCATTGTCGACCGCGAGCTCGGTACCGCCATACGCCTTTTCTGCCGAATCGAGCATCGCGACGGTAGCCGCCGGATCAGTTGCGTCGCCCTTGACGAGCAACGCGTCGTCGCCCACCCGGCGGATTCGTGCGACGACTTCTTCCGCCGGTGCCGCATCACTCGCATAGTGACGGTGTCCCTAAACCCATAGTGCGTGCGGCGAACCGCGATGTCGGCGCCGACGCCATGCGAAAAGTGTACGGCGCAATCTTGCCGGACGATTGAGATGTGAGAGTTCCGTCGATGAGTTGCAGCGCAGCCGCTGACGCGACAAGTCGCGCGACCGAACCCGGTCTCGCGGACAATCGGGTTCGGGGGCAACGGCGCGCGATACGCTTAATTCGGCGTCGGGACGCGCGGTGACAGAAATCGGGCAGGCCGAAGCAATGCAACATTTATGCGTGCCGCTGATCGAGCACCTTGAAGCAAACGGTCGCGCCGTCTTCGGTCGGATCGACGTGTACGCGAAGCGGCCGGATGCCGGCGGCCGCCACTCCGACTCGCACGATCGCGGCCCACACTTCCCGGACTTCACGGCCGAAGTCTGTATAGGGTTCCGCGTCGTATTCGGTGGCATGCGCGACGTCGCTCAGCGTTCTTGTGTGCGCGAAATGATTCGTGCCCGGCGTGACCGCTTCGGCCCGGCCGAGACCCACGTGGCTGGCATTGTGGATTAGGACGCCTATGGGGCCTGCTTGTTCGATCACTTCTGGGACGGCGTAATCGAACGACGCGTCGGACAGTGCGGTGAGTTCGGCTGGGTGCATGTCGACGCCGGAAACGCGTACGAGTGCGCCTCGGCCGTTAGCCTGCCGAAGCTGCTGGACGCCCCGGTGACAAGCATGAATTTACTCATGGTAGATGCCCTCTGAAGGCAAGTAATTGTAACGTTGCGGAATGCTATGGGCCGCGGCCGTGGCGCAGCGCTGCTCGATCCGCCTGAATTTCCAGATCGCGATCGAGACGGCCCAGGTTCCACCGAACAGGCCGACGATCGCAAAGCCGAGGTCGTTCAGATCCAGCTCCGCGAGCCATGTGCCGCCTGCGCCGTGCATGCTCAGTGCGTGGTTGAGCAGACCGAGCACCTCGACAGTGCCGATGATGAACCCAATGCCGATCGAGAGGCCGGTTACGACTAAGTTGTAGTAGATCTTGCGAAGGGGCTGCGCGAGGGTCCATCCACACGCGACGTGCAGGAACGAACCGTCGATTGGGTCAAAAAGCAGCATGCCGGCCGCGAACAGCACGGGTAGGCAGAGAGTCGCGTGCCACGGCAGACCGGACGCGGCGCCCGACCCGGTTAGCACCAGCAGCGCGATTGCGGTCGCCGTATCGAAGTCCACTCCGAACAGCCGGCCGATAGAGTACACCTGCGTCGGCTTGCGTACGATGCGCATCAGCGGTGGAAGCACGCGTGAGACAAGACCGCTCGATTCAATGCGCCGCTCGAGCTGGGCTGCGTCGTAACGACCCATGCGCATCGCGCAGAACGCTGAGTATTGGTCGTAGAACGCGGCGACGTTCAGTGCCGCGATCGCGTAGAGGTATACGCTCGATACCACGGCGGCGAGCACGCTGGTCAGCGCGTGCAGCGTCGATCCGGTGTCGACCACATGCCCGGACAGCGAGCGCATACCGAGCGAGATGAGCACGGCGAGGGCAAATACGATGCTCGCTTGACCGAACGAAAACCCGAAGCCGACACTCACCGAGCGTTGGCCTTCACGGGGCAGCTTGCGCATGGTGTTGTTGATCGCGGCGATGTGGTCCGCATCCAACGCGTGGCGCATGCCGAGCAAAAACGCGGTGATTCCAGCGCCGATTCCGGACGCACCGGAACCGACGCTCAGAGGCTGCGGGACGATCAGTGCGATCAGCGTACCCCAGCCGACGACGTACAACAGAACGATGAATGCGACGATCGCGATCGCCCCAAGATTGATCGACGTGGCTCGGTGTCGGTGTGTTCGGTCGGTGCCGGCCGGCGCTAGTTGTCGACGTGCAAGCATGGCAGCCTCGTCAAAGGAAGTAGGACGGACCCGACAACGCGCGGACCCGCGGCGAGGGAAACGCCGGACCGGCGTAAGGTTTTCGGAATGTACGGGAACGTTGGCGACGGTTTCGACGTGACCGATTCCTTGCCGATCCCGAGCGGATCGGCCCGTTATGCGCGTGCCAATCGCGCCGTCCCGCCGCGCGCGCTGGCTTTGCGCGCGGGCGGAGCAGCGTAGTTCAGCTGCCGAAGTACGGATTGCAGAAGCTGGCGGGTCCGACGCAGCTTCCCCCCTTCGCGACAGTGCGCGTGGCGTGGGATCCGGCCGCGCTCCTGCCCCATTCGGGGGCGCCGCCGAATCCCTCCGCGTGTGCCTGCCGTGTGTCGTTCGCAGCGATTTTCGCTTCGGCGGCCTGGATGTCGGTCGGGTAATCTTCGTCGTCGGAGCGCGACGGCAGATAGCCTGCTTGTTCGACGCGGGCTAGGTCGGCGCGCACCTGTGCGCGCGTGATGGGTGCAGCGGTTTGCGCGTAACCGGCGGCGGGAATCAGCGCGCAGGCGCCCAGAATCAGTGAGGCGGCGATGTTCTTCATGATGACGCTCCTTCTTGTATCAAATGGGGACAGTGGAAATGCGTGCAAGCACGCTGGCGACGACCTGTGCTACGTTGAAATCGTTCAAGGCGGCGGACTACGAGACTCGCGGCGAAGAGGGTGTGCCGGCTGTTGATCGATGGTCCACGCGTGCAATATAGGGACTGCAGGCCGTGGCTCGTTACGCGAACGCACGCAATACTGCGAATTCGCCGGATCGCGAGCGGCGCAGGCTGGCCGCGCGACGGCGGGTCGCCGGTCCTGCCGGGGTCCGGAAGCAGGCGGGAGCGGCCGCGACTATACGTACATATGATTTCCGCGGATCACCAATTTCTCTAAGATGGCTAAGGTCAGGGCGACAGTATCGCGTCGCCCACCGTACGATTTCGGCCGAGGGCCCCAGGTTTGCAGAAAAATCCGATCGTTTCGATTGTCGACGACGACGAATCCGTGCGCGTCGCAACGTCGAGCCTGGTGCGTTCCCTTGGTTGGACGGCCCGCCTCTATGCGTCCGCGGAACAGTTTCTCGCGGCGGACGGCATGGGCGACGTATGCTGCATCATCTCGGACGTCCAGATGCCTGGCATGTCGGGCCTGGAGATGTATCGACGCCTGGTCGACAGCGGCATCGTGCTGCCGGTCATATTCATTTCTGCGTTCGCGTCCGATACGGTCCGGCGGCAGGCGCTCGACATAGGCGCCCTCTGCGTGCTCGGCAAACCAGTGGACGCCGCAGAAGTGGCGCGTCAACTGGACTCGATGAGGCCGGGCGGGACAGATGAGGCACGCTGATCCGTGTTCCCCTTTCTTCGTGCGGCGCGCTGCGGAAAGACGATGATGCTGAACGAGAACACCTGTAGACCCTGGCGCGAAGATGCGTGCGTGCTGTACTTGTTGGCCGGCGCGTTGGCCGTGGCGGTCTTCATCGTCGACGTGACGCCGCTAGGAATCGCGATCGCGGTGCTTTACGTGGTCGTCGTGCTGCTAGTCGCATCGGCCGGCTCGCGGCGTGTGACCTCGATCACCGCCTGCGCGTGCATCGCGCTCACGCTGGCCGCGCTCGCGCTGTCGCATAACGAACGCTATTCGGGCGGCACCTTCGCGCGCTGTGGCGTGAGCCTGCTCGCGATCATCACCACGGCATGGCTCGCGCTGCGCAATCTCTCGAACACCGCGATCTTGCGCGAGCGGCTTCGGTTGCTCGACCTGACCCACGACGCGATCGTCATCTACGACCTGCACGACCGGATCGCGTTCTGGAACCAGGGCGCGGAAGCACTGTACGGCTGGACCGCGCAGCAGGCGATCGGTCAGCCGGTTAACGTGCTGATGCAATCACACACTTCGGTGCCGCTCGATGACATTCGCCGAGCCGTACTGAAGTACGGACAATGGCAGGGCGAACTGCAGCGCGTGCGCCGAGACGGCAAGACGGTCATGATCTCGAGCCGGCTTGCGCTATGGCGCGATGCCGGCGGCAAACCGGTCGCGATCCTCGCGGCAAACAACGATATTACCGACCGCAAGCGCATGGAAAGCGAACTGCAGCGTCAGCAAAACGAACTGCGGGCGACGATCGACGCGATACCGGGAATGGTGTGGAGTTCGGACGGCGACGGCAAGGTCGGTTACGTGAACAGGCGCTGGGACGAGTTCGGGGTCTCGATCGCAGAAAGGGACGAAGACATCTGGCGTGCCATCGTCCATCCCGACGACGTCGATGCGCTGCACGCCGCGTGGAAGCGCGCCGTCGCGGCATGCTCTCCGTTCGAGGGCGCTGCGCGAATCCGGCGCGGGGACGGCGTCTATCGATGGGTACACATTGGCGCGGAGCCACTGCGCGACGACAGCGGCCGCGTCGTCCGCTGGTACGGCTTGAATACGGACATCGAAGCGCGCAAGCAGGCCGAGCATGCGTTGCGCCGCAGCGAAGCATTGTTGTCAGACGCACAGCGCCTTAGCCACACTGGGAGCATCGCGATGCGGCTGCCGGACGGCGGAATGTGGTGGTCCGACGAAACGTACCGGATATTCGAGCTGGCACGCAACACAATGCCGAGCGTCGAGAAGATCGTCGAGCGAGCCCATCCGGACGACGTATCGCAGGTGACGGGCGGATGGCGTCGGCTGATGGCCGGCGAACCGTATCTCGACATCCAGTTCCGGCTGATGATGCCCGATGCCCGCATCAAGCACGTTCATTACATAACCCATCTGATGCCGCACCCGGTCGATGCCGAATACGTCGGCGCGCTGATGGACGTGACCGAACGCGTCGCCGCGCAGGACGCGCTCGACCGTTCCACCGCTGAGCTCGCGCACGCGACACGCGTGACGATGCTGGGCGAACTCGCCGCGTCGATCGCGCACGAGGTCACCCAGCCGCTCGCCGCAATCGTGGCGGCGGGCAATGCAGCACTGCGCTGGATCGACCGGCCGGAGCCGGATCTGGACGAGGTACAGCAGTCGGTCGGCCAGATGATCCGCGATGCCACGCGGGCGTCCGACGTGATTCGGCAGATTCGCGCCATGGCACGGAAACGAGCACCTGAGCAGACGTCGCTCGATCTGAATGCGGTTGTGCGAGAATCGCTCGGGCTCTTGCGGCGTGAACTCGACAGCCAGCGTGTCGAGGTCGAAGTCGACTATTCGGCGTCGCTGCAGCGAGTGTGCGGCGACCGCGTGCAACTGCAGCAGGTCGTCATCAATCTCGTGATGAACGCGGTGCAGGCAATGTCGGGCGTCGAGCCATGCGCGCGCCGACTGCGCATTAGCACGCATGCGTTCGACGATCGACACGCGCACGTCGTTGTGCAGGACAGCGGCACGGGGATCCGGCACGCGGATTTCGACCGCCTGTTCAGCGCGTTCTTCACGACCCGGGAGGATGGCATGGGAATGGGGCTGTCAATTTGCCGATCAATTGTCGAAGCGCACGGCGGCCGTATCTGGGCCGACGTGCGCGCATGTCCGGGAGCCATAATGCAGTTCGTTTTGCCAGTCGAGGAGGAAATGTCTAATGAGCACTGACGCGCAGGATTCGGCCGAGCAGCCTATCGTTTACGTCGTCGACGACGACGAATCGATGCGTACGGCTGTCGACATGCTGCTTCGGTCGGTAGGACTGCGTGTTCAGGTGTTCGCGACCGCGCAAGAATTTCTCGCGTTCACCAAACCTGACGTACCGAGCTGCTTGATCCTCGACGTTCGCCTAAAGGGCCAGAGCGGCCTTGCGGTTCAGGAACAGATTGCGGCCGCTGATCTGCAGCTGCCGATCATCTTCATGACCGCATACGGTGACATAGCGATGTCGGTGAAAGCGATGAAGGCCGGCGCGATGGATTTCCTCGCGAAACCATTCCGCGAACAAGACATGCTGGATGCCGTCGCTGCGGCGCTCTCGCACGATGAGCAAGGCAAGAGCGGACAGCGCGCACTCGCCGATCTGCGCGGCCGGTATGCGACCCTGTCGGCGCGCGAACGCGAAGTGATGGCGTTCGTCGCGAGCGGACTGATGAACAAACAGATTGCGGCCGAAATGAACCTCAGCGAAATTACAGTGAAGATCCATCGCGGACAGGCGATGAAGAAGATGGATGCACGTTCGCTGGCCGACTTCGTCAAAAAAGCCGAGGCCCTGGGCATCGATCGGCCCACCGGTTCCGGCGCAGCGCCGCGGATTCGCGAAACTTGAGTCCGCATGCCGCGCCGTGTCGGTCGCGTTCGACGGGCAAGCGCGCGTCGCCGTTCGAATCGACAAGCATGCTCAGGTCCCGAGAAAGATGGTGTCTTCGTGATTGGAAAAGCGAGCTCCTGAAACTGCGGTCGATATCCCAGTGGTAGTGGCGGAGGATCGCTCCAACGTGCCGCACCGGCAGCAACAGCCTGTATTAACATCGACACTCCGAGCAGTGCTGCCGGCGCGCTCGATGATGGGCACCGCTTACTGTCGCTCAGCACGCGCAGAACGTAGCCAACCGGCCGATGGTGATGACGGCTTGCTCGATCGCTGCCGACCATGTGTTGCTGTAGTTCAACCGGATAAATTGCCGATACCTTTCCGAAGTCGAGTACATGTGCCCAGGCCCGATCGTGGCGTTGTTGCAAAAATCCGTCCGCGACATGCTGACGTTTACGCGCAACGGCGTCCGGGCGTAGCTCTGTTAACAGTTCGTTTTCCTGCGTACATTCTCGATTTTTGCCGAGCAGATGCGCAAGGACACGACCAGCAAGCAAGCGAGTTTCAAAGCCAAATACCGCGTCAAGAACTGGGCGCAGTACAACGCGGGCCTCATTGCTCGAGGGGATGTGACGATGTGGATCGACCCAAGCCTGTTCGCAGCGCCGCCCGAGCTGGACGTACGCTCCCGTGGCCGCCCTTGCGTCTGCCCGGATGCACTCGTACAGATGCTGCTCGGCCTCAAGCAGGTCTTTCACCTGCCGCTTCGCGCACTGCAAGGGTTCGCGCTCAGCTGACCTGCCCCCTACAAACAGGGCCAGCCGGAGTCTAGTAAAGTTCGTTTTCGGAGAAGAAGACGAACATGAAGAAGCGCTTTACGGAACAGCAAATCATCGGATTTCTGAAGGAAGCTGAAGCCGGTATGCCGGTCAAGGAACTGTGCAGGAAGCACGGGTTCAGTGATGCGTCGTTCTACACTTGGCGCGCGAAGTTCGGCGGCATGGAAGTCTCGGAAGCCCGCCGGCTCAAGGACCTCGAGGTGGAGAATGCCCGGGTGAAGAAGCTGCTGGCCGAAGCAATGCTCGATATGGAAGCGTTGAAGGTCGTCGTCAAGGGAAAGCCCTGAGCCCGCAAGCCAAACGCGAAGCAGTATCGGCGATTCGGGAGAAGGTCAACATCTCCGAGCGCCGCGCCTGCCGGCTTGTCGGGCTTTCTCGCAGCGTGCTGCATTACGACGCGAAGCCAGACCACGAGAATGAGGTGCTAGCGGCGCGTCTGGTGGAGTTGGCGCACGAACGTCGTCGATTCGGCTACCGCCGACTGCACGCCCTGGTGGAACGCGAAGGCACGCACGCCAATCACAAGCGCATCTATCGCCTGTACCGTGAGGCAGGGCTGGCTGTGCGGCGCCGTCGCAAGCGCCGCGGCGTAATGATTGAGCGCGAGCAACTGGCATTGCCGGGCGCACCCAACGAGGTATGGTCAATCGATTTCGTGATGGATGCGCTTTCCAACGGCCGGCGCGTGAAGTGCCTGACCGTCGTCGACGACTTCACGAAAGAGGCTGTCGACATCGTCGTCGACCATGGTATCTCAGGTTTGTATGTCGCTCGGGCATTGGACCGTGCAGCTCGCTTCCGTGGCTATCCCAAGGCGGTGCGAACAGACCAGGGACCCGAATTTACGAGCCGCGCGCTTGACCAGTGGGCGTATGCGAACGGCGTCACGCTGAAGTTGATTCAGGCGGGCAAGCCAACGCAGAATGCGTACATCGAATCGTTCAACGGCAAGTTCCGCGACGAATGCCTTAACGAGCACTGGTTCACGACGCTCGCGCACGCTCGGGCTGTCATCGCGGCATGGCGTCAGGACTACAACGAGCAAAGGCCGCACAGCGCACTGAACTACCTTGCGCCGTCAGAGTTTGCGGCAAAACATCGGGCAACCGCGGATGCTCCTGCCGCTTTCCAGGAGCTGGTTTAAAGGGACTTTGCTAGAAGCCCATCGGCCCTATTGAAGGGGGCAGGTCAACGTTGCTAGCAGAAAATTGTGGAAAGGCCCCGTGAGTTAAAGGCATTTTCGAAAGTTGCTTGCGGCTGAGTGGTCGTTGCATTCCTACAACAGAATCCGTGCCGATGTTCTCTAACGTTGCTAGCACGTTGGCTCGATCCGTCAGCTGGCTACTGCAAGATAAGTCACAGCCTGCTTGAGACAGTTCCTCAATCGATTCTCGCGCGAGCCCTCAATTTCGACGCTGCGCCCCGTGCAATATCGCGTTACCGATGCCCGCGCTTACAGTCAGGAAAACACGGCGCTAGCAGTATTACTGGACGTTGCTAGCACTCTTGTGAACGCCGCTAGCAGTGATTGTGAACGCCTACACCAGCTAGCGGGGGCAAAGCCGTCGTCTGGAAGTCCTGGATCCCGCGCCGGCGAACGACTGTCCGAGCCGGAGCGTCGGCGGCGGTGGTCGGCGCAGGGAAAACCGGCCACCATGCAGACGTGTCTCGAGAGGAGCCTCGGCACTGTTGATTCAGATCAATGCTCGACCAGGCCCGGCGCTTAGTCTGAAAATGTACGCCGGACTTGAGGAAAGAACATGCGCGCGCTCCTTTTCACGTTGGCAATTCTGCTAGCGCCGCCGATTTCAGTTCATGCTCAAGTCGGTATCGATATCAATCTTCCGGGCATCAACATTGGCATCAACATGCCGGTCTACCCTCGACTCGTCCGGGTGCCTGGCTATCCCGTCTACTATGCGCCGCAGGCCAATGGGAATTACTTCTTTTACGATGGCCTCTATTGGGTCTACGATCAAGACAACTGGTATGTCAGCAGTTGGTACAACGGGCCGTGGGAACAGGTAGAGCCCGAGTACGTGCCGGTGTATGTGCTGCGCATTCCGGTGCGCTATTACCGCCGGCCGCCTCGTTACTTCGTCGGCTGGAATCTCGATGCGCCACCGCGCTGGGGCGACCACTGGGGCCGAGACTGGGAGGCAAACCGGCGCGGGTGGGATCGGTGGGATCGCCGGTCTGCTCCGCCTCCAGCGCTTCTGCCGAACTACCAGCGGCAGTACTCGGGTGCACGGTATCCTCGGGCGGTCGAGCAGCAAAATGCTATTCGGTCCGAGAATTACCGCTACCAGCCGCGCGAGGCCATCACGCGGCAACATTTTCAGCAACAGGGCAATCCGGGCGACGTTCGTGGCAGACCACAAACGCCCGGCCAGATACGCGCGCCATCCGAGCAGCAGACACCGCCCGATCGGCAACCACCTCGTCAGGCTGTGCCAAGGATGCCGCTCACGCCCACTCAGCCATCCGCCATACAGCCGTCGGCCCCCATGCAGACACCTCAGCCGGTCCAGCCGCAGACACAACAGCCACGCGAGCAATCGCGCGGCGATATGGGTCCCGGCCAGCAACGGAACGAATTGAATCCGCGGCCGTCGCCGCGTGAGCAACAGCAGAATCAGCAACAGCAACGCCAGCAGGAACAGCAACGCCAGCAGCAACAGCAACAGCAACAGCAACGCCGGCAGCCACTCGAGCCTCAGCCGGACCTTCGGCCGCCTCAGTCGCCGATGCAGCAGCCGGTTCCGTCACAACAGCAACCGATGCCGCGCGCTGTTCAGCCGCCAGCGCCTGTGTCGCGCCCTCAGCCTGCACCAGCGGAGGCAATGCCGCCTCGTGGCCAACCGAATCAACCTCGGCAGCAGCCGCCTGGGCAACAGCAAGACAGACAAGCCACTCGGCAAATGCCTGCCGCTCAACCTCCGCAGCAAACGCCTGCCCCACAGGGGGGATCGCAGGGCAACGACGGGGGGACAAGACCGACAGGCGTGGCCAGTCCAATCATTAGCAGTCGCCTGCCACGCCGCTTCTACTCCATTGACGGATGACGACATAGGCATGCGAGACGGAGCGAACGAGGGAGGGCAGCGTTATCGCCAACGTTCGTTAATGCGCAGGCTCGACTGGCCCGCACCGAAAGAACTCGTCGCGGATGATCGAGGAACACGGCGCTGATATTGATGCAGGAGTGCACCTCGTCGCTGTAGCGGGAGGTTCGGCGTTTGATGTTCTTCACTCGACCAGCGAACTTCCTGCTGTCCAAAGATATTTGTCGTATACCGAGCCCAAACCGGAGATCCAAGATGTTCCCTACCCTGTCCAGGTTGTCCAGGGCCACGCTGCTCGCAACAGTATGCGTTGCGTCGGTAGTGGCCCTCAACGCAAGTGCGCAACCCGCATCGGGCGCGCGCGGAATGCGGCCCTATCAGTTGTTCAGTCAGGACGAGCGGGCTGCATTCTGTGAGCAGATGCACAGTGCGCAGACGCCCGAAGCGCGTCGGGCCATCGCACAACGCATGCACGATACGATGGTGGCCCGAGCGAAGGAGCAGGGCGTTGCGCTGCCGCCGCATTTTCTCAACCGCTCCCCGATGATGGGCGGCGGTATGGGCATGGGCTATCGCGAAATGGGCTGCGGTCCCGGCGGCAACGTTGCCGCGTTCGCTGACAATCTGTCCGAGCGACACGACCATGGGATCGCCTATATCACGGGCGGTGTCGGCCTGGACGAAGTGGCCGCGCTGCGCAGTATCGCCTCGCGTTACAGCATGCGGGCTCAATTCTCGTCCGCTTCCGGCGAATCCCTGTCCGGCGTGGTCCTGCAGTTGCGCAAGAGGGACGGTACGCTTGTCTTCTCCGCGACGTCCGACGGGCCATACTTATACGCAAAAATGCCGCCCGGAACCTATCGGATGACTGCGACTTTTGATGGGGTCGAACGCAAGCGAACCGTCACCGTGCCAGCGCGCGGCGGCGTCAGCGTCACGTTGACATGGCCGGCGGCGAATTCCGGCTTGGCGCGCTGACCTCGATTGGGGCGTGGCGGGTAGCAGCCGAGTTGTATCCGGGCAAGTGCAAGGTGCTCGTCACTACTCGAGGCGACCTCGATTTACGAGTTGATCTGCCGTCCTGCTCGGTCTCGTCTTGATGCGTGCCTGATCGAGCGCTTGAACGGTTCGATTGCAAGCTGATTCATGTCATGACTGGAGAAAAAACCATGAGTGTGTCGTACGGATTTGGTAAAACGGTTACGTATTCATTCGATGAAGCGATCGAGCGGGTCAAGCAGGAACTTGCCAAAGAAGGATTCGGCATCCTTAGCGACATCGATGTCGCCGAGACCCTCAAGAAAAAGCTTGGCGAGACCATGCCACGCTATCGCATACTCGGCGCGTGCAACCCAACGCTGGCACACCGTGCGCTGCAAGCCGAGCCGGAAATCGGCCTGTTGCTGCCCTGCAATGTCGTCGCTCGGGAAGATGAAGCAGGCGTGGTTCACATCGATGTCATCGAGCCGATCGCGATGTTCGAACTGGTCGAGAATTCGGATCTGACCAAGCTTGCGACGGAGGTCAGCGAACGTCTCAAGCGTGCTTTGAACGCAATCTGATCGAAACGCAGGTCGCAGGAGGGATGGGAGTGATGCCACGAACTGAACCCGCCGGACCGCGCGTCCAAGCCGATTCGAAATCGCGCGAATCGAATCAACAGTCGGCGCTAACTGGCGAGGTCACCGGATTCGTGGTCATATGGGTCATCGTTCTTGTTAGCGTGACCCTGGATTTCGTCCAGGAGTATCGGGCCGGACAAGCTGCGGAACAGCTCAAACAAACGGTTGCCGTTCGCGCAAACGTGATACGCAATGGACATCCGCAGGACATGCCAATCGCCACGCTGGTTCCTGGCGATGTCGTTCTGCTTGCCGCTGGCGATCTCATGCTGGCAGATTGCCGCTTGATCGAGGCCAAGGATTTCTTTGTCAACCAGGCATTGCTGACGGGCAAATCCTACCCAGTTGTTCATCTGGCTTGCCGGACCCCGAGGAATGAAACGGATGTGTTCGGGGCCGTTGACGCGCGCTGCGCCCGGCGGGCGTACCATGGGTGCGCAGCGGTGATCGAGGTCGGCTCATGACTGGTGCTCCGAGCCCGTTACCCAGTTGGACCCGCGGCCCTGCGCGCACCCCAAATTGTGACCATGAGCGATGAGCGCTCTGGAGCACGCTTACCAGACTTCGATAACGAGGGCTGCTGCCGCTGCCAACCATCCGGCAGGAGGTTCCATGCAGATACTCTATCCCCGCTGCGCGGGTCTGGACGTGCACAAGGACACCATTGTGACCTGTGTGCGTTGCGTCTCGGCCCCCGAGCACCATGAAGTGCGCAGTTTTCCTGGCACCACCACCGGCCTGCTGGCACTTTCCGACTGGCTGACCGAGCACGCCTGCACGCACATCGCCATGGAGGCGACCGGCGTGTACTGGAAGCCGGTCTGGCACATTCTCGAAGGACACTTCGAGTTGGTTCTGGCCAACGCACAGCACATCCGCAACGTGCCTGGGCGCAAGACCGATGTCAACGACGCGACGTGGATTGCTGATCTGATGGCTCATGGGCTGATCCGCTCGAGCTTCGTGCCGCCTGAGGCCACGCAGGAATTGCGCGATCTGACGCGCACCCGCAAGCAGTTGGTGCGCGAGATCGCCCAGCACAACCTGCGCATCCAGAAGGTGATGGAGGATGCCAACCTCAAGCTGGGAAGCGTGCTGTCCGATGTGCTCGGCAAGAGTGGTCGGGCCATGCTCAAGGCGATCATTACGGGCGAGGATGATCCTGAACGTCTGGCGGCACTTGCTCAGGGAAATGCACGCAAGAAGACCGCCGAACTGCGCGAATGACCATGCCTCCACCTATCCAGTGTCTCCTCATCAAGACGAGGACGCTGATGTCGACAGCCGCGATGATTCGAGCTTAGCGATCGACCACCGGGCATCGATGATCTACGTCAAAAAATTTTCCAGCAGCGGATGCGCATTGCGGTTCGAAGTGGCGGGGCATTTGGACGAGCCGCATATAGGCATCAACATACTTCTGCGCCATTAATTGCGCGCTGAAACGACAGTTGAAATGCTTGCGGATCACCGGGCGCGAGAGCGCTTCGAGGCGTTTCAGGGCTTCGACGGCGCCATGGACATCATCGACAATATAGCCCGTTACCCCGTGTTCGATTACCTCAGGGACCGAGCCGCGGTTGAATGCGATAACCGGGGTGCCGCATGCCAATGCCTCAATCAACACTAGCCCGAACGGCTCCGGCCAGTCGATCGGAAACAACAACGCCCTGGCACCTGACAGAAATGCGGACTTCCGTGCTTCGCCGATTTCCCCGACGAACTCGACATGCGGCTGCGACAGCAAAGGCTCGATCACGGTCGTGAAGTACGCATGGTCGGCTTTGTCCACCTTAGCGGCAATTTTTAGCGGTAGACCTGCGAGCGCTGCGATCTCGATAGCCAGATCGGGGCGCTTCTCTGGACAGATGCGACCCAGAAACGCTAGATAGTCCGGCTGAGCTTCGGGTTGAGGCGTCAGCAGATCGTTGGGCAGCCCATGATGGATCGTGTCAAGCCAGTTTGCTAGCGGTAACGGCAAGCGCTGGGCATTCGAAATGGACACCAGTGGCGCGTGCGGGAACAGATCGAACACCGGTTTCAGCTCCGGTAGATCGAGGCGACCGTGGAGCGTCGACAGAAACGGCACACCAAGTTCAGAAAAGAACGGGAACGGCAGGTAGCTGAGGTGGAAGTGCAACACGTCGAACTCGTGAGCGACGCGACGCACCGTTTCCAGCAGCAGCAGATGTGGGGCCAAGGCATCACTGATTGTCGAGTCAAGACGCAACGCACTTGGCCATGACGGGATGAGACGAGCGGTCGTCTTCGAGTCACCGCTGGCGAATAGTGTGACGTCGTGGCCGAGATCGACCAGTGCTTCTGTAAGGTACGATACGACTCGTTCCGTCCCGCCATAGAGTTTCGGCGGAACGGCTTCATACAGTGGAGCAATCTGTGCGATGCGCATCGACGTGGCGCTCCTTCTCGCGGCAGTCAGCAATATCTAGCGCCAAGGCGGGGGCAAGCCGTCGGCGATGCATAACAGGTGCTACGCCGCTTTCACATGGCGGCCGTCGACCCATGCAGATCTGGCACGCGGTATGTGTCCGACGAACGGCAGCTTCAGCTAGGCCCATCACGCGCGGTCGTGATAATAAGCGTGTCGTTGCAATGTTCGCCATGTCGGCATGCGTTCTCATCAAAGCCAGGACGGCTTCCTCGGCGTGACGGATGATCGTGCCACAGTCTCGCTCGCTGGAAGCCGTCGTGCCGAACACGCGGTACGTGGCGTGATCGATCATCCGTCACTTGAGCCGCATCGCGTTCTTAACGGATTTGACTCCCCCAACGCGTCGCGCCACCTCGACGGCCTTATCGATATCGGCCTGTGACCGGACGAAGCCGCTCAGTTGCACGACGCCCTTGAACGTCTCGACATTGATTTCGGCGGATTTCAGCGACGGCTCATTCAGCACGGCCGCCTTCACCTTGGTGGTGATAACAGAGTCGTCGACGTATTCCCCGGTTCCTTCATGTATGCGAGAACCTGCGCAGCCGAGGAAGAACGTCAGAAGCAGCATCATGAAGAATGCAGAAATGCGGTTGAGTTTTGTCATTTCCTGCTCCGTATGTAAACGTGAATTGTTGCGGCAACTCTGGATGCGGAGACGCCGTAAAGCTTTGCAGTCCGTCGGTCTGGCCAACCCAAGGTCCATGATCACGGACCGGACAGGCACGTTCCGGCGTGACTTTTCAACTCCGGTGCGCTCACAACCTGCCGAGCAGTAGCAGGATGACGACTACAACGAGAATGAAACCGAGGATGCCGCTCGGTCCGTAGCCCCATCCTCTGCTGTGCGGCCACGTTGGAACCACTCCAATGAGCAGCAGCACCAGAACGATCAGTAGAATTGTTCCTAGCGTCATGTTGTATCTCCTCGACTGGCCCGACTCGGGAATGCCGTGCGGAAGGCATGGTCTCGAGATTCCTCATCACAGATGCAGCATCTGCAGAGACATGTTGCTGAATCCGTGTAAAGATTTTTAGCGTGGTCAAGGGCAGACCCGTTTGATCTAACGCAACTGTGTATGTCGGGCTCGGCTCTGTGCTTAGTGGTCAGGGATGCGGCGAGATGACGGTCCAGCGAATGGCTGAATTGCGATCCGTACGCGTCACACCGCACTCGCTATACGTGCCATCAGCAGCATTGTGCGTTGCACGATATCGTTGTGCCTTTGTACCTTTGTACCTTTGTACCTTTGTACCTTTGTACCTTTGTGCCTTTGTGCCTTTGTGCCTTTGTGCCTTTGTGCCTTTGTGCGATGGCGATGAGCCCGACGGTAGACGGACGTGACGGGGCGGCATGACTCGACATCGAATATTCTCGATGGAACCTGTCCGCATTTTTGTGGGCGAGGCGGTTGAACAACAGGTTATCCACGCGCCTGCGTAAACCGTTCGCCGAACAGAATAGCAAACTGGTTCATCGCTGATTTCCAGTCGAAGGCGGCCCTCACGGTCTTGGCCAGTACGTTGCGCAGCGCCAGCCAGAGCAGCTTGATGGCCGCCTCGTCGTTCGGGAAGTGACCGCGCGTCTTGATGATCTTGCGCAATTGCATGTTCAAGCTCTCGATGGCGTTTGTCGTATAAACGACTCGCCGAATTTCCGGCGGGAACACGTAGAACGGCACGACGTGCTCCCACGCGCGTTGCCACGACTGCACGATCGTCGGGTACTTCGCGCCCCAAGGTCCGTCGGCGAAGTCTTGCAGCGCTTGCCTTGCTGCCTCTTCGCTGGCAGCCGCGTAGATCGGGCGCAGCGCCGTGGCGAGTACCTTGCGGTCCTTGTAGCTGGCGTATTCGAGGCTGTTGCGGATCAGATGCACGATGCAGGTCTGAACGGTGGTCCGCGGATAGGCCGCGCTGATGGCTTCGGTTAGCCCCTTCAGGCCATCGACCACGGCGATCAGGATGTCCTGGCAGCCGCGCGTCTTGAGTTCATTGAACACCTTGAGCCAGAACTTGGCGCCCTCGGTCTGCTCGATCCAGAGGCCCAGCACATCGCGCTGGCCATCGGCTTGGATGCCCAAGGCCAGATAGACGGCCTTGTTGCTGACCACCCCGTCGTCGCGGATCTTGACCCGCAGCGCATCGAAGAACACGACCGGATACATCGCCTCGAGTGGGCGGCTCTGCCAGCTCAGCGCTTCGGCCATCACCTCGTCGGTGACCGAGCTGATGAAGTCGGGCGACACTTCGGTGCCGTATTGCTCGGCCAGAAACCCTTGAATCTCGCGCACGCTCATGCCACGCGCGTACATCGCAATGATGCGTTCGTCGAAGCCGGTGAAGCGGCGCTCGTGCTTGGGAATCAGGATCGGCTCGAAGCTGCCGTCACGGTCACGAGGGACTTCGACACGAACCGGGCCGCGATCCGTGATGACCGTCTTGCCGCTGGCGCCGTTGCGCTCGTTGGCTTGTCCGGCCGGCTTGGACTGGCCCGACGGGTAGCCCAGATGCAGATTCATCTCGGCGCCCATCGCCCGTTCGATGATCGCCTTGTTGAACGCCAGCATCAGATCCTGAACCTCGGTCGGCGTCATCGGCCCCTTGACCAACTGGTCCAGCAGTTCCTTGGGCAACTCAGGCAGCGGCCCGCGGGCCGCTGCCTGACGCGCTACGGTTTGTCTCTTCTTCTTCATCGGCATATCCATGACTTTTATACCTCATGATATGCCCCGCCCACGAAATGACGGATAGGTCCTCTCGATGCGGTGATTACAGGCAACGCGGTACCCAGTTGGCGGGAATTCGTCAGATGAGCCCTCATAAGCTCAACGTCATTGGCATGTACTGAAGCTAAACGAGCATGGACTTTCTATGCTCCACCCGCAAACCGCAAGCTTGAGCTGGCACGTGGCGAGACCGTGCGATCTCGCGGAGTCATCGTGTCGCGTGCCGAGTCCCCGATATCGCTATCGCGGCCAGGTAACAGCCGGTCGAATTCCCGCTTCACGACGCCATAGCACTCGCACGCCCGCGTTTCGAGTCCTGGTCGATCCAGCACCTCTATATGGCCATAGCTGTAGCGGACCAATCCGGCGTCCTGCAGCTTCTTTGCCGCTTGGGTCACGCTGGCTCTCCGGACGCCAAGCATGTTGGCAATCAGGTCCTGCGTCATTTTCAACTGGTTTGATGGGAGACGGTCAATGCTGTGCAGCAGCCATCGACATAGTTGCTGATCGATCGAATGATGTCGGTTGCAAACAGCCGTTTGGGCGATCTGCGCGATCAGTGCCTGGGTATAGCGAAGCAGCAACTGCTGAATTGCGCCGGCTCGATCGAATTCGTCTTTCAGGATCCTCGCCTCCAGTCGGTACGCCTGGCCCGCGTTTTGCACGACGCATCTGCCCGGAGTGGTCTCGCCGCCCATGAAAATTGGAATGCCGATCAGCCCGTCGTTCCCCACGACCGCAATTTCAGTCGAAGCTCCGTCCTGCGTGAGGTATAGCAGCGACACAATAGATGTCGTAGGGAAATAGACGTGGTTGAGGTGATTGCCAGACTCGCATACGACCCGTCCCAACGGCAATTCGACTCTCACCAGATGCCTCGCAAAGCGTGCCAACTCCGCTTGGGGAAAAGCCCCAAGCAGGTGATTTTCTTCGGGGCGTAGCTTGTTTTCCATATGTTACGTCTCAATCGCTCATTGACCGACCGCGCGTCCTCGCAGGCTGGCCAGAGCTAAAAAGATCGCATCAGGCCAGCATTTGACCGGTTGTCGTTGGCACCGGAAGGTTGACCAGACCGACTGCATTTTTCAGTGACAGCCGGAACGGCAGAAACCTGGGACACGTCACATTAGAAATTTTTAGTGCGTCCGATGGCGGCGGACTTGATTTAACTCAATCGCCAGTTGCCGGACGCGGACGGGTGGCAAGGAGCGGGGCGAGCTACCGCAAAAGTGACTGTTGCAAAAGACTGGAGACCAACCCGGAGGTTGCTAAGGTTTCGAAATGATCGGAACACGAGAAACCATGTCAAGGATCACTTAGAGATAACGGGCGGACTTCTCTGACGAGCCTACGTTGTGTCTCGCCGGGTCGAGCATGAGCGGGACGCACCTTATCCGGGAATTCAATCAGACTGAGCAGTTATCGAGAATTGTCGTCGGTACGAGGCTATCGAAAGCCAACGTTGCCAGTCTGAGCTTCGTGGCAGGGGTCTCTGGCTTCGTGGTCAGGCCCAGCCCGTCGCACGAATTGTTCGCAGCCGTTCGAAAGTTCACGTCAGGTGGCATTTGTGTGAACCTTGAAGCCTCCGACCATGCCGAGGTTTGACGCGGAATAAGTTGCGGGTAGCTTACCGCATGAGCGGCTGACGCCCATGGAGCACCATACTTTTCGCATCGCGTGCGGCCAGACAGTGGATGAACTCGTGGCCACGCTGGGCGCAAGCTCGAAAACTGTAAGCACCGATCGCACAAATATCGTAGGGAAAATGGGGCTCCGCGGCCAAGTCGATCTGGTCCGGTATGCAATCGTCAGTCGAACGCGACGAGGTGGTGATCTGCGGAAGTGTATCGAACAGTTACAGCCACACCATTGGCGTGGCGGTAGCAGGTGCTACGGTGGTTGCGTGCTCATGTGACCGGGAAAAGTTGCTTTGGCAGCCCGAGTTTATCAGCGGCCCTGATGCGGAAGCGCGAAGTTCGCCGTCCGGCTAGTTTCCGGCGGTCACAACCGGCGGCTATCGGCGCCAATTTCGGACGTTCGATCGCGCTTGCACCCAGACTTCAGAGCGCCTGCTTAGGCTAAGTCAATGGACTGTCACGAACTGTGCCGCCTAATCGATTTGCCGGCGGGATCCATCTGGAACCGAAGCGCGTCCGCCCGCGCGATCTACCAGTAAACCCGGCATCGTCATGTTCGGCTGCCGACCAGCCTTGAAATCCTGAAAGGTTTGGCCTACACCCCAATCAATACTTCAAGAAATATAAAAATCTGGGCGCCGCAATTCGTCTAAGAAGTTGCTTCCGCCACCATTTCGATTGGAATCCAGTTCGTACACGCGATCAAGCAATCCGCCTATCAAATGTCGAAATGGAGGAGACCGTGAGTCTTAATCGCAGGCAATTTCTCACACTAACTGGTGGAGCGGCCGCGGGCGTCACCGTGGCTGGAGTTCCATCGGCACAGGCCGCTCAGGCCGATGCCGGGCGAACGACACTGCCCTATACCCCCAAAGTGATCGCCCGAGCCGGGCAATTGCGGCCAAATGTGCCCCTCGCGTTTACCTTTCCCGATGCGTCGTCGCCATGCGCAGTAGTCAAAATGGGGACCCCCGTCCCCGGCGGCGTCGGCCCCGATAAAGACATCGTCGCGTTCAGCGTGTTGTGCACCCATATGGGCTGCCCGGTCGCATACGATGCCGCCACACGCGAATTCAATTGCCCTTGCCACTTCAGCAAGTTCGATGCTGAAAAAGCCGGTCAGATGATTTCGGGACAGGCAACGGAAAAGCTTCCATCGATCGTGCTCGACTACAACGCCAGCAACGGCACGGTGCGCGCGATCGCAGTGGACGGATTGATCTACGGCCGCCAAGCCAATCTGCTGTAGAGGGGGCGATCATGGCTACCAACAAGGACCGGGTGGCACTGCCACCCGTTCAGGCCCAGCGCACGAATCTGACCTGCCACTTCTGTATCGTCGGATGCGGATACCACGTGTTCAAATGGCCCGAAAACGTAGAGGGTGGACGAGCACCGAACCAGAACGCGTTGGGGCTGGATTTCCGCACCCAGCTGCCGCCGCTGTCGATCGTCATGACACCGGCGATGCAAAACACCATCACCGATAAGGACGGTCGCCGGTACAACATCATGGTCGTGCCGGACAAGACATGCAGCGTCAACCGCGGCTTGTCGTCGACGCGTGGCGGACAGCTCGCGAAGGTGATGTACAACCCGGACGGCGGCGTCGCCAAGGAGCGCTTGCGCAGCCCTCGCGTATATCTGTCCGATCAATGGATGGATACGAGCTGGGACGACGCGCTCGCGCTGTATGCCGGCCTTACCAAGAAGATCCTCGATCGCGACGGCCCGTCGGCGCTCGCTTTCGATTGCTTCGATCACGGTGGCGCCGGCGGCGGCTTCGAAAACACATGGGGCACCGGCAAGCTGATGTTCACCGCGCTCAAGACGCCGCTCGTGCGCATCCACAATCGACCGGCCTACAACTCGGAGTGCCATGCAACGCGGGAAATGGGGATCGGCGAGTTGAACAACAGCTATGAGGATGCCGAGCTGGCCGACGTCATCATGGCGATCGGTTGTAACTCGTACGAAACCCAGACCAACTACTTCCTCGCGCACTGGGTGCCGAATCTGCAAGGGCAAACGGTCGACAAGCGCAAACAGCGTTTCCCCGGTGAGAGCGTCGAAGCGGCGAAGATCATTTTCGTCGATCCGCGCCGCACGACTACGATTGCGATTGCCGAGCACGTCGCCGGCAAACAGAACGTATTGCATCTGGACATTGAGCCCGGTACGGATATAGCGCTCTTCGACGGCTTGCTGACCTACGTGGTCGATCAGGGATGGCACGACAAGGCCTTCATCGCGCGATACACGAACGGATTCGACGATGCGTTGAAGACCAACCGTCTTTCCTTGAACGAAGCCAGTCGCATTACCGGTGTGCCGGTCGAGCGCCTGAAGCAGGCGGCCGAATGGGCGTACAAGCCCAAGGCATCAGGACACCGCCCGCGGACCATGCACGCCTATGAAAAGGGAATCATCTGGGGTAACGATAACTACCTGATCCAATCCGCATTGGTCGACGTCGTGCTGGCGACACATAACGTCGGTCGGCGCGGCACGGGCGTCGTCCGGATGGGCGGACATCAGGAAGGCTACACACGGCCCCCGTATCCGGGCAACACGAAGATCTACGTCGACCAGGAGATCATTCACGGCAAGGGCATGATGTACACCTCTTGGGGCGCGAATCCGTTCCAGACGACACTGAACGCGCAGGAACATCGTGCGGTCATCTTGCACCGCTCCGGCATTGTTCGGGAAGCGATGTCGCGCGAGCGTGGTGCGTCGACCGCGCAACTCGTCGATGTCGCCTATGACGCCGTGAAGAACAAGGGCGGGCTGTTCTTCACGAACATCAACCTCTATCCGACCAAGCTTGCGGAAGCCGCGCATCTGATGTTGCCAGCGGCGCATCCAGGCGAAATGAACCTGACGTCGATGAACGGCGAGCGACGCATGCGCCTCTCGGAACGCTTCATGGACCCGCCCGGTACCGCGATGCCGGACTGCCTGATTGCGGCTGCGATCGCGAACACGCTCAAGCGAATGTACGACGCGGAGGGCAAGCACGACATGGCCGACCGGTTTGCCGGCTTCGACTGGAATTCCGAAGAGGACGCATTCAATGACGGCTTCCGGCAGGCTGGGCAAGCCGGCGTCGGGCCAATCGACAGCCAGGGCGGCAAGACCGGCAATCTGGTGACCTACGCGCGGCTTCATGCGATGGGCAACAACGGCGTCCAGTTGCCCGCCAAGTCGTATGAAGGCGGCAAGTTGATCGGCACCGAGATGCTCTACATGGACGGCAAGTTCGACACGGCCGACGGCAAGGCCCAATTCAAACCGGCGAAATGGACGGGGCTGCCCAAGACGGTGGCGGATCAGAAGGCGAAGTACAAATTCTGGATCAACAACGGCCGCGTCAACGAAGTCTGGCAGACCCTTTACCACGACCAGTACAACGAGTTCGTGCGCGAACGCGTACCGATGGCCTTCCTCGAGCTCAACCCGGACGACGCGCGCTCGCTCGGCATCACGTCGAGTGACGTCGTCGAGGTCTATAACGATTACGGTTCGACCTACGCGATGGCCTACCTCGAGCCGGCGATCAAGCGTGGCCAGACGTTCATGCAGTTCGGGCATTTCAACGGGATCATGGGCAACGTGACGACCCCGTGGACGGACCGGAACGTCGTGCCCTACTACAAGGGCACGTGGGCGAACCTGCGCCGAGTGGGGTCCGTTCAGGATTTCAAGGACACAGTGAGCTTCAAGAGCCGACGTATCGACGCAACCTGAGTGCGCTTGAGTTTATTCCGGATGCAACGCGGCGCGATGGCGGCTCAACCGCTGTCGCGCCGCGTTTTGTTGGGGATGGCGATCGGGGTACGGAGAGCCTGTGCAATCTTCAATATTTCAACTATGATTGAAACATGGAAACGAACTCTGTCGTCCGCGCCCTTGGCGCCTTAGCTCAGGAATCCCGGCTTGCCGTCTTTCGACTGCTCGTGGAAGCAGGGCCCGGAGGGTTGCCCGCTGGTCAGATTGCCGAACGGCTGGGCATCGCCCCTTCGTCATTGTCTTTTCACATGAAAGAACTGACCTACGCCAACCTCGTGACGGTCGAGCAGCAGGGGCGCTACATGATTTATTCGGCTAACTACACGTCGATGAATGATCTGATGGCGTACCTGACGGAGAACTGCTGCGGCGGCAATCCGTGCTCGCCCATCAGTACCGGCAGTTGCAAACCCGTGAAGGAGAAAGCGTCGTGAAACGTCTGCACATTCACCTTTCCGTCGAAGATCTGGCGGCCAGCATCCGGTTTTATTCGGCGCTGTTCGCGAACCAGCCCACCGTTGAAAAGGCCGATTACGCCAAGTGGATGCTCGACGATCCACGCGTCAACTTCGCGATCTCGCAACGCGGCGCCGCGCCGGGGCTCGATCATCTCGGCGTTCAGGTCGAGAACGAGTCCGAGCTTGCCGAAATGCATACGCGCTTGGGCAGCGCTGCGCTGCCCGTCGACGAGCAGATCGGCACGGCGTGCTGCTATGCGCGCTCCGACAAGTACTGGACGGTCGATCCGCAAGGCATCGCTTGGGAGACATATCAGACGCTCGGCGAGGTTCCAACCTTCGGTGAATCCCGTCACGCGTCGGCGGCTGAGTCGAATGCCGACGCTTCTGCTTGCTGTTCCCCTGCGCGCGGCAAGCCGATCGGCGTGCCGGTGGAATCTTCCTGCTGCTGAGGCCCAAACATGAACGACAAGCCCTACAACGTGCTGTTCATCTGCACCGGCAATTCCGCCCGATCGATCCTGTCCGAAGGCTTGATGAACCAGCTTGGCGACGGGCGTTTCGTAGCCTATTCCGCCGGCAGCCATCCGAAAGGCGAGGTGAACCCGTTCGCATTACGCGAACTGGCACGTTGGCACTTGCCGACCGAAGGGTATCGAAGCAAGAGCTGGGATGAATTCGCGGCACCTGACGCGCCCATGCTCGATTTTGTCTTCACCGTGTGCGACAAGGCCGCCGGCGAGGTCTGCCCGATCTGGCCTGGTCAACCGATCACCGCACATTGGGGCGTGCCTGACCCGGCCGATGTCGAGGGCTCCGACGAACAGAAACAGCAGGCCATGCACGACGCCGCGCTGACGTTGAAACGTCGTATCGACCTGCTGCTGTCACTGCCGTTCGCCAAACTCGACAACGTCGCACTGCAGAAGTCCGTGACCGAGATCGGGCAAAAGTAACTTTGAATCGTAAACCCATGACCACGAACGTACTGATCCTCTGCACCCACAACTCGGCGCGCAGCGTGCTGTCCGAAGGGATGCTCAATCATTGGGCTGCGAAGCTCGGCAAGGACGTCCGCGCGTACAGCGCCGGCAGTGCGCCGAGCGGTCGCCTCAATCCGTTCGCGCTGGAAGCGCTGTCGAACGCTGGCGTCGACGTGAGCGGCTACCGCAGCAAGAGCTGGGACGAGTTCACGGGTGATGGCGCGCCCGAAATGCGCGTCGTCATCACGGTGTGCGACAGCGCGGCCGCCGAGACGTGCCCGTACTGGCCCGGCAGCCCCGTGAAAGTGCATTGGGGCTATGCCGATCCGTCGAACGCTTTGGGCGGCGACGAAGGCAAGCGTCTCGCGTTCGAACTCACGCGCCAGGCAATCGGCTATCGCATGCTGCAGTTGCTGGCACTGCCGCTCGATCGCATGAGCAATGCCGAACTCCAGACGGCATTGACCGAGATCTCGCAAAACTGACCATTCGCATGGCGGCCCGCCGAAACGCGCGGCCGCCGACGACTTCAAGACCGAACCCTGTCCAATGAACACGTCCAACGTTGCCCCGCCGGGCAAGGCTGTCGCAAAGCCTTCCATCAATTTCTTCGAACGCTACCTGACCGTCTGGGTGGCACTGTGTATCGTCGCCGGCATCGCGCTCGGCCAGGTGCTGCCCGGCCTGTTCCAACAGATCGGCCGGATGGAATATGCGCAGGTCAATCTCCCGGTCGGGCTGCTGATCTGGGTGATGATCATCCCGATGCTGGTCAAGGTCGACTTCGGCGCGTTGCACGAAGTGCGTCAGCACGTGAAAGGCATCGGCGTCACACTCGTCGTGAACTGGCTCGTCAAGCCATTCTCGATGGCGTTCCTCGGCTGGCTGTTCATCCGCCATCTGTTCGCGCCGATGCTGCCGGCGGACCAGCTCGACAGCTACATCGCCGGCCTGATCCTGCTGGCCGCCGCACCGTGCACGGCGATGGTGTTCGTGTGGAGCCGCCTGACGGGTGGCGATCCGCTGTTCACGTTGTCGCAGGTCGCGCTCAACGACAGCATCATGGTGATCGCGTTCGCGCCGCTGGTCGGCCTGCTGCTCGGCATGTCCGCAATCACGGTGCCGTGGGCGACGCTGCTTACGTCCGTCGTGCTCTACATCGTTATCCCGGTGATCATTGCGCAGATCCTGCGCAAGCGGCTGCTCGCGAACGGTCAGGCTGCATTCGATGCCGCGATGGCGAAGATCGGCCCGTGGTCGATCGCCGCGCTACTGGCCACGCTCGTGCTGCTGTTCGCGTTCCAGGGCGAAGCGATCCTGAAGCAGCCGCTGGTGATCGCGCTGCTCGCGGTACCGATCCTGATCCAAGTGTTCTTCAACTCCGCGCTCGCTTACTGGCTCAATCGCGCCGTGGGCGAGAAGCACAACATCGCGTGCCCGTCAGCGCTGATCGGTGCATCCAACTTCTTCGAGCTGGCCGTCGCGGCTGCGATCAGCCTGTTTGGCTTCCATTCCGGCGCAGCGTTGGCGACTGTCGTCGGCGTGCTGATCGAAGTGCCCGTCATGCTGCTGGTGGTGCGGATCGTCAACCAGTCGAAGGGCTGGTACGAGTGCCGGACCTGATATGTCCACGTATGCACCCCGCCCGCGCGTCTGGCTGACGCCGTCGCTCGGGCTGACGCAGATCGTCTGATGGGGTTCGATGTTTTACGCGTACGGCGTCCTGATGCAGCCAATGCAGGACGAGCTAGGTCTGTCGAAGCCGGTCGTCGTCGGCGCCTATTCGGTGGCGCTGCTGATCTCGGGGCTGTTGTCCACGTCGGCCGGCAGCATCATCGACCGCGTCGGCGGGCGCGCCCTGATGGCAGGTGGATCGTTGCTGGCGGCGCTGATGTTTGTCTGCTTGTCGGGGTATTCGTACCTTTCGTGCAAATTCTGGTGGTCAGTTGCCGCCGCCCCTTATCTCGCAAGGCTCCGCGCCCCTGCGACATCCTTTCAAAACGCGACTTTGTAAACGGTTGTTCAGAAAGGCATTTCCGAACCAAAGCACCAGAATTTACACGAAAGGTACGAATACCCCCATGCGGGCTTTTTTGTTTTCGAGTGTCCCTATTAGGGACACTCGGACATCGGTGCCACGGTAATTTCGAGCTCAGATAGGCATCGCGAAAGTGTCCCTAATAGGGACATACGTTACCGTAGGGACGCGAGAGACGACTGATGCCCGATAGCTGGCCGGTGCCGGTCAACATTGGGTCACGGCCTTGCGTACCAGGGCTGTCCGGGTCGCCAAGTGATTCGAATCGCCTCGTTTCGAAGTAAGCGTCAATCTGAGGCCGTCTTGACGATCAGACCTTGACCTCTGAGAGCCGCTGATTCGTGAGCACGAGATCGAAGGCGGCGGGATCGAAGCTGCCGCCACACCACTCGAGGAAGTGGTCGTGCTCCTCGTGCGTCGGATCGGTGATCGCTTCGAGGAAGTCGGCATATCCTGGAACTCCACCGACGTCTTCCGGTGGACACGCATTCTGCCCGTCCAGGCACAGCGGCCGGCGCATGTCTGGATCAGGCGTCAGCGCCTTCTCGACCTTGATCCGATGCTGCCAGTTGTCACCGTAATCGTAGACGTAGGTGAATGACTTCAGCCCGCCCAGCGCCTTCGCCAGCGTGACCCGTGCTTCATTGAGCATCGGTGGATCGCTCTGGAATCCGAAGTCATCAGGTTCACCATAGTTGGTTTCGCCGAAGACGAACTCGTGCAGGTGCCCGCCCTCCCAGCCCATGGCCAGTTGCAGCACGACATGCAGCTTGCCCAGCCGGATCGAGCCGGGAACGATGATTCGTCGCCAGATCGCCGGCTTGACGTACTTCAGCTCAACGCGCAGTACGTAATCGGGCACTGGCGCCTTGACCAGGCGCACGGCAGGTTTGCGGGGTTGGACCATCGGGTTGATTGTCAGGCGGCTTGCTGCTCGATGTGTGCAGCCGGCATCAGGCGCCACGGCAGCAACTCGTCGATGCGATTGATGGGATGATCGGCGATGCGCTCAAACACCGTGCGCAGGTAGGCAAACGGCTCGATGCCGTTCAGGCGCGCCGTACCGATCAGGCTATAGATCACCGCCGCGCTTTGGCCACCGCCGTCGGAGCCTGCGAACAGATAATTGCGCCTGCCGAGAACCAGCGGCCTGATCGCGCGCTCCGCCGTATTGTTGTCCACCTCGATGCGCCCGTCTTCGCAATAGCGTATGAGTGCATGCCAGTGCCCCAGCGAGTATCTGATCGCCTTCGCCAGCCCCGACTTCGCCGATACCTGTGACAGCATGTGTTCGAACCAGGCCTTCAGTTCAGTGAGCAATGGGGCCGAGCGCAGCTGACGCGCAGACAGGCGCACGTCCGGCGTCTGGCCGCGAACCTCGCGTTCAACGGCATACAGCGTCCCAATGCGGCGCAGTGCTTCCTCGGCAATTGGTGAGCTGTCCAGCTTGTACAGGTCGTAGAACTTGCGCCGCGCATGCGCCCAGCACCCGGCCTCGATGACCGTGCCGTCACGATACAGCGCGTCATACCCGCTGAAGGCATCTGCCTGCAGGATTCCCGTGTAGCCCGCCAGATGTTCCCGAGGTCGTTCACCTTTGCGGTCGGGTGAGTACCTGTACCAGACGGCTGGTGGCGCGCGGCTCCCTGCCGGGCGGTCATCCCGCACATAGGTCCACAGGCGCGTCGTGCGTGTCTTGCCACGCCCCGGCTCCAGCACCGGCACGGGCGTGTCGTCGGTATGGATCTTGTCTGCGGCGCGAACGTAACCACCGAGTGCGTCTGACAGGGGTTGCAGCAGCGCAGCCGCTTCACGCACCCACGAAGCCAGTGTTGCCCGGTCCAGTTCGATGCCCGCGCGGCGATAGATGCCGGCCTGCCGGTATAGCGGCATATGGTCAGCGTACTTCGCGACGACGACCTGTGCGAGCAGCCCCGCACCCGCCATCGAGCGTGCTATCGGCCGCGAAGGTGCCGGCTTCTGTACTACTGCGGCACAGCGCGGGCAGCTCAGCTTTGGACGTACGTGGCGCAGTACCTTGAAGTAGCCGGGCACATAGTCGAGCACCTCCGAGACGTCTTCGCCGAGCGCCCGCATCTGTTTGCCGCATTCCGGGCATCCGCAGTTTGATGGTGCATGCACAACCGTTTCGCGAGGAAGATGTACAGGAAAGTGCCGTGACTTGCGGCGCAGTGGAACAAGGTTCGTAGTGGCCGGCGTATCCGCAGTCGCGTCGGCATCAGGCGCCTTCGCCGGTGCGGCCATATCTGGTTCATGAACAGGCAGCTCACCGAGGGCGAGCTGCAGCTGGTCCATCAGTTCTGTCATGCGCTCAGATGAGCGGCCATACTGCCATCGCTTCAGTCGCGAGATCTCGGCCAGCAACTGCGCGATGGTCTCGTCGCGCGAGGCAACGATGCGCTTGAGAGCGGCGATGTCATCGGGCAGATGGCTGGCTGGCATGCATGCCAGTGTAAATGAAGGCCACGCGCTTGTGGGCTCCCGCACCCTGCCTTATGCCGCGTGCGTCGGCTGCCACGTCCGCTCGGGATGCCGCCAGTCAATCCCTTCGAGCAACATCGACAGTTGGGCGGCTGACAGATGGACTGTTCCCGAGTCCGCCTGCGGCCACACGAAGCGTCCACGCTCGAGTCGTTTCGCGTACAGGTTCATGCCGTCGCCGCTCCACCATAAAATCTTGATGAGGTCACCGCGACGCCCGCGAAACAGGAAGATGTGCCCCGAGAAGGGATCACGTCCGAGTGCTGACTGCACCAGCGCGGCAAGTCCATCCATGCCACGGCGCATATCGGTAACGCCCGCTGCCAGCCATACGCGGGTACCGCCTGGCGGCGCAATCATGCTGGCATCAGGCAGCGCAGCACGAGGCGCAACTGCACGGGGTCGACCATGCCCGTGACGCGTACACGGGCACCATTCAGTTCGATCTCGATGCCCGACGCTGCTGGTACGCTCTCGCGATGTGGCTCGACAGGCTGTAGAGCGAGCGACGCCGGTTCTGCGGTCTCGCCGGTCGGTGCATCCGGTAGCGCTACGGGCAGCAACACCGCTGTGTTGTTCGCCACTCCTTCAAACAGGCCCGCCCGCAGTTGCCGGCGCCACTTGAACACCATATTGGGATTCAGTCCGTGCGCCTGCGCGAGCTTGGCCACCGAAATACCCGGTTCGCACGCCGCGACGGCAACTTGCCGTCGGTACTCTGGTGTGTAATTCGGTCGGCCCTTGCGGTTCGATGATCGCGCATTCCGTGTGTCCAAAGTAGTCCCCATCACTTGAAGTAACGGACATTACTTTGGACACCGGCTTCAGCTCTGTCCATGCGGCCACGGAATGACGCTTACGTTTCGAACTCGGCAGAGTCCCAATCATCGAACGGATGACGCGCTAGCTCAAGTTTACGTTGGGCGCGATCGCCGCTCGATATCGGCAACAAAGCGGCCTAAATCCAGCGGGGAGTGGTTTGGACGGGGAAAGAGAGGCCTCATCCAATCCCGAAATATCGGCCCTACCCACGCCCGTCACTGTCCGAGAATTTGGGCTCCGGGCAAGCGGCTCGCGCGCTGGTCGAACGTGAGCAGGGGGACTCGTCCCGCGGCGCCGGCCTGACCGACGTGCAGGCAATCCGCGAAATCCCCGCCATGCTCGCGGTACAAGTGCAACGCGCGTTCGAGCGCGCTTTCTGCCTCAAAGCTCAGCTCACGCGTCTCGAGCAGCGCGGTCAACGCGGTCAAGATGTGCAGCCGATCGAACCGGTAGCGGGACCGCAGCACCCATTCGAGCTCGAGCATCACGGTGACCGGCACGAAAAACGCCTCGGCTTGTCCGGCCGACGCGGCGAACAGTTCGCGGATATGTTCGACCTGGTCGACGTCGTCGTTGGTCAGCCAGCGCACGAGGACGTTGGTATCGAGACTGGGCATCAGGCGTCGCCCATCCGCATGGCCTCAGTCGGCACACTGGTCGTCGACGGTAGTGTGCCCTGCAAATCGAGCAGACTCCGAGTCTTCGCGCGCAGGATGACCGTCCCATCGTCGAGCGGCGTAAACACAATCCGTACGCCGGCGGCAAGGCCGAGCGCGTGCCGGATTCCGGCGGGCAACGTCAGTTGCCCCTTACTGGTGAGTGTGGCTTCAAACATGGCTTCTCCTTACATTTCAGCCCATTGTAAGGCGATGCGATCATCTTCGCAATGCACTCGACGCGAGCCGTAGTCGCCCCTCACGCAACCCGCCCCAGCAAGCGCATGACACGTTTTATCATACGAATTTGCACCGAATCCCCTATATTGAACGTTCGGCAGTCAAGGGCGAATCTTCACGACGCGCGCGTTGGCAAAAGCGCCCGCGTCCACGGCGGAGCGGGCTGCCGATCACGGATCATGACAAGGAGGGGCAACCATGGGTTCATCGCTGCAGGGCATTGCGTTCCGGTCGGTGTACAACAAAAAGTGGATCTCGCTGGTTACGAGCTTCTACGGCCGAGATTGTTACGTCGCATGCAAAGACACACCGGACGCGTTTTGCATGTTTTCGCTGAGTCCGATGATGGGGGTCTTTAGCGATGTGGAGGGCAATTGGATCATGCAAAGCCTGGACGATCCGACGAAATTGGTCCCATATGAAGGCCGTATGCCACCGGATGACAATACCCTCAATCATGCGCGCTTCTCGTTTACCAAGACCGCGCTCGGCCAGGGCACGCTGGTATCGATTGTTACACTGGAGAAGCACTTGGCCTGGGTGATCGACGACAACGGCACCGACCAAGGCGTGCTGAGTCTGGCCGCCCCTTATACGTTGGATTACGTCGGTGACGAAGTCGACGGCAAACTGACGTTCGAGTACTGGGACAGCGTGCTTTCGCCGTGGCCGCCCGCCTAAGGGCGATCGGGCCGCCTGACCGCCCCGCCTGCCGCTCGCCCTCGTGGCGGAGTGACGCGGACCGCGTACGAAGCCGACTGGGGTGACCCGCACCGCGGTGCTCAGGCGCTGCGCGGCCCTGCGACGTAGCCCGTACAACCCACGGTCACGTATCTCTCAATCCGGCTTCGGCCGGATTTTTCATGGTGCGGCGGATCGACACAACATTAGTTGAAATTTAGACACAACTTTAGTTGTGCGAGCGGCGCCGGCCCGCGGCGGGGCAGCCTGTAGGGGTATTCGTCCTTTTCGTGCATGTATGGACCCGACGCCTTTTGCAAGCTTCTTGTTCGTGATGTCGAAACGGTCTGCATGCATGTATCCGGCTTGCTAGATGGGCGATCGCCGAAGGACGCCCGCAGCCTCGATGAGATCCGCGCACCCGGTCCTTAGCAAAATCGCGGCTTGCCGCGAGCGGCAGCCGGCACGAAAAACAGGCTTCGGGGTGCTGGTTCAACCTATTTCGTCATCGCTTCGAGAAGCTTCGAAAAACCAGGGTGGGTACGACTCTCCATAAAGAGTTGGGCGATTCGATCAGGCAGTGGCGTTCGGTTGGCGATAGTGTTCGTCGCTGCTGAGCAGCGCCTGTACGATGCGCGCGTTCTTGTTGGCCAGCGCGACGGCGGTGCAGTTATATCCCCGTCGGGCGATCAACTCCTGTAGCCAGAGGCTTTGGGGATCGGTCTTCGCTTTCACGTAGCGAAGCACGGCCCGAGCACCATGGATCAGCAACGTTCGCAGATAGGTGTCGCCACGCCGGCTGATGCCCTGCAGGCACGGTTTGCCGCCCGATGAGTATTGTCTGGGCACGAGGCCCAGCCAGGCCGCTAAATCGCCCATCTAGCAAGCCGGATACATGCATGCAGACCGTTTCGACATCACGAATAAGAAGCTTGCAAAAGGCGTCGGGTCCATACATGCACGAAAAGGACGATTACTCCGTCAAGCGCCGCGTGGCGGCTGCGGAACCCCGGGGACGCAGCCGCCTCAAGCCGCGCGCGAGCGTCGTTGGCCGTGTTCGGCGCGGGCGAATGCCGCCTGCAACGCCGGATGCACGTCGGCGCTCCAGCTTTCGCCCGTAAACAGTCCGTAGTGGTCGCAGCCCTCGACGTCGATGCGTTGCCGCGCGCCCGGTGCGAGGCCGCTGCACATATCCAGTGCAGCGTGGGTTTGCCCGGCGCCGGTGACGGCATCGCGCGTCCCCTCGACAGTCGTCAGGACGATGTCGTGAAGCGCAGCGGGTTCGACCCGCACGCCCCGGACGTTCCATGTCCGACTCGCCAGGCAGGCACGCTGGAAGACGATGTCGACGGTATCGAGGAAATACTCGGCCGGCATGTCGACGAGCGCAAGATATTCATGCAACGCCCGGCGCGCGGTTGCGAGCGAGTCCGCATTGCCGCTCGATACGGCTTGCCGATAACGTTCGACCAGTGCGAGATACCGTTGCGGATACGCGATCGCGATTTCGGCGCGCTGCAAATAGGCCGGGAACACGTGGCGCCCACGTCCTGCGAACCCGGATGGCACCACGTCGATCAGCGTGTCGCGACACCAGGCGAGCGAATGCGAGCGCGCCGCGATCCCGAGCGCACTTGGATTGATTCGTGCATCGAGCGGGCCGCCGATCAGTGTCACGCTCGCCGGTAGGACAGCCCCGCGTAGCGCGCGCAACGCGATTGCGCCGAGCGAAGGAAAGGTCGCCTGACAGACGGCGACGACATGTGCCGGCCGGCCGTCAGGCGGAAGCGCATCGATGAAGCCGTCGAGCATCGACACGTATTCGTCGAGGCCGAACCGACCCGCGGCGAGCGGCACATCGCGCGCATTGATCCAGTCGGTGATGAACACGTCGCCGTCGGCAAGCAGCGTTTCGACCGTCTCGCGCATCATCACGGCCGCGTGTCCGGCAAGCGGCGCGCAGAGCAGGATCGCCCGTTGGGCACTCGGGCGGGAGAAGCGGCGCAGCGAGCAGAACGGGGTATGCGCAACAACCGTGTCGGCGACCTCGATGCGCCGGCCAGCCAGCTCGATCGCGCCGATCGCGAATGGCGGCGCGGCGGCATCCAGGTCGAGCAAGGGTTCCAGCAGATCGGCGTAACATCCCGACGCTGCGTCGGGCCACAGGCCATACGCATGCCGTGCTCCTGCATGGCACGCACGCAGCCATTGCCGTTGCAGTTCGATCAGGTCATACCACATGGCAAATGTCCGGGGTCTCGATGGTACTCGCACAGCAATACTGTCGACCGGCCAGCCGAGGGCATGTTGACCTGCGTCAGCGCCATTCCGATATCCGGCACATAAGCTGGTTTCCGAGCCTTCGACCGGTGCATGGAACGAATCATGAACGTACCTCGACGCATCCTTGTCGTCTTCTACTCGCGCACCGAAACGACAGCCGCGTTCGCGCGGCAACTGGCCGCCGAACTCGATGCGGATTGCGAACGGTTGCAGGAAACCGACAATCGGCGGCGCTCGGGCGTGATCGGCTACCTGCGTTCGCTGGCGGACGTCATGCATCACCGCGTTGCGGACCTTCAGCCGACCACGTGCGAACCGTCGGCTTACGACGGCGTCGTGATCGGCACGCCGGTGTGGGCGGGACGTGCATCGACACCTGTATCGACCTGGCTCGCGCGTCACGGGCATGCACTGAGATCGACCGCCTTCTTCTGCACGATGGGCGGTCGAGGCGATCAGACCGCATTCGGCCAGATGGCGGAGCTGGTAGTGCACCGGCCTGTCGCGACCTGCGCGATCTCGAGGCGCGATATCCGCGATGGCGCCGCTTCCGGAAAACGGTCGGGCTTTGCCCGGTCGATTGCCGGCGGGCTCACTGTGCGCGAGCCGCACGCGAGCGCGGGGTGAGCGGCATGCCGGCGCAGATCGCGCGCGAGCGTCGCTTCGACTACGTGCTGGTCGGCGGCGGCATCGCGAGCGTGTCCGCCGCGCATGCGTTGCGGCGGGAAGATCCGGCCGCCAGCATCGCGATCCTGTGCGGCGAACAGGTGCTTCCGTACCAGCGGCAGCCGCTGACGAAGGAATTGCTCGCGGGAAGCGTCGACCCGACGGCCATCGCGATACACCCTGTCGGATTCTACGACCTGCGCAGGATCGACCTTCTGCTGGGCGCGAAGGTGGCGTCGGTGAATCCGGACGCGCATGTCGTCGTGCTCGACGACGGCGCGAGAGTGCGGTATGGCAAGCTTCTGGTCGCGACCGGCGCGTCGCCGCGCGCGCTGCAGGTGCCGGGCGCAATGCTTGCGGGCATACACCGGCTTCACGATGTCTGTGACGCGGTTTCGCTTCGTGCCGATGCCGACCGGCAGCGTCGCCTGCTGGTCATCGGCGGCGGCTTCACGGGCATCGAAGCGGCGGCGACGTTGCGCGAGCTCGGCCTGGCGGTCACGCTCGTCGAGCAATCCGAGCGACTACTGCCGCAACTGCATTCCGCACGGCTGTCGGATCATTTCGGCGGTTTGTGCGCGTCGCGCGGCATCGACGTTCGCACCGGAGCAACGGTCGAACGCTTCGAAGGAGAGGAAGCGGTCGAGGCGGCCGTGCTTGCCGACGGTCGCGTCATCGCATGCGATCTCGTCGTCGTGGCCATCGGCGTCGAGCCGAATTGCGGGTTTCTGGCGGGCAGCGGTATCGCGACGGCCGACGGCGTGCTCGTCGACGAATGCCTGCAGTCTTCCGACCCGGATATCCATGCGGCCGGCGATGTGGCGCGATTCCGCGATCCCGTATTCTGCGCGCAACGGCGCGTCGAGCACTGGGACAATGCGGTGCGTCAGGGACGCCTGGCGGCCCGAAACATGCGTGGCGCGCGGCTGCCTTATCACGATGTGTCGATTTTCTACGGGAGCGTGTTCGACGTGCCGTACAACTTCCTCGGCGATGCTTCCGATGCGACCGAAATCGTCGAGCAAGGCAATTTTCCGCAACGCCCGTACTCGCTGCTCTACCTGCGGCATCATGTCCCGCGCGCGATGTTCTCGATCGGCGTGCCAGCGGACGAAATGACCGCTGCCGAGGAAGCGATCCGCCACCGGCTCAACCTCGGCGCACACCTCGCGGCCGCGGCGCACACCGACTTGCGGCTCCGCGAACTGCCCGCGCAGACTGTTTTGATCCTGCAGGGCGGCGGTGCGCTCGGCGCGTTCGAGAGCGGGGCGATCGCCGCGTTGGAAGCGAAGCGCGTCCGGCCGGATATCGTATCGGCCGTGTCGATCGGCGCGTTCAACGGTGCGATAGCCGCCAGCCATCCGGGGCATGCGGCCGAAGCGCTCGATGCGTTCTGGCGCGAACTGTCGATCCGGATTCCGGCGGGCATTCAATCGCCCGCCTATATGGAACGCGCGATGCTCGCCTGGCATATTGCGCTGTTCGGCGTGCCGAATTTCCTGCGGCCGCACTGGTGGCCGGACGGGATTGGCCCGCATGGCGCGGCGCCGTGGTGGACGAGTTGCTACGACACGCAACCGATGCTCGCGCTGTTGCGCCGCCATGTCGATTTCGACATGCTGGCGACCAGCCCGACGCGCCTGCTGCTCGGCGCGGTGGACGTCGAAAGCGGAGAACGGCGCATCTTCGACAGCTATGTAGACCGCCTGACGCCCGAGCACCTGCTCGCCAGCGGCAGCCTGCCGCCTGCGATGCCGTGGACGCGTATCGATGGCCGCGCGTACTGGGACGGCGGAATCATCAGCAATTCGCCGCTCGACCTTGTGATCGAGCGTTGCGGGCGCATCACCGGGCGCGTGTTCGTCGTCGACCTGTTTTCAGGATCGCGGCCGCTGCCGTCCAACTTGCTTGAAGTCATGCTGCGGCGCGACGAGATCGTCTATGCGGACCGGGTGCGCAACGATCTGCGATTCGAGGAAAGCGCAAACGATTTCCGGGATCTTGTCGAGCGTATCACCAGCCGGCTCAATCCGGCTACGGCGGCCAGCGTGCGCCAATTGCCGGAATACATCCGGCTGATGGGAAACCGCGCGCCGGTGCAGATCTTCCGCATCGCGCTCGACCGTACCACCGCGGTCAGGGAGACTTTCGCGCGCGACTTCGATTTCTCGGCCGCATCGATTTCGTCCCTGCGCGAACGCGGCCATGCCGCGACGCTCAGCGTGCTGGCACACGATGCGCCGAAATCATGCGGTGCCGGAGTACGTGCGCCTCGTCGAGGTCGGACCGTCCCTTGAGTGCTGCCCACTCCGCGGCCGGATTGAAGTCGCCGATCGCGCGGCCCATCGCCCGCATGCAGGCTGATTGCCCCCCCTGAGCGCGATGTCGGACATTTGCTGGGTCACCGACAGTACGCGTGGCGCACCGCATGCGCGAATTTGCGCACGGTCACGTGTGCGAACATCGGATTCAGCAGCGTAGCGGCTGCGAGGAGCGGCTGGGCAATTGGCAGCGAGCCGATCTCAAAGTCGCTCGAGCAATGTGAGGATTTCATCGGTCCGGCGTAGCAGCGTCTTGTTCTGTTCGGCCGTCTCCCTGACGGCATGCAGCCTTGCGCGCCAGTATGCGGGATCGCTTACCGACGTCTTTTTGTGGAAGTAGGCCCGGGTCTGTTCAAGCAGACGAATGGATCCTTCGATATGGGTCAGCTCGAGTTCGACTTCGCAGTACCGGTTCATGCACGACTCCCTCTCGAGCTGGACGGTTCATGTTGGCTTTCCTGCACCGAGCGCACATTGATTTCACTCAATCCATCGCATGCTGTCCGCTTTCGTAAGACGACATTTCGATTCGTACTACAGATTTTATTGGTGATGGCACACGAGCCCGCTCGCCAGCAGGGTCACCCGATCGACATGACACGGTTCCGACCTGAGCTTCCATCGGTTCTTGCGAAGGCGCTTCGTCTGAAGATTTGGCGCATCTTGAACACCTTCGATCGATTGCTCACCTGCATCAAGAACGACTGGCCGACAAGCGCGAACATTCAGTGTTCTGCGTGTCGGTCGAGACCGACATCGACACGGTTTTGTCCCGTTTGCGTCTTCACGTTAACGATGCGGATCACATCATGCCTCGATTATCAAGGATACGGTCAATCACCCGATCATTTCCTGCTCGGAATCCGTCGCGCCCGATTGCGAACGGCCGGTCGATACGAATGCGGACAGGCTGCTGAGCCCCCATGAAATCGCGATCATGATGGTTCTCGCGAGCGAGCCGCGGTGCCGACCGGGCGACCCTGCCGATCTTCACTGCCTGGCCGAGCGCGGTCTCGTTCGGCTGGATACGACGTCGATAGCGGACGCGTACGCCAGCCTGTCGACACACGGACGCCGGATCGTCCTGCGCCTCATCGAACCGGGCCGGACGGATCAAACCGCACCGGGGCCGTAACGGCCGCGCGTCGGGCGACGCCGGTCGCGACATGTAGCGCGCGCTCGCATGGGCTTTCGCACTGACCTGCATCAATTCTTGCCGGCGGTACTGCGCCTACCGTTGTTTTACCGGATGCGAAAAGGAGCCGACGATCATGATTCGCTGAGCGAATGGCAGCTTGTGTTCGATGCCGCCTGGCCGGTGCCGGGTGTGCGCGAAGTCGCCGATCAACTGTCGGGTGCCTGATGGGTTCGGAGCAGGACAGACGTTGATCGACGGTCAAGGATGCCCGAACCGCGGTGACGATTCGCGTCACCCGGGACAACCAGGAGATGCCATGAATGCTGCGATGCTCTGCACTCGCGATGTCGCCACGTGTTTCGCAACGATCACGGTCGTCGAGGCAGCCGAACGGATGCGCGATGCGCACGCTGGCGATCTGGTCGTGGTGCATGAACGGGAGGGGCGCCTTCTGCCGGTCGGCATGGTGACCGACCGCGACATCGTGCTCGCCGCGGTGCGCCCGGACGCGGAGGCGGGCGCGCTATTCGTCGGGGACATCATGTCGGAACCCGTCGCGATCGCAAGCGGTGACGAAGATGTCTGGCTGCTCGCAAAGCGTATGCGGCAGCATGGCATACGCAGGCTTCCGGTCGTCGGCGACGACGGCCAACTGGTCGGCATCGTCACGCTCGACGATCCGTTGCGTGCTGCCGCGGCGTTGCTCGACGAGTTGCGTCTCGTCGCGGCACGTCAGCCGTATTTCGAGGAGAAGCAGCGTGGGTAGCGCGCCCCGGCACGCTTTCCGCTTTCCGATGCCGCGCCGCTGGCTTGCCGGCATCGGTCTTTGCGTACTGCTGTCGAGTGCCGCTACGTGGATCGGCGCGATTTACGACCACCCGATCAGCACGGCAATCGTTGACGGAATGAATACGGCGGAATGCGCGGCTGTGGGACAACTGCGGGCAGGATCATTGCTGACTTCACCGATACCCGAGCACGACGTGTGCATGCCGCTTTTCGTTTATCGCACGTCGTATGCCGATGCAGCGAGCAACGTGACGTCTTATCGCGCATGGATACTGGAGCAGCGCGTCGCCGAATTCTGGCGACTGATCGGATACGTGTTGCTGCTATCTGCAGCAATCTCGGCCGTCGTCGCGGTCTCGATGCTGATCGTCCGGCGGCTGAGGTGATGGAGCGTGAAGGGCGGGGCATGGGCGCGGGGAAACCGTCAGGTCGGCACGCGGCAATGAACGGAGAATGGCGATGGCGCTCTCGGGCGAGCTTCATGACGCAGACTGGACCGTTGCGATCGAGACGATCGCCGTCGAGACAGGGGGCTACCAATGCCGCATCCATGTGACGGTCCGGTCGCCGGACAGTACGTGCGAACGCGAGTTTCCCCACCACAGGGTGTTCGCGACCGAGCGCGAAGCGGCGCTGGAGGGCTTGCGAAGCGGCATGACATGGATCGAAATGAGGAAATCTCAGACGTTCACGGTCTGACGGGCCGCTCGGCGGCGGTCGCCCGTCACCCGTCAGCGCACGATATGCGGATAGAGCCGCGCGCTCACGGCTAACCAGTAACACGAGCGCACCGGCGAGCACGAACGGCAGGGATTTTCGTCGCTTTGCGGATTGACCTCGGTCAAGGGGGCTTGGCGTAAGTGCCGCTTGGCCCCCATGATCTCGCGCAATTCCTGCACCGGACGGCGATCTATGCTGAATTGTGCAGGCATGGCCGCCCGCAATGGGGCGGTGTGCCGGCATCCCGCGCGGGGGCGGCTGAACGACGGCCGCACGATCGCGCACGGGCGACATGAAAGGATGCATGATGGCCAGATCCTTGCCCGACACGGGTGGTGATGACGTGCTGCTCGCGGATTTGTACGAACTGACGATGATGCAGGCCGGCTTCGATGCGGGAATGAACGACGTGGCCAGCTTCGAATTTTTCGTGCGTGCGCTGCCGCGGTCGCGCGGTTTCCTGATGGCGGCGGGGCTGGAACCCGTGCTCGACTATCTGGAGGGGGTGCGCTTCGGTGCGCGTGGCATCGAGCGGCTGGCCGCAACAGGGCGCTTTCGCGCGAATTTCCTGGCATCGCTCGCCGACTTTCGCTTCACCGGCACGGTCGACGCGATGCCGGAAGGCACGGTGTTCTTCGCCGACGAACCGATTCTGCGCATCACGGCGCCGCTTCGAGAGGCGCAGTTCGTCGAAAGCCGCGTGATGAACCTGCTCCACTACGCGACGCTGGTCGCCAGCAAGGCTGCGCGCGCCACACTCGTCGCGCATGGCAGATTGCTCGTCGACTTCGGCCTGCGGCGCGCGCATGGCGCGGAAGCGGCCATGCTGGCCGCGCGATCCAGCTATCTGGCGGGATTCTCCGGGACGGCGACACTACTCGCCGGCTTGCGCTACGGCGTTCCCACTTACGGCACGATGGCGCATTCGTTCGTCCAGGTGCATGACGACGAATCGCTGGCATTCGAGCACTTTGCGAGATCCCAGCCGGATAACGCGTTGCTGCTGATCGACACGTACGATACCGCGCACGCGGCGCACAAGGTGGTCGAACTTGCGCGCCGGCTGGCGCCCGAGCGCCTGCGCATCAAGGGCGTGCGGATCGATAGCGGCGACCTGGCTACCCATGCGCGCAGCGTTCGGACGATTCTCGACCAGGGCGGGCTGACCGACGCGACCATCTTCGCGAGCGGCGATCTCGACGAATACCGGCTGCAGGATCTCGTTCGCCAGCATGCACCGATCGACGGCTTCGGGATCGGCACGCGGATGAGCACGTCGGTGGACGCACCGTATCTCGACTGCGCGTACAAGCTCGTCGCGTATGCGGGCGCGCCGCGCCGCAAGCGCTCGGAAGGCAAGATGACCCTGCCCGGTCGCAAGCAGGTGTTCCGGCGGTACGAACCGGACGGTCGGATCGCGGCCGATTGCCTCGCGCTGGACGGCGAGCGTCTCGATGGCGAGCCGCTGCTGCAGCCGGCGATGATCGAGGGCGTGCGGCTCCCTGCCCCGTCGTTCGAAGAGAGCCGCCTGCATGCGATGCGCGAGCTAGGGACGCTGCCCCACCACGCTCGCATGCTGGAGCCGGGCGCGCCCCTCGACGTCGGGATATCGCCGGCGCTGGCAGCACTCGTTGAACGGATGGAGCAAGTGTGGTCGGCGCAGTCGGGGCAGAGGGTAGCATGATCGACGCGGATACCGCGAGGCTACGCGCGATTGCCTTGAAGGAGAAGGTCGCGCAGCTACGAGAGCCCGCGGCGTGGCCGGACTGCACGCGATCGGTGACGGCAATCGAGACGCACATGTCCTGGGTGTTCCTCACCGACCACCACGCGTGGAAGCTCAAGAAACCGGTGCGTGCGCCGCAGCTCGATTTCCGCTCGCTTGCCGCGCGTCGGCGCTTTTGCCACGAGGAAGTGCGCCTGAACCGTCGGCTTGCGGCGGACGTCTATCTCGACGCCGTCCCGCTCGCGATCGATCCCGAAGGGCGCATGCACCCGGATGGCGCTGGCGAGGTCGTCGACTGGCTGGTCAAGATGAGGCGACTGCCAGTCGAGCGGATGCTCGACTGGGCGCTGCTGCACCGGAGCGCGACGTGCGACGATGCGCGCCGCATCGGGGCGCGACTGGGCGCGTTCCACCGGTCGCTCGGCCCCGCGCGGATCGCGGCCACGTCATACCGGACCGCGTTGCTCGGCACGATCGATTGCAATGAGCGCGCCTTGTGCAAGCCGATGTTCGATCAGCCTACCGACGTCGTGCGGTCGATCTGCGCATTGCAGCGTGCGCTACTCGAAGGCGAGGCCGCGCGCTTCGACGCGCGCGTGCGGCAGGGGCGCATCGTGGAAGGGCATGGCGACCTACGGCCCGAGCATGTCTCGATCGACCCACCGTTCGCGATCATCGATTGCCTCGAATTTTCCGAACGGCTGCGCACACAGGATACTGCCGACGAGATCGGTTTTCTCACGCTGGAGTGCGAGCGGCTCAGCGCGCCCGACTTCGCGCTGACGCTGCTGGACGCGTACCGCGTGGCCAGCGGCGACGACATCGACGACGCGCTCGTGCATTTCTATCAGAGCTGCCGGGCGATGACGCGCGCGCGGCTCGCCGTATGGCATCTGCGCGAGAAGGCATTCCGCGCAACTCCGGTATGGCGCGATCGCGCTCGTACCTATGTCGCGCTCGCGCACCGGCATGTCGTCGGCTGCGAGCGCATATGGATGGCGGCACGTGTCAGTGCAACAGTAGGTCAGTGAGCGAGCCGCCGCTATGGATACGTGCAATCGACTCGGCAAACAGCGAGGCGCTGTCGAGGACCGTGAGCTTGTCCCTGAGCGCGCCCGGCGGCACGCGCCACGGCGGTATGGTGTCGGTCACCGCGACGGCGTCGAGTGCGTCGCCGCCGAGCAGTTCGGCGGCATCGTCGAAGAACATCCCGTGCGTGGCGACTGCATAGACAGATTGCGCGCCCAGCGCGCGGCAGTCTGCGGCGGTGTGGGCGAGCGTCGTGCCGGAGCCAATCAGGTCGTCGACGATCACGGCGCACCGGCCCGCGACGTCGCCGCTGCGCAGCTTGCCTGCGAATGCCGCATTGACCGGCCGCCCGAGCCGCGTCGCGAGCCTCGCGCGGAAATCCTCCGCACGGTGCACGCCGCCTGCGTCCGGAGACACGACAACGACAGGCCGATCGCCCGCCTGCGCGGCAAACCAGTCGACCAGCAGGCCGTTGGCTTCGAGGTGTTCGGTCTGGCAGCGGAACGTGTTCTGGTACGCGGCGACGTTGTGCACGTCGATCGTGACGACGCGATCGACGACGACGGCTTCGAGCACCGCCGCCACGTAGCGTGTGGACACCGGATCGCGCGGCTGCGACCGGCGATCCTGCGCGAATAGCACAGGTAAGGCATGACTGCGCACACGCGCGCGGCGGACGCATCCTCGAGCGCGCCGATGAAGAGCAGCAGTCTGCACAGTTTGTCGGTGACGGAGTTGCCCAGTTCGCCGTGTAGCGATTGCACGACATAGACGTCGTGTGCGCGCACGCTGACGAGGGGGCGCGTCTTGTGCTCCCAATCCTCGAACGCCCGTACTTCGTGCGGCGTGAGCACGACGCCGAGATGTGCCGCGATCCGCTCGCCGAACGGCTGGCTGGTCGAGAACGCAAAGAGGCTGAGGGAATTGTGTGTCATGGCTGGGAGTCCTCGATCCAGGTGAAGTCCGGAAGCGACAACCGATGAGACGCTTCGACGCATACGGTTCGCCATGCCGGCTGAGTCGATCCTCGTGACCGGACCGAAACGCGACATCGCGTGTCCTGCCGCGTGAACGTGTTGCGGCATCGGCTTCAGTGCGGCGGCGGGGCAACGGCGGGGTCGTCATCGACGGTGTCCGGCACGGCGGCAAGGTCGGCGAGCCAGGCTTGCGCGCTCGCGTCGCTCGGCGCGCGGTAGTCGCCACGCGGCGACAGCGAGCCCCCGAGCCGACCTTCGGTCCGTTCGGCAGGCAACTGCGCTTGAACTGCATGTCTTCGAAAAAGCGCGTCACGAACACCTCGAGCCAGTGCCGGATCTCGCCGATCGAGTATGCGTGCCGCTTTTCGGCGGGCACGTCGGGCCACGCGCCGCGCGCGGCGTCGTGCCACGCATTCCAAGCGAGATACGCGACTTTCGACGGCCGGTATCCGAACCGCAGCAGGTAATAGAGATTGAAGTCCTGAAGCTCGAACGGGCCGACCGCCGCTTCCGATTGTTGCGCCGGTTCGGCGTAGGCGTCGCCCGGAATCAGTTCCGGGCTGATCGCCGTCTCGAGCACGTCGTGGAGCACTGGTCCGGCCGCGCCCGCGAACGGCCCCTGTTCGGCAGCCCAGCGCACGAGGTAGCGCACGAGCGTCTTCGGAATGCTCGCGTTGACTGCGTAGTGGGACATCTGGTCGCCGACGCCGTACGTGCACCAGCCGAGTGCAAGCTCGCTCAGGTCGCCGGTGCCGACCACGAGCGCTGCATGCTGGTTTGCGAGCCGGAACAGGTAGTCGGTGCGCATCCCCGCTTGGACGTTTTCGAAGGTGACGTCGTAGCGCGCCTCGCCGTGCGAAAACGGGTGGTCGAGATCGCGGAGCATCTGCATGCAGGCGGGCCGGATGTCCAGATCGATGTGCCGGCAGCCGAGCGCGTCGATCAGCCGGACCGCCTGGCCCGACGTGCGTTCGCTGGTCGCGAAGCCCGGCAGCGTGCAGGCGAACACGTGATCGCGCGGCAAATGAAGTGCGTCCGTTGCACGCGCGCAGGTCAGCAGCGCGAGCGCCGAATCGAGCCCGCCCGATACGCCGACCACCAGCTGCTCGACGCCGGCCGCCTTCATGCGCGTCACGAGCCCCTGCACCTGGATCGCGCTGATTTCCTCGCAACGGTCGTGACGCAGTGCCGGATCGGCCGGGACGTACGGAAACCGCTCGCAGACGCGCGCAAGCGGCAGCGAGCCGCTGTCGTCGAGCTCGGCGCGGACGGGGATTGTGCGGAATGCCGCGCACGCGTCCCGGTGCCGCAACGCCGCCTGCGCGAAGCTCGTCTGCCGCATCCGTTCGCTGGCGAGACGCTCGAGATCAATATCGGCGAATACGAGCTGCGGCGCTTGCGCGAAGCGGCGCGCCTCGGCAAGCAGCATGCCGTTCTCGAACAGCATGCCGTGGCCGTCCCACGCGAGGTCGGTGGTCGATTCGCCCGCGCCGGCGCAACTGTACGCATAGGCGGCCAGGCAGCGGGCCGACTGGTTGCCGGCGAGCGCACGCCGGTATTCCGCCTTCGCCACGGTCGCGTTCGATGCGGAAAGATTGACCAGCACCGTTGCACCCGCGAGGGCGGCGTACGAAGACGGCGGCACCGGCACCCAAAGGTCCTCGCAAATCTCGACGTGGAACGTCAGCAACGGCTGGGCACTGACCTGGAACAGCAGGCGGCTTCCGCATGGAATGCCGGCCTGCATCGGAAGATCGACCGTCTCCTGCGCAAGCGCGTCCCCGGACACGAACTGCCGGGTCTCGTAAAACTCCCGGTAATTTGGCAGATAGGTCTTCGGCACGATCCCGCAGATCCGGCCCCGATGCACGACCACCCCGCAGTTGTAGAGTGTCGTGCCGAACCGCAGCGGCACTCCGACGAATGCGATCGGCGCGAGCTCGCCCGACGCGGCCACCACGTCGCCCAGCGCGGCGACGCAGGCGTCAAGCAGCGCCTGCTGCTGGAACAGGTCGTCGCAGGTATAGGCCGACAGGCCGAGTTCCGGGCAGACGACGGCCAACGCGTGCTCTCGCGCAGCGTCGCGAATTGCGTCGATCGTGCGGGCCGCGTTGAAGGCCGGGTCCGCGACGCGCACGGGCGGCACCGCGACGGCAATCCGGACAAAGCCATGCCGATATGGATTGAAGAAGCGTTGCGCCGATGTGTCGCCGGGCACCGGGTGCCGGGAGCGGGCGGGTGTCGTCATGGCTGGTTCCGGATGTCGCGCCATGTGTCGGCGTGCGGGGTGGCGTGGACGGCGGCGGCACGATCGGCGTGAGGCCTGTCGGACGGGCCGGCGCTTCAACTCCGAATCTAGAAACGAAGAGGTGACGATGCGTTGACGGACGTCAAATACACGCTAATAGGCGGCGCTTGACGCGTGTCAAGGGGCCCGCCCCGGGCGCCCCGCGAAGATGAATCGCCGCAATCGGCGAGGGGCGCGTCGTGGAGCGTCATGAGCAAGTGTTGCGGGGAGGGCGGTCGGCGCTACCCGCGCCGGGCTGGCGGGACGTCGTCGCGACACGCCAGGGGCCGGGCCGACGATCGCGCATCAGTCCGCCATCTCGCTGTCGCCTGCGGCGTAGTTCTGACCGATGGTGGCGTGGGCAGACCGGTTTCGCTACGGCGACGCGGTCGTGCAGGTTGCGCCGCGTAGCTAGATGCTCGAACTGTTCCCGCATTCATCATGGACCGCGTCCCGTCCGCGCGGCGCTGCATCGGGCGACACGCGCGCGGTTGACGACCGGCGCGCTCGCATAGATGGCTGCCGCAACGGCCTGCCCGTCGAGGCGGCCGTTCTTCACCGGAGCGGATACTCGCACCCGATGCATTGACGTGCGTCAACGCCTGCCGGGCGGCCACGCCTAACCTGATCGCGAGGCACTACGTGTCAAGCAACTCGCGCGCTTCGTTGCCGTATGGTGCATGCGCGCCACTCGCGGCCATCGGAACAGGAGTAAAGCATGCAAATCGGAAGAATCAGCACGCAGCCCGTCGAATCCTGTACGGTCGATTGCAGTGCACTTCAACTGGCCGACCGCATGCGCCACGCGCACGTTGGCGACGTCGTCGTGATCGAATATCGTAACGGCGAGCCTGTGCCGATCGGCTTGGTCACGGACCGCGATCTCGTCGTCGAAGTGATGGCGCGCGGTGAAGACCCCGACCAGGTCACGGCCGGCCAGATCATGTCGCGCGGCCTGATCGTCGTATCGGAGACAGATGAGATTAGCGTCGCGCTCGAGGAGATGCGCCGCTCGGGCATCCGCCGACTGCCGGTCATCGACGATGCGGGTCGGCTCGCCGGCATTGTCACGCTTGATGACATCGTCGAATATCTGGCGGCGCTGCTCGGAGGAATCGTGGAAGTCGGCAAGCTTCAACAGATCGAGGAACAACGTTTTCGCGCATAGCGGATGATGCCGCCACCGCGCTTCGGGAGCCCGATCGTGACGAACCCGTTCCTCGACCGCGCTGACGCTGGGCGGCAGCTCGCGCAAGCGTTGTACGCGTATGCGGGTCGCGCCGACGTCGTCGTGCTGGCGCTGCCGCGCGGCGGGGTGCCGGTTGCGTATCAGGTCGCCCGCGCGCTGCGTGCGCCGCTCGACGTGCTCGTCGTGCGCAAGCTCGGTGTGCCCGTCAACCCCGAACTCGCGATGGGCGCGATCGCCAGCGGCCACATGGTCTACCTGCAGCGTTCGGTGATCCGGGAGATGTGCGTGACCGAGGCGCAGCTTGCGGACGTGATCGCGCACGAGACCGCCGAGCTGAAGCGCCGTGAAGCGCTTTACCGCGGCGCGTGGCCGCCGGTTCCCGTCAAAGGGCGCACGGTCATTGTCGTCGATGATGGCATCGCGACCGGCGCATCGATGCGCGTCGCGTTGCAGGCACTGCGCGAACGCCGCCCGGCCTGTGTGGTGGTGGCAGCGCCGGTTGCCCCGGCCGGTGTCGAACGCGAGTTCGACGATCTGATCGACAGATTCGTCGCCGTGTTGCATCCCGTGTCGTTTTTCGGCATCAGCCAGTTCTACGTGAACTTCGAGCAGACCGAAGACGACGAGGTGCGCAGGCTACTCGACGAGGCGCGCAGCACTCCGGAGGGCGGCGTCAGCCCGCCGTGACGCGGGATCGCGGTCGGGCTGCGTGCCGTCTTGGCCCATCGGCTTTAGCCGATGCGAAAGGGGCCTGCAGCCCCGGATGCACGTCAATGCGCCAGCGCTTGTCCATGAACGGGCCGTAATGACCGCACCCGTCGACGTCGAGGCGCTGCCGATCGGCCGGCGCAAGGCGGATGCACATCTCCAGCGCGGCGTGCTTCTGTCCGGCCCCGTCACGGCGTCGCGTGAGCCCTCGACGGTCGGCAGAGCATGGCCACGCAGCGCAGCCGGCTCGACGAGAGTGCGCTTCAGCGCAATTTTTTGTAATAATTTCGAAAGCTGCTTGAGGCAGGTTGGTACGACTCTATTACGCACGCCATACGCCGCCACGTTTGACTCGCGTCAATTGCGACGTGACGTTTGTGGCCGGTCAGGGTGGGGAGTTGCCGCGCACGGCGCATGCCACTGCGTGTGAAGCTGGCATTCGCCGCCCCGTGCGACGGTTGCTAGGACCGCGGTAATCGTGTACCCGCGTCGACAAGATAGTGGACGACATCGTCGAGCGTGACCAGACGACCGTAATCGCGCTCCGGGATCTCGACCTTGAGTCGTGTATAGAGCCCCGTCAGAAAATTAAGCCAGTCCATCGAATCGAGATCGACCTGGCTGCGCAGCGGGCGATCCGCACGCAGCGCCGATACGTCGATTTCCGGTGCGATGGATGTGAGCGTCGCCAGTACGACGGAAAGGATGTCCGTTTCGTTCATCGATTCAACTCCCCGGGATGCTGCAGCAACTCGCCCAGTTCGACGAGGAACAGCGCTCCGCGATGGCCGTCGGATACACGGTGATCGGCCGACACGCTGGCGGTCGTCAGCGGCATGATGCCGAGCGCACCATCTTCGGCCCACGGCCGTTCGGCGATCCGCCCGAACCCCACGAGCGCGACCTGGGGCGGATAGATGACGCCGAACACCTCGGTGGCGCCTCGATCGCCGAGATTTGTGACGGTAATCGTCGATTCCGACAGTTCCGAGCTACGCAACGAGCCTGTGCGGCATCGTTGTGTCAGGTCGAGCAGTTCGCGCATCAGTTGGGTCAGAGGCTTGGTGCCGACATCGAGCAGCGCGGGCGCGACCAGACCGCCCTGGCGCAACGAGATCGCAACGCCCAGATGCACGTTGCGGGCTGGTTCGAAGACGCCCCGGCGATAGAAACCGTTGAGTTCGGGAAACCGTGCGAGCGTAACGGCGACGGCCTTGAGCAGGAGCGCAGCGGGAAGCAGCCGGTCGGTAATGGAACGCTTCGCGTTCTCGTCCGCGAGCCAGGCCAATGCCTTTCCCAACGGGATCGTCTCGGACACGTAATAGTGCGGAATTTCGCGCTTCGATCGCTCCATCGCGGCGGCGATCACCCGTCTCATCTCGGCAACGCGTTCGCCGGGTGCGCCGGCCGAGACCGGACCCGCCGCCGCGGCAATCGTCCGCTCGACATCCGCAAGCGTCACTGCGCCCTCCGGGCCGGTACCCGGGATACCGCCGGGATCGATCCCGAATTGTTGCGCCCGTTTGCGCGCGGCCGGCGAGATCTTGCGGCGCGACGCGCATGCTGCGGCCGCGGCAGGCCTCGCCGCCCGGCGCGCATGCCTCACGGCCGGCGGCGCTTCGCCGGGTTCGAGCAGCGTGGCCATCGGCTCGCCTACCGGAATTTTTTCGCCCGGTTCGACGAGCAGTTCGTCGACCGTTCCATCGTGCCAGCTCTCGACGTCCACGGCCGCCTTGCTCGTGTCGACGATCGCGACCACCTGGCCCTTCCTGACCACGTCGCCAGGTTTGACCAGCCATTCCAGGAGCGTTCCCTCGTCCATGTCCGCCCCCATGGAAGGCAGTGTGAATTCGATCATGCCCTCTCTCCCAGAGTGCATCAGCAATCACGAGAACAATTGTTTCACCGTGGCGACGATCTTGTCGACTTGGGGTAACGCCGCGTCTTCCAGATGGCGGGCGTAGGGAATCGGGACATCCTCGGCACATACACGTGCCGGCGGCGCGTCGAGCTCGTAGAACGCCTGCTCGACGATGCGCGCCATGATCTCGGCCGCGACGCTCGCACTGCGCCAGCATTCGTCGACGACGACCACCCGCCGGCACTTCGTCGCCGATGCGATGATCGTCGCGTCGTCGAGCGGCCGTAGCACGCGCAGGTCGGTCACTTCGGCCGAGATGCCGTCGCCGGCGAGCGCATCGGCAGCCTGGAGCGCCTTCGGCAGCGAGCCGCCGTACGCGAATATCGCGACGTCGTTGCCCTCGCGGCAGACCTTCGCAGTGCGAATGTCGACGCCGTCGACCTCCGTCAGCTCGCCTTCCATGTTGTAGAGCCCGGCGTGCTCGAAAATTAGCACAGGGTCGGGGTCGGCCAATGCAGGCTTCAGCATGTGGCGGGCGTCTTCGATGGTGGCCGGGGCGAGTACCTTGATGCCAGGAATGCCTGCGTACCAGCCTTCGAAACTGTGCGAGTGCTGCGCGGCGACCTGGCGCCCGGCGCCCGTAGCCATGCGGACGACCAGCGGCACCGAGAATTGTCCGCCGGACATATGGTGGTAGAGCGCGGCGGTATTGACGATCTGGTCGAGGGCAAGCAGGCTGAAGTTCACCGTCATGATCTCGACGATCGGCCGCATGCCACCCAGCGCGGCGCCGATGCCCGCGCCGGTGAAAGCGAGCTCCGACAACGGTGTGTCGCGGATGCGCTCGGCCCCGAATGCATCGAGCAATCCGGCCGACACTGCATAGCTGCCGCCATAGCGCCCGACGTCCTCGCCCATCAGAAAGACGCGGGAATCGTTCAACAGTGCGTCGTGCAGGGCCTCGCGCAGCGCGTCGCGATAACTGAGCCGCCGACTCATCGCGGGCCCCCCGTCGTCGTATAGACGTCGTTCAGGAGGTCGGCGGCCGGTTCCCAGGCGCCGGCTTCGGCGAACGCGACCGCACGGTCGACTTCGGCACTTACGCCGGCATCGAGTGCGATGAACGCGTCTTCCGTCAGCTTGCCTTCGGCCTTGAGGCGCGCGGTGAACGTGTGGATCGGACCGCGTGTTCTCCATGCGTCGACTTCGGCCTTGTCCCGGTAGAGTTCGGCGTCATACATCGAATGCGCGCGAAAACGATAGGTGCGAAGTTCCAGGAACATCGGCCCCGCGCCGCGCCTCACGTATTCGACCGCGTCCTTCCCTGCTTCGTACACGGCCACGACGTCCATGCCGTCCGCCGAGCTCGCCCGCATGTCGTACGCGGCGGCCTTCCTGCACAGGTCGGTCTGCGATTCGCTGCGCTCGATGGCCGTGCCCATCGCGTACAGATTGTTCTCGCAGCAGAACAGCACCGGCAGCTTCCAGAGGGCCGCGAGATTCATCGATTCGTGAAATGCGCCTTCGGCAACGGCTCCGTCGCCGAAGAAACAGGCCGTGACGCGCTGGCTGGCCTGCATCTTCTCGGCAAGCGCGAGCCCGACTGCCAGCGGCAAGCCGCCGCCTACAATCGCGTTTCCGCCGAACAGCCGCGTGTTCCGGTCGAACAGGTGCATCGAGCCGCCTCGACCGCGCGCGCAGCCGTCGCGCTTGCCATACATTTCGCTCATCAGCACACCCATCTCCATGCCGCGCACGAGTGCATGCGCGTGTTCCCGATAGGTCGCGACGATGTTGTCGTCGGGCGTCAGCGCATGCAGTGCGCCGATGCCGGTGGCTTCCTCGCCGATATACAAATGAAGGAAGCCCCGTATTTTTCCCGCGCCGTACAACTCGGCACATTTCTCTTCGAGGCGGCGCACGCGCAGCATGTCGCGCAACAGCGCGAGCGCGAAATCTGCAGGGTAGGGAACCGGGCCGGAGGGCGGGGGTGGGGGCGCATGGTCCAGGGGTGTCATGAGCCGCTCTCCAGTGTCGACGTGTCGCCTTCCGACAACCCCAGTTCGCGGGCTTTCAGCAGGCGGCGCATGATCTTGCCGCTGCGCGTGTGCGGGAGCTGCTCGACGAACGCGATCTCCTTGGGTGCGACGGCCGCGCCGAGGCGCTTTCGCGCGTGGGCGAGGAGTGCCATCCGGAGCGCTTCGTCGGCGCGCTGCCCCTGGTTCAGCGCGACGAATGCCTTGACCGATTCGCCCACCACCGGGTCCGGCTTGCCGATCACCGCCGCCTCCGCAACCGCCGGATGCGCCATCAGCACGCTTTCCACCTCGAACGGGCCGATCAAGTGACCGGCCGACTTGATGACGTCGTCGGCGCGCCCAACGAACCAGTAATAGCCGTCCGCATCGCGCCGCGCCAGATCGCCCGTCAGATACCACTCGCCGGAAAAGCACTTCCGATAGCGCGCGTCTTCGTTCAGATAGCCGCGGAACATGGATGGCCAGCCGCGTCTGAGCGCGAGTTCGCCTTCGACGTCCGGTCCGTCCAGGAATTGCACGCCGCCGTTCGCGTCGCGATTCACGATCGCCGCATCCACGCCCGGCAGCGGCCTTCCCATCGAACCAGGCTTGATGTCGAATGCGGGTGTGTTAGCGATCATGATTCCGCCGGTTTCCGTCTGCCACCAATTGTCGTGGATCGGCAGTCCCAGCGCGTTCTTTCCCCACCAGACGGCTTCCGCGTTCAACGGCTCGCCGACGCTGGCGACGAAGCGCAGGTTCGGGAACGCGTGCCGCCTTGCGATCTCGACGCCGGCCCGCATCAGCATGCGAACGGCGGTCGGGGCCGTGTACCAGACGGATACGCGCTCGTCCTCGAGCAGGCCATACCAGCGCTCGGCATCGAATTCCTCGCGGTCGACGATCGAGGTGACGCCATGCAGCAGCGGCGCGATGATCCCGTACGACGTGCCCGTGACCCAGCCGGGGTCGGCGGTGCACCAGTACGTGTCGTCGTCATGCAGATCGAGCGCATAGCGTCCGGTGATCCAGTGCGTGACCGCTGCCGCATGTACGTGTATCGCGCCCTTCGGCGTGCCTGTGGTGCCGCTCGTGAAATGCAGCAGGGCCATGTCCTCCGGCGAAGTCGCTTCATAGCGACACGTATCCGTCGCGCGGGCCATCAGCGACGCCAGGTCGTGGGTGCCGGCAATGGTGGTCGTGGTACCGGGCTCGTCCGCGACGAGCAGAACGTGCTTGAGATCCGGCATGCGTTCGCGCCATGACGCGATCTTGCGCTCGAAGAGCGTGTCGGTCGTGAGCAGCACCGTCCCCGCGCCGAGATTGACTCGCGTCACGATCGGCTCCGGCCCGAACGCGGAAAAGAGCGGCGAGACGACCGTGCCGTTCTTGAGTGCACCGAGCATGCCGACATACATTTCGGGGATCCGTCCGGCGACGATGAAGAGACGGTCGCCCTTGCCGACGCCCAGGCTGCGCAGCACGTTGCAGAAACGGTTGGTGAGCGTCGCGAGCTCGGCATAGCTGACGGCGCGGCGCGCGGCATTGCGGCTGAGAAAGCGCAGGGCGATCTTGTCGCGGCGAGGGCCGGCGCAATGACGGTCGACCGCCAGCCAGCCGATGTTCATGCCGCCGGCAGGTTCGACGGCGAGTTCCCGGGCGACGGATGCCCACGAGAAGTGGCGCCGCTCGTCATCGTAGTCGAGAAGATTCGGCGCGACGCGCAAGTCGGCGGGTGTTTTGGCGATGATCGCAGGGACGTTCATATAGACATCTGGCGGTCGGTCAGACGGTTTCAATTTAAGTAACCACCACCGATCTTCCCTTGACATGCGTCAATGCCGGGTCGTTGCGCAAGCCATGCACGGCGCGTTCGATACCATTGAATGAATCGCCGCGGCATCGGTCGTCGGCCATCAGATTTCGGGAAGATACGCGGCGGTGGCCGGCAGGGCCGCATGCGTGTCTTCGGGCGCCGGCGTGGTCGCAACGACGATCGGCGCGCAAAGCGGCCGCTGTAACGCCGCCTCTGTCTTGGAATGGACATTCGCGCCCCGATCGCGTCACCCGCCCCCGATTTTCCTCCCGCAAACCGTCAGTTGACTCAAGTCAATCGGTCATATGAGCCGACATCTAACCTGATGCTAGCCAGTCGTAACGCTTTGCCCCGGTATCCGATGCGTCGGCAAGCATTGCGAGGCTTGCTTCGCATCTAGAAGACGCACGCGGCTCGTCGCGATACGTGCCAAGTGTGTCCGCCGCCGAGGCAACGTCGCGGCATCCGCTGTATACAAAGTTTTTACGCTTTCGCGAGAGCCCTTACCGCAAAGTTTACTGTGGTCTACATACGCTGGATCTAGTGGAAGTCCAACCGGAGGCACGCTCATGGATCTCCTTTACCTGATCGGCATCGGCGCCTTTGCCGGCCTGATCGCCACGATGGTTGCCGGTTGCGACAAACTCCGCCGCGTAAAGGGAGGCCGGCCATGATCCCGTGGATGATGTGGCTCGCTGGAGCATCGACGTTCATTCTCTTCGCCTATCTCCTTTATGCGCTGCTGCGCGCGGAGGATCTCGAATGAACCTCAACAATCTGTTCCAGACCGCACTCTACATTGTCATTTTGACTGCGCTCGCACTGCCGCTCGGCCGTTACATCGCGAACGTGCTCGATGGCTCGTCCGTCGTCGTCCGGCGTATCGGCCGCCCTGTCGAATCGTTGCTGTTCAGGCTCGCGGGTGTCGATCCCAGCGCCGAGATGTCATGGAAACAATATGCGCTCGCGGTGCTCGTCTTCAACGCGCTCGGCGTGCTCGTCGTCTATGGCGTGCTGCGCTTGCAGCAATGGTTGCCGGGCAATCCGCAGGGATTCGGTCCGATGACGCCCGATGCCGCATTCAACACGGCAGTCAGCTTCGTGACCAACACCAACTGGCAGGATTACACGCCTGAGCAGGCCGTCAGTTACTTGACGCAAATGACGGGCCTGACCGTACAGAACTTCTTTTCCGCCGCGACCGGCATTGCAGTCGTGATCGCGCTGATCCGGGGTTTCGCGCGTCATTCGGCGAAGACGATCGGCAATTTCTGGGTGGACCTGACACGCATCACGCTGTATATCCTGATGCCGATCGCGACCGTCGTCGCGCTGGTGCTCGTGAGTCAGGGTGCGATTCAGAACTACCTTGCTTATGTCGACGTCCCGACGCTGCAGGTCACGACCTATCAGGTGCCGAAAACGGATGCACAGGGTAACCCGGTGAAGGATGCGAAGGGCAACCCGGTGATGGTCGAGCAGAAGGCCGACAAGCAGACGATCGCGATGGGACCGGCGGCCTCGCAGGAAGCGATCAAGATGCTCGGCACCAACGGCGGCGGTTTCTTCAATGCGAACTCTGCGCATCCGTATGAGAACCCGACACCGTTTGCCAACTTCGTGCAAATGATCGCGATGTTGGTGATCCCCGCCGCGCTATGCATCGTCTTCGGCAGGGTGGTCGGTGACGCTCGCCAGGGCTATGCGATCCTCGCGGCGATGACGATTGCGTTCGCGGTCGCCTGCTGGGGCGAGATTTCCGCCGAGCAGGCCGGCAACCCCGTGTTCACGACGCTGCTCGTCGATCAGAGTGCGACTGCCAGCCAGGACGGCGGCAACATGGAGGGCAAGGAAACGCGCTTCGGTATCGCGCAGTCGGGGATCTTCACCGTCGCGACGACTTCCGCCTCCTGTGGCGCGGTCAACAACATGCATGACTCATTGACGCCGATGGGCGGACTCGTGCCGCTGTTGCTTATCGAGTTGGGCGAAGTGATCTACGGTGGCGTCGGCTCCGGCCTGTACGGGATGCTCGTGTTCGCGCTGCTCGCGGTGTTCGTCGCCGGGCTGATGATCGGGCGCACCCCAGAATACGTGGGCAAGAAGATCGAGTCGTATGAGATGAAGATGGTGTCGATTGCGGTTCTGCTGACGCCCCTTCTCGTGCTAGTCGGCGCGTCGGTCGCGGTGCTGTCGGCGGCAGGCGTGGCGGGCATTGCGAACCCCGGGCCGCACGGCTTTTCGGAGATCCTGTACGCATACAGCTCCGCTGCGAATAACAACGGTAGCGCTTTCGCTGGTCTGTCAGTCAATACACCGTTCTACAACGTAACGCTTGCGATCGTCATGTGGCTCGGCCGGCTCGGCACGATCGTGCCAGTGCTCGCGATCGCGGGATCACTTGCAGATAAGAAGCGCCTTGCCGTAACGGCCGGTACGTTGCCGACCCACGGGCCGTTGTTTGTGGTGTTGCTGCTCGGGACCGTGGTGCTGGTTGGCGCGTTGACCTATGTGCCTGCACTGGCGCTCGGGCCGATGGTCGAGCACTTGATGATGATTGCAGGTCACTGATGTCCTTGATGGTGAGGCAAGCATGACTTCCCATACCGAACCTCCGATGCATCGTCCGGACAATCTTGGTCATACGCGTATTGCGGCACGGTCGATGTTCGATCCGTCCATCGTGCGGCCGGCGCTGATTGATTCATTCCGCAAGCTCGCGCCTCGCACGCAACTGCGTAATCCAGTGATGTTCTGCGTGTACGTCGGCAGCATCCTGACGACGATCCTCTGGTTTGCCGCGTTGCGCGGCGAGGCGGAGGCGCCTGCAGGCTTCATTGTCGCGATCGCGCTGTGGCTGTGGTTCACCGTGCTGTTCGCGAATTTCGCGGAGGCGCTCGCCGAAGGGCGCTCGAAGGCGCAAGCCGCGTCGCTGCGCGCGGCGCGTCACGATGTAATGGCGAAGAAACTGGAGGATGCACATCCGAAATCGCCGGTTCGCATCATGACGGCGAGCGACCTTCGTCGGGATGACATCGTTCTGGTCGAAACCGGAGACACGATCCCGGCTGACGGCGAGGTGATCGAAGGCGTCGCGTCGGTTGACGAGTCGGCGATCACGGGCGAATCCGCGCCGGTGATTCGCGAATCGGGCGGCGACTTTTCGTCGGTGACAGGCGGCACGCGCGTGCTGTCCGACTGGATCGTCGTCCGAGTCACGGCGAACCCCGGCGAAGCGTTCCTGGACCGGATGATCGCGATGGTCGAGGGCGCGAAGCGTCAGAAGACACCGAACGAGATTGCACTGACAATCCTGCTCGTCGCACTGACGATCGTACTGTTGCTGGCGACCGCAACATTGCTGCCGTTCTCGATCTTCTCCGTCGCGGCTGTGAAGGCTGGGCATGCCGTCACGATCACCGCGCTCGTTGCGCTGCTCGTGTGCCTGATCCCGACGACAATCGGTGGCCTGCTGTCGGCAATCGGTGTCGCCGGGATGAGCAGGATGATGCAGGCAAACGTGATTGCGACATCAGGCCGCGCGGTGGAGGCGGCCGGCGACGTCGATGTGCTGCTGCTCGACAAGACCGGCACGATTACGCTCGGCAACCGCCAGGCTTCCGCTTTCTTCCCGGTGATGAACGTGACTGAAGATGCTCTTGCCGATGCGGCACAACTGGCGTCGCTGTCTGACGAGACGCCGGAAGGTCGGAGCATTGTTGTCCTGGCGAAACAACGATTCAATATTCGCGAACGCGACATGGCTGCTCTTCATCCAACCTTTCTCGCGTTCAGTGCGCAATCCCGCATGAGTGGAGTTGATCTGCCGGATCGAGAAATTCGCAAGGGCGCGGCCGATGCGATCAAGCACCACGTCGAGTCGCGCGGTGGTCGCTTTCCGGCAGAAATGGACCAGATCGTCAATGACATTGCGAGACGCGGCAGCACTCCGCTCGTTGTGTCGGAACTGCACAACGGCCTCGCGCGCGTGCTCGGGGCGATCGAGCTGAAGGACATTGTGAAAGGCAACATCAAGGAACGCTTTGCCGAGCTTCGCAAGATGGGCATCAAGACCATCATGGTGACCGGCGATAATCGCCTGACTGCGGCGACGATTGCCGCGGAGGCCGGCGTTGACGACTTTCTTGCCGAAGCGACGCCCGAGACGAAACTGACGACGATTCGGACGCATCAGGCCGAGGGGCGACTGGTCGCGATGACTGGCGACGGCACGAACGACGCACCCGCACTCGCACAAGCCGACGTCGCGGTGGCGATGAACACCGGCACACAGGCAGCGAAGGAAGCGGGCAACATGGTCGACCTCGATTCGAATCCGACCAAGCTGATCGAGGTGGTCGAGATCGGCAAGCAGATGTTGATGACGCGAGGCTCGCTGACGACCTTCTCGATCGCCAACGACGTCGCGAAGTATTTCGCGATCATTCCGGCGGCCTTCGCGACGACATACCCGCAGTTGCGGGTGCTCGACGTGATGCACCTGACGTCGCCGTCTTCGGCGATTTTGTCGGCCGTCATTTTCAATGCGCTGATCATCGTTGCGCTGATTCCGCTCGCGCTCAAGGGCGTGAAGTATCGTCCGCTCGGCGCGGCGGCGCTGCTGCGCCGTAACTTGTTGGTCTATGGGTTGGGCGGGATCCTGTTGCCGTTTCCGTTCATCAAGCTGATCGACATGACCCTGAGTGCATTTGGCTGGGCATGACTGTAGAGGTTCATCGTGAAAACAGTGCTTCGTCCCGTGCTTGCGTTGTTTATCGCCTTGACCGTGATCACTGGCGGGATCTATCCGCTGATCGTGACCGCGATCGGTCAAGCCGTATTTCCGTGGCAGGCTAATGGGAGTCTGCTGATGAAGGGTGGTAAGGCCATCGGTTCGGCGGTGATCGGGCAGCAATTCGATGCGCCGCATTATTTCTGGGGACGGCTATCTGCCACGTCGCCGAATCCCTACAACGCGCAGGGGTCCGGCGGATCGAACCTCGGCCCGACGAATCCTGCACTTGCGGATGAGGTGAAAGGCCGCATCGACGCGCTGAAAGCCGCCGGCACCGACCTGTCGAAGCCCGTGCCAGTCGATCTCGTGACGTCGTCTGGCAGTGGCCTCGATCCGGAGATCACCCCGGCTGCTGCGGCTTACCAAGCAGAGCGGGTCGCCAAAGCGCGCGGTCTGGCCGTCGAGCAGGTGAACCAACTGATCGCCGCAAACACGTCTGGGCGCCAGCTCGGTGTCTTGGGTCAAGCTCGTGTCAACGTACTCAGGCTGAACCTCGCACTCGACGAGATGAAGCCGATGCATTGATGACCCAGCAACCGCCGCGGAGCACACTTGAATGTAACTCGCGGGGGCGACATCCTGTAGGCAACCCACAGCCATTCTGTCTCACGCCCATGACGCGACGTGAGCAGCGCCGTCGCTCACGTATGGTGTATGGGGCCGCTCGCCCCGGCTGCCGCTGCGGCAGACATTACATCATGTTGCCGCGCCGGACTGGGCCGGTACGACGACATAGCGGCGAGCACTGCGGATGTGCGTCGTCGTCCGCCTGCATGAAACGATCGATTCGGTAAAAATGCGCAGCCCCAATACCACTGTTGTGCTCATCGACGACGATGCATGCATCCGCCATTTTGTGCGCGCGTCACTCACGGACGATGGCATGGCTGTCTTCGAAGCCGCTACGGGTATGCAAGGATTGTCGGAGGCCGCGACCCGGCGCCCCGATTTGCTGATCGTCGACGTTCGCTTGCCGGACATCGATGGCGTAGATTTGATTCGGGAGATTCGTCGCTGGTCCACCTCGCCACTGATTGTTCTGTCGTCCATGGACCGGGAAGCGGATAAAGTTGCTGCGTTGAATGCCGGCGCTGACGACTTTCTCACTAAGCCGTTTGGACTGCCCGAGTTGATGGCACGTATCCATGCCCACTTGCGAAGGCAGGCGCGGGACAGCGCTACCGGGGCTACGACGATTTGTGTTGGCAGCATCGCGGTGGACCTTGGCGAGAGAAAAGCGACACGCGAAGGCCGGCCGGTTCATTTGAGCCGAATCGAATATCGTCTACTGGCTGAACTTGCTCGGCATGCAAATCAATTGATGACGCACGACGAGTTGCTTCGGGCGGTGTGGGGGCCGGCGCATACCAGGGATCAGCACTATTTGCGAGTTTATGTTGGGCATTTGCGGCAAAAGCTGGAACGTGACCCAACTCATCCCGAACACATCATAACGGAGGCCGGTACGGGATATCGTCTCGTCGGAACGCGTTAGGCACGTAGCGCGTTGCAGCCCTTCGCACGGTGAATCACTCGATCCACTTTGGGCACGAGTTGAAGATATGGTCACCCCCTCGCGAGTGATCCAATCTTTGTGTGACGCGCCGAGTGAGATTTTCAATAAGCCGGCGGCTACTTCATTGGAGTGCCTGATGAATCGTTAAACATATTGCGTGACACGCCTAACGTAACCTCGGACGCCCCCGCTGTAGCGAGTCAACGCCGCTTCCACCTCGCCGTCAGCCTCATCGATATAGCCGCGAAAGATTGCGGACCCAATGCGAATGTTCATTGCCGGATCAGACCAATCGCTGACCGATCTACACGGCGTCAGACACTGATACATGAAAATGCTACCGGAACGTCATGATGATGTCGATCAATTCTGGCGTGGCCGCGCCGGTGATGGCCCTGCCGGCGATCACGACGGGTGGCGCCGTTTGCGCATGAGCGTCGTGGATAGTCTCGGCCGCTGAAACCGCTAGCCATCTGCATCGGGAAGTAGTAGATGGGGCACAGTGTGCGGACGTCCACCCTGTAGCGAAACCCGCTTCCGTTGGCATCAAGCATTGAATGTCAGGAATCACTCGCTGAAACCGCTCGATCTGGGCCGAATGCGAGATCCGCTCCCGGTCGGCAAGCACCTTCAGCCGCGTGCTCGAGTCTGGCCCGGGGGACAGGCCGGGACGCCTGGTCAAGGCAGCATGCTGCACATGATAGGCGGCGGCCACGTACGTGAGCGTCATCCACGGGCGCACGCTGCTCGTTTGCGGCGCGCCTGCGTCATAGGCCGGACGTATCACCCCGGAAGGAGTGGTAGCTGCGAAGCCCGTAGCGCTCGGCTCCGGGCACTGCATTCATATAAACGACGATGGCAAGCAATCGCGTCCAGTGTCGACGTTTTCAATGCGCCTCATGACCATCGGCGCTACTTTCCGGCTGGATTGCTGCATGAGTCCGATCGCGCAGCCAGTCGGAAAAGGGAGGGGCGCCACGTTTCGCGATCGGACTCCCGATAAGTGAGTCTCCGCGACGCGGTTGCAGGCCCGATCGGTGCGCGCGCCGCATAGCAGGGCCAGATGCCGGGGCATGAGGGCCGTATCACGCGCGCGCGTCGAGCGTGGCGTAAAACGTGCTCCGTCACTGCACCGGCATGTGTGACCTGGCGCTGCCAGCAAGCGCGCGTTCCCGTAACTTGCCGCTGCCGAGACCGCTTGAATGCGCAGAAACATGGCGCTTAATTAAAGAATGGTCGAAGTCACCCGACGAACATTGATCTGGATTAACCACGAAGCACTTGCGCAGTTTCGATTCGGTCGACAGGCGTCGCTTCGACGTTGACCCATGTCAATTGACGCGACAGGTGAACGCAAGACCATGAACGGCGGGCGGAGTCCATTCACCTGATTCGAGCCGGGCGATCACTGCACGCGCGCCGCAGTCGTGCTCGGCGCAGCCGCGCCGGAGCCACGCCGCTCGCGAACAACGCGTACAAGCTGCCGCTGTTCGAAGCGCTGGTCCTGCGCGCGGTGCTCGCCGGAGCGGCGCGCTGAGCGGAACACCCGGATAGGCGGAATTGCGCGGCGACCGACACTGGGGGCGATCATGACGACACGACGCGAAGCGGGTACCCGGATACTGGCCGCAACGGCACTGGTATTCGCGCCCGCACGCACTGGTGCAGACGTGCGACGTGCGGTGACGTTGCCTGCTCCGAAGGCCGACAACTCGGCGTCGCTCTCCGCCGCGCTGAGAATGCGGCGTTCGACACGCGAATACTCGGATCGCCCATTGTCGGAAACGCTGCTTTCCGATCTGCTATGGGCCGCGTATGGCGTCAACCGGCCGAGCGGCGATCGGACCGCGCCGTACTGGCGCCATCTGATGGTGCTGGATATTTACGTCGCGAAAGCGGATGGCGTATGGCTGTACGAGCCGAAGACTCACGCGCTGCTGCCGCATCTGCCGGCCGACCTCCGTGCGCAGACCGGACGGCAGGGCTTCGTTGCGACTGCCCCCGTCAACCTTGTCTATGTCGCTCATGGCGAGCGGATGATGGACGTCAGTGCCGAGGAGCGCCGGATGTACGCGTCGGTCGACACCGGCTTCATCGGGCAGAACGTGTATTTGTTCTGTGCGGCATCGGGGCTTGCTACGGTGTTCCGGGCCTCGATCGATTATGCGCGTCTCGAGCACGCATTGAACTTGCCGGACACGCGATTCGTGACCTTTGCCCAGACGGTCGGCTAGCCGGCCGACAATGCGCGACGGACGTCGGGTATCGGCCAGGCCGGCGCTGCGGCGCAACAGCGTCCGTGAGAGTCGGCAGGCGCCGATTGGTCTGCGAGCGCCGACGACATGCTACGGCGACTCAGAATGCGACCTGCAGCACGACGTCAAACGCAAGCACGAGCGCCGAGCAAACGACCCCGAACGTCAGGTTCGCAAGCCGATGCTCGACGTCCGGACGCCGGCCGGCCCAAGCGGTCACGAAAAACAGCCCGTCGAGAATCACCTGCAGCGCAAACACGATCAGCATCAGCGTGAACTCGTAACCAGCCTGCGGCAACTGCGCGAAATGCCAGCCATGCCGGCCAACCCAGTAGGCGACGCGATAGGCCTCGTAGCCGGCCAGCAGCAGCGGGAACAGATAGGACACAAAATAAGTCGGCACCGTTGCGTGCCGGAATTCGGGAAGGAAGTGATGTCCGGTCCGCATGATGGCCTCCGATCGACGAATGCGTGCATCGGGACGATGCCGTTCACGCATTCAGCGTAGGCCGCGCATGGCGGCTGCCGATTGACCCGCATCAACCGGACGCTGCGGCGCGGCGCGCGTCTTCTGCACGTCGCGTGCGGCTGCGGTACGGTTGCGCGGGGCGCGCCACCCGCCCATGCGAGGCTGATCTGGATCAAGCTCGCCCCGCTTCGGGCGACGTAGCGTGATTCCTGTCGACAGTCAGATCAGGTGGACGATCATGAAGACCGAGGGTGAACTTCGGAGGGGCGTGGAACAGGCGCTGGAATGGGACCTGTCTGTCGAAGCGGCGCTGGTTCGCCACGTGGCGGACGAGACGAGACAGGTGGAAGTTGGAGTCCACGACGGCTGCTTGACGTTAACGGGACGGGGTGGTTCGCTGCAGAAGCGCCAGCTCACATACGATGCCGCGTGGTTGGCGCAGCGCGTGTGCGAAGTGGTCAACCAGTTGACGGTCGTGTAGCCGTCGCGGAGTGCGCTCAGCAAGGTCCGGCTCAATGGGCTCCGTAATGAACCTCGACACCGCCATACCCCCCAACGTCGACGCCGCGCGCCTGTTGGCGCTCGTCGACGCGCTGTCGGCCGAACTGTACGGCACGCGCGATACGCCGCGTCGCGCGTCGCTCGACGCGCAATTCGACAGCGATCTGGGCTTCGACAGCCTGACGCGCGCCGAGTTGTTCGATCGCATTGAGCAGACACTCGGCGTGCGCCTGCCGGTCGACGTGTTCGCGTCCGCCGCGACGCCCGCGGACCTGCTGGATGCGCTGAACAGCAACCGAACGATCACAGCCTCCGACGCGGAGTACCCGGCCGCGCCACCGATCGCGGTGGAATGGCCGGTCCCGGCCGATTGCCGCACGCTGGTCGATGCGCTGCGCTGGCACGTCGAACGGCATCCTGAACGTACGCACATCGTGCTGCTCGCGGACGGCGAGACGGAGACGACCATCAGCTACGCGCGCCTGTATCGCGACGCGACGGCGCTTGCCGGCGGGCTGAGCGCGAAGGGCATCGGTCCACACGACACGGTCGCGCTGATGCTGCCGACTGGCCCGGATTATTTCGCGGCGTTCATCGCGATCCTGCTATGCGGCGCGGTGCCGGTGCCGATATATCCTCCGTTGCGGCCGGATCAGCTCGCCGAACACGTCGCACGCTACACGGCGATTTTCGCGAACGCCCAGGTCAAGGCGCTCGTTTCGTTCAACGAGGCTGCGCCGGCAGCGCGGCTCCTGAAGGCACGCGTCGCGTCGCTTGAGCACCTGCTCTTTCCTGCGCAGCTCGCAGATGCCGCGCTGCCGGCTCCGGCACTTGCAGCAAAGCCCGGTGATCTCGCACTGCTGCAATACACGTCGGGCAGCACCGGGGAGCCGAAGGGCGTCGAGCTCACGCATGCGAACCTGATAGCGAACATCCGCGCGATGGGCACACGAATGGAGGTGCGGCCGACCGACGTCGTCGTCAGTTGGCTGCCGCTCTATCACGACATGGGACTGATCGGCGCATGGCTCGCGCCGATGTACTTCGGCGTTCCGGTTGTCGTGATGCCGCCCCTCGCGTTCCTGGCTCGTCCGGAACTGTGGCTGAACGCGCTGGCGCGCTATCGCGGCACGATCTCCGCCGCGCCGAATTTCGCGTATGAGCGATGTGCACGCCATCTCGAGGTGGATTCGCTTGCGGATGTCGACCTGTCTGCGTGGCGACTGGCCTGTTGCGGCGCCGAGCCGGTCAATCCAAACACGATGCGCGCGTTTGTCGCGCGTTTCGCGCCGCTTGGCTTCGACGCGCGAGCACTGACACCTGTCTACGGGCTCGCCGAGAACACGCTCGGCGTGACGTTCCCGCCACCCGGGCGCGGGATGCGCGTCGATCGCGTGTCGCGCGCGGCACTGGGCGACACTGGGTGCGCCGTCCCCGCCTCGGATGACGGGGACGCGCTCGACGTGCCGAGCTGCGGGCAACCGCTCGCGGGCACGGCGCTGCGCATCGTTGACGAAGCCGGACGAGCGCTGCCAGAGCGCAGCACCGGACGCATCGAGTTTCGTGGCGACTCGGCTACGCGCGGCTACTACCGCAGTCCTGCGAAAACGGCCGGCATGTTCGACGGCGCATGGCTCGACAGCGGCGATCTCGGCTACCTGTCGGATGGCGAGCTATACGTGACCGGTCGTGTAAAGGACCTGATCATCCGCGCCGGCCGTCACTTTTTCCCGTACGAACTGGAGGCGGCGATCGCGCGTCTGCCCGACGTCGTGCCGGCGGGCGTCGCGGTATGCGGCGCGGCCGATCCCGCAACGGGAACCGAGCGACTCGTGATCCTCGTCGAATCGGGCGCGACCGATGAAACTGCGGCAGCGCGTCTGCGCAGCCGTGTCAATGACGCGACGACGGCGCTGTGGGGCGCACCTGCGGAGGAGGTCGGCATCGTCGCGCCGCACACGATCCTCAAGACGCCGAGCGGCAAGATACGCCATGAGGCGACGCTCGACCAATACCTGCAGCGCGGCGCACACGCGCCGCGCACGCCGGCGCCGGCAACCCAGTTTGCCGAACTGGCCGTGGGCAGCGTCGTGCCGGTCGTGCACCGCGCACTGCGGCGAGCGGCCCGGATTGCATGGGGCGTCTATTGCTGGCTGCTGGTCGCGCTGTTCGCGCCGGCTGTCTGGGCGTCCGTCGCGTGGCGGGACGACTGGAACGGCAACTGGCGGCGCACCGCGCGCGCGTGCCGGCTCTTCCTGCGGCTCGCGGGCCTTCGCGCGACGCTGCACGGCATGCCGGATGCGCTCGGCGAAGGCGCCGTGATTGTCGTCGCGAATCATGCGAGCTACGTCGACATCGTCGTGCTGTTCGCGCAACTGCCGCGGCCGGTCCGGTTCGTCGCGAAACGGGAGCTTGCATCGACACCGTTCGTCGGTCGCATGTTGCGCGCGCTCGGCACGTGCTTCGTCGAGCGGCGCGACTATCGCCGCAGTCTCGAGGACGAGGCTGCGCTCGTCGCGCGTGCGTCGGGCGACACGCTGCTGTTCTTTCCGGAAGGCACCTTCACGCAAACGGCGGGACTAGCACCGTTCCGGCTTGGCGCGTTCCGTGCCGCTTGCGTGAACGGCCGGCCCGTCGTACCGGTGGCATTGAACGGCACGCGCGCCGTGCTTCGCGACTGCGAATGGCTACCGCATCGACACGCGGTCGACGTGACCATCGGCGGGCCGCTTCAGCCGGACGGCGCCGACTTCCGGGCGATGGCGCGACTGCGCGATCGTGCGCGCGATGCGATTCTCGCGTCCTGTGGCGAAGCCGATCTCGGGGCTGCGGATACGGGATAGACAACATTCGCATCTAGCCGGCTGGATCATTCGCGACCAGCTTCGCGCAATCCGATGCGACGAGCGCGTCGAAAACGCCATGCACCGTCGATCGTAGGCTGCCGGTATCGGTCAGTCGTGCGGGCGCCCTGCCGCGGCCGGACGCAATATTGGGGGCATTCTCATGCCTCGACTTTTCCATCATCAGGAACCAGTGGCATTCGGCTTCATCACTGCCTCGGCTTTCACCTGCGCGGGCATCCTTATCGTGCACTAGCTTGTTCGACGACTTCGATCATGGTTTGCGCGTGTGGTCGGGCCGCCGTTCGGTGTTCGATATTGAACCGTTCTGGCGTCGCGGCCGAGAATGGGCGCCAAGCTCGTAGTCGACTTTGTCGAGACCGACAAGTCGTATGAAATCACCGCAGAATTGCCGGGGCTGAGCGAGAAGGAAATCGAGGTCAAGCTCGCGAACGGCCGGTTGTCGATCAGCGGCGAAAAGCAGGAAGAGACGGATGAGAGGCACAAGGGCTACTACGTGCACGAGCGCCGCTTCGGCGCGTTCGAGCGTTACTTCAGCGTGCCAGACGGTGTTGACAGTGACAAGATAGCAGCGTCGTTCGATAAGGGCATGCTGAAGGTGACGCTGCCGAAGACTCCCGAAGCCCGCAAGTCCGAGAAGAAGAGCGAGGTCAATGCAGGTTGACGCAACCCTGGCGGCATCGCCGAACGCGTCGCGACGCGTTCGGCGATGCCTCTTTTACACCCAGAACCTGCATGCGGCTACCGGACGATGCCTCGGAATTCGGACCTTTACCCGCCGACGATGCCCAACCTGCCGCCGTGGGTGCGCGACAAGGCGATCGAGATCGCGAACGCGCTGTCGATCGCCGTGCAGCGCGTGGTGCGTTCGGATGTCGGCGCCGCCGGCGTCATGTTCTCGCTCGATACGGAAACCGGCTTCGACAAGGCGGTGCTGATCAGCCCAGCGTGGGGGCTCGGCGAGAACGTGGTGCAGTGCACAGTCAACCCGGACGAATATGAAGTGTTCAAGCCGCTGCTCGCCGATCCGGCGTGCAGCCCCGTCATCGGCAAGACGCTCGGCGAAAAGGCGCGCAAGCTGGTCTATGCGCGCGACATGGACGCGCCGACCCGCAATTTGCCGACCTCGAAGGCCGAGCGCGCGACCTTTGTCCTCCCGGACTCCGACATCCTAACGCTCGCGCGCTGGGCCTGCGCGATTGAGACGCACTATGGCCAGCCGATGGACATCGAATGGGCAAAGGACGGCGTGAGCGGGGAACTGTTCGTCGTCCAGACCCGTCCCGAAACGGTGCAGTCCCGCCGCGAAGCCAGCGCCGTGAAGACCTACCGTCTCGGCCAGACCGGCCGGAAGCTCCTCGCCGGCGTGAGCGGCGGCGAGGTCATCGCGGTCGGCAGCGTCTGCGTGATCGACGATGATTGAGCGCGTCGCGTCCCAACGTGTCGGCTCGAGACCGCGTCGCGAGGCATGCCGGGACGGCGGCCAGTTTCGTTTCGTATCGATTGTCCGGCGGTTCCGAACCGTTGACCTCCGTCAACCCCCGCCTGCAAGGAGCGCCGATGATGGAAGCATATACGGACACCACCGGCGTATCGGTTCATCCAGCGAGGTCGGTATGTACAAGAACGTCATGGTCGTCGTAGGCGGCAGTCCTTCATCGAAGGTGGCGCTCGACGAAGGACTGAAGGTGGCCCGATAGTGCGGCGCCCGCCTGCTCATGGTGTTCGTCGTCGACAAATCGGTCTTGTTCGCCTATGGGGGACGATTGGATCCGGATGCGCGGCACGGCGTGGATCCACGGGCCGTATGCCATCTGTCAAGGTAACCATCATGCAGATCTCGTTTCCTTCCGAACAACCGACGTATTGCGGCATCGATCCCGCGCTGAGCTTTCCGGCGCTCGTCGAAGGACGCCGTGTGCGCTGCGCGATCACCGCGGAAGCGCTGGAAGATCACTTCCGTGCGGCGTCGCCTCGCGAGCAGGATCTCGTCGAAGCCTTCGCGCGTCATCGTTCCGCCATCGAACGTGCGGCGCGCTGCCTGCTCGAGGAAGTCGGGGGACGGCCGATCCTGCTTCACAGCGGCTATTTCCGGTTCTGCACGTGAGTGCCCGCCGCCCTTGACACGCATCAAGTGCGTGCCGGTGCGGACGCCTACGCTGGATTCCGCAAGATCACTCGTCCTTTGCGCGGCATGCGGTGTCGCGCCTCTGATATTCATCGCGGCCGCAGTCGTCGGGACGAAGGCGATAGCCACATGTCAATTACTGAAGGAGTGCGAACCATGAGCAAGATAACGCGTTATGATCCGTTTTCGATCGAACCTGTTTCCGACCTTTTCCAGGGGCTGTTCAGGCCGTTGCGAGGCATAACGCTGACGGACGAACCCGATCTCGCGTCGATGAAGATCGACGTGACGGAAAGCGACGACACCTATAAGGTCAACGCAGAACTGCCGGGCGTCGCAAAGGACGACATCGACGTCCAGGTGACGGGCCGGACCGTATCGATCAACGCAAAGATCGAACGCAACACCGAGCAGAAGGAAGGCGAGCGCGTGATCCGGCGCGAGCGCTACAGCGGCGCGATCAGCCGCTCGTTCTCGCTGCCCGGCGAGATCGACGACGCGAACGCGACGGCGACGTATCAGGATGGCGTGCTGTCCCTGACGCTGCCGAAGAAGGCGCCGGTCGGGCAGAAGAAGCTGCCGATCAGCTGATCGGCAAACGGGCGACGGGCAGTACACGGGTGCATGGTCCGAAGGGAGGAAACGGCGCGCGGAGCGATCCGCGCGCCGTTTCATTGAAGCAGCCACATGTGCGCTTACGCATGCGATGCCGCACCGCCGGCCCGATAGCCGACCGTCTGCGCAAGGATCGGCAGTTCGTCCTCGTTCAGTCGCAGTGCGTCGGCGAGCGCGCGGTGATTGATCCAGCCGGGCATGACCATGCCGAGGCTGGCCGCCGCGCAATACAGCGAGACGTTCTGCGCGATGGCGCCGGCAGCGATTGCCGAGAACACGTCGCGTTGTTGGGGCGGCATGTCGAGTATCGCAGACGTGCGCATGACGTAGACGAGATCGAGCGGCGCACGGCCGACGAAGTCCTGATAGCCCGTCAGGTCGCGCGCGTCGACCGCGTACTTCAGCACGAGCCGGTGCGCGGGTGCGTCGTAACGATAGACGCAGTACGGCAACGCGACGTAGATGTCGATTTCATTGGATGGGTGCGCGGACGGTGCCGTACGACCGCCGCTTGCCGGGCGGTTGATGCCGTCCGCGGCGCACAGCATCGCGCCGATGCGTCGCGGGTGGCAGCGGCGTGGCGGCGAATTCGCGAGAACTCATCCGGGCCGCGAGCACCGCCATCAGTGGCACGTCGTTGTCGAGCACCGGGCGCGGGAGATCGACGACGCCGGGCGATTCTCCTTGCGTCGGTGTCGGCAGTGTCGGAGGCGACGGCGAGTAGGCCAACAGTTATTGTTCGGTAATTCGAGTCTCCTTGGAGCGTGATTGCGCGTGCCGGGGACGTCGCGCATTGGCGATCTCACGATAAGGTAGCCGGGCCGCATCGGGTGGACCTTTGTCAAGCGGCGCAACGGACGGTCGCGCGGTGCCTCGCGAGGCATCCGTTGACCTGCATCAGCGATCCTCGGCCGAGCGTGTGCAAATCTGGCTGCGTGCGGCGGATAGGCGTGCCGCGGCTCACAGGAGAGCAGACGATGAAAACCGACAAGCAGTTGAAGCAGGACGTTCAGGATGAACTGGAGTCCGACCCGTCGATCGATGCGACACGCATCGGTGTCGAGGTGACCGACCGGATCGTGACGGTTTCGGGGCACCCGCCGAGCTATGCGGAGAAGCTGGCGATCGAGCGCGCGGCGAACCGCGTGGCCGGCGTCAAGGCGCTCGTCGTCGACATGACCGTGCATCTGCCGGACGACGACGTACGTACCGACGAGGACATCGCGAAAGCGGTGCGTTCGGTCCTGCACTGGACGGTCGGGCTGCATGACGACGCGGTGAAGGTGCAGGTCGAACGCGGCTGGATTACGCTGTCCGGGAAGGTCGACTGGGCGTACCAGAGCCACCTGGCCGTGCGCGCGATCTCGCAGATGCGCGGCGTGACGGGCGTGACCGACCACATCGCGGTACAAGGGACAGTCGGCGCGGACGACATCGGCGGCAACATCAAGCGCGCGATCATGCGTCACGCGGAGCGCGAGGCGAAGCACATCGCGATCGACGTGCACGACGGCACCGTGCGGCTGTCCGGCAAGGTCGGCTCGTTTTCCGAGCGCAAGGCCGTGCGCGGTGCCGCGTGGTCGGCGCGAGGCGTGCGCGCAGTCGTCGACGACCTGGTGGTCGAGTGAAGCCGGCAGGCGGCCGGCGAATACGCAGCACGCGGGGCGTCGGGAGGAAATTCCGATGACACTGTCGGGCGAACTGCACGATGCGGACTGGTCGGTCGCGATAGATACTGTCACGGCCGAACCGGGCGGCGTTTGTTGCAGGATCCACGTCACGCTCAAATCGCCAGATGGCGCACGCGAGCGGACGTTCGCGCACAGCAGAACCCATCCAACCGAGCGCGAAGCGGCGATCGACGGGCTGCGCGCCGGGATGACGTTGATCGATATGAAGAACACCTTTACGGTCTGAACCGGCAGGTGCCCCAGGGCGGGGCGCGTCAACGACGGCGTCGATCCGTCGCGGGATGCGGCGACCGACGCGTCCCGCCGGCCGTCTACCTCATCTCGTGCGGGACTCGGCGGCGCGGAGCACGCCTTCTTTCGCAGGCCGCGCATGCCGGTGCGGCTGCGGAACATGATGGGCAACGGCATCGGTCACGGTCGGAAAGAAACCGGCGGCGCCGAATACGTCGAACAGCCCGTAAGCGCGCGGGCGATTCGTCCGGAAAGGGGCCGGTTCATCGGGGCTTCATCCGGGGGAAATTCGGGTGAAAGGCAGGACGCGCTCCGGCAAACGCGCGTTCATCGGGATGCAGCCGGTATCGACAGACGTACGAGACGACGGTACGCGTGTGACCATGGCGTCAAATGCGGTGGCCGATGCCGTCGAGCGAGTTCCGCCGCCGCGTTACGGCACGCCACGCCCGGCGTCACGCGGCCTTGAACACCGACGACTGCAGCGCCTTGGCGATGCGGGCCAGCGTCGCGATCGATCCCGTCACGCTTTCGTACCGCTCGCGCCCTATCTGTCCGTCGAGTATCACGAGCATGCCGGCGTCGCGAGCGAGTGCTACGAGTGCCTGCGTGTCGAGTGCAGCCGCGTCGGATGGATCGTCCGGGTCGGTGCGGTAGGTACCGTGTGACATGATGTCCCTCCTCGTGCCTGCGATCGGTTGGTCGTGCAACCGTTCTCGGTGATGTCAGTATCGTTTTCGTCACGGGACGATTCAATCAGCCTTGCCCGAAGCTGCGGTAGGAATCGTGCAGAAGCCGTCGGCGGATTCCTACGCGGCGCGCCACTTCGAAGCAGCATCGCAGCGAGCCGGCACGGTTTCCGGACGCAGCGCGTATCGGCTTCCGATTGCGTGCCAGATTCGCGCGGCGGATTCGCAATAGGTGAACAGCTCAAGGTCGCGGCGGTCGATCATCCCTTCGTCCGCGAGAACCGCCAGGTCGACCGCACGGTGCCAGTACGCCTCGCCGACGAGGATGACCGGCAGCGGTGCGATCTTGCGCGTCTGCAGCAGCGTCAGCACCTCGAACAGCTCGTCGAACGTGCCGTAGCCGCCGGGGAAAAAGACGGTGACTTCGCGCGCGCGAGCAGTTGCAGCATGCGGATGGCGAAGTAGTGAAGCCGGAAGCAGAGATCGGGCGGGATGTACGGATTCGACGCCTGTTCCCGCGGCAGCTCGATATTGAAGCCGGCGCTGGGTGCGCCTCGCTCGTACGCGCCGCGGTTGCCGGCTTCCAGAATGCCGGGGCCGCCACCCGTCACGATCGCGGGCGGTGCGGCGCGCGTGCAGCGGTCTGCCGGAGCCGTGCGCGCGCTCAGCGAGCAGGCGATTCGCTTCGTCCAACCGCGCATTCGCGACGGTAGGTGCAACGGCTGCCGTAGATTACGACTGCATGCCCGATTCGTTCGAGCTGCCGGCGCTCTTCTGCCTTCCAGTAGTTGAGTTGCAGCCGGATGCCTCGCATGCTTGCGCGCTGCGGCAGCGCCGCATCTTTCATCGACGGGCGTGCAGCTCGAACGCTTGGCGACGTGCCGCGAGCGACGGGGGATGCGGAGGATACCGTTGTTGCCGGCGATGGCATCCGGCCGCGTGGCCGGCCGTTTGCTGCGCGCGTTCGCGATCGTTGCGCCGGGTGCAGTACGGTGGCGCGCGCTGTCTTGCGCAATGCCGCCAGGCACTAGTCTGGCCATGGTCGGCATGATGGGACGGGACGTTCGCCGCTCACTTAACACCCACTGCACGAGCTGAGGCGCGTCGTGCCGCGATCGATCGCCGACTTCATCGGCGTGTCGCCCCAGTGCATGCGGTCTGCCGACGCGCAGCTTGCGTTCCAGTTCCGACGAGTTCGGTCGGCTCGGCCGCGGCCGTCGGCGCGGCGGCCATGCCGGCCGTCACGGCCTCGCGCAGAAGGCGGCGCAACGCATGATGCTCATGTTCGTTTCCTGGTCGGGATCACATGAAGGAAATCACTTCGTCGAGCGGGCGACGCGGCGAATGCGGCGTGTGCGGGCCGCGCCCGACACGAAGCAGCAATTGCGGCTCGCCGCGCAGCCCGAGCATGTGGCGCAGATGGGCGCGCAGCCCGGCCGTCTCGATTGGCTGGTTCAGGTACGACGCGGTATAACCCGTGCGCGTCGCGACGAGCAGGATTCGCTCCAGTGCCTGGCCGGCGGCGAGCCACGCTTCGCGGTCGTCGCGCACGGTCGCGATGCATACGATCAATGGCGATGCGTCGACGAGCTGGTGATGCAGCGCGGCGAGTCCGTTGCCGAGATCGAAGGTCCGTACCGCCGTCGTCACGACCGGTGCCGCAAAATCGAGCAACGCCGGCACGCCGGCCGCGAATGCCGGCATGCCGTCCACGTGCCGGCGCGGATCGATCCAGCTCGCCAGTTCGCGCCGGAAGCGCGGGTCCGCGAACTGCTGGCGGTCGGCCTCCCCGACGAGCTCTGCGACGCGCGCGCGGTGTGCGATCGAGTTGACGCACGCGACATCGGCGCCTTCCGCGACGCCGGCCGCGATCAGCTCCTGCTGGATGTCCTCGGGCACGGGGCTCGATTCGAACGGTGCGCGTGTCGTGACGCGCTCCGAAATCGCATTGAACAGTGGGCCGAGGGACGCATCCGAATAGCCGTCGTTGCAGATCCGGACGAGCGCAAGGAGATCGGGGTCGACTTCGGACGGAAACGTGCTGATCGTGTGCGCGAGCTGGGCATGATTGAGCGCGACACGCAGATTGAGCAGCGCGGCCCCGCAACTGATGATCAGCTCGCGATCGAACGGATCGACCACGGGCAACGCGCGAACGCGGTCTGCGCAGACCGAGATCGTGGTGCCGTTGACCAGGAAACGCCACGGCTGCGAATTGTGGCTGGACGGAGCCAGCACCGCGTAGCCCAGCAGCGACCTCAGGTGATGGTCGGGATGGGCGCTTGCGGCAAGCGGAGGAACGGATATCATTCGACCATCTCCAGATCGCCGCGTGGGCGGCGTCATACCGCTTCATCATGTTAGCAACCGTCCGGCGCCCGTTGACTTATATCAAGCGCCCGTTACCGGGCGCTGCGCGCACGATGCGCGACGTCCAACCCTGGAAGCGAAGCGCGCGAAAGCGCGCGCGCGGGGAGGCGAACATGTTTGCGGTGATGTTTGACTGGGCGGACGTGCCCTACCAGAACGCCGCGAAGCCGCCGTACAGCGATTCGCGCGCGCAGTTGCTGGGGTTGCGTTCGATGCGCCGAGCCTGCTACCGCCCGAGGCCGGGCGGCACGGCCTCGCGTGGAGCGTCCAGCAGATCAAACACGGCGCGGCGCCATGGCTGCGCAGCGAGGATTTCATCGACGCGATGACGCTGATCGTTCCGGCCGGGACAACGCTCGCCGCGTTCGTCGAAACGATTGAGGCCGCCGGCGGGACCGTCTACGGCTCGCTCGGCTGGGCCGAACTGCCGCCGTGGCAGCGGCCCGACGTCGTCGCCCAGACGGGCTGAATTGGGCCGAATGCCGGGCGCGACGCGCTCGTCAGCCGGCTTCGCCCCAGCCACCGCCCAGCGCGACGTAGAACGCGACCGTGTCCTGCAGACGCTGTGCGACCGTCTGCAGCCACGCAATCCGCGCCTGATGATATTGCACGTCGGCGACCAGCAACTGGACGTAGCCGGCGATCCCCGCGTCGTAGCCGGCCTGCGTGAGCTTCAGCGCATCGCGGGCCGCGGCCATCGCGCGCGCCTGCGCATCGAGCGCTGTCGCGTCGTTCGCGAGCGCGCGCAACGTATCGGCCACCTGCGAGAACGCCGACAGGACGACCTGCCGATAGGTCGCATCGGCTTCGGCGTACGCATCCTGCGCGGCACGCCGCTGGTTCAGCAGCGTGCCGCCATGAAACAGCGGCGCGGTGAGTCCGGTGCCGACACTCCATGCGCGGCCAGCTGGTGCGAACAGCTTGCCGGCGACGATGCTGTCGAACCTGCCCGACGCGGACAGCGTGAGGTTCGGGTAGAGCGCGGCCGTCGCGACGCCGACCTGCGCGCTGGCCACGTGCAGCTGGGCTTCCGCCTGCAGGATGTCGGGACGGCGGCGCACCAGCGACGACGGCGCCGTATCGGGCAGGCTGGCGGGCAGTTCGATCCCGTCGAGCGATAGGTCCGGCGTCTGCCAGTCGACCGGATAGCGGCCTGCCAGCAGCGCAAGCAGGTCGTCGGCCTGCGCGCGCTTCTGGTCGAGCGCGGGCAGCGTCGCTTCGAGCGACGCTCGCTGCGATTCCAGCGTCAGCACCGCGACGTAGGCCGCCGCGCCGGCCGTCACCTGTGCGCGCGTCAGGCGCATCTGCTCGTCGAGCAGCGCGATCATTTCGCGTGTGACCGCGGCTTCGTCACGATAGGCGGCGCGCGCGACCATCGTATTGACGACGTTGGCGGTCAGCATCAGGTACGCGCCGGCCAGCGCCTGGCGCTGCGAATCGACGCCGGCCGCGAGCGCCTCGATCTGGCGCCGTTCGCCGCCCCACAGGTCGAGCGTATAGCTGACCGTCGCCGACAGCGTGAACAGGTTGAAGACCGACGCCGGCACCGTCTGGCCAGTGCGCAGCGGCGTGGCGCGCTCACGCGACGCGCCGGCCTGCGTGTCCACCTGCGGGAAAAAGACACCCTGGCCAGCCCGCAGCGCGTGCTCGCTGCGCCGCAGCGTCGCTTCCGCGAGATCGAGCGTCGGGCTGCCGGTCAGCGCTTCGTCGACGGTCAGGTCGATCGCGCGGCTACCGAAGCGCGTCCACCAGTCGCGCGGGAGAGCCGCGTCCGCCGACAATGCCTGCGTGCGGCCGCCGCCGGTCCACGGGCCGGTTATCGCGCCCGGCCCGTCAGGCGGCACGAAGCGCGCGACGCGCGGCGCGGGCGGCGGGACAAAGTTCGGCCCGACCGTGCATCCCGCGAACAGCACGGCGACGATCACCGCACCGGTTCGGCGGCGTGGCGCATGCGCCAGACGGGGCGAGTTATTTGGCTGCGACGTAGACATCGACGATCTGCCCGGGAAACAGCCGCACATTCCTGTTCGGCACGATACGGAAAATGACTGGCAGCACGCGCACGTCGACGCGCTCAGTGCGCTGGTCCGACAATTCGATCTTCGGCGTGACGTACGGCTGCACGCGCACGAACTGGAGATCGGCCTCAACCGACGTGCCGCGCACGAACATGTGCGCCTTCAACGCATGCAAGTCGGGTAGCTGATGGATCAGGATTTCGTCGATGTAGCAGCGCACCTGCAGCCGGTCGACTGGCGTGCCGAGCACCGCAACCGGCGTGCTGCCCCGCGTATAGGTGTCAAAGAGCCCCTGCGAGGTCAGGTACGACCCGACGGCCGCGTTCATTGCCAGGACCGTGCCGTCCGCAGGCGCGCGCAGCGTGTATCGGGCGAGCAGGGCGGCCGCCGCATCCGCCGCGCGTCGCAGCGCGACGGCCTGCGCTTCCTGGTTGAGCACGTCGTAGCGCCACGCGCCGGCTTTCGTCAGACGATACTGCCGCGTCACGACATCCAGGTTGGCCGCCGCGACGCGCACCGCGTTCGCGGCGGTGTCGAGCGCGTCGCGGCTGACGGCTTTCGGATCGATGTCGTACGCGTGCCGCTGCTTGTCGTACTGGTCCTGTGCGAGCTTCAGGCTCGCCTGCGCGGCCGCCGTCTGCGCACTGGCCACGTCGAGCACCTCGCGGCGCGGCTGAGCCTTCAGCTCGTCGAGCAGCGCGGTGGCCGCATCGGCCTGTGCCGCGAGCTGGGCGGCGGTCGCGCGCTGCACCGAATCGTCGATCGTCAGCAGCGCGTCGCCGGCCTTGACCGGATCGCCGTCGTGTACGAGGATGCGTGTCACCGCACCCGACACGTCCGGATAGACGTTCACGTTCGCGCCGGCCGGCTGTTCGCTCTCGACGATGCCGTTCGCATAGACGCCGCGCGCGTACGGATTGGCGGCCGGCTTGAACACCGGCGGCTGCGGCGGCTCCTGGCGGCTGTACACCCACGCGGCAACGAGGCTTGCCAGGAAGCCGAGGAGTGCCGCCGCGAACACGAGCCTGTGCTTCATCGCGCACCTCCGCGCACGATGCCGCTCAGCTTGCCGTCTTCCATCCTCAGGATGCGATCCGCATACTCGAAGATCCGCGCATCGTGCGTGACGATCACGATGCAGCGCGTGTCGCTCAGCACCTGGTGCTTGACGAAGTCGATGATCATGCGGCCCGTGTCGCCGTCGAGCGACGCGGTCGGTTCGTCGAGGATCAGCAGGTCGGGCTGGCTGACGATCGCGCGCGCGATCGCGACGCGCTGCTGTTCGCCGCCGGACAGCTTGACGGGCGGCAGTTGCGCGCGATTCGCGAGTCCGACGACGTCCAAGTACGTATGCGCTTCCTTGATGGCGTCATCCCACGGCCGGCGCTTCAGGATCAGCGGGATCGCGACGTTCTCCGCCGTCGTGAGCCTCGGAAACAGGTGATAGTCCTGGAACACGAAGCCGATCCGGTTCAGCCGGAAATCGGCGATCGCATTGTTCGGCTGCGCCCACAGGTCGACGCCGTCGATCGACACCAAGCCGTCGTCCGGTCGCAGGATGCCGGAGATCACGCTGAGCAGCGTCGTTTTGCCGCTGCCGGACGGCCCGACGATCAGCAGCATCTCGCCGAAATTCGCCTGGATCGAAACGTCGCGCAGCGCCTGCGTGCGCGCGTCGCCTTCGCCGAACCATTTGCTGACGCCGCGCGCGTCGATCGCGATGCCGGCCATCGTTAGCCCCGGAAAATGTCGAACGGCTCGATGCGCAGCACGCGGCGCACGCCGAGATAGCTCGAGATCGTCGCGATCACCACCACCATCCCGAACGCGATCGACAGGTTGCCGTACGTAATGAGCGCCGCATAGTCGGGGATCCGCAGTTTCGCGAGCGTGATCATCAGCACGCACAGCCCGACGCCGATGCCGTAGCCGGTCAGCGCGGTGAACGTCGCCTGGAACAGGATCATCGCGACGAGCTCGCGACTCTTCGCGCCGATCGCCTTCAGTGCACCGAACTTGTCCAGGTTCTCGAGGATGAACGCATAGAACGTCTGGCCGGAAATCGACAGGCCGATAATGAAGCTGATGATCGTCATCAGCATGATGTTGGTGCCGAGCCCCGTCTCGTACTTGTAGAAGCGCGCGATCTGCGCGATGAATTCGTCTCGCGTATACGCGAGGTAGCCGAGCGAGCGGACGACCGCCTTGATGTGAGCGATGTCCGCATCCGACTTCGGCTCGACGAGGATGTAAGAGGTCGTGAAGCGTGGCGACGGAATGTAGCGGATCGCGCGTGCGTACGTGGTGTAGAGCGTTGGCGTGCCGAACAGGCCGCTCGCGGCGACCTTCGCGATGCCGACGATCACGCCGCGGTGATCGTTCAGCTCGAAATCGGTGCCGATGATCGGGTTCTCGAGCTTGGCAAACTCGGGGTCCTGGATCGCGATGAAGCCGTTCTCCGCGTAGATGTCCTCGATGCGGCCCTGCAGCATCGTCGGGCGGCCGAGCAGGCTCGCGTCGTCGAGGCCGATAACCGTCACGGCCTGATAGGTGCCGGAGCGCAGCTTGACGAGCGCGACGCCGGAATAGAGCGGAACCGCATACTTGACGCCGTCGATGCTCCGCACGGCGTCGAGCACGTAACCGGGCATCCCGATGCTGTTCGCGATCGTCTTTACGGCCGGGTCCATCACCCAGACCTTCGCGCCGATATTGATGACGGACGCCGACGACTTGTTCAGGATCCCGGCGAACAGCGACGTCATCTCGATCATCAGCAGCACCGAGAACGTGATGCCGACGGTCAGCGCGGTGAATTTCGCGCTGTCGTTGACGAGCAGCTTGAACGCGAGTTTCAGGATGCCATTCATGATGGAGAGCGCAACGGTGCCGCGCGTGTCACGAGCGCTTGCCCGGACCGAGGTTCAGCAGCACGACGAACACGAGGATGCTCGAGATCAGCGTGGCGATCGAGGGCCGGAACACTTGCTCGTCGAACAGCATCCCGTGCACGCTGCTCGACCAGCGACGCAATCGCGATAGACACGCTGAGCGTCGCCAGAACGATTCGGTACTGTTTGCGGATCATGATGGTCTCCCGGGGCGGGCGCTTCGCAACGTCTGCCACCATGGTCGCGTCGCTCGCCGTTGCAGCGTTGATCTGTATCAACGGACAAAATCGGCTCGCACCGCAAGCGGCATGCGTCGCGCAAGCCCGCCGTTGATTGATCCTCGTCAAGCCGCTGGCGCCGCTGTGCGCGATGCTGGCTGCAGTGCGGTGCGCATCCGGTCGCAGGCTTCGCGATCGGCGCCGGCCGACGGGAAACCGACATGAAGTCAGACGCAGCACTCAAGCAGGACGTCGAGCAGGCGCTGTTCTGGAATCCGGCGATCGACGCGCGCCGGATCGACGTTGACGTCCGCGACCGGATCGTCACGTTGCGCGGCACGGTAGGCAGCCGGGCGCAGAAGCTCGAGGCGTAGAAATCGGAGCTGCATGTCGCCGATGTGCGCGCGCTGGTGCTCGAGCTGAACGTCGCCCCGCCGGAGAACGGGTGCGCGGATCGCGAACTGGCGATCGCGATCACGTTCGCGCTCGGCTGGCAGGAAGCATTGCGCGATCACAAGATTCGCGTCGAGGTTGACCATGCGTTCCAGAGCCGCGCGGCGGATGCCGTGGTGAGCCGGATGATCGGCGTCGTCGGCGTGGCGAACCGTATCCGGGCGCGTACGGACCACACGGTGCCCGACATCGGCGCGCGGGTCGCCGAAGTGCTGGCGCGCCGCGCGCAGCGTGAATCTGCGGGAATTTCGATCGAAGCGGCCGACTGCATCGTCACGTTGACGGGCACGGTCGCGTTGCTCGGTGAGAGGGGGCGGGAGGTCGTCGACCGGCTGACCGTTGCCTGACCGGCTTGCCCGCGCTGTCTACTACCAGGAGAAGCAGCCATGAACCGTTCGCATACCGGCCCCGGCCGAAACTACGTGCGCCGGGACAAGCGCATGCAGCCGCATACGAAGGACAGTTACCGCGAACCGAGGCGGCCCACGGGCAACAGGATCTGCGAAGGCTGCGGCGCCGTCTGCGACGAGGGCCGCTGGACCTGGTACGCGACCCCGCTCGACCGGCGGCAGCTCGAATGCCCGGCCTGCAAGCGCATGCGGGAAAACGTGCCGGCGGGCGAGCTAGTGTTGCACGGCGCGTACCTGCGCGCGCACCGGTCGACTATTCTCGAGCTACTCGAGCATCAGGCCGATCTGGAGACGAGAGAGCACGCGCTCGAACGCATCATGGAAATCGAGAAGTCTGCCGATGCGCTCGTCGTCCATACGACGGGCGTGCATATGGTGCGACGGCTGGGCGAAGCGTTGCTGCATGCGCATCACGGCGAGCTGGCGCTCAACTATCGCGACGGCGAGGACGTGCTGCGCGCGCAGTGGAAGCGCGACGATGCGTGAGAGGACGGTTGCCTGCCGGGTAGCCTCGATTCCATGAAAAAGTTATTCGACTACTTCGGGCTGCTGATCCCGATCGCGTTCGCTGTGCTGGTCGCGATCCAGTTGCTGATGCATCAGCCGGCTTCCACGTCGATTTCGTACAGCGACTTTCACCGACTGGTCGACGCGCGGCTCGTGGACGATTTGGAAATCGGCCAGTCGTCGATCTCGGGCACGCTGCGCATGCCGGAAGCCGGCGACGCACTGCCCGCTTCCGACGCGGCTTCCGTCAAGAGGGCCGGACCGCCGTGGCGCTTCTCGACGAACCGGGTGACCGACGACGGACTGGTTACGTCGCTGACGACTGCCGAGATTCGCTATCGTGGCGCGGCGGATACGGGCTGGATCGGGACGCTCGCGACGTGGATCGTCCCGTTGATCGGTTTCGCCGTGATCTGGAGCTTCATGATGCGCAGGCCGGGCGGGATAAGGGATCTGGGCGGCATGGGTAAAAGCCAGGCCCGCGTGTATGTGCAGCAGGAAACCGGCATCACGTTCGACGACATCGCGGGCATTGACGAGGCGAAGGCCGAGTTGCAGCAGATCGTCGCATTCTTGCGCAACCCGGAACGCTATCAGCGGCTCGGTGGCAAGATTCCGAAGGGCGTGCTGATCGTCGGCGCGCCGGGCACCGGCAAGACGCTGCTCGCGCGTGCGGTGGCCGGCGAGGCGGCGGTGCCGTTCTTCTCGATCAGCGGCTCGGCATTCGTCGAGATGTTCGTCGGCGTCGGCGCGGCCCGCGTGCGCGACCTGTTCGAGCAGGCGCAGCAGAAGGCGCCGTGCATCGTGTTCATCGACGAACTCGATGCGCTCGGCAAGGCGCGCGGTGTCGGCCTGATGTCGGGCAACGACGAGCGCGAGCAGACGCTGAACCAGCTGCTCGTCGAAATGGACGGCTTCCAGGCCAATTCGGGCGTCATCATCATGGCTGCGACCAACCGGCCGGAGATCCTGGATCCCGCGCTGCTGCGCCCCGGACGTTTCGACCGGCACATCGCGATCGACCGGCCGGACCTGAACGGACGCAAGCAGATTCTGGCCGTGCATACGAAGCGCGTGAAGCTTGCCCCCGAAGTCGATCTGGCCGAGCTGGCATCGCGCACGCCGGGATTTGTCGGTGCCGATCTCGCGAATGTCGTCAACGAGGCCGCGCTGCATGCGGCCGAACTCGGCAAACCGTCGATCGGGATGGCCGACTTCGACGAGGCGATCGATCGCGCGATGACGGGCATGGAGCGCAAGAGCCGCGTGATGAACGAGCAGGAGAAGCGCACCATCGCGTATCACGAATCGGGCCACGCGCTCGTCGCGCAAAGCCGCGCGCACTGCGATCCGGTGAAGAAGCTGTCGATCATCCCGCGCGGCATCGCGGCACTCGGCTATACGCAGCAGGTGCCGACCGAGGATCGCTACGTGCTGCGCAGGAGCGAATTGCTCGACCGGCTCGACGTATTGCTCGGCGGGCGGGTGGCCGAGGAAATCGTGTTTGGCGACGTGTCGACCGGCGCACAGAACGATCTCGAGCGGGCGACCGCGCTCGCCCGGCACATGGTCATGCAGTACGGGATGAGCGACAAGATCGGCCTGGCGACGTTCGACGACGCAGCATCGAAGGGCGGAGCGCCCGGCGTGTGGACGCCGGGCGACGGCCGTTGCAGCGAACACACGGCGCAACTGATCGACGAGGAGGTGCGTGCGCTGCTTGAGGGCGCGCATGCGCGGGTCGCGGCGACTCTCGGCGAACACCGCGATGCGCTCGAACGGATTGCACGGTGCTTGCTGCAGCACGAGTCGATCGATCACGACATGCTGATGGCGCTCATCACGCCGCCGGACGAAGCCGAGGAGACGCCCCGGCCGGCGGAAGCTGACACGGAAACGATCACGGGCGCCTCCGCCTGAAGTCTGAAGTGCGAATGAACGATCGCCGGCGGTGCACCGGACGCCTGCCGCCGGCCATCGTCTCTGTCAGCAGCCGATGCAGACCGGGCCGTCGCGCTTGCGCACGGTGCGCACCATGCGACGCTGCGTCCAGCCGACGGCCGGCTCGATCCCGTTCGAACAGTTGTCGCAGAACGCGAGGCTCACGCTGCCGGCCGGTGGGAACGACAGCATATGGTTGTTGCGCAGCCCGTGTCGCGCGATCGCGTGGTGCACCTTCAGCGGCAGGAGCATGCGGTACGCGGGGCCGGTCAGATAGGCGGCCGGATCGTAGGCCGGGAGCACGCCGCGCTCGTCGGCAAGCGCGGCCGATGCGGCAAACGCATGTTCGCGCATCGTCAGCACGTGGGTCAACGAGCGCGAAGCGTTGCGCGCGGCCGCATGCATCGCCAGATGCGTGTCCCGTCTCTCCATCCCGAGCGTTGATCTCCATCAAGTGCCGCGATCCCTGCCAATCGAGAATGAGTGCGTCAGTGACGGGAAGGAGGTACGACATGAACGGATCGTCCCGCCAACTTTCGTCAGGCAGCCGCAGGAGAGCACGGAGCATTCGATAGTGGCGCCGCGATCGCATCCAGTCGAAGCGCGGCGGCACGTCAGGCACGCCAACGGCGGTTGGTCGATTCGCGGCGAGAAGCAGGAAGAGAATGAGGCACCGGGACTAACGCATCCGCGGGCGTAGCGTCGGTTCGTTCGAGTGCTACTTTCCGATGCCCGCCGGTGTCGACAGCAACGAGTTGCAGGCGTCGCTCCGGAAGGGCGTGTTGACGATCATGCTGCCGAAGTGGTCGGAAGCCCGCGAGGCCAGGACGAAGACCGAGGTCCGGGCAGACTGACGCAGACGCGACGCGTGATCGCGCGGGCTATGCCCTGCGAAGCTATCGCGGGGGTACCCGTTGTGGACCGTGATGACGTCAGGGGCGATGGATGCAAACGCTGCGCATAGAGATTCCCGTCGACTATGTGACGCTTGACGGGATTCTGGAAATTCCCGATGACGCCGGCGCGGTTGTCGTGTTCGTGCATGGCAGCGGCGGCCGCCGCTTTAGTCCGCGCAATCGGCAGGTAGCGGCAGGTCTGCAGCGCGCAGGTTTCGCCACGCTGCTACCCACACTGCTGATCGTGGGCGAACTCGACACGGAAGTGATCAGGTGAATCAAAAGGCCGCCGGGCAACTGACGTGCGAGCATCGCATCGCAATCGTGGCGGGTGCGACACACCTGTTCGAGGAACCCCGCGCGCTCGACGAAGTGACGCGCCTTGCCGTTGGCTGGTTCGGGCGCTGGCTGAATATCCGGTCATCTTGAACGCAGAACCGTGTCGTGAATTGCATCCGCGCCGCTCTGCACTTTGCGCTTCCCGCATCGCGAGGATGGGGCATCTCGTTTAACCATGAATGGCATCTTTCGGAATCGTACCGATGCGGGCAGGCAGCTCGCCGCGGCACTTGAGCGCTATCGTGGCCGCAGCGATGTCGTGGTGCTGGCATTGCCGCGCGGAGGTGTGCCGGTTGGCTATGAGGTGGCGCGCGCCTTGCAGTGCCCGCTGGACGTGCTCGTCGTACGCAAGCTCGGGGCACCGCTCAATCCGGAGCTTGCGATCGGGGCAATCGCGACGGGCGACGCACTTTACCTCAACGAGTCCGCACTACGTCACATTCCCGTAACCGAGCAACAGCTTCTCGAGACCGTCGCACGCGAACGCATCGCCCTTCGACACCGGGAGTCGGCCTACCGCGGGCAGCAGCAGCCTGCCGCGGTCGAAGGAAAGTTCGTAATCGTCGTGGACGACGGCATGGCGACGGGGTCAACGATGCAAGCGGCCCTTGATGCACTGCGCAGTCGGCGCCCGAAGCGGATTGTCGTCGCGGTGCCCGTGTGCCCGGCCGGGGCGGAAACCCGTTTCGAGTTGATTGCAGATGAATTCATCTGCGTGCTGCTGCCGGCCAGATTCATGAGCATCAGCCAGTTCTACACCGACTTTTCGCAGACGAGCGACGAGGAGGTGCGACGCTGCTTCGCCGAGGTGCGGAACCGCCAACGTGGTGCCGTGGGCGGCGACGACGGAAGCATGCGTGCTGCTGCGCCGGGCGGCGGCACGCCTTGATCGGCGTTTCTGCCGGCATGTCGTGCGAACCGAAGCCCTACGCCTGTCCGCCGATCGGGCGTGCCACAACCGCATTTCGCATGGAGGAAATGCATCATGCAGCCACCGAAAACACCATTCCTTGCCGTTCGCGCGCTCGGTCAACGTATGAACGGGGACAGCACCGACTACGACGCACTTCTGGAAATGGCACGCGGCCGTGACCTGATTCTGCTCGGTGAGGCCACGCACGGCACGGCCGAATTCTACCGCATGCGCGGGGAAATCACCCTGCGGCTGATCGCCGAGCAAGGCTTCGACGCGGTCGCCATTGAAGGAGACTGGCCCGACGCGTGGCGAATCGATCGCTTTGTGCAAGGCGACGGCACCGACCACGCCTCGTCGGCGCTTGGCGATTTCGAGCGTTTCCCTGTCTGGATGTGGCGTAATCGGGAGGTACGAGACTTCATTGCTGCGCTGCGCGGAATCAACGTCATTCGGCCGCGGCAGAACCGAGTGGGCGTTTATGGCCTCGATCTTTACAGTCTCTACCGTTCCGCGGACGCGGTGATTCGCTACCTTGAAGATCTGGACCCGGCAGAGGCTGCGCTCGCGCGTGCGCGCTACGCAGCGCTTGACCATGTCCGGGAGCCGCAGGCCTATGGTTATGCGGCCGCGGTCGGAGCACGGCCTGCCGCTCAGGCCGGCGCGGTGCGACAGCTTCTGCAGTTGCGAGCTGACCAGTTCGACTATCTGTCGCGCGACGGTACCGACGTACTCGATGCGCAGTTCTTCGCGGAGCAGAATGCGCAGGTGGTTGTCAACGCCGAAGCGTACTATCGTGGCATGTTCGGAAGCCGGATGAATACGTGGAACCTGCGCGATGCCCACATGGCCGGCACGCTGTTCGCGCTGACCCGCTATCGCGTGCGCCGCGGCGGCAGCGGCAAGGTTGTCGTCTGGGCACACAATTCGCATCTCGGCGATGCGCGCGCAACGGAATCGCGGCGTCGCGGGGAGTGGAATCTCGGTCAGATCGTACGAGAAAATGCGCGAAATCGGGCGCTGCTGGTCGGATTCACGACGTACACCGGGCATGTTTCGGCGGCTTCTCGATGGGACGGCGAGGTCGAGCAGAAATGGGTGCGTCCTGCGCTACACGACAGCTGGGAACATCTGTTCCACACCACGGGTTACGATCGCTTCTTTCTGCCCATGCAGGGCGACAGTTCGCGCACGCTCGACGAACCCTTGCTGGAACGCGCGATCGGCGTGCTGTACCTGCCGCAGACGGAGCGGCAGAGCCACTATTTCGAAGCCGCGCTCGCGTCCCAGTTCGACGCGCTCTTTCACCTCGACGAGACCAGTGCGGTTGAGCCGCTCGAACCGTCGGCGGGGTGGCATAGTCGGGAGAGGAGCGCAGAGGCGTTTTAGCACGGATGTTGGCGACCTATGCGTCTCGTTGCGTCATGTGATCCGGAGGCCGCCGTGTAGTTGAGCCTGATTCGGATACGACCGGTTCGATCTTCGGGTAAGGGTGCCATACCGCTCACCACGCGCAGCAAGGATCAGAAACGTGGCGATTCACAACTCCGATTGCGCCGCCGTCTTCTCCGAGATCGCGGACCCGCTCGCCATCCAGGGCACCAATCCCTTTCGCATGCGTGCCTATCGCAATGCTGCGCGTACGGTAGCCGGCTACGGTCGCAATATCGCGACCATGGTTGCGCATGGCGATGACCTGGATGCGATCCCGACGATTGGGGTCAATCTTGCCGCGAAGCTGCGCGAGATCGTGTCGACGGGAACGTGCGAACTGCAACAACAGCTGCGCCGCGCGCTGTCACCCGCGATGCTCGAACTGCTCGAACTGCTCGACGTGCCGCGCCTTGGTCCCAAGCGCGTGAAGGCACTCCACGACGCGCTGCACGTCGAAACGCTCGAGCAGTTGAAGCGGGCCGCGGAAAGCGGGCAGGTACACGAGATTCCGGGTTTTGGCCCCAAGACTCTTGACCGAAATCAACGCTCAAGCCCCATCGAAGCCGATGATGGTACCGAAACCGGTCGTCGCCCAAGCGCACGGCCCATTATCCCGCGAGGTTCGCATGTACACGAAGATCATGGTTGCCCTCGACGGTAGCGATCCGTCGAAGCGCGTGTTCGAGGAAGGATTGAAGCTGGCGAAGCTTTGCGGCGCTCACTTGTTCGCGGTGTACGTCGTCGACAAATCGGTTCTGTTTACTTACGCGGGCCGAATCGATCCCAACGAGCTGATCGACGAGCTCCGACGTGACGGCACGGCGGTGCTGCGTGAGGCCGAGCACGCCATCGCACGCGCGGCGGTAAGCGGTGAGGCGGAACTGATCGAAAGCGAGGGCATCGGCGAGGATGTCGCGCAACGCCTGCAGCGCTATGTCGACGAGCATGCAATCGATCTGGCTGTGATCGGCACCCACGGACGCCGCGGTATCAGACGCCTGGTCATCGGCAGCGTCGCGGAGCGCTTCGTGCGTACATCGCATTGCCCGGTTCTGCTGGTATGCGGCGACGACGCGTCAGGCGCGGCCGCGAAAATGACGTAGGACGTATCCACGTCGCGAGTCCTGCCCCCGGAACTCGAACGCTCCAATTGCCGGCGCTGCGCGCGGATTGCCCCGGGCCAACGACCGTAACGTGTCGTGCGCTGCTTGCTCGCGGATGGGCGGCCGGCCCGTCGCCCCTGAGCGTTGATCTCCATCAACAACCACGGCCCCGGCCAACCGAGAATGAGTGCGTCACTGATGCGAAGGAGGTGCGAGATGAATGATTCATCTACCAAACTGCCGGTCAAGAAGCCAGAGGAGAGCGCGGAGCGCTCGCTGATGGCGCCGTACTGGCATCCTATCGAAGCGCTGCGGCACGAGATGGACCGGCTCTTCGACGATTTCAATCGCCGCGCGGGCATGGCGTCGGCGAGGCACTCCGTCTTTGGACTGGAGCCTTTCCGGCACCGCGACCGCGAACTGGTGGCCGAGCCCGCGGTCGACTTCGCGGAGACCGACAAGTCATACGAAATCACCGCCGAACTGCCGGGGCTCAACGAGAAGGATATCGAAGTCAAGCTCGCGAACGGTGGCTTATCGATTCGCGGCGAGAAGCAGGAAGAGAAGGAGGAGCAGCACAAGGACTACTACGTCCACGAGCGTCGCTTCGGTTCGTTCGAGCGCAACTTCCAGATGCCCGATGGTGTTGACAGAAACAAGATCGAGGCATCGTTCCAGAAGGGCGTGCTGACGGTCACGCTGCCGAAGACGTTGGAAGCTCGCAAGGCCGAGAAGAAGATCGAAGTCAGGGTGAAATGATACAGCTCGGCACGCATCCGTCGGTGCATGTCGGCGGATGCCGAAGCCGATGAATTCCGTTTTGTTTTGCGCTGCCCGATCACGGCCGGGGGTTGCCCCCATCACGCTAACAGCGCATGTGCGCTTGAACCTGTAGATCACGATCGGACGCTTGAATTCAGGCGGTGCATGCACGCCCGCGGCTCACGTGCAGAAAGGAGGGCGCATGAATTCCGAAAAGGTACTTGTCGTGTTCTATTCGCGAACCGGCACGACCCGCCGGGCCGCGTCCGCATTGGCGGCGATGCTCGACGCCGACGTCGAGGAAATCATTGTGACGCGCGGGCGCTTGGGCCCGTTTGGATATCTGCGCTCGCTCGTCGAGGCAGTCAACCGGAAACCAGCGGAAATCGTCGCGCCGAAGCGAGATCCGTCCGCATACGATCTCGTGGTGATCGGGTCCCCTGTCTGGGCGGGTTGCGTATCGTCGCCGGTGCGGGCTTATCTCGAAGCGAATTGGCGGCGCTTGCCTCACGTTGCATGCTTCTGCAGTTTCGCACAACGCAGTGCGGAATCGGCTTTGGCGCAAATGCGGATGCTCGCGCGAAAGTCGCCGCTGGCCGAATGCCACGTTACGCCACGCGAAACGCTACACGGCCAGGCCAGCACGATTCTGGCGGCGTTTGCCGAGCGGGCCGCACGCAAGCTGGCGGAGTCGGTCGCGTTGACCGCCACGCGCTGATGCATGCGTAAGCGCGGCCAAAAACGCTCGCTCATGCGACACGCACGCACGGTACCGCGATCGCGACGCGGATGAAACTGTGGCAATACGGATTGAGGAAGCGTCGCTCCGTCATGGTGCCGAGCGCTTCGGATCGGGAACGAGCTGGGCTCGTCATCGACGCCCTCGGGATGGCGCGATGCGCCGGGGTGCCCTTGATTTCCACGTATTTTTCCGATCAACCGCCTTTAGGCACAGTAAGGCTTTGCCTTGCGGCCCCAAACAAATATCTATATAAATCACAGCGATACTGTCTTCCCCTTGCTTGAATGTCGCTGGTCATTGTCGGCAGGTTGTTTCGGCCCGAAATTCCACCATCGCCAGCTGCTGTGCAAGTAGGCACGAAAGGCCTCCTTGTTAGGCTCGCTGACTGGATGATGCGATGGCGTTGTCGGCCACGGTACTCGGCAGGATCCGCTTCGCATAGAGCGCCACTGGGAAATTGAAGGTGCCGCGCAAGTTGATACCTTCCATATGAGTGGGAGCGATTCGACGCAACTGGCCCACTTCGATCGGTTGATCTCGACCAGCTTCGATATTTTCGAGGGCGCGTTGTGGCGTTGTTGCATTAATCCGGCTTGCCGACGTGACGTTTACGCGCCACAGGCCGAGCGATGCCTCTGTTAACAAATCGGGTTCATGCGTAGATTCTCGATCTTTGCGTGCGAGAACATGCGCAAGGACAAGGGCACGACGCAAGAGCCAAAGTCGAAGTACCGCGTCAGGAACTGGACGACGTACAACGCCGGCCTGATCAATCGAGGCAACATCACCATGTGGATTGACGATGATGTTCTTGCGAACGTGCCGGACACCGAGCCCACACGTGGCCGTCCGCGGCTGTACAGCGATGCAGTGGTTCAAGCATTGCTCGGCTTGAAGACAGGAATCCGGAAGCTCGAAGTTGGTGGACGGTCGCCCGCGGTGGCGCCGGCCGCCGAACTTCCGCTGCCGACCCACTTCAGCCCGTTGACCCAGCTCGACCACTATGGCGGCTTTCAACATACAACAGTTGCTCGTGCGACGTCAGCTTCGCCCGGCTATCGAACGCGCGCGCTTTTGATCCAACGCATCCTTCGTTTTGGCGCACCTCCCTACCCACTCATGCTGCTTCCGTTAATGCGAGGCAAGCCCTGTGAGATACTATATTGGAGGCCTTTGACGCTGTATCTATTGTCATGAAGAAAATGGAACATCTGTCTGAAACACTCGATATACAAACGATACGCGTTCCCGCAGGAACGATTGCATTGAGGGACGACAGAATTGGCCGTAGATGGTCTGTCGACCTACCGCATTTTTTGATCGGCCGCTATCCCGTCACTCAGGCGCAATATGCTGCGGCAACCGGACAATGGCCATCGTCATATGTCGCCGAGCAATGTCCAGTAGTCAACGTATCCTGGATTGATGCCGCCCAGTTCTGCAACATGCTTTCAAAGGCGGCCGGCCTTCTCGACTGTTATGAATTTCATGGCGATGGAACGGGGGCTTCTCTTGTCCCAGAAAGTAACGGCTATCGCCTGCCCACCGAAGCTGAATGGGAGTACGCTTGCCGCGCCGGAACAAATGGTCCGAGATACGGCAAACTCTCCGATATAGCCTGGTATAGAGAAAACTCGGGGGGCCAATCGCATGAGGTGGGTCAAAAGCGAGCAAATGACTGGGGGCTTTTCGACACGCTAGGAAATGTTTGGGAGTGGTGCGCCGATCTATACGACCCGGAAGTCTATGGTTCGTATCGCGTGTTTCGTGGCGGTGGTTGGGCTGATGCCGAACGAGGCTGCCTTGCTACGAATCGACGTCGTAGCCATCCGACATTTGCAATCGATGATCTTGGCTTTCGGGTTGCCCGATCGATTGACGCTCGTGATGGGTAATCGCGCGCACAACCGGCTTTGCCGACCAGCAGTGTTGGACAAATCTGGAGCTTGCCCGACAGCGGGCTGTTGAAGCACATCAGGTAGCGACGCGACCGAGGGAACATCCGCAATCTAGCTCATCTACCGAGGCTCTGATTGGAGGCGTCCGCTACCTTGAAGCTATGGGTGTTGATTTCCACCGCATCCCCGGTGGGTCAGTTCTGCGTGGACATCAACAGGCATGGCAATTAACGTCTCCGGAGCCAGCACGCGATATTCAGGCTAACTTGGAGCATGCGTTCGGCGGTCAATGTCGTATTGAGACGGGCGATAAGGCGGCCGATCGGGTCGCAAAGAAGCAACGATTGACCCCGGAGCAGGCCGGTGCCCATCCCGACGCGCCCCGCGCCCCGATCGCCCATGATGCGTTCTCAGCCAACGTCTCTGGACAGGGATTCGTACGCGACTGGTATTTGGAGGCAACAGGCATCAACGCGGTTGCCGCGCCGCAAATTGAATATTCGGCGTGGCCCATTACCTTGAGGGACTTCGATTCGGCTCGCGTTGGAAAGCTCGCTGAATCGGTGCCACTCGTCGCTGGGTTCGGTGTCCGGCCGAAAGGGCATCCCGAGCGCGCGAAGCTGGTGGGAACCATCGATCGCGCGTTCATCGAAAGCGACGCGCCGGTACCGAAGGATTTTGATTTTGCAGTCTGGAATGCGGCATGGCCAGATCAGCAGGTGGATGCGCTGCGAGGTGATGAACAGATCGAGCTGGTGAATTTGTGTGCGCCGACTACGCCGTGTTCCACGAAGGACGCCGCTGGCAATGTCACATTGACATTGAACCTGCCCGGACATCTTCCGTTTGCGTTGGTACGGTTCGAAAACGGGAGTATTGGTGAGTTGGAGGTGCGACTCGACACCGTGCTGATCGATCCCGAGCGGCGCGAAGTGTCGTGCGTGTGGAGGAGCAACGCTGGCCAAGCAACCCGGCGTACGAGCCCTCGAACTGCGCATGGTCGAGCGTGGCGACGTCGACGTGATGGCGTCCGCGACCTCGCACGGCGAGAGGGGGGCGCACGGCTAATCACCTCGGGGCTCGTAAGGACAGCGCGTTCAAGGCGGTTTCAACGGCGCCGTCCATCAACAAGACACCGGTCGGCAGCAGCACGCCCCCGTTGCCGTACCCAGTGACCGAGGATTTGTCGAGCAGCATGGGCACGGTACCGAACGTGCGCTTCAACGGCGATCCGGCCTACGTGCTCAGTCAGAGCACGCAGCCGAGCTGCAAAGGGGATGCCGCCGGATCCTGCAACGGTGTGAAGAGCGGGACCGTGAGTGGCGAGGTCAAGCCGGTGAAGGGCTCTAGAACGGTGCGGATCACGGGCAAGCCGGTCATTCGTGAAGGCGATCCGTGTACCCTCAATGGCGGGAATTGCCCGGGCATCTATGTGACACAGTCTGCCCCGAGCGCATCGATCGAGGGCGGCAAGCCGAGCGGCAGCAGCAACCCACCCGTCAAGCCGGAGACCCCCAAGGAAGAAGGCTGGTGGGGCGCGGCGAGTCCGTGGGTACACGGCGTGCTAGGCGTTGCGAGTTTTGTGCCAGGACTCTCCGTTGTGACTGGGGCGGTGGACGCGGGGATTTACGCGGCCGAAGGCGATATGGTCGAGGCCGGGCTATCCGCTGCGAGCATGATCCCAGGCGGGAAAGTGGTGACCACGGCAGGCAAGATCGCGAAAGGTGCTGTGGGCCTCGCTAAGGGGGCACATGTAGCAGAAGAGGCAGCCAAAGCGGCCAAGGTGGCGAAAGAGGCTGAAGAGGCTGCGAAGGCAGCCAAGTTGGCGAAGGATGCCGAAGAGGCCAAGAAAGCCCAAGCGGAAGCGGAACGACTTCGGAAATTGAAGGAGGAGGGCGAGGCGGCCGAGAAGGGCAAAGACGGCCTCAAGGTCAAGCTGAAGCGGATGAAGGAGCACTTGGTGAAGTGCTTCAAGAAGAACGCGAAAGGCGATCCGAAGGAGTATGAGCGTCAGCTGCTCGAGCAGGAAAAGGGCTTGAACGACCTGAGCGTGAAGGAGTATCTGGAAGGGCGAGCGCGCTACCAAGAGATTGGGCGCGCGGGCACTGGCGCCGCGCAGGAACAGGCGAGAGCCGCGTACTCGGCCGAGTTGACGTCCAAGTTCGAAAAGGCGCTGAGCAAACAGGGTATTGCAGGAGAGGCCGCCGCGGAGCAAGCCAAAGCGATGGCGGCTGAACGGATGAAGACACTGGCAGTGCTGCATAATCCGGACATGATCGCAGGCGGTAAGGATGTCGTCACCATGATGGGCGACCGCGGCGCAAACTCGTCTATCGGATCGCAGTGGAAGGATCGTGTAGCTGAGCTTGATGACGCGGCGAAAAAAGTCCCAGAAGCGGAGCGAGGGGGCACTAAAATTAACGCCAAGCTCAAGCGATGCCAATAGTGAGGAAGCGCAATGGATAAGTTCATGGAGAATTTCTTGGGGTACAAGGAATTCGGACCGGCAATCGATCGGCGCGACGTGCCAGCTGAAAAGATCGAGAAATTCCGAGGCAAGTTGCCAAATATACTTCTGGATTACTGGCAGGAGTACGGGTGGTGTGGTTATGGCAAGGGGTTGCTGTGGACCGTCGATCCGGACGAATGGGAAGATGAGCTGGAGGCGTGGATTGGCGAGACCCAATTCATGGAGCACGATGCATATTACGTAATAGCGCGTACGGCTTTTGGCGGGCTGATCCTGTGGGGCGAGAATACTGGACAGTCGCTGAAGGTCACCACACCGTACGGTATGATTTTTCCGTCTTTCGATGAGGAGGAGTACCGAGAGGATGGCCCGGATCTAACCATCCAGCTCTTCTTTAGTACGGCCAGCAAAGAGATGTTTGATCTGCTGGATAGCGAAAAAGCTCCGCTTTTCGAGCGCGCGCTAGAAAAGTTGGGGCCTCTCGATCACACCACGATGTATGGGTTTGTGCCAGCGCTCGCGTTGGGCGGGACACCGGCGCTCGAGCGGCTTCAAAAGCTCGACGCGCATATCCACCTGGATATTTTGTCTCAGGTTACGGAACTGCAAGTAATGCGAGACATTGCGCAAGATGCTCGGGATGCTGGATTGCTGTAGCACGATTGTGCTGGTTTCGTGAACGTAGGCGTCGTGCACTACCGCCTCATTTTGCGTTCGACGCTCTACTGACACTCGACTCGCCATGAACTTGCATCGCTTCGCCGACGCGCTCGACGTGGTAGGCGACCGCTTCAGGGTGTGGCGGGACCATCACCGTGGCGACAACCGCGGCGATCAGGCGATTGGCAACGTACTCTGTGCGCTCGATGCCGCGCACGACGTCGTAAGGGCCGGCAACGCTGCCGATTGGCTCGTAGCGCGAGATCGCCTGACGGTGCAGCTCCGCAAAACGCGGCTCGCGGCGGAGCTTCAAGGGCCTCAATACTTTCCGGCTGAAGCCTGGGTCGAGGCCCGGTGTACCGTGAGGTGTCCACGGTAGACGTTACGTCCGGTCGGTGCCGGCCGTCGCGATGTGTCGTATAGTGCCGCAAATGCGCCGTAGGCATGGGTTCGCGAGCGGATTCGGAGTTGGCTGTACCGCCGAGCGAGGCCAACGAAATGTATTCGTGAGAGAAAGCAGAGGTATGCAGTGAGAAAAAGTGGAAACCGCGGCCGCCGTCCGTTGAGCAAGGCGCAGTTGTTACCCTTGCCGGCCGACCAGGTCCGTTGGCTGTCGCTCAAACATCACCTTGCACTGGCGTGTTTGAGGTCCGGCCGGGATTCGCTAAAAATCCGCCACATCTCGGCCTAAGCTGCTGATTTGAATGCAAAATCGATGGTCGGATCGAGCGGCGGAACGGGTCGCAGGAGGTCAAGCAGGTAGTCCCCGAGCCGGTTGATATGCTCCCGCCGGTACGGCGATAGCACCTTGAGCACCTCGGCGTCGACCGGATGCCCCTTCTGCTGCAGCTCTTTCAGTTTTCGCGACATCCACTGCACGTTGTACAGGATCACCATATTCGCGACGAGGTGGTTGTACTTGATTACCTTGCGCTGCTCGTGCCGGACGTTTTCCGCGATGACGCCTTCGCCGCCGAACATTAGCCATTGCGCGAAATCGTTAAACTGCTCGCTCTTGTTGGTCGCCGCGTGAATCGTGCGGCGCAGCTCCGGATCATTGAGATACTTCAGCAGGAACAGCGTGCGGATCACGCGCCCCAACTCCCGGAATGCGAAGTAGAGCTTGTTTTTCGTGCTCTCCGAGCCGAGGCGGCGCAGGATCGCCGAGGGTGTCATCCTGCCCGCCTTGATGGACACCGCCACGCGCATCATGTCGGGATAGTGCCGCTCGATCAGTTCCCAGTTTATCGCCCTGCGGCACAGGCTGTCGATGTGCGCATACTTGCGGCGTTTGTCCGCCTTGTACAGCACGAGATCCCTGATGTTGCGCATGCGCGGCATCAGATTGATGCTCAGCACGTATGAGAGGCCGAACACCGGACCGCTTTGTGCCTGCGTATCGCCATGAATCGTATCAGGCTTGATGTCAGCGCCATTCCGGATCAGCCCGTCGAGGATGTAGACGGCCTCGTGAACGCCACACGGAATGAAATGGCTGAACAGCGCGATGTACATGTCGGACACGTGGTAGTAGCCGATCCCGCCGTATCCACCATAGCGGACATGATACTCGGACAGCAGGTTCTGCTCGTACAGGCTCCATTTGGTGCCGTCGGCCGACGCGCGCTTGCCGCTGCCCCAGTATTTCGGTAACGCGAACTGGTTATACGCGTTGATCACCTTCACGTTCGCCTTGTCGAGCCGCTCCTCGGTGACGTGCTTCAGATTCAGCCAGGCGACCTGCTTGCGACTGAGACCCTTCACCGAGCGCGCCGTCTGGCTGGGACCGAGATTGCAGCCGTAGCAGAACAGCGTCGTGATGAAGCGCTTGCGCGGATCGTCAAGCTTCGCTTCAAACCCGGACAGCGGGCCGAACAGTTTATGCAGGTCGAGCCACTGCTCGGTTTCGGTGAGCAGATCCAGGATGCTGACCTGCGGCATTGATGCCGTGAGGGCCTGATCGATCAACGTGCGGTTCGGCGGCTCGGGCTCCTTGCCCGGCTTGTGAATGACGAGTTCCTGATTGACGAACTCGATGCTGTCGTTCGCCGGGAAGTTCGCATCGGTCTCATCGAGCGCCGCATTCAGCTTATCGCGCAGGTCTCTCGCGAATGCCTTGCCGTCCTTGGGCAAGCCCACAATCTCGCAGTAACGCGGCAGTTCACGCTGGAATTCCTCGTCGGAGACCTGATGCACGCGATAATCGTCGAAGCGGTCGCTGCCCTCCACGTAGAGGTCGCCGGAATTGAGTTCGCGCATGATCTGGCTGAAGACGGCCAGCTCGAAGAACCGGCGGTGCAGCATCCGGCTGTTCCGGCCATGCGGGAATACCGCACGCTCCCATTTTTCTGGAAGCCAGTCCAGCGGCAGGTTCGCGAGGTCGTTCTCCGTTAGCAGCAGGTATTCGCGGTGCGCGTTCCGGAATCCTTGCAGCCAGGCGAGCGCGACCAGCAGCGCGCGGTCCTGTGAACTCGATCGCAACGGCAGCACGTCCAGACACTGGAACAGCAGCGAGCGCTGGTTGCGGTACGGCACGAGCATGAACGGCAGGTCGAACTGGCCGGCATAGGCAATGTGCTCGTTGCACTGGGCGAGTGCTACGGCCGGGTCACCGAGCGTCTCGCGAATTTTCGGCAACCGGTTGCGCTCCAATACGTCTCCGTCCTGGAGGATGTGCAGGACGTCCCGGAACTGCCCGACCAGTCCCTCCAGCACGCCGGTGTGTTCGAGTTGATATTTTTGAAGCCGGACCTTCGCGTAGGTCTCGAACTTGCGCATGACCTTGATGAAGATCTCGGCGACGTCATCAAGTGCCTTCTGCAACTGCGCCTGGATGAACAGCACCGCGAGTGCATGTTGCTTCGCCGCCTTGAGCGAACGCAGTTCCGAAACTCCGAGCGCCCGTGCCTCGGTGACCAGCTGGGCTCCCTTGCTGACGGACAGGATCGCCGGCGGCGCCGGCAAGCCTTCCGCCAGTTTCCTGATCCCGTTGATATGTTTGAGGAAGCTGGCGATCGCCCGCGCGGCTGGTCGCTTCGGCTCCTGTTTCAGATCGTCCCAACCAGACTTGCCGGCCTTCACGACGAGAAGCGCGTCGATCCGTTCGATGAGTGTTGCATCGAGTGCGCCGGCGATGGCTGCATAGATCGCCTCGTTGAGATCGTTGCGCGCCTGCGTGGCGATGCGCTGCAGCGTCGCCAGCGGCGGCAGTTCGTACCGGCGCCGGATCAGTTCCTCGATCAGCACGTTGATGATGTCAGGCAGTTCGACCTTTGTCCGGGCTTCCGCCGACGCGAGTTCAGTAAGCGACGCCGCCTCACTCGCATCGAACGCCCGGATGTCGAGCCAACCGCGCAGCAGCTTCTGGTGACGGATGCGGGTACCAGACACGTCGTACCGCGCGATCGCCGCCCGGGACAACGTGTGGGCCCGCATCAACGTCCGGATGTGATCGATGATGACGGGCGGCACATCCGCGAGCATCGGAAAGTAACCGAGACGCTGCAGCAGCTTCAGCTGCACCATGATCAGGACGGCGGTGGCTTCCCGCCGGGATTGCCGACGCACAAAGCGGATTTCCGCGGCGCTCGGAGTGAATGCCGCTTTCAGCTCCGCCGCGCCCGGCTCAGCAGGCAGCACCGGATAGATGGTCTCGTGGACGGTGCTCATACCGGCGGCCGTCGCGTAAAAATCCGCTCGATCTGCCGGGTACGCTGGACTTCGTCGTCGTCCAGGTAGATCGAAGTGGTCGTGATCGACGCGTGACGCAGGTTGTCGCGCACGGTTGTCAGCGTCGCACCGTTGGCCAGTGCCTGTGTCGCGTGCGTATGGCGCAGCCAGTGTGGCGTCGCGCGGAGCAGCTTGTCGGCGAGTGCCGGCTGGTCGGCCTGAATGGCGTCGGCGGCGGTCCGGAAGAACCGGCGCAGCACCTCCCTCAGGCGCGGCGTGGTGATGCCGCGAGGTTCGTCGAGATGGCCGAGCAGCGGCGTATCCGGTGCCCAGCGTGCGGGGCTCACGGGCAGACCGCGCTGAACCAGATACTGGTCCAGGGCAAAGCGCGCGAGCGGCGGCAGCACCACCTTGCCGGCTTTCGCCCCCTTACCCGTGAGGTGAAGCCACCGCTCGCCGCGCGCGCCGGTTACGATGCCACCGAGTGTGACGCTGACCAACTCGCCCGCACGCAGGCCAGTCGCGTAACCGAAATCGAGCAGAAAGCGCAGACGCTGCGCGGCGGGAAGCGCCCAGCCGTGCGACCATTCGAGGCCATCGGCAATCGTCCGGATCAGCTCCCATTCGCCGGCCGTAAAGGCGCGCGAGATGTCCAGTTCGCCATTGCGCTGCGCGCCGCGCACCCTGAGGCCGGCGAACGGATTCGCGAGCACGTAACGCTGTTCGATCAGCCAACGAAACATTGCGCTCAGAACCGACAGCGCATAGGCGATGGAATCCGGCGACAGCGCACCCGTGAACGGACGCCATTCGGGCGATGATCGCGGTCGCGGCGGCGCGACCCAGCGGGCCCTTGGTGCGGGATGCCGCAGGAAGGCGCGATAGGCCGTCGCGTCCTCGCTGGTAAGGGACGACAGCGCCTTGCCGCGCTCGACGAGCGCCCACAGCAGCAGGCGCTCGGCTTCCCGGCGATAGGCGCGCTGCGTCTCAATCGCCTCGTGTCGTTCGAGCCAGGCGCTGATCGCCTGATAGTCATTATCGGCGCCGAGCACGCACATCCGCTTTGGCGCGCGGAAAGTGCCGCGCGAGCCGTCGACTTCATACGGCACTAGGATGTTTTCCCATGGCACCACGGGTTCCGGCGTCGCCACCACGATCAGCGCGCGGGCGCGCTCGGTGAGCGCCGGGTGAGCGGCAAAGAAGGTTTCAATATGACGTGCACTGCGCACGCCGAGTCCGGGAATCGTGCGCCACCAGCGCTGCCGACGAGGGATACGCACGGTCAGATCAGCCAGCGTCCGGATGCCATGCTGATGCAGCACGGGGACGACGCGAGGTCGCAGCCAGGCACCGATCGGATCGGTCACCTGCGGTTGCGGGACCTCAAGCGTCGGCAGGATGTCCAGCGCCACGGTCGCGGCCTTGCGGTGACGGGACCGTTCGCCCACCGCGCACTGGAACAGCCGGGCCGGATCAGCCCGATGCCGGCTGAGGGCGAAACCGGCGAGCTGCCGGCGAATCTGTCCGATCACGCCGCGCGCCGACTGGCCGCCTTCGAGCGCCTGCGGACAATAGCGTTCGACCGCTTCGCGCGAGCCAACGCCCGCGTACCACGCGCGCAGCGCGGACAGGGACGCGGTATCGGGAAAGGGTAGCGGCGGCGGAACGTTCGGCATCCAGAGATGATAGACAACGGAATGGCAGCGGTGTACCGGTTGGGTGTGACGCGTTTCCCAAAACTGGAATTTCATCCAGAAATGCGATCTTATCGATAATAAGAGTTAGCGATAGGGATGCATGATTAGGTGTCGCCATTTTTAAAAAAAGACCTTTGTTTAATCGCACACCCGCTCCATCGACAACCGAGCAGTTTTATCCAATATTTTGGTAAATAATCCTAACAAAATCGCCTTGCATCGACATCCTCGTCTTAATGCGACACAATCAGTTTCGACTACACGCGGGAATGCCGGGCATCCAGGTTGACACCTCGTTGCCCGGCTTGCGCCTGAGGCCTGTACGCAGCGCCTTGGCGAGATGCGTGAACTATCCGTTTCCGTCACCGCAGACAACGGTCCGGAGTCGCAGGCGACGCGCTGGATGCACGGGCCTGGGGGCGGCGTAGCGCTATCATTCATTCGTCTTGGCGAGCCCGTGCTGAACGCCTACATCGAAAGTTTCAACGGGCGCTTCCGTAACGAGTGTCTGAGCGCGCGCTGGTGTCAGGTGTTCACTCCCGATCCTCAGATATCGGTGGAACGTTTTCTTCCGTGGAATCAGTGCTCGCCGTGGGCGATTCAGGCAAATATTCTGTCGAAGAGAAATGTTCGACCGCTCTTGACCTGCTCGAGTTGAACAGTAGGCGGGTCACGTCCGGCCGGGCATAGTGGCCGGTGGGATCGGCGACGGACTTAGCGACGGAAATCAAGCCGAGATCGATATCCGCGAAAACGAGCCCCTCGTCGCTCTCGGCTAATTTCTGGCTCAAGAGCATGCCATTAGGTCCATAGATGACAGTGTGCCCACCGCCCGCTCGAATAAGCTCACGCTTGTCGGGCGTGTCGCATAACGTCTCGATCATTGCAGGCGAAACGACTGCGCAAGGTGCGACAACAAAACACGAGCCTTCAACCGCATAGATCTGACTTGCAGCGTTATTGACCTCAGGACCTAGCGAGTATGCGAATTCGTACATGGAAAAACTTGGCCATGCGCCGACATGAACCTGCTCGTTTTGCGAGTACATTGCGTACTTGGTCAGTGGCTGAATATGTTCCCAGCAACATAGCGCGCCAAGCCTGCCGAGTTCGAGATCATGCACTGCAAGGTCACTTCCGTCGCCCTCGCCGAAAACGGTCCTTTCGACATGGGTCGGCTTCAGCTTGCGCCGCTTCGCGATGGTCTCGCCATCGGGTCCAATCAGCCATTGCGCTATATAAAGACTACCGCCGCTTCGTTCTGACAGGCCTAGCACAACAGTAATGCCGCTCTTTCTGGCTGCATCGCGTATCCGCTCCGCTTCCGCGCTATCGTAAGCGAGGGAGTTATCGAAATAACGCTGCACAAATCCCTTGCCAATAGCCCATGCCGGCGTGCTGAGCCAGATGTACCACGGGTATCCGGGCAGCCAGGTTTCGGGGAAAGCGATCAGTCTCGCTCCAGCGGCCGCCGCTTCGTGAATGTAGGCGATCGTCTTGTCGATCGTGGCATCGAGGTCCAGGTAGACGGGGGCGGCTTGTACTGCGGCTACTTTGTATGTCGGATGCTTTAGTGCCATTACCAACCTCATAAAAAGAAAAGGATCTCTGCGGACAAGCTCCAAGAGGGGGCTTGTGCAAGTCAAGCGGCGACTGCCAAGGCTAAAATAGCTTTGCTAACCGAAGATTGATCCGCAAGTTCTCTTTGAATCCCTGCGATGCGGAAATGTCTCGACCCAATTCGCCCTGAATCTGCCAGCTCTTGCCGACGAATTGCGTGAGCGAAATGCGCGTATATAACTCGTGCTGCATATCGAATTGCAACTGGCCCGCAAGGGAATCCCTGCCTCCGAGCACGTATCCGAACCCGCCACCGACTGTCGTGGTCGGCGTCACGTTGTAGCGCAGATACTCCTGGAACTCGTATCGTGGCCGCTTGCTGCTCGATTGCCCGAGCGAGTCCGCCTGATTATTGTCGCTACTGAAAGCGACATCCGCGATGTTGTCCCAGGCCCAGTTACCAGCGAAGTGCTTGATGTACGCCAGTTGGAGAAGCAATTGCCAGCGGTTTGCACCGAGGTTAAGGGACTTGTTCTGGTTGTAGGTCCCCGTCGGAAAATACACATAAGGACCGAGCGACAACACATCGTGTGCCTGGTTAATGACGACTTTCACCGGAGCGCCCAGGATAAGATCGCCGACGCCTGAATTGCTTCCAAGGAAACTTGCGTCGCCGCCAGCGGCCAGATGACCGAACGGCAGGATTGCCTGCGGCTCGATAACTGCGTTGGGTGCCAGCGCGAACGCGTGAATGTAGCGAAGAATGCCGATCTCCGAGTGGAATCGGAAATTGCTTGAGACCTTGTTGCCGCTCGCGTAAAAATCCGTGCTTTGAGCATACTGACCGTAGAGCAGGAGTGCGTTGCTATTCGGTGGCAACGGTTCGTAGTCTCCGGGTGCAGTCTCCAATGCCATTGCCTCCCCATAACTAAGCATGACTAAGGCTGCGGTAATAATCTTGAGCATTGAACACAATGTTGTATCTTTGCGATTCATGATTTATTCGGTATCTAAATAGTGTGGTGGAATGAACAAGATATTCTTGGATCGACCTGCGGGTTATACGCCGCGCATCACCCCGGTTTTAGGATGGCAGTTGACGTACTCGAAGTCCTGCTGGCCGTTGTCGAGTACAGTTACCTCGTGGTACAAGCGCAACTTCAGTTGAAAGTTCAACTCCTGCACGATCCTCATGAATGTGCCGAAAATAGCCAGATGCGTCGGATGCGATTCCGACCATCGCTCCATGTCCGCCAGCGAATGCCAGTAGCTCAGCCCAAAGCTTTTTTCAAGCAATTGCCCGGAAGTGTCGATATGGCGCATATAACGGTTCGCGTAGCAGCCAATCGATTGGCCTTCATCTCGTAGAAAATCCATCCCCGCGCGCAGGATCGGCTCCATCTCCCCGAGATACAGATCCCGCTCTTTCCCCTCCGTCTCGGTCCACTCCTGCCCCGAGCGAATCACCGCGAGGTTTTGATGTCCGCAAATTCTGGCGCGACGGCCAGGCCCCGGTGCGAAACCGTGCACCGAGAGCGCGCCGGACGGCTCGATAGAATCGATTTGCGCGATCGGCAGACGGTCTCGCATCGAGCCCCAGTACCCGTGCTCCTGGATCTCCGCACTGGTCCCGCCCATTAATGCGCCGACGCCTTCCTTTCTGTCCGCCGTGCTGAACAGGGTTTCGAAGCGTTCGGTTCCCGGTGACAGGATTTCGCGAAAATAACCAAGGCCGTCGCCAAGCCTGGCTTCATCGCTCCACCACGAGTCGATCGCTGGAGACGCTTGCCAGCGCGCAAAGCTTGGCTGATTATCCCAGTAGGCAATCGCAATCAAGTTGTCATACCCGGCTTCATCGACATAGTGCGCAAGGTCGTGACGACCGGGTCCGTTCGCCAGGGAGAATCCCCTGACAATATGCTGCAGCGCAGCGCGCGCTTCAACGAGCGCCTCGGGCCCGTTTGACTGGACGCCAAAATAGCCCATGACGACATCTTTTACCAAAGTATCGGCCCGGGCTACCCAGGCGGGAAACGGCGGGACAAAATCGTCGTCAATACGACGTTCCCGCGAGCGCGGACAGGTCAAATGCCTGGGAATTGCTGATTCCATGTTTTCCTCTCAAGGTGCGTGGCGGCTCGAGCGGATGTAGCAAGCCGAGTCGCAGATATACGAAACGTTGCCGTTGCGAAGCGACCCATAGACCCTCGCTTGGCCCATTCTCATCGACGCCCCGATGATAAAGAGGGCAAAATTGACCGCATTGCCTCAGAGACACCCGGTTTTTGTTCCAGACTCACCTGTCGCCGTTGCGGCTATCGGCGTTATTTTTGTCGTTTTACAAATAGGTCTGGTCAGCAAGCGGGAGTAATCATGGACAAGTTCTTAACGACCAACGCCGTGCCGCGCGATCAGCGGCTCGAATACTGGACCGATCTGATTTGCGACTCCTACGTCAATCTGAGTTGCTCGCGAACCGGCAACGGCGAGTTCGACGGATCGATCCGAACGCGCGAAATTGCGAGTCTGAATCTGTCTGTAGTCGCGTCGAACACACAAAGTGTCCTGCGAACGCAGAGGCACATCGCCAGGGAGTCCAACGATTTCTTCCTCGTCAGCATCCAGAGTCTTGGCGTGGGCGTAGTTCGGCAAGACGGCCGCGAAGCGTTGCTGTCGCCGGGTGACTTCGCGTTGTACGACAGCACGCGCCCTTACGAACTGTACTTTCCGGACGACTTCGAACAAATCGTGCTGAAACTGCCGGGAATGCAACTCCGCCACGCGTTACGCGAGACGGAAAGGCTGACGGCAACGGCCGTCTCCGGGCGGGAAGGAGCGGGTCACCTGCTAATCAACATGATCAAGACGCTTTGGGAGGATTCCAAGTCGCTTCAGCCGACGTCTGCGCTCGCCGTGGCAAACGGTGTTGTCAGCGTGTTAGTCGCAGGGCTGCAGACCGTATCGCCACTCGACCCGCCGCCATTAAGGAGCCTAGCCAACTATCATCTGGCTCGCATCAAGGCCCTGATAGACACGGATTTGGGCGATCCGCAACTGTCCGTTAGCAGCATTGCGGCGAAGCTGACATTGTCGACCACGCATATTCATCGACTATTTCAAAACGAGTCTTTGCGGCCCAGTCAATATATCTGGCTAAGGCGCCTTGAGGCCTGCAGCCGCGACTTGCTTGATGCAAGCTTCGCCGCCAAGTCAATTGGAGAAATTGGGTACCTTCGAGGATTTAGCGACGCAGCTCATTTCAGCAGAGCGTTCCGCGAACATTTCGGCTGCTCGCCGCGCGACTGGCGGCAACGCGGTGCGCAAAGCGTAATCGACGCCGGCAATGGTGGACCATAGAAAGCTGTGAAATCGGAATACGGGGTCTACCGTGTTTAAGGCGCGACAGGCCGCGTGCGATTGCAATGACGAGATTACCCGGCGAAGCAAGCAACCTCTTTCTTGCTCCGGCCTTAAAGCCGCAATGATGGTCTCCAGTCCAGAATTGACGTCGCGACGTAGCGCACTCGCGGGAGGCGGGGGTGATGACCATCGCATTACAAACCTTTTCGTACTAAGGGCACCCCGGTCGACGCTGACGTGCTCAACGCTGTCTCCATACCGCCGCGTGTATATCAACCGGCTCGGCGATTAGCTGCTAGGTTTGCAATGTCTTGTTTTAGAGCTCGATCCGAGCGTAGATCTTCATTTTAAATCAGGGATTTAAGCCGAGATGCGGCGGATTATTTACGAATCCCGGACATGCCTCTCTCACGTGTCGAGCTTCAAATGGCCATATGACGACAGCGCTATTCTCAAACATCTTCTTCGCTACTGTCGTCTGGAATAACTTTGTGGCTGTATGCGTAGCGGACGAGCGCCGCATCGGTCTGTAGTCCAAGTTTTTCGAGAACGTGCGCCTTGTGCGTACCGATAGTTTTTTTACTCACGCCAAGGGCATGTGCTATTGCATCAAGCGATTCTCCGGAAGCAATACGCACGAGTACATCAAGCTCCCGGCCCGACAAACCGGGGTGGGGAGATGCATCGACCCTATTGTCGAGGCTACATGCCAATTGATCCGCAAATGCGAGACTGACATAAATACCACCACGCGCAATTTTTCGAACTGCGGCAATCAGATCCGCAGCCGGGCTAAATTTGCTAACGAACCCCGATGCGCCGCTCTTGAACGCTCGGACAGCCCATTCCTTCTCCGAGCGCCTCGTCAGAACGAGTACACGAAGCGAAGGACAATCCTTCCGAATTAACTCGATGAGTTCAACGCCGCTCACGCCGGGCATTATGAGACCAAGCGTCAGCACATCCGCGTCAGTCGAGTGCACCAGCGCGAGAGTGCTGTCACGATCGAAAGCTTCGCCCACGACCATGAATTCATCAGTCGCCTCAAGCGTGCCTCTCACTCCCGAGCGTATCACTGAGTGCGCATCGGAGATCGCCACTTTGATCATACGGAACGTCTCCGGAATTCACCGTGCGTACTGAAAGACAGTGAACCCTTTTTCAAATACTAGCAAGAATACATTATGCTTGATGTGCTCGACTTGCCTGCTACCGGCCGCTATGTAGTGGTCTAATGAATCCGGACACTGATTTAGGCGAGAATGGTCGCCATGAAGAGGTGTCTGATGAGCAAGCAACGACGTACGTTTTCCCCAGAGTTCAAACAACAAGCCGCCTGTCTGGTGCTCGACCAGGGCTATAGCCATATGGAAGCAAGCCGCTCGGTCGGCGTCGGCGAGACGGTGCTCCGCCGCTGGGTGCAGCAACTTCAGATGGAACGCCAGAGTGTCACGCCGCAGGGCAAGGCAATCACGCCGGATCAACAGCGTATTCAGGAACTCGAGGCGCGTATCGAACGCCTCGAGCGTGAGAAGGCCATTTTAAAAAAGGCTACCGCGCTCTTGATGTCGGAAGGCATCGAACGTACGAAGTAATTGATCAGATTGGCGCAAGCGAATCGGTCGAGCTGATCTGCGCGGTATTCGACGTGTCGCGGTCCTGCCTGTATGCACACCGAGGGCGAGTCCGACGCGTTGATGCCGAGCGCATGGCACTGCGTAGCCGGGTACACGAGCTGTTCATCGAGAGTCGAAGCTCTGCTGGCAGTCGCAGCATCATGGGCATGATGCGCGAGGAAGGTACGGCGATTGGCCGCTTCAAGGTCAGCCGCTTGATGGAAGAACTCGGGTTGATCTGCAAGCAGCCGGGCCGCCATGCCTACAAGCAGGCCACGGTCGAGCGGATCGATATCCCGAACCATCTCAATCGCGAATTCGAGGTTGGTACGCCGAATCAGGTGTGGTGTGGTGACATCACGTATGTCTGGGCGCAGGGACGTTGGCATTATCTGGCCGTAGTACTCGACCTGTTCACGCGTCGGGTTGTTGGCTGGGCGTTCTCGACACGCCCTGATGCCGATCTGGTCGTGCAGGCGTTGGAGATGGCCTATGAGCAACGTGGTCGACCGCAAGGCTTGCTGTTTCACTCGGATCAAGGCGGCCAATATGCAAGCCGGAAATTCCGTCAGCGCCTCTGGCGCTATCGGATACAGCAGAGCATGAGCCGTCGAGGAAATTGTTGGGATAACTCCCCGATGGAGAGGCTGTTCCGCAGCTTCAAGACCGAATGGCTACCGTCAGTGGGCTACATGTCGGCGCAGGAGGCACACCGGGACATCAGCCACTACCTGATGCACCGGTACAACTGGATACGGCCGCATCAGTTCAATGACGGACTGGCGCCGGCGGTTGCGGAAGAAAAACTTAACGCAGTGTCCGGGATTAGTTGACCACTACACTATCCAGACGTGGCCATGTCATGTCCGCGCCACATGGTTAGCTGCCGCTCACTATCGGCTACAGCTGGCCGGATGGCGAACTTCGAGCAGTCCGGGCCGGGCCGCCGGCAAACTCGGCCAGTCAAAGCAATTTTTCCCGGTCACATGAGCACGCAACCCACATCAGCAGCTGCAACCGCCACGCCAATGGTGCAGCAGTACCTGCGTCTTAGCTGACAAGGGTCGGCACGCAAAGCTACACCAAGACCTATCCCACCCTTTGGGGATCGGCCGTTACCCACTTCTGCCGTTCATAGAACGCAGGCCAACGGCTGTGGAGTGGCCCTCGCGAAAACCAGCATGGGGTAACGCTTAAATTATGAGTTAGTCTTCTGCCTATGTTTGAGCCCGGTCACAACGTAGAACCCGTCGAAGTTCTGACCCAGCCGGAGCAGCGCCGGCGACGCTCTGTCGAAGAGAAGCTCTCGATTGCGCGCTCACCATTGCTGCCGGGGGACGACCGTTGAAGACGTTCTGCGAAGTCCTGGGTGTGTCGCGCTCGAGTCTTGCGGTCGAATCGAAGCGCACGCCTGAATGGGGCGACCGGCGCAAGACGCTCGTCCTGGATGACATGCCGCTCGTCGTAGAACCGCGCGAACTGGTTGCGGGAGGGGGACGAGTTTCGATGAGTGGCAGTGGATACGGATAGGTAGCGGTCTCGAAGATGGTAGTCGTCATATTTGACATAAGCTAAATTATCGATAAATAGGGGTGTAGTGGCTAGATTGAAATGTCCGCTTTTGGCTACATAGAAATGTCCGCTTTCGGGCCGCGTAAGCTGACCGGTCGCCGGGTATCCGGCGCCGGAGGCTGCGATGGCTGCAACGGAGCGGATCACGATGACGATGCGAGAGCTGGACCGATTCAAGGTCATTCAGGACGTAGCCGACGGCAAGCTCAAACCATGGCGTGCAGCGGAACGGCTGGAATTGACGAGCCGGCAGGTCCGCCGACTGGTCGCCCGGTTACGTGAGCACGGCCCGGTGGGATTGGTGTCGGGACACCGGTCGAAGCCCGGCAACCGCCGCCTGGATCCAGGAGCCGCTGACCGGGCGCTGTCGATCATCCGTGATCGCTACGCCGATTTCGGGCCGACGCTGGCCTGCGAGAAGCTCTGGGAGTGTCACGGCATTCGGCTGGCCAAGGAGACGGTCAGGAAGCTAATGACGGAGGCTGGGTTATGGATTCCGCGTCGGCAACGACCGCCGAAGGTCTATCAGCCGCGTGCGCGCCGGGCGTGCCTCGGTGAATTGATTCAGATCGACGGCAGCGATCATCGGTGGTTCGAGGAACGGGCGCCGGCCTGCACGCTGCTGGTGTATGTGGACGACGCAACGAGCCGGCTGATGATGCTGCACTTCACGCAGACCGAATCGACGTTCAGCTACTTCGAGGCAACACGGGCATACATCGAACGGCACGGCAAACCTGGGGCGTTCTACAGCGACAAGGCCAGCGTATTCCGCAACGTGAAGCCAGGAAAGACCGGTAACCGTGTGACGCCGTTCGGCCGCGCGATGTACGAGCTGAACATCGACACGTTCTGCGCGAACAGCAGCTCGGCCAAGGGGCGCGTCGAGCGCGCGCATCTGACGTTGCAGGACCGCTTGGTCAAGGAGATGCGATTGCGCGGAATTAACACGGTGGCCGACGCCAACGCATACGCGCCCTCCTTCATGGCCGCCTACAACACACGCTTCGCGAAGCCGCCGAAGAGCGACTTCAATGCACACCGGCCGCTGCGGCCCGACGAGAGTCTGGACGTGGTGCTGACATGGCGTGAGCCGCGGAAAGTGACGAAGTCGCTGACGGTACAGTATGACCGGGTGATGTACTTACTGGACGACACGCCGGAGAACAGGAAGCTGATCGACCGGCAGATCGAGGTGTGGGAGTACCCGGATGGACGGATCGAGCTCCGTGCTGACGATCGCGTGCTGCGCTGCCGGCAGTACGATCGTTTGGCTGAAATCGATCAGGGTGCCGTCGTCGAGCACAAGCGTTTGAGCCATGTGTTGCAGGTCGCGCAAGCGCTTCAGGCGCAACGCGATAACCGCCGAATCGGTAAAGCGCCGTCTCGAACGCATCGTGGCGACTCGACGCGGACTAACCGAAACGAGGCCGAGCCGGGTAAGAAGAAGCAACGCAAGATCACACAGGCCGACGTCGAGCATGTGATCGTCGATCTGGCGCAACGTCGTCAAACCGCCAAGCCAGCGGACAAACCTGGCCGTCGGTCTGCAAAAGCTGAGGAAGCGAGCGTAAGCGCCCTGCCCGTTCAGGCGCCGACCTTCGACACTGCGTAACGGTTAAAGCGAAGAAAGAGACGCAGCAAAACCAACCTTAAAACCGGACATTTTTAAATAGCTGGCAGGTGGACATCTGAATCCGGGTATGACAAGGGGTCTGAGCGAATATTTTTGATCTCGCACCGGCCACGCATGTCGGTTTCCGGTTGCACCGAGACAATTCGCGTTCGGGCGCGACCGTTTTTCCGCGGCTGGAGTTTGTGCAGCAGCCCATTGCACAATTACCGTGGTCGCTCGACAACCTGACAACACCCCGCAGCCGCCTTGGCGGAAGAATCGTTCAAGCACGGAGGGGCCCGCGGAGTGTTGACCATGTAGATATCGCATGCGGGCAACGGAATTGACGTACGGCAACGAGCCGCCGCGGTGACGCAAGCCTGTGTCGCCGAGGGCGATCCAATGACTCGCGCACCCGAAGGTTGATCGATGGTCCGGTCTTGACAATTTCGAACTGCCACCGTCACTGCGTCCCCTGCCCATGGACTGTGGACAAAAATTGCGCAGTTATGATATGGCCCCAGTAACTACACCCAATGTGTTGACAAAGTATTGACAGAACAAGCAAAGGGCGGGACAATCCGTCCATTGTCCATGGACCGTGGACGCATATCATGTGCGACTGATGAAAAGTCAAGACATCCTGTTGCTACTCAAACTCGTGTCACTGGAGCGGCAAGCGGATGCCGCGGACAAACCCACCAACACGCTACCCCAACGCGACCGAGTCACCAAACTCGTTACATTTGGCGTGCTTGATGAGGATCTTGGCAACGCGTTTCCGGAGCGGCTCAACCTCGAATTCGATCCATACAGCGTACGCGGCTTGTCCAGCGCCACCGGCATCAGCAAATCCGAAGTGAGTAACGCACTTGGGCGCTGCTATTCCAACGGCCTTGCTAAGCCGCAACGGCATGGGGGCGGTCCAGCCGTCAATCGGCGTGGCCTTGAGGAATTCCTCTCGTACGGTATCAGGTTCGTATTTCCCGCTCAGATGCAGAGTCTCACGCGCGGCATTCCGACAGGACTCACAGCCCCCATTTTTGATGGCATCCTCCGCAGCGCCGGGGAACACGGCCCGGTTTGGCCGGATCCGCACGGCGAAACGCTCGGACTCGCCGTGGAGCCGCTTTACAAGACCGTCACAACTGCGACGCGTAACGACGAAACGCTGTATAAGTTGCTGGCCATCGTCGATTCGATCCGACTGGGCCAACCTCGCGAGCGCAAACTCGCGATCACCCAACTCCATGGGCTCTTGAATTTCTGAAATGGCGACCCTCGACGACTACAAAGCAATGATTCGGGCGGTTGCCAATGCGATCGGCTCGGAACTCTGCCAGGAAATAGCATTTGTGGGCGGATGCACGACGGCCCTGTTGCTGACCGATCTCTATACTAAGCAACAGGTCAGGCATACCGATGACGTTGACCTGATCGTGCGTGTCATGAGCTATGCCCACTGGGAGAAGTTGAAAGAGCAACTCCGCAAAAAGGGCTTTCGGGAACAACCGGAAGAAGACGCACCGATCTGCGCCATGTTCTTGGCAGGCCTGCGTGTCGATTTCATGCCTGATGATGAAGCGATTCTGAACTTTAGCAACGCATGGTACCGGGACGCGCTTGCCAACGCAGAACGCCACGATATCGGCGAAGGCGTCACGGTCAGGATTGTGCGCCCCGAACACTTCGTCGCTACCAAACTTGCAGCCTATCTCTCACGCGGCAACAACGATCCGCTGGAAAGCCACGACGTAGAAGATATATTGACGTTGCTTGACGGGCGCCCCGAAATTGCCAACGAGATATTGGCCGCGGACGCCGAAATGCGTACATACATCGGCACGCAACTCGCTGCGCTGCAGGAGCACCGAGACTTCGCATATGCAATCGAGGCGGCAAGTAACGGAGACGCTGCGCGGGAAGAAGTGATTAGCCAGCGCGTCCAGGTCCTCGTCTCCTTTGCGAAGCTCACATGAACGACCAAATTCCTGCTACCTGGCAGTGGTACAGCACACAAGGAGCGACATGCGCCGAAAATCGGGATGCCTGCGGCATCTTCGAATCCGAAACCTACACGTTCTCTATCGTCATGGATGCCGCACCTCGCGGTGAACGTGGCGTCCAGTTCAATGCATGCTGGATCGCCCAGGTGCTCGATCGTATGAGTCCCGACCTGCCGTCGACAGCGTCCGTCCTTTCGGCACTTCACGAGGCTCAACAGCATCTTCGTACCGAGCACTACTTCGCCGAGAAGGCATCGTATATCGCCCTTCTGCTTCCACGCGATGCGCAAGAGGCATATGCCTTTTGCTGCGGTGATTGCACACTTGGCATCCGATCACAAGATGGGAGCATCGAGTGGTTGACCCGCCCGCATACACTGATCAATGCATTGGAAGAACTCGGTATGGAAGCTGATGCGTCGAAGCGTCACATGGTCACACGCACGCTGAATGCCAGGCGATTCCACGCGCCTGAAGTCCAAGTGATATCCGCGCATGCTTCTGGATCGTGGGTGCTCGCGACAGACGGCTATCGCTACTGCGAAACAGACGGTGCCAACAATCCGAAGGACGATTGTAGTTTCCTGCTTATAGGTGGCTGTTTAGATGCGGACCCGGCGACCATTCCTGCCAACCTGATTGTTCGGTCATCGAACCCTTCAGCGACCTGCGTAGCCGTGTGCTGAAAGTCGGTGGCCCGGCCATGGCTGGCGACCTGGAAAGTGTTCGCGAAAACGCCGCGGCAACAGCGAACACGCCTGAGCGCCCCCTGCGAACGCCGGAGAATCCGCAGGCCTTTCCGATTCCTTACGCCGACTCGATGATCCTGGTCGGGTTCATCTTCGATCTGAAACGAGAATTGTAAGCGCCCGGGGAAGGCATCTTGATCGAGGGTTCGGCGGAGGCGAGGATCGTGTCCATCTAAATTTTAAATGGACAGATGTACACGATGGATGAGGCCAATGTGGAACAAGACGCGGTGCAGCCGACACGGCGTCGGAGGCACAGCAAGGAGTTCAAGGAGCAGGTGATCCGCGCGGCGATGCAGCCGAATGTGTCGATTGCAGCGGTGGCGCTGCACTACCGCCTGAACGCCAACATGTTGCGCAGTTGGGTGGCCGCGCAAGAAGAGCGAGACGCGGCGGACGCTGCCCGGAAGTCGCTGAATGCAATGGAGGCAGAATTTGTCCCGCTGCAACTGGAAGCGCCGGGTGCGGCGGCAGCTCCGACCGAGATTCAGATCGAGGTGCGCCGGGGCGCGGCGACCGTGACGGTGCGCTGGCCGCTATGTGCCGCAGCCGATTGCGCGGCATGGTTGCAGGGGTGGCTGCGGTGATCCGCATCGAGGCGATCTGGCTGGCGACCGAGCCCATCGATATGCGCGCCGGCGTCGATACGATCCTTGCCCGTGTGGTGAAGGTGTTCGGCGCGGCACGTCCGCACCACGCTTACCTGTTCGCCAACCGACATTCGACTCGCCTGAAGGTACTGGTGTACGACGGGTTCGGTATCTGGCTGGCCGCGCGTCGCCTGAACAAGGGGCGGTTCATCTGGACGAACGGGGAGCAGGCGATCGCCACCGCGCTGAATCCTGAGCAGTTGCGTGCGCTGGTGACCGGGCTCCCCTGGCAGACGCTTACCCAAGATCACGCGATCACGGTCATGTAATACCCCCAAGGCCGTAAACTGGTTTGCTTCTGCGGCGGGTTGGGTTCTGGCAGACTGGCCGCATGAACCGACCCGCCGACCTCGACGCCCTGAGCCCCGACGAACTGCGCACGCTGGCTGCCCAGTTGATGGCGCAGATCGGCGAGAGGGACCGGGAACTGCACTACCGCCAGACGCGCATTGACCAGCTCACCCACGAGATCGCCGCGCTCAAGCGCCTGCAATTCGGCAAGCGCAGCGAGCAGTTCACCCCCGAGCAGATGAGCCTGCTCGACGAGGCCATTGACGCCGACCTGGCCGCACTCGAAATCGAGTTGGAGCAGTTGCAGCCGACGCCTGCGGACAAGCAACGGCAGCAGCCCAAGCGTGCGCCGTTGCCGTCACACTTGCCGCGCACCGACATCCATCACGAACCCGACGACATCACGTGCTCCTGCGGCTGCCAGCGCGCGCGTATCGGCGAAGACATCAGCGAGAAGCTGGACTATACGCCGGGGGTGTTCACGGTCGAGCGACACATCCGTGGCAAATGGGCCTGCAAGGCGCGCGAGGCGCTGATTCAGGCGCCTGTTCCGCACCATATGATCGACAAGGGGATTCCCACCACCGGATTGCTCGCACAGGTGCTGGTCGCCAAGTACGGCGACCACTTGCCGCTGTACCGTCAGGAACGCATCTTTGAGCGCGCCGGCCTGGCAATTGCGCAATCGACGCTGGGTGAATGGGTCGGCGTGTGCGGCGTGCGGTTGCAGCCACTGGTCGATGCGCTTCGCGAAGCGCTGCTCCAACAGGACGTGCTGCACGCCGACGAAACGCCAGTGCAGATGCTGGTTCCCGGCAAAGGAAAGACGCAACGCGCGTACGTCTGGGCGTACTCCACGACGCAGTTCGCCGACATACGCGCGGTGGTCTATGACTTCGCCGACAGTCGTGCCGGCGAACATGCTCGCACGTTCCTCGGCAGGTGGCGTGGCAAGCTGGTGTGCGACGACTACAGCGCCTACAAAGCCGGGTTCGAACTGGGCATCACCGAAATCGGATGCATGGCGCATGCGAGACGGAAGTTCTTCGACCTGCACGCGAACCACAAGAGCCAGATTGCCGAGCAGGCGCTGAAGTACTTCTGCATGCTCTACGACGTCGAGCGCGACGTCGCGGAGCTGAAGCCCGAGCACAGACGTGAGGTTCGCCAGGAGCGCGCTCGGCTGATCGCCGATGCGTTACATGTATGGATGGCTGGCCAGCGCAAACTGGTTTCCGAGGGCTCGGCGATCGCCAAGGCGCTCGACTACAGCCTCAAGCGCTGGGAGGCGCTCACGCGTTATCTGACCGATGGGCACGTGCCCATCGACAACAATTGGCTGGAAAACCAGATTCGCCCGTGGGCGACAGGGCGAGCGAATTGGTTGTTCGCCGGTTCATTGCGCGCCGGGAGGCGGGCCGCCGCGATCATGAGCCTGATCCGGTCGGCGCAACTCAACGGCCATGATCCGTACATCTACCTGAAAGACGTGCTCACCCGACTGCCTACTCATCGCGCCGACGACATCTCGCAATTACTGCCGCATCATTGGGTATCCGTCACAGGTTAAGGACCAGTGCCGGCAACCCACTCGCAGACGAGGACTACCGGCGCACCTCAAGGACCTTAAGACCGAGGGAGTCGGCCAGCGCTGTCGCCTCCTCCGGTGTCTCGCAGCAATCAATCCAGAATGCGGTACCGGCCACGGCGATTGCGTAGGGCGGAACATCGCTGCCGCATTCGTTCTGCCTGTAGATCACCACTTCGGCACTCGCCTCGAGGAAGTCGGTCATCTCGGTACGACATTCCGGAAAAACCTTTGCAACGTGGTTAGCTTGGGCAACTGAAAGACGCATGGGGAAATAACTCACTGGGAACGGACGACACGAGAGACGAACTCAGGGACACCTATACGCTATCACATCGCGTCAGTCGGGCAAGCTGAGGAGACGCCACGAAATACCGGCTGTCCAGATGTGTTCCCCGGGTGCTTACCGAGAATTCCGGTAACTGGTCGTGTCACCCGTAAGCACTCGATCAGCACCGTAGCGTAGGTCGTCGACGACGGGGAGTCGCGATGCTATCGGATGGGCTCGACGTGAGCAGTAGACGGCAGCGACAGAGCCACGTTCCACGGCAGCAGTTCGTCGATGCGGTTGATCGGATGGTCAGCAATGCGCTCGAGCACGTAGGCGAGATACGCCTCGGGATCGAGGCCGTTCAGGCGTGCCGTGCCGATCAGGCTATACATCGCGGCGGCACGTTCGCCACCGGAGTCGGCGCCGGCGAACAAGTAATTCCGTCTGCCGAGGGCGACGCCGCGCAGTGCTCGCTCGGCGATCAGGTTGTCGATTTCCGCACGCCCGTCGCTGCAGTAGTAGATGAGCGCCGGCCAGCGATTCAGAGCGTACTGAATCGCCTTGGTCGTGTCGGATTTTGCAGAGAGCGTGGCGAGCGTTGCTTCGAACCAGCGTTTCATGTCGTCGAGCAGCGGTACCGCTCGCGCCTGGCGCACACTGTGCCGCTCATCAGGTGGTTTGCCACGGATCTGCTCCTCGATCTTGTAGAGCGCGCCGATCCGGTGCAGCGCTTCCTCCGTTACCGCATTGGGACGGACGGCATGTAGATCATGGATCTTTCGGCGAGCGTGGGCCATGCAGGCAGCTTCCTGGATGGTGCCGCCGCGATACAGCTCGGCATAGCCGGCAAACGCATCGGCCTGCAGCACGCCGGCGAAGTCTGCAAGATGCTGCTGGGGATGCTCGCCCCGTCGATCGGGCGTGTAGGCGAACCAGACCGCCGCCGGCTCTTCGGAGGCACTCGGCCGGTCATCACGCACGTAGACCCACAGACGTCCTGTCTTTGTGCGACCGTTGCCGGGCGCCAGCACTGGCAACGGCGTGTCGTCAGCATGAACCTTGCCGCCGGCCAGCGCGTAGCGGCGCACGGTGTCGACCAGCGGGGCGAGCAACGCTGTGATGCTTCCCATCCAATACCCCATCGCACCCGGATCGATCTCGACGCCGTCGCGCGCGTACATGACTGCCTGGCGATGCAGCGGGATGTGGTACGCGAACTTCGACACGGCGATGTGCGCGAGCAGCGCTGGGCCCGGGATGCCACGATCGATCGGTCGACTCGGTGCCGCGGCCTGCACGATGCGATCGCAGCATGCGCAGGCCAACTTCGGACGGCGGTGGCGAATCACGCGGAAGTGCGCCCGGACGTATTCGAGCTGTTCCGCGACGTCTTCGCCCAGCGGTTTGAGTTGCCCGCCGCAATCGGGGCAGTCATCGTCGGCGGGCAGATGGATGCGCTCTTCGCGCTCAAGGTGATCGGGCAACGGCTTGCGGCCCACACCTTCGCGACTCGGCCGTTTCACTGCAGCAGCCGTGGCCATATCGGCCGAGCCTTCATCGGCCTGCAGGTCTTCCAGCCGCAATTCAAGCTGTTCGATCTGGCGATCCAGCTTCTCCGATTTCCGGCCGAACTGCATCCGGCGCAGCTTGGCGATCATCAGCTTCAGATGTTCGATCTCGATCGCGCGCGACGAGAGCTGCTCGCGCAAATTGGCGACCATCGCCTTCAGCGCGTCAATGTCGTCGGGGAGATCGGCGGGAGCAGCAGACATGCAGTGAGCTTACACGACGCCACCATCAAGCTCTCCACGCGTAATGAACGTTTACAACGCGCTTCTCGGGCGAGCTGCATCGATCGGCTGCCGCCAATCGAAACCTTCGAGCAAGAGCGCGAGCTGAGCGGTCGTGAGCGCGACAACACCGGCATCGGCGCGCGGCCACGCGAAACGTCCTTTCTCGAGGCGCTTCGAGAGCAGGCACAGGCCACCGTCGCACCACCACAAGCACTTCAGCAAGTCGCCGCGCTTACCCCGGAACACGAACACGTGCCCGCTGTAGGGATCCTTCTCCAGCACGGTTTGGACCTTCGCGGCCAACGAGTTGAAGCCGGAACGCATGTCCGTGACGCCCGCTGCGATCCAGATTCGCGTGTTCGGCGGGATCACTTTAGACAGTCTCGTAAATACTGCTCGGCGAACTCCTGCGACACACCGCGGATACGAATACGTCGTTTGCCGACCTCGATCTCGATTTCACAGCCCGGCGGCATCGCCGGGCTCGCCGACCTATCCAGCGTTTGCGCCAGCGCGTGGTTTGGGATGTCTTTCGCTGGCAGATCGACCACCTCAACAGGCAGCAGCGCGACGTTTGGTATCGACGCTGCACGTTGCGCATCTAGCAAGCTTCTTCGCCACTGCGCGACCATATTGGCGTTCAAGCCATGCGCACGGGCCACCTCGGCAATCGAGCGATTCGGATCGTTCGCTTCGGCAGCAACCGCTTCCCAAAACTCCTTCGTGTAGTTCCTCGATCCCGGTTGTCTTCCATGCACCACTGGCTTCATCAATCTGATTCCCATTACATTTGATGGGAATCAGATTGCCTGTGCCGCGCCCTCATGAACAGACGGTACGTGTCGAGTGCTTACTGTCACCCGTGGAAATGCCCTGGTTGAAAAACGCGTAACAGGTGGTCAGAACGGCAGCCGGCGGGAGCGTTACACCGGTTCTGGAGCCGGGGTCCGAATATCCAGCACCCGCTTTCGGATACGCATGCCTCGAGTTGGACGTGCGCGTCGGACTGAATCGAGCTGCGCCGCTATTAAAGCAGGGGCAGCTGGCGTGGATCTCGAGTGGATACTGAGACGCGGTCGACATCTTTCCCGACACGTTCCATCCACGCGATCACAGGGACGTGCGCCCCATCAACGATTAAGTCGAAGGCAAACGCTTCGAACCCCTCCCGTACAAAATGCGTCAGAGGCCACCACGCCGGCGTCCAACCTCTCGCGCGTGTGCGCGCCAGCAATTGACATTTGGTCAGGCCCGGTACGCACTCACGGACGAAACGAGTGCAGGCGTCGGGCACCGACTCGGGAGGGAACGTAGGCGGTAACGCAACGGCCGACAGTCGCAAGGTGTCTGTCATCTGTCATCCACGGTTCTCTACAGCAACGACAACTGAGCCGGTTCGCTTGTGCGAACTGCTTTATCGCTTTCCGTCACCGCCAGGCTATACCGATTCGCGGACTGCGTTTTCCCGTCGTCCGGTCGATACTTCCGCGCCCACTCGACACCAAGCACGTCGGATGAGAACACAACGCCAGGCGCAATATGAACAAGCTCGCTCATCTGCGGATTCCCTAGGCAGGCTGAACGTCAAAGTGCGCGGCGGCGTACCGCGCGCTGCAGTTCCACACTTCGACGCCGTCACGGGTGAAGGTAGCCCATCCATCCTTGACGGTCATCTCAGCGTACGGAAATACCTCGCCGTGTCCCATCGCCTTGGCAGCCAAGACCGTCCGTTCACGGCACATCGCCTGATAAACTCCATCATGCAGCGTTGACGGCATCGAGCTCAACCGTCAACCCCACTCACTGCTCGATCAAAAACCGGTCGCGGTTCTTCGCGTTTGCAATCCAGTGAGGAGCCTTGCCACGCCCACTCCAGGTCGCACCCGTTTTCGGATCGCGATACTTCGGCGCGACCGGCGTACGCGTGCCCGACGCAGGCGCGCGCCGTCGTCCGAAAAGTTGCTCTGCCGTGATGCCATACTCAGCGATCTGTTCACGAATCGTTGTGATGATGCTTTCCAGCTCGGCAATCCGCGCTGCTTCCGCTTGCTGCGCCAGCGCTTCTGCTTGAGCTTTCAGTTCGAGATAGGTAGCCATGTACGTGAAGGAACTCCGATTTAGAAGATTGCCAGTGGTCGAGACGGCTTGGAGTGTAGGTGCAGGTCCGCCGTCCACGACCGACACATTATATTCCTGCGATTGGGGAAAACGACCGCTTCAACGGGGTGCACGTCGATCGTGGCGAGGACCCGGTGATCAGCGCCGATTCGAGATGGACTCCCCTCTCGAAGAGGCACTCAATTCGGATTCCAAACCATACTTTACATAAATAAAATTAGCGTCGGGAGCGATGTAGTAGCTTTTTGCTTGCCGTAGCCATCAACAGAAGCGACATTTGCGCGAGGACACGCCGCACGATTTCTAGTGCCACCCCGTGGTCGCTTCAATGGTCAGGAGCCCGACGACGTCAGAAATCCGCTGACTCCAACACGCATCGGCCGGCAGGAGCACGTTGCGGCAGCTTCTCCCGTGCTATAACCTCGATCATCGCTCGGTTCGCTTCGAACGCTGCGACGAGATTGGGGCCGGAGGCAGAACTCGCCCCGAAATGGTCTTGAGGTGCTTCGACAGCAATCTCACAAATCACGTCGAAGCCGTTGAGTTGAGCCGGAAAGGCGACCGTTGTGTTGATCGTGTAAACACCAGGTCTGCGGGGAAAGTGAATTGCCATCATCTACTCCTCGGACTTCCTACACGCCGCGCGGTGAGAGGTGGCCTCGCAAATTCGGACAGACGGGTAAGCCAGTATGACTTTCCGTGAGGCGGGGGCTGGCCTGGCGTGGCGAATTCAACGCGGGTTAGCATTGCTGCCAGAGCCGCACGGTGTGGGCAGGGCCACACCCGGCGATTTCCACCACGGAGGCCAGCATGAAGGACGATAGCACGGTGTACGTTGGGTTGGATGTGCATAAGGAATCGATTACGGTCGCATATGCGATCGACGCAGTCGAGGTCGAATCGCTTGGCAAGATCGGCACAACCCAAACGGAGATCGATCGACTATGCAAGCGGCTGCAATCAAAGGCTTCGCACGTGCGTGTGGTTTATGAGGCGGGTCCGTGCGGCTACGGGCTGCATCGGCAACTGACGCAGCGCGGCTTCGAGAGCATGGTCTGTGCGCCATCGCTTATTCCGAGGAAACCTGGCGAGCGCGTCAAGACGGACCGGCGCGACGCCGCGAAGCTCGTTCGTTCTCTTCGTGCAGGCGACCTGACTGCCGTGTATGTGCCGGGTGTCGAAGACGAAGCCTTTCGGGATCTAGCGCGGGCGTGGGCAGCCGTCAAGGAGGATTTGCGGCAAGCCCGGCAGCGACTGAAGTCGTTTCTGCTCGCTCATGGCGTGGGCTATACGGGGCGCGCGAACTGGGGTGAATCGCACCGACGCTGGCTCTCCGAGTACTCGTTCGCTAATGCATGGCAACAACTGGCATTTGAAGAGCATCGGCGCACGATCGAGGATCGGCTGGTGCAGTGTGGACGACTGGAGGCGGCATTGCGCGATGCCGTCGTCAACTGGCGCTTTTATCCTGTGGTGCTGGCTCTGCAGGCGATGCGCGGCGTGCAGTTTGTTACGGCTGTCGGCATGGTTTCAGAATTGGGAGACCTGTCGCGCTTCACGCACCCACGTCAGCTCATGGCGTGGCTTGGTGTGACGCCCTCGGAGCATTCGTCGGGCGGCAAGCGGCGTCAGGGCAGCATCACCAAGACTGGCAACAGCTATGCCCGCAAGCTACTTGTTGAGGCAGCCTGGAGCTATCGGCACGTGGCACGCATTGCGCCGGAGATTCAGCGGCGACACGAAGGGCTCCCCAAAGCGATTATCGATCGGGCGTGGGATGCGCAGTTGCGACTGTGCCGGCGATATCGCAAGCTCGTGGCCCGCGGCAAGAATGCCAACATTGCGGTCGTTGCCGTTGCGCGCGAATTGGCCGGTTTTATCTGGGACATCGCCCGACTCGCGATGGCGCTTGCATTGCCGCGTAGCGTGCAGTCCACATGAGACCGGCGACACGTTGATATGGATAAGCGATGAACTGATCGTGCAGGGAGTTTCCTGAAGGCGGCGTAGCCCGGTATTCGAGCAATCCGCGTTTCCACTTCGCAACGGGCAGTCCCCGACTTGCGTTTTAAGAAAGCGGCAGGCTCACGAGACGGAACTCTGTAATGCGGTATCCAACCCGCGTATGTCAGTGTGATCCACCGTCGAGCATTATTGCTACGTCGCCCTCAGGAAATTTCAAAACCTATGGAAAGAGCTTGAAAACCGATCGTGCTTGACACGGAAAGTCATATCAGTGGAATGCCCGGGGCCTGAGCCAGCGATAATGCAGGCAAAGGAACCGGAAAGATGACGAAGAGAACCCGACGGACGCACTCAGCGGCGTTCAAAGCGAAAGTGGCCCTGGCGGCGGTCAAGGGCGAGCGCACGCTGGCCGAACTGGCGCAGCAGTTCGATGTGCACCCGAACCAGATCACGGAGTGGAAGCGGCAACTGCAGGAGCGTGCGGCGGATGTGTTCGGCGCGGCCGCTCCACCGTCGAACGAGCCGCCGGTGGACGTGAAAACGCTGCACGCGAAGATCGGACAGTTGACGCTGGAGAACGATTTTTTGTCAGGAGCGCTCGGCAAAGCCGGACTGCTGAGCGCAAAGCGATGATTGACCGTACGCATGCGCTGCCGGTTTCGCGACAGACGCGACTGGTTGGCATCGCGAGATCGAGCGCGTATTACCGGCCGCAGCCAGTGAGCGAGGCGGACCAGTTGCTGATGCGGCGGATGGACGAACTGCACATGGAGTTTCCGTTTGCCGGAGCGCGGATGCTGGCGCGTCTGTTGCGCCGGAAAGGCCATGAGGTCGGCCGCCGCCGCGTGCGCACGCTGATGAAACGCATGGGCGTGGAAGCGCTGTACTGCAAGCCGAACACGAGCCGACGCAATGCGCAGCACAAGATCTGGCCGTACCTGCTGCGCGGCATGAAAATCGCCCGGGCCAATCAGGCGTGGGCACTGGACACGACATACATTCCGATGGCGCGAGGCTTCGTGTACCTGACGGCGGTAGTGGATTGGTCAAGTCGCAAGGTGCTCTCGCACCGGGTGGCGATCACGCTGGAAGCCATGCACGCCGTCGAGGCGCTGGAAGAGGCGTTCGCGCGCTACGGGCAGCCCGACATTGTGAACACCGATCAGGGCAGCCAATTCACGGCGAACGCGTTCACGGAAGCCGTATTGGGCCGAGGCATCCTGCTGTCGATGGACGGCAAGGGAAGCTGGCGCGACAACGTGTTCGTCGAACGGGTGTGGCGAAGCATCAAGTACGAAGAGGTCTACCTGAAAGCGTACGAGTCGGTCAGCCATGCCCGGCGCTCCATCGGCGAATACATCAACTTGTACAACCGGAATCGGCCCCATTCGAGCCTAGCGGATCAGACGCCGGATGAGGCATACTTCGCGACGCTGCCTGCGATCAAATCGGCAGCATGATTGCCTCGGACGCTCCACTTAAAAATCTCAGAAAACTGTCCGAACGAGCGAGGCCACCTCTGTTTTGACCGGGACAACGACTTCCGGGGAGTGGGAACGGTGCGCGGTGCCGATCGATACCGGTTTACAAACCATCAATGAATCAATGGGATATCTCACGTGGACACTTGGCAATCGCAGGCATGACAAGCTGCCATGAATCATTCGCTATCCCCCTGTCGTTCGCAATAGCGTCGCGCGACCGCGATTCGATATTCGAGCTTCATCCAACCCACGGTATCCGGTGAGCAGCCATCCCTATCGCAACTTCCCCCGCAAAATGCACCGCGATAGAGCGGCTCGAGCAGCCTGACATTCACGACATAAGGTGTTTGTTAGCGACAACGCCGGCACGCGGTTTCCAGTGGCCGATGCTGTGCCGGGCGTCCTCTGATGCCCCCGATGCCTTCCGTCAATGCCAGCTTCAGAGTCTCGCGAAGCGACCTTCGTATAGACCGCTCTTGGAATTCGATTCATTTTTCCTTTCGCTTCTCAATTTTATGAAACATTCTCTTTGATTTTTTCGATCATCCTTGGCATCAAGGATATCGGAACGATAGATATGAATAAATATTTGCGCAGCGCCACAAATGCACTAGGATTTTTCTTGTGGCGCAGAAAAGCACGTTGAAACGATTAATGTCATTCCGATGATTCGGTCACGCCACACGTAATAGAGTGCCAGCGACATGTCATAACTGTTTCCCAAAACGTATACCGGGGGTATTACCATGTCGATCCTGCAATGCATGACGTCCTCGTCACGCTCCCATTGGAATGGCAACCGCATCCCGTCGGACCGGGACGCTCCGCGCCTCGCGCGGACGCGCCGTCAGAAACTCCTTGTCGCCGGCGTTGGCCTTCTTGGCGCTTTCGCGTTCAATCTGCCGGCAGGCGCCGCCACCGCTACGGCCACGATGACCGTCACCGCAACGGTCGACGCCACCTGCCAGATCACGACCACCCCGCTGACCTTCGGCACCTATACGGGCGCCCAGACGGACGCCACCTCCACCGTTTCGGTCACCTGCACCAACACCACTCCGTATAACGTCGGACTCGATGCGGGGCTGGCGACCGGCGCGACCGTGACGACCAGGGCGATGAGCATCACTGGCTCCAGCCTGCCCTACTCGCTGTTCCAGGATGCCGGCCGGACCGTCAACTGGGGCAATACCGTCGGCACCGATACCCTGACCGGCACCGGCACCGGCAGCACCCAGGCTCTGACCGTATATGGTCGAGTGGCGGCGGGCCAGTTGGTCACGCCGGGTGCGTACACTGACACGATCACTGCCACCATCACCTATTGACTGATGGCGACTAAGCCATACAGCGCGATCGCGCGCGTTGCGGCGTTCATCGCTCTTCTATCGGATGGCGCGGCCAGCGCGCAGTCGCTGACGGTGCTGCCCGTCACCATTCAGATGACACCGGGGCGACTGGCCACAGCCCTGACGGTCATCAACCAGGGCGACAGCGAAACCGGCGTCCAGGTCCGCGCCTTCGCCTGGAACCAGGCTGATGGCAACGATTGGCTGACGAGTTCCGAGGAAGTGCTGGCAAGTCCGCCGCTCACCACGATTGCGCCGAGGGCGACCCAAGTCGTGCGTCTGGTGCTGCGCAGGCCGCCGCAGGGACACGAGGCCACCTACCGCGTGCTGCTCGACCAGATCCCACCGCCGGCCGCGCCGGGGACCGTGCGCATCGCGCTACGGCTGTCCATTCCGGTCTTCGCCGAGCCGGAGACCCGGGTGGCCCCGCATGTGCAGTTTCACATCGAGCGCGATGCCGGGCGCGCCTGGCTCGTGGCGATCAATGACGGCGGCCGCCACGAAACCATCCGCGACATCGCGCTCACGACCAGCGAGGGCAGCGGGCTGCGGACCGAGGCTAACGTGTCGCCTTACGTTCTGGCCGGCGCCACTCGCCGTTGGCGCATTGTCGAGCAGGCCCGCCTGCCGGTGGCGGGTGGAACCGTGCGCCTGACCGCGCGCGCAGAAACCGGTGTCGTCGACCAGCCGGTGTCTGTCGTTGCGGCTCCCTGATCGCCCGCGCGGCCGTTATGCGCCTGTGCCATTCGACGATCATCGTGCTCGCCCTGACCATCATTCCGCGACTAACCGAAGCCGCTCCTCAGCAGACGCTTCTGTTGGAGGTGCAGGTCAATGGCCAGTCCACCGGCAAGATCGGTGAGTTCACGCTTCGCGACGGCGCGCTGTTGGCACAGCGAAGAGAACTGCACGACCTCGGCTTTCGGGTCCCCGACTCCCTCGCCTCCGGGGCTGACGGCCTGATCGCGTTGTCCGACCTGCCGGGATTGACTTGGCGCTTCGATCAGCCGAGCCAGACGTTGTACGTCACCGCTGCAAACGACCGCCTGCTGCCGACGCTGCTGAATCCCGAAGGAAGCTCCAGCGGATCTGGCGCGGTCGAGAGCAGCACCGGTGCGATGCTCAACTATGACATCACCGGCACTGGCACCGATCGCCGGAGTGTCGCCAGCGGACTGTTCGAGCTGCGGGCGTTTTCGCGTTGGGGCGTCGCCAGTTCGGGGCTGCTGGCCTACGCCGGCGGAGGTCCAGGCGGCCCCGGCACGAAGTCCGCGATACGCCTGGATTCGACCTACACGCTGTCGGACCCGGATACGCTGCGCCGCTATCGCCTGGGTGACTTCATCACCGGCAGCGTCAGCTGGACGCGTCCGGTTCGCCTCGGGGGAGCGCAGGTTACCTCGGACTTCAGCTTGCGGCCAGATCTCGTGACCTTTCCGTTGCCTCTGGTCAGCGGCTCCGCCGCTGTCCCCTCCACGGTGGATGTGCTGGCCAACGGTACCAGGCTGTTCTCGCGGCAGGTCGAGGCGGGCCCCTTCGAGATCCCGCAATTGCCGGTGGTGACGGGAGCCGGCACGATTTCGGTGACGCTGACCAACGCGCTAGGCCGGCAGGTGGTCGCGACGCTGCCCTTCTATGCCAGCTCTGCGCTGCTCGCCCCAGGTCTGCAAACTTTCTCGGTGCAAGCGGGTGCAGTGCGACGCAACTGGGGCGTACTCAGCAACGACTACGGCAACTTTGCGGCCACCGCCACCTGGCGTCGCGGCCTGTCCGATGCGGTAACCGCCGAAGCCAGCGCCGAGGGCACCGCAGGCACGTTCATGGCGGGCGGCGGCCTCGTGATGAACGTCGAAAATCTCGCCGTGTTCAACGTCGCCGCAGCGACCAGCACCGGCTCCGAGGGCACCGGCACGCAGTTTTCCGCCGGTGTCCAGCGTCTTGGCACGGTATTCAGCTTCGGCGCCTCCGTATCGGTGGCCGGCCATCGCTTCCGGGACGTCGCGGCGATCAATGGCGACCCGGTGCCACGGCTTCGGCTGAACGCAAGCGCCGGCCTGTCGCTGGGGCGGTTCGGCTCCCTGGGCGTCGCGTATGCGGGGATCGACCGCGACACCGCTCCGAACCCGATCAGGCTGTACGTTCCGCCGGGAAGCGCGCTGGCCCAGAACGCATCAGCGGGAGACACCATCAATTTCCAGCCGGCCCAGCGCACGCGCGTCCTCTCCGCCAGCTATTCGGTCCCGGTGCGCAACATGTCGATCTATGTCACAGGGTTTCACGACTTCGCCAACAATGGCAGCAGCGGGATAGCGGCCGGTATGACCATCCCGCTCGGCACGCGCAGTTCGATCAGCACCGGCGTGGGGGGCGGGTCGGGCGGCGGCTACAAGCAGGTGCAGGCGGTGCAGTCGGCAGTGACGATCGGCGACTGGGGTTACCAGCTCTATGGCTCCGACGGCCAATCCAGCCACGAGTTCGCCCAGGTGCAATACAAGTCGCCCTGGGCTCTACTCTCGGCCGGCGTCGACCGCATCGACAGGCAGACGTCGCTACAGCTGGAATCCCAGGGCGCGATCTCGTTCGTCGGCGGCAGCCTGTTTGCGTCCAACCTGATCGAGGATAGCTTCGCCGTGGTGGATACCGGTGGACTGGAGCATGTCCGGGTCCTGTACGAGAATCGCGACGCAGGCAGGACCAACTCCGCAGGGCGACTGCTGGTGCACGATCTGCGTTCCTTCGATATCAATCACATCGGCATCGATCCAACCGATATCCCGCCGGATGCCGCGATTTCCTTCACCACGCGCGAAGTACGGCCCCAGGACCGCTCCGGCGTCGTGGTCAGGTTCCCGGTGCGGATCAGCCACGGCGCATTGCTGCGGCTGATCGACGAGGCCGGCACGCCGATGGCGGTCGGCAGCACCGCGACGCTGCGGGCGACGGGTAGCACCGTTCCCGTCGGCTATGATGGAAGTGCATATGTCCTGGACCTCAATGCCCACAACGAACTTGACGTCGAGCGGCCGGACGGGCGGCGCTGCAATGTCGCCTTCGACTACCAGCCCGTGCCGGGCGATATCCCGACGATTGGACCATTGCCTTGCCGGGAGCAGAAGCCATGACGCGCGAACTGGCCCTCGCGGCGCTGATGTTGCTCGCGTCGCCGGCGGGGCATGCGGCCTGCACCGTGTCCGCGTCGGGCCTCGCGTTCGGCGTGTACAACCCGAACTCCGCCGCGCCCACCGATAGCATCGGCACGGTGACGCTCAGCTGTACCTCCGCGTCCGGCACCGGCGGCTATACCATCGAGCTTGACGCTGGCGGGGGCGGCAGCTACGCCGGGCGCAGGATGAGCAGCGGTGTTTCCATCCTGCCTTACCAGCTCTATTCGGACGCCGCACACAGCCAGATCTGGGGCAACGGCACCGGCGGCAGTTCCGTCGTTACTGGCACGGACAATATTCCGCAAGCGGGCGGTACCTCGACCTACCAGGTGTATGGTCGAATCGTTGCAAGGCAGGCGGTCAGCCCCGGTGCCTATACCGACGTCGTTGTCGTGACCGTGACGTATTGATTGACGGGACGCTGTGCATGCGTGGTCATTCAGGTGTTCCGGCTGATCCGCGACGTGCACGCGGCCGTTGTGGCGGGCGACGCTGATGCGCTGAGGCATACTTCGCGACGCTGCCTGTGATCAAATCGGCAGCATGACTGCCTCGGACATTCCACTGATATGACTTTCCGTGTCAAGCACGATCGGTTTTCAAGCTCTTTCCATAGGTTTTGAAATTTCCTGAGGGCGACGTAGCAATAATGCTCGACGGTGGATCACACTGACATACGCGGGTTGGATACCGCATTACAGAGTTCCGTCTCGTGAGCCTGCCGCTTTCTTAAAACGCAAGTCGGGGACTGCCCGTTGCGAAGTGGAAACGCGGATTGCTCGAATACCGGGCTACGCCGCCTTCAGGAAACTCCCTGCACGATCAGTTCATCGCTTATCCATATCAACGTGTCGCCGGTCTCATGTGGACTGCACGCTACGCGGCAATGCAAGCGCCATCGCGAGTCGGGCGATGTCCCAGATAAAACCGGCCAATTCGCGCGCAACGGCAACGACCGCAATGTTGGCATTCTTGCCGCGGGCCACGAGCTTGCGATATCGCCGGCACAGTCGCAACTGCGCATCCCACGCCCGATCGATAATCGCTTTGGGGAGCCCTTCGTGTCGCCGCTGAATCTCCGGCGCAATGCGTGCCACGTGCCGATAGCTCCAGGCTGCCTCAACAAGTAGCTTGCGGGCATAGCTGTTGCCAGTCTTGGTGATGCTGCCCTGACGCCGCTTGCCGCCCGACGAATGCTCCGAGGGCGTCACACCAAGCCACGCCATGAGCTGACGTGGGTGCGTGAAGCGCGACAGGTCTCCCAATTCTGAAACCATGCCGACAGCCGTAACAAACTGCACGCCGCGCATCGCCTGCAGAGCCAGCACCACAGGATAAAAGCGCCAGTTGACGACGGCATCGCGCAATGCCGCCTCCAGTCGTCCACACTGCACCAGCCGATCCTCGATCGTGCGCCGATGCTCTTCAAATGCCAGTTGTTGCCATGCATTAGCGAACGAGTACTCGGAGAGCCAGCGTCGGTGCGATTCACCCCAGTTCGCGCGCCCCGTATAGCCCACGCCATGAGCGAGCAGAAACGACTTCAGTCGCTGCCGGGCTTGCCGCAAATCCTCCTTGACGGCTGCCCACGCCCGCGCTAGATCCCGAAAGGCTTCGTCTTCGACACCCGGCACATACACGGCAGTCAGGTCGCCTGCACGAAGAGAACGAACGAGCTTCGCGGCGTCGCGCCGGTCCGTCTTGACGCGCTCGCCAGGTTTCCTCGGAATAAGCGATGGCGCACAGACCATGCTCTCGAAGCCGCGCTGCGTCAGTTGCCGATGCAGCCCGTAGCCGCACGGACCCGCCTCATAAACCACACGCACGTGCGAAGCCTTTGATTGCAGCCGCTTGCATAGTCGATCGATCTCCGTTTGGGTTGTGCCGATCTTGCCAAGCGATTCGACCTCGACTGCGTCGATCGCATATGCGACCGTAATCGATTCCTTATGCACATCCAACCCAACGTACACCGTGCTATCGTCCTTCATGCTGGCCTCCGTGGTGGAAATCGCCGGGTGTGGCCCTGCCCACACCGTGCGGCTCTGGCAGCAATGCTAACCCGCGTTGAATTCGCCACGCCAGGCCAGCCCCCGCCTCACGGAAAGTCATACTGGCTTAAAAATATCGAGAACCTGTCCGAACGAGCGAAGCCACCTCTATTTCGTCTTGGCCGACTCCATCCGCAGAAAATACGGAAACCTGCCAGGGATTCAAGAAAAGGCCAATCAGCAGTTAGGGAAACACTGATTTATCCGGCTCGGCGGTCATCGCTGACGTAGCCGAGGACGTTGTAGAAGACAGTTCACGGAACGAATCCACGACGATGAAACGGCAAATGAGCTTTGCGGAAGCGGAAAGCGCGGGCAAGAAGCGCGTGACCCGGCGCCAGCGTTTCCTGGACGAGATGGAGAAGCTGGTGCCGTGGTCGCGGTTGCTGATGGCAATCGAGCCGTACTACCCGAAGGGCGAGCGTGGCCGCCCGCCGATCGGTCTGGAGCGGATGCTTCGAATCTACTTCCTGCAGCAGTGGTACAGCCTGTCGGACGAAGGGCTGGAGGATGCGCTGTACGACAGCATCGCGATGCGGGCCTTCGCCGGGATAGATCTGGCCGTCGAGAACGTGCCGGATGCGACCACGCTGCTGAAGTTCCGGCGCCTGCTGTTTGAACATGACCAGACGCGCAAACTGTTCGACGAGATTGGCATCTCGCTGTGCGAACGCGGGCTGATGATGAAGGAAGGCACGCTGGTCGATGCGACGATCATCGAAGCGCCGCCGTCGACCAAGAACGCCGAGAAGCGTCGCGATCCGGACATGCATCAAACGAAGAAAGGCAACGAGTGGCACTTCGGCATGAAGGCGCACATCGGCGTCGATGCCGATTCGGGGCTGGTTCACAGCGTGGTCGGCACGTCCGCCAACGTGTCGGATGTTTCGCAAGCGCACGCGCTGTTGCATGGTCATGAGCAAGAAGCGTTCGGCGACGCGGGCTACATCGGCGTAGACAAGCGCGATGAAATGAAGAGCAAGTCGGTGAAGTGGCGCGTGGCGGCCAAGCGAGGCAAGATCAAGGCGATCCAGGACGGTGCGCTGAAGGATCTGGTGATCGCGCTCGAGCGAACCAAGGCACAAATTCGCGCGCGGGTCGAGCATCCGTTTCATGTCGTCAAGAACCTGTTCCGTCATCGCAAGGTGCGCTACAAGGGACTGGCGAAGAACACGGCGCAACTGTTCAGCCTGTTCGCTTTGGCGAACTTGGTGATCGCGCGAAACCGGTTGCGCTCGGTTCATGGGAGTAGTCCGTCACGTGTATGAAAAATGCAGGAAATGAGGCGCTTCCCGGGGTCAAACTTCCCCGAATTGGCTGCGCTTCACTTCGGCATCCGGAATTTGCGCGTCAGCACGGCCGACAAGCTCGCGCGTTTGCCTATTAATCAGCGTCTCCCTAGTCTTACTGTGTCAATAAATCAGCATTGGACACTGAACAAAACGGACATCGCTGGAGCCGGCGCGCGATGTAGGCGGAGATACGCCAGCGCAACGTGGTGATCGAATCAGCCACGTGGCGCCGCGCGCGCTGGGGACCCGCGTGGCACGTAATCCGAGGGTAAGGCAAATGGGTCGCGGATCGCGGAGTTTTTTTTACTGTCGCCTTGAATGAGGCGTTGAGCAACAAGAAACCCATAGGCAGCAATACACAACGATGCATGGTGATGGAATCCACGCCAGCCACGGCCTTCGAAGTGTCCCAGGCCGAATTCCTGCTTGAGATCCTGATAATCCCGCTCGATACGCCAGCGCATCTTGGCAACATGAACCATGCGTTCGAGCGTCGTGTCTGGGGGCAAAGTCGAAAGCCAATATTTGAGTGGCTCCGGATCACCTTCGGGCCATTCGATCAGCAGCCATTCCTCATCGCGCAGTGTGGACCGCCAGTAATCGCGGTGTGAAGCACGCACGCGCACGGCGGCAAAGCGCGAACTGAGCGTGGCGCACGTGCCTTCGCGCCATATCACGTTGCGATAGCACGAGGCGTCGAGCGTCGATGCCAGATCCTTGACTCCAATCGGCTCATGTCCCGGCGCGCGCCGCAACAAGCTACGCGGCCGGCCCGATTTCCCCGCGGAGGGCTCAGGCGGTAGAGGAGCGGTGCCCGGCGCCCATACGCGCGTGTTCGAGCGAATCCCCACCGCATACTGCAGCCCGAGCTCGCTGACGGCCTCGCGAAACGACGTGTCGTCTCCATACCCTGCATCGGCCAAAACGACACCGTCGGGCGCGCCGCTTTGCCGTGCTTCGCGCAACTGCCCGGTCGCAATCGCCGGTTTGGTTGCAAACTCGATTTCCTCGGGCACGCCGGCTTTCTCTCGTCGAGCAGAATCGTCGCTCCATTCACGCGGCAGATACAGTCGATACGACACCGGTAGGCTCGCGTCTTCCGTCGCCACCGATAGACTCACCGCAACTTGGCAGTTGTCCTGCTTGCCCAACTGGCCGCAGTATTGCCGCGCTACGCCGACCGAATGCTTGCCCTTCTTGGGAAAACCCGTGTCGTCAATGATCCAGTACAACCCGCCAGCCGGGTCCATGTGCGGCAGCACCCAGCGCCGCACTTGCTCGAGCAGCGCCGTATCGGACCATTCCGACTTCGCCACGAAATGGTGCAGCGACTGGTGTCGCGCGCTTACACGTTCCGGTTCCAGATGTGCCGCCAGCGGCTCGACGCTCTTGCGCCGAATTGGCAGCATCAGCCCTTGGCAATAGCCCCTCAATCCTGAGTCGCGATCGTTATGCCCAAGCGCCTCACACAAATGTTCCAGATACGCCTCGAATGACGTCTCCCAGTCCATCATTCCTCACGCCATGGATGAAGAAGTTTCTATAATGGCATGAATTTATTGACACAGTAAGACTAGGAGACCAATGTCGTTTATGTTGAGGTCCGGATGCGCCGCACGTAAGCGGCGCGCGTAGGCCAAGGCGGACTCACCCGCTGCTCTTGGAAGCTCATTGTGGATATTGGCAAGCGCTTGACCTGCCCCCTTCAATAAGGCCAATGAGCTTCTAGCAAAGTCCCTTTAAACCAGCTCCTGGAAAGCGGCAGGAGCATCCGCGGTTGCCCGATGTTTCGCCGCAAACTCTGACGGCGCAAGGTAGTTCAGTGCGCTGTGCGGCCTTTGCTCGTTGTAGTCCTGACGCCATGCCGCGATGACAGCCCGAGCGTGCGCGAGCGTCGTGAACCAGTGCTCGTTAAGGCATTCGTCGCGGAACTTGCCGTTGAACGATTCGATGTACGCATTCTGCGTTGGCTTGCCCGCCTGAATCAACTTCAGCGTGACGCCGTTCGCATACGCCCACTGGTCAAGCGCGCGGCTCGTAAATTCGGGTCCCTGGTCTGTTCGCACCGCCTTGGGATAGCCACGGAAGCGAGCTGCACGGTCCAATGCCCGAGCGACATACAAACCTGAGATGCCATGGTCGACGACGATGTCGATAGCCTCTTTCGTGAAGTCGTCGACGACGGTCAGGCACTTCACGCGCCGGCCGTTCGAAAGCGCATCCGTCACGAAATCGATTGACCACACCTCGTTGGGTGCGCCCGGCAATGCCAGTTGCTCGCGTTCAATCACTACGCCGTGGCGCTTGCGACGGCGCCGCACAGCCAGCCCTGCCTCACGGTACAGACGATAGATGCGCTTGTGATTGGCGTGCGTGCCTTCGCGTTCCACCAGGGCGTGCAGTCGGCGATAGCCGAATCGACGACGTTCGTGCGCCAACTCCACCAGACGCGCCGCTAACACCTCATTCTCGTGGTCCGGCTTCGCGTCGTAATGCAGCACGCTGCGAGAAAGCCCGACAAGCCGGCAGGCGCGGCGCTCGGAGATGTTGACCTTCTCCCGAATCGCCGACACTGCTTCGCGTTTGGCTTGCGGGCTCAGGGCTTTCCCTTGACGACGACCTTCAACGCTTCCATATCGAGCATTGCTTCGGCCAGCAGTTTCTTCAGCCGGGCATTCTCCACCTCGAGGTCCTTGAGCCGGCGGGCTTCCGAGACTTCCATGCCGCCGAACTTTGCGCGCCAGGTGTAGAACGACGCGTCACTGAACCCGTGCTTCCTGCACAGTTCCTTGACCGGCATACCGGCTTCAGCTTCCTTCAGAAATCCGATGATTTGCTGTTCCGTAAAGCGCTTCTTCATGTTCGTCTTCTTCTCCGAAAACGAACTTTACTAGACTCCGGCTGGCCCTGTTTGTAGGGGGCAGGTCAGAACGCTGCGCACCCGATCAACATGCCACCCAGCGAGAGTGCGAGTTTTCTCATCACGACATTCATGTTCGTCTCCTTTAGAACGCGTGGCGGATGCCGACGACGGCCCCGCTCGTCGAGCCTTCGCTTGCGTAGAGCGCACCGTTCAGGGAAAGCCCCGTATTCATCTTTCCGTGGTTGTTGACGAACGCGAATTGCCCGTACAGCGTCGTGCGCTTGGACAGGAAGTATTCGACGCCGACGCCGGTCAGGATCGAATGGTTGGCCGTGTCGTTGCCGTCGCTCGTGTACCACGCGCCGGCGTCCACGTTCAGCGCCGGCGTGACGGCAAAGCTCAGGCCGCCGCCGTATACGCGGTTGTCGAACGAGCCGGCCAGCTTGTAGTTCACGAACGACGCCTTCGCGGTCAAGCGGCCGTACGTGTAGCCTGCCCCGATCGTGCGCCCCGTGAAGGCGACCGTGGTCGGTACGGGTGTCGACGCCGCCGTACCGCCCGCGTTGCCGCTGTAGAGCGCCGTATCGACCGTCAATCCGCCGATTTCGTATTTCAGTCGCGCGCTGTATTGCCGCCCCGCCTGGAAATTGTCGGGCTCGCCGCCCAGCGCGAGCATCACGCTGCCTTGCAGGCCGGCGATGACGGGGCTCGTATAGGAGATGGCGTTCGGGTTGAACAGCCCCGTATCGAGTACGCTGCCGACGTAGATGACCGCAGCGCTGCCGAAGTACGACACGTTGCGCGGATCGGTGTTGATCAGCGACAGCACGAACGGCGAATACTGCACGCCGGCCTGCACCGTGCCGAGGTCGCTCGTCAGGCCGACCCAGGCCTGGCGGCCGAAGAAGTTGCCGTTCGAGTTCGCGATGCCCCCGTTCGCCATGCTGATGCCGCTCTCGAGCGAGAAGATCGCCTTCAGGCCGCCACCGAGATCCTCGGTGCCACGCATGCCGAATCGCGACCCAGCCGTGCCGCCGTCGATCATCGAAAACTGATGCGCGCCATCGCCTGCGGTGCGGCTCGTATAGAGCAGCCCCGCGTCCAGGACGCCGTACAGCGTGACTTCGCTCTGCGCGTATGCCGATGAAGCTGCCATGCAGGATGCCGCGATGGCAAGCGCGATTGTCCGACTGCCGAGATTTCTCATAACCTGTCTCCTAACCAATTAACTCTTTCTTATATTTCGTATACCTTATTTATTTGTCGCCTTCTTTCCTCCTTCGAGGCCGCTTAGCGCGGCATCAGATCATTTTCGTCCCCTGAACGGGGCCCACGCTAGCCCGTCACGCGCGTGACCCACGCGATCAGGTTCGCGATCACCTCGTCGCGGTTCGTTTCGTTCAGCACTTCGTGTCGCGCACCGCCGTACACGTGCGTGGACAGATCGCGGAAGCCGACCTGCCGCAGCCGCGCCACGAGCGGATCGAACCACGCAAGATAGCCGTTCACCGAATCCTGGTCGCCCGTGAAAAGATAGAGCGGCAACTGCTTCGGTACGGGCTCGAACTGCGCGGGATCCGACGTGCGCAGCCCGTGATCGAAAATCGAGAGCAGCGACGCTTCCGTCAGCGCGAAACCGCACAGCGGATCGGCGAGGTACGCGGCCGGCACGGCCGGCTCGCGGCTCAGCCAGTCGACCACAGTGTCGGGCGCCGCGATAGCCGCATTCGCGGTTTCCAGCGTCCAGCCGGAATGCCGCGGGTCGAGAAGTTCGAGCGCACTCGTGCCCGACAGCGCGAGCCCGTCGAGCAGTGCGCCGTGATCGAGCAGGTAGATCTGCGCGGCGAACGAACCCATGCTGTGCGCGAGCATCACGAGCGGCACGCCCGGATGACGCTCGCGCAGATGGCGGCTGACGGTCGCCATGTCGTCGACGAGCGCGTTGAATCCGCCCGGGCCGAAATCGCCGAGCGTGCCGTCGTCCAGCGCCGCCTGGCCATGGCCGCGGTGCTCGGTTGCATACACCACGTACCCTTCGTTCACCAGCGCCTGCGCGACGTGCCGATAGCGCCGCGAGTGCTCCGCCATGCCGTGCACGATCTGCACGACGCCGCGCACCGGCAGCGCGCCCTGCCAGCGGAATGCCTCGATGCGATGCCCGCCGGCCGCATCGATCCGGAATGTGGATTCGGTCGTTGTCATTCTGTCTCCTCATGGGTTATCGGTGGTCCGGCGCAGCGCGCGCTACGCGGCCTGCAGCGAATCGACCAGCATGTCGCCGAACGGCAGCGATCCGAGGTTCGACTGCCCGCCGTCGATCGCGATCACCGTGCCGTTGATGTAGCTCGCGGCGCCGCTGCACAGGAACAGCGCCAGATCCGCGATTTCGTCGCGCTCCGCGGCGCGGCGCATCGGAATCCCGTCGAGCAGGCGCGCCCAGCTCGCTTCGCCGTCGGGCGCAAGACGCTTCATGCCTTCGGTATCGGCGACCGGCCCCGGCGCGATCGCATTGCAGCGCACGCCGCGGCCCGCCCATTCGATCGACAGCGTGCGCACCAGCATGTCGATCCCGGCCTTCGCGGCGCATACATGCGCCTGCGCGGCCGTCGGCAAGACCGACTGCACCGCGGAAATGGCCAGCAGGTTCGCGCGCTCGGGGGCCAGGAGTGGCAGCGCCGCGCTAAACGTATTGAACGTGCCGATCAGGTCGATGTCGATCACCGTGCGAAAGCCGTTGCTCGACATCGCCGCAGCCTCGGCGACGAAATTTCCGGCGGCGCCGGCAATGGAGATGTCGATCGGCCCGAACTGCGCATGCGCATCCTGGAACGCGCGGCCGAGTTCGTCCGCATGACGCACGTCGGCCGCGAAACCGGCCGCTTCGCCGCCCATCGCACGGATCGCTGCGGCGGCCGCAGCGCATTTCTCCGCGTTGCGGCCGATGATCGAGATGCGCGCGCCCTGCATCGCGAAGCGCTCGGCGATCCGCTTGTTGATGCCGCTGCCGGCACCCGTGATGACGGCATGCTGGCCGCTCAGCAAATTGGCTCTGAATACCGAGCTCATCAATGATTCTCCCTGGAAAGCGATACCTGATCGAAACGGATGTGGGCAAACTGCTCGCGTAGGCGCGACTTGAGCAGCTTGCCGGTGGCGCCGTGCGGCAATGCGTCGACGAATTCGATCGCATCGGGCAACCACCACCGCGCGACGCGTTCGCCGAGCCACGCGGACAATTCGGCCGCCGATACCTGTTGGCCGGGCCGCAGCACGCAGACCATCAGCGGGCGCTCGATCCATTTCGGATGCGGCCGTCCGATCACCGCGGCCTCCTGGATCGCGGGGTGCCCCATCGCGGCATTCTCGAGCTCGATCGAGCTGATCCATTCGCCACCCGATTTGATGACGTCCTTGGTCCGGTCAACGATCGCCATGTAGCCTTCTGCGTCGATCGTCGCCACGTCGCCGGTATCGAACCAGCCGTCGGCACGCTCGCCCGGTGATCCGCCCGCATAGGTTCCGACCACCCAGGGCCCTTTCACCAGCAGCCGGCCCGGCGTTGCGCCGTCTCGCGACGCCGCTGCGCCGGACTCTGTCTCGATGCGCATCTCGATACCAAACGGCTCACGTCCCTGTTTCGTCTGCAAGCGGCGCCGCGCATCCGCGTCGAGCGCGTCGTGCACGGGCTTGAACTGGTTGACGGCGCCGACCGGGCTGACCTCCGTCATCCCCCACGCGTGGACGACGCGCACGCGATGCACGTCCTCGAATTCGCGAATCGTCGCGTCGCTCGCAGCCGAGCCGCCGATCACGATCCGCTCTAGCGACGCGAACGAACGGCCGGTGGCGCGCAGGTGATCGATTACGCCGAGCCAGATGGTCGGCACGCCGGCCGCGATCGTCACGCGCTCGGCCTCGCAGAGCGCGTGCAGGCTCTTCGAGTCGAGCGCGGGCCCCGGCAGCACGAGCTTCGCGCCGACCATGGGCGCCGCATACGGCAGCCCCCACGCATTGACGTGAAACATCGGCACGACCGGCATCACGCTGTCTCGTGCCGACAGGCCGAAGGAATCGGGCAGCGCGGCCGCATACGCATGCAACACGGTCGACCGATTCGAATAGCACACGCCTTTCGGGTCACCGGTCGTGCCCGACGTATAGCACTGGCCGCAAATCTGGTCTTCGTCGATGAGCGGCCAGTCGAGTTCATCGGCCAGCTCGCCGGCGATCAGATCTTCGTGGAACAGCAACCCTTCGATCTGCACGGACGCGTCCCGGCCCGCATCGCTGTCGCGGCTTCCCATCAGCACCCAATGCCGGACGCCCGGCAATTGCTGGCGCAGCTCGCACACCAGCGGCACGAACGTCGCGTCGAAAAACAGGATCTCGTCCGCCGCGTGACGGGCGATCCAGGCCAACTGCTCGGGAAGCAGGCGCGGGTTCAGCGTATGGCACACCGCACCGAGGCCGGCACACGCGTAGTAAAGCTCCAGATGCCGATAGCCGTTCCACGCGAGCGTTCCGACCCGGGCATCGCTGCCGATGTCCAGCCGGTCCAGCGCGCGCGCAAGCTGGCATACGCGCCGATACGCATCCGCATACGTGTAGCGATGAACATCGCCCTCGACGCGACGGCTGACGACTTCCGTGCGCGGATGATTGCGGTTCGCATGCCGCAACAGGTCGATGACCCGCAGCGGCGCTTTCATCATGGTTCCGCTCATGTCCCCTCGTTGATATGGAAATCCCTGCGGAACATCATATTGAGTCGGGCCGCCGCCACGCCATTCGGATTCGCCGGAATCGCCGCGAGCCTTGTCCGGCATGGCTTTCGGCTCGTTTACCGGCGGCGTTTCGGAATTGTTCGGATATCGCGGGAATCGTGCTGCGCAATCGTCGCCGACCGACGGCCGGCGTGATTAAAATCGATGCCCGGGACCGGATGCCGGACGCAGCGCAGACGGCATCGCGGAAAAGTCAGGATTGTTGAAAGGAGCAAGTCGTGTCATTCGGCAAAAACACGCGCATGACTTCACAGATCGCGGTCAGGCGCCGGCCGCGCCAGAGTCGCTCCGTGATGACGGTCGACGCAATCCTCGAAGCGGCGAAGACGCTGTTCGCGCGAGACGGGTTCGAGGCGACCAGCACCACGCGCATAGCCGATGCGGCCGGCGTCAGCGTCGGCTCGCTGTATGAGTATTTCACCAGCAAGGATGCATTGATCGCAAAGCTGATCAAGTGCCATTGCGAACACCTGATGAATCTGTACGGCAAGGCATTCCAGGCAGTCGAGGGCCAAGGCATCGACGCCGTCGTTGACACATGGGTCGACACGACGGCCGATGCGTATGCAGAGAACATCGCGCTGCAACGCGTGTTACTTGAACACATGGGACGGGTCAGCCGGTTGCATCACATGAAGCGCGTGTCCCTTGCATTCGCGGATCTGCTCGAGCAGGCACTGAACGTTTGCGGTGAGCCCGTCGCGCGCCCCAACATCCATTTGGCCGCGTTCGTGCTTGAATCGACCGGCGAGGCGCTGATCCACCGGTCTATTACCTACACGGAAGATCTGTTCGGATACGAACTGCGGCGCGAACTGAAGATCATGCTCTCGCGGTACTTGCGCGCGCCCCTTCCAGAGTCATCCGTTTGCACGGTGCCTCAATCGTGATCTGTCCGGCGTTGCCTAGCGCTACGAGTCGGTCGCTCGGGATCAAAGCGCGTTGCAGATGCGCATCAGGAAGATCATGGAAGTGCAGGTCCAGGACGGTCGTGATCTAGGATCAGTGTCGGCTGGAATCGCGCTCAGACAGCAACCACCTGATTTTAAGCAATATTATATCGGGGTCAGTCCGCGGGGCTAGTCGCTGGTTAGATCGGGCTAACCGGGATGTCGAGTAGCGCACGGGAATCGCACCCGCACGCTCTCACAGAACCGGACGTGAACCTCTCGATTCATCCGGCTCCTATCGTCCAACCGTAGTCTCCACAGCCCAATGCGCGAACAAGCTCGGCTGCCGGGACTTAATGTCCCTTAACCATGCTGCGGCGCGCACCTTCCGGCCGCGGAGGTGTTTGTATTTCCGTTGAGCCCAACGGACCAGAGCGGCATCTACCGCAAGGAGTACCTGGCCCAGTGCGGACCGATAAAATCGACCGTAGTACTGAATCCAGCCAAGCAAAGTCGGACGCGTACGGTCCGCCAACTCAGACAGACTCAGGTCGTGACGGTGCAATGCACTGCGACGACGCAATTGCTGCCGCATCGCCTTCGCAGCCTTGTTGCTGACCGCTGGCAGAAAGCCTACCGTCAACTTCCCCATCCGATTCCTGGCACTTCGCGGTCTGAACGTATAGCCCAGGAAGTCGAACTGACAGAGCGGATAGCTGGCTGGCCGGTTGGCCCGCTTGCAGTACACGATTTTGGTCTTTTCCGGATGCAGATCCAGCTTGCATTCGGTCAGCCGCGTCTCCAGGCCCTGCCGGAGCTCGCGCGCCTGCGCTTCGCTTTTGCAATGACAGATGACGTCATCAGCATAACGTTCGAATGGCACGCCCGGATTATGCTTCTGCATCCACCGGTCAAACGCATAGTGGAGAAACAGGTTGGCCAGCAATGGACTGACGACACCTCCTTGCGGCGTGCCCCTGTCCGGATGCACCACAGACCCGTCAGGCATTTGCACGGGCGCCTTGAGCCAGCGCTCGATATAAAGCAGCGCCCACGCGCAATCCGTATGACGACGCACCGCCCTCATCATCAAGTCCCATTCGATACTGCCGAAGAAGTTCTTGATGTCGAGGTCCAGCACCCACTCGTACTCCCAGCATCGCTGCCGGGTCGCGTCGAGCGCCTGATGCGCCGAACGTCCGGGACGATACCCGTATGAGTCGCGGTGGAACACAGGCTCCACGAGCGGCTCCAGATATCGCTTGACCACCGTCTCCGCGATGCGATCAGAGACCGTCGGTATCCCCAACGGCCTAGTGCCCGCACCTCCCGCTTTGGGTATGTCAACCCGCAGAACCGGCGGCGGCATGTAGCTGCCGGAAGACATGCGATTCCAGATCCGATGCAGATTGTTTTTCAGATCCGCCTCGAAATCCGCCATCGACTGCCCATCCACGCCCGCCGCCCCACGGTTGGCCTTCACCTGCTGATACGCTTCCCACACCTCACGTTTGGAAATACAAAGCGGTTTTGCCTTATCCATGCCGGTCCTCCCCTCGCGGGTTGCCCGCTGGATAAAGCCAGACGATGACGCCCCTTCGGTCCAGTCCCATTACAGGCCCTTCACCCCTACTACGGACGTCTCCGCCCCTGTGTCCCGCATCGGTACTCTCATCCTTACGGAGGCCTTCCGCTTGGATTTCTCCCTTCGCATCGGGAAGACAGGTTCCCAAGTTCCTCACCGAAGCCTGAGTCAAAGTCACGCCGCCTTTATGCCGGATGCCGAATGGGCCGTCGGCAGGCATCGCCCAAACTGGTCCCGAGGCATGCACTCCCCTCGGTTTTGACATCGATTATGATTTTTACGACACGTCATCAGCGGTTCACTCACGTTCGTCTCTTTGACTCCCACCTGCCGGGCTAAACCCGACTTTTCCAACAACGCTCACCACGAGGGCTCTTTACCCACGCAGCTTGTGGCGGTTTGAAGCCTGCTCCTGCAAGCCGACTTCGAGAGGCCGTCCCTCGTCTTCGGTAAAGCATCGCAAGCATTGGTCAGTTGATGCCCGCGTTCTTGGCACACAACGCATGGAAATCAAAGGCGCCCCAATTTTGGTCGAAACCGCCAGATCTTGCACGAAAAGAACGATTGCCCCTAATCGCGCTCGCGCCGGATCCGTGCGGGCGTATTGCCGGCCAACCGGCGAAAGCAAGTGGTCATATGAGCCTGATCCGCGAAGCCGCAGTCCTGTGCGATCTTGATCAGCGGCGTATTGGTCTGGACCAGCAGCTTCGCGGCATGCATGACGCGCCGCTGCATGAGGAAGCGTAGCGGAGTCTCGCCAGTCGACGCGCGAAACGCCCGCATGAAATGCGGCAGGCTCACTTCGGCCAGCGTGGCCAGTTCACTCACGGCCAGGTCGGCGGCGAGATGTGTCTCGATGTAGTCGAGGACGCGGCGCAGCCTGAAGGGCGCCAGTCCTCCTTTGACCGCCTGCTGCTGCACACGGCCGCACATCCTGGCCAACTCCACGGCGAGCATGCCGATCAGGCTTTCGCAATAGAGCCGCTGCCCGACGCGAGGCGTCACGCATTCCAGCGCAAGCCTGTCTGTGATTGCCCAGATTGGCTTGTTTTCGAACATCAAACGAGACTGGAAGCAGTCCGTCCCGCCAACACCATCGGCGCCCTCGCAGGCGTCGCGCAGCAGCGCATCGTCGAAATGGACGGCCACGCAGCGAAAGCCGCGGATAAACGACGTGTGGCCGTAGGCTTCGCCGCCGCGCTCGATCAAGCTCAGGTGGTCGTTGCCGCGATAGCCCTCGGTCATCGGCTTGGCCGGCTTGTGACGTGCCTCGATACATCCGCCGACCTCGCGCAATGCTGCGCGCAGGCTAACACGTTGCGAGCCGATCGGCCTCGCAACGTCCTGCAGCTCGCCGTACTCGATGACCTCGATCTCGCCTCCCGCACAGACACACGCAGTGCGGCTCTGATGCACATCGGTGACAATCTTCACCCTTTTCCGTCTCCTGCCATTCCAGAAATTTCGACCCTTGATTCGACTCTTGAGCCAGCGCCATCACTCGATCCCGACACCATGAGGCCATGCATGAAGTCATGTGGGTTTACGTGCCGTTCGGCGCGGTCTGCCGCGGCTCGCGCCCGAAGCATCGCATGAAATCCCTCCGGTGCCGTGCCGCTCCCCCAACGATGGAACTGCAGTCGGCCGCCGCCCACGCGCAGAAGCCTCGCGGCTCACGCCGGCTACCGGCATCCGAATTTTGCCGCAGCAGCGTGGTCCGGGCGACCTGAATTCATCGTTGTCGTCCGTCATGTGGATGCGGCAAAGCGTGCAAGACCGTCTGTGCTGCCGTGCATGACGCGACTCGGGCATGCGCGCGCGCAGCCGCGCTGTTGCGAATGGCCCACCGCAATAGCCCACATGACAGGCGCATCGCGGGTTCGGGAAAGCCGCGCACCAGCCCTGTCAGCGGTTCGCCGAGCATGGCGCTGATCCAGGGCGGCAGCAGACGGATCGCCGCACCCAGGAAAATCCGCATGGCCAGCCGTTCGGACGCACGGGCATCGGGGTGCGTAGCCAACTGCGCGATCACTTCATGCATCCGGCCGCTGGCGACCAGGCTGCCGCGCTGGCCGCTCATGTACGCGAGCAGCACTTCCCGGCTCTCCGGCACCTCGGTTGCGCCAAGCCGACGCGCCACCACCGCGGTCTCGGCCAGATAGCGGTCCTGATCCGCCAGTGTCAGCTGCGGATTCACGTAGCGCAGGTGGGCATCCAGGAAGCTGGAGACTTCTGCGGCATGCACCCACTTCAGCAGCGGGGATCGGTCGCGGCATAGGGCCGGCCATCGGCACTGGTGCCAGCGACATCGCGATGAATGCGGTTGACGTGTTCGATCAGTCCGTTGGCGTCACGGGCACTGCCGTAGGTCGTGCCAGCGATGAACTGCGCCGTGCGAGCCAGTCGGCCGCGCATATCTTGCCGGAATCTCGAATGCTCGAGCACACCCGCCAGCGCAAGGGGATGCAGCGCCTGGAGAATCAGCGCACGGATGCCGCCGACCATCATGGCGGGAAAGTCGTCATGGACTAGCCACGCCACGGACCTTGGGCCGAACAGCCCCGGGTCGCCGGGGGGCGTCGACAGGTCGATGGGAAAGCCGGTCCGCGTGCGGGTAATCGCCCCGATCTTTCCGTCGATATGACGCCGCAGCAATTCCAGCGGCGAATATGGCATAAGCAGCATCGCCCGTTTTCCCTTGTTTGAAAGGCTGGATTCTAAGAGCGCGGCCGCGCAGCATTTCACACCGACCCACAAAAATGATCACGTCGTGAAAAAAGTGCACGCGCCGTACAAAGATTTGCGCGACATGCTGCCTACACTGCTGGTCGCCCGTGAACGCCTTGCACGCTTTGGAGCCCGATCATGACGACACCGCGTACGGCATCGGCGACATTTGACGGGGCACCCGATGATTGCACCTCCCGTGCGACCTGATTCGAAGATGTGTCACGCATGAGCCAATCTCGTAGCGATTGGCTCACGCATTTTCCAACCGACCTCTGACTGACTCATGAGCATCAAGATCCTTGCATTCTGCGGTAGTACCCGCAGCGGTTCCTTCAATCAAAAACTCCTTGAAATCGCCGCACAGGGCGCCCTCGAATCGGGTGCACAGGTGACTCACGTTCATCTGAACGACTACGTGCTGCCGTTCTACGACGGCGACCTTGAGCGAGAATCCGGTCTGCCGGAAGCCGCGAGGGCCTTGCAGAAGCTCGTCAAGGAATGCGACGCCCTGCTCATTGCATCGCCAGACTATAACGGCGGCTATAGCGCGGTTCTGAAGAATTCCCTGGACTGGATGAGTCGTCCGAACGGTGATGGTCAAGCGGGACTCGCCTGCTTTGCCGACAAGCCGGCAGCCGTTCTGTCCGCATCGCCCGGCTTGTTGGGTGGTTCGCGAGGTCAAGCTGCAATCCGAGGGGTGCTCGACAAGCTTGGAATGCTCGTGATTCCGCAAACCTTCGCTCTCGGGTCGGCCCACGAAGCCTTTGACGCGCATCGTCGTTTGAAGGATGTGCGCGCAGACGCCATGGTCCGCGCGGTCGGATCGGCATTGGCGCAAACAGCCGTCAAGCTCCGGCGCTAACACCGAATTGCTGGGGACAACGCGAAGTTCATGGTGGCTCAAGCATCCGCGGCAACCTGGTGAATCCCGCTCGCCGGTCCTCCCGGGGATCGGCTATCCGGTGATACCGCGTCGCTCCGTAAGCGGACCGTCCGCGCGGGCCGCAACACCGTAGCACAAGCGCCAGCATGTCGGCGGGACCAGCGGTTCATGCTCGTGCAGAGGGTGCGCAAACGGTCCGCGCGAGCAGGCGAGCCTCATCACTTGCAGCCCGTGCCAGGCTGCGTCAAGGACGTGCCCCACCCCGCTGCAGCAACCAAACAGATTGATATTTGAATGGACGATCTTCTGTCGATGCGGCTGTTTGTCAAAGTCGCCGATTTGCAAAGCTTCGCGCGCGCCGCCGCCGACCTCAACATTTCAAACGCATCGGCATCGCGCCTGATCATGGGCCTCGAGGACAGGCTTGGCGCGCGGCTACTGTACCGTACGACGCGCAGCCTATCGCTCACAGACACCGGACGTGTCTACCTGATGCAGATCCGCAAGGTGATCGACGAGATCGACATCGCCGGAGATACGATCACGATGCTCCATCACGAGCCGATCGGGTCGCTGCGGATCGTTGCGCCCGTGATGTTCGGCATTCATCTGCTTGCACCCGTCATCGGGTCGTTCAAGCATCGCCATCCGAACGTGGTGCCCGAGATCACGATCGTCGACCGTCACGTCGATCTCGTGTCCGAAGGGTTCGACGTTGGCCTGATGGTCACACAACGCATCCGCGGCGCCAATACTGTGAAGCGCCTGCTCACGCGTCTGAAGTTGGTCGCGTGCTCGACTCGCCGCTATCTCGAGCGGCACGGTCGACCGCGCCATCCGGGCGAACTCGAACAGCACGCGTGCCTGTGGTTCCAGACCGACTATGCGAGAGACTGCGTGTCGTTCGAGCATCACGCGACGTGCGTCGCGGTGCGGCCGAGGAAGACCGCGTCGTCGAACAATCCGGGCCTGATTCGGCAACTCGCGCTCAAACGACATGGGGATCGCAATCCTGCCTGCCTACCTCGTCGACCAGGACATCCGTGAGCACCGCCTCGTGCCGCTTCTGGACGACTACCGACTCCCGGATCTCGAGATGAACATCGCCTATCCGAGCCGGCGCCATTTTCCGCGCAAAGCGCGGCTGTTCGTCGATCTCGCGCTCGAGCACTTCGCGGCGTGAATGTGGCAGCGCTCTTCGTGCGAAGGGAAGATATCAACCTCTTCCCGGCAGCGCTCGCCATCACCCGAACGAATTGTCGTGTACCGCCCCACTACGCATACGCCGCATGCCGCTTGGCGCCGATTTCGGCAACCGGCGTCGTACCCAACTTGCGCACAATCAGCATCGCGATCTCCAGCGACTGCTCATAGTTCAACCTCGATCGACGGTCGACTTGTAAGCGCGGCCAAATCGGCCTCAGTCAGATTGCGCGCGCTGCCCAGGCATTCGGTCACGTCCTCCCGGTCAGCTCCAGATGCACGCCGCCCAGATGCGTGCCGCAGGCGGCATGAATGTCGAAGGCAGCCTCGAGCTCGGCGCGGATGTTCTCGAAGCGCCGAGTCTTCACGCCGCCCGGGCTCGTTTCGCCGTTGCCGTGCATCGGATCGCAGCACCACAAGACACGCCGGCCCTCGGCCTTGACGGCATGCAGATGCTTCGGCAACTCCGCTTCGATCTTCGCCGCGCCCATGCGCGTGATGAGCGTCAAGCGACCGGCCTCGTTCGTGGCGTTCAGCGCGTCGATCGTGCGCAGCAACTGGTCGGTGCTCACCCCGGGCCCGACTTTCAGGCCGATCGGGTTGCGGATACCGGAGCAGTATTCGACATGCGCGCCGTCCAGCTGCGCGGTGCGCGTGCCGATCCACGGAAAATGCGTCGACAGGTTGAACCAGCCCCAATGCCGCGACACTTGCTGCGCCATCACCTCTTCGTAGTTCAACAGCAGGAGCTCATGCGACGTGTAGAAATCGACTCTCGCATCGCTGCCGGAGGGCTCACCCGCGAGCGCCTCCATGAAGCGCAGCGATTCGCCGATCGAGCGCGTCATCTTGCGATACTCGCCATAAAGCGGCGAATGCGAGGCCCGGCCAGGTCCCAATGCTCGGGGTGGTGCAGATCGGCAAAACCGGCATCGCTCAGCGCGCGCACGAAATTCATCGTCAGCGCCGATCTGGAATGCGCCTCGAGCAGGCGCTGCGGGTCGGGCTCGCGCGCGTCTTTCGTAAAAGCGCTGGCGTTGACGATGTCGCCGCGGTAGCAAGGCAGCGTCACGCCGTCGCGCGTTTCGGTATCCGCCGAGCGCGGCTTGGCGTACTGGCGGGCAAAGCGGCCGACCCGAACCACCGGCAGCATCTGCCATGCACGAGCACCAGGCTCATCTGCATCAGCACTTTGAGCCGATTGGCGATGATCGGCGCTGTGCAATCGGCGAAGCTTTCCGCGCAGTCGCCGCCCTGCAGCAAGAAGCATCCTCCCGCCGCAGCGTCTGCGAGCTTGCGTTTGAGCGTCAGCATTTCCCATGCGGCGACGAGCGGCGGCAGTGCTTGCAGCTGAGTCAGGGCGCGATCGAGCGCCGCCGCATCGCGATAAGCCGGTTGTTGCAGCGCCGGCTTCGTCTTCCAGGAAGCGGGCGTCCAATTCTCGGCCACGCGCGCCGAAGAGAGATTGCATTCCACAGTTCCACTCCAATACTGAAATGCTGCCGATCCGTAGACCAAAATAAAGTCGTCACCGTTCGCGAAGTAAAGATGTCACTTCGCCGGTTCGCAGTCACCCAGGAGCTGCGAAACCGCCCCGCTGAACGACGCAGAGTGCGCCAGGCACAGGCGGTCCCGTTGCTCGACGACATGAAGCGCTGGTTCGAAGCGACGCTCGCCACGCTCTCTGCGAAATCCGACACGAGCAAGGCAATTCGGTATGCGATGAATCGCTGGCCGGAACTGGTCTATTACTGCAGCGACGGGCGGGTGGAGATCGACAACCTGATCGCCGAGCGGGCGCTGCGTGGCGTCGCGATCGGGAGGCGCAACTACTTGTTCATCGGCGCCGACTCCGGTGGTGAACGGGCCGCCGCGATGTATAGCCTGATCGCACGGCGAGCCTGAACGGCCTCGATCCGGAGGCGGATCTCGCCTACGTACTCGAGCGCATCGCTGACCATCTGATCAACCGCATCGAAGAACTCCTACCTTGGAGCGTGGCGCCGTCGCTGCCGTCTACCGCTCACGTCGAGCCCATCCGATAGCATCGCGGATACCATCCGTCAACGACATGCGCTACGGTGCTGACCGGGTGCTTACGCTATGACAACGCCCTGGCTGAAACGATCAACGGCTTGTACAAGACCGAACTCATTCATCGCCGCACCTGGAAAACGCGGGAATCCGTTGAACTGGCAACGCTGGAGTGGGTGGCCTGGTTCAATTATCATCGATTGATGGAACCCCTCGGCTATATCCCGCCCGCCGAAGCTGAGGCAAACTACTATCGGCAACTTGAAACAGCTGCCACTGAACCCGCATTAACTTAAACCAACCAGCCTCCACGATTCCCGGGGCGGTTCAGTTGTGCTGCGGCGGATACTCTCCGCAGTACGCCTCCGGTCAAACCTCCGTGTTGCGAACGAAGTTCTCCGGAACCGCCGGTCCCCACAAGTAGAGCGATTCTTCCGGGGGAAAATCACCCGCAAGCCATGGGTGACCCGCCGAAACGAAATCGATGTCGGCTGAGTACTCACAGAATGAGCCCCACGGGTCTTCGACATAGTGGAAATAGTTCGAACCCAGCACATGCCGGCCCGTACCCAGCCTTTCGTGTAGCCCGCAGCCGCCATCTGCGACGCGCCTTCGCCCACCAGGTTGATGTTGTCCACGTCCCATGCCGAGTGGTGCCAACCTCTTGCGCTGCTTTTCGCGAACGCGACCAGATGGTGATCGCTACCGTGCGGGGCATGGGTAAACGCAATGCTGTCGAGCGAGCGGTCGGAAAGTCGCAAGCCCAACGTCTTGCCGTAGAACTCAACTATACGCGGCACATCAGGAGAAAAGAGCAGTACGTGTGACAAACGACGTGGCCGCACGGTCTTTGACTCCGAACGGGTATGCGAGCCGCGCTCGTCCGCCGCGCTGCTGCTTAATACGCACTGAGTCTTGGACGATGGACTGGTTTTGGGGCCCGATTTGACCTGGATGAGATTGCCATCAAGATCGCGAAACCAGAAGCCGACCGAGTCGGGTGCAAGGTCCGTTTCGATCGCGACACCGGCTGCCTGCACCTGCGCACGCAGCGTGTCGAGATCCGCCTCGAAGCAGTTGAAACTCAGCCACGCAAGGCGCTTGGTCAATGCCGGCAGGATGCGTGCCCAGCGGTGGCCATCCGCCGCCCGGAGCTCCAGTTCCTGTCCTTGCACACCCGACGTTGCAACGTCGAGCCCAAAGGCGTGAAAGAAACGAGCAGCGTCGCCGATTGAAGGAACATTAAGCGCGAAGTGATCAATCGAATGCACACTCACACCGGAAGCAGTAAATACCGGGTCAGACATGACCGTCTCCATCCGTGGGTTGACGCGCCGCTCTGAGGCCGGCTCACGCGGGTCGTGCTGCTCAGTTGGCGGCTTCGTCAGCGACGACGTTCCTGAGCGTGCCGATCTTCTCGACCGTCACCTCGCACACGTCACCCGCCTTCATCAGCAGTCTCGGCGCGCGCGCCCAACCGATGCCGATGGTGTACCCGTCACGATCACGTCTCCCGCCTCGAGTGTTATAGCCTCGCTCAGGATTCTGATGAGACTGGCGACATCGAACACCATGTCGTCGGTGCTGGCCGACTGGACGACTTCGCCGTTCAGACGCGTCTCGAGCCGCAGCCCCTTGGCGCCGGCAGGCAGTTCGTCCGCCGTCACCAGATCCGGACCAAAGGCGCCTGTTCCGTCAAAGTTCTTGCCTACCGTCCATTGGGGAGACTTGAACTGGTACTCGCGCACCGAGCCGTCGTTAAAGAGCGCGTAGCCCGCCACGCAGGACAATGCGTCTTCCCTGCTGATATACCGGCCACCCTTGCCGAGCACCGCGGCGATCTCGCCCTCGAAATCGAGTGAATCGGATGCGTTCGGCCGGATCATCGGCTGTCGATGGGCGATCAGACTCGTATGGACTCGAAAGAAGATTGTCGGGTAGTCAGGCTGCTCGTATTTGCTTTCCTTGGTGTGGTCAGCGTAGTTCAGGCCGATGCAGATGATCTTGGGTGGACGGGTAAGCGGCGGCAGAAAAGTCACGTCGTCTGCGCTCACGACTTCCGCACTCGTCCGGTCGCGCCCATAAGTGGCGAGGTCGACACCGCGTGCAAGCAGAGACTCGAGTGAATCGTCTCCGATCACGCGAATGTCATTGCCCTCGCGCACGCCGAGCCACGATTTCCCATCCTTAACAAAGGACACATACCGCATAGCGATCTCCAGTACATTGAAATGAAAAGGCGTGTGCCTGTCACTAAGCGACAGGCAACGCGTATTGCTCAAGCCACGCTGCAAAGGCGTGGCAAATTTCGTCACTCGCGCGGCGCGCCGCCGCCGAAGCGTCGAAGAATGCGAAGAATGGATGGAACATGTCGTCGAATCGATGCACCTGTACCGGAACGCCCGCAGCACAAAGTCGTTCCGCGTAGACGAGCCCTTCTTCAAGAAGCGGGTCCTGTCCGGCCACGGCGATCAGCGCGGGCGGCAAGCCCGTGAAATCCGCGGCGTGCAGGGGTGATGGCGGAAACGTTGCGGCCTGCGCCAAGTTGGCCCCCATATAAAGCCGCGAAATGTCGCGCAAGTCCGACGGCGACAGCATCGGGAAGTCGCTCCGCTTCGCCTCGATCAGGGAGATGTCGCGGGACAGATCGACACCCGCACCACGAGCAGTTGTGCCGCGAGGCGGACTCCCCGGTCACGCAGCGTCAGCGCGGACGAAGCCGCGAGGTTGCCCCCTGCGCTTTCGCCCGCTACCGCAATACGCGACGCATCGCCCCCCAGAGCCGCGACGTTGCCGATAACCCATAGCGTGGCCGTCAACGCGTCGTCGTGCGCGGCAGGAAACGGGTGCTCCGGCGCCAGCCGGTACTCGACCGATACGACCACGGCGCTCATGTCACGGCATAGCTTGCGTGCGATGTCGTCCATCAGTTCGACGCTGCCGAGCGCGAATCCGCCACCGTGGAAAACACCACCGTCGCCAAATCCGGTCGAGCATCCTGAGGGCGATAGACGCGCACCGGCACACGAGCACCGTCGAACTCGGCGAGCGCATCCTCAACCGCGCCGACGACGGGCAATGGAAAACGTTCGCGCGCTGCCATGATCGCGCGCCGCATCCGCTCGCGGGCCTGCTCCGGTGTGCCGGAGAACGGTGGCGGTGCGCTGGCGGCACGCGCTGCCGACACAATGGCCGCCAGTTCAGGATCGAGCGACGCGGGCATGATTGTATTTCTCATTGCAATCCGAGAATGTAGTGCTGGAGGCAAACGCGCGTTGCCGCAGCGCGTCGAGGTCGATATCCAGCATGTGGCCATGCCGCTTCACGGCCGACCCGAGACAAAACGGTATCGACGTTGCCCGGATGGGCAGCCAGCACCACAGCGCCTACCGCATCGGAAACCGGCGTGAGATTGAGGTCATCGCCGCGGATCATGATGAT
>NZ_CP029827.1:0-15126 GCF_003233675.1 Burkholderia sp. JP2-270 | reverse complement strand
GGGGGGCCGGCCCATGGAGGGAGGAAAGGACCTTTCCTCCCTTGGTTGGCCTCGGGAGGAAGGGAAAAGCTTCGTCCTGAAGGAGGCGCGACGCCAGACCAGGAATAGGACAAAAAGTCCGTTTCAGCGCCGACAAGAAAGGCTCTTTCCGGGCCGGCGGCAAAGTTACTTTGGCCTGCATTGCAAAACGGGCTCGCGTGGGCGCCATGCCAATTTCATCGAAGCCTTGTGTGGCGAGCCTCGCGGGCAAATTGTAAGCGCCTGCGGTGCGCCGGCGTATAGGCCTTAAAGGCCTTTTCGTCACCCCCAAAAGGTTCTTTCTTGGCCGGCGGCAAAGGTACTTTGTGCTGCAATTGAATTGCAGACTGGGCTCCGTACCGGGTCCGAGAGGGGCGCCTGGTCGAACTTTAGCGGCTAAAATAGCCTATGACTATTTTAAATGTTGTTTGAATAGCCAATTTGAGGGGCGTGTTCGCTCGACTGAAAAACGCCGGGCCTCGGGGGGCGAGGTCCGGCGCATCGGATCACTTCTTGCCGTAGGTCGCGTCGTGATCCGGAGCGATCGTGAGAAGTCGCATGTACTCACCATCACGATAAGCGGTTGCCCGCCTGGCTTGTGTAATACGAAGCGAGTACATTGCGTCAACGCCAGCAGGTGGCTGCACGCTGGTGATTTTCTCCCACTTGAGTCCGGAGTCCTGATACACCTGATTCCAGCTCATGGGCAGCAGTTTCTTGAGGGTCGTGAGAACCCGAGAGGCTTCAGCCTTGTCCAGCGCCACCCACTGACGCTGGAAGACCGGATTATTTAGGTCCAACTTTACGAGGTCGTCGCTTTTCTTCCTCATTGCCCAACTCGTTCAAAAGGGCGTCGAGGTTCGATTCCTTGGGGGCGTTACCTTGGGCCCAAGCGAGTGCCTCCTGCAGGTCACGTTGTGCCTGTGGAGCATGCAGCCACGCTTCGTTTTCGGGAATCACAAGTGCGGTGCGGACGAGCCACACCCCCGGCTCGCGCTCTTCGACGAGCACTTGCCGGCCAGCGTATTCCTTGCCAAGCGAAATTTGCCCGCTGGAACCGACCACCTTGACGCTGGTTTTCGGGTCATGCAGGTTTGGATTCATGCCGGTTCGCCTAAGTGTCGATCAGTCCTCAATTTGTCAGGCCGAGAGTGGGTAGGGATGGCTCCCTCGGCGGGTAAGGCCCCAAATCGGATGGTCAAAAACGCTCTCTAAGAATTGTTCACGCAATCACGGAGCATGAAATTATGATAGCACGATCGCATGAATGCATGATTGCATGAAGTCAATGAGGCGTCGCTCGAGACCGGTGGTCGAGTGCCCATCTATATGTGATAATGTCCTTTATCACATATAAAGGAGACCACATGGCACGACATCTTCGAACCCAAAAACAGATCGACGCCTTCATCGCCCAGGTGATCCAGCAAGCCATCCACCATGCGTCGCAGGTAGCCCAGATCATCCAGCCGCTCGCGAACGCAGTATTGGGGCACTCCGCCTTTTCCCGGCTGGAAGTGTACGAACGGAACGGCAACCTGGCGCGAACGTGTTGGGTGACGGTGGGTACGAATCGTTGGGTTTTCTCGTACTCGTATGGTCAGCATGTCATCGAGTTGCGCAAGGACAGCACACGCGGACCGGTGGTTTTCCAATTCGACAATCACACGTCCGCAGCCGCGCTGAGCCAGCAGGTCAGCCGTCTGTGATGGCAAGCGAACCCATAGGACTCGAACAATGAAGCGTGACATGGACCTGATCCGCGAGCTGATGCTGAAACTCGAGGAGCTGCCTGTGCCAACAGCTGGGATGGTGGTCGTTGACGCTGCCAAGGTCGGCGTCGAAGGCTATACGGCCGAGCAGATCGACTATCACCTGTCGTTATTAGAACAGGCTCGCTTCATCCATGCGGGTGGCTTGGACATGGGAATGTCGGGACCCGGATTCGGGCCAGGGGTGGGCTTTTGCAGTCTGACCTGGGCTGGCCATGACTTCCTCGATGCCGTGCGCAGCCCGGACGTGTGGGACCGGACCACGCAGGCCGCGACGGCCGCCGGCGGCTTCACGGTCGAGTTGCTGGTGTTTGCCGCGAAGACCTACCTCGAAGGCAAGATCAAGGGGCTGATCGGTGGCTAACGCAGTCCTCGCTCTTCCTACCGAGGCCACGGTGCCGGTGCTGGTCGCATCGGCCGGCGAGCGGGCCGGTCTCCGTTTCCTCGAATTTTTCGCGGCCGCGATCCGCAATCAGCATACGCGGCGCGCGTACGCGCGGGCGGCCAGCGATTTCCTCGCTTGGTGTGCCGGCGCTGGCGTGCCGTCGATCGCGGCCGTGCAGCCGCTGCATGTGGCCAGCTGGGTCGAACTGCAGACCCGTACGCACGCGGCGCCAACCGTCAAGCAGCGCCTGGCGGCCATTCGCCACCTGTTCGACTGGTTGGTGACGGGCCAGGTCGTGCCACACAACCCGGCCGCGTCGGTGCGCGGGCCGAGCCACGTCACGAAAACCGGCAAGACCCCGGTGCTCGAGGCGGCCGAGGCGCGGCAGCTGCTCGACAGCATCGACGTGACCACGCCGGCGGGGCTGCGCGATCGCGCGCTGATCGCGCTGATGGTGTTTTCGTTCGCGCGGATCGGCGCGGCGCTGGCGATGCGGGTCGACGACGTCTATGTGCAGCAGCGGCGGCTGTGGGTGCGGCTGCGCGAAAAAGGCGGCAAGGCGCACGCGATGCCATGCCACCATACGCTCGAGGCGGCCCTGCATGCGTATCTCGATGGCACCGGAATTGGCGCCGACCTGAAAGGGCCGCTGTTCCGCACGATCGCGCGTGGCACCCGGCAGCTCAGCCGCACGCCGTTGCCGCAGGCGAACGCGTACGCGATGGTGCGCCGGCGCGCGGCGGCGGCCGGCATCGCGACCGCGATCGGCAATCACACGTTCCGCGCGACCGGCATCACTGCGTACCTGCAGAACGGAGGCACGCTCGAGAGCGCCGCAGCGATGGCCAACCACGCGTCGACGCGCACCACGCAGCTGTACGACCGGCGCCACGACGCCCTCAGCCTCGACGAGGTCGAGCGGATCCGGCTCTGAGTCCACTTACTGTCCCGCCAAAGGGGGCGGTTATGCGATAAAGGGCGCGCCTTCGAATGTGATTGTCAGACGTGGGCCGTCTGGGTACGCGCGGTCGCCAATCGGCTGGATCCACTCATTAGCGATGAGGAGCGGGATTCGAACCCGCACCCTTAAACCATCGTGGCTGCGACCATTGATGGGAATGCTGCGTGTATAGGAGGCAGAAGGGTGTTGTTGAAGGTTAAGCAGACCCCATGCTACGCAGCGTTTACGCTGCGTAGCATAGCAGTATCAATCCGTTTTTTCAAGGCGCTTCGCCTGATAAATCAAGGCCTTCCAGGTTGAATTTTGGGGAGTTTGGTGATATGCTACGCAGCGTGAACGCTGCGTAGCACCTTGTTTGAAGGTGCGCGCATCACCAAGCTTTTCATTGATTCTTTGCCGGATCGCTGGCAGCATGCATGCTGCCAGCGATCCGGCAGTCATAACTTTCCCTAATTTTCGGGATGAACCGATCAAGAATCCAGATCGCAAAAGCGGACATCATCAAACACTTCGATGAGCTTCCGACGCACGTCCTCAAGCTGAAGGAAATCCGTGCAATTCTTGCCGACCAACGCGCTTTCTGGCGTCTTGCCCAAAGTACCACAGCAGACAACTTCATCGCATTTCTGCAACTGCACGCCAAACTTCGGAAAGTCGAGTTTCCATTTCCGCAGCGGGCCGAGCAATGCTACGCCTGGGGTGACGTCCCACTGCTGACCATCCTGCTATCGCTCAGAAAGAATCTCTATCTCAGTCACTACACGGCCATGCGACTGCACGGTTTGACTGAGCAATCCCCCACGACCATCTACACAACAGACGAGCGTAGCAACACTTATCAGGATGAGCGAGCAACGCTTGATCAGCTCGCAATCGATCAGGCATTCAGCCGCCCCCCACGGGTTTCGCATAACTGGGTCGAGCATGCGGGAAAAAAGATTTATCTGCTGAATGGCGCGTATACGGGCCATCTCGGTGTCGTTACTGAACCCGTGACGGATGAAGGCGGCCAGGAAGTGCTGGCGCGCCTCACCAACCTGGAGCGCACCCTCATCGACATTACCGTGAGACCGGTCTATGCCGGCGGTGTCTTTGAAGTGGCCAAAGCCTTTGAGCTCGCGAAAGATCGAGTCTCCATCAACCGGCTGGTCGCCATGCTGCGTAAACTCAACTTCGCTTACCCCTATCACCAGGCGATCGGCTACTACTTGGAGCGTGCCGGCTACAAGCCGAATCAGATCGATCTGATTCGGCGCCTGCCGATCGAGCGCGACTTTTACTTGACGCACGAGATGGGCGATACGCGTTATGTCAGTAACTGGCGCCTATCTGTCCCAAGTGGGTTTTAGCCGGTCAACCAGCTCGAGCACGTAGTTGAAATAGACCTCAAATTCCTTGAGGTCAAAATCCGGCGAAACCGTGTCGGCAACGGACGGGAAGCCGGCCAGATGAAACTCGTAGTAGTTCGGAATCAGGCCGAGGAAGGACAGGGGCACCTTCTTGGCTTCAAACATCGAGGTCAGGATCCGCTGCATTTGTTCGCCCGTGAGATCCAGCTCCAGCGCCTTCGTGAGCACGAAGATGTCGACGAAGTCCTTGGGGCGCGCGCTACCGTTATGTCCTCGCTTGATGATCGGAGTGTATTCGGCCGTCTGCTGACAGATGGCCCGCAGTTTTTCGCAGACGATCATCAGGGGGGAGTAGACGTAGATCAGCGTCCCATCGAAGTCCCAATCCTGCTTGTCTTCCACGTACTCGAAGCGGCTGATGTCGATGAGGAACTTCGTTCCCTGCCCGAGATTGATGGCTCGCTTGCGCAACTCTTCCTGATTGGCTGCGTACTGCGAATGGATTTCTGTGTTGACGAGCTTGAACTCGACGCCATAGCCCCCCAGAAATCCCTCATGTCTGCCGTCATGGTCTTCGGTCGCTCGACCATCTTGAAGTCGAAAACCTCGAATCCGTCGGCGCGGAACGTATCCGACAAGGTTTTGAGAATTCTTGCCTGGACGGCCTCGAGGTTCTCGCCAAAATCCTGCTTCAATGAAAAATCGAGATCGACCGACGTGCGAGCACTGATTTGATGAACCAGTGCCATCGCATTGCCACCTTTCAGCACCAATTGCTCCAGCAGCTCATCGTCAGAAAACATCGCTTGAATAGCCAGGTTCTTGATCCTGTCTAGCAGTTTCGGGTCTTGCGGCCCTGTTTTGGGTTTATTCATTTTTCCAGGCTAGCCCTGTATGGCCAATGGCGGCTGAACGGTAGCATAACTCTGCGTATGGCTCCTGCGGGGCAGCAGCGACGGTTATGGGGTATCTGTTCATGCGACCTCAGCTTGACGAGTGGGGCCGGTCACGACGGCGCTTGGTGCTGAACTTGGTCGGCGTGGGGAATGTCGTTGGTTACCGGAGCGCTGGCCGTCAACACCCCGAGCAGCACCGCACCGATGCGCAGGCATCTTTCTACCGTTTCCAACCAGCGGTTGAGTTTCTTATGCGTTTCTTCCGTCATGAGGCGAGCTCCAAAGGTGTCAGTCGGGACAGTGCTGTCACGACACGGTGGCGTGTGCACGAGCCGATATGTTCCATGCGCCCAAGACCGGAAGCCTGGAGGCTTTTCCTAAATCACGCGGGTGGTTTAGGAAAAGCCATCGCGGCATCGCTTGGGGGGCGTGGTATGGAGTTTGGCGTCACGACTTCGGACGGTCTACGCGTGTGGGTTGTACACCGTCTCCACACAACCCATTGTCACGACCGTGAACGGTCAAGCCGGCGGGCGTAATTTTTCCTGCGGTCGGACAATTCGAGGTGGGGTGTGGGGCATGCCGACCGAGCGGCATGTATAGGGGCAGCTTGAAAATTCGGAAAAAGCGCACGCCAGCAAGCAGTTCCGCGGGCGTTGACCTGCCCGCCTGGTGCCAGTCAAACTCCCGGATAAAGTCGGACTTTGGTCTCTCCCGAACGGCGCCAGCTCACGAAGTCCTACTTAAAGTCCCAGATAAAGTCCGACATTGGGACAAATTCCGGGTTGGTGTGCCGCGTACAGCTGGTCGCCGGCGTTGCAGATTTATTCGGTCTGTACGCTAGCCTATCTCCCGCGTGATCAAACCTCTCACGAGCTCTGCAATGGAGATCCCGGTTTCTGCTGCACGAACCTTCAAGCGGCGGTGCAGCTCTGGATCGAGATCGAGATTGAGGCGGATCGGTTTAGCAGGCCGGTTCCCTACCTGAGATTGGACCATTGCTGCCCCCGCGGCGAACTCGGCGTGAGTCACTGGTTGGCTGGGCGGTTGGCCCCCGCTCTTTGCCGAGATTTTGAATTTACTCATTTACTCAACTCCATTGAATTAATCATTTGTTCGTTCTTAGGCAGATGGCTCAAGCTCGAAAAATTCCTGGGCGAGCAGCTGGATCTCGGCGCGGGCCAGTGAGTTGTTCAGCTCGACAACACCTTGGCCGGCGAGCAGCGCATCGCGGTATACCTTTCGATCGCGGATAACCGTGTCTGCAAGCTCGAGCTGATCAAACTGGGCTAGGAGCTCTCGTGCATCCTCAACTTCCCGAATGGCCGGGTTCGACGGTGCCATCGACAGGACGGCTGATGCTTTGAGTTCTGGATTGAGGCCGCGAGCTAGGCCGACCAGCTCGTTGACCTTCGGCAGAGTCTCGAGGTCGGCTTGTGATGCCCGGATCGGAGTCAGAAGGAGATTCGCAACCGCGAGGGCCGTGCGCAGCTCGCGCGAATCACGGCCGCCTGCGTCGACGATCACGACTTGGTACCGCTTGGCCAAGTCACGCAGCGTGGCTGCGACATCGCCGGTCCTCTGGACACACGGGATGGACGGCTGTATCCCGCTCTCATCGCGCCGCTCGACGAAGCGCGCACCGGTTGCCTGCCCATCGGTGTCGACCAAGACGACGTCCACCTGTTCACGGACCAGGTGGACGGCCAAGTTGCTCGCCAGCGTTGACTTCCCGACGCCGCCCTTTTCCCCGCCTATCAGCACGATCATATGCTACCCTTGATTGAGTTGAGTGATTGAGTTGATTTTATAAGCTGAGTAAATGAGTGTCTATCTGTTAAGTAATTTGCGAGAATAGGGACATCTCGTAACCGAGGAAAAGCGATGGCCACAGAAACACATCGACGCGCTTCGGGTGTCTCGCTGCGCTACGTCGAACGCAAGGTGAGACGATCCTGCTGACACAAGCGTGCTCTACATGGTCGCCTTTCCGGTGAGCAAAGAGCCCGATGAATTTGCGACTCCGCGACCAATTGGCCTCGGTCTTTGAAAAAGCGTAGGACTTGAGTTGATTTATCACTCAACTCATTTGAGTGATTGTGTGCGTACGTATGTACAGCAACTCTGACATTTTTCGGGGTAGCCTGACATTAGCAGCGAATGTCAGAATAGTCGGCCCTGCGGGTCCGGCTTGAACTTGAAACGAAACCCTGTCACCTTGCGGCCAGACGGTTTGACGGGCTCCCATTCGATTGCAAGGCTGTTTTTCTCCTGCAGCTCCTTCACCGCTGGCTCGATGACGCGGCGACGCAACTGGCCGGAATCTTTAACGCAGCTATCCGGTGCCCCCATTGCCTGGCAAAACTCGTCGTACCCGATGGAGACGAACCCTTTGTCACGGTATTGCGCCATGACTTCGAGCAGACGCCACGAATAGATAGATCGTAGATCGGCTGCATGCCGCAGCTTGTACTTCGTGAACTCGCTCTCGATGCCGAGCAGGTAGGGCGCAATGCTCGGCGAGAATTTGATATCCACCCAGCCGGCGGTCGTCGTATCCACCTTCTCGTAGATCCACCGCACTACTCGGTGCTTTGTCGTTTTTTTACCCCGTTCGATGACTTCCTCATCCCACTCAACACGGCATTCAAAGAGGTTTTCTGCGGCCTCCTTCAGCTCGCTATAGGCATGCTTTGCTTCGATGTGTGGGTACGCCTCAATGAACTCCTTGGCAGTTACACGGATGGTCCAGCCTGGAGCATCCCCTGTCATTGGATCAGGGCGCATCGCCCGATCTTTCAGAATTTTTGCCTTCGGGTTGCACTTAGCGATAGCAAGCGCGAGCAGTCGCTTTTCAGACAGCTTCATGCGCTGAATGCGCCGCACTAGCTCATTCTTGATGGTCACGCTTCGTTCGCGTGTGGCGGGATCGTGCAGCTCAGCAAGGTCGCCCATTCTGACATTTTCCGGGTCATTCTGACATAGAAAATTCTATGTCAGAGTTAGAATGGCGGCAAGCGAGCGCTGCTCAAAAAACAAGCACCCACCCCGGAAAAAGCCCGACTAACCCGGAATTTGTCAGGTATATCCCGAAAAAAGCCCGACTAACCCGGAAAAAGCCCGACTAACCCAGAATTTGTCCGAAATACACCCCGGAAACCCTTGCCTATATTGACTTTCCGAGATCCTACAAAGGGGTTTACAAACAAGGTTTACAATCAAGAATAATATGTTTACAAAGGTTCTCGCTAAATTCAGCAACACGTACCTGTGGATAACCATACTTACTTGTGAATAGATACGTGGTTTCACGGACGCATTCACCCCCACAGCCTTACCTGGCAAGACTCGCCAAAACCGTAATACACGCGCAGCGGCCTAACGGCCGGGGCACCCCTGCGGGGTTCCCCCACCGCTACGCGGCGGCTCCCCCTCCCGCTGTCTATCCACGCCCCCGCATGCGGGGGCCAAATCGGCGCATAGCGCCTTGACGACCCCCAGGGTGGTCGCTCCCGCTGCCGTGGGCGTGGGCGCGGATAGCTCTGTGGTACTTCCTGCCCTTTTTAGCTAACAAGAAGAGGGGTGGCTTGCCGATGTGGCCACAAGGCCCTTAGCGGGCCGCTACGGCCTTCGAATGGCCTGGTTGATGGGTGTGGACGTCGAGCTCGCCATGTCCCGGTAAATCGGGCCTGCTGGCCTATCCCGCACGAACTCAAGAATTTTCAACTTTGAAAATCGATTTATCCCTTTTTTGCGGTTGATCGCATCCACTGAGCGCGATGTGCGGCCGGCGTCGAGTGCGCCGTCCCGGATCGGGGTCTCGCCGGGGTCGCTGGTGGCAACAGGGCCGCGTGAGCGGCTCTTGCTGTTTCTGTGCGCTGAAGCCTGAAATCGGCCAACGCGTGGTTATCGCCTTTGGGGCTAGCGAGGCATGCGACGACCGCGCGCGTGACGACGAGCGCGGTCAACTTCTCGGCCACGCTCGCAGCAGTACCACCCGTGGACGCATATCACCGTCCCCATTACCAGTACGAGAATCCCCAGACCCATCGTCATTTCTCCGGTTACGGTTGGCAAAATGGCCGATGACATTTTGCCGTAAATGCTGCGGATCGAAACAGGTCGACCGCGTTACCTATTTCCCGTCGCGGCAAATATCAGTCGTTCCACCACGTCCCGTACCGTCTCACCTTTGCGTCGCAGGCGTTTGGCCACGGCGAAGGCCTCGTGTGAAACCTTGATGCGCGGGAGCGCGTTGCTATCCGTTACGACCTCCTGCAGATGGCTGCCGCCGACCACCTCGTTGACCACTTTCCACAGGCTTCCCTCCTGCAGGCGTGCCGACGTGATGAACTCAGTTTTCCGATTCATACGTGCTCCGTAAGTAGTTGTTCCATACCCAGCGGCCCCGGCCTTCGCCGTGGCCCAGATCGCGCGAGCAGAGCGCCAGCGCTTCCTTCCTGCTGCAGCGCTCGCTCAGGTAGTGCTCGAAGTTGTCGCGGCAGAAGGCCCGGCGCAGGGAGTGGCCGGAGTTCTCTCGCTCGAGGCCGAGCGCGGCGAAGCGCCCCTGCACCTGCTGTTTGGCTGCGTGATTGGTGGGCGCGTCGACCAGATAGCGGCGGTCAGCCACGATCGCCAACGCGGCTCTGACGGCATCGAGCGCCCTTGGTCGATAGGGCTCGGGAATGTGGGTGTCGCGAACGCGTCCGCCCTTGGTGCCGTGCCGGATCGTGATGAAGCTCTGGCCGCGGGCGAGCGCCGCTTCCCATTGCGCGAGGCTCTTGTGGCTTTCGATCATTTCTTCGCGCCGAAGGCCCAGGCAGCGCTCGAGCTGGATCCACGTGCGCGTATCCGGCGCCGCACGCTCGAGCGCGTGCGCCAGCACGCGTGCGTCGACGACCTTCCCCGTACCAATGCGCGTGCCGGATGGAACGCCCAGATCGGCGTTGGTCAGGGCATCAGCCCACTCGCCGCGGCCGGCGCCACGGATCGCCCGGCGCAGATGGCTCATCTCGTTCTGGATCGTCCGCGCGCTGATGCCGGCGTCGATGCGTGAACCCACATAGTTGCGCAGCTGCTTTTCGGTGACGGTGGCCGGGTCGACCTGGCCGTAACGGCGCTGCTTCGCATGGGCCGCGAAGGCTAAAAAGGTGGTTCGCATCTTTTGCTTCGTGAGCGTGGCCGCGCCTTTATGCAGCGCCGCGCTCATGAACTTGGCCTCGATGGATCGCGGCTTGCTCGATGTCGGTTTGCTCATCTGCTGTGTTCGGTGGTGGTTTTGTCTTGCCGCATCGCTCCAGCGAGGCGGGTACTGCGTGTGTTTAGAGAGGAGTGGCCGCCACCTAGAGGTGGGTTGGATGGCCGGGGTACTGCGTGCCGATCAGGTCGTTTGTCGATCGCTGGTTGGCCGGTTCGACGCGCCGACAGGGCGCTTAACTACGTCGTCAAATTGCGCGCGCCTTGGCGGGCGCGAGAGACGGGGTGGTGCATTAGCGCGTCACTGATACGCGCTGCGCATCAGTGACGCGCTGGGTTCGCGGGTGCGAGCGGTGCTGACGTGACGTGGTGGTCAGGAAAGCGTGGAAGCATCGTGCTTGACCCGCTGCGTCTGACTGTCGGCACAGCTGGACGGGAGGTGGTCGCGCGAGCGATGGCGTGCGGAGCACGCCGGGAAGGTGGTAGGTGGATGTGCATCGCGAGCCGTTGGCTGAGTGGATTGCTCCATTCGGCCAACGGGATTGCAGGCGCCTTACCGGACACGCGAACGCGCTTTGACAGGCGTTGCGCCAATCGGATTGGCGTAGTGTCGCTTCACCTGCTTAACGAGCCGGGTGGGCTCGGTGGGCGTCACGAATGCGAAGTGCTTCGAGAGGGCGAGTTTCCCCGTGAAGGCTTTTTTCAGAAACACAACAGCGACGATGCCGCCGATGAGGTACGACGTCGACGCGAGATACAACACCAGGCACAACGCAAGCAGCTTGCCGGCGTTCTTGAACACGAAATGCAACATATCTGTCTCCAGAGAGAAGGGACTGCGATCAAGGGAATGGGACTGCGGACAGGCATTGGGATGCTCAGATCGAGCGATCGAAAAACGAGACGGGAACTGCGGAAAAGAGGATGTCTGAACGACGTTCAGCGAGGGGCAGGGAAGCGATCGCGACACGCGCGATGAAGGAAAAAAGACGGATCGCCGGTTACGACGTGGCGATGAGATTGGGCGCTTAGGCCGGGAAAACGCGGGAGAGCGGGGGATGCCGCTATGCAGAGGATGTCAGGCCGAACCTATGGACGGACTACGAGAGCCCGGCCCAGCCTGATCGAAAAATTGTGCTCAGGGGGCTGCGCAGGGCGGACGAATCCGATGCACTTACCGTCAGCACAAAGCGGCCATGGGCCTGTAAAAAACGTGGGCCAGGAACCAGTCCTGGCGGTCGGTCGATGCGCCTAAAGCGCGACAGATGACGGCACGTTAGCACACGGGTTTTCCGGCTGGAAGCCGCCGCGCCATCTATTTTTAAAGCTGCATAAAAACATGCAGCTTTCGCGGTGATGAGATCCGAAATGGTTGTATGCGCATCGACTGTCGACGGCGGCCACCGAGTGTCGAACGCGGATTTTTCGGTCAACGCGCACTGACGCGTTCCCGCCGGCGATCGGTCGCGGTGGTCAGGAAGGCTCGGTGACGTGGATCGTGCTGAAGCGCGAGGACGGCGGCCCGACGCGGGTGGAATAAGCATCCCGGTTCGTATATCGCCGACGCCCCGTCCCGCCCGGCTGGACGGGGCAGTCCCCCCGGTTTAGGCCGTGTCGGCGATATACGAGTGTGGCGGGCCGCACGCGCCGGCGAAGCGTGTCTGCATGCATATTGCTCACGGCCGGTCTGATTCGTCGCGTGGCGCGGGTGGTCCCTTGCGGCGATTGCAGTAGACCACCATCAGGCACAGCAACATCGCCGCGCCGGTCGGGTGCGCGTCGAGCTGCGCGACGAAGGTTCCCACGCCTGCCAGCACGTGGGGGATGTCGATGTACTGCAAGAACGAAAAAATCTTTCATGACTCAATCCATAGTGGGTGAGCCACGTATAGGCGAACGTGTTTTATCCGGGTCATGTTTCGGCCTCAGCCTTATTAGATCCGATCCATCATCGCGTCACGACTGCGATTCGAGGTTGGCCGTTTTCCATTTTCGGACGCTGGCATCCAACCCAGGAGGCACTGCCGCATCGAAGGCCCCCGTCACGACTCGGGGTCGTCAAGGGGGCAGATGTGGAAAATTTACGCGCGGGTGAGCGGGGGAGCGAGCGGGAAACAGCGCGGATCGCGGGGGGCTTTCGACCGGGACAGGTCTTACGTCAAATTTGCACCGCTGCTGGCTAGCGTACCTGCATGGGGTGCAGGTGGAAGAGGTCGAGTTTCCGTGGAAACCCACAAATTATTGTGCTGTTATGAATGATTGACACCAGATGATGTGGTGTTTGTGATTATGGTATGAGATAAATGCGGTGTCTGGAACTGCGTCATGTTCCAGACCGCACTGGTCGCGATAGCAATGAGCCGCACATGGGGCTGCTGCCAAGAAAACCGTGTAATCCTGGACGTTGCCGAAGTCTGAGCCGGTGCAAATCCGCGTCTAGGTAGGCTGGCAGTGGATTGGCCTACAGGGCATGTGGGAGGGACAGAAAGGCGCGCTGCGTCGTTGGACGGCCCCATGTAAAAATCCGCGACCCTCAGGGTGCTGAAATCTCCGCTCCGAACCCGACGATTGTGCCGTGGGGTAGGGGGCAACATCGGCTGAAAATCCATGCTGGCAAAGCCCTTAAAATGCCTTGCAATAAGGGGTAAAGGGCACGCGGGTCGAAATTTTGGCCAAAAATATTGGCCTCGAAAATCGCCCCGATGCGGGTTGTCTGTGGATAACTTGGCACCGAGTAAAAAGAGGCGCGCCGCGGGAACATCGCCCGCACCATCCATTGCGCATCAGCGGCGAACCGTGTTGATTGGCGCCAACGGACGTGTCAGGCGTGGAAATGAAAATACCGGCCCCCGAAGGGGTCGAGGCCGGCGCGGCGGATCATTTCTTGCCGTATGTCGCGTCGTGATCGGGCTCGATCGTCAGGAGTCGGAGCGTGTTGCTGTCGCGATAGTTGGTCGCGCGACGCGCCTGCGTGATGCGCACAGCGCGTCGATGCCGGAATGGGCGTTCTTGTATCGAAGACGATGCCGATGACTCACAGACCTTAGATCGTGTTCCTCGGCTGGGAAGCGCACTGACGCCGTGCGCTCCTGTCAGCTCCGACCTTCTGATTCCAAATCTGATGCACCACGCGAGCGCCGACGAGACCAGCTGTTACGTAAAAAGGCGGGGCGTCGACGATCAAAGCAGGAACGGAATCTCCGATTCACTCAGCGTCAGCTGAGTCCCCGGGAGGGTGATCGGAACGAGTCCAACATCTACGACTTTTCGCCGCTCATTGAGCACCTGAAGCCTGAGGTCATCAAGGAGGCCGCGGCACAGCAGGAACATCGAGAGAAAAAAGCTTTCCGGATGCGACCGGCGGCTAAGCGCAAACTCCGCGTGGTTAGCGAGTAGAAACGAAGGAGCTAATGGCTGTTTGCGACCGAGCTGGGTTCGCAATAATCACAGGAAGTGGCGAGCGCCGCGAAAAAACAGTCCGCAGCTATGGTAAATCAAATTCTATAGCTATAGACTATGGAAAATTCTGCAGGATCAGGCCCCGACTTTGTAAATCCTATGATAGGATGCCAGAGCGTGTAATCGGACAGCACGCAGGCCCTCTCTGGGCCAGACCGGGCCCGGAAAAGGGTGAGCAAATGCTCTTAACGTGACCGGAAAGAGGTGCCTATGGACGGTAAGCATTGTCCAACAGGTCATCCTCGTGGTAGCTGAAGGCATCATCTTCAGCCACTACCTGGGTGAACTGCTTAGCAAGTTGTATCACTGACGCAGCTGCAACTGCGTTGTAGTCCTCGGCCCGACCCTGCAAGGTCGGGCTTTTTTTTGCCGAATCATCTCTGATTCGTGGATTTGTTCAAAAAACTCAGGATGCAAGAAGCCGACCTTCCTCTTAGATAGGGAAGATTCTTAAAAAATTCAATGGCTTAGCTTGACCCGTGCAGATGACCCATCCAAGACGCCGCGTAGTCTAGATGTAGGGAGAGGAAGGTCCTCAGCCCAAACCGCGCGCCGCGTCAACAGAACGAACTTTATACACACGTGAAATTGCTGTCAACGCACAAAACCGCTTTGCAACCCTTGTCAGGAGGGCCTTTGAACAATGTCAAGAGCCCTCAAAACAAGCGGTGGCGGGCCTCTCAGCCAGATTCCAACTTTCTGGGGTCCCCCCAAATACCCTTTCTAAAAAAGTACCTTTTGGGATGGGGCACCGGCCCATGGGAGGTGAGAAAAGGACCTTTCCTCCATCCCATGGTCCCTGGCTGCAAGGGGAAAGCTCTGTCCTAGAGGCGGAGGCATAGCGTCAGGCCCGGTTTTGCAACTGATTGCAAACGGGTTCCCCCAAGAAAGTGACTTTCATCTACAAGGACCTTAGGGCGCGGTGCCGGCCCATGGAGGGAGGAAAGGATCTTTTCACCCTCCATGGGCCCTGGGTGCAAGGGGAAAGCTCTGTCCCAGAGGCAAGGGCGCGATGCCAGACCAGGATTTGAAATTGATTGCAAAAGCTTTCCACCCAGCAAATGTTTTTCATCCAAAGGGCTTTGGGGGA
>NZ_CP029826.1:577500-1483367 GCF_003233675.1 Burkholderia sp. JP2-270 | reverse complement strand
AGATGCACTCGCGGACGGCGACGAGATTCTCGCGGTGGTGCGAGGCAGCATGATCAATGCGGGCGGCAAGACGGGCGGTTACACCGTGCCGAACGTGAATGCGCAGGCCGACGTGATCACCGAGGCGCTGGCACGCGCGGGCCTGGCTCCGGACGAGATCGGCGCGATCGAGGTGCACGGAACCGGCACCCAACTGGGCGATCCGATCGAAATCGCCGCGTTGAACCGGGCCTACGGCGGCACCGGCCGGCCGGCGCCGTTGCTGGTGGGCTCGGTCAAGTCGAACATCGGTCATCTGGAGGGCGCCGCCGGCATCGCCGGGATCAGCAAGGCGATCCTGCAACTGAGAAATTGCGCGGTTGCGCCGTGCGCGGGCCTCGACGATCTCAACGAGAAGATCGATTTCGGTGCCGCCGTGATGCCGGCGCGCACGCTGCAGCCGTTGGCGTCGCCCGGCGACGGCCGGCCATCGGCGTGTGGCGTCAGCTCGTTTGGAGCCGGCGGCGCGAACGCCCATGTGATCCTGCAGCAATGGCAGGAAAGCCGCGTGCCCACGCAGACGGCGGGTGAGCAGGCGTTCCTGCTATCGGCCAACAGCCATGCGCAACTCGCCGCGTATGCGCGGCACGTGGCCGATTGGTTGCAGCGTCATCCCGAGGCGTCGCTGAGCCGTCTGTGCTTCACGAGCCAGACGGGCCGTCGTGCGTTGCCGGTGCGCGCGGTCGCCATGGCCGCGTCGCTCGATGCGTTGCAGGCCGCGCTACGCGCCATTGCCGCCCGCGATGCGACGGCGCTGGTTTCGCCGGAGGCGGGGCATGGCACCCTGTCGCTCGGCGGCGTCGCGGATGAACTGATCGCGCTACTGATCGCGCGTCGCGGGCTGCGTCAGCTCGGCGAGCTGTGGGTCAATGGCCATGAGATCGCGTGGCGGCGCACGTGGGAGACGGCGCCCGTCTGCTGCGCATTCCCGACCGTGCCGTTCGAGCACAAACGGATCTGGATGATGCCGCCGCCCGGGGCTGCCGCCGATGCGCGGCCCGCGCAGTCGGCCGCGCGGCTCACGCGACTCGCGGCGGCCCATCGCATCGGCGGCCGCGCGCTCGTGCCGGGCGCAGCGCTGCTGGGCCTGATGCTCGACCGGCAGGGGCCTGACGCGCCACGCGCGGTGCGGGCGGTGCGCTGGCTGCGCCAGGCGGTGCTCGAGGGGGACGGCATCGATCTGCCGGTCTCCGACGATGCCGACGGCATGCTGGTACGCGGACAGGACGGTGAGATCGTCGCGCGCGCGCTGGCGGTCGAGCTGCCGTCGAGCGCGTCGTCCCCGCGTGATCTTGCGGCACTGACGGCGACTCACGGCGACTTCTCGGAAGGCGCGACGCTCTATGAACGGCTGCGTGCAGGCGGCTTCGAATACGGCCCCGAACTGCGCGCGGTGGCGCGCTTCGCCACTAGCGACGACAGCGTCGTCGGTGAACTCGACGCGACACTGCTCGTGCCCGAGACGGCCTTCGCGGTCGCGGTGGACGGCGCCATGCAGCTCGTTGCGCTACTGGCGCGCGAACCCGCAGTGCCGGTCTCGATCGACACGGTCATGCAATTCGGTGCGCCCGAGCGCGCGCGCGTCATGCTCGTCGAGCGCACTGCCGACCCCGCGCGTTTCGACCTGACGCTCTGGGATGCGGAAGGCCATGCGGTGTTGCGGCTCGACGGCCTGCGGATCGCGGCGCTGCCGCAGCCGGGCAACGCCGGTCCGGAATATCTGTGTGCGGTCGAACGCGCGACGCCATGTCCGGCCGCCGTGATGACGGCGGGAACGGTCCTGCTGTCGGGCGGCGATCGTGCCGATCATGCCGTCCTCGGCGATGCGTTGCGCCGGCGCGGCTGGTCCGTACTGCACGACGACGGCGCGCCGCTGTCGGGCCTCGATGCGGTGCTGGTGCTGCTCGACGCGGCCGGCGCCGATCCCGCATCGGCGCTGGCTGCGCAACTGGCCGGCCAGCGGCGTCTGCTCGAACGGCTGAAGGCTGGCCGCGACGGGCGCAAGGTTCGCCTCCTGGTCGTCGGTCGCAGCGGCGATCTGGTCGCGGGCGCGCTGGCGGCCGCCACGCGAACGCTGGCGATGGAGTTTCCGTGGCTCGCCTGCAGTCATCTGGCCATTGCGCCGGGCGCACTGGAGCAGGCCGACGGCGTGGCCGACGAACTCTGCGCACCGGCGCAAGAGGATATGGTGCGTCTGGACGGTGATGCGCGTCTCGTGCGGTGCCTGCAGCCAATGGCGGGCGACGCGACGGCAGCGGCAGCAGTGCGTCCTGGCGCGGTTTATATCGTGAGCGGCGGCGCGGGCGCACTCGGGCGAGTGTTCACCGCGCATCTGGTTTCGCGCGGCCCCGCGACGGCGGTCGTGCTCGGCCGCTCCGAGGCGACCGACGAGCTGAATGCGTGGATGGCGAGCCTTAGCGTACGCGGCAGCCGTGTCGTATACGCACGCGTCGATGTCGGTGATGCCGATGCAGTCGCCGATGCAGTCGCCGAGATCGTCGATCGGCACGGACCGGTGCGCGGGGTGCTGCATGCCGCGGGTGTCGTCGACGACGCGTTGCTGCTGAACAAGACCGATCGCGCGATCGCGCGCGTGCTGCGTCCGAAAGTCCGTGGCGCGCTTGCGCTCGACGCGGCCACGGCGGACGCGCCGCTCGACTTTTTCATGCTCTGTTCATCGCTCGTCGCGGAGACCGGCAATATCGGCCAGATCGACTACGCGTCCGCCAATCGCTTCCTGATCGAATTCGGCGCGGCGCGCGAGCGCGAACGCGCGGCGGGGCGCCGGCACGGGGTTACGGTGTCGATCGCCTGGCCGTTGTGGGAGGCGGGCGGCATGCGCGTCGACGCGGCGACCGAGGCGTTGTTCCGCGAGCGATTCGGGATGGCGGCCCTGAGCACCGAAGCCGGTCTGGCCGCCTTCGAATTCGCGTTGGCCGGCCGCCATCCGAGCTTTGCGCTGGTCCAGCGGTATCGGGCCGGGACCGCTGGCCTCGCCGCGCGATCCGGCCGCGTCGCCGGACCGGCCGGCAACGCGTCCACGCCGGCGGTGACGCTGCGCGACGAAACGCGCGCGCCTGCGGCTGCTCCGGTGGTCGCGGGTGCGATTGCACCCGCGCCGCTGCGCGCCACGATCCTGACGACGTTGCAGCAAATCGGCGCGTCCTATCTGTTCGTCGATCCGGCCGAAGTCGATCCCGAAGGCGAACTGCTCGAATTGGGCTTCGATTCGATCTCGCTGACCGACATGGTCAACCGGATCAACGCGCAATTCGGGCTGGACCTGCTGCCGACCGTACTGTTCGAATGCCCGACGCTGGGCGACGTGGCGGATTATCTCGGCCGCGAGCATGGCGCGCGGATCGCGGCGCGGTTTGGCGCGGCGCCGTCGACCGAGGCCGTCGCGACGGCCTCGCACCCGGTGGGCACGGTCGCGGACGCGATGATGCAGACGCCGACGCGCGCGGCCGTGCTTCAGCCGACCGAACCCGCCACCGGCCTTTCGCATGACGAGGACGATGTGGACGGCGAGGCCGGCGCGATCGCCGTGATCGGCATGGCCGGCCGGCTCGCCGGAGCCGCGTCGCTCGACGCGTTCTGGGATGCCCTCGAGCGCGGCGTGAGCCTGACCGGCGCTCCGCCGTCCGAGCGCACCGCCTTGCTCGACGATCCGGTCACGTGCCGCGTCGAGGGCGGATTCCTCGCGGACGTCGCGCGCTTCGACGCTGCCCGCTTCGGGATTTCGCCGCGCGAGGCCGCGTTGATGGACCCGCAACAGCGGATCTTTCTTGAGACCGTGTTGCAGGCCGTCGAAGATGCCGGCTATGGTCAGCAGTGGTTGGGCGGCCGCGAAATCGGCCTGTTCGTCGGCGCATCGACGAGCGACTACGAGAGCATGCTGACGGACGCGGGTGTCCGGGTCGAACCGCATGTCGCATCCGGCGTCGCGCATTCGATCATCGCGAACCGGGTGTCGCACCTGTTCGACTGGCATGGACCGAGCGAGGTCGTCGACACCGCCTGTTCGAGTGCGCTCGTCGCGGTTCACCGGGCGATTAGCGCGCTGCGCAACGGCGAATGCGAGATGGCCGTGGCGGGTGGGGTCAATGTCACGCTGTCGCCCGGCCTGTTCCATGCGTTCATCGATTCGGGCATGCTGAGCGCCGATTTTGCGTGCAAGACGTTCGACCGGACAGCCAACGGCTATGTCCGCGGCGAAGGCGTCGGCGCTGTCGTGCTCAAGCCGCTGCGGCGCGCGCTGGCCGAGCGTGACAACGTACTCGCGATCGTGCGCGGCAGCGCCGTCAACCACGGCGGCAAATCGAATTCGCTGACCGCACCGAATCCGGCCGCGCAGGCCCAGGTGATCCGGCGCGCGATCGCCGATGCCGGGGTCGATCCGCGCCGGATCAGCTTCGTCGAAACACATGGGACCGGCACGCCGCTCGGCGATCCGGTCGAAATCGAAGGCCTGAAGCAGGGGTTTGCGCTTGCCTGTGACGATGCCGGCGTCACCGTCCCGGCATCGCCGTGGGTTGCGCTCGGCGCGGTCAAGACGACGGTCGGCCATCTCGAGGCGGCTGCGGGGATCGCGGGCTTCCTGCGCACCGTGCTCAGCATGCGGCACGGGCGTCTGGCCGCCAATCGCCATTTCAGCGAACTCAATCCCTATATCCGTCTCGACGGCTCGCCCTTCATGCTGCTCGATCATGGGCGGCGCTGGGTAGCGGCCGATGGCGCGCCGCTGCTGGCGGGCGTCAGCGCGTTCGGCTTCGGCGGCACCAACAGCCATGTGATTCTCGAGTCCGCGCCGGCCGTGGTCCGCGAGCCGTCGGCAGCGGCCATGCTGGCTTTCCCACTGTCGGCGCCGGATGCCGGCCGCCTCGCCGCGTATGCCGACACGCTGGCGAACGCGCTGTCGACGCGCGACGTCGCGCTCGAGGATGTCGCGTTCACGCTGTGCGACGGGCGCGATACGCTCGCGCTCCGCTGCGTGCTGGTGGCCGATTCGATATCCGAACTGACGGGGCAGCTTCAGATGTTGGCGCGTGGCGACGCCCGCGACGCAACGCGGCTCGACCTGCTTGCCGCGCCGGATCGCGACGCGGCGCTCGAGTGGCTGTCCACGGCCCGCACCGCATGGCCGGAGCACGGCGGTCGGCGCTGCTCGCTGCCGGCAGTGCCGCTCGCAGGCGAGCGGCACTGGTTTGCGGTGCCCGGTATCGCGACGCGCGGCGACGAGGTCGCCGATGCGGTTGCGCCGGCCACGCCACCTGCCGATCGGGATGCGGCTACTACTGCCGCGCTGCGGTCGCCCGTGAAGGAAAGCGGACCTTCACCGGTGTCCGCTGTCGCGCCGCGGACGCCGGTGCTTCTGCGTCCGCTGTCGGCCACGCCGTCGCATGCCATGCCGGCGGCATCGGAGGCCGGTGCGGCACTTCGTGGTACGGCGCGTGTGACGGACACTGGCGCGCCCGTTACGGCGGCGGCTTCGGCACCCTCGATCGTCGATGCGATTCGACGGGATCTGGCCGAGATCCTGCTGATGACGCCGGAGCAGGTCGACCTCGACGCGCGCTTCGACGATCTCGGACTCGATTCGATCTTTCGGATGGATCTGGTGCGCCGCCTGAACGAGCGCTTCGCGACGCAACTGAGCGGTGAGGCGCTCTACAACGTCGAATCGGTTGCGGCACTCGCGCAACTGGTCGAGGCGACCCGTGCGCCCGTCGGCGCCACGGCGCAGCCGGGCGCCTTGCCCCACGCGGTCGACAGCGGGCCCGACCGCGCCATCGATGCCTCGTGGGTTCGCGATCACGTCGAGGCGCTGACCGGGCGGCAGCTCGGCGATCAAGACGACTTCAGCAACGCCGGCCTGACCTCGTTCGACATGCTGCGCGTGATCGCCGGCCTCGAGACCACGTTCGGCCCGTTGCCGAAAAGCTCACTGTTCGATTACCCGACGCCTCGAGCGTTGGCATCCTGGCTCGCCGCAACCTACGGCGCCGACGCGGCGATCAGGCTGGCCGCGTCGCGCCCGGCTAGCGGCCCGACCGCGCGCGTTCCCGTGCGAACCGAGCGGTTGGCCAACGGGGCGGCCGTGATCTCCAAACGCGAGTTGTCCGCGTATCCGGATCTCGCCGCCACGGTCGCCTCGCTCGAAGCGGCATGGGCGAAGGAGGGCGGGTTGCCCGGCCGCGACATCGCGCCGCTGATCTTTCTCGGCAGCGAGGGCAGCGGCTACCTCAACTTTTCCGAGCGCGACGGCCTGCTGCTCGCATGGAGCTCGGTCGTCGACGAACACCGCTATGCCGCGCTCGCGGCCGAATGGGTCGAATGGGCGACGTCGCGCAATCTGCGCCCGAACCTGCTGTCGATGATGCCGCTGCCCGAGCTGGCCGGGGTGCCGTTCTGCGCGACCTCGTTCGGCACCGTGCAGCGCCTGACCGACATCGCGTCGTTTTCCCTGAACGGCAAGGACATGACACGCCTGCGCAAGAAGATCAATCGCTTCGAGCGATCGGGCGCGGTGTCGGTGGAGGAATACGCGCTCGGTCGCGAGCCGGCCACGGACCGGCGGATCGTCGAACTGATCGACGAATGGGCCGCGCGCAAGGACATGGTCAATCCGTATGTCGGCACGGTTCGGCACGAGATCGGCGCGGGCATTCTCGCGAAGCGTCACCGGCTGTTCCTGACCCGGGTGGACGGCCTGATCGTCGCGGCGATCATCGTGACGAAGATTCCGTCCGAAAACGGCTATCTGCTCGATCTGGAGTTTTTCGGCGACGCGATGGGCGACGGCGGGCTCGACTACACGATCGTGGCGATCATCGAGCGCCTCGCCCAGGAAGGCGTGCAAATGTTCAGCTTCGGCGCGACGTTGGGTGTCGTCGTCGCCGATTCGCCGAATCCGAATCCCCATGTCGAGCGCACGCTCGGGGAATTGCGCGATTCGGGCATCTTCCGCGGCGACGGCAATTTCCAGTTCAAGAACAAATACCGGCCGGACAATTTGCCGGTCTATCTGTGCCAGCCCGCGGCGGCATCGGCAGTCGATGTCTCGTCGGTGCTGCTGCTGATCGTCAACCCGTCGATTCCGCCGCGCGGCGACGCGGAATCGATCACGCCGCCCGTCGTGCCGGATGACGCGCAGGCCGACGCTGCACCCGGCATCGACGCGGCGACGGCGGACCGCGCGCCCGTGCACGGCGAAAGTCCGCGGCGCGCGCGCCTGCGCGAGGCGGGATGGAATCCGCTGCGCCTGCCGCCTGCTGCCGGCGTCGTCGATCTGGTCACCGATTCATGGGCAGAACGCGACGACTTCGCGTTCGCCGAGCGGGTCCGCGAGCTGACCGATACGGCCAATTCTATCTGCCTCGATCTCGCGGACCAGCGCCTGCTGCCGTTCTCGTACGTGCAGGCGGCGCCGTCGGGACGCGCCGCCGAGATGGCCTTGCTGCGCGCGGCCGAGGGACCGAGGAAAGGCATCCTGCAAAACCATCTGTTCCAGAGCTGGACCTTCAACCAGCTCGAACTCGGCTGGGTGCCGCATCGGCTGACCACGCTGCCGCGCAGCGCGGATATCGATCTCGAGCATCTCGACCGGATGATCGGGCAGCATCGGGCGACGATCGGCCTCTGCTGCATCGAGCTGGCGCCGAACGCAACCGGTGGTCGGGCAATCTCGCTCGACAACCTGCGCGCCGTGAAGGCACGGCTCGCGGCCGCGTCGATCCCGCTCGTGTTCGACGCGACGCGCGGGCTCGAGAATGCGTGGATGATCAGCGAGGCGAGCGACCGGCCGTTCTGGGAGGTTGTCGCCGAATTGTTCGGCCTGGCCGACGCGCTGACGCTGTCGATGTCGAAGGATTTCGGCGTCGATGCGGGCGGACTCGTGGCCAGCAATCACCCTGCGATCACGCGCGCGCTCGAACAGCGCGTGCGCGACCGCGGCCACGACGTGTCGATGGCTAGCCGGCGCCTGTTCGCGAGCGCGCTGGCCGACCGCGACTGGCTCGAACGGGTGGTCGCCGCACGGGTCGCGCATGTTGCGCGCGTTGCCGCCAGCGTCGCCGCGGCCGGCATTCCGGTGCAGGCGGCCGGCGCTCATGCGGTGCTGATCGATGCCGCCGCCTGGTGCGCGGGCCATGCCGATCCCGTCGCCTCCGCGCTGGCCTGGCTATACGACGTGACCGGCGTGCGCGCCGCGCCGCATCTGTCGGCCGGGCTCGACGAAACGGGGCAGTGCATCCGGCTTGCGGTTCCTGTCGCGCTTGACGACGTGGCCCTCGATGCACTGGACGCGGCCTTTGCTGCGTCACGCGCCGCCGCAGCTCCGGCCGAGCTGTTGCGTGTGCCCGGCAGCGCCGGTGCCGCCGCGCAATACGTGGTCCGCGACAGCGTGCCCGACGACGTGGTCGAGGCGCTGGCCGGCGCTGCCCCGGGCGCACCGGCGGCCCGCAACGAGGAGATTGCGCGTCGCTGGCAGCCGGCCGTCCGACGGCATCTGGTGCCGTACGAGGGGGCGCAGATCGAGGTATTCGAGTGCGGCGCCGGTGAACCGGTCGTCCTGCTCCATCCGTTCAATATCGGCGCAGGCTTCTTCGCGCCGCAGTTCGCCGAATTGGCCCGGACGCGTCGCGTGGTGGTCGTCCATGCGCCTGGCGCGGGCGCGACGACGTATGGCACGGACCTCACGTTTGCCGGACTGTCGCGGCTCGTGCTGGCGGCCGTGGTCGGGATCGGAATCACTTCGCGCTTCGTCGTGGCGGGCGCCAGCTTCGGCGGATTGACGGCGCTCGCGGTCGCCCACGCCTTTCCGGAGCGCGTCGGCGGACTCGTGCTGCTCGGCAGCTCGTACAAGGTCGGCAACCGGCGCGGCGAAGTCAATCGTCTCGCGGTGGTCGCGCGCGAGGATTTCGACGCGCTCGACCGCGCCGGCGTGACGCTCGACCGGCCGCGCGGCGAATACGAGCGCCTGCTCGCCGAATGCGAAAGCATGGATCCGAAGATCGGTCTGCGCTATCTCGACGTGTTCGCGGCCCGGCCGAGCCTGCTCGACGCCGCCCGCGCGCTCCAGGTGCCGACCTTGCTGATCCATGGCGAACACGACACCGTGATCGCCCGCGCGATCGCGCACGAAATCGACGCGGCGATTCCGGCCGCGCGTTACGTCGAGCTCGACGACGCCGGCCATTTCCCGAGCCTTACCTCGCATGTCCGCGTCAATGCGCTGATCGATGCGTTCGTCGATGCCGTCGCGTCGTCGACGTCGCCCGACGCCGATCGACTCGATCGCCGCGCCTATGCGCTCGACTGACGCCAACCGGACACCGCTCGCGAAGTCCGGGCCGCCATTGCGGCGGCCCGGGCCTCATGAGCCCCCCACAACCCTTGAGTGAGTGTTGTAACGATGACCGTATTGGAAACTTTCGCCGGCTTCGAACCCGACACCCTGGTGCGGGTCGACGACCAGTCGCTGTCGCGCTTCGTCACCGTGAAGCCGGCGATGTGCGGCCATAACGCCCGCCTCGCCGGCCAGATCGGTGACTGGACCTGGGAAGCGGTCAGCCACCTGTGCGGCGTGAATGCGTTTCGCGCCACCGACGCGCTGAACATGCCGACCTACCTGTCTTTCTTCTACTACCAGTTGATCGGCGACCAGGCATTTCATCTGCGGGTGCCGACTTTCGGCGACCGGCTGCAGGTGGTGTCGCGCTGCTATGGCTTCGGCCCGGAATCGGTCCTGACCGTCCACCGGCTCGCGCCGGCCTCGCGCGAATTGCCGGCGACGGTGTCGGCGGAAGAGATGCTGCGCGCGCGGCTGCCCGGCTGCCTGTACGCGCAAACCTTCAATCGCTGGATCCAGCGTCGCGGCCAGGGCAACCGCGAACTGCAGTCGGCGGCGCCGTCCGGATTCCGCTACCAGCATCTCGACCGGCTGCCGCCCGAGCTGTCGCCCCGCACCGCCTACGACGCCGCGCGCCGCGGCGGCAGCTTCGCGCCCGACGACGGCACGCTGTTGCTGCGCGACGACCTGCGGCTGGCCTACGAGGTCGACATGGGGCGCGACCTGAACGGCGTCGGCCTGCTCTATTTCGCGAGCTATTTCGAGATCGCCGACAGCGCGCTTGCGAAAGCCTGGCGCCAGCTAGGACGTGACGACGCGTCGTTTCTCGACCGGGTCGTGCACGCCCAGCGCGTGTTGTTTCTTGCCAATGCGGACGCCTGCACGAGCCTGGTGATCCGGATACGGCGTTTCGAGGCCCCGGCGCAGCCGGGCCGGGAAGTCTTCGATATCGGCATCAGCGAGCGCGACAGTGGACGCGTGCTGGCGATCATCGAACTCTGTTGCGAGGAAAAGGCATGACCGTACCATCCGACACCGTGCTGCGCGATACCCGCGAGGAGGTTCATAACGTGCTGCTGGACATCATGCCGGCGCTGAATGCGGCGGACATCGACGAGCGCCGGCATCTCAAGGAACTGGGCGCCGATTCGGTGGACCGCGTCGAGATCATCATGTCGCTGCGTGAACGTTTCGGGCTTGACGTGGCGATGTCGCGTTTCAGCGACGTGCCGGACGTGCGCACGCTGATCGTGCTGCTGGCCACGCTGCGGGAGGGGGCGGCATGAGCGAAGTCGGCATCGAAAAACTCAACGTTTATGCCGGCGTCGCAGCGATCGACGTGGCCGAGCTGTTCCGCGGGCGCGGTCTCGATCCCGAGCGGATCGGCAACATCCAGCAGGATCGGCGTTCGCTCGGCCTCGGCTTCGAGGACCCGGTCACCAGCGCGGTCAATGCGGCGAAGCCAATCATCGAACAGCTCGGCGAAGCCGCCGACCGGATCGAGATGCTGATCGTGTCGAGCGAGTCGGGCGTGGATTACAGCAAGTCGCTGGCGTCATACGTGCACCGCTATCTCGGGCTCGGGCCGCACTGCCGCTTTCTCGAGGTCAAGCAGGCCTGCTATGGCGCGACGGCCGCGCTGCAGATGGCGCTCGGCTACCTCGGCTCCGGCGTCTCGCCCGGCGGCAAGGCGCTCGTCATCGCGACCGATATCTCGCTCGTCGATGCGCGGGCCGGGTATGCGGAGCCGTCGACCGGCTTCGGCGCGGTGGCGATGCTGCTCGGCCAGGCACCCGAGGTCCTGACGATCGATCGCGGCGCGTTCGGCCTCTACAGCTACGAGACGATGGATTCCGCGCGGCCGCTGCCGACCCAGGACATCGCCGACGTCGACAAGTCGCTGTTCGCTTATCTCGACTGCCTCGGCAACAGCTTCAAGGACTATCAGTCGCGCGTGCCTGAGGCCGATTTCGTGACGACCTTCGGACAGCTGTGCATGCACACGCCGTTCGCCGGCATCGTGCAGGCGGCGCACCGGAAGATGATGCGCGACGTCGCGAGGCTGTCCGATCCCGCGGCGCTGCGCGACGATTTCGCATGCCGCCTGCAGCCGTCACTGGTCTACCCGCGCCAGGTGGGGAACATGTGCTCGGGGTCGCTCTACCTCGCGCTGGCCAGTCTGATCGAGAACCGCGACGGCGACGCGCCGGTTCGCGTCGGGCTCTATGCGTACGGCTCGGGATGCTCGTCGGAATTCCTGAGCGGGGTTGTCGATGCCCGTTCGCGCGCCGCGCTTGCGCCGTTCGCGATTGCCGATGCGCTGGCGGCACGCACGCTCGTGTCGTTCGAGCAGTACGAGGCATTGCTGCGGACCACGCTTGGTGCGATCGCGCCCGTCAGTTCGCGCACCGTACGCATCGAGGACGACATCCCGCTGCTTCCGGCCAGACGACCGCGGCTGCTCGCGCTCGCGCGGATCGCAGATTACGAACGCCACTACGAGTGGATCTAGCCGCTTCGACGGACAACGAGAGAGTACGAGAACATGAAACACGTCATCCCGGCAGGACAGGATCTGGAAAGCACGGTATTGCAGGTGATCGCCGGCAATATTGCCGATTTCATGCCCGGCATCGACCCCGCGCAGGTGTCGATCGCCGGGAAACTGGCCGATTACGGCTGCAACAGCATCGACCGCATGGATATCGTCTGGAAGACGCTCGATGATCTTCAGCTCGATATTCCCGTCACGGAATTCAGTGCGGTCCACGACCTGAGCGGCCTCGTCGCGTTGCTGTGCAGCTTCATCGGGCGTCGCAATTGATCGCGCCTGCCCTCGCCGTGACGGGCCTCGGCGCGGTCAGCGCATGCGGTCTCGGGACAGCGGCGTTGCTCGACGCCATGCGCGCCGGCCGAGTCGGCATCGAGCCCGGTGCCGCCCACGGCCTGCCGGCGAGCGCGCTCGCGCCGCTGCCCGATTGCGACATCGCCCGCGATGCCGGCGCGCTCGGCATCGACGCCGCGCTGGCGGCCAGACTGCAGCGAAACGCGCATCGGGCCGGCCAGGCGCGCCGCGCCACGTTGCTGGCCGCCGCGCAGGCGTGGTGCCAGTCGGGCTCGCTTGCCGCCGCCGGTCGTGTCGCGCTGATCGTAAGCGGGTCGAATCTTGACCAGCAAGGAGTCGCGGAATCGATGTCGCGCGCGATGGAAGGGCGCGCGGTGCGGCCCGGCTACGCGAGCGATTTCATGGACTCCGATCATGTCGGGGTGATCAGCGAGGCGCTCGACATCCGGGGCGAGGGCTATGCGATCGGCGGTGCGTCGGCGAGCGGCGGCATCGCGCTCGCGCATGCGCGGCGCGCGCTGCTCAGTGGCGAGGTCGATGCCGTGCTCGTGGCCGGCGTGCCGATGATGCTGTCGGGCACCGAATTGCAGGCGCTGGCGGCAGCCGGCGCGATGTACCGCGGCCCGGCGCCGCGGGCCGGCGAATGCGTCTGTCGGCCGTTCGACCGCGCGGCGTCCGGCTTCGTCTATGGTCAGGCCAGCGCTGCGATGGTGCTCGAGCCCGAGGAGGCGGTGCGCGGGCGCGGTGGCCGGACGCTTGCCCGCCTCGCCGCCGCGACGATGGGGCTCGACGCGAACCGCTCGACGAATCCGAGCGTGCAGGGCGAGGTGGGCGCGATGCGGCGCGCGCTGTCGCAGGCGGGCCTCGATGCTGCCGCGATCGACCTCGTCAGCGCGCATGGAACCGCGTCGGTGCTCGGCGACCGGATCGAGGCGACGGCGCTCGCGGAGGTATTCGCCGAGGCCGGTTGCCGGCCGGCGATCAACATGCCGAAAGCGCTGTTCGGTCATTGCCTGGCCAGTGCCGGATTGCTGGAAGCGGTGGCGCTCGTCCTGCAGATGCGCGCCGGGTTCGTGCACGGCAATCCGGCGCTCGACACGCCCGTCGACGATCGCCTCGACTGGGTCGGTGCGGATGCGCGCGAATGCCGGGCGGTTGCCGCGATGTCCAACAGTTTCGGCTTCGGCGGCATCAATTCATCCCAGATCTTTACTCTTCCCCAGGAATCCTACCCATGACCCCAAGCTGGATCGGCGGGCGTTCGCTCAACTCCGACACCGCCACGACACGGCTGATCTGTTTTTCCCATGCGGGCGGCGGAACGGCGCTCTATGCGCCCTGGCGCACCGCATTCGGGCCCGAGATCGAAGTGTGCCCGGTGCTGCTGCCCGGGCGTGAGGCCCGGATGCGGGAGCGTGCCTATCGCCGAATGGAGGACCTGATCGATCCGCTCGTCGATGCGCTGGTGCCGTATCTGGACCGGCCGTTCTCGCTGTTCGGACACAGCATGGGCTCGATCGTGGCGTTCGAGGTGGCGCGCCGCGTGGCGGGGCTCGGTCGGGTGCCGCGCTCACTGCTTGTCTCGGGACGCCGGGCGCCCCACCTGCGCAGTCCACGGCCGCCCGTTCACTGCCTCGACGACGCGGCTTTCGCAGACGCGATCGCCGAACTCGGCGGCACTCCCGAGGAAGTGTTACGTGACCGGGGGATCTTCCAGACGTTTGCGCCAAGCCTGCGCGCCGATTTCGAATTGAACGAGCGCTATACGCCCCTGATCGGGCCGCCTCTCGCTTGCGAGATCGTCGCGTTTTCCGGCGACCATGATCCGCAGGTCACCGAGTCCGAATTGCTGGCCTGGCGGGAAGTGACAAGCGGCCCGTTCTCGCACCACCTGCTCGATGGCAACCACTTCTATCTGCAGGCGTCGCCCGCGCCACTGCTCGCGCTTGTCGGCGCGCATCTGCGCGGGATGGCGACCGCCCAGGCGACCAGTCCGGCGCCGTGCGAGACGTCGCGGCCGTTCACGGTCCTGGGCGTGCATCACGTTGCGATCGGGGGGCCTGACAAGGCGCGCCTGACGAATTTGTGGGTGAACCTGCTGGGGCTGTCGGTGGCGGAGCGCTTTCGCAGCGATGCCGATAACGTGGACGAGGACATCCTGATCGTGGGTGCGGGCGCCGGTGCCGTCGAGATCGACCTGATGCAGCCGCTCGACCCGGCGCGCAAACCCGACGTGACCCGTCCTGCGCTCAACCATATCGGCCTCGCCGTCAGCGACCTCGATGCGGCCGTCGCGTGGCTGGCCGCGAAAGGCGTGCGATTTGCCGATGGCGGGATCCGGCGCGGCGCGGGCGGTGCGCGCGTCGCCTTCATTCATCCGGCAGCCAGCGCGCAGTTTCCGCTGGGCGGTGAAGGCGTCCTGATCGAGCTCGTGGAGGCCGTGTCGGCTGTCGGGCACGACGCCCGCGACCAACGCGTCCGGCAGCCGGCGTAAGCGGTGCCGTCGCGTCACCCGAAGTCCCACTGGAGGAACAACCATGCCTGACAATCGAGACCCGGGCGCGCCGGCAGCGGCGCCGAACCTCGCCGCGCTGCAACGCGAGATGGAGCAGATCCGGCTGAAGCCGTTGTATACCGCAGCGGACACGGCGGGGCTGCCGTTTCAAGACACCTTGCCGGGCGCGCCACCGTATCTGCGCGGCCCGTACGAGACGATGTACACGACGCGTCCGTGGACGATCCGCCAATACGCGGGTTTTTCAACCGCGCAGGAGTCGAACGCGTTCTATCGCAACGCGCTGCGGGACGGCGTCGACGGAATCTCGGTCGCTTTCGACCTGCCGACCCATCGCGGCTACGACTCGGACAACGCCCGCGTCGCCGCCGATGTCGGGATGGCGGGCGTCGCGATCGATTCCGTGGAGGACATGAAGGTTTTGTTCGACGGCATACCGCTCGACAGGATTTCGGTTTCGATGACGATGAACGGCGCCGTGCTGCCGATCATGGCCTGCTTCATCGTCGCGGCCGAGGAGCAGGGCGTCGCGGAATCCGCGCTGACCGGAACGATTCAGAACGACATTTTGAAAGAGTTCATGGTGCGCAACACCTATATCTACCCCGTGCGCCCGTCGATGCGGATCGCCACCGACGTGATCGAATACTGCGCGACCCGCATCAAGAAGTTCAATTCGATTTCGATCTCCGGCTACCACATGCATGAGGCGGGCGCGTCGCCGACAGTCGAACTGGCGTTTACGCTCGCCAACGCGCGCGAGTACGTGAGGGGCGTGCTGGCGCGTGGTCTCGCCATCGACGAATTCGCGAGCAGGCTCAGCTTTTTCTTCGCGGTCGGCATGAACTTCTACCTCGAGATCGCGAAGTTGCGCGCCGCCCGCCAGCTCTGGTGGCAACTCGTCGGCGAATTCAATCCGGCCAGCGAACGCTCCCGCATGCTGCGCACGCACTGCCAGACCTCGGGGTGGTCGCTGACGCGCCAGGAGCCATACAACAACGTGGTGCGCACCACGATCGAGGCAATGGCTGCCGTGTTCGGCGGCACCCAGTCGCTGCATACCAACTCGCTCGACGAGGCGATCGCGCTGCCGAGCGAGTTTTCGGCGCGCCTCGCGCGCAACACGCAACTGATCATTCGCGAGGAAACGCAGATCCCGAGCGTGGTCGATCCATGGGCCGGATCGTACATGATGGAATCGCTGACCCAGGATATCGTCACCCAGGTCACGCAGGTCATGGACGAGATCGAACAGCTCGGCGGCGTGATCGGCGCGATCGAATCGGGCTGGGCCAAGCGCAAGATTGCCCACGATGCGTCGCGCAAGCAGGCGCGGATCGACGCGAACGTGGATGTGATCGTCGGCGTCAACAAATACCGGCCCGACACCCCGGACTGCGAGACCAAGGTGCGCAGGATCGACAACAGCGCGGTGCGCGGCGAACAGGTCGAACGCTTACGGCGCCTGAAGGCGACGCGCAGCCAGCGCGATGTCGATGCCGCGCTGGCCGCGTTGCGCGACGCTGCCGCACGCGGGCAGGCCGACCGTGGCCGGCGCAACCTGCTCGATGCGGCGATCCAGGCGGCTCGCGTTCGCGCGACGGTCGGCGAAATCTCCACCGCGATCGAGTCCGTGTGGGGCAGGTATTCGGTCCGGACGGAGGTGCTCGCGGGCGTCTACGAACGTGAGTTCGCGAACGATGCCGGATGGCAACGGCTCGTCTCGGAGATCGCGCAGTTCTCGGCCAGACACGGTGGTCCGCCGCGCGTTCTGATGGCGAAGCTCGGCCAGGACGGACATGACCGTGGGATCGGCGTGGTGTCGGGCGCCCTTAAGGATCTGGGCTTTTCCGTCGTGACGGGAACACTGTTCCAGACCGCCGAGGAAGTGGTCCGGATCGCGTCTAGCGAACAGGTTCACGCGATCGGCATCTCATCGCTGACGGCAGGGCACGGGGTCTCGATTCCGGCCCTGATGGACGGCATGGACCGGCATCTGCCGTACCGGCTGCCCGTCTTTCTCGGCGGCGTGATTCCCGACTCGGACCATCCGGAACTCCGTCGTCTCGGCGTCGCGGACATCTTCGGCCCGGGAACGCCGATCGTCGATTTCGCTTCGATCATGCTGCGCCGGATCGAAGCCGAACTCGGCGCGCGCATGGTCCCGGGCCCGCGGCCGGCCGGCCGGACCGATTCGCTGCCCGTTACCGACTCGATGTCCGGCTGATCCACGGCGGCCTGCCGGTTGCGGCGTCGGCGCCCGATCGATTCGTTACGACATCGGAGCCTGGACCGTCGGGCCAGCCGCGGCCTTCCTTATCCCTTTACCGCGATACGATGGAAATTCTTCTTTACGACACCTGGGAGCGCTCGCTGCGGCCGTTCAGTCCGATTCATGCGGACTGGGTCGGGTTGTATTGCTGTGGCCCGACCGTCTACGACCATGCCCATATCGGCAATCTGAGAACCTATCTCTTCGAGGATCTGCTGCGCCGGACCCTCGAATTCAACGGCTATACGGTTCGCCATGTCGTCAATATCACCGATGTCGGCCATCTGCTGTCCGACCAGGACGAAGGCGAGGACAAGGTCGAGCGTCAGAGCCGACGCAGCGGCGTGTCGGCCTGGGCCCTCGCTGAACGCTACACCGAGGCGTTCATCACTGATCTCGGGCTGCTCAATATCCAGCGACCGACGATCTGGTGCAAGGCGACCGACCATATCAAAGAGCAGATCGCGCTGATCGAATCGCTCGACGAGCGTGGGTATACCTACCGCACGCAGGATGGCGTCTATTTCGACACGTCGCGGCAGGAGGGTTACGGCTATCTCGCCAGACTCGACAAGGCAGGACTCGACGCTGGCGCGCGAGTCTCGATGGGCGAAAAGCGCAGCGCAACCGACTTCGCGCTCTGGAAGTTCAGCCGCGCGGACGAGCAGCGCCAGATGGAATGGACCAGCCCGTGGGGAACCGGGTTTCCCGGATGGCACAGCGAATGTTCGGCGATGTCGTGCAAGTACCTCGGACCATGGTTCGATATCCACTGCGGCGGCGAGGACCACGTTCCCGTCCACCATACGAACGAGATCGCGCAGAACGAGGCCCGTCACGGCACACGGCTCGCGAATTTCTGGCTGCACGGTCATTTCCTGCAGGTCGACAAGACGAAGATGTCGAAATCGAGCGGCGATTTCCTGCGGTTACGATCGCTGATCGACGAGGGCGTCGATCCGCTCGCTTTTCGCTATCTATGCCTGGGCGCGCATTATCGCAGCCACCTCAATTTTTCCTGGAGCGCGTTGCAGGGTGCAAGCGCGGCGCTGAACCGGCTCCGTCAAAAGTACTTCGAGCTTCCGGACGGTGGCGACGTCGATCCCGATTTCATCCGGCGATTCCGGACAGAGGTGAATCGCGATCTGAGTACGGCAAACGGACTGGCAATGGTGTGGGATTTGTTGAAAAGCACGCTGCCCGATGCGCGCAAGAAGGCCACCCTCGCCGCAGTCGACGCCGTACTAGGCCTGTGCCTCGCGCAATGGAGCCCGGACGACGATAAAGCGATTCCGGAGCCGATTCGTAAACTGCTGCATGAACGGACGGCAAGCCGAGCCAGTAGGGACTGGGGACGATCGGATGCCTTGCGGGCGGAAATCGAGGCGCTGGGTTACGCGGTCGAGGATTGTGGGATGGGCACTCGGATTCGGCGCCGGTAGACCTCCTCTGGGGCGCAGTCAAAGTCACCGCCGGTACGGTGGGGCTCGGTTACAAGCAAAGCTACACCCGAGGAATGCGCGCTATTCGTCGTCCATGCTCTAGCGCTTCGCGGTGGCTGACGCCGGCTGTCCCCGTGTACATCGGCATCAGAATGCAACAGTTCTACATGGGAGCGTCGTTCGCGGATCGCATACCGAAGACCTGATCGGGCTACCGGTATCCATTATTGGCGTTTTTTGCGCGCTCGAAGTTCTGATCGAGCGCGAATGGGCCCGCGGTGACCGTAAGATCGGACTCGCCGAGTCTCAATTTCACTCGATTCACGCTAACCGACACTACGACTACGTCGTGGACACATCGTTATCGAACAGCTCCGAATGCGGTCAGCTGGGTCCGGAGTGACTGCTGACCCGACCGACACCTGCTGCATTCACGAAGATGCACCAGCAGTTTTTCCAGTAACTCAAATGGACAGGTGTCGGCCACAATCGGTCGTTCGACATCGTTGGGGGGATCGCCGACAATCCACCAGAGACGTGACCTGCCGGATTGCGCGGCTTTTGCATGCCCGGCACGGTCTCGGTGAACCCACAACTCCGACGCCGCCGACTGGAGACTGCGCGCATTAATTTCAAAGCACGGAATACATGCGCGTTAACCCTTGATGTCGACCTGCGACGCCCGGAATAATCGTCCGTGACAGCCCCTCGCGGAATGAACTGCGAGGGCTGCAATCCCTTCACATGTGCTGCTCGCGCCTTCGTCGCCTCTCGGCGAGGATGCCCCGGGCGATCGGTAGTCGATGACACTTTGCGGCCACTATTTCAGCCACGGCGACTTTCGCCGAAGCCGCGGCGGCCGCGATAACCGGCAGCCAGCCGCTCAGCCATCGTGTCGCGCCGACTTGAACCTTGTTCATGTTTCGCTCCGGTACGCCCCGGTCATTGCTTCCGGAAGCGACCCACGGTGCCCCCGGGCCGGGACGTCTCGCAGCCACGCACGCGGCGTGAATGAAAATCGCCACCTGCGATTTTCATTCACGTTTAAGCCTCTCTAAAAACGGCCACCCCATTGCCCGAAACCCCAAGCCCATCAATGACTTTAGCCGAACGACGTCTAACAAAATCCAAGGGTGGCTAAGGAAATTTGGTTTGCTAGACGGGTAGCTAATCTGTTGGCAATATCGCCTAACGACCCTCGAGGAACGATATGGCTAGGCAAACGAATGTGCTCGACGCTATGCAGCTGCGGCGCTGGATCGCGGCAGGGAAGCCGGTCGCAAAGTCAGATGGCAACGGGCTGACCTTCACCCTTTCCGCCAGTTGCACCGCGGCGTGGATCCTGCGCTACCGGCTGGCCGGCGGTCGCCGGCGCGAGCTGACGCTCGGCAATTACCTCGACCTGTCGCTCGCGGCCGCACGCAAGGCGGCCCGCGCGCACCGCGTCGCGATCGACAACGGCGCCGATCCTGCCGCCGCGAAGAAGACCGAGCGCACCGCGTCGGCCGCCGCGTGGACCGTCAACGAGCTGGTCGCCGACTTCCGCGTAAAGCGGTTCGCGCAGGACATCGAGAAGCCGCTCGCCGAGAACACGCTACTACCGCGAGTGGGATCTCGACAACGTCATGAAGCCGAAGCTCGGCTCGCTGGAAGTGCGCAAGGTCACGTCGCTGGACATCATCACGGCGATCGAGGACGCTGGCCGCGGCTGGACAATGTCGAAGCGGATCCTCACCACGATTAGGCAGGTATTCGCCCAGACGTGCGGCCGCAAGATCATCCCCGCGAACCCATGCGCCGGCGTCGAGCTGACGGCGATCATGGGCGCCCGGCCGAAGGTGAAGCAGCGCGTCATGCTGAGCGTCGGCGAAATGGCGAAGATCCTGCCCGGATCGACGACACGATCGGCCGCGCGAACGGCCTGATGCTGCGCGTGCTGCTCGTGACGTGCGTGCGCACGAGCTCGTCAAGGCCCGGAAAAGATTCATCGACCTGCAGCGCGGCGCGTGGTTCGTTGCCGACGAGACGGTCAAGACCCGGAACGGGTTCCTTGTGCCGCTCGTGCCGCTCGTCGCGTCGTGGATCGAGGAACTGCTCGCGCTGTCCGGCGGCTCGCCGTGGCTGCTGCCGGCGCGCGGCCAGCAGCGCATCAACCGGCTCGGTGACACGCACGTTGGGAACACGACGCTGTGGGCAGCGATCGATCGAGCGTTCCAGCGTGGCGCGCTAGAGGCCCGTCGCTTCACGCCGCACGACACACGCAGTACGGCAAAAGGCCACATGATGAACATGGGTATCCCGAAAGAGATCACCGAAATCGCCCTCAACCACAAGCTCAGAGGGATGGAAGGGATCTACGACGTGCGCCAGGAGATCCCCGAGCGCCGCACGGCGCTGGAAAAGTGGGCCGAGTTTGTCGGCGCGTGCGCGGACGGCCGCTAGGCCGAGATCATCCCGATTCGGCAGTAAGAAGGATTGCCGCGGCGTAATTGGCCGCGCCCTTTTACGGAGGTGCTAACATGCCGCCCGGAGAGACTGGAACGTAATATGGCACCAAATAACCAAAACGCGTTTACCGCTCTGCGTTTGCTGGCGGCATACGCAGTCATCATCACACACAGCTACGTGGTGCTCGGGTTGCCGCACGATTGGCTTGAGGCGCACGGCTTCCCGCAGTTCAGCGAGTTCGGAGTAAGCGCGTTCTTCGCGATCAGCGGGTACCTCGTGTGCAAGTCGCTGCAGCGCAACCCCCGTCCGCTGGCATACCTGCGTAACCGCACGTTGCGGATATTCCCGGGCCTGGCGGTGTTGCTGCTGCTGACGATCTTCGTCGCCGGCCCGATCATGACGCACACGTGGTTTTCGGGCTGGCTCACGTACTTGACGAACATGTCGTTGTTCCGGCTTGTCCCGACGCTGCCGCACTTCTTCGCGACAAACCCGGTCCCCGTCATCAACGGTTCGCTGTGGACGCTGTCGCTCGAGGTGACATGTTACCTGCTGCTGCTCGGCGTATCGTGGGCTGGCGCGCTGAACTGGCGAGGAATGCTGCTGATGCTGGCAGGATTTTACGCAGCGCTGATGGGTAACATGCTATGGGCGGACGGCACGATGTTTGGCGTTGGCACCTTCCAACTCGCGCGGCTCGGCGTGTTCTTCTGGGGCGGCGCATTCATCGCGACCGTGAAGCTGCCGCGCAGCTGGATCCTGTGGGTGGCTTCGGTCTTGCTGGCGCTGCTGCCCTACTATCTGTTCGCTTCCAGCCCGGACTGGAAGCTTAGGGCGTACGCACTCAATCTGCTGCTGCCGTTCATCGTGATCTTCGCGGCAGAACGCCTGCCGAAGCTGGCTTTCCTGAACCGCTTCGACATTTCGTACGGCGTCTATATCTATGCGTTCCTGATTCAGCAGATGCTGGTGTGGTACTTCGGCACGGGCGTGGACCCTACAGTCCTGTCGCTGCTGACTGTCCTGATCGTGACGCCGATTGCCGCGGCCTCGTGGTTCCTGATCGAGAAGCCGGCGCTCGCCCTGAAGAACGGCTTCGCCGCCTCGGCAAGGAAAACCGCGCAGACGGCTTAGCGAATCCGCGCGGAGCATGTGGCCGTGCTGGTCGATACACCGGCCGTCGCTACCAGGTAGACGGTCGTGGTTGCCGACAGCGAAAGCCGAACAGGGGTGCCCTTGATTTCCACGCATTTTTCCGGTCAGCCGCCTTTAGGCCCAGTAAGGCCTTGCCTTTCGGCCCCAAATAAATATCCATATAAATCAAGGTGATACTGTCTACCACCCTTGCTTGAGGGGGCGCTGGTCCGTGTCGGCAGGTTGTGTCGGCCCGAAATTCCATCACTGCCAGCTTGCAAGCAGCCCGAAAGGCCTCCTTGTTAGGCTCGATGACTGGACGACGCGATGGCGTTGTCGGCCGCGGTACTCGGCAGGATCCGCTTCGCATAGAGCGCCACTGGGAAATTGAAGGTGCCGCGCAAGTTGATACCTTCCATACGAGTGGGAGCGATTCGCCGCAGCTGCTCTGGGGGGGCGGCGGAATTCTTGGACTATTTGGGAGCTAGTCCATGTACTCATACGAAGAACGCATCCGAGCAGTCAAGCTCTACTTGAAGCTTGGAAAGCGCCTTACCGCGACCGTTCGTCAACTAGGCTATCCCACAACGAAATCGCTCGAACGCTGGTATCAGATGTACGAGCGATGTCTGGACTTGCCGAAGGAACGTATCTGCCTGAGGCCGCGCTATTCGGCAGAACAAAAAAAGGCGGCCACAGACCACTATATGACCCATGGCCAGTGTCTGGCAGCAACGACAAAGGGTTTGGGGTATCCGGGACGCGGAACGCTCGTCGCCTGGCTCGACGAGCTGCATCCAGAGCGAAAGAAGCGCGTTCTCGGGAAGGCGTCGGGTGTTCGGTATACACCAGAGCTCAGACGGACAGCGGTCATCGATCTATGCACTCGACGAGAAAGCGCAGAGGAAGTTGCTAAAAAACCGGGACTTTCGCGCCGCAGCACCGAAAGAAAAATGGCTCACAGACATCACAGAGTTCCAGATTCCGGCCGGTAAAGTCTATCTGTCGCCGGTCATCGATTGCTTCGATGGACTAGTGATCAGTTGGTCGATCGGTACGCGGCCAGACGCCGAGCTTGTGAATACGATGCTCGATGCTGCCATCGAAGCAATCGGTATGCGTCTTTCTTGAAGAACTTCACGACGACCTGTTCGAACTGATTGTGGTCGATCGGAGCCATCGTGCCCGCGCTGTCCGTCTGGCCGTTCACGATCTCGCCCGACGCTTTGTGGACCTCGCCGACATATCCTTCTATCGGATTACCATCGGAGGCCCGCACCAGTTTCGGCACGCGCCCGAGCGGCGCATGATCGAACTTCGGCATGTCCGTGCTCATGCTGGCCGGCCCCTGCCATGAATGGCCGGCGGACTTCACGGTGAACTTGCCCGGGCATCCGGGCTCGATGTCGCTGCCGTGCAATTTCAGGGAGGCACCGCCGGACGTCGTGAAGACCACCTGGTCGTTCGCCATGCCGGTGATCTTGCCGTCGGCCGCCGTGAACTGGATGTTCTTCGCGGAATCGATCTGCGTGTCGTCAGCCTGGCTCTGCAGCGTAACCTTGCCCTGGTTCGCGATCGCCGATCCAGCTAGAGCAGCGGAAATATTGATCGATCCGTTGCATTTCCATGAGCAGTAGAGTCGCCCCGAAATTTATCGGTGAGTAATGAAGACCTACGTTTGGCCACCAGTCTCAGAGTCGACGCCGCATCATGTAGAACGTTAGGTCGTCACGGCCGACTATCGAAGTCGGGGAAACATCCCGTGTAAAACCGAGCAGTTCGTAAAATCGATATGCAGACTCACGGGCTGTGCACCAAATTAGGTTGCCCCTCTGTTCTCTAACGTGACGGACGCAGAGATTAACCAAAAGTCGACCGAAACCAAGGCCACGCGCAGAGGGATGGACTGCCATCCCTCGAAGACGCCATTCGCCCGGCTGCGATGTGCGGCATGACGTCTCTTCGCACAGTGACGCAACCGCGACAATTCTGTTTCTATCGCTCACGGCGAAATGAACGGTCGTTGGCGCAAGATCTCCGTGAAGCGCACTGGCCTCTCCGTGCCCGGTCATCAAGATCTCCGCCCGAAGGGGATAGGTTTCTTCCGCTCTGACGGCGGCGATGGTAAATTGCACTTCTTGTGGAGTCATCTTGTTGTCCGTTTTCTCTTCCGGCGCTGATTTTCTTTCCGGTTTTGACGCTAACACACTCGCAAAATTATCAGTTGCCGCGTGTTGCCAATAAGGGTAACTTCTAATGCGCCAACGCCTCCTAATCATACGCCAACTGTGATCACAGATGTCCACGAAAGTATCAACAGATGCAGAACTTGCCTACGAAGAAATCCGCTCCCGGATTTTTGAAGGTACGCTAGCGCCTGGGCAGAAGATATCCCATCGCAGCCTGTCACACGAACTCGGCTTCGGTCATATGCCGGTGCGCAGTGCATTGCATCTGCTCGAGTCCGAAGGACTAGTGGTCGTGATGGAGAAGAGCGGCACCTATGTCGCCTCACCATCCAACGACGACTTGCGAGAAATTTTCGAGATGCGCCTGGCGCTCGAGAGCACGGCCGCATTTCTCGCTGCGAGGTCGGGTGTCACTTCGGGTCTGCGACAGGCCGTCGAGAAAATGCAGAGACTGATTGACCAAGGTGTCGCGGACATTATGCTCGAGCAACGAATCGGGTGGGTGTTCCATCAAGAGCTGTTTGCGGCCGCAAGGAACTCGAGGATCTCGACGGCGTACGACCTGTTGCGAGCCCAAACTTTGGCGCTAAACGAGCTTCCGCGGGGCGATGCCGACACGGTTCGGCGTGGCACTATCGAGCACCTGGATATCTATCGCGCGATCGAAGCGAAAGACGGCGAGCTCGCGCGTCAGTGTATGTGGAGCCATATTGTCAACGGTACCCCAGCAAGAATCAAACTACTAAAAGCCCGGCATGAACACGAAAATTAAGCAACCTTCGCTTCCAATCCAAATGCTTGGCGGCCTTGTGCTCGGGGTCGCTTGTGCCGTTTTTTTTCCGGGCTTTTCCGCGAAACTTGGCTTTTTGACTTCGATGTTTGGCCACGCGATAAAGATGGTCGTTATGCCGCTGATTTTTTTGTCGGTCACGGTAGGTGTATTTCGCGCGGGACGACTCCGGGAGCGGCTGGGAACGGTTGCTATCTCTAGTATCGGGTTCTTCCTCCTTATGACCGTCCTGGCAGCGGCGCTAGGATTGTTGCTCAATTTTGCGTTCCGTCCGGGCCTCGGAGCGGATAATGCACACTCAGGATCAATGCCGGCAGCTCTCGCGTCGAGTATTGATTGGACGAAGTTTCTCGTCGACTTAATCCCGGCAAACATTGTGGCCGCGCTGTCGGCAGGAAACAGTCTTCCTGTGCTCGTCTTCGGTGTGATTCTGGGGGCGGCGTTGGCGGCAACGGCGGATCGCGCCGAACCGGCAATCGCCGTCTTCGAGGCGCTTCTATCCGGGCTTTTCAAGATGACCGAATGGGTAATCGCCTGGTCGCCGCTTGCTATCTTCGCAGCGAGCGCGCAGCTGCTGTCGACGAAGGGTTTTAGCGGTGCACGCTCGCTGATAGCGCTACTGGGCGTTGCGTATCTCGGTATGGCGGTTCTCGCCATATTGCTTACCCTGGTAATTCGGATCGCTGGCCAGTCGCCGGTAGCCGTGCTGCGCAAAGTGCGAGAGCCGCTGATTCTCGGATTCACGACAAGGTCGTCGGAAATTACGTTTCCACTTCATCTGAAGAAGTTAGTGGAAATGGGCGTCCCCCATGGAGTCGCGTCCACGATCTTGCCTCTGGCCTATATTTTCAATCGTGATGGCGCGGTCCTGTATACCGCCCTTGCCGTGGGTTATCTTGCTGATGCGTATCACCTTGTTTGGACATGGCCGCTCGCGATCACGATTGTGCTTTTGACGATCATTACTATCGACGGCGCGGCCAACGTCCCGTCCGGAGCGATTGTCGCCATCACGATTGTTTTAACGTCGATCGGATTGCCCGCTGATGCTGTTCTGTTGCTTCTCGGCGTAGACGCTTTCTTCGACATGGGGCGGACCGCACTTAACGTCTACGGGAGCACGGCAGCTGCAGCTGTCGCGGTGAAACTCGCTGGTCCGGCAGGGCTCGCAGCAGAACCAGTGCGCGAACAAGCGAACGCGTAAGGGACTGTGGTCGAGCATAGGCGAGCGAGTACGCCCTCCCTCTTTCATTAAATTGCGGCCTGCTCCCGGCACGACCCTACGGCGGCACCCCCGGGGTGGTGTGAACTTGAATCAAGAGCCAGAGCGCTCTTACAACGGCAACGATTAGTATAACTATTCAACTAGTTGAGGGTTCAATGATGGTTCGTTCAGACGCAGCCGACTTCTTTATGCTCCGTTTGGGAACGCCACACCCAACCTGGACGTTAACCGATGACAGCAACATAATTGGCCTCGGCGATTCGGTCCGGGTGATAAGTGCTGTGATCGAGTTGGATCGCGATCAGGTCGCTCAAATCCGAGGACTAGGGCAATCGGTCGAGAGAATCAGGTGTATATGTGACCTCTCAGGGCGCGAGCTTCGTTTTTATCTCCACGGCAAGCAGCTATCTCAGGGCATATGGGCTGGCATCGCATCGAGCGATCCCGAGTACCTTCCGAGCGAGGCGGTGATTGCAAGACTGGAGATTCCTAATTTCCGAGCAGACGAGGGTGCTAGGTCGCAATCGTCTGCCTTGCCTAAACTGCGATCACAGTTTCAGGTGACATTATGAGCGAGAACAACGTTAGTTATCGGGGACTCGTCGACCACTTCGGCACTGCTCGGCCAACGTGGAAATTTTCGGGGATCGACAATTTTGTAGAGCTGTCTGCACTCGAAGAAGATGGGGATACGAATACTCCAGAACATCCAAACGATCACATCACCACGGTCCCATCTCGGTTCTCGTGGTGAGCGTCTCGTTTTGTCTCGCCAGCGGACTAACCGGCCCTCGGATGCTGGCTTTCCGCTTCGTGCAGGCCCCTTTGCACGAAGCGCTTTTTATTCCTGTTCGGTCCCGCTTCTCGGTGCTGCGTGATCGACGCTCCTGGTAGGAAGTGGAGTTGCCCCTGTAACTCAGGACACGCGGACACCGTTAGGTTGATGACACCGCAGCACGCCTGAACTCGCGAGGCGAGCGGTATTTCAGGGCTTTATGCGGGAGGCGCTCGTTGTAGTGTTCAAACGCGATAGCCAGACGCGAGTGGAGCAGCCCCCTGAAACACCTACAAGGACCTTCGGGTTCTTGCAATGTCGTTCTGACATCTCTGCATTGCGGCACGATGGCGACGAGATGGACTGCGCACCTACAATCGGCCTGCGAGCGCGCTCGGCTCGGGCCAGAATACTAACCGCTCAGCAGGGCTCCGTCCGGACAGCGGCATTGCGCTGTGCATGCCGAGCGTTTCATCGAGCTGTCCTGCTGCCGGTCCAACCTGTCGTCGATTCGTCCGTTGCAATCTGTCAGAGAAAGGCGCTGCTGTTGCTGCTTACTGTTCTTGCGGTTGCATACGCATAAAGCATGCCGGCACGTGGTCGGGCCTGAACGACTCGTCTCGCGTCAGTAGGGCCCAGATAATGCGCGCGCGTTTGTTAGCGAGGGCCACGAGGGCCTTTTGCCAGCCGAGCCTGCCCTGAACTTCTTGGAGCCATCGGGATAAGCGGTCAGGTTCGTTGGCAAAGCGCGAACTGAGCGCGGCGCACGTGCCTTCGCGCCATATCACGTTGCGATAGCGCGAAGCATCGAGCGTCGAGGCCAGATCCTTGACTCCGATCAGCTCATGTCCCGGCGCGCACCTTAACAAGCTATGCGGCCGGCCCGATTTCCCAGTGGAGGGTTCGGGCGGTAGTGGTGCGATGCCCAGCGCCCATACGCGCGTGTTCGAGCGAATACCCACCGCATACTGCAGCCCGAGATCGCTGACGGCCTCGCGAAACGAGGTGTCGTCTCCATAGCCCGCATCTGCCAACACGACACCGTCAGGCGCGCCGCTTTGCCGTGCTTCTCGCACTGCCCGGTCGCAATTTCGGGTTTGGTTGCAAACTCAATTTCTTCGGGCACGCCTGCTTTCTGTCGTCGCGCCGCATCGTCGCTCCATTCACGCGGCAGATACAGTCGATACGACACCGGTAAACGAGGCCACCGCCGACGGTCTGGATCCATGACGCCGCTGGGATGCTCGCGAGGTCCTTCGGCACCTGGACGGTGGCATTGCGGACCGTACCGCCGCGGATGCCGAACGGGTCGTCCGTCATTTCGATGTACGAATGGCTTTGCGCCGCCGGGTCGCATTTCGCGAAAATCTTGACGTGGTCGACCTCATTGCGCGGCAGGTCCAGGGCCTGGAACAGTTCGGCCGGCTGGCAGCTCATTTGCACGTCGACCGAGAGAATCTTCTGGCAGGACTGGTCGCCGAGCGCCCGGGTCTCGCAGTAGGTCTCTGTCGTCGTCTTGCCGGGGATCTTGGTCTGCTCGACGTGGCACTGCTGCGTGTCAGTGCCTTGGGCGGTGCCCGGATTCGCGATGAGGTTCTTCGATCCGGTCATCAGAGGATCAACGAGCTGATCTTGTCAGCGCAAGAACGCAGTGTGGTGATGTACACAATTTAACGACAATTGACGCGGGCAACGTGCGATACATTTATTGACCGAAAACACTGAAAATGCTGCTAGGCCGCACGATTGTTGGTCCGACCTCAGTTCTAACTAAAGCCGGCCGGAAATTGGGCTAGGGTCCAGTCAGGTACCAGGCTCAACGCAAACACGACGAAGACAAATCACCATGGACGCATCCGACATCAATATCCGCAAGATTCTGGAACTGCTGCCGCATCGGTATCCGATTCTGCTGGTCGATCGTGTGCTCGAATTCGAGCCGCAGACGCGGATCAAAACCCTCAAGAACGTGACGATCGACGAGCCGTACTTCGTGGGGCACTTTCCTGGGCAGCCGGTGATGCCGGGTGTCATGATTATTGAGGCGCTGGCTCAGTCAGCCGGCCTGCTGACGTTCGGCGCGGACATGGAGCGGAGGGCAGGGGCGCTATATTACTTGGTCGGGATCGACGGCGCTCGATTCAAACGCGTGGTGCGTCCCGGCGACCAACTCCATCTGAACGTTACCGTGGTGCGTTGCATCCGTGGTATCTGGAAGTTCCAGGCTAACGCGACCGTGGGCGGCGAAGTGGCCTGCGAAGCCGAGTTGATGTGCACCGTGAAGCAGGCCGAAGGTTGATACGACTCCTAGATGCTATGTGGGAGGGCAGCGCCAACAAGTCTGACCGGAGTAAAACGGGGTTTGCACATTCGTTTTCTCCGAAGGAGCACGCAAATGGACATGCCCGACACCGCCCTCAGTGGGCAGAATACGACGACGACGGCGGTTGGCCGCCTGTACATGCTTTCGAACTGGGCGAGAAGAGCTGGAAGCTCGCACTGGGTGATGCCCGGCGTGCGCCCAGCCGCTGTACGGTCGCCGCGGGAGACATCGCGGCGGTTCTCGCCGCCGTCGCGAACGCGAGGGCGCGCTGCCATCTCGGCGCCGACGACCTGGTCTACAGCTGTTATGAAGCTGGCCGCGACGGCTTCTGGCTGCACCGCTGGCTGACTGAACAGGGCATCGCCGATCTCGTGGTGGATTCGGCCAGTATCGCGAGGTGAACCGTCGTCGTGCCCGTCGCGCCAAGACGGGCCGGCTCGATAGCGACAAGCTGCTGTCAATGCCTATCCATTATCACACTGGCGAACGGCGTGTGTGGGCGGTGGCGCGCATCCCCACGCCCGAGCAGGAAGACGACCGGCGCCTGCACCGCGAACTCGAACGCCTGCGGCAAGAACGCACCGCGCATACCAACCGGATCCGCTCGCTGCTCGTGTTGCACAACCTTCGGGTCCGGTATGTTGGCGGCGGCGTCTGGACGCACTGGTGGACCCAGCAGCGTGAGTTGCTCACGCCCGGTCTGTGTGCCGAGATTGACCGCGAATGTGAGCGGCTCATGCTCGTGCGCCAGCAGATCCGCCCGCTCGAAGTGCAGCAGGAGCAGCAGTTGCACAGCGGCGCGCACCCCAGTATGGCGTCGCTGGCACAGCTTGCGGGAATCGGTACCGGCAGCGTGTGGACCCTGGTCAGGACACTGTTTGGCCGGCGACAGTTTCACAACCGCCGAGAGCTGGCCGGCTGCCTGGGTCTGCACCTATGCCGTACGCCAGTGGAACCAGCCAGGTTGAACAGGGCATCAGCAAGGCGGGTAACGACGATGCCGCTGGCTGATGGTTGACCTTGCCTGGAGCTAGCTGCGCCTGCAGCCCGGCAGCCAGCTCAGCCGGTGGTTCAACGAGCGCTTTGCTGGTGCCGGCAAGCGGATGCGGCATATCGGTATCGTGGCGCTGGCACGGCGTCTCGCGATCACACTATGGCGCATTGTCGAGCATGGCGAGATCCCTGAGGGCGCGATACTCAAGTCGGCAACGGCTAACACCGTGAGGGCACGAACCATATAAGAGGCGTAAGCCGTCAATAAACGACGCCCTACCGGCGCGCTGCCGGCGGCCATGTACGGTGCTCGCCCCGTGGCGTCACGCACGCTGCTTCAGCAGCCCTGCCAGGAGTGTCAGCGCTTCCGTCAGATCTTCGAACGACGGGCCGCCGAGGCAAAGTCGAATCCCGCTCGCCCGATCTTCCGGGTTCACCATCATGGATTCCGGCGGGGTCAACTTGATACGCATCGCTGCAGCGACGGATGCGACGCGATTGGCAGCGTCACGCTCCATCGGCAGCCAGGCGTTGTAGGCGCCGGGATGCGAGATCAGTTCGCTCGCGCCGAGCAGAGAGTTGGCGAGATTGGATCGACGCCGCGCCTCGTGGTGCAGATCCCGCTGGATCGAGGAGATGACGTCGGTGGCCAGCCATTCCTCAACCACTGCGCAAGAGAGCGGCGATGGCGCCATTGGCAGGTCCCGCAGCGCGTCTTCCGCTGCGTCGTTGAGTCCGGCCGGCAGCGCGAGCACGCCGATCTGCAAACCGGGGCCAAGCGATTTGGACAACCCGTTCACATGAAAGGTGATCTCGGGCGCCAACGCCGCAAGCGTTGGCAAAGCCGGCTCTGCCGACGCATAGACGCCGTCCTCGATGATCCACGCGCCCGCCCGGCGGCAAATATCCACGATGGCCTGCCTTCGTTCCGTGCCCATCGTTGCCGTGGTCGGGTTGTGCAGCGTCGGTGTGAGATAGACCGCCTTGCTGCCGGTCGATGCAGTGCCGTCGAGTGCGTCCGCCAGTGCCCCCGGCGCCATCCCTTGCGCGTCGGTCTCGACGCCTTGCATCCGATATTCGTTGCGCCGAGCCAGCGCGATCGCGCCAGGATAGGTGATCCGCTCGGTCAGAAGCAGCCCTTGCGAGCCGCAGGCAAGATCGAAGGCCAATGACAGCGCCTGGCGGGCGCCGCTCGTTAGCACCAGATGCGACGGTTCCACCATCATGCCCAGCGTTTCGAGCCAGCGAGCCAGCACACGTCGGTGCTCCATATGCCCAGCGGGCGGGGCATAGAGATTGAGATGGTCCGCATCGATCTTGCGTGCGATCCCCGTCAATGTTCGCGCCAGCAAGCGAGCGTCGAGCATGGCTGGCGGCACATTGGACGAAAGGTCGATCTGGCGATCCTGATGCGCCTGGCGGATCGCCACGAAGGTTCCCCGGCCCTTGACGCTGCGCGTCAGGCCTCGCCGTTCAAGCGCGGCATAGGCTTTCGTCACCGTGCCAAGGCCAATCCTCAGTTTCAACGCGAGATCGCGATGAGCGGGCAGACGGTCGCCTCCCGTCAGCCGCCCCTCGATGATGTCGTCGGCCAGCGCGAGGACCAACCGCTCGGCGGTATTCGCCTCGATGTCGGCAAGCCGTGGTGACCAGGGGGATTGCAGGAGCATGTTCGCCGCCTAGATATTAGTGTTACGTGACACTATTTATATAAACGAAAAGAGTAACATTCGCGATGTGATTGGATGAAGTCAAGCATTTCTGGAGGCGCCTGATCGCCATGACGGGCGCATGGAGAGTCAAATGTTCAGCCACGTAACTGTTGGGGCGCGTGATCTTGGGCGTGCAGGCCGTTTCTATGACGCGGTGCTCGCTCCGCTCGGACTGAAGCGTCGCGTCGTCATGTCCGATGGCGGGCCGCCGGCGCTTTGCTGGGTAATCGGTCAATCGCCGCTGCCGCGCTTCTATGTCTACATCCCTTACGACGGCGAGCCGGCGACCATCGGCAACGGCAGCATGATCGCCTTTCTGGCCCCCTCGCAAGAAGCCGTGAACACGGCCTACGCGAATGGTCTCGAGCACGGTGGGACGGACGACGGTGCACCCGGATTACGCCCGCACTACGGTGACGGCTACTTCGGCGCGTATCTGCGCGACCCTGACGGGAACAAGGTCCATATCGTTCATCGCGGAGACCTCCAGCCATGACGCTGGAGACGCCCCGCATCTGTGGAGAAACTCGAATGATCGCCAGTCAGATTGCACTCGCCTACGGCACCTATCTCATCGCCACCGCCAGCCCCGGGCCGAGCAACATGGCGATCATGGGAACAGCGATGCGCGACGGCCGTCTGCCGGCCCTCGTTCTGGCTGCCGGCGTCATCACGGGCTCGCTCTTCTGGGCGATCCTGGCGGCGACCGGCGTTTCCGCCGTGCTGGCGGCCTATGCCGAGGCGCTTTTCGCCATAAAGATGATTGGTGGTGTCTATCTGCTTTACCTGGCGTTCCGCACGGGCAGGTCGGCGCTGAAACCGGGCTCCGGCTTCGCGAAGATGGAACCAGGACGCTCGACACCTCGTTATCGGCGGCTCTATCGCCAGGGCATTCTCATGCATGTCGGAAACCCGAAGGCGGTTCTGGCCTGGATGGCAATCATGTCCCTTGGGCTTCAGGAGCACGTCCCCGGCGGCACCTTGCCGGCGATCATCGGTGGTTGCGCGTTCCTCGGCGTCATCGTGTTTGGTGGTTATGCGGTCCTCTTCTCGACCGCTCGGATGATCGCCCTGTATACCAGCCTCCGGCGCTGGATTGAAGGCACGCTATCCGCGGTGTTCGCCGTTGCGGGAGTCAAGCTGCTTGCCTGGCAACGTTGATATTCCGGCTTGTCGGCGCCATCACGAACCGATCTGAATTGAAAGAGCGATGTCATGACCTTTGTGATCCATATGATCGATGTCTTCGGCGCCGGGCCGCTTTCGGGCAATCCGCTGGCGGTCGTCATCGGTGCCGATGCGCTGGCAACGGATGACATGCAGCGGCTGACGCGGTGGTTCAACCTGTCCGAGACCGCCTTTCTCTTGCCACCCACGCATCCTGAGGCCGACTACCGGGTCAGGATCTTCACGCTGGACAGGGAGATGCCTTTTGCCGGGCACCCGACGCTCGGCAGCTGTCATGCGTGGCTCTCGACGGGGCGCGTGCCGAAGAGCGAAGCGGAAATCGTCCAGGAATGCGGAGCCGGGCTGGTTCCGATCCGACGCAATCACGAGCGGCTTTCCTTCGCCGCCCCGCCGCTGATCCGCTCCGGCGCGCCTACACAGGATGAATTGGACCAGGCTCGGCGACTGCTGGGGATCGAATCTGGCGATGTCCTTGATGCCGCCTGGATCGACAACGGTCCCGGATGGCTGGGCATCAGGCTGGTATCGGCGGAGACGGTGCTTGCCCTCGATCCGCTCCGCAGTTGGCCCGGCCGGATCGATGTCGGCGTTATTGGCCCTCATGCAACAGGCGGCAACGCGGCCTTCGAGGTTCGCGCCTTCTTCAGCGACCATCTGGGCGCTATCGTCGAAGACCCGGTCACTGGAAGCCTCAATGCTGCAATGGCGCAGTGGCTGTTCGCGACAGGTGTGGTTGAGGACGACTATGTCGCCGCCCAGGGGACACGCGTCGGCCGCCATGGCCGCATTCATTTGACCCGCGACGAGGCTGGCCAAATCTGGGTCGGCGGCACGACGCGTACGCATATCGAAGGCCGGCTCTGCGGCTTTTGAAAAGGCAAACGAGAAAGCGGCAACCTGATGTTCGGGCGAACTGGCGCACATGACGCCTGTCCGGATCGCCCCATACGCTGAACAGCTTGCTCGCAAGACTACGTGCCAGCGTGACGCGACAGCACGGGATCAACCTGAGCGTCGTCTGACGCTCGAAAACACGCAAGGAGTTTCACCATGTCTGCCCCCTCGCAGAACCAGATTGTTCCATCCGTAACCACCGATCGCATTACACTGCCCGCCTCGGCAGCAGACACCTTGAGAATGCTGGTGCGCTACAAGTCCTGGGCGAATGAACTGACGTTCAAGAGCGTGATGGACCTGCCGGCTGGCGAAGCCCTTCGGCAGAGACCGACGCGGTTCGGAAACATGGTGCATACCTTGGATCACGTCTATGTGGTCGACGACATTTTCAGACATCATCTGCAAGGAAAGAAGCACACCTACACCTCGCGCAACACCGACCATACGCCTGCAGTTTCCGATCTTTGGAAAGCGGTTCAGGAAATGGACTGCTGGTACATCAATCTTGTCGACACCTGGTCGGACGTGGATCTCGCGAAAGCCGTTCATTTCGAGTTTGTTGGTGGAGGAGAAGGTGTCATGACCCGCGAGCAAATCGTGCTGCATGTCGTCAATCACGGCACCTATCACCGCGGTTTTGTCGGCGACATGATGTATCAGGTGCCTTTCGCGCCACCGTCGAACGATCTTCCCGTATTCATCAGGGATCACTATCGCGACGCTCGGTGAGCGCCAGTTCGGCCGACTTGGCGCACGCCGGCAGCGCTGCGTGCGATTAGCCGCTATCGAGAGACAAGCGTGCTCAGGAACTATCGGCGGTTACGTTAGCAGAATAAACGGACACGATTAGCGCTCGAACGGACACCATTAGCAGAATCTACGAACTCCAACATTGGCGGCCTCGAACAACGATCTGGCAGCCAACGTGGAATCGAAGCCGCTGAGTTTATAAGAACAAACGATAGGCTAAATTGCTGCTTTCCTCGAAGTGCGGATAACCGAGCGCCGCGAGGAAGCCCTCGAACTCGGCGCGATCGGCCTGCGGCACCTGCAGCCCGACGAGGATCGAGCTATAGTCCGCGCCCTGGTTGCGGTAGTGAAACAGGCTGATGTTCCAGTCCGGCGCCATCGACGACAGGAACTTCATCAGCGCGCCCGGCCGCTCCGGGAATTCGAAGCGGAACAGGCGCTCGTCGAGCGCGAGCGGCGAGCGGCCGCCGACCATGTAGCGGATATGCTCCTTCGACAGCTCGTCGTGCGTCAGGTCGACGCTCTTGAAACCGTGCGATTCGAAGTTCGCGGCGATCTCGGCCGATTCGCCGCGGCTGTGGATCTGCACGCCGAAGAAGATGTGCGCGGATTGCGCATCGGCGATCCGGTAGTTGAACTCGGTGACGTTGCGGTCGCCGACGAGCGAGCAGAAGCGCTTGAAGCTGCCGCGCTCCTCGGGGATCGTAACCGCGAACACGGCTTCGCGCGCCTCGCCGACCTCCGCGCGCTCGGCGACGAAGCGCATCCGGTCGAAGTTCATGTTCGCGCCGGACGTGACCGCGACGAGCACCTGGTTCTCGATGCCTTCGCGTTCCGCGTACAGCTTCGCGCCCGCGACCGCGAGCGCGCCGGCTGGCTCGAGTACGCTGCGCGTGTCCTGGAACACGTCCTTGATCGCTGCGCACAGCGCGTCGGTGTCGACGGTGACGACCTCGTCGAGGTATTCGCTGCAGAGCCGGAAGGTTTCCTCGCCGACGAGCTTCACCGCGGTGCCGTCCGAAAACAGTCCGACTTCGCTCAATTCGATACGGCGTCCGGCCTCAAGCGAGCGCACCATTGCACACGAATCCTCGGTCTGCACGCCGATCACCTTGATCTCTGGGCGCACGGCCTTGACGTAGGTTGCGACGCCGGATGCCACACTGCCGCCGCCGATCGGTACGAAGATCGCGTGGATCGGGCCCTGGTGCTGGCGCAGGATTTCCATCGCGATGGTGCCCTGGCCGGCGATCACGTAAGGATCGTCGAACGGGTGGACGAACGTGAGACCGCGCTCTTCCTGCACCTTGACCGCATGCGCGTACGCGTCGCTGTACGACTCGCCGGCCTGGATCACCTCGACGCCCGGGCCGCCGTGCGCGCGCACCGCATCCACTTTCACCTGCGGCGTCGTGATGGGCACGACGATCACCGCCTTGACGCCCATCCGGGCCGCCGAGAACGCGACGCCCTGCGCGTGGTTGCCGGCCGACGCGGTAATCACGCCGCGCGCAAGCGCGTCGGCCGGAATGTGCGCCATCTTGTTGTACGCGCCGCGCAGCTTGAACGAGAACACCGGCTGGTTGTCCTCGCGCTTCAGGTACACGGCATTGCGCAGCCGGGCCGACAGGTAGCGGGCGGGTTCGAGTTCCGTCTCGATCGCGACGTCGTAGACGCGCGCGGTGAGGATTTTCTTCAGGTAATCGATTTGCGTTGACGCGGGTACGTCGAGCCGCGCAGGACTGTCGACGGGCTTTCGGTATGAAGACACAGTGATTTCCTCTCCAGGCTGGGTTTGAAATACCCCGAAGCGGAAATAAAAAACCCGCCTCTGGGGCGGGTTGTCGTCATTGAGCCGGATGCGCGCTAACCCACCATTCGAAGAATGGTGCGAATAATCTGCGCAATGGTGCTCGTTCGACTGATCATGATTGGAAGCATTAACTATCGTTATCAGATTGTCAACTGACAGGCGTCGGTGATTTCGTATGGCTGGCGGAATAACATACGCGGTGGCAGCTGACTGCCAAACAAAAGTCAGTCGATACGTCGTCGCTGCTGAGGCGGTCAGGTCTGACGCTCACACAGGGCTGCTTGCCGCAAAAAATTCATACAACACGAAGTCGTACCACTCCAGGGTATTGCCGAGCGATGCCGTTCTCACGGCCCGCCGGGCGCGGGACGGAGAGGCTGCGATAGACTCACCGGGGCGAGCCCGGGTGTCGTGCACCCGGGCAGCATGCGTGTTCATGGTTGGACCTACGAAAGCAAAAGGGGAAGAGAGATGCGTTAGGTCATCGCGCCGTGTGGCTGGGATCAGCGGCGCATAGAACGGAACGCGCTCAGCACGCGCTCGAGATCGTCGTCGGACAAGGCAAGTGAGACCTGCAAACGAAGTCGGGCCCGACCTTCGGGAACGACGGGATACGAGAAGGACTGGGCGAGCACACCGCACTCGGCCAACGCGCACGCCGCAGCCTGCGAGCGTGCCGCATCGCCGAACATGACCGGCACGATGGGGTGGTCGCCAGGCATGACGTCGTAGCCGGCCTGCGTCAGGCCATGCCGCAGGTACGTGCTCATCGCAGTCAGTCGTGCGAAATCGATCTCACCTTGCTCGATGAGGTCCAGTGCGCGGATCGACGCCGCCGCGATAGCCGGCATCAGCGCATTCGAGAATAAGTAGGGACGGCCGAACTGGCGGATGGTGTTCACGGCGACGGCGGAACCTGCGACAAAGCCACCCGATGCGCCGCCCAGTGCCTTGCCCAACGTGCCGACGTAGAGATCGACCGCCGCTGTCTGTTGCTGGACCTCGGCAGTGCCCCGCCCCGTCGCACCGATCACACCGATGCCATGCGAATCGTCTATCACCAGCAGCGAGCGGTGCTGCCTGCACACGGCGCCAAGCGCGGCCAGCGGGGCCTGCGTGCCGTCCATCGAGAAGACCCCGTCCGTGACCAGCAGCCGCGCGCCTCTGTCGGACGCCACGGCCAGGGCGTGCGCGGCGGTGGCCGCGTCGCGGTTGGCGTAGCGGCTGCGTTGCGCCCGGCACAAGCGAATGCCGTCGATGATGCTCGCATGATTGAGCGCGTCCGAGACCACTGTGTCGCCTTCGCTCAGCAGCGCCTCGAACAAGGCGCCGTTTGCGTCGAACGCCGACGGGAACAACGCGCAGGCCTCGGTGTCGAGGAACGCCGCCAGCCGGCGCTCAAGCGTCCAGTGCAGTTCGTGTGTGCCGCTGATGAAGCGTACCGATGCCATACCGAAGCCAACGCGAGCGATCGCGTCGATGGCAGCCTCGACGATACGAGGATCGCTGGCAAGTCCCAGGTAATTGTTAGCGCACAGGTTGACGTAGTCGTGCGTCGTGCCGCCCGGCGACGCTCGCGCCACGATAGTCCCGCCCTGTGCCGACGTGATCGCCAGTTCGCGCGTGGTCGCGTGCCGTGTCGCCAGCGCTTGCTGGCGCGCGTCGAGCCGGAAGCGCAACGCCTCATCGAGCATGATGGTCCCCGTCGTAATCGACCGCGAGCGTGTAAGCCGGATCGTTGTGCCAGGCCCAGTAGATACGGAAGACCGCCTGGGTGATCTCGCCCGGCCGGCCGTTACCTATCGGCGTGTCGTTTAGACGCGAGACCGGCATGATGCCGCCTGCTGTCGAGGTAATGAAGATCTCGTCCGCATCACGCAGCAATGCTTCGTTCACCGCGCCTGCGTTCACGGCAAAACCCTCTTGCGCTGCAATGTCGAATACGGTGCGGCGCGTGATGCCATGCAGCACACCGCGTTCGGGCGTGTATAGCGTGCCGTCCTTGACGGCAAAGATGTTGAAGCCCGGGCCTTCGGCGATATTCCCATCCATGTCCTTGATGACAACTGTTTCCGCACCGGCGTCGAAACCGTGGAACTGCGCGGTCACCAGGTCGAGCCAGTGATAATTCTTGATTTGCGGATCGACTGACTCAGGCGGAATGCGCCGCACGTTGTCGATCAGGTGCAAATGCAGGCCTTCCTTGAGCTGGCGGGCGTTAGCTACCGAGCCGAATGGCACGGCGAACGCGACGAACTGGTTGAGCGCCTCCCGCGGATCGCGGCTGAATGTCGGCGAGATGCCGCGCGTGCAGAGCATCTCGACATAGGCGTTGCGATGTCCCGAACGCCGCACGCACTCGACGAGAATGTCGCGCAGCGTGTCGTCGTCGTGCGGCACGGTAAGGCGCAGCTTGGCGAGCGAACGGCGAAAGCGTTCGATGTGCTGGTCCAGGCGGAAGAACTTGCCGTCCCAGACGTGCACGGTATCGTACGTCACGTCAGAATGGAGCAGGCCCCAGTCGAGCACCGAGATGCGCGCCTCGGACATGGGAATGAAACGCCCGGCCATATAGGCGACGCCGTGCGGGTAGGTCAGGCCATCGATGTGCCCCACGTCAGGTTGGGTCATGAAGGATCTCGTACAGGTTGGGGGTAATAGTCGACTTCGCGTGCGAAGTCGACGCGGGCAGCTTCGAAGACGCTGCGGTGCACGATCGGGTTGGCCCCTACCGCGCGGTCAAACGAGAGCTTGCCGTCCAGATGGTCGATCTCGTGTTGCATCAACTCGGCGTCCGCCTGGCTCAAGCGTTCCTTCAGATGCACCGCGCCGGTGAGGTCGGTGAAGCGAACCGAAATCGAAGCGAAGCGCTCAACGCGTATGATCATGTCGGGGAAGCACATGCAATCGTCCCAAAGCGTCATGCGTTCGTCGCTCTGCCAGACGATTTCGGGATTGACGATTACTTCGGGCCAACCGGGCAGCACGAGGCCGATCATGCGTTTGTGTATTCCTATCTGAGGCGCCGCGATAGCGCGTCCGAAGCCGTGCCGGGCGCGAAAAGCGCGTATCGCGTCTCCGAGGGCAGCCGCTTCGGCGACGACAGCGGGGTCGCTCAGGTCGGTTACGGGCGGGGCGGTGTCGCGCAGCGATGGCGTGCCGACCGGCAGGATTTCCCGCGTCATTTCGATACCTCGGTCAAAGCCATTTTGTTGTCTCCGTGATAGGTGGATATGGTGGCGGCGGGCGTGCGCAGCTCGCCATGCGCATCGAAGGCGACCGGCCCCGTTACGCCCTGGAAAGCGACGCGATGCAGCGCAGACGCGATGTCCGGCGCCTGGGTTGATTGCGCAAGCGCGGCGGCACGATAGACGGCCATCATCGCGTCGTAGGCATAGGGCGCGTACAACTGCACCGGCTCGCCGTAGGTCTTCTTGAACTTCGCGGCGAAGGCTGGCCCGCCTGGCATCTTCGCAAGGCTGCGGCCGCCGTCGGCGCAATACAGGTTGCCGTCAAGCGCCGCGCCCGCGAGCGTGCTCATCTGGGCGGTACACAGACCGTCGCCGCCGATGAGCGGCGCCCCGATGGCGTAACGGCGCATCTGCTTGAGCATGGGGCCGCCTTGCGCATCCATGCCGCCGAAGAAGATCACCTGCGGGTTCGCACTTTTGACACGGGTGAGCACCGCCGCGAAATCGAAGGCCTTGTCGGTCGTATATTCGCGCGCGACGATCGTGCCACCGGATGCCTGTACTCGCTTGGCGAACACGTCGGCGATGCCCTGGCCGTAGGCTGTGCGGTCGTCGATGACGGCTATCCGCCCGGCATGCAGCGTACCGGACACATAGCGCGAGAGCGCTTCGCCGAGGAAATCGTCGTTGGCCAGCATGCGGAACGTGGTATCGAAACCCAGCCGGGTGAACTCGGGGTTGGTTGCCGAAGGAGTCAGTTCGGCAATGTGTTGCTGCGCGTAGATGCGTGCTACCGCGATTGACGTGCCCGAATTCTGATGACCGATGACGGCGCTTACGCGACTGTCGGCGAACCGCTGCGCGACCGTGGTTGCCAGGCGTGGATCGGCGCCGTCGTCCTGCGCGTCGAGCTCGAACTTCACGGGTTTGCCACCGATCATAGGATGCGACGCGTTGATTTCGTCAATCGCCAGCCGGATGCCGCGTTCGCTGTCCTTGCCGAAATGAGCCTGAGCGCCTGTGAGCGCGCCCGCATAGCCAATCGTGACGACGGTTTGCGCATGCGCGGCGGTGCAGCAAAACGCCAGCGCGAGCGCGCGGGTGGGGTGCGGGTATCGCATAGTTTTCTCCGTGAAATCAAGCATCAGCTGGTGATACGATTCTAGGGAGGCTTAGAGAAATCCAATATTCTCGAAGGCGACGTTTGATTAATTGGATTTCATTTTTCAAGGCATACGCGAAATATGGACAAACCGCCCGAGTCGCCGCTGGACGACTACGATCGCCGCATCCTGGCCCAGCTTCAGATCGACAACCAGATCAGCAACCAGGCGCTCGCCGCGCTGGTCAATCTGAGCCCGCCCGCGTGCTTGCGGCGCGTCAAGCGCTTGCGCGAGGAGGGCTATGTCTTGCAGGACACTTCTGTGCTGGCACCGAACAAGGTCGGTTTGCCGATCATGATGTGGGTACTGGTGCAGGTCGAGCGCGAGCGGCTCGACCTACTCGACGAATTCAAGCGTTTCATGAACGAAGTGCCCGAAGTCATGCAGTGCTACGTCGTGACGGGGAGGGCCGACTTCGTGATTCTGATCTCGGTGCGCGACATCGATCACTACGAGGAATTTGCCAATCGCGTGTTTCGGCAAAACCCGAACATTCGCCATTTCGAAACGATGGTGGTGATGTCGCGCGTGAAGTTTGGTTTGTCGTTGCCGATCTGACTCAACACAATGACGCATGTCACCCATCAATGTCTGCATTGTCAACACGAGGAGAATACGACCACAGACGCTGTTGGTGTTCGAAGTTTCTGCTAACAGTGACCACAGATATTGCTAATGGGAAAACTCGTGAAAGCGCCGGCTGCAAAGGTCGAGAGCCACGTTCTGTTCGTGTCCGCACGCGTTGCGCTGATGCAACAATGAGGGGTGTATGTACGAAGATTTTGCTAATGCGCCTTCGAGAGCTTGCGATGCCAGATGTGGCTCACGAGCGGCGTAATGAGGAAAGTCGCTCGTGACGAGAGCATGGCGTGCACGTACCCGATGATCAACAACTTGGGTGCGTGCGCAACAATATACCTCTCCTCCAAGGGTAGGGGGCGCGACTTTAATGCCTGTATTCCAGGGTGGGGGAGGCTGTCGACATTGAGCCGTGGTGCACGCTCATGTCGCGCTTCAACTCCATCGTTTGGAATTCAGCGCACGTCGATGAAATACCTCGCCAGCGACCTGCCGCTGCTCACTGCCTCAGTTTGACGTTCGCGACCGCGCATTAGCGGAATCATTGGACACGATTAGCAGTATCTACGAACTTCAACAGCATCCGCACCGCGATGATGGAGCCCGACGCGTCGGGCACGCTGGTCGGCGGCAGCTACATGCTGGCGTCGGCGCGGGACCGGTCGAAGCTCGGCCAGTTGATCCTGCAGCAGGGCGTGTGGCGCGGCACGCGCATCGTCGATCCCGACTGGGTGCGGTTCATGGCGACGCCCCAGGCGGCGCGGCACGACGGCCGGCTCGGCGCGCATCTGTGGCTGAACGCCGGCGTCGGCGGCGCGCGACGGTTTCCGTCGCTGCCGGAGGACGTGACGATGATGGACGGCTTCAATCACCAGCTGGTGGTGATCGTGCCGTCGTGCCGCGCGGTCATCACCCGGCTCGGTGCGACGGTGGACCGCAGCTGGGACACCGAACGCTTCGTCGGCGACGTGATGGCGAGCCTGCCAGGCTGCGCGGCGCCGGCAACCACGACTGCTGCGAGGTAAGCGAATCATGACGATCATCGTACGAGACGCAGTGGCCGCCGATATGCCGGCCCTGCGCGAACTGTTCCTGCACTCGCGCCGCGAGACGTTCGTGTGGCAACCGGCCGGCGCGTTCCAGCTGGCCGACTTCGAGGTCCAGACGGAAGGCGAGCGGCTGAGGGTTGCCGAGGACGGCGGCGGGCGACTCGCCGGCTTCGTGTCGGTCTGGGAGCCCGACCATTTCATCCATCACCTGCACGTGTACCGGCCGCGCCACCGCAGCGGCGTCGGACGGGCGCTGCTGCGCGCGCTGCCCGGCTGGCCGGCCACGCGCTACCGGCTCAAGTGCCTGCGCGCCAACGCGCCGGCGCTGGCGTTCTATGCCGCGTGCGGCTTCGTCGAGATCGGCGCCGGCAGCGCGGAAGACGGCGAGTACCTGCTGCTCGAGTCCGGCGGCAAGGACGGCCGATGACCGTCCACCTGCGGTACTGCCTGCAGCAGGCGGCGTTGTGGGGCACCTTCGGCCTCGTGCTGCCGGTCGTCACGCTGTTCCTGCTGCACAACCACTTCACGCTGTTCGAGATCGGCCTTTACGCGGCGCTGTTCAGCCTGTCGACCATCGCGCTGGAGCTGCCGTTCGGCGCGATGGCCGACCGCGTGGGCGGCCTCCGGACCTATCGCGTCTCGCTGCTGATGAACAGCGTCGGCTGCGCGCTGATGCTGTGCTTCAGCCAGAAGCCGATGCTGTACCTCGCGGCGGCGAGCTTCGGCGTCGCACGCGCGATGAGCTCCGGCACCGTCGACGCGTGGTACGTCGGCCTGCTGCGCGAGCACGGAGAGACGAAGCGGATTCCATATTTTCTCGGTCGCGCGGAACTGGCCTCCGCGCTCGGGCTGGCGAGCATGGCGCTCGTCGGCGGCGTGCTCCCGGACCTGATCGGCAGCCGCCTGTTCGACAACCCGTACAAGATCGGTCTGGCGCTCGCGTGCGGCCTGTTCATCGTGCTGCTGGGCCTGACGTCGTGGTTTTTCGCCGAGGCGGCGCCTACCGGCAGGATGCGCGACGATCTTCGCGAACTGGTCCGGTTCGCGTGGCATGGCGGCGCGGTGCGGCCGCTGATCCTGCTCTGCATGCTGCTCGGCGGCGTCGTGTCGGTGCTGGAGAGCTACTGGCCGGTGGTGTTGAAGACGCTCGTGCCGACGCATGGCGCGACCTGGGCGTTCGGCCTGTTCCTCACGCTGATGCTGGTCGTCAAGGGCGCGGGCGGCTGGGCGTCGTACCGCGTGATGAAGCATTGCGCCGCACGGCCGGCGCTCGCCGTGACTGCCGTTCGCCGGGCTTTCCGTGAGCCTCGTGCTGACGCTTTGGGCGAACCACGTGGTCGCATTCGGCGTCGTGCTGAGCGGGGTCGCGCTGTTCTTCGGGATTGCCGGCGCGGTGGTCAACGCGGTGCTGCATCGCCGGACGCCCGATGCGTTGCGATCGCGCGCCGTCTCGTTCTTTTCGCTGGTGTTCCAGCTCGGCAGCATGATCGCGTCGATCCTGCTCGGCTACCTGGTCAGCCAGTGGGGCGTGCAGGCGGTGTGGTGCGGCGTCGGCGTGCTGGTCGCGGTCGCGGTCGCGGCCGCGGCCGCGGCCGGGTACGGCGCGTCGATCGGCGGCTGGGCCTCCGGCCCGGTGGAAGAGGCGAAGGCGGCGGCGCACGTGTATGTCTTCGTGAAAGAACTGGACACGATTGTCGACCCGAAGCCGCTGGATACGGTTGTCGTGCTGAAACAGCCGTATCCGGTTAAGGCCGGTGACGTGATCGGCCAGCTCGGCCACTATCTACGTTACCCGGACGCGAAACTGTTGCCGGCGAAGCCGACCCGGCCGCTGCTGCATCTGGAAGTGTTCGCTGGCCCCGAACTCGAAGCATTCATCCAGAAGAGTCGCGAGCGGGCAAAGCAATTGCCGGCGTCCAAGGCGTTTCTGGAAATCTCGCCCGGCGCGCGACTCGTAAACGATCTGCCGGAACCGGACCAAAAGCTGCAACCCGGCGTCAAGCTTGTGCCTCTCGCCGCCGCCCAGGGGAAGTGGGTCAAGGTGCAACCGAAAACGGCTGCGCCTGTACATGGCAGTCGCCACGCAAAGCCGGTATACAACGACGCCGGTACGCCAGTTTGGGTCGACAGCAGCCTCGCCAATACGACGGCGACCGCGATCGTGCCGGCCTGGAAGAGCTTCCCGCTAAGCTTCTCGAATGCGCAAGGGCCGGGCGCGGATTTCCGTGACGTGTTCCGGAGCGTCGAGTTCGAGAAGAACAGTGCCGGAAGCGTTGCGAAAGACGACAAGGGGCGCTGCTGGCAGCACGTGAAGATCGGCGCCAAGGACGGCGGCACGCGTGACGGTTGGGTGTGCGAGCAGGACCATCCGCTCGTGCGAATGTGCGGTCCGTGGGACTGGCCGGGCTTTGAACTGGTCGACAACAGCAGCATCAAGCCGGTGGACATGCTCAAACGCTACATCCACGTCGCCGAGCAGTTTCTGGCCGACGAAGACAAAACCGAATTCGAGACGAGCGCGGCAACGGTCAACGCAAGCCCGCTCATCTCGAAGCTCGAGAAGGCGATTGACGCGAATCACGACGGGAACGCTGCAGTGGGTGACCTGGTTCAATCATCATCGGTTGATGGAACCCCTCGGCTATATCCCGCCCGCCGAAGCTGAGGCAAACTACTATCGGCAACTTGAAACAGCTGCCGCTGAACTCGCATCAACTTAAACCAACCAGCCTCCACGATTCCCGGGGCGGTTCAGTAGTGTCATCCCGATACTCCCGATTGAATGAAGTTCGGTCACGGCCACCGGAGACGGTAGCCGCCGGGCTGTGGTCGGCGAAGTTCTCATGAAATGAGAGGGCTGTGCTACGGAGATCGGTGCGATTGCCGCAGCGGCCAGCCTTGCTCGGATCACGAACAATCGATCGCCACGGCGTTTGTCGACTGACTGAGCCTGATCTCGCCCAGGTAGGCGCTGTCGCCCAATTCGCACTCGCGCCACGTGTTGCCGAGGGCATGCCGGATTTTGACTCGGTAGGGGCCGCTGCCCCTCGCCAGGCCGCTGAATCGGAAATCGCCGAAGTCGTCCGAGACGGTTTCGGCTACCTGCTGATTACCGATGTACAAGGTGACGGCCGCATCCGTGACACACTCGACCACGTCTCCTGCCTGGACGCTGACACTTCCGCCGACGAAGCACGTTTCCCAACGCTCGAGGCCGCTATACCAGACGCGGGGCTTCGTGCCCAGGTTGGGTCGCAATACCTTGAGCCCCTCGCGTCGGGCCTTCTCGGCCATCGCCGTGTCATCGAGCTTGACCGTCTCGAAGACATCGGTGGGGCACGACTGCTGACAACGCGGGCGGGACCAACCCTGGTCGAGCAAATGAGCATCGAAGATCCAGATCTGGGGCAGTTGCAGTTCTTCGTTCCAGACGATCGCCTTGTAGGGGCAGGCCTTCACGATGTCCTTTCGGCCTCGCGCCTTGTCCGGATCGATGATGACGATGCCGTCGGCACGCTTGCGAATGGCGCTGCCGCCCACGCGCATGCAGGGCGCGTCGTCGCAGTGGTTGCACATGACCGGCAGATAAGTGGTCTCGACCATATGCGAGGCGCCCTGTACACGACGCAGGATGCGGATGGGGCTCTCGGCGCTGGCCGCGGCGGGTGCGGCGTAACCGGGGAAGTCGTTGCCGACGTGCTCGTCTCGCGCGGCGATCACGCAGTTCTGGCAATTCTCGCAACGCCCGACTTTGATAATCAGGTTCCACTTGCTCATTTGAAATTCCTCACGCTGCGCGACCGAGCATGAAAGCTTCGGCACCGCGCCATTTCTCGACCTGCACCAGGCAGGAATTCGGGCTCATGCTGCTGGTGCCGGAGGTCTGCGGCCGGTCGGGGGTAAGCATGTTCATGCAACCGCCAATCTCGACTTGCTCGCCGTCGATTTCGATCAGCTGAAATTCAGCGCTCGCCTCGTAGGACTTCACCACTCCGGCGTTTACCAGAGGCGAGACATCGGCCGCACAGATCACGGCGCCGCGGTCGTTGTGCACTTTGACGAGATCGCGATGGGCAATGCGTCGAATGGCGGCGTCGGCGGGATTGAGCCTCAGCAGCCAGAACCGGTGCCCCGCGATCAGCGCGCGATGATCGTCGATGCCGTTCACCGCGGAATTCTTGCCGTCACAATGGGTATGAAAGCTGTAGCGGCTGTGGGTGGCGATCAATTGCAGCGGGTAGCGCCGAGCCAGGTCCGAGCGCAGGCCCTCCCAGGAGGGGATATAGCGGTTGAGCGGCGGCCGCTCGGGATTGTCCGCCGTGTGCCGCTTCAGCAACTCGGGCACGAACTCCAGCTTGCCGCTTGGCGTCTGAAGGCCCCTGCCGAACTTTTCCGAGAACTGCGACGGCAGCGGATGAGGTTCCGGCAGGTCCTTCCTCCTGTCTTCCGCATACCAACGCATGTCCACGGGATGGCGTAGCTCGGGCTTTTCGGGCGGCACGACGAAGTAGCCCTTGCGGCAGAATTCGCGCCACGAAATTTGATCGGGCAGATCCGACGAGTCGAAGACGCGCTTGACCCAGTCAAGATCGCCACAGCCTTCGGTGAAAATGCCACCCAGGCCCAACCGAGTCAGGATGGCGGTGAAAATGTCGTAGTCGGAGCGGGACTCGCCCAAGGGTTCGATGCACTTGTGCTGCAGCGTCAGCATGCGATGGTTGACCGTGCCATACCCATGGTGGGCGTAGCCGCCCGAATTCGCCCATTCCCCGATGTCCCAGCGCTCCAGCGAAGTGCACGCGGGCAGGATGATGTCGGCGAACTGGGCTTCGCCTTCCATCCAGATCGACTGATTGACGACGAATTCGATGCTCGAGTGCCGGTAGGCCTCCGTCCAGCGTCCGGAATTCGTCACGGTACTGAACGCGGATCCGCCGTAGCGATAGATCATGTGGATCGGCGAATAGCCGGGCATCGGGTAGGTGAACGGCGCAAACTGGGCTTCCTGGGACATGCCGTCCCAGAGATAACCGGTGGCGTGACCGTTGATAATCGCATCGGGCATCTGCTGTCGCGGCACCATCTGCTTGACGGGATTCATGGTCAAGATATGCGGCATGCGCTGGTAGTTGTCCACCGCATTGGCGGTCCACGCCAGGTCGCCCGAAATTCCGCCGTCCGCGTAGCCAGGGAAGTAGAACTGGAGATCGTGCGGGACACCGATTTCGAGGCAGCCGAAATTCACCCCCGGCTTGCCCCAGCCCTGCATGGACATCATCATGATCATGCAGCGCGCCCATTGCGCCCCGGTCGCGCCGCGGCCCGCGCCACCGAATCCCGCGCCGGTCATCCCGACGGCGAGATGCACCTTCTTCTTACCCCATAGGCGCGCAAGCGCACGGGCGTCCTTGGCCGGCACGCCGGTCTCGCTCTCCTGCCACTCAGGAGTCTTGGGGGTGCCGTCGGTTTCGCCCAGCAGGTAGGCTTTCCAATCGTCGAAACCGGTCGTGCGGGTCGCGACGTAGTCCTTGTCGTACAGGCCTTCCACGGTCCAGACATACATGATGGCGGTAGCCAGGGCGGCGTCGGTTTGCGGCCGGATCGGGATCCAGCGGCCGCCCAGCAACTGTGCGGTCGGATTGCAATGCGGGTCGATGTGAACGAACTCGATGCCGAGCTCCTTGGCCCATATGCGGCGCGGCGTTCCTTCGAATCCTGCGTAGGCTCCGTTGGTACTTTCGGGGTCGCAGGACCAGAAGACGATCATTTCGGCTTCCTTGAGAGCATCCTCGAGGCCCCCGTAGCCGGAGGGCACGCCGACGCGCATCGAGTTGCCGAAATGATGCATGGCGCCCCAGTACCAGCCTTCCCAGCTGTCCGGATTCGCGGCGACCCGGGTGAAGCCGATCAGGTTGGCGAAGCGCGTCAGCGCGCTGAGGTAGTAGCCGACGTTGCCCCACTGGTGGTGGGACGACATCGGGAAAGTGATGGAACCGGGGCCGTGAACACGCTTCTGCCGGTTGATCTCCTTGGCGACGATGTCCAGGGCTTCGTCCCAGCTGATACGCACATAGCCGGACTTGCCCCGGTTCTGCGGATTGCGCTCGCCGTCCGGGTCGAAGTCGACCCGTTTCATCGGGTGAAGGATACGCTTGTCGGAGTAGACCAGCGACTTGAGGGTCAACGCGTGGGGCGCGACCAGTCCGCGCCGTGGCGGGCTGAAGCGGCGTCCACGTGCCTCGATCACCCAGCTTGCCGCATCCGTATCGTCCAGCTCGATGGGCGTCACGCGGACGATGCGGCCATCCTTGACGTAGACGAACAGGGGACCGCCATTGGTACAGGTGGTGTAGCGTCGGGTGCCGTCGCGCATGGGCGTGCCCATCGTCAGGCCGACCGTGCGCATCATGCTCAGGGTTTGCATGAGCCAGACCAGCAGTTCGTCCTCGCCCTCGGTGACCACCTTGAAGTTCTTGGCGGCGTGGACGATCTCGCCCTGGTCCGGGTTCGGGGAAAGGAACTTCAGGGCGGTGGCGACGTCCTTGAAGGCCATGCGCACATCGGGCCGCGCATGCTCGCCGGCGCGCGACCGAATGCGGCCATTCCTGAACTCGATGGCGCGACCGATGCTTTGATCCATGAGCCCGATCCACGCGACGAGATTGCGCTCCTTGAGGCGATCGCGATAGGCGGGGAAGCGGCGCGCCGTCAGGTCCAGAACCTTGGGCAATGCAAAGAGAATGGTCTTGAGAGCCTGTCGTTTCATCGTTCGATCCAAAGTGTTGCTTCCATGCGGGGGGCTGGCATCGGGGCGCACCCGCTAGAACGTGTAAGCGACGTTCAGGAAAACGTTGACGGGATTGAGTCGGAGCGTCGATGTGGAAACGATCTGCGTGCCGGTCGCGGTCTGTCCGTATAACGTGAGGTGGGTCTTCACCGGCATGTAGCCGACGGAAGCGCCGACCGACCAGTGTTTGGTCATCGCGTAACTCGCCCCGAGCTCGAATACCGGGTTCCACGATGAACTGAGTGTCGCGCGCGCCGAGCCGCCCGGCCCGAAGCTGTCGGTGACGAACTGGCGATTGGTCGCCCGAACCTGGGTGAACCACGTGTAGTTGACGCCAAGTCCTACGTACGGACGGAATTTCGATTCAGCTGAAAACAGGTGATATCGAAGTTCGATGGCGGGCGGCATCGGCCTTGTCGTGCCGAGGGTTCCGTACTTCTGCAACGTCCCGTCACCGACCAGATTGACTGTCAGTGGCAGTCCGAACAGCATGGCGACACCAATGTTGTCGGTGACGTAGTACTCGGTGGTGATGCCCATCGTATCCGTCGAGCTGGCATGCGCCCCGGTACCAGGCATCTGCTGATTCACCGTTGCGCCGCCGACACTTTGCACGGTCAGGGGCGTCGCGTCGCCCTGGGGCGCGACGTGCAGCCATCCAACCGACGTAGTGATGCTTCCGGCGGTCTGCGCATCTGCGTGGTCGGCAAGTGCTGCCGTGCAGATGCAAACAACCGCACCTGCGAAACTCGTCGTTCGCCTCAATTTCATCTTGCGTCTCCTCTGTCTCGGTCCGATTAAATAACTACCGTTAATTTGGATACCTTATTGATCGTGACGAGCCGCTCTCGGAGTTTGTGTTGTCGCGGCTAGTCGCGCGCCTCCGTCACCGCAGATCTGTTGCTGCCGGACCGGACGATCGAATGGGTTCCGCTGCGAACGAGATCGAGAATGCAAACGGAAAACGTCCCAGCACGAAGCGCGCGGCAGTCTCGAGCCCGGGATTGCTCAGCTCGACCGAGACCGACATTCCGCCGGAACCACTGGTCGAGACGTCGACTGATGCGCCTGGCGCTCCGCCCTGGTCCAATGCTGCGCGGAGTGCGTCACTCGTCTCGCGGCGCTTGAGTTCCGGTTTGAATATCTTGCCGACGCCTGTGAGCGGGATCGCCTCGACGATTCGGACGTGCTTGGGCAGGGCGGCGCGTTCCGCGATCTCCTGCTGCATGAACATTTCCAGATCGTGTTCGCTAGCGGTCATGCCCGGCTTGAGCTGAACGTACGCGACCGGCAACTCGCCGGCATAGGCATCGGGGCGCCCGATCGCCGCTGCAATCTGGACCGCCGGGTGTCGATGCAGCGGTTCCTCGATCGTCGCCGGGTCGATATTGTGTCCGCCGCGGATGATCAACTCCTTCTTGCGGCCGGTCAGCCAGAAGTAACCGTCGATGTCGCAGCGGCCGAGGTCGCCCGTATTGAGCCAGCGCTTGCCGTCGCCGAGATCGAGCCACAGGGCCTCGTTCTGGTCGGGACGCGTGTAGCCGGTGAACACGTTCGGCCCGGAGATCACGAGCAACCCCTCCTCGTTAGCCGCGCAGTCGCGCAGATACCGTCCCGCATCGTCCACGACGACCGCCTTCATCGCCTGGAAGGGGATGCGAAGCCCGATTGATCCGAGCCGACGCTCGCCGTTCGGCGGGTTGACGCTGCTCACGCACGTTCCTTCGGTCAGGCCGTAACCTTCGAGAATCCGGATGCCCGTTTTTTCCTGGAAGGCCCTGAAGACGCCGACCGGCATCGGCGCGGCACCGCACAGGCCGTATTCGAGCGAGTCGATAACATGATCGTCGACAGGAATGTCGAGCAGCGAAGCATAAAGTGTCGGGACGCCACTGAAGAAATTGATGTGATGATGTTCGACGATTTCCCAGAAACGTTTGACGACGCCGTCGCCCCGGTAACCCTGCGGTGTGCCGAGCACGACATGGGCACCACGCGAGAATGGTAGGAGGCCGGTCACCATCGCGGCGTTGACGTGAAAGAGCGGCAAGCCGCAAAAAGACGTTTTGCCGGGGCCGATACTGTCGCCGAGGAACCGGCCGGCGCTCCAGGCATTCGCCACTTCGTTGCCGTGACTGCGCATCGCGATTTTTGGCAACCCGGTGGTTCCACCTGTGCAGAAGTAGGAGGACATGTCGCCGGGTTGAATGCGGCGCGCATTGTCGAGCGCCGTACCGGATTCCTGCGCGATTGCCGTACTGAAGTCGTGGATCTGGATGTGCGCAGGCACTGCGCTGCGCAAACCGCCAGCGCCATACAGGTGCGCACACGCGTCGTGCTGGAGCGTGCGTGCCGCTGACTGCGCCATGCCCCGCACGCGATCGGCCAGGTTGACCAGCACGAGATGCCGCAGCGGCTCGACCTCATGAAGGATGTCCGCGACTTTTTGCCAGAGCTCGGTCCCGGGAAATGGCGCGAGCGTCACGAGCACGCTGGCGCCGGCGGCTTTGAGCAGCTGACCGATCGCTTCGCCTTCAAGCAGCGGATTGATCGCGCATACGATGCCGGTCGCCTGTCCGCCCCAGATCACGAAATGCGTTTCGGGCAGATTGGGCAGCAAATAAGCGATCACCGACTGCGAATTCACACCGAGGCGCGCGAACATGTTGGCCGTGCGCGTGATGTCGCGGACCAGCTCGCGATAGGTCCAGCACTCGGCGTCGCGGTGCGCGTCGGCGGTCATGAAAAAGGAGAGGGCGGGGGCGGACGGATCGATGGCCGCACCGGCGCAAATCATCTCGTACGTGCTGGCCGGAAGGTTGGCCGGAAGGCCCTGCGCTTCGATTGCGAGCACGTCGTCCTGGGTCTCGATACCGTTCATGCTGCTTCGTCCACGATCTCGTTACGTTGCACGCCCAGATCGATCGTTCCGTCGCGGCTCGCGATCCGGGCTTCGACGATGTCTCCGGACTTCAGATACTGCGCTCGCCCCGCCTGCACCTTCATGAACATCTTCCATTTGACGGATTCGGGAAAAAGCGCGACGGCTCGCTGCTTGAGCGGCGACGGGATGCTGAGTGCGCAGCCGGCTGGCGTGCCGGTCGCGAGCAGGTCGCCGGCGCGAAGGTCGTGCACGCCCGACAACTCGGTCAACGTTTCCGCCGGACCGTAGACGAGGTTCGATGTCGAGTCCCGTTGGCGCACCGCGCCGTTGACGGTCAACGTCAGGTCGAGCGCCTTCAGCTTCGGGAAGTCACGCCGCTCGAGCAGGCACAGATAGGGGCCGACCGGGCCAAACGTCCGGAAGCTCTTGCCCTTGTAGAACTGCATCTGCGGGATCTGGACATCGCGCGCGGAATAGTCGTTGACGATCACGGTGCCGGCGACATAGTCGTGCAGGTTCGCGTCGGTGATCTGCTGATGAGACGTGATGTCGCGTTTGAGGATGAGGCCGAGCTCGATTTCGTAGTCGAGAAACCGGACGTGCCGGGGTTTCACGACTTGTGAGTCGGCGGCGACGATGCAACTCGTCGCCTTCGTGAAGATCATGTTGAACTTTTTCGCGTCCGGATCCATGCCGGATTCGATCATGTGCCGACGGTAATTCGCCCCCTGGCAAACGAACTGCTGGTTGGCGGTCACCGGTGGCAGCCACTCCACGTCCGACTCCGGAATCGTCGGTCCGTCGAGCGAGACGAGTCGTTCAACCGGATTCGCCGCGAGAAAGCTCGCGGTTGTCTCGAAGTCGCCGGGAATCGGCGTGACGGCGCCGTTGGCGACCACACCCCATTGGGCGCGGCCATGATGCCGGAAGTGCAGGACATGCAGTGACATGAATGATCTCTCGTGAGTCGAATGGGCGGTTGGGGATCAGGCGAACAGCTTCGCCAGGGTCAGCAGCTTGCTGACCGTCAGATCGGGGCTGCGGCGCAGGTTGCGGAACAGCGCCGCGAGGCTCGACGGCGTGAGCCGTGGCTTCGTGAAGCTGCGCGGCATCGTCGGGCCCCACTGCGCCATCGCTTCGCGGCTGACCGCGTGCACGCCCGTCGGCTCGTCGGCCGTGAACAGATCGCCGTCGCAATAGTGTTCGTGCTTGTCGCCCCACGGGTCCTGCCAATAGTCGAAGATCTGGCTGCCGAGAATGTGTCGGCCGATGCCCCACGCGTGCGCCCATCCGTTGTCGCGGAGCATGCGCTGGCCCATGCCGACGGCATCGGCGTCGATCAGTTCGTACGCGCTATGGCTATAAGTCGGCACGAACCCCTGGGCGAGCGCGAGCGTATGGTGGTCGGCCGGCCGGTCGCCAAGATCGAGCCGCATGAAGGCAACCGCGGGTGAGCCGTCCGGCAGCACCTGGACATCGCTGGGGATGAATCCGAAATGTCGCGTGTACCACGCGCAGGTTTCCTGGTAGTCGGCGAGCTCGAGCACGACGTGGCCGAGCCGAATGACCTCGGGCGCGCTCGCCGGCGGTCGCTGCGTTGCGTTGATCCGCAACGGCGTGTCGATCGAGTTGAATGAAAGCGCGGCACGGTGCGGCAACGTGTCGGCCCGGGTCTGGCCGGCAATCGCGTCGACCCGAAAACCCGACGGATCGGCGAGCCGCACCCGGAGGCCGCCGCCTGGCCAGTCCGATACCTCGATCTCCGACGCGCCAGGGACTTTGGCGAGCGCCTCCAGATCGGCACGACTGTCGACCTGCAATCCGAAGCCTACGAAGCGGGCCTTCGGCGCGTGGCGAACGACATAACAGAAGTGTGCGGTGCCGGTTCCGCGCAGCAGCAATTGCGTGTCATCCCGCAGCACCGTTTGGAGCCCGAAGTCGTTGAGAAAGTGCTCTGCTTCGTCGAGATCGGGACGATCGAAGATCAGATAGGCGAGCGCCGATGCCTTCGTTGTGGGGTGCGGGTGGCGAGCCGGTTGTGTGGTGGTCAATTTCATGGCGGATGACAATCAGGCAGGTCGGATGACAATCGCAAAGGCGGGCGCCGTCGCATCGAGGGACTTGCCGCGCAACGGCAGGCGTGCAATCTCACCGTCGCACGACATCACTGGCCGGAGCAGGGATGTCGCGAGATCGATCGTCGATTTCGCATGGGAGCGGCGCGCCTCGTCGCCGGTGCCGTGACTGGCCGAAAAATGGCTCGATGCGGCGCCGATTGGCGTGAATCCTGCGATCAACGCGCCGAGCATCGAAGGCAGCCCGCACTTCGGCGACGCGTGCGGGCTGTTGTGAATGGGCGCGCTGGCACCCGTGTGCATGTATGTCTCCACCGTATCTCCATTCGTCGTTCGATCGGTTTCCGAGGCCGTGTTCCGCCGCTCTTGATGACATTAAAATCATAGATGATGACTTTGTCAATGTAGACATTTGAATCTATACTTGGACACGAACAAGGATCGAAAACGTCATGACGAATACACCGAGCCGCCGCACACCAAAGCGCTCCGCTCCGGAAGCATCCAGTCCCGCGGTCGCCGAAGAGCGCGAGCCGCGTGGCGCGCGCCGCAAGCGGGAGACCCGTGCCCGCCTGCTGGATGCCGCGCTCAGACTGATGGCCGAGAAGGGCATGGAAGGCGTTGCCATCAACGAAATCACCGAGGCTGCCGACGTCGGCTTCGGCTCGTTCTACAACCACTTCGAATCGAAGGAGGCGATCTACGCGACCCTCGTGGAATCAGTATTCGAGGAGTTCGCGGATTCGCTCGATCGCCTGGCCAGCGGCTTGTCCGACCCGGCGGAAATCATTTCCGTCTCGGTGCGACATACGCTGATGCGTGCGCGGCGCGAGCCGGTGTGGGGACACTTCCTGATACGCGAGGGCTTTTCGGCGCGCGTCCTGACGCTTGGCCTGGGTCAACGCCTGCTGCGGGACATGGAGCGCGGTATCGCCGAGAAGCGCTTCGTGGTCGCCGACCCGTTCGTCGGCTTCCTTTCGGTCGGCGGTACGGTGCTGACCGCCATTGCCGCCGAACTCAACTTCGTCGCTCCGGGCGCACCGGCAGCCGGTGTCCTGGAGGAACTCGGCTTCAGCGGAGAGCACTTTCCGGAACGCACGGCGGCGACGCTGCTGCATACGCTGGGGCTCAAGCGTGCGGAAGCCGAGAAAATCGCAAGCCGACCGCTGCCCGTCGTGGATGCGGCCGAGACCGCACAGTGACGTAACGGGGTGACGCAGGCGGCGGCCAAGCCACCGCGAGCGCTCGTGCGGTACCCTCCAGCTGACTCGGGCGCCGGGCCTGGCGTGCACCGTTCAGCCGGCGCACGCATCGCGGTGTCCCGGGTCAGCTCTTCGTGCGGTGCGTACTATTCACCGGCACGCAACAGCGCGACGCCGAGCACCGCCGCCCATTTCGCCGCCAATTGCATGCACTCCGACGCGTCTGCCGTATCGCTCGCCGCAGCCGGCGGCGCCGGCTCGGCGCGCAGCCGGTCGACGATCTGCCGGATCCCGGCATCGCGCAGCGCGTACAGGTGCACCTCGACCCACAGCGGGAAACATTCCCAGCCGGCGGCGATGTCCGCGGAGCCGGCGGCGCGGGAGCCGTCGCGCTCATGCACTGCCGGCCGCATTTTCGTTAGTAATTTCGGGCGGTCGCGGCGCAGGATCTCGATCAACAGCTCGCGCTTGTGCCCGAAGTTCGCATAGAACGCGCCGCGCGTATAGCCAGCGCGCTCGACGATGCGCTCGACGGTCGTATCGGCGAAGCCTTTCGCGATGAAGCAATCGCGAGCGGCGGCGATGAGCCGTTCGCGGGTGTCGAGCTGGCGCTGCATGCGGGTCAGGCGGGCGGGTTTCATCCTGAGCTGTCCGTGCGGTGGAAAGGGCTGAAGCGGCGCAATATCGCGCCGCGGGAAATGTCGCGTCGTCATGGCGCCGATTCAATCGTCGAGCGCGTCCGGCGCGTCGCGATCGACAGCGGGGGGCGCGATCGGGCGCCCGGGTGCGCCCGATCGGCAATCGGCCGGTGGCGCGGCGTGCGCGGTTGCCGCGCGAATGCCCGCGGCGATCCCGAGCGCGAGCGCATCGAGCGCGCGACGCTGCGCCTCGACGAGTGCTTCGTAGCCCGTCGACGCACCGGACCGAACGATGCTGCGGCACGTCAGTGCCGGCTGTCCGGACCCGGAACTAACACTCCACGTCGCATCGAGCAGCACGTGCGATGCCGGCCAGGATTCGATTCGCTGGACGTCCACCGCGACCCGGTAGACGGGCGCGCCGTTCGGGTGGGCGACGCGATGAACATCGATCGTGCCGAGCCGGGACGCGACGCGCGTCAACAGTCCGCCGCGCATCTCGTCGCCGAGCGGCGCGGCCCAACGCTCCTGCTCCAGGATGTCGGTCCGATCGGGGCCGCGTTGCACGACGAGCCGGTTGCCGTCCGCAGGCGCCGCGACGTGCACGGCCTGGATGTCGATCAGCCATGCGGGATGCGCAGCGGTGGCCTCAACACCCGCATCGTCTGTCACCGCGAGGGTATGGAAATGCACCGGCGGCGACGCGCACGCGCTCAGCACCGCGAGTGCGACGCACGTCGCGATGCGCGCCGGCATACGGAGACGACCAAACGAACGCGCTTTCATTGCCGGTCCCCCTTCTTGCCGAACAGCAGCGATTCGGGATGACGTTCCAGATAGTCCGCAAGCGCATTCAACGACTGCAGCGTTTGCGTGAGCGACTGCATCGCCTCATGAACGTCCGACTGCATCGGCGAATTCTGCCCCAACGTCGACTCTGCCGCGCTGAACGTGCGTTGCGCGGCGGCCAGCGTGTCGCGCGCCTGCGGCACGACCTGCTCATCGAGGTGACCGAACAACTGGTTCGCATGCGCGAGCGCGCCGTTCAGATTGTTGCCGATCCGGTCGAACGGAACCTGATCGAGCTTGCGCGCGATGTCGGCGATCTGCACCTGCAGTTCGTCGAGCGTGTTGGGCACGGTCGGCAGTTCCACCGGCGTGCGGCGCGCGTCGACGCTCGCGTGCGGCGCCTTCGGGAACATGTCGAGCGCCACGTAGAGCTGACCGGTCAGCAGGCTGCCGGTGCGCAACTGCCCGCGCAGCCCCTGGAGCACCAGGTGCTGGAGCAGTTCGTGGCCGCCGGCCGTATCGGGCGCGGGCAGCGCCGTATCGCTGTGTCGGCTCAGTCGCGACGGATACAGCGCCATCGCGACCTTCATGCTGAAGTTGCGCGTGTGTTCGTTGTACTCGATCCCGATGTTCGTGACCTGACCAAGCACGATGCCCCGCAGATCGACCGGCGCGCCGACCGACAGCCCGCGCAGCGACTGGTCGAAGCGCATGACGACCATCAGCGGCGTGCCGTCGGGGTCGCGCATCGCGTCGGCTTCGTCCGGGGCGAGCCGGAACGGCGTGTTGTCGGCTGCCTGCGGCGCGTCCGCCTGTCCAGGCGGCGACTGAAACGCGAGACCGCCGACGATCACGGTCGCCAGCGACTGCGTTTTGAGTTTCAGGCCGCTCGAATCGAGCCGAAGATCCACGCCGCTCGCGTGCCACCAGCGCGTATTGACGCTGACGTACTTGTCGTAGGGCGCCTTCACGAACGCCTGCACGTCGACGCCGGTACCGTCCTTGTCGAGCGAGAATCCCACGACCTGACCGACCTGCAGATGCCGGTAGAACACCGGCGAGCCGATGTCGACCGAGCCCAGCGAGTCGCCGTGCAGCAGAAAGCGTCGGCCCTGCTGGTCCGCGGTGACGGCAGGCGGCGTCTCGAGACCTGTGAAATCGGTCTGTTTCTGCGGCGAGCGGCCGAAATCCGCGCCGATGAATGCGCCGGAGAGCAGCGTGCCGAGGCCGGAAATGCCGGTGGCACCGACGCGCGGTCGAACGACCCAGAAGCGCGTGTCGCGGTTCGCGAAGCGCGCGGCGTCGTGCGTCAACTGAATGCCGACGACCACGCGCTTGAAGTCGGGGGTGAGCGTAATGGTCTGGACGGAGCCGATATCGACGTCCTTGTAGCGGACCTTGGTCTTGCCGGCTTCGAGGCCCTCGGCGTTGGCGAACGTGACCGTGATCGTCGGACCGTTGGCGGTGACGGTCCGGATCACGAGCGACAGCCCGATCAGCGCGCACACGAGCGGCACGATCCAGACGAGAGACGGGATCCAGCGGCTGCGCGGCCGGATCTCAGGTGGAGAAAAGTCGGAAGAAGACATCGTTTTGGGATTCGAAATAAAGCGGGCGCTTGCGCCGGTTCAAGGTTGGTGATGGGCGGCGACGGGGCGGGGCGCACCGTCCCAGATGAGCCGCGGGTCGAACTGCATCGACGCGCACATGGTCAGCACGACCACGGCGCCGAACGCGAGCGCGCCGGGGCCGGGCGTGATGTCGGCGAACGAGCCGAAATGCACGAGCGCGATCGTGAGCGCGACGACGAATACGTCGAGCATCGACCAGCGGCCCACGCGCTCGACCAGCCGATGCAGCCGAGCTCGTTCGAGCGGCCGCCATTGCACGCCGCGATGGACGGCAATCGCCTGGAATGCGAGGGCCGCAAGCTTGAGCATCGGCACGAGCACACTCGCGATAAACACGATGACGGCGAGTGCCCAGTCGCCGGACGTCCAGAAGTACGCGACACCGCCGAGTATCGTGTCGTCCTCGGCCCGGCCGAGCGAGGTCGCGTGCATGACGGGCAACAGGTTCGCCGGGATATAGAGCAACGCAGCGGCAGCGACGAGCGCGCCCGTGCGCGCGATGCTGTGCGGACGGCGCGCGTGCAGCGGCGATCCGCAGCGCGTGCAGCGCTCGCCGCATGTGTGTGCCGGCTGCACGCGCGCGCAGAGGTGACAGGCGATCCATCCCGCGGCGCTGGCCGTCATGCCCGCCGATCCGCTGCTTTCCGCGGCCCGGGGCGCAGCATGTCGCGTCGTGTCGGGGCGGGGCGGTTTCGTACGGTCGGCATCGCCTGACCGCAGTGCGACGAGTTCGTCGTGCGCTTCCCACAGTCGGGCCGGTTCGATCGTCGACAGCACGCAGAGCATCACGGTAAGCCCGGCGAACGCGAATAGCGCGGGCCCGGCAAGCACGTGTGCGAGGCTCGTCAGCTTGACGATCGTGATGAGCACGCCGAGCATCAGCACCTCGACCATGCTCCACGGCCGCAATCGGTGAATGGCGCACAGCACTTGTGCGAAGTGGAGCGGTACGCGGCCCGCGCGCAGCGGCGCGAGCAGGTACAGCCATGCGGCGAGCTCCAGAATTGGAAACAGCATCGTCGTGCAGAACACGAGCGCGGCCACCAGCGGCTGACCGTTCGACCATAGCGCGCGAACCGCGTCACCGAGCGTCGCATGCGACGCGATGCCGGCCGCATCGAGCGCAACGATCGGAAAGGCCTGCGCGACGCAACACGTCACCAGCGCGGCGACCGTCAATGCGCACAGCCGGTCGAGCGAGCGGCGGCCGTGCGCCGCACCGCTCACACGCGCGCGGCATCTCGGGCAGTGTGCCGTGAGCGCGCGCAGGCGCGGCGGACGCTGAATCAGCAGGTCGCATTCGTGGCAGGCGACCAGGTTGTCGGATTTCATCGGGAATCAACCATGCGGGTAATGAAGGCGCGGCGCCGCGCGATGCACGGTACGCCGGGCACCGGGCTTCGAGATTGCGGACCGGTGCGGCCCGAAGGCGCGCGGCCGGTCCATCGACGCAAGCAGCGGCTATTGCCGGGCCGCAACCGTCGTGCCAGTAGCGGGCGGCAGTTCGCCCATTGCCTGCAGCAGCGCCGCCGTATCGGTCATCCGGCGGCTCGCGGCACGCACCGCATCGAGTTCCGCGTTCAGATAGAGTTGTTCGCTCGACCGTTGCGCGGACATCGGAACGGCACCCAATGTGCGGCGTTGCGCCGTTTCATGGAAAGCCTCGCCTGCCGCGCGCGCCGCGAGTTCGTTCGCGGCCAGTCCTTGCGCGTCGTTGTCCAGCGCGGCGAGCGAATCGGCGACGTCGCCGAATGCGGACAGCACGGCCGCCCTGTACTGCAGCACCGCGGCGTCGTACGCATCGCGCGACGCCCGCCGGTGAGCCAGCAGCGCACCGCCGTGGAAGATCGGCTGCGACAGCCCGGCGCCGATGGCCCACAGGCCGCCCGCGCCCGACAACAGCGCTGGCCAGCTGAAGCCGCCGCGCCCCATCGTCGCAGTGAGCGACAGGCTCGGGAACAACTGGGCGGTCGCCTCGCCAACGTCCGCCGATGCCGCCTTCACGGCTGCCGCGGCCGCGCGGATGTCCGGCCGTGCCTTCAGCAGGTCGGACGGCACGACCACGGGCACGTGTTCCGGCAGCGACAGTCCGGTGAAGGAGGGGACCGGCGGTGGCGCGTCGGGCGTGCGGCCCAGCAGGATCGCCAGCGCGTGAACCGCGCTCGCACGCTGCTGGCGCAGCGGCGGCAGCGTCGCGGCGAGCGACGCCGCGCCTTGCGTCGACGCCAGCGACTGCACGTGGGACACCGCGCCGTGCGCGTAACGCTGCTGGTCTTCGAGCGCGGATGCCTCGGCAACGGCGACCAGGCGCTCCGTCAGCAGGATCTGGCGGTCGAGCGTCGCGGCGCGGATTGCGGTGCCGACGATGTTGGTCGCCAGCGCACGCCTTGCCGCTTCGAGTTCGCAACCGCGCACGTCGACGCGCGCGGCGCTCGCCTCGTTTGCATATCGCGTGGCGCCGAACAGGTCGAAGGTGTAATGCGCCTGCAGTTGCCCGACGAAGACGTTGTAGCGCAGGCTTTGCGCGCCCCCGCCGGAGATGTCGGGCGTGCGCGTGCGGGCCACCTGCGCGTTTGCGTCGATCGACGGCAGCGTCGACGCGCCGATCTGCGCGTGCAGCTCCTCCTGCGCGGCGGCGAGCGTCTTTTCTGCCGCGGCCAGTGTCGGGTTCACGCGCAGGCCTTCGTCGACCAGCGCGTCGAGCGCGCTGGACCGGTACAGGCGCCACCATTGCGGGACGGGCGCGGCGCCGACGTCGAACTGCTGCGCGACGCCTGCCGCTTCGGCGGTGCGCGGCGCCTGAGGCGTCGCGCCGTAGTGCGCCGGCGACAGCATCGCCGGCGGCGTGCTGCTCGGGGCCATTGCACAGCCGCTCAGGCAGAGCGCCGCGCTCGCGGCGAGCACCGATGTGGTAAGGGGAAATTTCATCAGCATGTCTCCGAGGACGCGATGTCCATCGCGCGCGACTCGCGTTCGTCGCTGCGCACCTTGAAGCAGGTCGCGTAGAGGGCCGGCAGGAAGAAGATGGTCAGCACCGTCGCGATCGTGATGCCGCCCATCAGCGCGGTGGCCATCGGGCCGAAGAAGCCGGAGCGCAACAGCGGAATCAGGGCGAGCACCGCGGCTGCGGCGGTCAGCATGATCGGCCGGAAGCGGCGCACGGTCGCGCCCACGATCGCGGTGAAGCGTGGCTGCCCGGCCGCGATGTCCTGGTCGATCTGGTCGACCAGGATCACCGAGTTGCGCATGATGATCCCGAACATCGCGATCACGCCGAGCAGCGCGACGAAGCCGAACGGCTTTCCGAACAGCAGCAGCGCCGCGACCACGCCGATCAGGCCGAGCGGGGCCGTCAGCACGACGATGAAGGTGCGCGAGAAGCGCTTGAGCTGGATCATCAGCAGCGTCAGCACCGCGATGATCATGAGCGGCATCTGCGCGTTGATCGACGTCTGGCCCTTCATGCTCTCCTCGGCTGCACCGCCGATCTCGATCCGGTAACCGGTCGGCAGCGTGGCGCGCAGCGTCGCCAGGGTGCCGTCGATGGCGCGCGTCACGCCGATGCTCGGCGCTTCGCCACGAACGTCGGCCTGCACCGTGACGGTCGGCTGGCGGTCGCGTTCCCAGATCACGCCGTATTCGAGCGTGTCGCGCACGTGGCCGATCGTGCCGAGCGGCACGGGGCCGTGCGGCGTCGGGATCGCCAGGCCGGCGAGCTGCGACGGGTCGATCCGTTCGCGCTTCGGCGCGCGCAGGTCGACGTCGATCAGCTTGTCGCGTTCGCGATACTGCGTGACCGTATAGCCGGACAGCGTCATCGCGAGGAAACTCGACACGTCTTCCGACGTCACGCCGAGCTGGCGTGCCTTCAGTTGATCGATTTCGAACGACACCGATCGCTCCGCCGGCTCGTCCCAGTCGAACTGCACGTTGCGCGTGCGGGCATCGGCGCGCATCATGTCAGCGACTTTTTCGGCAATGCCGCGAACGGTCGCGATGTCGTCGCCGCTCACGCGGAACTTGATCGGAAAGCCGACGGGCGGCCCGTTCTCGAGGCGCGCGACGCGCGTGCGCACGGTCGGGAAGCGGCTTGCCAGCGTCGACTCGAGCCAATGCGACAAGCGGTCGCGCGATTCGACGTCCTTGGCCGTGATCACGAACTGCGCGAAGTTCGGCTGCTGGAGTTGCTGGTCGAGCGGCAGGTAGAAGCGCGGCGCACCGGTGCCGACGAAATCGACCACGTGATCGATTTCAGGCCGACCGTCGAGCACCTTCTCGAGCCGCGTGGTCTCACGCAGTGTCGCGTCGAACGAAGCGCCTTCGGGCAAACGCATGTCGACCAGCAGTTCGGGGCGCTCCGAGTTCGGGAAAAATTGCTGTGGCACGCGCGTGAATGCCGCCATCGCGATCGCGAACAGCACGGCCGTGACGCCCAGCACCACCCAGCGGCGCTCGATGCACGCCGAGATCCATCCGGACAGCCGCCGGTAAAAGCCCGTTTCATAAACGTCCTGCCCATGTGCATGAGCGTCGTGATGCTGCTGCTCGGGCAGCATGTGGTAGCCGAGCAGCGGCACCAGCACGACGGCCGCGAACCACGACACGATCAGCGAGATCGCGGACACCTCGAAGATCGACCGCGTGTATTCGCCGGTGCTCGATTTCGCGAGCGCGATCGGCAGGAAGCCGGATACCGTGACGAGCGTGCCGGTCAGCATCGGGAACGCCGTGCTCGTGTAGGCGAAGGCCGCCGCGCGCGCGCGGCTCCAACCCTGCTCGAGCTTCACCGCCATCATTTCGACGGCGATGATCGCATCGTCCACCAGCAGCCCCAGCGCGAGCACCAGCGTGCCGAGCGACACCTTGTCGAGGCCGATGCCGAACACGTGCATGCACAGTGCCGTCACGGCGAGCACGATCGGAATCGTGATGACGACGACCATGCCGGTGCGCAGGCCCAGCGACACGAGGCTGACGACGAGCACGATCGCGACGGCTTCGCCGACCGCTTCGACGAAATCGTCCACCGAGTGCTTGACGGCATGCGGCATGCTCGACACCGCGGCCAGCTTCAGTCCGGCGGGCAAACCAGCCCGGAGCTCGGCTGCCTTCGCGTCGAGCGCCTTGCCGAGGTCGATCACGTCTCCGCCTTTTTGCATCGTGACGCCGATGCCGAGCACCGCGTGACCGTTCGTACGCATCTGCGTGACGGGCGGATCATCGTAGCCGCGCGTGACCTTCGCGACGTCGCCGAGCCGGAACGTCCGGCCGTTCACCGTGATCAGCATGTCGGCGAGCGCCTGCGTGCCCTTGAACGCGCCGCTCGGCCGCACGAACACGCGGTCGTCCGCTGTCGTGATCGTGCCGACCGGTGCGACGGCGTTTTGCGCATCGATGGCCTGCGCGAGTTGCTGCGGCGTGATCGCGAGCCGAGTCAGTTGCGCATTCGAGATCTCGACGAATACGTGCTGGGCGGGGTCGCCGAAGTAGTCGACCTTCGCGACACCCGGCACGCGCAACAGCACGGTGCGCAGCTTGTCCGCGTAATCGTGCAGTTGCGCGGGCGAGTAGCCGTCGCCTTCGAGCGCATAGATGTTGGTATAGACGTCGCCGAATTCGTCGTTGAAGAACGGGCCGACAGTGCCCTTCGGCAGCGTCGCCCGGATATCGCCGACCTTCTTGCGCACCTGATACCAGGTTTCCGGCACCTGGTCGACCGGCGCCGAATCCTTCATCGCAAAGAAGATCATCGACTCGCCGGGGCGCGAATAGCTCTTGATGTTATCGACGTAAGGCGCGGCCTGGAGCTGGCGGCCGATCCGGTCCGTGACCTGTTCCTGCACTTCGCGCGCCGTGGCGCCCGGCCAATAGGTCTGGATCACCATGGTGCGGAACGTGAACGGCGGATCCTCCGATTGCGCGAGGCGCGTATAGCCGATCATGCCGAAGATCGTCGCGAGGCCGATCAGGAAGATCACCAGTTGCTGATGCTTCAGCGCCCATGCCGATAGATTGAAACGGCCGTCGTCGCGCGACGCGGAACCGGTTTGTGCGCCGAGCGCACCGTCCGTCGAGGACCGGTGTTCTGGAGCGTTCATGATGCGAAGTCCTCCGCATGCAGCGGCGGCACGACGCGCACGTGCTGGCCGGTACTCACCGTATGGACGCCTTGCATCACGACACGCTCGTTTTCCGCGAGGCCGGACGTGACCGTGACCGTACGCTCGTCGTAGCGTCCGACCGTCACCGGGCGCAGCTCCAGCGTGTCGCTGCCTTTGCGAATGACCCAGACCGCCGGCGCTTCGCCGCGATGGAAGAGTGCGGTGGCCGGCAGCGTGATCGCGTGGTCCGCGGTGGTGTCGGCGGCGCCGTCGAACGAGATGCTGGCAGTCATCCCGGAGCGGACGTCCGGCCCCGGCGCGACCAGCGTCAGCTTCACGCGCCAGGTGCGGCTTTGCGGATCAGCGGCCGCCGCGACTTCGCGCACGCGTGCGTCGAGCACCTTGCCCGGCAGTGCCGTCAGGCTGACGTGCGCGGTGCGGCCGACCGCGAGACCGCGCAGATCGCGCTCCGCGACGTCGCAGACGATGTCGAGGTCGCCGCTCCAGTCCAGATGAAACACCGCCTGGCCGGGCTCGACGTTCTGCCCGGTATCGGCATCTTCCGACGTGATGACGCCGTCGTGATCCGCGACCAGCGTCGCGTAGCGCAGGTGATCGCCCGCGAGCGCCATTTGCGCGAGCGCGGAATCGCGTTGCGCGACCGCAGATGCATACGCGTCCTGCGTTGTCTCGAGCTGCGCGGGCGCGATCAGGTTGGCCTGAGCCTGGGCGCGGTCACGATCCAGTTGCTGCTTCGCATAGGCGAGGCGATGCTCGGCGGCATCGAGCTGCGCGCGCGCGTTCAGCAACGTGTTGTGCAGATCGGCCGGATCGAGCATCGCGAGGGTCTGGCCGGCCTTGACGGTGTCGCCGATTCGCACGCGCCGCTCGACGATCTTGCCGCCGACCCGGAACGACAGCGGCGTCGAATATCGCGCCTGAACCTGCGCGGGCAGCACGCGCTGCACTGCGCCGTCGTCCGCATGAACCGGCAGCGCGACTACCGGTTGCAGTTCGGGCGCCGGGGCCTCGTGCGAGTGGCAAGCCGCGAGAAGAATCGCACAGCAGGCGAATGCGATCGGGGCGCGCCGAAGCGGTGGCGCGATGCGTGTCAGAAACGAGCGCGTTGAAGTCCGCGCGTCAAGTCCGGGTGATTTCACGATGTTTCCAAGACAAGTGAGGGTCAAACTAAAAATGGTTCGGCGACCACGGCGGGTCACCCCGGTTTATGCAGGCGCGCGCGGGCGTCTCCGCCGACGGTGCGCATGACGATCAATCAGCACTCCGACGTTTGAGGTGCAGATCATTCCGATTGCCGGCATGACACGGCTTGCGCACGACGATGGCCGCTGAGTATGCAGACGGGGCCGCCTGCGCGTCACCAACGCTCGCTGGCGTGGGTCCGGAACAGTGTCTGGACAGGAACCGGTTCTGCTATTTTCGAGATTAGACTCATAACTGATACTATTGTCAAGTATGATTGCATCATCCAAACTTGCGGCATGCAGAAAATTCTTATGGAAAGGGAAGGTGCGCTCGTGGACGACAAACCGGTCCGGCCGCGTCGCCCGAACGCGTCAGTGGCCGAAGCGGAACAGCGTCAACCGCGCGGTGCCCGGCGCAAGGAGGCGACACGTATGCGCTTGCTGCGGGCGGCGTTCGGCCTGATGGCGGAAAAGGGCAGGGACAACGTCGCGATCAGCGAGATCACCGAGGCGGCGGATGTGGGGTTCGGCTCGTTTTACTACCACTTCGAATCGAAGGACGGCATCTTCGCCGCGCTGACCGAGTGGGTGTTCGACGATTTCGCGGACGGGCTCGAGCGTCTTGCGAGCGGTCTGTCGGATCCGGCCGAGGTCGTGTCGGTTTGCGTGCGTCACACGCTGATGCGCGCGCGCCGCGAGCGGCTCTGGGGACGGTTCCTGATGCGGGAGGGCTTTTCCGCGCGTGCGCTCGACCACGGGCTGGGCCGGCGTTTGCGGCGGGACAGCGAGCGCGGAATCGCGGTACGCCGCTTCGTCGTCGGCGATCCGTTCACGAGCGTGCTCGCAATGACGGGGACGATCCTGGCGGCGATCGCGGCGGAGTGCTACGCGCCCGACACGGCTGCGGGCGATGCGAGGAAGCCGGGGGGAGACGAAGGCCGGCTCCCCGAGCGGGCTGCGGCAATGGTATTGCAGACGCTCGGCCTGACGCGCGCCGAAGCAAAGGACGTGGCGAACCGACCATTGCCGCCCGGCGACTTCACCGCTGCGGAGAGCAGTTGACGGTTGGGTGCCGCCGGCGCATGTCCGGCTGATCCAGTTGAGTAACCACTATCATGTCCGGCGGCGAGCACACCGCCGGGCTCAATTTGATCCGCGGTTGCGGGATATCGCAGCAAGAGTGTTGGGCGACTCGGCGAACGGTATGAAAAAGGAGGTTTAATCGTCGAGCGCGTCGATACTCTTCGCCTTATTTGACATAAGGTGATTTATCGAATTTATGGGTTGTAGTGGCTAGATTGAAATGTCCGCTTTTGGCTACATAGAAATGTCCGCTTTCGGGCCGCGTAAGCTGACCGGTCGCCGGGTATCCGGCGCCGGAGGCTGCGATGGCTGCAACGGAGCGGATCACGATGACGATGCGAGAGCTGGACCGATTCAAGGTCATTCAGGACGTAGCCGACGGCAAGCTCAAACCATGGCGTGCAGCGGAACGGCTGGAATTGACGAGCCGGCAGGTCCGCCGACTGGTCGCCCGGTTACGTGAGCACGGCCCGGTGGGATTGGTGTCGGGACACCGGTCGAAGCCCGGCAACCGCCGCCTGGATCCAGGAGCCGCTGACCGGGCGCTGTCGATCATCCGTGATCGCTACGCCGATTTCGGGCCGACGCTGGCCTGCGAGAAGCTCTGGGAGTGTCACGGCATTCGGCTGGCCAAGGAGACGGTCAGGAAGCTAATGACGGAGGCTGGGTTATGGATTCCGCGTCGGCAACGACCGCCGAAGGTCTATCAGCCGCGTGCGCGCCGGGCGTGCCTCGGTGAATTGATTCAGATCGACGGCAGCGATCATCGGTGGTTCGAGGAACGGGCGCCGGCCTGCACGCTGCTGGTGTATGTGGACGACGCAACGAGCCGGCTGATGATGCTGCACTTCACGCAGACCGAATCGACGTTCAGCTACTTCGAGGCAACACGGGCATACATCGAACGGCACGGCAAACCTGGGGCGTTCTACAGCGACAAGGCCAGCGTATTCCGCAACGTGAAGCCAGGAAAGACCGGTAACCGTGTGACGCCGTTCGGCCGCGCGATGTACGAGCTGAACATCGACACGTTCTGCGCGAACAGCAGCTCGGCCAAGGGGCGCGTCGAGCGCGCGCATCTGACGTTGCAGGACCGCTTGGTCAAGGAGATGCGATTGCGCGGAATTAACACGGTGGCCGACGCCAACGCATACGCGCCCTCCTTCATGGCCGCCTACAACACACGCTTCGCGAAGCCGCCGAAGAGCGACTTCAATGCACACCGGCCGCTGCGGCCCGACGAGAGTCTGGACGTGGTGCTGACATGGCGTGAGCCGCGGAAAGTGACGAAGTCGCTGACGGTACAGTATGACCGGGTGATGTACTTACTGGACGACACGCCGGAGAACAGGAAGCTGATCGACCGGCAGATCGAGGTGTGGGAGTACCCGGATGGACGGATCGAGCTCCGTGCTGACGATCGCGTGCTGCGCTGCCGGCAGTACGATCGTTTGGCTGAAATCGATCAGGGTGCCGTCGTCGAGCACAAGCGTTTGAGCCATGTGTTGCAGGTCGCGCAAGCGCTTCAGGCGCAACGCGATAACCGCCGAATCGGTAAAGCGCCGTCTCGAACGCATCGTGGCGACTCGACGCGGACTAACCGAAACGAGGCCGAGCCGGGTAAGAAGAAGCAACGCAAGATCACACAGGCCGACGTCGAGCATGTGATCGTCGATCTGGCGCAACGTCGTCAAACCGCCAAGCCAGCGGACAAACCTGGCCGTCGGTCTGCAAAAGCTGAGGAAGCGAGCGTAAGCGCCCTGCCCGTTCAGGCGCCGACCTTCGACACTGCGTAACGGTTAAAGCGAAGAAAGAGACGCAGCAAAACCAACCTTAAAACCGGACATTTTTAAATAGCTGGCAGGTGGACATCTGAATCCGGGTATGACATTCGCTGTAGTGGCTAGATTGAAATGTCCGCTTTGGGGGTGCGGCGGAATTCTTGGACTGGTTTATGTCGTCAGCCCGAGGCTCTCCCGGTATTCAATCGGACTGAGTGCGCCAAGCGAGATCTTGATCCGTTTCTCGTTGTACCAGCGAATGTACGAGTCAACCACCTTAATGAACTGGTCGGCGCTCACGGTCCGCCAGTCTCGAGAGTAAAACAGTTCCGTTTTCAGCCTTCCAAAGAAGCCTTCGCACGCCGCGTTGTCGGGCGAACAGCCCTTGCGCGACATTGAGCGAATCAGCTTGGCCTCACGTATCCGGGTAAGCCAGCCCGGCCAGCGATAATGCGCACCGCGATCTGAATGGACCACGGGCCGGCTGTTGCTGCTACCGATTGCTTCGATGGCAGCATCGAGCATCGTATTCACAAGCTCGGCGTCTGGCCGCGTACCGATCGACCAACTGATCACCAGTCCATCGAAGCAATCGATGACCGGCGACAGATAGACTTTCCCGGCCGGAATCTGGAACTCTGCGATGTCTGTGAGCCATTTTTCATTCGGTGCTGCGGCGCGAAAGTCCCGGTTTTTTAGCAACTTCCTCTGCGCTTTCTCGTCGAGTGCATAGATCGATGACCGCTGTCCGTCTGAGCTCTGGTGTATACCGAACACCCGACGCCTTCCCGAGAACGCGCTTCTTTCGCTCTGGATGCAGCTCGTCGAGCCAGGCGACGAGCGTTCCGCGTCCCGGATACCCCAAACCCTTTGTCGTTGCTGCCAGACACTGGCCATGGGTCATATAGTGGTCTGTGGCCGCCTTTTTTTGTTCTGCCGAATAGCGCGGCCTCAGGCAGATACGTTCCTTCGGCAAGTCCAGACATCGCTCGTACATCTGATACCAGCGTTCGAGCGATTTCGTTGTGGGATAGCCTAGTTGACAAACGGGGACCTATCCGTCATTTCGTGGGCGGGGCATATCATGAGGTATAAAAGTCATGGATATGCCGATGAAGAAGAAGAGGCAAACCGTAGCGCGTCAGGCAGCGGCCCGCGGGCCGCTGCCTGAGTTGCCCAAAGAACTGCTGGACCAACTGGTCGAGGGGCCGATGACGCCGACCGAGGTCCAGGATCTGATGCTGGCGTTCAACAAGGCGGTCATCGAACGCGCGATGGGCGCCGAGATGAATCTGCATCTGGGCTACCCGTCGGGCCAGTCCAAGCCGGCCGGACAAGCCAACGAGCGCAACGGCGCCAGCGGCAAGACGGTCATCACGGATCGCGGCCCGGTTCGTGTCGAAGTCCCTCGTGACCGTGACGGCAGCTTCGAGCCGATCCTGATTCCCAAGCACGAGCGCCGCTTCACCGGCTTCGACGAACGCATCATTGCGATGTACGCGCGTGGCATGAGCGTGCGCGAGATTCAAGGGTTTCTGGCCGAGCAATACGGCACCGAAGTGTCGCCCGACTTCATCAGCTCGGTCACCGACGAGGTGATGGCCGAAGCGCTGAGCTGGCAGAGCCGCCCACTCGAGGCGATGTATCCGGTCGTGTTCTTCGATGCGCTGCGGGTCAAGATCCGCGACGACGGGGTGGTCAGCAACAAGGCCGTCTATCTGGCCTTGGGCATCCAAGCCGATGGCCAGCGCGATGTGCTGGGCCTCTGGATCGAGCAGACCGAGGGCGCCAAGTTCTGGCTCAAAGTGTTCAATGAACTCAAGACGCGCGGCTGCCAGGACATCCTGATCGCCGTGGTCGATGGCCTGAAGGGGCTAACCGAAGCCATCAGCGCGGCCTATCCGCGGACCACCGTTCAGACCTGCATCGTGCATCTGATCCGCAACAGCCTCGAATACGCCAGCTACAAGGACCGCAAGGTACTCGCCACGGCGCTGCGCCCGATCTACGCGGCTGCCAGCGAAGAGGCAGCAAGGCAAGCGCTGCAAGACTTCGCCGACGGACCTTGGGGCGCGAAGTACCCGACGATCGTGCAGTCGTGGCAACGCGCGTGGGAGCACGTCGTGCCGTTCTACGTGTTCCCGCCGGAAATTCGGCGAGTCGTTTATACGACAAACGCCATCGAGAGCTTGAACATGCAATTGCGCAAGATCATCAAGACGCGCGGTCACTTCCCGAACGACGAGGCGGCCATCAAGCTGCTCTGGCTGGCGCTGCGCAACGTACTGGCCAAGACCGTGAGGGCCGCCTTCGACTGGAAATCAGCGATGAACCAGTTTGCTATTCTGTTCGGCGAACGGTTTACGCAGGCGCGTGGATAACCTGTTGTTCAACCGCCTCGCCCACAAAAATGCGGACAGGTTCACAAACGGTCGCGGTAAGGCGCTTTCCAAGCTTCAAGTAGAGCTTGACTGCTCGGATGCGTTCTTCGTATGAGTACATGGACTAGCTCCCAAATAGTCCAAGAATTCCGCCGCACCCCCAAGGCAGACATTTCAATCTAGCGCCTACATCCCTGGGCACGCCAATTGCATTAATGTCAAATCACATATGTCGGTGCTCCGCACAGTCATCTCCGACTGCAGGCGCGCGCCATACCGCCGTCGCGCCCCGTCCCCGCCGTCAAGCCAGGAGCTTCACCACCTGTTTGCCGTGACCGCCGCCGCCGAGCAGCGTGATGAACGCCTCGGGCGCGCGCGCGAGGCCGTCTGCGACGGACTCGTGATAGCGCAGCTTGCCGGCCGCCACCAGCGCGCCGAGTTCCTCGAGCGCGTCGAACCAGGCGTCACCCTGGTCCGCGATGATGAAGCCTTCGAGCCGGACCCGATTGATCAGCAGCAATTGCGGCATGGTGAGCGGAATCGCCTGACCGTTGTAGCCGGCGATCATCCCGCACAGCGCCACGCGCGCGAACGGGTTGCAGCGCATCAGCACGGCGTCGAGCAGCATCCCGCCGACGTTCTCGAAATAGCCGTCGATTCCGTCCGGACAGGCGCGATTCAGCGCGGCGCTCATCGACTTGAGATCGCCGTACTGGTGATGGTCGAGGCAGGCGTCAAAGCCGAGCTCCTCCACCACGTACGCGCACTTCTTCGGGCCGCCTGCGATGCCGACCACCCGCGCGCCGCGCGCCCGCGCCAGCTGGCCGGCGGCGCCGCCCACCGCGCCGGCCGCGGAGCTGATCACGACGGTCTCGCCGGGCTGCGGCGCGATGATGCGCGCGAGGCCGTACCACGCGGTCACACCGGGCATGCCGACGGCGCCGAGGTAGGCCGACAGCGGCGCGCGCGCCGGATCGACGTGGCGCCAGCCGCCGAGTTCGGCGCCGTCGAGCAGCGCGTACTCCTGCCAGCCGCCCATGCCGACCACGAAATCGCCGGGCTTGAAGCGCGCGTTGCGCGAGGCCAGCACCTCGCCCACCGTGCCGCCGATCATCACCTCGTCGAGCGGTTGTGGCGCGGCATAGCTCTTGGATACGCTCATCCGGTCGCGCATGTACGGATCGAGGCTCAGGTAGTGCTGCCGGACCAGCACCTGGTCCTCGCCCGGCTGGACGAGCGGCACCTCTTCTAGCCGGAAGTTGCCCAACTCGGGCGCCTGCTTCGGCCGCGAGGCGAGCACGATGCGGCGATTCATTGCGGTCATGGCGCGGCCCTCCCCCGACGCTCGCGGGCGGGGCTCACCAGCCACCTCCGTGCGCGGCGGCGGCATCGATCTCCTGCAGCAAGGCCAGATCGATTCGGCTCACCGAATCGACGATGCGGCGCACGCCGGTCTCCTCCATGTCGCGCTTTTGCCAGCTCCAGGGCTCGTTCGACGGCACGCCGATGAATGGCGTGCCGAGCGCCTTGGCGTGCTCGGCCACGAAGTTCACGTCGTCGATGAACAGCGCCTGATGCGGCGCCAGCTTGTAGAAGTCGCGCACGATCTCGCGCACGCCGGGACGGAACTCGTTGGTGCAGATGTAGGTGGCGAAGCGCGCGGCCTGTTCGCCGAGCGCGCGGCGCATGTAGTCCTCGTCGAGGCCGCCGTAGCAGATCACCGTCACGCCGAGCGAGGTCAGCAGATCGAGGAACGCGGGCACCTCGGGCTTCATGCCGTGCGGGTGGTCACGCATGTATTCGTCGCGGTAGTGGAAATAGCTAGCGATGCTCTCCTCGTCACTCTGTTTGCGCTCGGTCTCGCTCATCTGCTCGCCGATCTTCCGGCGAAGGTACTCCACCACCTCGGCGCGCGAGCGCGAGAAGGTGTTGCGCTCCAGTTCGCGCGTGTAGTCGATCCGGTAATACTCGCTGCACAGCTTGTGCATGATCGGGCTGAATGTGTCGATCAGCAACGGGCCGTCGAGATCGACGGCGATCAGGCGGATCGTTTGCAGGCTGGTGGAATTCATCGGGTTTGTCTCCGCGACAGATTTCAGTGAAATTTCAAAATGGCTCGGGGCACGCGGCGCTCAGATCGCGCGCCGTGCCCACGCTTCCTGCAAGGCGGCACTCAGGGACAAGGCGCTGGTGGAGAACCGGCCGCACGGCTGGCCGTCCGCCACGAACACGCCGTCGATGCGCAAATGCGAGGCATCGCCGACCTCGGTGACTTCGTTGCGCTCGAACACGAGCTCCACGGCGTCGTCCCAGTACAGCGGCCGATCCAGCGCGACGTGCAGCGTCTTCAGCACGTCGCGTGTGGCCTCGCCGCGCGCCGGCAGGCTGGCCGCCAGCCGGTTCTCGGCGGTGAACAGCCGCATCGACTGACGGGCGGCCTCGGCCAGCACCACGATGTCGATCCAGGGCGCCGGGAAATCGCCGAAATAGGAGTTGTTCGGCTGCATCACGAGCGCGCAGCTCGGCTGACCGGCCTCGCCGCGCGCCTCGCTGAGCAGCACGTTGGCCGCGTCGAGCTTGTTAAGGCTGCGTGCGGGCGCCGGCTCGGCGCGCTCGGGCATCTCGCCGGACGCGCGCGGTGGACGCGGCGGCACCGCGCTCACCACGAACTCGGCGTGCGCCATTTCGCGGTCGTTCTGGATCACCTGCGCCCGATACGCGTCGGATGCGCCAGTGGCGGCGCTCACGTGGATTGTCGCGCCGGGCTCCTTGCGACACAGGTCAACGAAATGCAGTCGCACTTGCGAGACGAACAGCGCGGTGTCGGCCGGCAGGCAGTGCCGATGCAGATGGGCCGCCTGCACCGCCTCGCTCATCGCCGCGCCCAGATGCAGGCCGGAGACGTGGTCGAGCGGATGGTCGAAGAAGAACGCGTGCGATTCGTCCACTACCAGCTTCGCGTCGAGCCGCGCCGGTTCGACGGCCGCGATGCGGAGCGCCTCGCACAACTGGTTGCGCGGGTCGCTGCGCAGCGGCGGCTCGACGGGCTGCGTCTGCGCGCTGGCCGCGGCGGGAATCGCGTAGAAGCGACGACGGCCCTGCTCCTCTTGCGGCTGGGCGGCGGCCGGAAAATCGGCCGGGACGCCATGCGGCTCGCCCTCGGTCGCCTGCGCGGCGGCTTGCGTCGGCGCGCCCGCGCCGACGGTCTGCTCGATGCAGGCCACGAGTTCGGCCGCGCTCGCGCAACGCAACAGTGCCGCGCTCTCGAGCGTCACGCCCCGCGTCTTGAACTCGGCGATCAGCGCCGACGACAACTGCAGCAGGAACACCGAATCGAGGCCCAATTCGTGCAGCGAGTGCATGGCGAACGGCTCCGCCGGCAGGCCTGACAGCCGCCCGGCATGAGCGCACACGCGCGCCAGCAGCGTATCGCCGCCCGCCTCGACCACTGCCGCCGCGACGGGCGCGGCCGGTACCGGGGCTGGGCTTTGCGCCGCCACCGGCGTCGACCTCACGACATCGGCCGGCGCCGGCTCGAGCCAGTAACGCTCGGCCGCGAACGTGTAGCTCGGCAGATGCAGGCGCCGCGGCGGACGCGTCGGGTAGAAGATCCGCCAGTCGAGCGCGAGACCCTTGACCCACATCGACAGCAGCCGGTCCCACTTGCCCTTGGCGAGCCAGGTAGCCAGGAGTGCCGGCAAATCCTCGTCGGCCGCCAGACTCGACACCATGTCCTTGTTGCGTTGTGCCTGACCGCGCACGCCGCTGCCGAGCCGGCCATCCTGCGTGAACGCACCGAGCCGCTCGCGCAGCTCATCGAGTGAATCCACCGCCCAGGCCAGACGTTCGTCCATCGCGTCGCGGCCCACTTGCAGCGTATAGGCCAGCGCGTACAGATCCGCGTCAGGGTTGCGTTCCAGCCAGGCGAGCAGTTGCGCCGCGCGTTCGGTCAGCGCCGCTTCCGTGCGGGCCGACAGCACCACCAGCGCCGGGCCGCTCGGCCGTGCCGCCTGTTCCACCGGCGCCACGTACTCTTCGAGCACCACGTGTGCGTTCACGCCGCCGAAGCCGAACGAGCTGACACCCGCGCGACGCGGCAGCGGACGGCCAGCCTCGTCGACCGGCGCCACCCAGGGACGGTTTTCACGCACCACATAGAACGGGCTGCCCGACAAACCGATATACGGATTCTCCGGCTCGCTGTGCAGGCTCTTGACCAGCGTGGCGTGCTTCATCTGCATCACCACCTTGATCACGCCGGCCACGCCTGCGGCCAGCTCCAGGTGGCCGATGTTGCTCTTGACCGAACCGAGCCCGCAGAATGGCTCCTCGCCCGACTCGACGCCGAGGTTTGCGAATGCGCTCTTCAAGCCGGTGATCTCCACCGGATCGCCGAGCTTGGTGCCGGTGCCGTGCGCCTCGATATAGCTGACCGTGCGCGGATCGACGCCCGAGCGGCGATACGCGTCCGTCAGCAGGGCCGCCTGCGCCTGCGGGTTGGGCGCCGTCAGCGAACTCGCCCGGCCGCCGTGGTTTTCGGCGCCACCGCGGATCACGGCGTAGATCGCATCGCCGGCCGCCTGCGCGTCGCTCAGACGCTTCAGCACCAGCATCCCCACGCCCTCGCCGCGCACGTAGCCGTTGGCGGCTTCCGAGAAGGTCTTGCAGCGGCCGTCCTCGCTGAGCATGCCGGCCTTGCTGAAGCTCACATGCGCGTCGGGTGTGACGATCGTGTTGATGCCGCCGACGATCGCCATCTCGCAGGTGCCGTCGCGCAGGACCGCGATACCGCGGTTGATCGCCACCAGCGAGCTGGAGCAGGCCGTCTCGATCGGCTCGCTCGGACCGTGCAGGTTCAGGAAGTAGCTCATCCGGTTGGGGCCGATGGACGGCACCACCGAGGTCGAGGTGAAGGCCGCCTGCGCCTGCGCGGACTGCGCGAGCAGATTGCCGTAGCCGCTCAGGCTGGTGCCGACGAACAGCGCGGTGCGGCTGCCGGACAGCGCTTGCGCCGAGTAGCCGGCATCCTCGATCGCCTTCCAGACATGCGTCATCAGGAGGCGCTGCTGCGGGTCCATCACCTGCGCCTCGCGCGGCGAGATGCCGAAGAAGCGCGGATCGAACTCGTCGATGCCGTCGATGAAACCGCCCCACTTCACGCGGGTACGGCCCGCGTCGTCTGTCGGATCGCCGTAGACGGCCTGCCAGTCCCAACGCATCGCAGGAATTTCCTCGATGCAGTCGCGGCCGTCGAGCAGGTTCTGCCAGAACGCGTCGGCGTCCTCGGCCATCGGCATGCGGGCGCTCAGGCCCACGATCGCGATCGGCTCGTCGAGCGGCGCCCGGGCCGGTGCGATGGCCGCTGCCGGCGCCTCGGACGGCGCGGCGCGACGACGCGCCGCTTTCGCCGGCGCGCGCCGGGCCAGCTGGACCGGCCGGATCACCGCCGGCGCCACCGGGCGCTCGGCCACAGCCACGTCCGAGGCTTCCGCCGCAGTCGCAAAGTGCTGCGCCATCGTCTCGCGATGCGCGTCGACCAGATGGCGCGTGAGCGCCGCCAGCGTCGGATGCTCGAAGAACACCGTCGGCATCAGGTCCAGGTCGTAGGTTCGGTTCAATTCGGTGGCCAGCTCGGTCAGCGAGATCGAGTCGAAGCCGTAACCGGCCAGTTCCTCGTCAAGATCGATGTCCTCCGGCTTCACTTTGATCAGCACCGAAGCCTGATCCAGCAGCGCTGCGCTGACCATGCGCGACAGGTCGGCGCCGCCGGCAGCCGGCTGACGCGCGGCCGGGTTCGCCTGATACGCGTCGTCGGCCTTCTGTTCTGCCTCGAACGCTTCGAACCCGTCGTCGGCGGGTTGGTCCACGGCCGCGCCGAGCAGCGCGAGCAGCTTCTCCCGTTCGCCCGCCGCCACCAGCACCTGCGCCGCATCACCCGCCACCGCCTGCGCGAACGCCTTCAGCGCCGCCGCGTTCTCCAGCGGCACCAGCCCTGCCGTGCGACGCATCAGCTCGATGCTCGCCGCGTCCGGACGCATCGCCGCTTCCGCCCACAGCGGCCAGTTCACCGATACGCTGCGCCCGCTCGCCTCGCCACGTGCCACGCGCTCGGCGCGCGCGATCACATAGTGATCCATGAACGCGTTCGCCGCCGCGTAGTCCGCCTGCCCCGGATTGCCGCCGTAGCCCGCCAGCGACGAGAACGCCGCGAACAGCTCCAGCGGCACGTCGCGCGTGGCCTGATCCAGGTTCACGAGACCGGCCACCTTCGGCGCCAGCACCGCGTCCAGTTCCTCCACGCTCTTGTTCGCCAGATACGCATCGCGCAGCAGCCCGGCGCCGTGCAACACGCCGTCCAGCCGCCCGAACTCGACGACGATGCCCTCCACCAGCGCATTCACCGCCGCCGCATCCGTCACGTCCACGCGGCGATGCACGACGCGCACGCCGAGCACGGCGAGCCGCGCCCGCGAAGCGTCATCGAGTGCCGAGCGGCTGCTCACGATCACCGTCGCGCGCGGCGCCTGCGCCACGATCTCGCCGGCGAACACCAGCCCGATCGCGCCGGCACCGCCCGTGATCAGATATACGCCATCCTCGCGCCAGATCGGCCTGGCCGGCGCCTGCGCGAGTTCCCGCGCCACGCGAACCTCGCGTACGCCGTCGCGATAACGCAGCAGCGCGGCCGGCGCGGCCTGCTCGCCTTCTTCGCGCAGCAGATCGCCCATCACCACGCCGTTCATCTCGGCCGGCAGACACAGCAGCTGCGTCTTCAGACGCGGATATTCGAGCTGCGCCGTCTTCAGCAGACCGGACAGGCCCGCCAGCACCGCGAGTTCGCCCGTCAGCGGCACAACTACCTGCACCAGCAGGTCCGATGCCGGCTTCTCGGCCGCCAGCGCCTGCAGTCGCGAGAACAGATGGCGCGCCAGGCCGTGATAGCGCGCGCCGAGGTCGTCGCCTACCACCGGCGCCACCTCGCAGCGCGTATCGGCCAGCACCGCCGACAGCTCACCCAGCAATTGCCCGCCGAAACCGCACAACAGCACGACGCGGCGCGCGACCGGCACGATCGGCGCGTCCGACGGCAGCGCCATCGGCTGCCATGCCGGTGCCAGCAGCAGCGGGTCGTCGTCGTGCGCGACGGCCGCATCGAGGCGGCGCGACGCGAAGCCGTTCAGCCGAACGCAGACGCGCCCGGTTTCGTCCAGCAGCGCGATGTCGAGCTTGCGCACCGCCGTGCTGTCGTCCTTGGCGGCGGCAACCCATACCCACATCTCGCGCTGGCACGGCGCCAGCACGTCCAGCTCGCGCAGCGCGAACGGCAGCATCGGGGTCGCGTCGGCGAGTTCGCCGTCGGCGCCCAGCACCAGCCCGATCGCGGCCTGCAAGGCCGAATCGAGCAGCCCCGGCGCCAGCGTCATGCCGGCCGGCAGCACCGGCAGCGCCAGCCGCGCCAGCACCTCCTGCTCGCCGGCATGCAGCTCGGCCAGGCCACGATGGCTCGGCCCGTAGACGAGCCCGAGCCGGTCGAACGCGGCATAGCACTGCGCGGCCGTGAAGCTCGCGCGCCGCATGCGCGCACGCAGCGCGTCGAGATCCAGCGTCTGCGGCGCGGCTTCGGCGTGCGGCCGTGCCTGCGCGACGCCGCGGCCATGCACGCGGCGCGCCGTACCGGTCGCATCGCCGCTGTAGACCTCGAAGCTCACGCGGCCGTCGTCCTCGGCCTGCAAGTCGATATGCACCGCCTGCGGCGTGCCCGGCTCGACCACCAGCGGGCGCGACCAGACGATTTGGTTCAGCACCAGCTCGGTCGCCGCGCCGGCACCGGAGCGCACCAGCGCGGCATGCGCCATCTCCAGATAGGCGACGCCCGGCAGCACGCGCCGGCCCTGCACCTCGTGATCGGCGAGGAACGGCTCGCTGCCGTCGAATTGCGAGGTAAAGCGCTGCGCCTCCAGGTTCGAGGTATTGGCATGCAGCAGCGGATGCAGCTGCGCCGCGCCGAGCATTGGCGCCGCGCTCGCCGCGATGCGTGCCGCCGGCTTCGTCTCGGCCCAGTAACGCTCGCGCGAGAACGGATAGACCGGCAGATGCAGGCGGCGCGGCGTCGGCGACGCGTGCAGCGTGCGCCAGTCGAGCGTGAGGCCCTTGGCCCACATCGACAGCAGCCGGTCCCACTTGCCCTTGGCCTGCCACAAAGCCAGCAGCGCCGGCAGGTCCTCGTCGGCCGCGAGGCCGGCGAGCGCGTCCTTGTTGCGCTTGACCTGACCGCGCACGCCGCTGCCGAGCCGGCCGTCCTGCGTGAACGCACCGAGCCGCTCGCGCAGCTCATCGAGCGAATCCACCGCCCAGGCCAGACGTTCGTCCATCGCGTCGCGGCCCACTTGCAGCGTATAGGCCAGCGCGTACAGATCCGCGTCAGGGTTGCGTTCCAGCCAGGCGAGCAGTTGCGCCGCGCGTTCGGTCAGCGCCGCTTCCGTGCGGGCCGACAGCACCACCAGCGCCGGGCCGCTCGGCCGTGCCGCCTGTTCCACCGGCGCCACGTACTCTTCGAGCACCACGTGCGCGTTCACGCCGCCGAAGCCGAACGAGCTGACACCCGCGCGACGCGGCAGCGGACGGCCCGCCTCGTCGACCGGCGCCACCCAGGGACGGTTTTCACGCACCACATAGAACGGGCTGCCCGACAAACCGATATACGGATTCTCCGGCTCGCTGTGCAGGCTCTTGACCAGCGTGGCGTGCTTCATCTGCATCACCACCTTGATCACGCCGGCCACGCCCGCGGCCAGCTCCAGGTGGCCGATGTTGCTCTTGACCGAACCGAGCCCGCAGAATGGCTCCTCGCCCGACTCGACGCCGAGGTTTGCGAATGCGCTCTTCAAGCCGGTGATCTCCACCGGATCGCCGAGCTTGGTGCCGGTGCCGTGCGCCTCGATATAGCTGACCGTGCGCGTATCGACGCCCGAGCGGCGATACGCGTCCGTCAGCAGGGCCGCCTGCGCCTGCGGGTTGGGCGCCGTCAGCGAACTCGCCCGGCCGCCGTGGTTCTCGGCGCCACCGCGGATCACGGCGTAGATCGCATCGCCGGCCGCCTGCGCGTCGCTCAGACGCTTCAGCACCAGCATCCCCACGCCCTCGCCGCGCACGTAGCCGTTGGCGGCTTCCGAGAAGGTCTTGCAGCGGCCGTCCTCGCTGAGCATGCCGGCCTTGCTGAAGCTCACATGCGCGTCGGGTGTGACGATCGTGTTGATGCCGCCGACGATCGCCATCTCGCAGGTACCGTCGCGCAGGACCGCGATACCGCGGTTGATCGCCACCAGCGAGCTGGAGCAGGCCGTCTCGATCGGCTCGCTCGGACCGTGCAGGTTCAGGAAGTAGCTCATCCGGTTGGGGCCGACGGACGGCACCGCCGAGGTCGCGCTATAGGCTTCCGTGGCCCGTTCGTCGGCCGGGAACAGGTTCTGATAACCGCTCAGCCCGGTGCCGACGAACAGCGCCGTGCGGCTGCCCGAGATCGACTGCGACGAATAGCCGGCGTCCTCCAGCGCCTTCCAGACATGCGTCATCAACAGGCGCTGCTGCGGATCCATCACCAGCGCCTCGCGCGGTGAGATGCCGAAGAACAGCGGATCGAACTCGTCGACGCCGTCGATGAAGGCGCCCCACTTCACGCGCGTGCCGCCCTCGCCGCCCGCCAGCTCGGTGGCCACCGCGCGCCAGTCCCAGCGGCCCGCCGGGATTTCGGTCACGCAGTCGCGGCCGTCGAGCAGGTTCTGCCAGAATGCGTCGGCGTCCTCGGCCATCGGCATGCAGGCGCTCAGGCCCACGATCGCGATCGGCTCGTCGTCGGCTTCGACACGGCGACGCGGCGCATTGGCCCGGGCGCGTCGCGTCGACGGCGCGCTCGCCGCCGCGCGCAGCTCCGGCCTGGCCGCGGCGGCAGGTGTCGTGGCGGAGACGGGCGCCAGATGGCGCGCCATCGTCTCGCGATGCGTCTCGACCAGATAGGCCGTGAGCGCCGCCAGCGTCGGATGCTCGAAGAACACCGTCGGCATCAGGTCCAACTCGTAGGCGCGATTGAGTTCGGTGGCCAGTTCGGTCAGCGAGATCGAGTCGAAGCCGTAACCTGCCAGTTCCTCGTCGAGATCGATGTCCTCCGGCTTCACCTTGATCAACGCGGACACGCGGCTCAAGAGCGTCGCGCCGACCACGCGCGACAGATCCACGCCGGCACCGGGCCCCGCCTGCGGCGCCGGCGCGACGGCTTCGCTCACGTCGGGTGCGTCGTCCACGGCCGCGCCGAGCAGCGCGAGCAGCTTCTCCCGTTCGCCCGCCGCCACCAGCACCTGCGCCGCATCGCTCGCCACCGCCTGCGCGAACGCCTTCAGCGCCGCCGCGTTCTCCAGCGGCACCAGCCCTGCCGTGCGACGCATCAGCTCGATGCTCGCCGCGTCCGGACGCATCGCCGCTTCCGCCCACAGCGGCCAGTTCACCGATACGCTGCGCCCGCTCGCCTCGCCACGTGCCACGCGCTCGGCGCGCGCGATCACATAGTGATCCATGAACGCGTTCGCCGCCGCGTAGTCCGCCTGCCCCGGATTGCCGCCGTAGCCCGCCAGCGACGAGAACGCCGCGAACAGCTCCAGCGGCACGTCGCGCGTGGCCTGATCCAGGTTCACGAGACCGGCCACCTTCGGCGCCAGCACCGCGTCCAGTTCCTCCACGCTCTTGTTCGCCAGATACGCATCGCGCAGCAGCCCGGCGCCGTGCAACACGCCGTCCAGCCGCCCGAACTCGACGACGATGCCCTCCACCAGCGCATTCACCGCCGCCGCATCCGTCACGTCCACGCGGCGATGCACGACGCGCTCGCCGAGCACGGCGAGCCGCGCCTGCGAAGCGTCATCGAGTGCCGAGCGGCTGCTCACGATCACCGTCGCGCGCGGCGCCTGCGCCACGATCTCGCCGGCGAACACCAGCCCGATCGCGCCGGCACCGCCCGTGATCAGATATACGCCATCCTCGCGCCAGATCGGCCTGGCCGGCGCCTGCGCGAGCTCCCGCGCCACGCGAACCTCGCGTACGCCGTCGCGATAACGCAGCAGCGCGGCCGGCGCGGCCTGCTCGCCTTCTTCGCGCAGCAGATCGCCCATCACCACGCCGTTCATCTCGGCCGGCAGACACAGCAGCTGCGTCTTCAGACGCGGATATTCGAGCTGCGCCGTCTTCAGCAGGCCGGACAGGCCCGCCAGCACCGCGAGTTCGCCCGTCAGCGGCACAACTACCTGCACCAGCAGGTCCGATGCCGGCTTCTCGGCCGCCAGTGCCTGCAGTCGCGAGAACAGATGGCGCGCCAGGCCGTGATAGCACGCGCCGAGGTCGTCGCCTACCACCGGCGCCACCTCGCAGCGCGTATCGGCCAGCACCACCGACAGCTCGCCAGCGAGCTGCGCCTCGAAACCGCAAAGAATCACCACACGGCGCGCGACCGGTGCCGACGCGCCGGCTTGCAGCGCGGCCGCTTGCCAGACCGGCGCAAGCATCAGCGTCGCGTCCTCGCCGTGGCCGGCATCGAGGTCATCGTCATGCCACGCCTCGTCGTCGTGGCCGGACTCGCCCTGCGCGACGGCCGCATCGAGGCGGCGCGACGCGAAGCCGTTCAGCCGAACGCAGACGCGCCCGGTTTCGTCCAGCAGCGCGATGTCGAGCTTGCGCACCGCCGTGCTGTCGTCCTTGACGGCGGCAACCCATACCCACATCTCGCGCTGGCACGGCGCCAGCACGTCCAGCTCGCGCAGCGCGAACGGCAGCATCGGGGTCGCGTCGGCGAGTTCGCCGTCGGCGCCCAGCACCAGCCCGATCGCGGCCTGCAAGGCCGAATCGAGCAGCCCCGGCGCCAGCGTCATGCCGGCCGGCAGCACCGGCAGCGACAGCCGCGCCAGCACCTCCTGCTCGCCGGCATGCAGCTCGGCCAGGCCACGATGGCTCGGCCCGTAGACGAGCCCGAGCCGGTCGAACGCGGCATAGCACTGCGCGGCCGTGAAGCTCGCGCGCCGAATGCGCGCACGCAGCGCGTCGAGATCCAGCGCCTCGGGCGCGGCCTGTGCCAGCCCGAGCCGGGCGACGCCGCGGCCGTGCACGAGGTGCGTCCGGCCGGCCGCATCGTGGCTATGGACCTCGAAGCTCACGCGCTCGTCGTCCTCGGCCAGCAGGCTGATATGCGCCGCCTGCGGCGTGCCCGGCTCGACCGCGAACGGCCGCGACCAGACCACCTGATTCAACTGGACGCGATCCGAGGCGCGGCAGGCGCCCGAGCGCACCAGCGCGGCATGCGCCATTTCCAGATAGGCGACGCCCGGCAGCACGCGCCGGCCCTGCACCTCGTGATCGGCGAGGAACGGCTCGCTGCCGTCGAACTGCGAGGTGAAGCGCTGCGTCTCCAGGCTCGACGTGTTGGCATGCAGCAGCGGATGCAGTTGCGCCGCGCCGAGCACCGGCGCCGCGCCTGCCGTTGTCGTCGTCGCGCCCGGCTCCACCCAGTGCCGCTCGCGGGCGAACGGATAGGCCGGCAGATGCAGACGGCGCGGACGCGGGCCCTGATAGAGCCGGTCCCACTTCACCGCGATGCCCTTCGCCCACACGCCCAGGAGTCGCGTGAACTTGCCCTTCTGCTGCCAGCTTTGGAGTAGCACGGCCATATCGTCGTCGCCGGTCAGGCCGGCGAGCGCGTCCTTGTTGCGCTTGACCTGACCGCGCACGCCGCTGCCGAGCCGACCGTCCTGCGTGAACGCACCGAGCCGCTCGCGCAGCTCATCGAGTGAATCCACCGCCCAGGCCAGACGTTCGTCCATCGCGTCGCGGCCCACTTGCAGCGTATAGGCCAGCGCGTACAGATCCGCGTCAGGGTTGCGTTCCAGCCAGGCGAGCAGTTGCGCCGCGCGTTCGGTCAGCGCCGCTTCCGTGCGGGCCGACAGCACCACCAGCGCCGGGCCGCTCGGCCGTGCCGCCTGTTCCACCGGCGCCACGTACTCTTCGAGCACCACGTGTGCGTTCACGCCGCCGAAGCCGAACGAGCTGACACCCGCGCGACGCGGCAGCGGACGGCCAGCCTCGTCGACCGGCGCCACCCAGGGACGGTTTTCACGCACCACATAGAACGGGCTGCCCGACAAACCGATATACGGATTCTCCGGCTCGCTGTGCGGGCTCTTGACCAGCGTGGCGTGCTTCATCTGCATCACCACCTTGATCACGCCGGCCACGCCCGCGGCCAGCTCCAGGTGGCCGATGTTGCTCTTGACCGAACCGAGCCCGCAGAATGGCTCCTCGCCCGACTCGACGCCGAGGTTTGCGAATGCGCTCTTCAAGCCGGTGATCTCCACCGGATCGCCGAGCTTGGTGCCGGTGCCATGCGCCTCGATATAGCTGACCGTGCGCGGATCGACGCCCGAGCGGCGATACGCGTCCGTCAGCAGGGCCGCCTGCGCCTGCGGGTTGGGCGCCGTCAGCGAACTCGCCCGGCCGCCGTGGTTCTCGGCGCCACCGCGGATCACGGCATAGATCGCATCGCCGGCCGCCTGCGCGTCGCTCAGACGCTTCAGCACCAGCATCCCCACGCCCTCGCCGCGCACGTAGCCGTTGGCGGCTTCCGAGAAGGTCTTGCAGCGGCCGTCCTCGCTGAGCATGCCGGCCTTGCTGAAGCTCACATGCGCGTCGGGTGTGACGATCGTGTTGATGCCGCCGACGATCGCCATCTCGCAGGTACCGTCGCGCAGGACCGCGATACCGCGGTTGATCGCCACCAGCGAGCTGGAGCAGGCCGTCTCGATCGGCTCGCTCGGACCGTGCAGGTTCAGGAAGTAGCTCATCCGGTTGGGGCCGACGGACGGCACCGCCGAGGTCGCGCTGTAGCCCTCGCCCGCCCGCGCCTCGGCCGAGAACAGGTTCTGGTAACCGCTTAGCCCGGTGCCGACGAACAGCGCCGTGCGGCTGCCCGAGATCGACTCCGACGAATAGCCGGCGTCCTCGATCGCCTTCCAGACGTAGGTCATCAACAGGCGCTGCTGCGGATCCATCACCAGCGCCTCGCGCGGCGAGATGCCGAAGAACAGCGGATCGAACTCGTCGACGCCGTCGATGAAGGCGCCCCACTTCACGCGCGTGCCGCCCTCGCCGCCCGCCAGCTCGGTGGCCACCGCGCGCCAGTCCCAGCGGCCCGCCGGGATTTCGGTCACGCAGTCGCGGCCGTCGAGCAGGTTCTGCCAGAACGCGTCGGCGTCCTCGGCCATCGGCATGCAGGCGCTCAGGCCCACGATCGCGATCGGCTCGTTCGAGTGGGCCGTGCCGGTGCCTTGCGTCGGCGCCGCAGCCGCCGCGACCGCCGCAGCGGGTGTGACCGCCGCCGCTGCCACGACCGTGGCAGCCGCCGAAGGTGCCGCCGCAGCGGGGCGCGCCACCGTCGCCGGCCAGACGCGCGCGCGCCGCTCGCGCTCGGTACGCAACAGATACTCGGCGAGCGCTTGCAGCGTCGGGAATTCGAAGAACAGCGCCGGCGTCAATTCGAAGCCGAACGCCGCGTTGAGTTGGTTCGTCAGCTCGGTCAACTGCACCGAGTCGTAGCCGTATTCGCTCAGCGCCGTGCCCAGCTCGACCTGCTCGGGCGTGACATGCAGACGCCGGGCCACGTGTTCACGCAGCGCGCCGCACAGACGATCGCGCAGCTCGGCGTCGGCGCCGGCCGCCGGCGCGCCGACCGATGCGGCCGAAGCCGCGGCGGTCACCATCGGCTCGCGCGCCGCCACCGCTGTCTCCACCTCGACCGCGATGGCCGATACCGGCGTCTCATGGACCGTCGCGGCCAACGGTGCCGGCGCGAACCTGTGCTTCAGCAGCACGGTATGCGCCTCCACCAGATGGCCCGCCAGCCCTTGCAGGCTCGGGTATTCGAAGAACAGCGCAGGCGTCAGTTCGAGCCCGAGTTCGCGATTGACGCGATCGGCCAGATCGGTCAGCGAGATCGAGTCGTAACCGTATTCACTCAGCTCCAGATCGAGGTCGATCACATTGGTCTCGACCTTGATCAGCGCGGCGGCCTGCTCGCGCAGGTAGGCGCCGACGCGATCGCGCAGCTCGGTCGCGGAGATCGTGACGGCCGGCGCCACGGGCGCGGCGCTCGATTGCGCGATGGGCGCGGCGACGGCTGCCGGCACCGCCGGCGCCTCCGGGGCGGCAACCGCCGGCGCGAGACGCGCCGCGAGCGGCGCGCGCCGCGTGGCCAGCAGATGCCCGGCCATGCGTTGCAGCGTCGGGAATTCGAAGAACAGCGCCGGCGTCAGGTCCAGGCCGAACTCGCGGTTCAGGCGATCGGCCAGATCGGTCAGCGACACCGAGTCGTAGCCGTATTCGCTCAGCTCGGCGTCGAACTCGACGAGCGTCGGCTCGACCTTGATGAGGCTCGCCACCTGCTCTCGCAGGCGCGCCAGCAGCCGGTCCAGCAGTTCGGAGTCGGCGATCGCGGCCGCGGCCGGCTGCGTCGCGGCCGGTGTGACGCGCGCCGCGGCGGCCGGCGCGGGCGCGCCGTTGGCCTCCTCGCGCGTGCCCGGCTTGCGGGCAACTACGCCGAAGGTGTCGATCAGGCGCCGACGCTCGCCGGTGGCGACCAGCACCTGCGCGTGACCGCTCGCGAACGCCGCGTCGAACGCGGCCATCCCGGTGGCGTCGTCCATCGTCGCGAGGCCGAAGTTGTCGAACATCAGCGTGACGCTGGTCTCGTCCGGACGCATCCCGCCGTCGGCCCACAGCGGCCAGTCGAGCGAGAGGCTGCGGCCCTGCCGCTCGCCGCTGCGCACCCGCAGTTCGCGGCCGGCCATGTAGTGGTCCATGAACGCGTTGCCGGTGGTGTAGTCGGCCTGCCCGGGATTGCCGGTCACGCCGGCCAGCGACGCGAAGGTCGCGAACACGTCGAGCGGCGCGGCGCGGGTGGCGAGATCGAGGTTGACGAGCCCGCGCACCTTCGGCTCCAGCACCGCGACGAAATCCGCCTCGGACTTCTTGAGCAGATAGCTGTCGCGCAGGAAGCCGGCGCCGTGCAGCACGGCGGTGAGCGGCCCGAATTCGGCGCTCAGGCGGTCGACGAGCGCGTGCACGGCACTTGCGTCGACCACGTCGAGCGAGCGGTAGACCACGCGCGGGCCGAGCGCCTCGAGCGCCGCCAGCCGCGCGCCGTCGAGCTGCGAGCGGCCGGTCAGCACGACCGTGCTGGTCGGGCTCGCGGCCAGGATCGCGCGGGCGAACACCAGCCCGATCGCGCCGGCCCCGCCCGTGATCAGCACCACGCCGTTGTCGCGCCAGACGGGCGTGGCGGCCGGCGCGGGTGCGATCTCGACCAGCGAGGCGAGCTCGCGGCGGCTGCCGCGATAGCGCAGCAGTTGCCCGCGCGCGGGCAACTGCGCGCGCTCGGCGCGCAGCAGCCCCGCGAGCCTGGGCAGGCCGATGCCGTCGGCCACCAGCACCACCTGGGTGCGGATCCGCGGATTCTCGAGCTGCGCGGTGCGCAGCAGGCCGGACAGGCCCGCGAATGCTGCCGCCTCGCCGGTGGCCGGCAGCACCAGTTGCAGCAGCGTCTCGCCGCGGCGCTTGTCCTGCAGGATGCCGCGCACCGTCGCGAACAGCTGGCGCGACAGGCTCATGAAGCGTTCGCCGGCATCGGCGCCCTCGGCTTGCAGCGTCTCGCACTGCGCGTCGCCCAGACGGTTCGCGAGCGCCGGCGCGTCGATGTCGGGCAGCGCGTACAGCAGCACGCGCTGCACGCCGCCCGTCGACGCCGTGGCGGGGAACGCCAGCGGCTGGTCGACCCATTGCGGGCGCGCCAGCAGCACGCCGTCCAGCGCGGCCGCGGCCGGCTGGGCGGCAGCGGGTGCCGATACGGGCGCGCGCGGCGCGCTCACGGCCGCCGCCGGGCCGACCACCGGATCGAGCGCCACCGCGGCGGCCGGCGCCGGCTGCCCGGCTTGCAGCCCGGGCACCCAGAAGCGCGTCTTCGCGAACGGATAGCCGGGCAGGCTGAGGCGGCGCGGCCGCGCGCCGCCGTACAGCAGCGTCCAATCCATCGCCAGACCCTGCACCCACATCGCCAGCAGCTTGTCGAACTTGCCCTTGGCGATCCAGCTGTGGATCGCGTCGCGCAGATCGTCGTCGCCGCTGAACGCGGCCAGCGTCTGCCGGCCGGCGCGCACGTTGCCGCGATGCAGATCGGCGGTGGCGTCGTCGCCGCTCAGGAACGCGTCGAGCCGCTCGCGCAGCTCGGCCACCGAGCCGACCACCAGCCCGAGCCGTTCGTCCATCGCCTCGCGGCCGGTCTGCAGCGTGAACGCGAGTTCGGCAAGTGCCGGCTCGTCGAGCGCGAGCCGATCGCGCAGGCGCCGGGCGGCCTCGCGCAGTTGCTCCGGGTTGCGCGCCGACAGCACCACCAGCGCGGGCCCGCTCGCAGCGGCCGCGGCTTGCGACGTGCCCTGGTATTCCTCGATCAGCACGTGCGCGTTCGCTCCGCCCGCGCCGAACGAGCTGACGCCCGCGCGCAGCGGATATTCGAGCAGCTCGCCGTCGACCTCGAGGCACGGCCGCTCCCAGGCGGCGAGTTGCTGCTGCACGACGAACGGGGTGGCGGCGAAATCGATGTGCGGATTGAGCTGCGCGGAATGCAACGACGGCACCAGCTCGCGGTGACGCATCTGCAGCAGCACCTTGGTGACGCCGGCGATGCCGGCCGCGCTCTCGCAATGGCCGATGTTCGATTTCACCGAGCCGATCGCGCAGAAACCGGTATCGCGCGTCTGCCGGCGGAAGCTGTTCGACAGGCCGGTGATCTCGATCGGATCGCCGAGCGAGGTGCCGGTGCCGTGTGCCTCGATGTAGCTGATGGTGCGCGCGTCCACGCCGGCGCGCTCCAGCGAGCGGGCGATCACCTCGGCCTGCGCGCCGGGGTTGGGCACCGTGTAGGCGTTGGTCTTGCCGCCGTGGTTGACGGCGCTGGCCTTGACCACGCCGTAGATGTGGTCGCCGTCGGCCTCGGCCTGCGCGAGCGGCTTGAGCAGGATCGAGCCCACGCCCTCGCTCGGCACATAGCCGTCGCCGCCGTCGCCGAACGCCTCGCAGCGGCCCTTGCTCGACACGAACTTGCCCTGGCCGAGCGCGAGATACTTGTTCGGGTGCAGCGTGAGATTGACGCCGCCCGCGATCGCCATCGCGCATTCGCCGTCGCGCAAGCTCTGGCAGGCCAGATGTATCGCCGTGAGCGACGACGAGCACATCGTATCGAGCGCGAGGCTCGGGCCGCGCAGGTCGAAGTAGTAGGACACGCGATTGGCGATCGACGCCTGGCTGCCGGACAGCGCAATGCGGCGCCCCTGCAGGCTCTGCTCGGCGCCGTAGAGCTGGTATTCCTCGTACATCACGCCGACGAACACGCCCACCTGGCCGCCTGCGCGCGCGAGCGACTGGCGCGTGTAGCCGGCATCCTCGAACGTATGGAACACGTTCTGCAGGAACACGCGCTCCTGCGGATCGATGATCTCGGCATCGCGCGGTGAGATGTTGAAGAACAGCGGATCGAACTCGTCGACGCCGTCGATGAAGCCGCCCCACTTGCTGTTGACCGTGCCCGGCTGCGAGCGGTCGCGGCTGTAGTACGGCGTGTGGTCCCAGCGCTCGGCCGGCACCTCGGAGACGCAGTCGCGGCCGGCGCGCAGGTTGTCCCAGAACGCGTCGACGTCGGCTGCCATCGGATAGCGGCCGGCCAGGCCGATGATCGCGATGGCACCGCCTGCCGCCGGCTGACGCGACGGCATCGCGGCGGCCGGAGCCGGAGCCGCGGCGCGCGCAACGGGCTTCGCCGCCGCTGCCGGCACGGCGCGCGCGGGTGCCGTCGCGGCCGGAACCGGAGCCGGCGTCTCGGCGGACCGGGCCGCCGCCGTGCGGCGCGAGCTGCCGAGCAGCGTGTCGAGTTGCTCGGCATGGCCCTCGACGAAGTAGCCGGCGAGTTCGGCGAGGCTGCCGTACTCGAAGAACAGCGTCTTCGACAACGCGCCGAAATGCTTCTCCAGCTCGCTGGTGAGCTTGATCACCATGATCGAATCGAGCCCGTATTCCTCGAACGGCACGTCGGGCGTGATCTGCTCGGCCGCCATGCGCGTCGCATTCGCGAGCAGCGACTTCAGGTAACGCTCGGTGCGTTCATGCAATTGCGTATCGGTATTCAGGGGAATCTCCTCGGCGGACGCGTCCGCCACACGGTTCGATGTCACGGCCGGCTCGCCGGCCAGGGCCATGCTCGCGAATTCGGCGTCGGCGTCGACGTCGGCCGGCAGGCCGGGCGCCGCCACGGCCGGCGCGGTGCCGCCCGCGGACGGCTGGCCCGCGAAGCGGCGCGCGGCGAAGCCGAGAATGCGCGCGCACACGGCGCCCTGCGCGTCGCAGACCAGGAACTCGAGCTTCTGCACCGCGCTGGCGGCGGTCGAGCCCGCCTCACGGCGCACCCACACCCACATGTCGTCGACGCACGGCGCCAGCGCCTCGACGCGCGCGGCCGCGAACGGCAGCACGGTGGTGCTGTCGCGCAGCCTGCCGTCGTCTCCGAGCAGGAACGCGACGCTCGCCTGCAGCGCCGAGTCCATCACGCCCGGATGCAGCAGGAACGCCGACACCCCGCCGGGCGCGGCCACCGGCAGCGCGAGGCGCGCCAGCACGGCGTCCTCGCCCGCGTAGACGGCGGCCAGCCCGCGATGGCCCGGCCCGTAAGCGAGGCCCAGCTCGGCGAACGCGTCGTAGCACTGCGCCGGACTGAACTCGGCGCGGCCCATCGAGGCACGCAGCGCGTCGAGGTCGAGCGTTTCGGCCACCGGCGCCGGATCCCAGCGTGCGCTGCCCTGGCTGTGCACGCCGCCGTCGCTGTGGATGCTGAACGCGACGCGCCCGTCCTCGTGCGGCACGAGCCCGATGTGCAGGCTGGCCGGCGCGTCGTCGAGCGCGAACGGCCGCGACCACACCACGTTGGTGAGCACCGCGGCGGCGCCTTCCGGCGCGGGCGACAGCTCGGCGAGCGCGGCGCGCGCCATCTCCAGATAGGCGACGCCCGGCAGCACGCGCCGACCCTGCACGACGTGATCCGCCAGGAAGAACTCCTCGCCGCGCAGGCGTGTGCTCAGGCGCAGGCCGTCGAGATTCGAGGTGTTCGCGTGCAGCAGCGGATGCAGCACCGGTGCCGCGCGAGGCGCATCCATCGCGCCCGGACGGTACGGCAGCGTCAGCCAGAAATGCTCGCGCGCGAACGCATAGGTGGGCAGGCTCACCCGGCGCGCGCCGGGCGTGAGCACGTAGGCGGCCCAGTCGAGCGCCGTGCCGCTCACCCACAGCGGCAGTAACGCGTCGTAGCGGCGCTCGGCGGCCCAGGCCGCGCAGCGCGCCGGCAGGCCGTCGTCGCGCGCGGCCGCGGCGCCGCGGCGCGTCTCGCGGCGGCCGAGCCAGAGGCCGGCCTCGTCGTGGCGGCCGGCCAGATAGGCGGCCAGCTTGTCGCGCGCCTCGTCGAGGCTGGCGGCCACGAAGGCGAGCCGCTGGTCGAGCGCGACCCGGCCGACCTGCAGCGTGTGCGCGAGATCGGCCAGCGCGGGCGCCTGTGGCTCGCCGAGGAAGTCGTGCAGCGCCTGGGCCATCTCGCGCAGCCGGTCGGCGTCGCGCGCCGACAGCAGCACCGCGTGCGGAGCCGCGTCGGCCATGGCCGGCGCGGCGGCCCTCTGCGCCGGCAGGTATTCCTCGACGATCACATGGGCGTTCGCGCCGCCCGCGCCGAACGAACTGATGCCCGCGCGCAGCGGCACCTCGCGGCCGTCGATCACGGGCCGCTCCCATGGGCCGAGCGCCTGTTGCAGCACGAACGGCGTGGCGGCGAAGTCGATCTCCGGATTGACCGTCTCGGCATGCAGCGACGGCGCGATCTGGCGGTGCTTCATCTGCATCAGCACCTTGGTCAGGCCGGCGATGCCGGCCGCGCTCTCGGCGTGACCGATGTTCGACTTGACCGAACCGATCGCGCAGAAACCGGTGTCGGCGGTGTGCTCGCCGAACGCACGCGTGAGCCCGCTGATCTCGATCGGATCGCCCAGCGATGTGCCGGTGCCGTGCGCCTCGATGTAGCTGACGGTGCGCGGATCGACGCCGGCGCGCTCGAACGCGGTGCGCACCAGCGCGGCCTGCGCCGCGGGGCTCGGCACCGTGTAGCTGTGAGTCTTGCCGCCCGCGTTGATCGCGGTGCCCTTGATCAGGCCGTAGATGTGGTCGCCATCGGCGATCGCTCGCGACAGCGGCTTGAGCAGCACCGCGCCCACGCCCTCGCCGTCGACGAATCCCTGCGCGCCGGCGCCGAACGAATGGCACTTGTCCGAGGGCGTCAGCATCACCATCTCGGAGAGCGTGATGTAGTGCTGCGGCACCGAGATCAGGTTCACGCCGCCGGCGATCGCGCAATCACTCGCGCCGCTGTGCAGGCTCTCGACGGCCAGGTGCAGCGCCGTCAGCGACGACGAGCACGCGGTGTCGACGGCCAGGCTCGGGCCGGTGAAGTTGAACAGGTACGAGACGCGGTTGGCTGCCGACCAGTAGGCCGCGCTGGTGGCGTAGCGGCCGTTCATGATGCCGACGAACACGCCCATGCGCGGATGCGCGTCGGCCAGTTGCGCCGGCGTGTAGCCCGCGTCCTCGATCACCGCGTGAGCCTGCATCAGGAACAGGCGCTCCTGCGGATCCATGCGCTCGGCTTCGGCCGGCGAGATGCGGAAGAACAGCGGATCGAACTTCGAGAAGTCGTCGAGGAAGCCGCCGAACTTGCTGTACATCGCGCCTTCCTTGCCCTTCTGCTCGTCGAAGTAGTCGCGCCAGTTCCAGCGCTCGGCCGGGATCTCGCCGATGCAGTGACGGCCGTCGCGCAGGTTCTCCCAGAAGCGCCGCACGTTCTCGGCCTTCGGATAGCGGCCCGACAGGCCGACGATCGCGATGTCCTCGCGCGGCGCCGCAGCCGGCAGGGCCGCCGCGACGGCGGCCGGCGCGGTCGGCTGGACTGTCGGCGCGGCGACGGCCGCCTCGGCTGCGGCCGCCTCGACCGGCGACGCGGTGACGGGGGCTGCCGTCTCGACGACAGGCGCCGCCTCGGTGCCGGCCAGCAGCGCGTGCAAGGCCTGCGCGTGCGTGACGAGCAGACGGTCGGCCAGCCCGGCCACGCTTGCCACCTCGAACAGCAGCGTGCCGCCGATGTTCGACAGCACGCTGCGCAGCTTGGCCGTTAGCTGCACCACCAGCACCGAATCGATGCCGTAGCTTTCCAGCGGCTCGGCCGGATCGATCTCGACGGCCGGGATGCGGATCACCTCCGCCACCAGCCCGCGCAGGTAGTCGAGCGCACCGGCGCGCAGCGCGGCGCCACCGTCGGCATCGGACGACGCGGCGGGCGCCTCGGGCGCAACCGCGTCGTCCGGCTCGGTCGCGACGGGCGCCGGTGCCGCCGGCACGATGGTCTCGTTCACCGCGCCCGCCGCGTCGGCCGCGACCGGCGCCGCCGCCTCGGCGCCGGTCAGCAGCGAGCGTAGCGGCTCCGTATGTGTCGACAGCAGGCGCTCGCTCAGCGCGTCGATGGTCGCCACTTCGAACAGCAGCGTGCCGCCGATGTTCGGCAGCACGCTGCGCAGCTTGGCCGTCAGCTGCACCACCAGCACCGAATCGATGCCGTAGCTTTCCAGCGGCTCGGCCGGATCGATCTCGGCGGCCGGAATGCGGATCACCTCCGCCACCAGCTCGCGCAGATAGTCGTTCGCCGCTCCGCGCGACAGCACCGCCGGCGCCGAAGCGACAGCGGCGGTCGCCTCCGCGCTTCGCGGCGCGACGCTCACGCTGGCACGCGCGACGCGCGACGCCGCGCTGGCGACGAGCGTCGCCCGCCGCCGCGCGGCGCGCGCCGGCAGGCGCATCGCCACCGTGGTGCCCGGGCCGACCGGCTGACGCGCCAGGCCATCGCTCTCGCCGACGATGATCTGCTGGGCGAGCGCGCGCGCCGAGGCGGCCGGCAGGCGCACCGAGCGGAAGCCCTCGGCTTCCATCACGGCCTGCCAGACCTCCGGATAGAGGCCGGGCGAGCCCGGCTGCCGCAGCGCGGGATCGTCGTAGAGCCACCAGCCCTCGAGCAGGCCGAAGGTCAAATGACTGAACAGCAGGTTGTCGCTCATCTCGTTGAGCAGCAGCATGCCGTTCGGACGCAGCGTGGCCTTCACGTTGCGCAGCGTGTTCCGGATGTTGACGGTGGCGTGCAGCACGTTGGTGGCGATCACCACGTCGTAGGCCTGCGCGTCGATGCCCTGCCCGTCGAGCGGCTTGCCGGCGTCGAACAGCCGGTAGGCCAGATACGGATTGGCGGGCCCGAACTCACGCTGCGCGTGCATCAGGAACGCCTTCGACAGGTCGGTGTAGCAGTACTCGGCGATATTGTCCTGGTACGGGCGCAGCGCCGGGAACACGCGCGCGCTGGTGCCGCCGGTGCCGGCGCCCACCTCCAGGATGCGCACCCGTGCGGCCGGATCGCGCGCCACGCGCGCCTTCACCCAGGCCACCAGCGCATCCACCAGCACGGCGTTGAAATGGTCGGAGACGGGGTTGTTCTTGTACACCCCCTCGACCAGCTTCAACGACGACTTCGGGAACATCACCGCGGTGGCCGGTCGGCGCTCGCCCAGAATCTCGGGCAGCGCGCGCAGCATCGCCTCGACCAGCTGCACGCGCGAGCGCCGGTTGTCGTCGGACAGCCATCCGGCGGTGTCGCGCTCCCAGTCGGCCCAGGCCGCCCCGGCATCCACCGGCTGCAGCGCGTGATAGGCACCGTCGGCGTGCCGCGCGATCCAGCCATGGCGTTGCAGCACGGCCAGGGTCTCGTCGAGCCAGCGCTCGTACATGGCCGGCAGCCGCGCGCGCAGGCCCGCCAGCGTGGCGCCCTCCGCGCCGAACAGGCCGAACTCGCGCAGTTGCGCGTAGAGCAGTTTGGCGAGATGGCGGTCCATCTCCGCGGTCTGCGCGACCACGCGCTCGCACAGGCTCGTCACGCCGGCGTCGGCGGCCGGGTCCGGCAGCGTCGCGACCAGCGCGGGCAGCGGCGCGGCGGCGGCCGTCATGGCCTCGCTCTGGCTGGTGCCGTCCATCGCCGACAGGCGCGTGACCTTGATCAGCGCGAGCTGCCGGCTGGGGCCGGCGAGCAGCACGTCGAGCGCGGTCATCGCCTCGGGCGGTTCGACCGAGGCGATCCCGGCGCGCGCCATGCGCGCCTGATAGTCGGCCGTCGCGGCTACCCCGACCTCGCCCCAGTAGCCCCAGTTCATGATGCGCACCGGGAAGCGCCCGGTCTGGTCGAGATAGGTCGCGAACGCGTCCTTGAACACGCAGCCGGCCGCGTAGTTGGCCTGACCCGGCATGCGCGCGAACGACTGGATCGACGAGAAGAACAGCATGAAATCGAGCGGCAGCTCGCCGAACACCTGCGCCATCCGCACGCTGACGTCCGCCTTCGCGCGGTAGCTAGACAGGAACGCCTGCTCGTCCATGCGCGCGAGCGTGCGGTCCTGCAGCACGATCGCCGAGTGCAGCACGCCGTCGATGCGGCCGAAGCGGCGCAGTACCTCGTCGCGCGCGGCCTGCAACGACGCGCGGTCGCCGGCGTCCGCGCTCAGGTAGAGCGGGCGCGGGCCGTGCGCCGCGAGCGCGTCGAGGCGCGCCTCGACGCGCGCGTCGGCGGCGGAGCGGCCAAGCCAGACGATCTGCGCGCGATGGTCCTGCACCAGCGCCTCGCTCCACGCCCCGCCCACCCCGCCGGCGCCGCCGATCACCACGTAGACGCCGCCCTCGCGATACGGCGGCAGTGCCTCGGCCTGCGGCACCAGCGGCACGTATTGGCGGCGATACCACTGACCGCCGCGATACAGCCACGCGTCGCCGTGCGCGTCGAACGGCAGCTCGAACACCTGCTGCAGCGGCGCGGCGCCTCGCGAGTCGAGATCGATCACGCGCACCGGCCAGTTCGGATATTCACGCGCGAGGGAGCCGAACAAGCCGTGCAGGCCGGCATCACCCGGCTGCACCGTGTCGTTCGCGTCGCAGCCGTGGGTGCGCGTGGTGAGCAGGGTCCAGTGCAGCGCGTGCTCGTCGCGGCCCGCGGCCAGCAGCGCCTTGATCAGCCGGAATGCGCGCAGCACACCGAGCGGCTGACGCGCCAGCAGGGCGTCCTCCTCGCCCGGCACGGTGGGTGCCGTGTCGCCGGCCCACACCACATGATCGAAGCCGCGCAGCGCGGCCAGCCGCGCGACCAACGCGTCGCGGCTCTCGTCGGCCGCGAACGCGAGCCTCTGCAACTCGGGATCGAAGCGCCGCAGCGCGTCGACGAGCGCCGGCTCGGCGCCGATCACGAGCAGCCGGCCCACTTGCAGCGCGGCGCTCGGCAGCGGCGTGACGTCCCACACCGGCTGCAGCAGCACCGGGAACGCCGCGCCGTCGGCGACGGCGTTCGCGCCTTGCGCCGCCGTGCCCGCCGGTGCCGCGTTGCCGCGTGCGGCGGATGCCGCGTTGGCCGCGCCGTCGGCGTCGGGACGCGGCGCGAGGATCCGCGAGCTGTAGCCGCTCAAGCGCGCGCACAGCGTGCCAGCTTCGTCGCACAGCTCGATGTCGAGCTCCTGCCAGCCCGCGCGCGGCTCGTGCAGGCGGATCGCCGCCCACAACGTGCCCACGCACGGCGCCAGCACGTCGAGCGAGCGCAGCGCGAACGGTAGCGCGGTGCGGTTCTCGCCCATCAGCAGCGCGATCGAGGCTTGGATCGCGGCGTCGAGCAGGGCCGGATGCAGCACCACGCCGCCGGCCTGCGCGCCGGCCGACTGCACCAGCCGCGCCAGGGCGAGGCCGGCGCCGGTCTGCACCGACTCGATGGCGCGCAGGCTCGGGCCGTGATCGATGCCCATCGCGCGGATCGCGTCGTAGCAGCGCTCGCGCGAGACTGTCGCGCTCGCGCAACGCGCGTGCCACGCGGCCAGATCGAGCACGGCCGGCGCGGCCGAGCCGGCCTGCACGAAGCCCTGGGTATAGATGAACTCGGCGTCGCCGGCCGCGCGCACGCGGAATTCGTAGCGGCCCGCCGTGTCGGGCAGCAGGTCGACACAGACCTCGGGCATCGGCTCGCCGGTCACGAACGGCCGTACCCACACCACGTCGGAGATCTCGACGCCGGTCTGCTTGCCGGTGACGGCCGCGAACGCGGCGCGCGCCAGCTCCAGCGAGACGACGCCCGGCATGATGGTGCGCCCCTGCACGACGTGATCGACGACGAAGAACTCGCGCCCGCTGAAGTTGGCGCGCAGCGATGGTGTGCCGCTGCCGACGGCGCCCGCCGCGAGCCACGGATGCGCGCCCGCCACCGCCTGCGTCACGGCCGAGGCCGGCGCGGGCAGCGGGACCGGCAGCGCGCACGGCTCGATCGGACGCGCGTCGAGCGCCAGCGTCATGGCCGCCGCGTCGAGCCAGTAGCGCTCACGCGCGAACGGGTAGGTCGGCAGCGGCATGCGTCGATAGTCGCCGTCGGCGTACAGCGTGCGCCACTCCGGCTCGGCGCCCTGCAGATAGGCGTCGGCCAGCGCGCCGAGCGCAGCGCGGTACTCGCCGTCGGAGCCTGCGGCGGCGAGTGCCGTCACTTGCTCCGCCCAGGCGCTCGCCGGCGCCGCGACGGCCGCGGCCGCCGTCTCGCGGCCCGCGTCGAGCGCGGTGCCGAGCGCCGCCACCAGCTCGGCGAGATCGCGCACCACCCAGGCCGCGCGGCGGCCGAAGTGCTTGCGGCCCGCCAGCAGCGTGAAGCTGAGGTTGCCGAGGTCGAGCGACGGCTTGCGCAGGCAGTGCGCGCGCAGGCGTTCGATCTGCTGGCGCAGTTGACCCGGGGTGCGGGCCGACAGCGTGACGAGCCACGCCGGCTTGTCGGCATGGCGCAGCGTGCTGGCCGGCGCGTCGCCGATCACCAGATGCGCGTTGGTGCCGCCCGCGCCAAACGAGCTGACCGCGGCCAGCCGCGGCCGCTGCGCCTCGCGTGCCCACGGCTGCAGGCGCGTGTTGACGTAGAACGGGCTGTCGGCGAAGCGGATCGCCGGATTGCCGCTGCGGTAGTGCAGCGACGGCGGGATCTGCTCGTGCTCGAGCGCCAGCAGGATCTTCAGCACGCCCGCCACGCCGGCGGCGTACTGGGTGTGGCCGAGATTGGTCTTCAGCGAACCGATCGCGCAGTATTCGCGGCGCTCGGTGTCTGCACGGAACGCACGGGTGAGCGCGCCGAACTCGATCGGGTCGCCGAGCCGGGTGCCGGTGCCATGCGCCTCGACCATGCCGATCTCGCTGGCGTCGATGCCGAAGCGCTCGTAGATGCGGCGCAGCAGCGCCTCCTGCGAGCGCGCGCTGGGCGCCGTGATGCCGTTGGTGGTGCCGTCCTGGTTGACGCCCGAGCCGCGGATCACGCCGTGGACGTGATCGCCGTCGGCCAGCGCGTCGGAAAGCCGCTTGAGCACCAGTACGCCCACGCCCTCGCCCGGCACGAAGCCGTCGGCGCTGGCGTCGAAGGTGTGGCAGCGGCCGGTGGCCGACAGCATCCCGGCGCGATGGGCGGCCGTGTAGAGCTTCGGGGTTGCCTGCAGGAACACGCCGCCCGCCAGCGCCATGCGCGTGTCGCCGCTGCGCAGGTCCTTGCATGCCAGGTCGATCGCGACGAGCGAGCTGGAGCAGGCGCTGTCGATCGCCATCGAGGGGCCCTTCAGGTCCAGGTAGTAGGCGATCCGCGACGGGATCACCGAGGCCATGTTGCCCCACAGCGATTGCGGCGACGGCTTGCCGAGGAAGAGGTCCTGGTAATCGCCGCCGCAGCAGCCGACGTACACGCCGCAATCGGTGCCGGCCACCTGCGAGCCGGCGTAGCCGGCGTTCTCCAGCGCCTTCCAGGCTTCCTGCAGGAAATGCCGCTGCTGCGGATCCATGTAGGTCGCCTCGAGCCCCGAGATGTTGAAGAACAGCGGGTCGAATTCCGCGATGCCCTCCACGAAACTGCCGTGACGGCAGGCGGCCTCGCTCGCTTCGGCGTCGGCCGGCAGCGGCCAGCGCGTGACCGGCTCGATCAGGTCGCGGCCCTGCGCGAGGTGCTCCCAGAGCGCGTCGAGATCGTCGGAGCGGCCGAACCGGCCGCTGATGCCGACGATCGCGATGGCGTCCTCGCGCGTCGCCGCCGGGGTGACGGACGCCGCGCCGGAGGCCGCGGCCACGGCCGCCTCGCGCGGGGCGGTTGCCGCCGCGACCGGCCCCTTGTATTGCGAGACGAGGTGCTCGACGAGCCGCTGCAGCGTGCTGTAGTCGAACAGGCAGGTGGTGTCGAGATCCAGGCCGAGCGTCGCGTTGAGGCCGTCGACCAGTTCGACGCCGAGGATCGAGTCGAGGCCATAGTCGGCGAACGACTGATCGGCGCGCACCTCGTCGGGGCGCAGGTCGAGCGAGGCGCAGAGCCGCTCCACCACGATCCGCTCGACGTACTCGCGGGTCTCGGCGGCGCTGGGCGCCACTGCCGGCGCGACCGGTGCGGCGCTCACGGGCGCCGCGACCGGTGCCGCCGGCCCGACGGCGGCCGATGCAGCCGATGCAGCCGATGCAGCCGACGAGGGCGCGAGGCCGCGATAGCGTTCCGCGATCCAGTAGGTGTTGCGGGCGTACGGATAGCTCGGCAGATGCATGCGGCGCGGTTGCGCGTCGCGATGCAGCGCGGCCCACTCGATGCGCTGTCCGCTCACCCACAGGCTCGCGAGCGTGCCGAGGTCGCGCGCGGCCACCGCCGCTTCGACGGCGTGCTGGTTGCGGTGCGCCAGCGCCTCGCGCTCCTCGCCGCCCTGCGCCGCCTGCCCGGCGTGGACGCCGGGCGCGCCGACGTCGCCGGCCAGATACTGCTCGAGGCGCGTGGTCAGTTCGGCGAGGCTGCCTGCCACGCAGGCCAGCCGCCATTCCATCGGCTCGCGGCCGACCTGCAGCGTGTAGGCGATGTCCTCCAGGCGGCCGCCGTCGACGGTGGCCGGCTGCAGGCAGGCCGCCAGTTCGGCGACGCTGCCGCAGTCGCGCCACGCGTCGTCCGGCGCCACCAGCCCGGCGGTCTCGGCAAGCCGCTCCAGCAGTTGCCGCAGCTCGAACTCGCCGACCCCGTAGTCGCTGAAGCCGACGTCGGCCTCGATCTGCGCCGGCGCGACGTGCAGCACGCCGGCCAGTTGTTCGGCGATCAGCGGTTCGAGGCTGACGGCCGGCGTGCGATCGGTGCGCGACAGGTACGACAGCAGACGCCCGGTGCGCCCGCGCAGCGCCGCCTCGGTGCGCGCCGACAGTACCACCAGGCTCGGCGTGGTGGCGGCCGCACGCGCGGGCCGCGCGAGCGGCACGAATTCCTCGACGATCACGTGCGCGTTGGCGCCGCCCGCGCCGAACGAGCTGACCCCGGCGCGCAGCGGCCATTCCCCGCGCGGGCCGGCCATTCGCCGCCATGGCGCGGAGGTGCGCTGCAGCACGAACGGCGTGCGCTCGAAATCGATGTTGGGATTGATGACGTCGGCGTTGAGGCTCGGCACCAGGTGGCGATGCTTCATCTGCATTACCACCTTGGTCAGCCCGGCGATGCCGGCGGCCGCCTCCAGATGGCCGATGTTCGACTTCACCGAGCCGATCGCGCAGTAGCCGAGCGCGTCGGTATCGCCGCGGAAGGCCTGGGTCAGCCCCTCGATCTCGATCGGGTCGCCCATCTCGGTGCCGGTGCCGTGCGCCTCGACGAAACCGATGCTGCGCGCGTCGATGCCGGCGCGCTCCAGGGCGGCGCGCACGACGTCGCGCTGCGCCGACGGGTTCGGCACGGTGTAGCCGTGGGTCTTGCCGCCGTGGTTGATCTGGGTGGCGAGGATCACGGCGTGGATGGGGTCGCCGTCGGCCTGCGCCTGCGCCAGCGGCTTGAGCAGCACCGCGCCCACGCCCTCGCCCGGCACGAAACCGTTGCCGCCCTCGCCGAAGCTCTTGCAGCGGCCATCGGACGAGAGCATCTGCGAGGCGCTCAGCTCGACGAAGCTCGACGGATGCAGGTAGAGGTTCACGCCGCCCGCGATCGCCAGCTCGCAGTCGCCGGCGCGCAGCGCGCGGCAGGCCTCGTGGATCGCCGTCAGCGACGACGAGCACATGGTGTCGAGCGGCAGGCTTGGGCCGTTCAGGTTCAGCGTGTACGAGACGCGGTTCGCCACCGAGCTGAAGCTGGTGCGCGGATGCAGCGTCTCGCCGTCGCGCCACAGCGCGGGGCCGTATAGGTTGAAGCCGGTCTTGGTGATGCCGGCGTAGACGCCGACCTTGCCGCCGTACTGCGTGGCGAGCGTCTCGCGGCTGATCGCGGCGTCCTCCAGCACGTCCCAGCAGGCCTGCATGAACAGACGTTCCTGCGGATCCATGCCGCTCGCCTCGCGCGGCGAGATGCCGAAGAACAGCGGATCGAAATCGGCGAAGCCGTCGAGGAAGCCCCCCCACTTGCCGTAGCTCTTGCCCTGCGCGAGCGCGAGCTTGCGGTCGGCCTCGTAGAAGCCCTCGAGCGGCCAGCGCTCGGGCGGGATCTCGCCGACGCAGTCGCGGCCGTCGCGCAGGTTGTTCCAGAATTCGGTCGGCGAGGCGGCGCGTGGATAGCGGCCGCTCAAACCGATGATCGCGATCGCATCGTCGTGCGCCTCGGCCGCGCGGCCGGAGGCCGTGGCGGCCCGGGCTGGCCCGGCGGCGGCCGCACCGGTGACGGCGCCGCGTGCCGGATCGGCCGCGCCGGCCGCCCGTGCCGATGCGGCCGGCGCGGCATCGAGCCCGGCCCAGCGCCGGCTCGCCGCCGCGTGCTGGTCGAGCAGATAGCCGGCCAGTGCGGCCAGCGTGCGGTGCTCATAAAGCAGCGTCTTCGGCAGGCTCGCGTAGAACGCGGCGAGCCGCTGGTTCAGCCGCGTGATCATGATCGAATCGATGCCGTAGCTCTCCAGCGGCTCCAGCGCGTCGAGTTCCTCGACTCGGTAGCGCGTGCACTCGGAGAACAGCGCCTTGAGCCGCGCGAACAGCGCGGCGCGCAGCTCGGCCGAGGCGGCGGTCCCGGCGGCCTCGAGCGCCGGGGCCGCCGCGACGGGCGCGGCGCCGTTGAAGCGCGCGGCCAGCCTCGCCAGATCGCCGCAGGCCACCAGCACCTGCGGCCGGGCGGCGGCGAGCGCCTGATAGAACGCCGCGAAGCCGCGTTCGCTGTCGATCGGCGCGAGGCCGAGGTTCTCGCGCAGCGCGCGTTCGGTCTCCGCGTCGATGCGCATGCCGCCCTCGCGCCATAGCGGCCAGGCGATCGAGATGCTGCGGCGGGTCTGCAGCGCGCGGCGGTCGAGAAACGCGTTGGCGAGCGCGTAGTCGGACTGGCCGACGTTGCCGAGCACGCCGGCCAGCGACGAGAAGCTCGCCAGGAACTCGACCGGCAGCGCGCGGCTGGCGCGTTCGAGGTTCAGCAGGCCGCGCACCTTGGGCGCGCAGACGGCGGCCAGATCGGCGGCCGACTTGCCGAGCGCGAAGCCGTCGCGCAGCGCGCCGGCGGCGTGGAGGATGCCGGTGAGCGTGCCGTGCTCGCGGTGCAGGTCATGCAGCAGCGCCTCGACGGCGCCCGCATCGGTCACGTCGAGCGTGCGTAGCTGCAGCCGCGGCCCGAGCGGGGCCAGCGCGGCGCGTGCCGGGTCGGGCCAGCCCGCACGCGCGGCCAGCACCACCCTTGCGCCGGGCGCGTGACGCAGGATCTCGCGCGCGAACAGCGCGCCGAGGCCGCCCGCGCCCCCGGTGAGCAGATACACGCCGCTGTCGCGCCACGGCGCGGGCGCACCGGTGGCGGCCGGCAGCGGCGCGTGATGCAGCACGCTGCGCGCGCCGTCGCGATGACGGATCGCGGCCGGACCGTGGTGCACGCGCTCGGCGGCCAGCAGGATCGCCAGGTCGGACGCGTCCATACGCTCGGGATCGACGCCGATCACCTGCGCGCGGATCCGCGGATTCTCCTGCTCGACGCTGCGCAGCAGCGCGGCGAGGCCAAACAGCGGCTCGTCCTCGGCCGCGGCGGGGATCACCAGTTGCACCCGCAACGGTGTCGACACCGGTTCGCGCAGCGGCGCCTGCAAGGCCGCCAGCACCTGCGCGGCGAGCGCCTCGTAGCGCGCGCCGAGATCGCCTCCGGGCCGCGCGAACACCTGGCAGCGCGGCGCGGCCGGCAGCGCGGCGAGCGCCGCTCGGGCCGCCGCGAACGGCTCGGTCAGCAGCACCAGCCAGTCGCCGCCGGTGGCCTCGGATTCGTGTTCGAGCGGCTGCTCGCGCCATTCGACGGCGTATAGGCCGACCTCCGCCGCCGCGCCGGCCGCGGCCGGCGCGGCCGCTTCCAGGTCGTGCGCGGCGCCGTCGCGCCGTGCCTTCAGCAAACGCAGCCCCTCGGCCTTGTCGATGCGACCACTTTTCAGATCCTGCAAGATTCGCTGCAACGCGTCCACGATCCTCTCCATTTACTCGCCGCGGCCGTGATCGGCCAGCGTCAATGCATCCATCGCCTCGTCGACGCTCAAGGTGTCGCTCAGCACGTTGTCCAGCATCCGCTCGAGCGCCGCGTCGTCGAGCGTCGGCAGCGCCGCCTGGGCGGGAATCCAGTGGCGTTGCCCCGCGAACGGATAGGTCGGCAGCGCCACGCGCCCCGGCACGCGCGCGTGGCGCGTCGCCCACTCGATCTCGGCGCCGTCCACCCAGGCACGCAGCGTCTCGCGCATTGCGGCGCCGGCCGGCGGGACCGCCGCTGCGGCCGCGCGCCCCGTCGAGCCGCGCAGCACGGCGCCGGGCAGGTCGTCGAGGTAGTCGGTGAGCGTGGCCACCAGTTGCGCCAGCGAGGCGGCCTCGAAGCCGAGACGCTCGTCCATCGGCTCGCGGCCGACCTGCAGCGTGTAGGCCACGCGCTCGATCAGCCCGGCGTGCGCGTCGCCCTCGGCCTGCTGCGCCCAGGCCAGCAGGCGACGCGCGACGACGCGCAGCTGCGCGTCATTGCGCGCGGACAGCACGATCGCGTGCGGGCCCGCGGCAGCCGGCGCGGCGGCCGGCGCCACGTACTCCTGCAGCACCAGATGCGCGTTCGCGCCGCCGAAGCCGAAGCTGCTCACCCCGGCCCGGCGCGGACGCGGCTGGCCCGCGGGATCCACCGCGCGCGGCCATGCCGTGAGTTCGCGCACGATCCGGAACGGGCTGCCGTCCAGCTCGATGTACGGGTTGAGCGGCTCGGCGTGCAGGCTGGCCGGCAGCGCGCCGTGGCGCATCGCGAGCAGCGCCTTGAGCACGCCGGCCACGCCCGCCGCCGCCTCCAGATGGCCGATGTTCGACTTCACCGAGCCGATCGCGCACCGGCCCGCCGCGAGCGGCGCGCCGTCCTGGGTCGGCAACTGCGCGTAGGCCAGCTTGAGGCCGTTGATCTCGACCGGATCGCCGAGGCTGGTGCCGGTGCCGTGCGCTTCGACATAGCCGATGCTGGCCGGATCGATGCCGTGCATCGCGCGCTTGATCAGCTCGGCCTGCGCGCGCGGGTTCGGCGCCGTCAGCGAGTTGGCGCGCCCGCCGTGGTTCTCGGCGCTGCCGAGGATCACGCCGAGGATCGGATCGCCGTCACGCTCGGCCGCGCGCAGCGGCTTGAGCACCAGCGCCGCCACGCCCTCGCCTCGCACGTAGCCGTCGGCGTTCGCCGAGAACGTCTTGCACTGCGCCTCGGGACTGAGCATGCCGGCCTTGTAGGCGCCCACGAAAGTGTCGGCGCTCAGCGTGAGGTTCACGCCGCCGGCGATCACCATCTCGCACTGGCCGGCGCGCAGGCTCTCCACCGCACGATGCAGTGCCACCAGCGAGCTGGAGCAGGCGGTGTCGATCGCCTGGCTCGGGCCGTGCACGTCGAGGAAGAACGAGACGCGGTTGGCCAGCATCGAGTGCGCCGTGCCGGTGGCCGTGTAGGCCTCGGTGGGCACGCCGTGGGCGGCCAGCAGCGTCGCGTAGTCGTTGCCGCTCACGCCGACGTACACGCCGGTGGCCTCCGGCAGCCGGCTCGCGCGATAGCCGGCGTGTTCAACCGCGGCCCAGGCCGCCTCGAGGAACAGCCGGTGCTGCGGATCCATCAGCTCGGCCTCGGCCGGCGAGATGTGGAAGAACGCGGCGTCGAAGCGGTCGATGTCGTGCAGCACGCCCGCGCGGTGCGGGAAGTCGGCCTGCTCCATCTGCTCGCGATAGGCGCCGCGATACCGGCTCATCGGCAGCGGCGCGATGGCGTTGCGGCCCTCGCGCAGGTTGCGCCAGAACGCGTCGAGATCGTCGGCACCGGGCAGCCGCGCCGATATGCCGATGATCGCCACGGCGCGCTCGAGCAGCGGATCGGCCCCCGCGGCGGATGCCGCCGGCGCGAACGCGCGAGCCGCAACCGGAACTGCAGCGGGCGGCGCCAGCACCGGTGACGGCTGGACGAGCGGCGCGGCAGCGGCCGGCGCGACCGTCGGGGCCGGTGTCTGCGCCGCTCGACGCCGCTCGCGCAGCGTCGCGACGTGGTTCGCCATCAGATGCCCGGCCAGTTGCTCGACGTTCTCGACCTCGAAGAACACCGCCGGCGTGAGGCCCACGCCCAGGTCGGCGCCGATGTGGTTGGCCAGCTCGGTCAGCGAGATCGAATCGAAGCCGAGGTTGTAGAACGGCGTGCGCAGGTTGATCGCGTCGGGCGCGAACTTCAGGATCGGCGCCATCCGACCGAGAATGCGGGCCACCACGTCGGCGCGGATCTGCGCGAGGTCGTCGGGCGCATCGGGCGGCGCCGACACCATCGGCACGGCTGGCGCCGCCGGTGCGGCGACGAGCGCGGCCGGTGCGGGGGCAGACGCGGCCACCGGCGCAGCGGCCGGCGCGTACGCAGCGGTGCTCGCGGCGGCGGCCTGTAGCACGGCAGCCGGTCGCGCCACGCCCCAGGCCACCGGCATCGCCGCGAGCCCGGCGGCCGCCGTGCGCCCGAAGCGGGCGCCGCGGATCGCGCCGAGCACGCATCCGGCGTCGTCGAGCAGCGCAACCGTGTGGCGGCCCTCGAACCGCAGGTGCCGCACCGTGCCGCCGACGAATTCGAGCGCGTCGGCACCCACGAAGCCGGCGTCCTGCCAGGCCGTCTCGCCGGCCTGCCGCGCGAGGAAGTGCGCGACCTGCTGCACGGCGCCGAGCACGGCCGGCGCGAGCGCGACGCGCGCGGCGAAGTGGTGCTGCTTCGGCATCGCTTCGCGCAGCGTGACGAGGCAGGCGCCGTCGGCACTCCAGCCGAGCCGTTCGACACTCTCCAGGTACGGCAGGTAGTCGAGCCCGCCCTCGCGCAGCGTGGCGTAGAAGGCGGCCGCATCGAGCCCGGCGGCGACGCTGCCCGGATCGAGCCCGAGCGTCGCCGGCCATTGCGGCGCGGCCGTCTCCTGCAGCACGAAGCGCGCGAGCGGCCGGACCTCGCCGTCCTCGCCCGTGTATCGCACGCCGACTTCGTGGCTGCCGGGCGCACGCGTGGCGAGCGCGAACTCGAGCCGCGCAGGTCCGCTCCAGTCCGGATCCGGATTCAGCGCCAGATCGCGTACCGCAAACGGCGCGGTGAGTCCGGCGATGCCGCCCAGCGCCCAGGCCGCGTCGAGCACGAAGGTCGGCACGATGCGGCGCTGCCCGCCGCGACGATACGCGTAGTCGAGCAGATCGTCGGGCCGCGCGTCGGTCTCGTACGCGATTGCGGACAGGTCCGACAGGTTGCGGCCGATGAACGGATGCAGCTTGCCGCGCGAGGCGAGCGGATCGAGCACGCTCGGCGCGTCGGGATCTACCTCGTACCAGCAGCGCACCTTCTCGAACGGGCTCGGCGGCAGCGACAGACGATGCGGCGCCCGCTCGGGCCACAGCAGGCGCCAGTCGAGCCGCGCGCCCTCGGCCCAATGGCGCGCGAGCCGCGCCAGATCGCAGGCGGCGAGATCGCGCTCGACCTCGCCGGGGCCGGCGCTCGGATCGATCGACAGCACGTTGTCGACGAACACCGCGCCCGGCGCGAGCTGGTCGCGCAGGAACGCGTCGATCGCCGCGACGAACTCGTCGAGGCTCGATGCCACCATCGCGAAGCGGCACGGCTGCACGTTGCGGCCCACCTGCAGCGTGTACGCCACGCGCGCCGGATCGAGCCCGGGCTGTTCGCGCAGCAGCGCCAGCAGGCGCTGCATCCAGTCCTGCAGCAGCGTGCGCGTCATCGCCGAGAGCACGTACAGGCGCGGCGCGGCCGGCCAGTGCTCGGGCTCGGGCGCCGCGTATTCCTCGATGATCATGTGCGAGTTCATGCCGCCCGCGCCGATCGAGGTGACGCCGGCGCGACGCGGATAGGTGGTCGCGACGCCGTCGGCGCCGACAATGGTCGGGCGCCGCCATTCGGCCAGTTCGCGCTGCACGCGGAACGGCGAATCGGCGAACGGGATCGCCGGATTCAGCTCCTCGGCATGCAGCGACGGCACCAGCGTGGCGTGCTTCATCTGCAGCAGCACCTTGGTGAGGCCGACCACGCCGGCCGCCGCCAGCAGGTGCGCGATGTTCGACTTGACCGAGCCGATCGCACAGAAACCGCGCTCGTCGGTGTGGGCGCGGTACGCCTGGGTGAGCGCCTTGATCTCGATGGGATCGCCGAGCTTGGTGCCCGAGCCGTGGCCCTCGACGTAGCTGACGGTGCGCGCGTCCACCCGCGCATCGGCCAGCGCCTTCTCGACCGCCTTGGCCTGCATGGCCGGCGTCGGCACCGTGAAGCCGTTGCGCACCCCGGCGTTGTTGATGGCGGTGCCCTTGATCACGCCGTAGATGTGATCGCCGTCGGCGATCGCCTCGGCCAGCGGCTTGAGCAGCACCGCGCCGAGGCCCTCGCCGAGGATCGTGCCGTCGGTACCGAGGCCGTAGCTGCGGATCACGTCGGAGCTCTTCGACGTGAAGTGCTCCTGCGAGCTGGAGATCAGGTTCTGCGGATGCAGCAGCAGATTGACGCCGCCGGCCAGCACCATCCGGCACTGGCGCGTGCGCAGCATCCAGACGCCCTGATCGATGCAGGTGGAGGCCGCCGAGCACATCGTGTCGAGGAAGATCGACGGGCCGGTGAAGCCGTAGAAATACGACAGCATGTTCGGCAGCGTGCCGGTGTAGCTGCCACTCGCGCGCGAGCCGCGCGTGAGCATGTTCTGGAAGCCGAGCAGGTTGTAGTGGTTGCTCATGGTGCCGACCAGCACGCCGACGTCGCCGTCGTAGCGCTGGCTCATCTGCTCGCGGGAGTAGCCGGCGTCCTCGAACGCCTCCACGCCCACCTGCAGGAACAGCCGCACCTCGGGCGACATCAACTCCGCGTCGCGCTGCGAGATGTTGAAGTAGCGCGGGTCGAACTTGTCGATGTCGTCGAGGAAGCCGCCGGTGCGGATGGTGCTCTTGCCGAGCACGTCGCGCTCGTCGTGGTAGATGCCCGCGTGCTCCCAGCGCTCCGAGGGAATCTTCTCGAACACGTGCTCGCCGTTCTTCAACAGATCCCAGAACGCATCCAGCGTAGCCGCGTGCGGATAGCGGCCGGCCAGGCCGATCACGGCGATGTCGTGGAGATCGGCGTCGTACATCGCCACCGGCGCCGGGGCCGGCGCCGGCGCGCTGAAGCGGCTCGTGGTGCCGGCCGGACCGGCGGCGATCGCCGCCGGTGCTTGCGGCGCGGTGGCCGGGCGCCGTGCCGCCAGGGCCGCCGCGAGCGCGTCCGCGTGCTCCTCCAGCAAGTAATCGGCGATGCCTTGCAGGTCGACATATTCGAAGAACAGCGTCTTGGGCAGCGAGCCGACCAGTTCCTCCAGCTGCAAGGTCATGTCGACCGCCATGATCGAGTCGAAGCCGTACTGCTCGAACTTTTCGCCGGTGCGGATCTTGGCCGGGTCGAGCTTCAGCACCTTGCCGAGCGTCTGCTTGAGCAGCACCAGCGTCTCGCTCAACAGGTCCGCCGGAGACAGCGCGGCGGCCGTCTCCACCGTCACGGCGGCAGCGGCGGGTTGCGCGGCCGCCACCGCCTGCGACGACGGCGCCGGTTGCGGCGCCGCCTCGGCGCGCGCGTGCCCGTAGCCGACCGACACGTGGCCGACCCGCTTGGCGGCGACCACCGCCGCCAGCGCGCCGAGCCCCACCTCGCTCGGCAACGGCTCGCCGCCGGTGCGGCGGCGCATCGCGTCGACATTGGCGGCATCCATGCGCATCCCGCCGTCGGCCCACAGCGGCCAGTCGATCGCGACGGTCACGCCGTGCGCGCGGCCGGCGCGCACCTGCGCGTCGCGGTAGTCGGCATAGGCGTCGAGGAAGCGGTTGGCGACCGCGTAGTCGGCCTGGCCGGCGGCCGGATCGACCGCCGCCACCGACGAGAACAGCAGCATGAAGTCGAGCGCGAGCCCGCGCGTGGCGGCGTCGAGGTTCGACAGCCCGCGCGCCTTCGGCGCGAACACGGCGCTGGCGTGCTCGGCCGTCTTGTTGACGATCAGGCCGTCCTGCAGCACGCCGGCGGCGTGCAGCACGCCGTTCAGGCGCCCGTGGCGGCGCAGGATCTCCGCCACCACGCGCTGCGTGTCCTCGGCGTTGGCGACGTCCGCGACGAGATAGTCGAGCGTCACGCCGCGCGCGCGCAGCGCAGCGTCGCGGCCGTCGGCCGGGCCGCGCCCGCTCAGCACCAGCACCACGCCCGAGAGGCCGGCCACGGCCTCGGCGATCAGGCGGCCGAGGCCGCCCAGCCCGCCGGTCAGCCAGTAGACACCGCCCGGCTTGAATACCTCGCCGAGCGAGGCGGTCGGCAGCGCGAGCGGCGCGACCACGCTCGCCTCGCGCTGTCCGGCAAGGTCGTAGCGAACCTCGTGCATCGCGCCGGGCGCGCCGAGTTCCGCGCGTACGCGCTCGGCCAGCGCGGCGGCGGGCAACTGCGCGAGGCCGGCCACCATCATCAGCCGTCCGCGCAGACGCGAGCTTTCCTGCAGCGCGACCTGCAGCAGCGCGGCCAGCGGCGCAAAGAGGCGCCCGGCCTCGTCGTCGGGCAGCACGATGCAGACGTCGGCCTTGCGGCGCTCGCCCATGATGCGCTGCACGCCGCGCAGCACCGCCTGGAAGGCCGCCTCGAGCCCCGCCGCCGCCTGTTCCGCCGGCGGCAGCGCGAGCGCCTCGACGCTCGCGCCGAGCGCCTCGGCGAGTTGCCGGTCGCGCTGCGGATCGGGCGCGGCGCCGGCCACGAACAGCAGCCCGCCGGCGTTCACCGGCGCGGCCGGCGCAGCCAGCGGCGCGGCCCGCCATTCGCGCACGCCGTAGCTCAGCGCGGCGGTCGAGGCCGCCGCCTCGCCCGCTTCCAGCAGGCGCAGCGAGAGGCCCGCGAGCCGTACCCGGACGACGCCCTGTGCGTCGCACATGTCGATGTCGAAGGCCGGCATCGCGGCACTCCCTGCCGCGCCGGCGCTGGGGCGGATCCAGGCCCACATGCGCGTGGCGCACGGTCCGTACTGACGCAGCTCGCGCAGCGCGAACGGCAGCGCCGGACGCTCACCGCGCAGCAGTACCACGGTGCCCTGGATCGCGGCGTCCAGCAGCGCCGGATGCAGCCGGTAGGCCTCGGCCCCGGCGTGCAGCGCCTCGGGCAGGCTCAACTCCACCAGCACCTGCCGCTCGCCCTGGTACAGGCCGGTCATCGCCTGCAGCGACGGGCCGTGCACCATGCCGGCCGCGCGCAGCCAGCCGTAGGCCTCGTCGAGCGCCACCGGGCTCGCGCAGGCGCCGCGCAACTCGCTCAGATCGACGGCGGCCGGCGCCGCCGCGGGCTCGGCCTGCGCCACGATGGTGCCCTGGCTGTGCACCGTGAGCGCGTCGCCGGCACCGCTCGTCACCTCGTAGGCGACGTCGCCGCGCGTCTGCGGCGTGAGCTGCGTGCGCGCGTCCACCGGCTCGGCGCCCACCCGCAGCGGGCGCATCCAGACCACGTTCTTCAGCGTGCAGTGCTCACCCGCCTCCAGCGCGAGCGCGGCGGCCGCGCGCGCCATCTCGAGATAGGCGACGCCGGGCAGCACCATGCGCCCGGACACGTGATGATCGGCGAGGAAGAATTCGGTGCCCGAGAAGGCGGTGCGATAGGCCTGGCTGCTCAGCGTGGAGACGTTCGCGTGCAGCAGCGGATGCAGCGTGGCGGGCGCGGTCGGGACGGTCGCGTTCGCCGTGTCCCGAGCGGCCGTCGCGGCCGCGGGTCCGGCGTCCGGCAGCCAGTGGCGCACGCGCGCGAACGGATAGGTCGGCAGCCGCAGCCGTTGCGGGCGCGCGGCGCGATGGAGCCGCTGCCAGTCCACCGGGCCGCCGCCGCACCAGTGCTCGGCCAGCTTGTCGAGGCGGCCCTTCTCGATCCAGTGCGAGAGCAGCAGTTCGGTATCCTCGTCGAGCGCCGCCTGCTTCGCGTCGTGCTTGCCGCGTCGCGCCGGCACCTGCCCGCGCCAGCTGCGCTCGACCGGCGCAGTGGCCGCGAGCGCCGCGTCCAGGAGCGCCGTCAGCTCGGCCACCGAGTCCGTGACGAACGCGATGCGCTCGACCATGCCCTCGCGGCCGACCTGCAGCGTATAGGCGAGCGCGGCCAGATCGAGTTCCGGATGGGCATGCAGGTGCGCCGCCAACTGCCGGATCTGCGCGTCGAGCCGCTCGCCGTTGCGGGCCGACAGCGGCACCAGCACCGGCGTGCCGGCGACATGGGCCGCATCGGGCGCGCCGGCCTCGGCGAGGCCCGGGCCCTCCTCCAGGATCACGTGCGCGTTAGTGCCGCCGAAACCGAACGAGCTGACGCCGGCGCGACGCGGCGCCGTGCCGTTGGTCACCCACGGCCGGCTCTGGCCGACCACGTAGAACGGGCTGCCCTCGAACTTGATGAGCGGGTTGAGCTGGCGGAAATCGACGTTGCCCGGCAGCGTGCGATGCCGGATCGCCGCGATCACCTTGACCATGCCGGCCACGCCGGCGGCTCCCTCGAGGTGGCCGATATTGGTCTTGACCGAGCCGATCCCGCAGCTCTGCGGCACCGGCTCCGAGCCGGCCTCCTGGTGCATGTCGCGGAACGCTTCCTTGAGACCAAGCACTTCCACCGGATCGCCGACCGGCGTTCCAGGGCCATGCGCCTCGATATAGCTGACGCTGTCCGGCGCGATGCCGGCGCGGGTGTAGACCTCGCGGATCAGGCGCGCCTGCGCCTTGGCGTTGGTCACCGTCAGCGAGGTGGTGCGCCCGCCGTGGTTGGTACCGATGCCCTTGATCACCGCATACACCGGATCGCCATCCTCCAGCGCGCGCTGCAACGGCTTGAGCAGCAGCATCGCGCCGCCCTCGCCGCGCACGTAGCCGTCCGCCTCGTGATCGAACGCCTGGCTGCGGCCGCGCTTCGAGAGCATGCCGTTCTTGCCGAACGCGATGAAGTGGTTGACCGACCACGCGAGATTCACGCCGCCGGCGAGCGCCGCGTCGCATTCACCGTTGCGGATCGCGCGCACGGCCTGATAGACCGACACCAGCGAGCTCGCGCAGGCGGTGTCGTTGACGATGCTCGGGCCGGCCAGATCGTAGTAGTGGGACACGCGATTGGCGATGATCGAATAGGCGGTGCCGGTCGGGAAGTACGCATCCACCTTCTGCCCGGTCTTCTCGAACAGCTCAGCGTAGTCCCAATGGCAGACGCCCATGTATACGCCGGTATTGGTGCCCGCGAGCTGCCCCGGCCGATAGCCGGCGTCCTCGATCGCCTTCCAGGCCAGCTCCATCGCAAAGCGCTGCTGCGGATCCATGTACTGCGCTTCGCGCGGCGAGATGTTGAAGAACTCCGCGTCGAAGCAGTCGGCGTGCTCGATGAAGCCGCCCCAGATGCTGTTGGTCTTGTCGTCTTCCTTGCGCGGATCGCCGTAGTAGACGTCCTTGTCCCAGCGCTGCGGCGACACTTCGCTGATCAGCGAGCGCTGCGCCGCCAGCTCGGTCCAGAAGTCGTCGAGCGTTTCGGCGCGCGGCAGGCGCAGCGCGAGGCCGATGATCGCGATGTCGTCGGGCTGCGGCACCGGGCCTGCCGAGGCTGCGTCGACGAGCGGCAGCGCGGCGGCGGCATGGGCGTCGACCGGGGCCGGCGCCGAATCGGCGGGGCTGCGCTTGCGAAGAAACTCAAACATGTTCCACTCCCGAACGGATTGCGCTGCGACGATCGACGACGCGGGACAGCACCCGGTCGACCCGCTCCAGCGGCATGGGCGGCAGGCCCTCGCGACGCACGTACTGGCGATGCAGCATGGTGGTGGACAGCAGATAGATGAAGGTCTGGTTCTCGCGCGTGCTGATGGTGCCGGGCTCGCTGTCGAAGATCTTGCGGGTGAGTGCCTGCGCGAAGCGGGCGTCCAGGTGAGGCACCTTCTTCAGCTCGTTCTCCGAGAGCAGCAGCTCGAGGTAGTCGGCGCGGTGATCGACGAACGCGGCGCTGTCGGGAGCGCGATACGGATGCTTCGACTTGGTGGTGATCGACGGTGGAATCACTGCCTCGAACGCCTTCTTGATCAGGTACTTCTCGTTGCTGCCGTCGTCGAACTTGAGGTTGACGGCGGCCGACAGCGCGACCACCTCGGGATCGAGGAACGGGCAGCGGTTCTCGACGCTGTTGGCCATGCTCATGCGCTCGCCCTGGGTGGACAGCAGATAGCCCGGCAGCAGCGTCTTGAATTCGAGCCATTGCGCCTTCTCGATCGGGCTCAGGCCCGCGAAGTGCGGATCCTCGGCGGTGTAGGCGAGCAGCTCGGCGAACGGGTCGGCGTTGCCGTCGCGCTTGAGTAGCCGGTTGGCGAAGCGCCCGTTCTGGAAGCGGATCTCGTGCGAGAAGAGACCCGGCAGGCGCTCCTCGCTGAATTGCTGGAACAGGCCGAGCAGGCGCGTGGACTCGTCGCCGCCGAAGTGGCGCAGGTACGGATACATGCGCGAGAGTTTTCGCTTGCGCTCGTCGTTGTCGTACGCGTTCCAGTTGCTGCGCAGCAGCGTTTCCTTGAACAGGTCGTAGCCGAGAAAGGCCTCGTCGGCGCCCTCGCCGCTCAGCACCACCTTGATGCCCTTGTCGTGCACCGCGCGCGAGAGCAGGAACATCGGCACGAACGCGGTGCGGAACGCCGGGATTTCAGCGTGATAGACCGCTTCCGGAAACGCCTGCACGATGTCGGCATGGCTGATCGTGATCGCCGAGTGCCGCGTGCCGAGGAAGCGGCTGACCTCGAGCTGATGCTCCGATTCGTCGAAATACTTGTCCTCGAACGCCACCGAGAAGGTATGCAGCGGATGATCGGACATGCCGCCCGCGAGCTGGGTGACCACCGTCGAATCGAGTCCGCCGCTCAGGTACACGCCCACCTCGACGTCGCTGCGCATGCGCAGCCGCACGCTCTCGGTGAGCGCGTCACGCACCCGCTCGATCGCCTCGGCCTCCGAGCCCACCTCGTGACGCGGCACGAAATCGAGCTGCTCGTAGCGGCCCTCTCGCAGCTCACCGTCGCGCACACTCAGGAAGCCGGCCATCGGCAGCTGGCGGATGCCGCGAAAGCCGGTCTGGTGCGGCAGCGGCGTCCACTGCGCGAAGATCGACGAGAGCTGCCCGACGTCGGGCTCGAACGAGAAGCCGTCGATTGCCAGGAACGCCTTCATCTCGGAGGCGAACATCAGCATGCCGTCGTGCTCGGCGACGAACAGCGGACGCTTGCCGAAACGGTCGCGTGCGAGGAACAGGCGGTGTTCCTGGGTATCGTAGACGGCGAAGCCGAACGCGCCGTTGAAACGCCGCAGACAGCCTTCGCCCCACTGCAGCCAGGCCTGCAGCATCACCTCGGTATCCGACCGGGTGCGGAACACGCGACCCTGAGCCTGCAGCTCGGCGCGCAGCTCGCGGTAGTTGTACAGCTCGCCGTTGAAGCAGATCCAGTAGCGACCGGACGCGTCGCTGAGCGGCTGGGTGCCGGACGCGAGATCGATGATGCTGAGCCGTACCGTGCCCATCGCCACGTGGTCGTCCACGAAGTAACCGACCTCGTCTGGACCGCGATGATGGATTCGCGCCAGCATCGGCTTGATGAAATCAGCATTCGGAAGCGCCCCCGGGCGCATAGAGATGAATCCGGCGATGCCGCACATAGAATCGGTTCCTTTGCGAATTTTGGGCAAGCAGGCTCCCGCCCCCTTTCGCGAAGGGGGTTGGCGGGAAGCGGGTCGTGAGAGTGGGGTGCGGCTACGCGAGCGCGACCTTGTCGCGCACGGACTCGACGAGGCTGTCGAACGTCGTGAGGATCTGCGTGAGCATTTCCTCCTCGGTGTACGTGATGCTGAACTCGCGCTCGATGAAGTGGATCAACTGCACGTAGCCGAACGAGTCGATCACGCCGGCCTTGAAGAGATCGGTGTGCTCGTCGATGTCGGTGCCGAACTGGACGAGGAACGTGGTTTCGATGAACTCGCGAATCTGGTTTTCCATGGAGATTTCCATTGACGAGGAGACGAAATGACCGGTCCGGCTCAGACGACGGCCTCGGGCTCCGAGGCCGGAGTCGTGGCCGCCTGCCGGAGCAGCTGGGCGAAACGGGTGTTGAGCAGCGTGGCGGTGGCCTCCATCAGCCAAACGCCGATCTCGTCGACGTGGCGGTTGCGCCAGCTCTCGAGCGGCATGCCCTTCGCCAAGCGGTTAAAGCCGCCGAGCGCGGGGCCGCAGTGGATCTGGAAATCCACCTTGCCGCCTGGCTCGCCCTTCAGCGCAAGCCGGTTGCTGTGGGCGAAATACCATTTGAAGACGAGCGCCATCTTCTTCTTGGGCGCCTGGTCGGCGGCGGCGATGACCTCCGCCGGGTAGTGCTTGCGGCACTCGTCGTAGACGGCCTCGAAGCTACGCTGGAAGTACTTGTCCTGGATCATGCGGGCCGTCTTCGCGTCGATCTGGTCGAGCGAATCCACGCTGCGGTAGACGTCGTAGAGTTTGTTGGCGCGCGCGGGAAAGAACACGCCGCGCTTGAGCACCTGTACGCGCGCGCCGATCTCGAACATGTCGCCGGCCGGCGCGTAGTCGGTGTCCTGCACCTCCATGTCTTGCAGCATGTCCTTCACCAGATCGCTGGTGCCGGCCTCGACCGTGCATTGGTTGATCGAGCCGGTAAGAATGAAGTCCGCACCGAGCACGAAGGCGGAGGCCGCCGCCTCGGGCGTGCCGATGCCGCCCGCGCTGCCGATGCGGATCAGCTTGGCATAGCCGTGGGCGGCCATTGCCTCGTCTCGTTGCGCGATGATCACCGGGAGCAGCGCTGCGGCCACGCCGGAATCGGTATGGCCGCCGGAATCGGCTTCCACGCAGATGTCATCGGCCATCGGCAGCTCGCGCGCCCAGGCGGCCTGCTGCGCGGTGATCGCGCCGCTTTGCAGCAGCTTGTCGACGATCGCGACGGGCGCCGGCTTCAGGAAGCCGGCCGCCACCTCGGGCCGCGAGAGCTTGGCCATGATGCGGTTGCGCGCCACCGGCCGGCCGTCGGGGCCGGCCTGCAGGCCGCGCAGGCGATACAGCACGAGGCCCGGCGAGATCTGCATGTAGGCCGAGGCCTCCACGTTGCGCACGCCGTGCTTGAGCAGCAGCGCCACCACGGCCTCCTCGCGCGAGCCGTTCAGCAGGTTCATGCCGAACGTCGCGTCAGGCCCGAGCGCGTCGCGGATCTCGAGGATCGCGCGCTCGACGTCGGCGGGCCGAAGGCCACCCGTGCCGAAGAACGCCAGCATGCCGGCGCGCGCCATGCGCACCACCATCGCGACCGAGGCGATGCCGTGCACCATCGCGCCGCCCACGTAGGCGTACTTGAGGTTGTAGTCGGCGCGGAACGCCTCGCTGCCAAGGCTGGTGGCGCGGATCTGCGCGACGGCGGCACGGCCGCTCGCGGCTGGCGCCGCCGCGCGCGGTTGAGCGGCCGCGACCGGCGCCGGGGTGAGCGGCGCGGCAACTGCCACGACCGGCACCGCGGCGAGCGGCGCAGCCGGCGCGGCAGCTGCCCGCGACGCCGGCTCGACTCGCGCGGTCGGGGGCGCCTCCACGAGCGGCGTGGTCTCGTTGCGGATCTTTGCGACCAGGTTGGTCAGCACGCGTCCGTGGCCGAGTTCGCGGAACGTCTCGACGCCCTGCCCCCACATGTAGCGCACCGAATCCACCCAGTTCACCGAGTGCGTGATCTGCGTGGCCAGCAGCCGCTTCGCCTCGCCCGGCTCATAGGGCCGCGCGGTGACGTTCGAGATCACCGCGATGCGCGGCGCCGCCAGCTCGAAGCCTGCCAGGAAGCGCTCGAACTCGCGCTGCGCGTCGAGCATCAGGCGCGAGTGGAACGCGCCGCTCACCGCCAGCTGGATTACGCCACGGCAACCCGGTGCCTGTTCGAGCACCGGCTTGACTGCCGAGACCGCATCGAGCGGGCCGGAGATGACGATCTGGGAGGGCGTGTTTAGGTTCGCGATGTCGATCGCCTGACCGCCGTTCGCGTCGAGCAGCGCACGCAGCGTCGCCCGGTCGAGCCCCAGCACCGCCGACATGGCGCCCGCCGTCGCCTGCGACATCAGCGTGGCACGCTTGTGCACCAGCCGAAGCCCGGTCTCGAAGTCCACCATGCCGGCGGCGAACAGCGCCGCGTACTCGCCGAGGCTGTGGCCCGCGACGAAGGCCGGCGGCACGGCCTCCTGCGCGCTCGCGTCGAGATACGACAGCGCGTTGACCACGTACAGCGCCGGTTGCGTGTAGAGCGTCTGGTCGAGTTGACCGTGCGGATCGTCGAGGCACAGCGAGGCGATCGAATAGCCGAGGATGCGGTCGGCGCTGGCCACCAGCTCCGGGTACTTCTCGAACAGCGCCGCGCCCATGCCCTTCTTCTGCGCGCCCTGACCAGGAAAAACGAATGCGTACATGTTCTGCGGTTCTCCAACGGTGGTGGCCCGCGGCGCGTCGGAACGCGGCGCGAGCGCGTGCAGGCCTTCCAGCTCGCCGGCGAACGGCGACAGGAGGGCACGGATTGAATGGGGATGCCCGGCTGGCAACAGGCGTTTGAGGAAGCCCGACAGCGTCGCGCCGGGCCCGACGTCGATGAACTCGACGCCGTCGGGCTCGGCGCGCAGCAAGGCGGCCACCGCCTCGCGGAACAGGATCGGACGACGGCCGATCTGCCAGAAATAGTCGTTGCCCGGCGCGGCGGCCAGCCGGTCGCCGAACAGGCACGAGATCAGCGGGATGCGCGGCGCGGCCAAGTTTTGCGGCTCGGCGGCGAGAAGCGCCGGCAGGCACGGGTCCATCGCGGACGAGTGGAAGCCGTGCGAGATCGGCAGCATCAGGCAGACTACCTGCAGCGCCTGCAGGTGCGCATGCACGCGCTGCAGCGCCTCGCGCTCGCCCGACAGCACGAAATGCTGAGCATGGCTTACACCGGCCAGCGTGCTGTTGCGATGAAGCATCGGGTCGCGCTCGTAGCGCGCCGGGTCGTCGAGCACGGCAAGCATCGCGCCCGGGGCGCAATGCTGCTCGGCGAGCCGCGCCTTGTGCAGCAGCGTGCGCAGCACCTGCTCCGGCGACGCGATGCCCGCCAGCGCGGCGGCGACGTATTCGCCGAGACTCGTGCCGAGCAGGTAGTCGGGCTCGATGCCGCGCGCGAGCAGGGTCTGCGCGAGCGAATACTGCACCATGAACAACGCGGGGTGGGTGTGCAGCGTGCGATCGAACGGCGTTGTGCGCCTCGCGTTCTCGCCGTAGAGCACGGCCAGGAGCGAAAACCCGGCCGCCTCGGCGACCACCGCGTCGAGCGCTTTCATCGAGCGACGGAAAACCGGCTCGGCCGCATGGATATCGATTCCCATGCGGTAGTACTGGGAGCCCTGGCCAGACATGAGAAACGCGGTCTTTCGCTTCATGACGAAACCTGACGAACGAGCGACACGCATCCACCGCGTGCCCCGCCGGTGAACGGAGCGCGCCGGCATGGAGGTGCCGGATTACCGATAAGTAAGAAAGCGCCCGTCCGACGTATCGAGATGGGCAATGCAATTCAGGTAGCCGAGCTGGAGGTGCCCGTCGTCGTCGACTAGCAGGCGGGTGAGCCCGCCGTTGTAGAGGCTCCAGATCAGATCGAAGATGCGCTCGTCGGGAATGCCGAGCAACCGCTGGCAGATCGCGCCGATCACGCCGCCTGACGTAAACGCCATCACGGGCCACGTCGCGTCGTGGCGCGCCGACAGGTCCGTGAGCGTGGCCCAGCATCGATTCGCGAACGCCGCCCACGATTGCGTGTACTCGCCGTCGAACCTCCCCGACGCCCAGCGGGCAGCCGCGTCGGCGAACATCCGCTGAAACGCGCGTGGTGGATCGTCCTGCAGCGCGACGTGAGCCGACAGCGCTTGCAGATCCGGGAATTGAGGCGCGGCACGCAACAAGATCTCGGTGTGATCGTATTCGTCGAAGCCGGCATCGACCAGGCAGTCCGCCGCAAGCGCCGGGCCCCATGCCTCGGCGCACGCCAGCGCGCTTTGCAGGTGACGTCGATGGCTGCCGCCCGCGAGCGCGGGCCGTTGCGGAAGCAACGAGTTCAGTCGCTCGCCGAGCCTTGCGCACTGACGCACGCCGACATCCGTCAGGCGGTCGTAGTCGTCGGAGCCGAAAGCGGCTTGTCCATGTCTTGCCAGATAAAGACTTCGCATGTATTCGATCGAACTATCAAATGGATCGTTTCGTTAATTCGCGCATCGCATTATAGATCGATCAATTCAATTCCACATAACATTAAGATAAATTTATAAAATCAGTTTGATTTTCAATCTAATCTCATTCTGTTGATGTGGAAACGTTTCCCTGGCCCATCGATTTCAGACAGCTCGACAGCCACGCTCCATCGCACGAAAAACCAAGCCCATCAAGGTTAAGGCGGTTGACGAACGGAGCCGGCCGGCTCGCTGCACCGCGACCAAAAATGTTCACCGGAGCGCTTCCTCAAAAATAGTCAAGTCCAAATGCTGTCAAAATCAAGATCGTCACGAATCGATGAGATTATTCAATCTCAGTCATTTATTGAAAGGAATTTGAAATATCCAATGGGCTAAATATTAATCTTCCGTTGATGGCGAGACCCGGATGTCGATGGGCGAGGCCAACGGAGAAAGGAAGTCACGAAGAAGAGCCGGTTTATGCAGGTCCCGACGATGGAGCAGGCGATGCAATGGCACAAGCATCGGACCTCGGACCCCGGGCTCACCTGGTTGCGCGGGCTGCTGAAAAAGGCTGTCGCGAAGATGGACGAAGGGCGCCATGACGCTCGCCAAGCAGGCTCACGCGGATCTGGCTTCGGCCGCAACGCCGATCATCGTCGATCCACGCCGGCTCGTGTTACCGACAGAACGCCTTCTATTATCGGATGGAGAGCATATTCGACCTCGAGCCTGCAGAGGGCGCCCCCCACCCGTCGCGGTTGCGATGCACGTCCATGAGTACGTCCACTTCCTGCACAATGCATCAACGACCGCCGGGCACGCGGACTTGGTGGGCGAATCTCCTATTTTTGAGAGCATTGGCAGCGGGATCCGACACTCACGGGTACTTCCTTGGGCCGGAGAAGATGAATCCTGGCAAGCTCGACGAGCTTCGCTCCGCTGCCGGAAAAATGCGAGCGATGCTGGGCTCGACTGCGGCAAAGGAAATGCGCGCTTGCACCGACATCAGCGGTCGAAGTTCGTAGATTCTGCTAATGGTGTCCGTTCGAGCGCTAATCGTGTCCGTTCATTCCGCTGATGCGCGGCGGCGACGATCACGTCGCGGAAGTGAGCAGCGGCGAGGCGTTCAGCAAAGCGTGCTGAGTTCCAGACATTTGCGTTGACGTGCGGCGTGAGCGTATGCCGAGCCTCAAGGTGGACAACTATCGACAACCCCAAAGACAGGCATCAAGATTTCGCCCCAATCTGGTGATCCGAAGCATATCGTTGCTCACACACCTAATTTCTTGCTCATCGATCGTGCGCGCCATGCTCTTGGCACGAGCGACTTTCCTCATCATGGCGCTCAAGTGCGTCGGACGCGGCCCGTGCAGCTATCGCTCACCGCCGAGGGCGCGAAGCTGACGTACAAGATCGTGCCGCTCGCGAAGCACTTCGAAGTCACGGCGCTGAACTGCTTCAGTCAGGTGGAAATCGACTTTCTGCGCGATCCGCCGGAGCGTCTGTATGCGAACGCAGAGTCGCTGGAGCATTTCACCGAGGTTCCGATGGATACGGCTGCAGTGTCGAACCGGTAGCCCCAGCTTCCCCGCGAACGCCGTCGCGCTCACTGCCGACGGCTTCGGCAGCAGTTCGTGCGATATGACGATATGTCGTCGGCGCATGTCCGGACATGCGCTTGAACGCGTTACTGAATGCGCTTTCGGACGAATAGCCGAGCGACTGCGCAAGCATGGCGACCGGAATGCTCTCGTCGCGCAAACGGCGCTCCGCAACACGCATGCGCCACTGGCCAAGATAGGTCAGCGGCGCGACGCCGGCGCTCGCCCTGAAGTGAGCAGCGAACGTGGTTCGTGACATCGCGCACGCGGCGGCAAGCTCGTCCAGATGCCATGCGCGTGCGGGATCGCCGTGCATCAGTCGCAGTGCGGGTGCGATGCGTGGGTTGCTCAACGCGCGCAACCATCCCGCCAAGGGCGCGGACGTTTTCAGATGGGCGCGCAGTATCTGAATGAAAAGCAGCTGTGAAAGCTGGGCCGATACGAGTTGCTCGAGAAGCCAGCGGACCTTCACTGCCTGCGGCGATGTGGCCGGTACGTGAATCCATGGCGGCAGAACGTCCGACAGCAAGTTGCCGGTTACCGGATCGAGCAGTACGTGTCCACCGATGTGGGCGAAGTCATCGCCGTTGCCCAGTTTCACCGCCGACTTGCCGGCGCCCGAGAACAACGCCATCGCATCAACGGGTGGAACGCAAGGATCACTGGCGAGGACGAAGGACCGTTTTGCTGTCAGCAGACCGACATCACCGCTTCCGAAGCGGATTGGCGTTTCCTCTCCGTCGATGGAGACCCAGCACGTGCCCTTCACCACCGCAAAGAATTTGATCTTGTCGGGTGCCGGAAAGCGAATGGCCCAGGCGCCGCCGGCCGAGAAGCCTCCCGTTGCCAGCGATTCGGCGTTCGTGAGTCTCAGAATGTCGGAGAAGGGATCGTCACTCATCATCGTACTGTCGCGCAAGTAAATCGCACTATAAAGCATTAACAAGCGGCAGGCCGGCCCTTAACCTTCCGGTTCTTCGTCCCTGACATTCAACGACATGAACAGCAATACCAACCGTGTATCGGTTCTCGTAACGGGCGGCACCGGCTTCATTGCACAACACTGCATCCTGGCGCTTCTGCATCGCGGCTATCAGGTACGAACCACGGTCCGCTCGCTCGCGCGCGAGACGCAGGTGCGCGCACAGCTAAAAAGCGGCGGTGCAGCGCCCGGAGACCGCCTGTCATTCTTCGCGGCGGATCTCCTCTCCGACGACGGCTGGCAACAGGCAACTGCCGGTTGTACTTCCGTCGTGCATGGCGCATCGCCCACGCCCACCGGAACGCAGACGAGCGAAGACGACTGGGTCAAGCCCGCCGTAGAAGGCACGCTGCGCGTGCTGCGTGCGGCGCGGGACGCAGGTGTACATCGCGTCGTGCTGACCTCCGCTTTCGGTGCAATCTGCGCGGGGCACGGGCCAATGAGCCGCCCCTTCGACGAGACCGACTGGAGCAACCTGACGAGCCCCGATGTCTGGCCCTATCAGAAGTCGAAGACCTTGTCGGAACGCGCGGCCTGGGATTTCGTCGCCCGAGAAGGACGCGGTATGCAACTGTCTGCGATCAACCCGGTTACGGTTGTCGGCCCCGTGCTCGGCGACGACTATTCGCACTCCATCCGCCTGATCAGGGGCATGCTGGACGGCCGGCCCGGCAATCCGCGCATCAATTCCGGTTTCGTCGACGTGCGCGATGTCGCCGACCTGCATGTGCGAGCGATGACCCACGACGCCGCGAACGGAGAGCGCTTTATTGCCATTGCCGGCGAAAGCATGTGGCTCGCCGAAGTCGCGCAGGTCCTCAAAGCGCGCATGGGGCGTGCCGCGCGCCATGTATCGACCCGGGTGCTGCCCGACTGGCTGGTGCGCGTCGGCGCACTCAGGGATCCTGCGTTGCGAGGATCGCTGCCGCTGCTCGGCCGCAATCTGAACGCCACCAGCCAGAAGGCCATCAGCTTGCTTGGCTGGTCGCCCCGCCCGCGCGAGGACGCCGTTGTTGCCACGGCCGAAAGCCTCGTGCGCCTCGGGCTGCTGCGCGACGCCGGCCAGCGATAGCCTGGGCGCCGCCTGCCTGTCGCTGCCATCTCGTTTCGGCCACACGGTAGACGGGCCTGCGCCTCGAAAGCTCGTGGCCACGGCGTTGCTCGTTTCTCCCGCGGAGGCCCCATGCCTGACACTATCACTGCCCGTCTTGCAGCACTCGGACTGGTTCTGCCGCAAGCCGTCGCGCCGCTCGGTTCGTATCGGACCGTATCGATCGCAGGCAATCAAGCGAACGTCTCGGGCCTCGGGCCCTTCGACAACGGCGCGCCTGTCACGGGCATCGTGGGTGAAGATATGAGCATCGAGCGCGCTCAATCTTGCGCAAGACTGACGATGCTGATGATTCTGGCTTGCCTCGACGAACGGTGTGGACTCGATCGCATCAGACGCTGCGCACGATTGACCGTCTATGTCCGCGCGTCGGCATCGTTCACTCAGCATCCGAAGGTGGCAGACGGTGCGAGCGACGTACTGCTGGACCTGTTCGGTGCGGACTTGTTGCCGGCCCGTAGCGCCATCGGCGTACACACGCTGCCCATGGGCATTCCGGTGGAGATCGACAGCGTATTCGAGTTGCACGGCGAAGCGGGCCATGGCTAGTTCGCCTGGTCCCGTCGCGCCGGGCGCTGCATCAGCGAGCCGACGCACGTTTCGGGATCCGTCCGGCCCGTAATGCAACGGGTCTCACGGCGTCTCCACATAGGGTCGTCCCGACTCCGCCGTGTGATAAGGGCGGCCTCGCATGAGCGTGCGCAGCGAGGGCCGCCGCTTTGCGGGCTCGCCCGGAAATCCGGCGCGACCATACCACCGATAGCGGCAGTGGACTTCATCGCCCTTCCTCGAACGACGACTTGTTTGAAGAACGACGTTGTTGCCGCAATGCATCCGGAGGCTCAGTCTTGCGACGAACGCATCGACACGTCGCCGATCTGCACCCCTCTCAACCCTTCTCGCAACGCCGTAACATTGTCCACACCGTTCAGTTGCTCGAACTCCCGTTGCGCTTCCTGCCAGAGCGGGGATGCTCTTTCGTGCAGACGCCGGCCCTCCTCGGTGAGTTCGACAAGACGGCTTCGGCCGTCGGTGGGCGACGGCTTGACCGTGACGAAGCCGTCGCGCTCCAGGAAGCCAACCATCTTCCCCATCGCCGTTCGTTCGATATCGAGCCGTTCGGCAAGGGCGTTGACCGGGGTACTTCCCACTTCGCGCAGGGCGGCCAGGGTGAGGAATTGCGTGATGCGCAAGCCCGAGGGCTCGAGATGGCTATCGTAGAGTCGGGAGATCTGCCTGCTCGCCTTCCTTACGGTGAAGCAGTTGCATTGATCGATTCCGAGCGGCTGGTTCACGGGCAACATCTGGTGCACTCCTGATTTCGGTTCATTGCGCGAACGCTACGCGCGCGTCGCGCGAAGGTACGTTGGTATCTATCGATGATAGCCGGGAGCGACAGCGCTGGCGTACGATCTGCGCACCTCGTGGCTCGCCGCCGAATCCGGCCAGTGTCGACTGCGGTGTTCAAAGCCCTGCCGGCGGTGTGATGTAGCCGGGTATCTCGGCCGCGAGCGTGCTCTTCAGCACCGCTGTCCCCTCGTCGGCCATGACCTCGCTCTTGCCGGCGGCGAGCGCGTCGTAGGTCTGTCGCACGACGTCACCGGGACTGGCTTTAGGCACGTCGATGCCGTTGGTCAGATCGGTATCCACGAACCCGACGTGCAGGCCGAGAGCCTGGATGCCACGCTCGCGCAGGTGAAAGCGAAGCTGGTTCGTGTAGCTCCAGGCGGCGGCTTTCGAAGCGGCATACGGCGTCAGATAGGGCCGCGGGAGCCACACGATGTCGGAAAGCACGTTGATGATCGCGGCATGCGGCTGGGCCGCCAGGATCTGTTCGAAGGCCTGTGTGACGCGCACCACGCCGTAGTAGTTGGTATCGAACAAGCGGGCGGACTGCGCTTGCACGTCTGCCGCCAAAGGCCCATCGATCAGAGCGGCAATGCCCGCGTTGTTGATCAGCAGAGTCGTGTCGGCCGCCAGTTTCGCCGCCTCGGCGATCGACGCCGGATCCGTGACATCGATCCTGACCGGCACAATGCCCGGCTCGTCGAAACCGCTCGTGTTGCGCATACCCGCGTACACTTTCGCCGCCCCGCGACGAAGCCCCTCGCGTGCAAAAGCGAGGCCCAGGCCGCGATTGGCACCGGTGATGAAAACGGTGGCGTTCTTGATATCCATGACAAGCTCCTTTTTCAAAAGCCGCGTGCCGGGGGAATGTCGACTCCATCCACGAGTACGCGGGTGCCTGGCTCAAGGAAAGACGTGTTCCGGCAACTGCTTCGAAAGCAACTCCCGCAGATGGGTCGCGAGAGTCAGTACGGCGCCAAGCGGGCTCATCCGCACGCTGACTCGCGGCACCGAGCCGTCGGCGTTGCGATCGACGACCACGACCGCGCTCAACGTCTCGCCGCTCGTCAGAACGGCCTCGTATTCGAGAAAAAGCCGCGAGCCGACGGCTTGAACAAACGTTGGCGTCTGCGAGACGTAAAAGGTCCCGACGGCGTCGACGGCGAGCCGGATTTTGTCGCGCCCGATTACGGGCGCGCGCAACACCGAGCTGACCAGTTTGGCGTCGGCCGTCAGATCATCGAGAAACGGGTGACGATCAGGCTGGATGGGTGACATTTTCAAACCTCTCGATTCGTTTCAGGGACGTGTTCACACGAATGCGGCCCGATATTTCTCGACGAACTGCTGGACCGACAGCGGCGGCGTTCCCGTGATCTTCTCGACGATGTCGTTGGTGCCCGAGAAGATGCCGTCGCGGTAGTTCTGCGCGACTTCGACCAGATGCTGCGTGAGGAACGGCGGAAACTTGTAAAGGGTTTCCATCTTGATTCGGAATTCCTCGATGGAAGTCGGCGCGTATTCGATCCGGGCGCCGAGAACATCGCTCATCGCGTCTGCAATCTCGACGTGGTTCATCTCGACGGGGCCGTGGAGTGTGTAGGTCTTGCCCTCGTGGCCTTCGGGTTTGGCGAGGAGGTGGGCGATCACGCGTCCCTGATCGTCGCTGGCGATGGGCGCGTGACGGCCGTTGCCAAACGGAAATTCGATCTTCTTCGTGGCCCATATCTCCCGCGCAAAATGCGGATAGACGAGCCAATCGGCAAAGAAGGTCGGGCGCAAATGCGTAGTCGCGACACCCGACCAGTCGAAGACCTGCTAGGAGACCCAGTGATCCTGTGCCGCGTGGCTCAGCGACACCCGGCGCGCGGAAATCTGCGACATGTTGACGATCGCCGTGACACCCGCCTCCTTCGCCGCCTGCGCGAAATAGGCCGCGGCCCCGATGATTCCCGGCGCGATCGGATGAAGGAAATACGCCGATCGAATGCCTTCCATCGCTGCCCGAATGTCGTCGATGTCGGTGAAGTCCCCGACCGCGACATCGACACCGCGCTGCCTCAGGGCTGCCGCCCGATCATCATCGGTGCGCACGTAGGCACGCACGCGTTTGTCCATCTTGAGCAGTACGTCAATGGCCATACCTCCGGTGCGTCCGGTTGCACCACTCACAAGAATCTCAGGCTCGTTCATCGCTTCGCTCCGCTTGAAAATGAGAGCATATGCTCTCTTTAGGCAAAGAATAGGAGCATATGCTCTCACAGTCAAGTTTTTCTGGTTGGCGTGGCGAGGGTGCTGGGGATCATCAGTAAGGGGCCCGAGTATTCGATCTGAACCGCACCGGGAATCGTGGAGGCCAGTTGGTTCAAGTTGATGCAGGCACTTCATCAACGTTTCTGAGATGCCTGTAGTAGTTTGCCTCAGCTTCAGCAGGCGGGATATAGCCTCCGCTTCGCCGTGAAGATCCATGTGATCTTGCGCCATGCGCTCGCTCATGTCGAAGACCTGCGCCTCACGATACGGGAGAGAGGCGTCCATACCATTTCTGGTAAGAAGCCCTTACGATGGAGACGCGGGTTGAACGGGATACCCGAGATCCGTCAGTCTTTTGAGCAGCCGTTTAACAGTCCCCTGCATGTCGTGTCGATTGAAGTAATCAGAGCCGAGGTCCTTGTATTCCACGCCGTTGCGAAGCATGTGCCACGCGGCAGTGAGCATGGACGCCGCAACAGCGACGATCGCTTTTTTAGCACCGCGCCGCGCTTTGATTCGCAAGAACTGGGCGTGCAGATAGGTGTTTTTTGTGCGAACTGCTGCCCATGCAGCCGTGACCAGTGCAGTCTTTAACCACGTACCGCTCTTGCGGACACGAGTGCTACGGCGTTTGCCCGCGCTTTCGTCATTACGCGGGCACAAGCCGGCCCACGATATCAAATGGGCGGGATTGGGGAAGCGCGTCATGTCGACGCCGATCTCGGCTACCAAGACCCGAGCAGTCAAATCCCCAACCCCAGGAATGGTCCTGAGCAGTTGGACGTGCTGCCGGATCGGCGTCAACGCCAGCCCCACTGCGGCATCCAAGTCTGCCAGCGCGCGCTCAAGTGCGTCGATGACTTGCAGATGCAGTCCGAGCATGGCGCGGTGATGGGCGGTGACACGGCCGCTCAGCGCTTCGCGCAGTTCACTGGTCTTTCTGCGGGCGTGGCCCTGAGCCAGCGAGGCCAATCGCACCGGGTCATCCTCGCCCGAGACGATGGCCTTGAGCATAGCCCGCCCGCTGTCGCCAAGCACGTCGGACAGTACGCTGCCGAGTTTGAGGTTGGCGTCCTCAAGCACCTTCTGAATGCGCAGACAATGCTGGGCGATTTCGCGGGCCAGCTGCTTACGCGTGCGTGTCAGATCGCGCAACTCCTGAATCGCGGCAGGTGGCACAAAGCTAGAGCGGATCAACCCGTGTGCGAGCAGGTCCGCGATCCACATCGCATCGTTGACATCCGTTTTGCGGCCAGGCACGTTCCGGATGTGTGCGGCATTACCAAGCACTAACTCGAAGGAATCCTCGAGTACGTGCCAGACGGGTTTCCAATACACGCCAGTGGCTTCCATTGCTACATGGGTGCAGAGATGGCTTGCCAACCAGTCAGATAGCGCCAGCAAACCGGTCGTGGTGCTGGAAAAGCTTTGGACCTCGTGGTGCTCAGGCGCAGACACGCAACGTACGCATGCCACGATAGTGTCCTTGTGCACGTCCAGCCCGGCGCAGCGTGGATAAAGTACCTGCATGTTGCCCTCCTGCACGATGGAGAATGGCAGCGGCGGCAGCCCTCGTTATCGGATTCTGGTAAGCGTGATCCAGCAGGGCGACAGACTGCCCCAGGTCACAATTTGGGGTGCTCGCAGGGCTGCGGGTCCAACTCTCAAACGGGCTCAGTGCACCAGACAATGGGCCGACCTCGACCACCGCTGCCTCGCAATACTAGCTCGGCGCGGTGGCCGCTTCATCCTTCGGGGTCGGGCACGTCCGATGAATCACTCTCAAGAGTTGGAGCCTCCACAAAACTCGGGGCGGTTCACTGCGTGCTGCGCAACGCATCTTGCTGACGACCTATGCTCGCTCGCAGGCGAGCGGCGGACAGCTTGACCGCGATGAGCTGCTGCAGTTGCTTGGCGAGTGCACCGAGACAATCACGCTGTTCGTCACGATCAACGATGACAACGGGGCCGGGGCACTGGAAAACGAATCCGCCGAGGTCCTGAACCCACCAACCGTCTTTAATCGATTTATCACGCGCTACGAATAACCGCGGAAAAGCTAATACGAGAGACCGGCGATAGTTTTTAACGCGGCAAGTGTAATTAGCGCTCGCAGCGCTCAAAGGCGCGCTAATATGTCCAGTAACCCTGCTAGCGTAGGGTTCTGAGCCGTGAAAATTGGCGTTTTCGATAGCGCCCTATTGCTCGTAGACCGGCATCGATATTTTCGACTTTTCGGAAATCGGGTGTATGAATGCAGTTTCCCAACGATCACCGAGTAGTTGGCAGCCCGTTCTGCCCGTTTTCGCGAAAGCGCGCCTCTCCCAAGCAGCCTGAACACAGATGCGACCTTCGCTGCTCGAGTTTCCATCTCCCCCCAAACCCCTTGAAACCAGGTGGTTTTCGCTTGATCGCCGTTAGCATGGTTACCGAGCATCGCTAGCGCTTACTGTGAACGCCAACAGCTCCCCGAATGCAGAATGACTAACAACTGATACGACGGGTCGCCCCGACGCGTGGCGACCGTCATCGACACCAAGGAAGCAAGATGCCGACATTGCAAATGATGCTGAAGATGGCACTCTACGTTTCGCTGGTCCTGGCCACGCCAGGGCCGACAAATACCCTGCTGCTGTCCTCAGGAATCAAGGTCGGCTTCCGGCAATCGTCGCCTCTCCTGGTTGCAGAGGCATTGGGCTATGGCTTCGCGATATCACTGTGGGGTTTCTTCCTGACGACATTCGCGACCACACGGCCGTGGCTTTACGATGCGCTGAAGCTGGGGAGTTCGGCCTATATTTTCTATCTCGCCCTGCAGCTATGGAAAAGCCCACACCTTGAAGACATCCAGTCGGGTACCATCGGCTTTCGCGACATGTTCGTCGCGACGTCCATGAATCCGAAGGCGTTATTGTTCGCCACTGCGATCTTTCCCCCGCAGGCTTTCGTATTGGTTCCGTTCTATTTCTGCTCGATCGCGGTCTTCACGGCGCTCACAGTGACGATCGGTTCGATGTGGCTCACCATCGGCGGCGTCTTGACGGCGCGTCGGTCTCTGGCCACGCATACCGGAGCGCTGCTTCGCGGCGCGTCGGTAGTGCTGTTGATGTTCGCGGGCACACTGGTGTTTTCCGTACTCAACCGCTAGAGCATGTTATGAACCTATATGAATGAAGTCGATGATTTTGGGCAGCATTAGACAGGCGAAGGCAAGGAAATGGAATCCGGCCAGCGCGTGAGGCACGCGCTCACAGTCGCGCGCGAGGCGTCGAAAGCGCGCAGCCCGTGCGAAGCTGCACTCGACCACCCAGCGTCTGGGCAGCAACACGAAACCGCGTTTGGCCTCGGTGTGCTTGACCACCTCCAACTCAATGCCGTGGCTCTGTGCCGCCTGACGAGCCGCTTCGACGTATAGCCCTGATCCACGTACGCAGGCGCCACGCGCAGATCATGCACGAGCGACTCGAAAACAGTCCGCTCGTATCCGGCGCTGCGTCTGTTGATAGACCGCTTTCCACGGGGGCAGGTCATTAGGCAACATGCACCACGGTGCGCCGCCTCTGATCAGCCAGCGCAGCGCATTGAAGACCTCGCGAAGCTCGTGGCGTCGTGTTCGCTGTCTTCTCGCACCAGCGCCAGATACGGCACAACCAACGACCATTCTTCGTCGCTTACATCGCTCGGATAAGGCTTGCGGGTTTTCATCCCGATATCTTGTCTTATCGGCGGAAAAGTTCATAACACCGTCTAAACGCGGGGAGCAGGTCAAGACCGCCGAAATACGCCAAGGTTGACATCTTTGTTTCAGAAATGGTGACGACCTTATTTCCTTGCTTTTAATTCAGTCGTTCATTTCGCATTTTTATACAATAATTTTTTTCAGCACGAAAGCCACAAATGAAAAAGTCGATTTCTTATTTTAAAAAAAGTAAATAGTTTATTAAATATTTCTCTGGGTCAATTGAGGTTGATATGAAATTTTGCGATGGGTCCCATCGTTAACACTGCTATGGTGTATCGGAGAGGTTAAGTAGCTGACGTTGTCTGAGCATCTCGTGCGCTAATGGAGATTGCCGCATCGGCGAGTCAATCTGCTGATGCGGCATCCCTTACGCGGTGTGCCCTCGATGCCATGGGCGCCTCGCATTGTTCAATTGTCCTTCTATTTATGACGTTACCGGACGAGCTGTGACTTAAGCTCGATAAGGCGGCACTATCCATTCAGGTTTTAAATCCTATGAGAAGAGTGTCATGAGCAACCCGATCAAGAATATCGTCATCGTGGGCGGCGGCACCGCGGGCTGGATGGCCGCCTCGTACCTCGTCCGGGCGCTCCAACAGCACACGAACATTACGCTCATCGAGTCTGCGGCGATCCCGCGGATCGGCGTGGGCGAGGCAACCATCCCGAGTTTGCAGAAGGTGTTCTTCGACTTCCTCGGGATACCGGAGCGGGAGTGGATGCCCCAGGTGAACGGTGCGTTCAAGGCCGCCATCAAGTTCGTGAACTGGAGGAAGTCACCCGAGCGCTCGCGCGACGATCACTTCTACCATTTGTTCGGCAACGTGCCGAACTGCGACGGCGTGCCGCTTACCCACTACTGGCTGCGCAAGCGCGAACAGGGCTTCCAGCAGCCGATGGAGTACGCGTGCTACCCGCAGCCCGGGGCGCTCGACGGCAAGCTCGCACCGTGCCTGTCCGACGGCACCCGCCAGATGTCCCACGCGTGGCACTTCGACGCCCACCTGGTGGCCGACTTCCTGAAGCGCTGGGCCGTCGAACGCGGGGTGAAACGGGTGGTCGACGAGGTCGTGGAGGTTCGCCTGAACGACCGCGGCTACATCTCCAGCCTGTCCACCAAGGAGGGGCGCACGCTGGAGGCGGACCTGTTCATCGATTGCTCCGGCATGCGGGGGCTCCTGATCAACCAGGCCCTGAAGGAGCCCTTCATCGACATGTCCGACTACCTGCTCTGCGACAGCGCGGTCGCGAGCGCCGTGCCCAACGCCGACGCGCGCGTGGGGGTCGAGCCGTACACCTCCGCGATCGCCATGAATTCGGGGTGGACCTGGAAGATTCCGATGCTGGGCCGGTTCGGCAGCGGCTACGTCTTCTCGAGCAAGTTCACCTCGCGCGACCAGGCCACCGCCGACTTCCTCAACCTCTGGGGCCTCTCGGACAAGCAGCCTCTCAACCAGATCAAGTTCCGGGTCGGGCGCAACGGGCGGGCGTGGGTCAACAACTGCGTCGCGATCGGGCTGTCGTCGTGCTTTCTCGAGCCCCTGGAATCGACGGGAATCTACTTCATCTACGCGGCGCTTTACCAGCTCGTGAAGCACTTCCCCGATACCTCGTTCGATCCGCGGTTGACTGACGCATTCAACGCCGAGATCGTCTACATGTTCGACGACTGCCGGGATTTCGTCCAGGCGCACTATTTCACCACGTCGCGCGACGACACGCCGTTCTGGCTCGCGAACCGGCACGACCTGCGCCTCTCGGACGCCATCAAGGAAAAGGTTCAGCGCTACAAGGCGGGGCTGCCGCTGACCACCACGTCGTTCGACGATTCAACGTACTACGAAACGTTCGACTACGAATTCAGGAACTTCTGGTTGAACGGAAACTACTACTGCATCTTTGCCGGCTTGGGCATGCTGCCCGACCGGTCGCTGCCGCTCTTGCGGCACCGACCGGAGTCGATCGACAAGGCCGAGGCGATGTTCGCCAGCATCCGGCGCGAGGCCGAGCGTCTGCGGACGAGCCTGCCGACGAACTACGACTACCTGCGGTCGCTGCGTGACGGCGACACGGGGCTGTCTCGCAGCCAGCCCGGATCGACGCTCGCGGCGCCGGAAATCCTGTAGTGGAGCGCCCCCTGGACCGGGTATGCGCATTCGAGGCCACGCACGCCGCGGTGGCGGCCTGCGATCCGCTGCGGGCGCGGGCACTCGTTCTGCAACTGCCTGGCCTGAACCGTAAAAAGGACGTGCCCGGCATCGTTGGCCTGTTGCGCGAGTTCCTCCCGGCGCGCGGCGTGCCCCCCGGCTGGGGCTTCGTCGAAGCCGCCGCCGCGATGCGGGACATCGGGTTCTTCCTCGGGTCGCTCAAGCGACACGGACACGAGCCCGCGGACGCGGTGCCCGGGCTCGAGCCGGTGCTGCTCGACCTGGCGCGCGCGACCGACCTGCCGCCGCGCGAGACGCTCCTGCACGTGACGGTCTGGAACCCTGCGGCGGCCGACGCGCAGCGGAGCTACACCGGGCTGCGCGACGAAGCGCATCTGCTCGAGAGCGTGCGCATCTCGATGGCGGCCCTCGAGGCGGCCATCGGGATGACAGTCGAGCTGTACGACGTGCCCCTGCGGTCGCCCGCGTTCGCGCGAGGGTGCGACGAGCTGGCGGCCTATCTGCAGAAAATGGTCGAATCGATCGTTTACGCCTACCGCTTCATCTCGCTGCAGGTCTTTTACGACGAGCTCCGCCCGTACTACGAACCGATTCGCGTCGGGGGCCGGAGCTACCTCGGCCCCGGTGCCGTGGAAATGCCCCTCTTCGTGCTGGAGCACGTGCTGTGGGGCTCGCAATCGGACCACCAGGCGTATCGAGAATTCAAAGAGACGTACCTGCCCTACGTGCTACCCACGTTCAGGGCGGTCTACGCCCGGTTCGCCGGGGAGCCGGCGCTCGTCGACCGCGTGCTCGACGAAGTGCAAGCGGCCGGCGCGCGGGGCGAGCCCATCGTGGCCGGACTGGCGGCTCTCGACCGGGTTTTCGAGATCCTGCTGCGCTTTCGCGCGCCTCACCTCAAATTGGCGGAGCGGGCGTACGAAGTCGGGCGAAGCGGGCCCACGATCGGCAGCGGGGGTACGCGCCCAGCATGCTCGGCGATCTACTCACGCTCACGCGTGCCGCGCGGTCCCGCCTCCGCGCCGCGCTCGACGAGCCCTGACGCCTGACGCCTGACGCGTGCGGCCATGTGTTCCATCTCACAAGGAGAGTGTGCCCCCATGACTCAGAACAGCCCCGCGAACGGGCGCGATAGCAACCACTTCGACGTGATCATCCTCGGCTCGGGCATGTCCGGCACCCAGATGGGCGCCATCCTGGCCAATCAACAGTTTCGCGTGCTGATCATCGAGGAGTCGTCGCACCCGCGGTTCACGATCGGCGAATCGTCGATCCCCGAGACGTCTCTCATGAACCGCATCATCGCCGATCGCTACGGCATTCCGGAGCTCGACCGCATCACGTCGTTCTACTCGACGCAGCGTTACGTCGCGTCGAGCACGGGCATCAAGCGCAACTTCGGCTTCGTGTTCCACAAGCCCGGCCAGGAGCACGACCCGAAGGAGTTCACGCAGTGCGTCATTCCCGAGCTGCCGTGGGGTCCGGAGAGCCATTACTACCGGCAGGACGTCGATGCCTACCTGTTGCAAGCCGCCATCAAATACGGCTGTACGGTCCGCCAGAAGACGAACGTGACCGAATACCACACCGACAAAGACGGCGTCGCGGTGACCACCGCCCAGGGCGAACGGTTCACCGGCCGCTACATGATCGACTGCGGAGGCCCCCGCGCGCCGCTCGCGACCAAGTTCAAGCTCCGCGAAGAACCGTGTCGCTTCAAGACGCACTCGCGCAGCATCTACACGCACATGCTCGGGGTCAAGCCGTTCGACGACATCTTCAAGGTCAAGGGGCAGCGCTGGCGCTGGCACGAGGGGACCTTGCACCACATGTTCGCGGGCGGCTGGCTGTGGGTGATTCCGTTCAACAACCACCCGCGATCGACCAACAACCTGGTGAGCGTCGGCCTGCAGCTCGACCCGCGTGTCTACCCGAAAACGGACATCTCCGCGCAGCAGGAATTCGACGAGTTCCTCGCGCGGTTCCCGAGCATCGGCGCGCAGTTCCGGGACGCCGTGCCGGTGCGCGACTGGGTCAAGACCGACCGCCTGCAATTCTCGTCGAATGCCTGCGTCGGCGACCGCTACTGCCTGATGCTGCACGCGAACGGGTTCATCGACCCGCTCTTCTCCCGGGGGCTCGAGAACACCGCAGTGACCATCCACGCGCTCGCGGCGCGCCTCATCAAGGCGCTGCGCGACGACGACTTCTCCCCCGAGCGCTTCGAGTACATCGAGCGCCTGCAGCAGAAGCTTCTGGACCACAACGACGACTTCGTCAGCTGCTGCTACACGGCGTTCTCGGATTTCCGCCTGTGGGACGCGTTCCACAGGCTGTGGGCGGTCGGCACGATCCTCGGGCAGTTCCGGCTCGTGCAAGCCCACGCGAGGTTCCGCGCGTCGCGTGACGAGGGCGACCTCGATCACCTCGACAACGACCCACCGTACCTCGGATACCTGTGCGCGGACATGGAGGGGTACTACCAGCTGTTCAACGACGCCAAAGCCGAGGTCGAGGCCGTGAGCGCCGGGCGCAAGCGGGCCGAGGAGGCTGCGGCGCGGATTCACGCCCTCATCGACGAACGAGACTTCGCCAGGCCGATGTTCGGCTTCGGGTACTGCATCACCGGGGCCAAGCCGCAGCTCAACAACTCGAAGTACAGCCTGCTGCCGGCGCTGAAGCTGATGCACTGGACGCAAACCAGCGCGCCGGCAGAGGTGAAAAAGTACTTCGACTACAACCCGATGTTCGCGCTGCTCAAGGCGTACATCACGACCCGCATCGGCTTGGCGCTGAAGTAGTCGGCCGACACCTACACGAAAACGATGAACGACGTTCAATTGGATCAAGCGGTCGCCAACGAGCATCCCACGGAGGCGTACGACGCGACCACGCGCCTGGCCGCGAGCTGGTACGTCGCGATGCGCTCGGACGACCTCAAGGACAAGCCGACGGAGTTGACGCTCTTCGGCCGTCCGTGCGTGGCGTGGCGCGGCGCGACGGGGCGGGCTGTGGTGATGGACCGCCACTGCTCGCACCTCGGCGCGAACCTGGCCGACGGGCGGGTCAAGGACGGGTGCATCCAGTGCCCGTTTCACCACTGGCGGTACGACGAGCAGGGCCAGTGCGTTCACATCCCCGGCCACAACCCGGCGGTGTGCCGCCTGGAGCCCGTCCCGCGCGGGGCGCGCCAGCCAACGTTGGTCACCGCCGAGCGATACGGCTACGTGTGGGTCTGGTACGGCTCCCCGCAGCCGCTGCACCCGCTGCCCGAAATCGCCGCGGCCGATGTCGACAACGGCGACTTCATGCACCTGCACTTCGCGTTCGAGACGACGACGGCGGTCTTGCGGATCGTCGAGAACTTCTACGACGCGCAGCACGCGAACCCCGTGCACGCGCTCCCGATCTCGGCCTTCGAGCTCAAGCTCTTCGACGATTGGCGCCCGTGGCCGGAGCTCGAGTCGCTGGCCCGGGCGGGCGCGTGGTTCGGTGCCGGGATCGACTTCACCGTGGACCGGTACTTCGGGCCCCTCGGCATGCTGTCGCGCGCGCTCGGCCTGAACATGTCGCAGATGAACCTGCACTTCGATGGCTACCCCGGCGGGTGCGTCATGACCGTCGCGCTGGACGGAGACTTCAAATACAAGCTGCTCCAGTGTGTGACGCCGGTGAGCGACGGCAAAAACGTCATGCACATGCTCATCTCGATCAAGAAGGTGGGCGGCGCCCTGCGCCGCGCGACCGACTACGTGCTGTTCGGGTTGCAGACCAGACAGGCCGCGGGGTACGACGTCAAGATATGGAACGGGATGAAGCCGGACGGCGGCGGCGCGTACAGCAGGTACGACAAGCTCGTGCTCAAGTACCGCGCGTTCTACCGGGGCTGGGTCGACCGCGTCGCCGACGCGACCGCTCGACCGCACCGCCGCGAGTGAGCGGCGATGCGTGAGTCGGCCGCCGTGGAGGGCGTCATGAACTTTGCCGCTGATAAGGATGTCGGGACGAAAACCCGCAAGCCTTATCCGAGCGATGCAAGCAACGAAGAATGGTCGTTCGTTGTGCCGTATCTGGTGTTGAAGTTCGTAGATTCCGCCAACGATGTCCGTTGGAGCGCCGATCGCGCTCGTCGACTTCATCGGACGGACGCCAGTCCGCCAACGGTACCGATACGCCGCCCGTCTCTATCCGGCACGCCCCATGAACCCATACCTCGTTGCCAGGGCGCGGCTTCCAGCAGGGGATCGCCGTATTGATCGATGGGAAAGCTCAACGCGCCCCTGAAGTTCACGTGCGCGAAATGCGCGGGCCTCATCCGGTGCAACCACTCGTCGTCGACCTGTCGTCCTTTGCTTCGCCAGCCGTCGACCGTCGCCTGCATGCGCTGCGTGTTCCAGGCGATCACAAGGTTCGTCAACAGTGTCAACGAACCCGATATGGCGACTATTTCATCGCGACGTCGACCGCTCTCGGGGGCCACTCTGCCGGTGTAGATCGCGCGCTGAAGCTGGTGGCCCGATGCACCGGGTCACCGTCACGCGTCGAAACCATTCGCCGAGCCATACTTTCGTAACAACCCGAGTTGGTGCACGCCGCGTGCGCCGCGGCGTTAGTATGAGGGTGTCGTTCAGTGTCGAACGCAAACCCGCCACCGCCGCGTCACATCGACAGCGAGTTCTTACTGCCATCGCCCATGCCCAGGAAAAAGACCAACGTCTGGCTCAGCGGTCTCGATCTGCTCTCCAGCCTGACGGTCGCGCGGCCGAAGAAGAGGAAAACCGTCGCGCGCAAACCGCCGACGGTCAAGGCCGCTCGTCCGGTCGCCACGAAGCGCGTCGGCAAGCCGCGTCCGGGCCGCCCTCCATCGATGCGAGCGGCCGGTCGGTGGATACGCTCGTTTCATTCCGCGCCGCCATTGGCCGGTCGGCTCGTCAACCATCTCACGTATGCGTTGTATCTGCCGGCTACTGCGGCGTCGCCGGCGGGCTTGCCCCTCGTCGTCATGCTGCATGGTTGCCGGCAGACTGTGGAGTCGTTCGCCGCCGGCACGCGCATTTGCAGGCTCGCCGATCGCGCCGGTTTTGCAGTGCTGCTTCCCGAGCAGGCGAAGACCGCGCACCCTCACCGATGCTGGCATTGGCACGAGAACCTGACGCACTCCGAGGCGCCTGCCGTCGCATCGCTCGTCGCGGCGATCGTCCGGGAACACGGCTTCAACCATCAGCGCGTCTATCTCGCGGGCATCTCGGCGGGAGCCGGCCTCGCTGCGGTTCTAGGGATTCACTACCCCGCGCTCTTTGCCGCCGTCGGTCTACACTCGGGCCCGGTGTTCGGGGTCACCAGTTCCGCCATGACCGCCATGCGCGTCATGCGTAATGGCAGTCGTGAAGATCCGCTGCGCCTGATCGAGGCGTCGGTCGACGTATCCAGCTACCCGGGCATGCCTGCCATCATCGTCCATGGTGAGCTCGATGCCGTTGTCGCGAAGTGCAACGCCGCACAGCTCGGCGTCGAATTTGCACGGCTCAACCAGCTGGTCGATGCGCAAGGCGCGTTACGCGTCGGCGAACAGCGCACATACACTCGCGATGCGGTCGACTACGTGGACTTTCTGAAGGCCGGCCGGCTCGTCGTGAGGATCTGTATCGTTCGAGGCCTCGGTCACGCATGGAGCGGTGGCGACCCTCGCGAAGCGTTTCATTCCGACAAGGGTCCTGACGCGACGGCGAAGCTTTGGGATTTTTTTAGACGGCAGCGACGCGGCGCCGCATGAACCGTGACCGTGCCTGCTTCGACGCTCGCCCAGCAGGATGGACTCAATAAATGCTGCCGATTTGCGAAAGTCGTTAGGTCGTGACGTGGCGACCCGGCTGTTCAGCCTCTTGATTACCGCACACGACGCGCCAGACCGACCGCCTGCGGCACTTTGAATTTCCTATGCGTCAAAAAGTTGACAGGATTGGGTATAGTTACGCATCCGCCCCCCCACGTAACGAGATCGCAACATTCAAAATGGGCTCTATCGCTCGCCGCCGGCCGGAAAACAACGAACAAACCTGTTTTTTTGTCTTCCAGAATAACTAAATTCTTCCGATTATCGAGGGACTATGGATTTGCTGGCGGCCATGCGAATATTCGTGCGGGTTGTCGAGCGTGGCAATTTATCGAGGGCCGCGAAAGATCTCGGCCTGGGCCAACCTACCGTTAGCGACCGCGTCGATCGGCTTGAGCGGTTTCTCGGCGTCAAATTGCTGCTCCGGAACACGCGTGCGGTGTCGTGCACCGATGAAGGCATTCTGTTCTATCAGCGAAGCAAGATCGTGCTCGACGCAGCCGACGAGGCGCGGGCCGTCGTCACGCTCGGCAACAAGATCGTGCGTGGGCGCATTCGCATTGCCGCGCCACATGGGTTAGGCGACGTCGTGCTGCCGGAAGTCCTCGCGGTAATCCGCGAACATAATCCGCAGCTCTATATCGATCTCGTCCTGAATGACGAAATCACCGACCCCGTCACCGAGGGCGTCGATATTTCATTGCGGCTCGGCCAGACCGGCGACGGCAATTTCGTCGCGCGTCGACTGGGCTACGTACGACGCGTACTGGTCGCGTCGCCGCTTTATATCGAAAAGCACGGGCTGCCGGAGGAACCGACTGACATCGTCGGGCACCCGTTCATTCGCGTCACGGGGCTCTTCAACGACGGCCAGCTTCGCCTGGTGAGCCCGTCGAAATCGGTGCGGCCGACGCCGATCAACGTCGTCATCAGCACCAGCCACTGGCGGCCGGTCTACGAGCTACTGCTGAACGGCGCGGGTATCGGCGTCCTTCAGGAACACGTCTGCATCGACGCCCTGGCATCCGGCCGGCTCGTCAGGCTGCTGCCGGATTACACGGTGCCGGGATTCGACCTGCATGCGCTGCTGCCGGTCACGCGGCCCGTCCCTTCGAAGACACAGGTCGTCATGAAGATCATCGAGGAGTATCTGCCGAAGGTGATGGCGCGGGCTGCGGACGGCGCGCTCGACATGTAGCACGCCGCGCCGGATCGATCGGCAGCGCATCGCGCGCGGCCGGCAGGCGGCGGCACCGACCGCGATTCCGCCGGGGGATGCCGCAGCAAGGACGGTCAGATTAGCTGACGACATTAGACGGAGCGAGAGCCGATGAAGCCGATGCAGCAAGGAATGCGACGTCCTCGTCTCTTGATGCGATATTCACCATGTCAGTCCTTCAATATGAACGTGTTGCTGGATCGATCGGGTACTTCCGTTTCGATACAGGGAGAGCATGCGCCGGCCTGGAATCCGGCTGGCGCCCGGGCGGCATCGCGGCAGCGATGCGCGCGCCGTGAGAAGACACCTCAGTCGTAGACGCGCGAGCCGACGGACACGGTCGGCGCGGACCACTTTCGGCCATACGCCAGCATCATCACGAAGCTGAGGACGAAACTCAGGCCGCCGACCATCAGCAGGCCGAGCTCGCCGAGCACGGGCAACAGGTTGGTGAGGAAGCCCGTCACGACCCAGGCGATCGCCATCACGGAGCCGGCGACGCCGAGCGCCCAGCCCTGGCGGTCCTCGGCCACCGCGTCCGAATACGCGGTGTACATGGTGGTGTATGCAACCATGTCGAAGCAGCCGACCACCATGCCGAGCACCCAGAGCGTGTTTTCGTGAGGAAACAGCGCCGACAGCACTTGCCCGATGCCCGCGATCAGCAGGCCCGTCTTAGCGATGTCGACCACGCTCCAGATTTTCAGCATCAGCCGCACGATCACCATCAGCCCGAACACGAAGGACAGGCCGATCAGGCCGCTGAACAGGCCGAGCTGCGAACTCGTGTACTGGAATTTCGTCTGCAGCACCAGCATGATCGTCTGCAGATACAGCCCGTAGCCGACCTGCATCAGGAAGAACACGATCGACAGGAACGCGATGCGGCGGTGCGTGCCGGCCTGGTAGATGATCCGCAGCGGCATCAGCAGGTCCACACGCGTGTTGCCGGTCGGCGCGACCGCGTTGCGATATGACCAGAACGTCCAGAGCCCGCAGACGACCGACAGCGCGGCGACCAGCAGGAACGGCGTGCCGTAGTTGAAGAACGGTGCGATCGTGCGGTCCGACGTGACGCCGCCGAGCACGGGGCCGACGATGACGCCCGCGCTGAACGCGATCGACATGATGCTCATGTTGTACGCCTTGGTTTCCGGCGTGCTCATGTCCGTGATCGCGGCCTGCGCGATTCCTTGACAACCGGCCATCAGGCCGCTCAGGCCGCGTCCGACCAGCAACAGCGCGATACTCGGCAGCAGCGCGCCGAGCGCCATCAGGAAGTAGCTGAGAGCCAGGCCGAACACGCACAGCAGCATGATCTTCCGCCGGCCGTAGCCGTCGGACAGCTCACCCATCAGCGAGGAGCCGAAGAACATGCAGAACGGATAGACACCGTACCCGAGCCCCAGGTAGAAATTGCGGAGTTGCGGACTCGTATCGGCCCCGATGATGCCGGATTGGGGATCCGAGAAGATCGCCGCCATGATCGGGTACACGAGCCCGAACCCCATCGCGTCGATCGCAATGGCGAGCAGGCATGGACCCAGTAGTTTGATATTGAGTTTGGACATGTATGGCCTCGGTAGTAACGTGACAGCTACAGTAGTCGAAGGCCCGTTTTTCGAGTAGAGACGTATCTGCAATAGAAATTATCGTAGTTACCGATAACCGACGACGTCCTTTAGAAAATGCAAGGAGTGGCTGGTGGTGGCGGGTTTGCGGCCCGGCCGGGCATTGGTGCACGGACGGTAATTTAATAGGATGACGTAATAGACGGACAGATCGACAAAGACTTTCCGGGTCTCTGTCGCAATAGGGACGGCCGGCGATGCGGGGTGTCGGGAAGCTTGTTGACGACTACGCGACGGTGCTGCCGCCCTGAAACCGCTCGAATCCACGTCCTGCCCCGTTGCCGCCGGCGCCATTACACCGCCCCATCCCCGGCTCCTTTACGCCGCCCATCGACACGCCGCGTCGGCAACGCGGCGAGCCCGCGCACCGCCGCCGCGTTCTCGGCGCCCTCCTCGCTGCGGCCGGTGATCTCGTCCAGCGCCCGGTTGTTGGTGTACGGCCCGAACACCCCTATCGACACCATCACGATCAGCATGCTGCCGCCGATCAGCACGAACACCGCGGACACCCCGGCGCGTTCGAGCAGCAGCGCGACGATGAAACTGCTCGCGATTCCCGTCAGGCGACCGATCGAATGCACGAAGCCGAGCGCGCGCCCGCGGATCTCGGTCGGAAACACTTCCGACTGGTATGCGGTGCCGTTGCTCGCGAGCACCGTGTTGGACAGCGTGACGAGCAGGCCGAACGCGATTACGAACGGCGCCTGCGCCGACATCGCGAACGCGGTGCCGAACAGCGCGACGCCGAACGCCGACGCGACGATCAGCCACTTGCGCTCGATCCGGTCGGCGAGCAGGCCGGCGACGAACGGCGACACCGGATACGCGAACGCGATCACGAACGCATACCAGAGGCTCTTCGTGACGGTCGCGCCCTGCGCGGCGAGCAGCGTCGGCAGCCACTGGCTGAAGCCGAAGAAGCCGATGCTCAGGAATGCATTGAACACGATCAGCATCGCCGTGCGGCCGCGATGCCGCGCATCCCACATCGACGGAGCGCGCCGCGCGGCCGGCGTTGCGACGGCCGGCATCCAGACCGCGGGCAGCGGCCGGCCGGATTCCCGCTCGACCGCATGCTCGAGCCGCTGCAGCACGGCTTCGGCGTCGGCCTCGCGGCCGGTGCGGGCGAGCCAGCGCGGCGACTCCGGCAGCCGCGACTGCAGCCACCAGACGACGACCGCGCCGCTGCCGCCGAGCAGCACGACCCAGCGCCACCCGGACATGCCCAGCGGATCGCGCGGCACCCACAGCCACGACACCAGCGCGAGCACCGGCATCGCGAGATAGCCGACCGCGAAGCACAGCGCGAACGCACGGCCGCGCACGGCCTTCGGCACCAGCTCGGTCAGGAACGCGCCGATCGTGATCAGCTCCGCGCCGATACCGCAGCCCGCGATGAAGCGGCACACGAGAATGCCGAACGCATGGGTCTGCACGCACATCGCAAGGCTCGCCGCCGTGTAGAGCAGCAGCGCGCCGGTGAACAGCGCGCGCCGCCCGAAGCGGTCCGCGAGGCGCGACACGAACATCTCGCCGACGAACAACCCGGCGAACGTCGCCGCGCCGAGCGCGCCCTGGTCCGACATGCCGAGCACGCCGTGCGAGCCCGCGTGAAAGATGCCGTCGCGAATCAGCCCCGGCGGCAGGTAGGTCATCTGGAACAGGTCGTAGACCTCGAAAAAACCGCCGACGCTCAGGAACAGCACGAGCATCCAGATGCTGGCCGTTGCGGGCAGGCGGTCGATGCGCGCGGCAATCGACGCCGCATGGGAATGGGACATGGCGACTCCTCGATGATCCGCACGCGCGGGCTGCGCGAAGCGGCGGACAGCGCGCCGGCGCGGGTGCGCGCGGCGCCGGCGTTCATACGGTGGCGACCGGATTGACCGGCGACCCGACGAGCCCGCGCAGGTGCAACGGCGGCGCGGTCAGCAGGAAGCGGTTGCGCCGGTGCGCGCGCAACCAGTCGGCGAGCGGCGTCAGGTGCCAGAGCTCGCCGAGATGAATGCCGAGCTTGAACAGGCACAGCTCGTGCAGCGGCATCAGCGCGCCCGGCCGCTCGCGTGCCGACGGATGGCGCGGGCGCTCCTCCACCGCGTGGTTGTCCGCCGCGAGCGCGGCGAGCCCCGATGCATGGATCCATTCGAGCAGGCGCGAATCGTTGCCGTCGAGTACGCAGCACACGTCCGGCGCGGCCTGCTCGCCGCGCGCGTCGGCGTCGAGCAGGCGATCGGCGAAGCCCGTATGCACGCACACGATGTCGCCGCGCTCGACGACCACGTCGTCCTCGTGCAGTACCTCCATCCATTCCGCGTAGCCGATCTTGCGCCGCTCGTCGCCGAAGTGGCGGCGCAGGTCGACCAGCACGCCGCGCCCCTGCACGCCGGTTTGCGCCATCACCTCGATGCCGAGCGCGCGCGCACCGCCGCGCGGCGCACCCGCTTCGGGCACCTGGATGTGCTCGTCCATCCGGTAGCCGTTGTAGAACACGCGGGCTCGCTCGCCGTCGCCCGCCGGATCGAACAGCGAGCCGACGTGCGACAGCGCATCCCATTGCGTCGAGAACTGCGAGTGCATGCAGAACGAATCGTCGCAGACCACGTCGGTTGCGTTCGCAACCTGTTCGTCTGCCCGGTAGCCGAAATACGGCTTGCCGCCGAGCAGCGCCGGCATGATCGCCGGCGGCCGGCGCCGCGCGTTCAGCCCCCCGCCGCGCGGCACGTCGAGCGGCAGGCTCAGCGAAAACACACGGCCTTCGCGTACCTCCGCGACGCCGCGCAGCACCGCGTCGGCCGTCAGCCAGTTCAAGCGCCCTTTCTGATCGTCCGGGCCGAAATCCCCCCAGTTCGAGCCCGGTGGCCGATGGGTCCAGCGTGGCTTCATGGTGTCTCCTCCTTGTAATGTCCAGGGTGCGGCGGCCGTCCTTCGCGGCCGCGTCGCACATCGCGCCTAGCGCGCGCGGATCACGCCCAACCCGGCGAGCCGCTCGTATTCGCGTTCGCCGAGCAGCGGCAGCAGAATCTCGCGATTGTTCTCGCCGAGCGCGGGCGCCGGCCGGCGGAACGTGCCGGGCGTGGCCGACAGGCGCGGCGTGATGTTGTGCATCGGCAGGCTGCCGACGTCGTCGTCCGGCAGCTCGACGAGCGCCTCGCGCTCGATCACGTAGTGATCCTGAACGATCTGGGAGATGTTCTGGATCGGCCCGACCGTCACGCCGGCTTCCTCGAAGAACGCGAGATTGGCGTCGAGATCGCGCGCGGCGATGAATTCGCCGACGATCGCATCGAGCGCGTCCGCGTGCTGCACGCGCTGCACGTTGGTCGCATAGCGCGGATCGTCGATCAGGTCCGCGCGGCCGATCGCGCGGAACAGGCGCTCGGCCATCGCCTGCGTCGAACTCGACAGGCACAGCCATTTGCCGTCGCGGGTCCGATACGCGTTGCGCGGCGCGGTGTTCGACGAACGGCTGCCGGTGCGCGCCTTGATTTCGCCGGTCATCACGTAGTTCGCGGCGGCCGGCCCGAGGATCGACAGCAGCGGCTCGAACAGCGACACGTCGATCACCTGCCCCGCCGCGCCGTGCGCGTCGCGCGCATGCAGCGCGACCAGCACGGCGATCGCGCCTGACAGCCCGGCCGTCATGTCGCCGAGGAACATCGGCGGCAGCACCGGCTCGCGGTCGGCGAAGCCGTTGATCGCCGCGAACCCCGCATACCCTTCCGCGAGCGTGCCGAAGCCCGGCTTGTGGCGGTACGGCCCCGTCTGCCCCCAGCCGGAGATCCGCGCGATCACCAGCTCGGGACGGATCGCGAGCAGGTCGTCCGGGCCGAGCCCCATCTTCTCGGCGACACCGGGCTTGAAGCTCTCGACGAACACGTCCGCGTCGCGCACCAGCCGGCGGACGATGTCGATCCCCTCGGGCGCGCGCAGGTCGACGCACACGCTGCGCTTGTTGCGCCCGTACACCTTCCAGTTCGTGCTGATCCCGCCCGCGCCGACCGCACGCAGCGTATCGCCGCGCTCGCTCTCGACCTTCACGACGTCCGCGCCGAAATCGGCGAGCTGCACGCTCAGCATGTTGCCCGCCATCAGGCGCGACAGGTCGACGACGCGCACGCCCGCGAGCGGCCCCTGCGCGCCGGCGTCGAACGGTTTCGGATGGATCGGTCCGGTGGATGCGCGACGGCGCGCGCCGGCCACGTGAGCGGCCTGCGGGTCGGGAACGAACATGCTTGTCTCCTGGTTGGTGTGTGTCGTTCGATGCGGAATGCCGGTAAGGCGCGCGCTCAGCCGCGCACGACGCTACTCGAGCAGCACGCCGAGCTGGTCGGCCGCGCGGAACGCCGCGCCGGCGGCGGGCAAATCGCCGCCCAGCGCATGCGTCAGCTCGGCTGCGGCCGCCTGCACGCGCGGCAGGTAGTCGGCCAGCACCTTCTTGTTGAAGCGATAGCGCGGCACGCCGAGCGAGATCGCGCCGCTCAGCACGCGGCCGACGCCGAACGCCGGGCACGCGATCGCCGCGCTTTCCGGGTCGCGCTCGGCGATCGACACCGCGTAGCCCTGCTCGGCCGTCTTCTCGTAGTCGCCGCCGCGCATGCCGCTGAACGCGAGCAGCACGCGCCCGGCCGCGCCGGCGTCGAGCGGGAAGCGGTCGCCCTCGCGCAGATGCGTGCGCACCGAGCGCTGCGCCTGGATGCGGAACAGGCACACGCGCTGGTCGCCTTCGCGCACGTAGAACGCGGCCGTCTCGCCGGTTTCCGCCGACAGCTTCGACAGGATCGGCATCACGTACTCGCGCAGCTGGAACGACTCGCGATACATCATCCCGAGCTGGAACACGGCCGGCCCCAGCACGTAGCGCCCGTCCGGCAGGCGCTTGATGAAGCGGAACTGCTCGAGCGACTCGAACATCCGCAACAGCGTGCTCATGTTGAGCCCCGTCTCCTCGCTGACCTGCGCGAGCATCAGCCCGCCGGGCGCGTTGCCGAACGCCAGCAGCGCGGTCAGCGCGCGGTTGACCGCGGCCACGCCGCCCTCTGCCGGATTGCTTGTCTCCACCTTGTTCATGTCCACCTCGTGCGATGCCGGCAGAGTCGTGCCGCGTCGCGGCTGCCGGCATCAAAAAAAATGAAAGTCACTTTCATTATACGCAGATCATCGACGACATCAACATGAATCCGCGCGGCTTCGGTCGCTCATCTTCTTGCAACAGTCTTTGAAGCTAGGCGTTAACGATAATCTTGACGAATGCCCTCATCCACCACAAAAATGAAAGTGACTTTCATTTTTAGAGATCAACGATGAATTCGTCGCCTCAACCCGTCTGGCGCTCGCTGCTGTACGTCCCCGCCCACGTCCCCCGCTTCGTCGCATCGGCCGCCGCGAGCGACGCCGACGCGCTGATCCTCGATCTCGAGGACAGCGTCCCGCCCGCTTGCAAGGAGGCCGCCCGCGACGGGCTGGCCGAGGCCGTGCCTGCACTGCGCGCGCCGGGCCGCGACGTGCTGGTGCGCGCCAACGCCCCGCTCGACCTGCTGGTGCCCGACCTGCGCGCGGCCGTCCGTGCCGGCGTGGACGGCGTCGTGCTGCCGAAGGTGCGCGGCGGCTCGCACGTCGAGGCGATCGACGAACTGCTGGCCGCGCTAGAGGAGGAAACCGGCGCGCCGCCCGGCGGCACGCGGATCGTCGCGATCGTCGAAACGCCGCGTGCGTTCCAGTCGATGGACCGGATCGCGCGGGCATCGCCGCGCGTCGTCGCGATGATGCTGGGCGGCGGCGACTTCGCGCTGAACTGCGAAAGCGGCGCGGGCGCCGACGTGCTGCGCGTGCCGAAGCAGCTGCTGATCATCGCCGCGCGCGCCGCCGGCATCCTGCCGCTCGGCCTCATCGGCGGCCTCGACGAGCTGCGCGATCTCGACGCGTTCGAGCGCCTCGCGCGCGCGTCCGCGGAACTCGGCTATGCGGGCGCGACCTGCATCCATCCGCTGCAGGTCGGCGCGCTCAACCGCGCATTCCGGCCCGACGACGACGCGGTGCGCGACGCGACGGCGGTGCTGGCCGCCTACGACGACGCGCGCGCGAACGGGCGCGGCGCGCTGCGCGTCGACGGCAGGATGGTCGACGCGCCAGGCGTCGCGCGCGCGAAGCGTGTGCTCGCGCGTCACGCGGCCGTGCAGGCGCGTGCCGACGGCGTGCCCCGGTGATGCGCGCGCCGCCCTTCATCGCCGTGCGTCATCCCTGCGCACGCGCGCGTCGCGCGGTGCACGCGTGCGTTCCACCGCGCCGCTGCCCGTTCGCCGCCCGGCCCGGATAGCGTCGCCCCGCAGCACCGCCGCGCCGCTCGACCGACGCGGCGCCGCATTCAAATAAATAACAAACCCTGGAAGGAGACAAGCCATGGGCAAGCGGATGTCCGCACTGTGCGGACTGGGCCTCGTATCGGCCGGCGCCTGCGCGCAGAGCACGATCACGCTGTACGGCGTGGCCGACATCTATACGGAATTCCTCACCCACCAGGCCGCGCCCGGCGACAAGTCGTCGGCATCGCTCGTGCGGATGGCGTCGGGCGGCAAGAGCGGCTCGCGCTGGGGCCTGAAGGGCGTCGAGGAGCTCGGCGGCGGCTGGCAGGCCGCGTTCCGGCTCGAAAGCGGCATCAACCTGAACAACGGCATCGGCACCGGCGCGGGCGGCTTCGACCGCTCCGCGTGGGTCGGGCTGCAGCACCAGCGCTGGGGCGCGCTGCGGCTCGGCCACCAGTACTCGACGCTGTTCGACGTCATGGAGCGCTATTCGCCGACGGGCGCGTACTCGACGTTGTATGAGCCGGCCGGCGCGATCGTCGGCGTCAACTTCCGCGAGAACAACGTCGCCAAGTACCTGGCGAAGATCGGCTCGCTGACGCTCGAAACGCACTATTCGTTCGGCGGCACGCCCGGCGCGTTCCAGTCGAACGCCGCCTACGGCGCCGGCTTCGACTATGCCGGCGGCGCGTTCTCGTTCGCCGCCGCGTTCGACAACGTCAACACGCCGCAGCCGGGCGGCTTCGCGCATTTCCGCCGCTACGCCGCCGCCGCGATCGTGTCCGTCGACCGCGCGCAGCTGCTGGCCGGCGTCACGCACGGCCAGAGCGGTGTCGCCGCGCCGTCGGTCGTGACGCGCTACACGTTCTGGTGGGCTGGCGTGCGCTACGCGATCACGCCTTACCTGCAGGCGATCGGCGCGTTCTATTACGAGGACATCCGCGCGCAGAATCCGCCGAACGCGCAGACGCCCGCGCCGCACCCGGCCAATCCGCAGCAGGTCACGCTGCAGTTGAACTACTTCCTGTCGAAAGCCGTCACGCTGTACCTGGCGGGCGGCTACGCGCGCCGCGCCGCGCTCGATTTCGACAATTACAACTACAACTTCCTCCACTACTCGCTGGCCGCCGACCGCGCCGGCAGCGCGGGCGCGGCACTCGGCCTGCGCAAGCTGTTCTGAACTCGCCTCTCCCCCAGTTTCAGGAACCTTCGGAGTCTTCGAACCATGAATCGCCGCCACTTCCTTTCCACACTGACCGGCGCGGCACTCGCGCTGCCGCTCGCCCACGCCGGCGCGCTGCCGGCCGCCGGCGCAACCGCCAGCCGCCCGGATCTCGCGCAACAGCTCGCCGACTACGCGGCCGGGCTGCAGTATCGCGACCTCGACGCAGCGACCATCGACACGATCAAGGCGCATCTGATCGACGCGCTCGGCTGCGCGATCGCCGCGCACGACGAACGCCCGGTACGGATCGCGCGCGACGCGGCGCTCGCATCGCCGGGCGGCGTGTCGACGATCGTCGGCACGAACCGGCGCACGAGCCCCGATCTCGCCGCGTTCGCGACCGGCACCGCGCTGCGCTACTACGATTTCAACGACGCGTACGCCGGCAAGGAGACCGGCCATCCGAGCGACAACATGTCCGCGTGTCTCGCCGTCGCCGAAGCGCAGCACGCGAACGGCCGCGACCTGATCCTGTCGATCGCGATCGCGTACGAGATCGCGTGCCGGCTGATGGACGCCGCCGCGATCAGCCCGCGCGGCTGGGATCACACGTGCTATAGCCTGCCCGCCGTCGCGCTCGCTGCGGGCAAGCTGATGCGCATGCCCGCGCCGCAGCTGGTGCAGGCGGTGAACCTGTCGATCAACAGCCATCTCGCGCTGAACCAGACGCGCGTCCAGCAGTTGTCGAACTGGAAGGCGCTCGCCGATGCGGACGCGGCGCGCAATGCGGTGTTCTCGACGCAGCTCGCGCGCGCCGGGCTGACCGGCCCCGCGCCGATCTTCGAAGGCATGGCGGGGTTCTTTCCGCAGGTGTCCGGGCCGTTCGCCGTCGACACGCGCGAATTCGGCGGGCGCGGCGGCGCGTTCCGGATCGGCAAGTGCTTCGTGAAGTTCTATCCCGCGCAAGGGCTCACGCAAACCGCGATTCCGGCCGCGCTCGACGTCGCCGCGCAGGTCGGCGACCTGCGCCGCATCCGGCGCATCGAGATCCACACGACCGAAGTGGGCTACGTGACGGCCGGCCGCGACCGCGAAAAATGGGCGCCGTCGACCCACGAGACCGCCGATCACAGCCTGCCGTACATCGTTGCGCGTGCGATGCTCGACGGCGACATCACGACCGAGAGCTACCGGCACGACGCGCTGCGCGATCCGGCGCTGCGCGCGCTGATCGAGCGGATCACGGTGCACGAGGACCCGGCGCTGACCGCCCGCTATCCGGCGCAGGCGCCGAACCGGGTGACGGCCGTGTGCGAAGACGGCACGACCTGCGCGAAGCAAGTGGACGACCTGCCCGGCTCGCCGACGCGCCCGATGCGGCGCGACGACTACGACGCGAAGTTCACGAAGAACTGCCAGCGGCACTGGAGCCCGACGCAGATCCGCGCGGCGCTCGATTACCTGTGGCGGCTCGACGAGCAGCCCGACGTCGCCGCGCTGCCGCCGCTGCTCGTCGTCGGCCGACCTGCGTGAACGGCCAACGCCCTAAGCCTCCGCCGCGACGCCGTGCCGCTCGAGCGCTTCCGCGACCTCGACGATGCGGTCGCGCAGCCACGCATGTGCGTTGCTGCCGTCGTAGCGGCGGTGCCAGTACAGCGACCACGCGACGGGCTCCATCGCGAGCGGCAGCTCGCGGATCACGAGCCGCGCATCGTCGAGGCTCACCGCATGCCGCTCCGACATGATCACCGCGTACGGCAGCGCATCCAGCATGTTCGGCACGACGAGCCAGTGCGGCACGTTGAGCGCGATGCGCCGCGTACAGTTCATGTTCGCGAGCAGGTTGTCGACCAGGCTGTGGTCGACCGGGTTGATCGTCACGTTGAGGAAGTCGAGCGCGAGGAACCGTTCGAGCGTCAGCGGCCTGCCCGCGTCCGGATGACTGCGGCTCATCACGCAGACCATCCGGTCATGAAACACGGTTTGCGACGACAGCGTGCCCGAATGTTCGAGGCCCGCGCTGACCGCCAGGTCGAGCAGCCCCGATTCGAGCGCGTCGGCGGTCTTGGCGGCGCTCATGTGCACGATGTCCATGCCGATATTCGGGCTGGTCAGGCGCATGCAGCGCAGCAGGGCCGGCAGCAAAAGCAATTCCGTGAGATCCGACATGCGCACCGTAAAATGGCGCTCGGACGTAAAAGGATTGAATTGATAATCCGATTCAAATAATTCCTCGATTTGTTGCATGATCTGTCGAATCGGCATGGCCAGCGCCTGCGCGCGCGGTGTCAATTCCATGCCGACCGCGGTGCGCGCCAGGATCTCGTCCTTGAACACGAACCGCAGCCGCGCCAGTGCGTTGCTGACGGCCGGCTGCGTGAGGCCGACCTTCTGGCCGGCCCGCGTGACCTGTTTCTCCGTCAGCAGCGCATCGAGTATGACCAGCAGGTTCAAATCGATCGAACGTAGATTCATGTTTGCGACCATCCACTAAAACAGGTTAATCACCGCCTCCGATCACGATTGCGAAATTCCGTAACCGGAGCAATCACCTGATATTTAGTGCAATGCACAAGAATAGTCCAATCTTGACTTGTCGATATTTTTTAGATAACGAGCAATATTATTTATGGCTTTAAATTAAATTGCCCGTTTCGCGTCGATTCTTCTGAATACCTTGTCAATCGGCAATTGAATTCGTACTTTGCACAAGCCGGTCGCGCTGCAAAAAAAAGTGCGGGCGGCCGCCGCCACGGCCGCCCGCACGCTCAAACGGTCGCGACAGGATTCACCGGCGCGCCGACCAGGCCGCGGATATGCAACGGCGGCGCGGTCAGCAGAAACCGGTTCCGGCGGCGCGCATGCAGCCAGTTCGCGAGCGGCGTCAGGTGCCACAGCTCGCCGAGGTGAATGCCGAGCTTGAACAGGCACAGCTCGTGCAACGGCATCAGTGCGCCCGGTTGCGCGAGCGGCTGCGCATGCTGCGGACGTTCCTCGATCGCATGGTTGTCGGCCACGAGCGCGGCCAGCCCCGATTCGTCGATCCATTGCAGCAGCCGCGCATCGCTGCTGTCCAGCACGCACGCGCTTGCAACCGTCGCCGGCGATCCGCCGTCGTCGTTCAGCAGCAGATCCGCGAAGCCGGTGTGAAGGCAGACGATGTCGCCGCGCTCGACCTGCACGCGGTCCGCGTCCATCACCTGCATCAGCTGCGCGAAGCCAACCTTCGTGCGCGCGTCGCCGAAATGACGCCGCAGGTCGATCAGCACGCCGCGCCCCTGCACGCCCGTCTGCGCCATCACCTCGATGCCGAGCGCGCGCGCGCCGCCCGTCGCGTCGCCTTCCTGCGGCACCCGCAGATGCTCGCCCATCCGGAAACCGTTGTAGAACACGATTTCAGGCACGCCGTCGTCGTCCGCGTCGAACAGGCCGCCCACGTGCGACAGGCCGTCCCACTGCGTCGAGAACTGCGAGTGCATGCAGAATGAATCGTCGCAGACCACATCGGTTGCGTTCGCAACCTGTTGGTCCGCGCGATAGCCGAAGTACGGCTTGTCGCCGAGCAGCGCCGGCATGATCGCCGGCGGCCGGCGCCGCGCGTTCAGCCCGCCGCCGCGCGGCACGTCGAGCGGCAGGCTCAGCGAGAACGACAGCCCTTCCCGGACCTCGGCTGCGCCCTGCCGCACCTTGTCCGGCGTCAGCCAGTTCAGCCGCCCCTTCTGATCGTCGGGACCGAAATCGCCCCAGTTCGAGCCGGGCGGCCGCTTTTTCCAGCGGGGTGCATTCAAGATCGGTGCCCTCCTTCAGTGCCTGACGTCAGCGCCGCGAGCGCGTCGAGCGACGCATCGTCGGCGAGCGCCTGCACCGCATCGCGCAGCGCGAGCGCGCGCGCCATACCGAGCGCCGAACTCGCCGCCAGCACGAATTTCGCGGTGAGCTCCTGTTCGGTCAGCGGCCGTGAATTCGTGCCCTTGCTCGACTCGATCCGCGCTTCGCGCACCTGCCCGTCGCGCAGCTCGACGCGCAGCACGGCCGGCAGGAAAGTCGGGAAGCGCGCGTCGCACCACGGATCGGCCACGCAGCGCACCTTCGCGGCCAGCGCGCGCCGGGCGGGGTCCTGCGCAAGCGCATCGCCGAAATCGTCGAACCAGACGCCGAGCCCGCCGCCGCCGAGCAGCGCCGCCGCGACCGTGTACGGCCCCGAGAACGCCGCCGCATAACCGTTCGGCGGATTCGCCTTCAGCTCCGCCGGCTCGCCGATCGTGCGCAGCGTCGACGTCGCGACCCGCAGCTCGGCCGACACCACGTCGTCCGCCGTCACGCCTTGCGCCTTCAGTTGCAGCGCCGCGTCGATGCCCGGATGCGTGAAGTGGTTGCACGGATACGGCTTGAAGATGATCCGGCTCGTCTCCCATTCGTCGCCCAGGTCGCGCAGCACCGCGTCGACGTCGGCGAGGTCGCCGCACCACGCATGGAAGAAGCCGAAGCGGCCTTCGAGCGCGGTCGGCGGCGCGGTCACGCCCGCGCCTGCCAGTTCCGCCGCGCTCACGCCCGCGTGCGCCGCCCAGCCGCAGTGGATCCGCTTCACCGAGCCGCCGGTGCGGTTCGCTTCGAGCAAACCCGCACCCATGCTCGCGGCAATGCCGAGCGCCGCCGCGATCTGCGCGGCGTCGAGCCCGAACAGCATCGCCGCAGCCGCCGCCGCGCCGACCGTGCCGCAGATCGACGTCGCGTGCTGGCCGCGCTCGAAGAACACCGAATTGCCGAGCCGCTCGTTGTACGCGGCAACGCCGAGCCGGATGCACACCTCGGTGCCGACCGTGATCGCATCGAGCAGCGCCGCGCCCGACGCGCCGCTCGCCTGCGCGGCGGCGAGCGCGGCCGGAATTACGGACGCGCTCGGATGCAGCACCGACAGCATGTGCGAATCGTCGAAATCCATCGCATGCGCGAGCGTGCCGTTGACCAGCGCGGCGCTCGCGGCCGGCAGCCGGTCGGGTGCGCCGATTACGCTCGCCGGGCCGGTGCCGGCCCAGCGCCGCGCGACCTGCAGCACCGACTGCGCGACCGGTTCGTCGTGCGCGATCAGGCTGTTGCCGACCACGTCGAGCACGCGCGCGGCGGCCTCGACGCGCAGCCTGCGATCCAGCCCTTCGGCGCGCACCTCCGCCGCGAAGCGGCCCAGCGCGCCGACAATGCCGTCGGGCAGCGCGGATCGGTTCGGTGCGGTCGGATCAGCGGCCGCCGCCGGAGCGGAAAGCGTCTCGGGTGTGCTCATGCCAGTGCTCCACTGAGACGAAGATTGTTCGCGAGCGCGAGCGTCACGCGCGCGTTGGCGATCAGCGGCGGCGCGACCACGCGGCCGTCGGGCAGCACGAACACCGACGACGCCGAGGCCTTGCCCGCCGCCGCATCGACCGCCTCGAGCACGCGTTCGGCCGCGCGGATCTCGTCGTCCGACGGCGTGAACACCTCGTTGATCACCGGAAGCTGCGACGGATGGATCGCGAAGCGGCCGAGGAACCCCATCGATTTCGCGCGCAGCGTCGATTCCTTCAGCCCGTCGAGATCGGGCAGCGTGTGATAGACGGTCTGGATCGGCCCGTTCAGCCCCGCCGCGCGCGACGCGACCACGCAGCGCGCACGGCACACTTCGAGCGTGAAGTTGTCGACGCCGATCTGCAGGTCCGCACGCAGGTCGCTCTCGCCGAGCCCGATCCGTTCGAGCCGCGGCGACGCGGTCGCGAGCTGGTAAGCCGTCTCGACGCCGTACGCCGATTCGATCAGGATCTGAATGCCCGCGTCGCAGCCGATCGCGTCGAGCCAGCCCGCGACCTCCTGGATCTGCTGCGGCAGGTCGCATTTCGGCAGGCGCAGCGCTTGCAGCGCCGGCTGCGCGATCGCGTCGACGTCGTCGCGGCACCATGGGCTGCCGATCGGGTTGATCCGCACGTACGTCGGCTTCGGCGGACCTTCCGCGAGAATCGCGGCGGCCGCCTCGCGTGCGTCGGCCTTGTGGCTGGCCGGCACGGCATCCTCGAGGTCGAGCACGACGGCATCGGCTTCGCTTGCATACGCCTTCTCGACCACCTGCGCCTTGTGCGCGGGCACGTAAAGGTAACTGCGGTAAGTAGCGCTGGTTTTCATAAAATGCCTCGTTCGGTCAAATCGGCGATCTCGCGCCGCTCCAGTCCCAATGCGCCGAATACTTCGTCGTTGTGCGTGCCGCGCGCAGGCCCGCCCCAGCGGATCGCGCCGGGCGTGTCGGACAGCCGGAACGGCACGTTGTGCGTGCGGAACGCGCCGAGCTCCGCGTCGGGCACCGACACGATCGAGCCGAGCGCCGCGTACTGCGGATCGCGCAGCACGTCGGCGACGTCGTAGATCGGCGCGACCGCCGCCTGCGCGCGCTCGAATTCGGCGATCACCTCGTCGCGCGTGCGCTGCCCGATCCAGCCGCCGACCGCCGCATCCAGCTCGTCCGCATGCTTCGCGCGCTCGGCGCCGTTCGCGAACCACGGTTCGTCGATCAGGTCCGCGCGGCCGACGAGGCGCATCACGCGCTCGGCGATGCTGTGCGCCGACGTCGACAGCGCGACCCACTTGCCGTCCGACGTGCGGTAAACGCCGCGCGGCGAATTGTTCGGCGAACGATTGCCGGTGCGCTCGGGCACCCGGCCCGTCTGGTCGTAGCTCGCCACCTGCGCGCCCATCGCCGCGAGCATCGTCTCGATGATCGCGAGATCGACGACCTGGCCGCGCCCGGTGCGCTCGCGCGCCTTCAGCGCGGTCATGATCGCGAACGCGGCGGTCAGCCCCGCGACCGTGTCGGCGAGCGGGAACGACGGCAGCAGCGGCGGCCCGTCCGCGTCGCCGGTGATCGACGCGAGCCCGCTCATCGCCTCGGCCAGCGTGCCGAAGCCCGGGCGGCTCGCATACGGGCCGAACTGGCCGAAGCCCGTCACCCGCACGAGCACGAGCCGCGGGTTGAGCACGGACAGCACGTCGTAGCCGAGCCCCCAGCGCTCGAGCGTGCCGGGCCGGAAATTCTCGACGACCACGTCCGCCTGCGCCGCCAGCTCGCGGAAGATCCTCTGGCCGTCGGCTGTGCCCAGATTCAGCGTGACCGCCCGTTTGTTGCGCGCGAGCACCTTCCACCACAACGGCACGTCGTCGCGGCGCGCGCCGTACTTGCGCGCCGGATCGCCGTCTGGATGCTCGATCTTGATCACGTCGGCGCCGTAGTCCGCGAGCATCGTTGCCGCGAGCGGGCCCGCGAACAGCGTCGCGGCGTCGATCACGCGAATGCCGTCCAGCGGCGCCGGTTTGGAGGCGTCCGGCGCCGCGCCGGCGTCGACGTCCCCGATTTCCACAGTGGCCATGCCGTTCTCCAGTCAGATGGATTGCACGGCGCGCCGCGCGCCAATGTCATCTGCATGACTAAGTGTCGTGCAGCGATGCAGACGCGGCGCGCGACCTGCCGCTCAGACGGCGTTGATCCGGTAGATCGGGAAATACGTCTGGATCTTCCCGTTCAGGTAGTCGGACGCGAGCTTCGGCACCTCGTCGAAATCGAAGATCTCGGTCGGTTCCTGGCCGATCCAGCCGCTCGTTTCCTGGAAGTCGCGGATCGTGATGCTGTCGTCGTAGCGCCACGCATGCGTGTGGATGTGCAGGCGGCGGTTGATGCATTCCGTCGCGCGCAGGTTCCACAGGCGCATCCCGGTCTTCCAGCCGACCGTCGTGACGATACCGGTGCGGCCGACCACGCGCATCGTCGCGCGATACAGCGCGCCGCCGAGGTTGTCGAGGAAGATCGCGACGCCGCGGCCGCCGCTCAGTTCCGCGATCGTCTCCGCGAACACGCGCTCCGACTCGCGGTAGCTCGCCTGGTACTCGGGATCGGTCTTGTAGCGCTCGTCGTCATACGCGAGATTCGGGAACTTCCGACGATCGACCGGCGTGATGCCGAGCTTCGCGAGTTCCTCGAGGCGCCGGTCGTTGCTCGCCGTCATCGCCACGCGAAAGCCCTCGCGCTTCGCGAGCTGCAGTTCGGCGAGCGTCGTGCCGCCGCCCCAGCCGAACACCAGGTAGTCGGCCGGATCGACGTCCGGCAGCTGCGAGCGCCAGCACGCCGATGCCACCTTCCAGTTGTCCCACGCGGTGAAGTAGCGGCCGTACGTCGCCCATTGAAGCAGCGAATGCCGGCTGTCGGTCGGCACCGCCACGAGGTTGTCTGCGCGCATCTTGGTCCGCTGCGCCATCACGCCGATCGTGCCCGGCGCGTCGTACGCATAAACGAGTTCGGCGAACCCGTATTCGTCGCGCTTGCCGAACGGCATCACCATGCAGATCTCGCCTTCCTTCAGCGTCTTCACGCCGCTGCCGCGCTCGACGATGCGCACCAGCGCACCGTTGCCGAGCACGATCTTGTCCTCGCGGCGCTGCCGGCAGATGTCGACCGGATTGCGCGACAGCGCGTGGTCGAGGTTCGCTTCCCACGATCCGTACAGCGGCTCGACCAGCACCTCGTCGGCTTCCAGATCGGAGAATTCGAAGGTTTCGCGACGCAGCTCGCCCGCCACGGGCGCCTGCTTCCTGCTCGGTTCCGGTCCTGCGTAGAGAACCCATGCATCGGTCTTGATCATCGTCATGCCTCGTTAAATGACTCTGTATGAATGTGCACGCCGAACACGCCGCCTCGTTCAGCGCGAATACGCCTGCTCCAGTGCCGCCTCCACGTCGGCCGTCGCGGCGACCTGCCCGAGCTTCGGGAAGATCTGCGTCAGCGCGAAGTGCTGCGCGTCGGTGGACGACGTGCTGACCGCGTCGCTGACGACGACGACGTTGTAGTTGTTCTCGTATGCCTGGCGCGCCGTCGATTCGACGCCGATGTTGGTCGCGATCCCGGTCAGCACGATGTCCGTGATGCCGCGCCGGCGCAGCTGCACGTCGAGATCGGTGCCGGTGAACGCGCTCCACTGATGCTTCGTCACGACGATGTCGGACGCCCCCACGCCGAGCGCCGGCGCGAACGCGCTCCATTCGGGATCGAGATTCGGCGGCGCCGACGGCGCATCCGTCCTGACCTTCAGCGCCACGCCCCCGTCCGGCTGGTAGCTCGTGTGCACGTAGATGACGGGCAGCTGCAGCGCGCGGAACGCGGTCGCGAGCTCGACCGTCTTTGCCACAACCTGCGCGCCGGTGTACGGCACGACCGGCAGCGACACGATGCCGTTCTGCAGATCGATGGCGACCAGCGCGACCGTGCGATTGAGCGTCGGAATGGACATGTAGAAACCTCACTTCTGTTGGGAGATGGAAGAAGCGGCGGCATCCAGGTGCCGGCTCGATGCCGCGTTGAGCAGCAGCAGCACGCTGACGACCGCCAGGACGATGGCCAGCTCGCGCAGGCCGCGATCGCTCGCCGGATGGCCGAGCGCCAGCCCGACGAGCGCAAACGACAGGCTGCCGCCGACGTACTGCGCGGTGCGGTACAGCCCCGAGGCCGTGCCGATCCGGTCGTGCGGCGCGCTCTGGTAGAGCGCCGCCTGGTTGCCGAGATTGTTGAAGCCGTTCGGCACGCCGAACACGATCGACAGCAGCACGATCGACCAGACCGGCATCGCGCTGGTGAGCAGGCTCATCACGACGCTGCCGATGCACAGCATCGCGGAGCCGATGATCAGCACCGGCCGCGAGCCGTGACGGTGCGCGACGCGGGTCGCGAGCATCGTCGCCACCGTGCCGACCGCGGCGATCGGCAGCATCACAAGGCCGGCGTCGGCGGCGGACAGGCGCTTGGCCTCCTGCAGCCATATCGGCAGCGCATAGAAGATCGCGTAGAACACCGCGTAGGTGCCGACGCAGCGCAGGTACGTGCTCGCGAGCGCACGGTTGTCGCTCAGCATGCGGATGTCGATCAGCGGCGTCGCGGCCAGCCGCTCGCGCCGGACCAGCAGCGGGCACAGCACCAGCATCGCGACGAGCAGCAGCCAGTCGGGCTCGCGCGACACCGATTGCAGGAACAGCAGCAGGCTCGTGAGCGTCAGGATGAACAGCGCGACGCCCGGCAGGTCCAGCTCCATCAGCGTGCCCCGCAGCGTGCGGCGTTGCCGCGCGCCGCGCGGGACGACGTCGGCCGGAATCCACAGCCACGTCAGCACGAAGGCCAGCAGCACGATCGGCACGTTGATCCAGAAGATCGCACGCCAGCCGGCGAACTGCACGAGCGCGCCGCCAAGCGGCGGCCCGAACGCGACGGCCACCTGCGCCGCGACCGAGATCGCGCCGAGGCCGCCCGTCGGCGTCGCGCCGTTCGCATGCCGCTGCGACCACGTGCGGATCATCGCCATGCCGGCCGGATACGCGGCGGACGTGCCGATGCCGAGCGCGACGCGCAACGCGATCAGCCACCCGAGCGACGGCGCGAACGGCGCGAGCGCGGACGCGATCAGTACGATCGCGAGGCCGATGCAGAAGATCCGCTTCGCGCCGAACCGGTCGGCGAGCCGCCCCATCGTCGGCTGGCCGACTGCCGTCGCGAGATAGAGGCCCGATACGAGCCACATCGTGTCGATGCGTTCATGTGTGGCGCCCTGCGGGTTGAACGCCTGCTGGATGCTGACGAGCGCGACCGCGATCATCGACGAGTTCAGCGCATTGAGCAGCGTGCCGAGCACGATCGGGCCCACCAGCCTGCCCGGCAGGCGCAGGCCCGCCGCGCGCGCATTGCCGCCGGGGGACGAGGGTGTTGCTTGCGCAGGTCGATCGTGGTTCGTTTTCATGGCATGGTCACGTGGTGAATTCGCATCGCCCGATCAAATTCGAACGTGCGTTCACCTTACCGTTACGATTGCCGTGAATGAAATGGATTGTTGCGATGCACACATTCGTCGCTTGAATGCAGATCGCGATCCGGATGCGCGAAAACGGCCCAGGCAAGCCGGGAATCACATCGACAAACAACCCGCGTCCCTTGCCGGACCAGCATATCGCGGGAGCGCGGCGAATCTTGCCGAATGCGTACGAAATTATTTGCGCCGTGTGCTTCCATCGGCCGACGACTGTTTTATGCGGCGGTGCAATGGGGATTCAGAGCGATGGCTCTAGACCGGCGCAACCGACGTTCCATCGTTGGCGGAACGCGTTCGGCGACGAGTTCCGCGGTATGGACGTGGCCGACGTGCGTCGGCTCGAGAAACTGGAATCGGAGAACGGCCGGCTCAAGCGCCCGATTGCCGGGCAGATGCGGGTGGTCGACGATCTCGAGGCGTTCGGTTGAAAAGTGAGCACCGCGACCGGCCGGCGCGAAGCGCTGGAATTCCTGGCTCGGCAGGGGAACGCATGTCGCAGCCCGGGGCGAGCCGCCGGGTGGCGGCCTGCACGCTCACACCCGCCCCGCCAGATGAAACCGCGACGCCGGATGCCACAACCGCACCGACGTCGCGATGTGCTCGCCGACCCACGTGCGGCGGCTCAATAACAGACACGGCTCGCCGATTTCCATCACGAGGTGCCGGCGCACCTGCGCATTGGGTTTTTCCGCGTAGATCCGGAACTCCGCGCGCTGGATCGGCGCGAGCCGCACCATGTAGTGATTCGGCGTCTCGATCGTGAAGTCCTGTTCCAGATACGCGGGAAACAGCGCCGGATTGACGTAGCGATCCTCGAACTGGATCGGCTCGTCTTCCTCGTAATGCACGATGCGCGAATGGAACACGGGCCCCGAACGCAGCCCGAGCGCTTCGACCGCCTCCTGATCGTCGCTGCTTTCGAGCAGCAACACGCGCGCGCTGTGCCGATGGCCGCGCTCCGCGATCTCGTCCGCGATGTTGCGGATCTCCAGCACCGTCGATTCGTAATGCCGCCGTTCGACGAACGTGCCGGCGCCCTGGATCCGGGTCAGCACGCGCTCGGCGGTCAGCTCGCGCAGTGCGCGCGACACCGTCATCCGCGCGACGCCGAACTCCTTCACCAGTTCGGCCTCGGTCGGAATCGCGCCGCCGGGCTTCCAGTCGCCGTTCGCGATCCGCTCGACGACGTAGCGCTTGATCTGCTGGTAGGCCGGCAATGCACGCGCCGGCACGCCGTCGCCCGGTGCGCCCGCCACCCGGCCGGCAAGTTGTCGTTGCGTTTCGTTCATGCGCCCTCGATCGAATGAATGATGGATCGCCCGCTGGCCGCCGCGTCGCCCGGCGGCCGGCCTCCGGCCGTTACATCACGGGCGGCGGCACGCTCGCGACGATGCCGGCGGCGATCGCGATGTCGTCCGCAAGCGGCCGGTCGTCCCGGTACACCGGCACGCGTTCGCGCACATGCCGCCACAGCGCGTCGGTGGGTGCGGCCCGCGATGCGCCGTCCGCCTGCAGATCGTAAGCCTGTGCGGCGGCCAGCAGCTCGATCGCCAGCACGCGTGTCGTGTTCTCGATGATGTCGAGCGCCTTCAGCGCCGCCGGCGTCGCATGGCACAGATGATCTTCCTGCAGGCCCGACGTGATGCCGCCGTCGAGGCTCGCCGGCGCCGCGAGCCGCTGGTTCTGCGCGACGAGCGCGACCGCCGTGTACTGCGCGATCATGAAGCCCGAACAGGTGCCGCCCGGCGTCGCGAGAAACGCCGGCAGCCCGCTCACGAGCGGATTGACGAGCCGGTCGAGACGCCGTTCGGCGATTGCCGCGACCTGGGCCATTGCCGCCGCGAGACTGTCCATCGCCAGCGCGATGCCCGCGCCGACCGCATGTGCCTGCGAATGGACGGCCGGCGCGTCGCGCGTGCCGGCCACGATCGGATTGTCGGTCACCGACGCCAGTTCGCGATCGACCACCTCCGCCGTCACGTCGAACACGTCGCGCGCCGCGCCGTGCACGTGTGGAATCGTGCGCAGGCTGAGCGGATCCTGCGTATGCCGGCCGCTTGCCGCGGCGAGCATTCCGCTGTCGGCGAGCAGCGCACGCAACCGCGCGCCGACGTGCCCGATGCCGGGCGAAATCCGCAGCACAAGCGACGCCGGATCGAACGCGGCGATCTGCCCGCCGAGGTTCTCGAAGCTCGTCGCCGCCACCCAGTCGGCCCAGTCGAGCAGCCGCTCCGCGCGGGCGAGCGCGAGCGCGGCCAGCCCCGTCACGCACGGCGTGCCGTTGACGAGGCTCAGCCCTTCCTTCGCGCCGAGCACGAGCGGCTCGCGGCCGATGCGGCGCAATGCCTCGTCGCCGCGAATCCGCTCGCCGCGGTGGCGCGCATGGCCGTGACCGATGCAGACGAGCGCGACGTGCGCCATATGGGTCAGATAACCGACCGAGCCGTGCGCCGGAACTTCCGGCAGGCAATCGTGTTCCAGCAACGCGACGAGCTGGTCGACGACGTCGGCGCGCACGCCCGAATGCCCGTGCGCGTAGTTGTTGATCGCCGCCGCGACGATCGCGCGCGTTTCCGCCGCGCCGAGCGGTGCGCCCACGCCGACCGCATGACTCATCAGAATGTTGCGCGACAGCGTGCTCTGCTGCGCCGGCGACACGATCACGTCGCACAGCGCGCCGACGCCCGTATTGACGCCATACGCGCGGATGCCGCGTGCGACGATTTCGTCGACGAGCTCGCGCGCCGCGACGATGCGTACGCGCGCGTCATCGGCCAGCGCGAGCGGCTCGCCGGCGGCCACTGCCGCGACCTGCCGCCAGTCGAGCGGCTTTGCCGAACGGAATACGGTCATGGCAGCCTCAGTTCGCGGAACGGTCGTGATGGCTCGACACGAACTGCCGGAAGCGCTCGGAGCACTGGCCGCCGAACAGATCGCCGGGCGTGCCGTCCGAATCGACTTCGCCCTGATGCAGGAACATCACGCGGTTCGACACGTGCCGTGCAAAACCCATCTCGTGCGTGACGACCAGCATCGTGCGCCCCTCCTCCGCGAGCGAGCGCATCACACGCAGCACCTCGCCGACCAGTTCCGGATCGAGCGCCGACGTCGGTTCGTCGAACAGCATCACCTTCGGATGCATCGCGAGCGCACGGGCGATCGCGACGCGCTGCTGCTGGCCGCCCGACAGGTGCGCCGGATAGTAGCCGCGCTTGTCCGCGAGGCCGACGCGCGCGAGCAGCGCCTCGGCTTCCTCGACCGCTTCCGCGCGGCTGCGCTTCTGTACGCGCAGCGGGCCTTCGACGAGGTTGTCGAGCACCGTCATGTGCGACCACAGGTTGAAGTTCTGGAACACCATGCCGAGCTGCGAACGGATCCGGTCGACCTGACGCCGGTCGCCCGGATGCAGCTTGCCGTCGCGCGTGCGCTTCATCTTCAGTTCCTCGCCGGCGAGCGCGACGGAGCCGTCGTCGGGCGTCTCGAGCAGGTTCAGGCAGCGCAGGAACGTGCTCTTGCCCGAGCCACTCGCGCCGAGGATCGAGATGACGTCGCCCTCGTGCGCATCGAGCGAAATGCCCTTCAGCACATGGTGATCGCCGAACGACTTGTGGATGTTCCTGACCGACAGGGCAACGGGAGCAGCGGTGTTCATCGAATTCTCCGGGAAGGATGGATGCGCTCAGGGCGCGACGCGCCGGGCATTGCGCGCCGCCGCAGTGGGCACGCCGGCCGGCTTCGGCGCGCGCAGGTGGCCCGACAGCCGCCATTCGAGCGCGCCGAGCACGCGTACGACGATGAAGTTCAGGCCAAGGTAGATGAGGGCCGCGCACACGAACACCTCGGTCGTGCGGTAGGTCTGCTGGATGATCTGCTGCGCGACGCCCGTCACCTCCCACACCGTGACGAGGCTGGCCAGCGCGGTCGACTTGACGAGCAGCACGGCTTCGGTCGAGTACGCGGGCAGGCACTGGCGCAACGCGATCGGGCCGATCACGCGCCGCAGCAGCGCGAAGCCCGACAGGCCGATCGAATAACCGGCCTCGATCTGCCCGACCGGCACGGCCATCAGCCCGCCGCGCACGATCTCGGCCGTATAGCCGGCCGTGCACAACGCCAGCGACAGCACCGCGCACACGTACGGTTCGCGCAGCAGCGGCCACATGAAGCTCTCGCGGATCACGCCGAACTGGCCGAGCCCGTAGTACACGAGGAACATCTGGATCAGCAGCGGCGAACCGCGAAACACGAGGATGTACGCGCGCGCGAAGCGGTTCGGCAGCCAGCGCGGCGACACGCGCATCGTGACGATCACGAGCGACAGCAGGCCGCCGAGCACGAGCGACGCGAAGAACAGGCCGAGCGTGGTCGGCACGGCCGCGAGCAGCTGGCGCAGCGTGTCGATGAGGAAGTCGAAATCGATGGACATGCGTGCTCTCCGTCAGTTGCGCGCGAAATTGCGGCGGAACGAGCGGCCGACGATCGCTTCCGCCCGGTTGAACACGCGGTTCGACAGGCCCGTCATCACGAGGTAGAGCGCGCCGCCCGCGACGAAGAACACGAAGTACTGGTGCGTCGAGTTCGCGGCGATCTGGCTCGTGCGCAGCAGCTCGGCGAGCCCGGTGACCGAGATCAATGCGGAGTCCTTGAGGCTGAGTTGCCACACGTTGCCGATGCCGGGCAGCGCGAAGCGCAGCACCTGCGGAATCAGGATGCGGCGCAGCACCATGCCGCGCGACATGCCGACCGAGCGCGCCGCTTCGAGCTCACCCTTCGACACGGCCAGCACGGCCGCGCGGTATACCTCCGCCTGATATGCGCCCGAGATCATCCCGACCGCCAGCGCGCCGATCACGAACGGCGGCACGCCGATGAAGCCTTCCGCGCCGAACCACTGGCCGATGGTCGTGACGAGCGTCGAGCCGCCGAAATAGAACAGGTAGATGACGAGCAGTTCGGGCACGCCGCGAAACACCGTCGTGTAGAGATCGCCGAGCAGGCGCGCGCTGCGGTGACGCGACAGTTTCGCGGCCGCGATCGCGGCGCCGATCACCGCGCCGACCGCGAGCGCGGCGAGCGTCAGCGCGACCGTCATCAGTGCGGCGAGCAACAGCACGCCGCCCCAGCCTTCGGTTCCGAAGCCGAGCATTTCGAGAATCGCCATGCGTGCCTCCCGGCAAGCGTTGAATGGATCTGCAGGATGCGCGCCGCCGAGCGTCGCCGTGTCGTTGCGTCGTGACGTCAACTACGCGGCGGCGGCCGAACGTGCGCTTACGGCGTGACGTCGGTCTTGAACCACTTGTCGGCAAGCTTCTTCACGGTGCCGTCCGCGAGCGCAGCACCGATCGCCGCATCGAACTTGGTCTTCAGGTCGGCATCCTGCTTGCGGAATGCGAGACCTTCGCCCGGCCCCCAGATCGGCCCGCCGAGCTTCGGGCCCGCGAGCACGATCGACGCGTTTTCCTTCTTCTCGATGTTCGCCGCGTAGTACGTGACGTCGTCGAACGACGCATCGATCCGCCCGGCGACGAGGTCGAGATCGCGCTCGGGCGAGGTCTTGTACACGCGGATCGACGCGATGTCCTTGAAACTGTCGTTGATGAATTTCGTATAGACGGTGCCCGACTGGATGCCGATCGTCTTGCCCTTCAACTGCTTGCGCAGCGCGTCGACGGTAGGCTTGTCGGCGTTAGCGTCGCCGGTCAGCTTGACGGCCGGCGCGCCGGGCGCGGCCTTCGGCAGGATCTTCGTGTCGGTGACGGCAAACGTCGCCGGCGTGGCCGCATAGGGGCGCGAGAACAGCAGGATCTTCTCACGCTCCGGCGTGATCGAGATCGCATCCATCAGGACATCGAACTTGCCGGCCTGCAGGCCGGGAATCATTCCGTCCCAGTCCTGCGCGACCATGTTGCACTGGACCTTGATCCGGCCGCACACGTTGGCGAGCAGTTCCGGTTCGAAGCCGCCGAGCTTGCCGCCCGGCAGCGTGAGGTTCCACGGTGCATAGCCGCCTTCGAGCGCCACCGTCACCGTCTTCCATTCCTTTGCCTGCACCGGCGCGGCAAGCGTTGCCGCTGCAGCCGCGATGACGCCGATCGTCCTGATTGCCCACTTGATGCGCTTGCCGTTCACGAGATTTCTCCTTGCGTTGAAGTTCGTCATCCCCTCGGTCAGGCAAGCCGCCTCAGGAATTTGTCTATACAAGCATGCAAGAAGAAAAACCGCGGGACAAGCGTTGATCAAAAAAAACCTGCGTAAACGCGGGAAATCCCCTAAATACAGGGCTCTAGCGCGCCTCATTGCGGGAATTCCGGCACGGATTTGGTGCAGCGGATGTGGACAAATCGCAAGGATGACTAGACAAATTTCGAATTCGATCGCCGGGGTGCCGACCATTCGACGTGCGGAGACAGGCAGGTCTGACTGACCGGCATAAGGTCTGCGGATTGGATTTCCCGGCGAGGCTCGATCGAGTATTCCGGGTCATGCTTCGACATCGCGCGCGTTCCGGTATGGCCGCGCGTTCGCGTTCCGCGGAAGTCTACGCGAGCCCGGCCGATCGGATCGGAGAACGTATCGACGCCCCCATCCGTGCCATGCTCGCGCGCCACTTTCATGGCCGACATGGACACGGCCACGTAGCCCGTGGGCGCCGCTCCAGGCGGCCAGGGGATTGGTGTCTTGAAGCAGAACGACGAAATCGTGCCGGACGGCGTAAGGACGAGCTGAGACAGGGGCCGACCGGGTGTCGGCGTCACCTGGAAAACACCTGCTTCGACTTGCTGCCGCGAGACCTCGCGACAAAGCTGTCGGTGAAACGGTTGAAATCGCCGGCGGCGGCGGGTGTCTTATTGCAGACCTGCCGCGAGCGAGCGTGCAAGCGTAGCGGCGGGTCCGGGAGGCGTTGCGAACGAAGCGGGAGCGGCAGCGAAGCCGTCCGCCAGCATCAGCGCAAGCAATGCCGCACGAACGTGCCCCAAGATTGAATTTTCTTCCTGCTTCAATGCGCCGAAAAAAAGATCAGGCGCGACCGCCCCCTTCCCCGCTTCGAACATCGCCAAGCATGGTGACGACCACAAGCGCGGCGATCAGCCCCAGGTGCTCGAAGAAGCCGTTGAGCGCCATGAAGCGCGCGACGCCCGTGCGGTTCCAGAAGTCGTTCGCCACCAGCATCGCGACGACGGTCAGCACGCCGAGTCCACCCGCGCCAATCCAGGTGAACCGGCGAAATACCACGCACAGCGAACCGCCGATCTCGACCACAACCGCCAGTGCAGCCCAGAACGCGGGCGGGTGCAGGCCGAAATGCGCCTGCTCCGCGATCGCGTCGCCGAAGTGCATCGCCTTGTCGACGCCTCCGATCAGAAAGGCGGAAACCAGCGCAAGTCGTACCAGCGCGCCGACCCACGGCTGCGCCAGCAGGACGCGAATCCACCCGGGGCTGTACCGGCCGGTTGTCGTCGACATGTCAGATCGCCCAGCAGGAACAGCCGAACGCGCCCCAGAAGCCCTTCGCGTCCGACGTCGGCAATGCACTGCCCCATGCGCTCGCATGCGCATGCGCGTGCACGTTGCATGCACTCGCGCAGCCGCACATCGCAGCGGCTGCCGCACGCTGCAGCGGTGCGCCGTTGCGCTGCGTCGCGCCCCAGCCACCGTAGCCGCCGTACTCGCGCACCGGCGACCAGTCCGGCATCGCGGGCGGAATCGGCGCATCGTGCGATGCGAACGGCCCCGCGCCCCATACGATCTTGCCGCCGACCACCGTCAGCAACGCGGTCGTGCCCGCGATATCGTCCTCCGCGCATGCGAAGAAATCGCGATCCGGGACCACCAGGTCGGCGAGCTGCCCGACCGCTACACGCCCTTTCTTCCCTTCCTCGTTCGAGAACCAGGTCACGTATTCGGTCCACATCCGCAGCGCGGTCTCGCGATCGAGCAGGTTGCGTTGCGGGTACATCCGCAACCCGCCGACCGTCTTGCCCGTCACGAGCCATGCGAGCGACACCCACGGGTTGTACGACGCGACGCGCGTCGCGTCGGTGCCGGCCGAGACCTTGATGCCCTTCGAGAGCATCTTCGCGACGGGCGGCGTCGCTTCGGCCGCCTGCGCGCCGTAGCGCTCGACGAAGTATTCGCCCTGGTACGCCATCCGGTGCTGCACCGCGATGCCGCCGCCCAGCGCCGCGATTCGATCCATCGATTTTTCGGTGATCGTTTCAGCGTGATCGAAGAACCAGTTCAGGCCGTCGAGCGGGATGTCCTTGTTGACCTTTTCGAACACGTCGAGCGCACGGCTGATCGTTTCGTCGTAGGTCGCATGCATGCGCCACGGCCAGCGGTTCTGTGCGAGCACGCGCACGACGCCTTCGAGATCGTCTTCCATCTGCGCCGGCAGATCGGGACGCGCGACGCGGAAATCCTCGAAGTCGGCCGCCGAGAACACCAGCATCTCGCCCGCGCCGTTGTTGCGGAAATAGTCGGTGCCGTCGTGATACTTGACGCTCTTGGTCCAGTTCACGAAGTCTTCCTTCTCGGCGTTCGGCTTCTGCGTGAACAGGTTGTACGCGATCCGGATCGTCATCTCGCCAGCGTCGTGCAGCTTGCGGATCACCTCGTAATCGTCAGGATAATTCTGCGAACCGCCGCCCGCATCGATCACGCCGGTCACGCCGAGGCGGTTCAGTTCGCGCATGAAGTGGCGCGTCGAGTTGTACTGGTATTCGAACGGCAGCTTCGGCCCCTTCGCGAGCGTCGCGTAGAGGATCGTCGCGTTCGGGTTCGCGAGCAGCAGCCCGGTCGGATTGCCCGCGGCGTCGCGCAGGATCGTGCCGCCCGGCGGCTCGGGCGTATCCTTCGTGTAGCCGACCACGCGCAGCGCGGCCGCGTTCAGCAGCGCGCGGTCGTACAGGTGCAGGATGAACACCGGCGTATCGGGCGCGGCCGCGTTGAGCTCCTCGATCGTCGGCAGGCGCTTCTCGGCAAACTGGTGCTCGGTGAAGCCGCCGACCACGCGCACCCATTGCGGCGCGGGCGTGATCGCAACCTGCCGCTTGAGCATGTCCATCGCGACCGCGAGCGACGGCACACCGTCCCAGCGCAGTTCCATGTTGTAGTTCAGGCCACCGCGAATCACGTGGCAGTGGTTGTCGATCAGGCCCGGCAGCACGGCGCGGCCTTCGAGGTCGACGACCTTCGTCGCGCGCCCGGCGAGCCGCATGACATCCGCTTCATTGCCGACCGCAACGAAGCGGCCGGCGGCTATCGCCACCGCCGTCGCGGTGGGGTTTGCGCGGTCGAGGGTCGTGAACCTTCCGTTGTGAAGGATCAGATCCGGTTGGGACTCGGTTGCGGTCATATATGTCACCTCGTTTCGATCAGAAGCCAAATAGCTGTTTGAGGGTGGGGATGGCCTGCACGCCGATCAACATGCCGAGCAACCCGACAAGCGCAATCAGCGGCGGTGCCGGAGAACGGACCTTGATTGCGCTGTAAATGACACCGATCAGCAAGCCCGCGCCAAGGGAAACCAGATAAGGTTCCATACGATCAATTTCTCGGACAGGTTGGAATGCAGGTCGTAACGTCCTGGCAAACACGCTGCGGGCGGCATCCGTGAATCGACCACGTACGCCGCCCGCGATTTCATATTGCCGATGCGGCGTGTTCGCACGAAACACGCCGCATCGGCATCGACAGTCGCGACTGCCTGCGGTTACTTCGCCGGCACGGGCGGGATCGACTCGTGCGGCGTCAGCGTACGCTCGGCCGCCTTGTGGACCATCGTGTACGCGTAATCGACGCCCATCCCGTACGCGCCCGAGTGCTCCTTCGCGATCGCCATCACGGCGTCGTAAGTCTCGCGGTGTGCCCAGTCGCGCTGCCACTCGAGCAGGACCTGCTGCCACGTGACCGGCACCACGCCGGCCTGCACCATCCGCTGCATCGCGAAATCGTGCGCGGCCTGCGACGTGCCGCCCGATGCGTCGGCGACCATGTAGATTTCGTAGTCGCCTTCGAGCATCGCGCACAGCGCGAACGTCGTATTGCAGACCTCCGTCCACAGGCCCGACACGACCACCTTCTTGCGGCCGTTTGCGGCAAGCGCGTCGCGCACCTTCTGGTCGTCCCACGAGTTCATCGACGTGCGCTCGAGCGTCTTCTGGTTCGGGAACACGTCGAGCAGCTCGGGATAGGTGTGACCCGAGAAGCTCTCGGATTCCACCGTCGTGATCGTGGTCGGGATGTTGAACACCTTCGCGGCCTTCGCGAGCCCGACGACGTTGTTCTTCAGCGCCTGGCGGTCGATCGACTGCACGCCGAACGCCATCTGCGGCTGCTGGTCGATGAAGATCAGCTGGCTGTTCTGGGGGGTGAGTACTTCAAGCTTCGGGTTGCTCATGGCGGTCATGTCCTTTGACGCGGAGAAAAAAGAGGGGCTGCCTCGCCGGCAAGCCGGGGGCGCCCGATGCGCTGTGCCGGCAGGTTCGCCTGCCAGCCGGTGTCATTCAACACGCGATTTCATGGTAACGCCACTTAATCAAATCGATTAATAAAATCCCTAAAACCAGGCCTTAAAAGATCTTAAAACCATCGAATTGAATGATCACATCAAAAAAGACCTGCTACGCTATCGAATGAATTCCGGATCGTCCCGGGATCGGTAGTTATCCGTATTTTTCACACGGTTGTCATTCACTTATAGCCGAATCATGAAGCCGTATATTTCATCGCTGCTTGCCGGGATTCTCGCCGGCGTTGTCTACTTCCTGATCGGCGTGCAATCACCCGCTCCGCCCACGATCGCACTGGCCGGCCTGCTGGGAATCCTTGCCGGCGAACAGATCCTGCCGATCGCACGGAGGATGCTCGCCGGGATTCATCTGAAAACCGCGTGGAGCGAAGCGAAGTGCAGCCAGCACATGTTCGGCTCCCTGCCCGGCGCCCAGGCATCCGATGCCGCCGCGAAGAAGCGTTAATCGACGCCGTCGTGATACGCGTTGATTGACCGGATTCCGGGGGCCGATCGGCGGGCCAACCGATCGGCCGACACCGACGACACGCGGGCAAGCGGAACGCGAAGCACCCGCGAAACCCGCGCTCAGCCGGCACGGCTCCCCCGTGCGCTGACGCTCCGGAAATGGCGCGCATCGCCAATACCGATCGGACGCTGCAATCGCGCGACGCAATCTTGCCCGGAACAGGATGGCACTCCGGCTCCGGCGTCCGGATAATTTGTTCCGGTTCGTATTGGACTCTGCAGCGCTTGGCGATAACATGACAGCCCGACGCCCGCGTGGAATCCATCATGAAGCTGTCATTCGAAGCGCTCGAAGCACTGGACGCGATCGATCGCACCGGCACATTCGCCGAAGCCGCGGAGCTCCTGCACCGCGTACCGTCTGCACTGACCTATCTCGTACAAAAGCTCGAAAGCGACCTCGACGTCGCACTGTTCGACCGCAGCGGGCGCCGCGCGAAGCTCACGCACGCGGGCCGCGTAGTCGTCGAGGAGGGCCGCCGGCTGCTGCATGCAGCCCAACAGCTCGAACTCAAGGCACTGCGTGCACAGCAAGGCTGGGAAACCGAGGTTCGCATCTGTATCGACGAGATCCTGCCGTTCGACGCGTTGTGGCCGTACGTGCATACGTTCTACGGACTCGAGATGAACACGCGGCTGCGCCTGTCCACCGAAGTGCTCGGCGGCACCTGGGATGCGCTGATTTCGCGCCGCGCGGATCTCGTCGTCGGCGCGGTGGGCGAGCCGCCGGAGCTGCCGAACATCGTCGCGCGGCCGATCGGCACGCTCAGGCACGTGTTCGCCGTCGCCCCCACCCATCCGCTCGCGGCGCTGCCCGAACCGCTGTCGATGGCGTCGGTCGTCGAGTATCGCGGCGCCGTCATCAGCGATACCTCTCGCGAACTGCAGCCACGCTCGGTCAACGTCGATGCCGGGCAGCCGTATCTCGCGGTCCCCACGCTCGCCGCAAAACTGGCCGCGCAGTGCGAAGGACTGGCGGTGGGCACGCTGCCGGATTGCGTCGCGGCACGCGCGATCGCGCAGGGCAAGCTCGTCGCCCGCCAGGTGACCGGCATGCGCGACACAACACAGTGCTATATCGCATGGCGCGGCGACGAAGCCGGACGCGCGCTGCACTGGTGGGTCGAGCAGCTCGACCGCCCCGATCTCGTCGACCGGTTCACCGCGCTCGCCTGATTCCGCCGCACGCCGGCCGCACCGCTCGATCGGCCTTTCTCCGCGATCTTCCGCCACCGCCGCGTCAGCCGAACGAATCGTGAAGGCGCTTCATCTCCTTCTCGAGCCACTCGATCAGGTTGAACGACGCATGCGCGGTCGCGGCCGGCGGGATCATCATCTTTTCCTCGGTCGCGATGTGTTCGTTCAGGGATTCGCACATCAGCCGTCCGAGTTCGGGTTTCCTCGCGAGCAGCGGCGACAGGTCGCGGCTGCTCAACTGATAGGCCGTCACGGCCGTCACCGCGTAGACGCTCGCATGAAGTTGCGTGCCGGCCAGCACGACGGACTGGCCGATCGCGTCGCCCGGCACCATCCGCCTGACCTCGATGTCGCCTGTCGCGCCCGGCACGAACACCGACGCGACACCGGACCCGACGATCGTCAGCAGGCGCGTATCGGAATTCGACGCGTAGATCACTTCCCCTTTGTGGAATACGCGCGACGCCAGCGCATCGGCCAGCACCGCCAGATCCTCGTCGTCGAGTTGCCTGAAGAGTTCGACCGCGCGCAGCAGCCGTTGACCGCTCGAAGCCGGCCGGTGCGCCGCGGCCATCCCGCCGAGCGGGCGCAGCGCGATGTCCGCGGCGGCGAGATGCCGGTGGGCCAGATCGTAGAGCCGGTTACGCACCGCCACTTTTTTTTGCAGCGCGTCGACGTAACAGACGAGTTCGTATTCGACGGAATTGGTCCTGAAGGCCTTGACGATCGAGATCGGCGCGGGACTGGCCAGCACATCCAGCGAACTGGCCGCAGCGCGGTCGAGCGCATCGACGACGACGGCCGGCCGTACTGCCGGATCGATCTCGATCGTCAATGTCACGCCGTGCACGCTCGCGGGTTCGCTCAGGTTGACGATCGTCGCCTTCGCCGCCACGCTGTTCGGCACGACGACCAGGTTGCCGAGGCTGTTGATCATCTTTGTCGCGCGCCAGTTGCTTTCGACTATCCGCCCTTCCAGTTCGCCGATGGCCACCGTATCGCCCAGGCGAAACGGCTGGGTGGTATTCAGCACGAGGCCCGAGAACACATCGTTCAGCGTGTTCTGGACGGCCAGGCCGAGGATCACGGCCACGGCGCCCGAGGTCGCGACCAGGCCGCTCAGCGGCAGGCCCAGTACGTAACCCAGCGCGGCCACCGCGGCCGCACCGAACACGGCGCCCGCGGCGATGTCGTGAAACAGCCGCTGGTTGCGCCACGCGCGCGGCAGCAGCAGATGGTCGAGCATCAGGCTGAACACCAGCGCGCACTGCAACCACCATGCGACGCCGATCGCCTGGATTGCAAGTCGGTCGAACCGGTCGGGCGACGGTGGCACCGCGAGCGGGCTCACGCCGGTGGCGAACAGCACATAGGTCAACGCGGCGAACGACGCGCAGCGCCAGACCGCTTTCGCCGTCGAACGGCCAGGCCCGAGCAACCGCCACGCAACGAGGTCGGCAACGACGATCGGCGCGCCGTAGGCGACCGTGACGGACAGGTTCAGCATGCTGGAATGGGCCGCGTGCGCGCGTTGCGACTGGCGGGGAACCCGCGCGATCGCATGGCTCGCGCTACCCGATCCGGCGAGCGGCCGCCCGCAGCGAATCGTGGCATGAAAGGTCGGACTGGACAGGTTTCATGCAGTAGTCGTTCGATGACGCGCGAAGTCGCCGCGGCACGACATGTGCCGATTGCCGCCCCACGCTGGCATTCGGTGGCGCCGGGATATCGACAAGCGGCGGTGCGAAACGGTCTGCCGCACGCACGCCTGCGAATCGCCGACGGTCTCCATGCGTGCAATGTAGACGCACCGGCCGGCCAAGTCCTGAGTTCAGGCTGAAACGTTCTGAATTCGGCAGCGGCACGCGCCGTTACGGTTCGCGCGCCGGCAACCCGGCCTCGTCCGCGTCGACCCCGAGCGCGTGCAGTTCGGACCAGGCGTCGTGCACGACCTGCGTCGACCCCGAGGTATGAGCAAGCGCGGCGGCATAGGCGGCCAGCAGGCGCACGCGCGCATCCTCGCGCGCCCGCGTCTCGTCCATATTCCGCATTGCATCGAGCGCCGCGCGCGCCCGTTCGCGACATTCGTCCACCAGCGACAGGTCGAACAGGCACGGGACCGCGACGGCCGCCAGCGCGATGCCGACCTCCGCATCGCCGTTCGGCGAAAACGCCCAGTCGAGCGCCGCGCGCAGATTGCCGAGTTCGCGCCGGATCACGTCGAGCCGTGATTCGGCCCGCGGCCCGTCGTCGCCACCGGGTGCAAGCCTGAACAACGTATTGAAGTAGTTCGCATGCGCGAGTGCCGCGGCTGCGCATTCGCCGTTGTTCGCGAGCTGCTGCAGCGCATACGCGCGCGTCGTGGTCAGCAGCCGGTAGCGCGGCGCGCCGTGCGCGCTCTCGAGGCTCAGCAGCGACTTCGACACGAGGCCGGCGATCGTGTCGAGCAGGTCCGCATCGGCCAGCCCCTTCGTGCCGACGATCTCCCGCACCGCGTCGATCGAGAAGCTGTCGCGGAACACGCCGAGCCACCGCAACAACAGGCGCTCCGCGTCCCCGAGCAGGCGGTAGCTCCAGTCGTACATCGCCTGCAGCGTCTGATGACGCGGCAAGGCCGTACGAAAACCGCCGGTCAGCAACCTGAAATGATCGTCGAGATGCGCGGCCAGCACATCGATGCCGAGCACGGCCGCGCGGGCCGCTGCCAGTTCGATGGCGAGCGGGAGACCATCGAGGCGCCGGCACACCGACGCCATCAGCGACACACTGCGTCCGTCGAGCGGAAAGCGAGGATCGGAGGCGCACACGCGCGTCGAGAACAGTTGCACCGCGCTTGCGCGCAGGATCTCGGCATCGTCGGCGCCTTCGCCGGGCACATCGAGCGGCGGAATCGGACACAGCCGCTCGCCCTGGATACGCAGCGCCTCGCGGCTGGTCGCGAGGACGCACAATCCGGTGTCCGACTCGGTCAGTGCAGTCGCGATCTGCGCGGCGGCGTCGAGCAGATGTTCGCAATTGTCGAGCACCAGCAACATCCGGCGGTTCGCCACGCTGGCCAGCACCGCTTCGAGCGTCAGCGATCCGGCCGGCTGCACGATGCCGAACGCACCGGCCAGCGCGGCGGGCACGAATTGAGGACACGCAACCGTGGCCAACGACACGAACGCGGCACCATCCGGAAAGCTCGCCTCGGCCCGCATGGCCGCTTCGAGCGCGACCCGCGTCTTGCCGATGCCGCCCGCCCCGACCAGCGTCACGACGCGCGCGGTGTCGAGCACCGCGAGGACGTCGGCGACGGTCTGCTCGCGGCCGATGAGCGCGGTCGGCGCGGCGGTCAGCCGCGACGCCGCGGGACGCACCGACGCCACGCCTTCGGCCTGGGCGCCGACCAGCCGATAGCCGCGCCCCGGCACCGTGACGATCAGGTTCCGGTCGCCGGCCAGCGCCTTGCGCAGTGCGGCGATATGCACCTGCAGGTTGTTTTCCTCCACGATCGTGTGCGGCCACACGCGCTGCATGATCTCGTCTTTCGACACCAATGCGCCGTTCGCCCGAATCAGGAGTTCGAGAATTTCGAATGCGCGGCTGCCGATGCGCAGCAGTTTGCCGTTCGAGCGAATTTCACGCCTGTCGAGAAAAACGTGAAGCGTTCCAATCCTGATCATGGGAATTCTTAATCGATTTCATTCATTGATGCCCTGTCAGAAATGACACCGGTTCGACGCCATGCTACGGCATTTGCGTCGAGAAATGATTCAAATTATCAGAACAGGAAGAGCAAATTTTTTGAATCGAAGAGAACCACGATCGCCGTGACACCTGCAGGGCATACGCCGTGCCCCCGACACGGCGCACCACGGCATCCTGCATTTTCAATGCGCGAAACATCCGTTCACCCGTGAACCCGCTTCGCGGGATAAAACGGCCGATTGGCCGGAATCCATTTCGTGATCTCGTTAATTGAAATCGCAGCTCGCATGACTTGCGAAAAAACCGGGTAAAAGCGACGCGCAAAACGCAGCAAAATCGATTCCGGGCGCGAGAACCGGTCGGATTTTCCGTTCAGAACGATTCAGGCTCCGCTCAGGACATTCAGCGGCGCGGCGCGCGACGATGCTTCGATGGCGCCAGCGTCGAGCGACCGCCGTCACGCCGCGAGGAACACTACCATGGGCAACCGTATCGCCGGCATCCGGATTCCCGACGGCCCGATCGCACGGGAGGCCGCCGCGACCGTGCGCGCCGGCGAACCGGAACTCCTGTTCCGGCACGCGATGCGCGTGTTCGCGTTTGCGTCGATCATCGGGCTGCGTCGCGGCATCGCATTCGACGCCGAGCTGCTGTACGTCGCCGCGCTGTTCCATCACTTCGGGCTGGCGGAGCGCTACCGGCATTCGCGCCGGCGCTTCGAAATCGACGGCGCGAATGCCGCACACGCGTTCCTCGGCGGATACGGCGTCGCCGCCGACGATGCGGAGGAGGTCTGGCGTGCGATCGCGCTACACACGACCTTCGGCATTCACCCGTACATGACGCCGTTGACGGCGTTGCTCGGCGCGGGTATCGAGACGGATCTCTTTGCGCGTCATTTCGACGACGTGTGCCGGTCCGAACGCGACGAGATCGTGAACGCGTGGCCGCGCGGCCCGGGTTTCAAGGAGCTTTTCCTCGAGGCGCTCGCCGCGGGCACCGCGCATCGCCCTGCCGCTGCGTTCGGCAACGTCGGCGCCGACGTGCTCGAGCGTTGCGACCCGGACTATCGTCGTACGAATTTCTGCGGCCTGGTGCTCGGGTCGAAATGGACGGAGTGAGCCGTCCGGTCGGCCGGGCCCGCTCCGCCACGTCACTGCCGCCGCCGGGTCATGCGCGGGCGAACGCCAGCAGTTCGTCGTTCAATCGTTGCGCATGCGTCAGATACAGCGCATGCGGCCCGCCCTCGTAGACGCTCAGCGTCGCGTGCGGCACGCGCTTCGCCGTGGCCGCGCCCGTGAGCGCGAGCGGCACCGTCTGGTCGTCGTCGCCGTGAATCACGAGCGTCGGCACGTCGAACTTGTCGAGATCCGCCCTGAAATCGGTTTCGGAAAACGCGCCGACGCAATCGAGCGTGCCCTTCAATCCGGCCTGCAGCGCCATGAACGAGGTCCAGTCGAGCGCGGCGCGCGAGATCGTCGAAGCGGCCCGGTTCGAACCGGTGAACAGCGGCCAGAATTGCTCGAAAAATGCCGCGCGGTCGGCCACGATGCCCGCGCGAATACCGTCGAACACGGCCACGTCGACGCCGTCCGGATGGTCGTCGCGTCGCGCGACCAGCGGCGTCACCGCCCCCATCAGGACGGCCTTCGCGATGTGTCGCGTGCCGTGCCGGCCGATGTAGCGCGCCACTTCGCCGCCGCCCATCGAAAAACCGACGAGCGTCACGTCGCGCAGCGCGAGCGTCTCGATCAGCGTCGCGAGATCGTCCGCCAGCGTGTCGTAGTCGTACCCCGTCCACGGCTGCCCGGATCGGCCGAAGCCGCGCCGGTCGTAGGCGATGCAACGAAAACCGTTCGATGCGAGATGATGCATCTGGACGTCCCACATGTCCGCATTCAGCGGCCAGCCGTGAATGAACACGACCGGGCGCCCTGCGCCCCAGTCCTTGTAGTGGATCGAAACGCCGTCGCGTGTCGTGAACGTGCTCATGAAGATTCCTCAGCGGTGAAAATGCAGCGGTCGCCAGCGATGGCCGACGGACAGGGCACACCGTCCCGGGTCATGAACGGGACAGCCTGACGATGAAACGGTCGAGTTCGGACGCGAGGATCACCTCGCGGTAGTTCGCGGGGCGCTTCGCTCCGCGCCATTGCGGCTTGTAGATCGCATCGCCGGTATGAATCGTGATGCCGGTCAGCGCGCAGCGGCCGAGGGCGCGAGACTTTGCGCTGATCCAGCGCTGCTCGTCGTAGCGGCAGCGCGTCGGATCGCTCCACGATATCAGCACCGACGAATCGGTCTGCCGCTCGGCGGCGACGATCGCGCAACGGCGGCGCACGCCACCGCTCGACGCGGGCGGCGCATCGTCGCGATGGCGGCGGCGCGCGGCGTCCGGATCGCGAAGATGCGACGGCGCACAGCGGCTCGTGGCCGGCGACGGGTCGAGCAGCGTCATAACGTGCTCCCAGCGATTGAATTCGTCCATGGCGGCGTACCCAGGCAAATGGCAAAGGGAGCGGATGGTTCGCACCCGCCCGCATTGCGGTCGTCATCCGCCGGCACGAACTGGCAAGACCCGCGACGGGATGACCTGATGCTGACGATAGCGAGCCGCCGCTGAAGAGTCTTGATTCCGGGCTTAATTTTTCTGGCCGGCGCGGCGTGCGGCGTGCGCCGCGACCGGCTTCATGAAAATTCAGCGCGATTTCAGTACAGGCCGCATGACCGCGCGATAGGCTGCTGTCGGCGTTCGTTCGCTAACCCTTGCGCGCCTGCCGGCCCGCGACCGCGAACGCTCGCCGGCTGCCGGCGCGATTGCCGCATGCGGGCAGGTCCGAACCATCCATCCAACGCGGCATCGTTCCACCGCACGTTCAAGGAGTCCCAATGCGTCCAGCAGACATCGACGCCGTTCCCTCGGCGCGTCGCCGAGACATGCTGCTTGCCGGCGCGACCGCCGTTGCAGCCGCCGCGTTGCCGGCCGCCGCCGCCGCTGCCGCCCCCAAACACGCCGCTTCCGCCCATCAAGGAGCCCATGCGATGAACACGATCACCACCAAAGACGGTACGCAGATTTACTTCAAGGACTGGGGCAGCGGCCGCCCGGTCGTCTTCTCGCACGGCTGGCCGCTGTGCGCCGACGCGTGGGACCCGCAGATGCTGTTCCTCGTGCAGCACGGCTATCGCGTGATCGCGCACGACCGCCGCGGTCACGGCCGCTCGAGCCAGCCGTCGCACGGCAACGACATGGACACGTATGCCGACGATCTCGCGGCGCTGATGGATGCGCTCGACCTGCGCGAAGCCACGCTCGTCGGCCATTCCACCGGCGGCGGCGAAGTCGCGCACTACATCGGGCGCCACGGCACGAAGCGCGTGTCGAAGGCCGTGCTGATCGGCGCCGTGCCGCCGCAGATGGTGAAATCGGCGTCCAATCCCGGCGGCCTGCCGATGGACGTATTCGACGGCATCCGCAAGAACGTCGCCGAGAACCGTTCGCAGTTCTACAAGGATCTCGCCGTGCCGTTCTTCGGCTTCAACCGTCCGGATGCGAAGGTGTCACAGGGCACGATCGACGCGTTCTGGGCGCAGGGCATGATGGGCGGCGTCTATGGCCAGTATCTGTGCGTCAAGGAATTCTCCGAGGTCGACTACACCGAAGACCTGAAGAAGATCGACGTCCCGACGCTGATCCTGCACGGCGACGACGACCAGATCGTGCCGATCGACGATTCGGCCCGCCTGTCCGCGAAGATCGTGAAGCACGCGCAACTCAAGGTGATCCCCGGCGGAGCGCACGGGATGTGCGTCGTCAACGCCGACCGGATCAATGCCGAACTGCTCGCGTTCCTGAAGGCGTAAGCATCGCGACACGGCGCGCCCTGCCTTCAGACCTTCAGGCCGGCGCGCTCTTCAGCACGATTCAGGATTTTTCAGGTCGCCGCCATTGCGTTGCGGCGGGCGCGATCGCCAGCATCGTCGATGCGGCATATCCGCCGATCCGGCGTCGGGCGCTCACCGCGCACGCGCCGGCCTGAGCAACATGCCGATCAACACCCCCGCGACCGCGAAAGCCGTCGCGACACGGAAATTGTCGGCCAGCGCGAGCGTGGTCGCCTGGATGCGGACCGCCCGGTCGAGCAGCGCATAAGCCGCCTGGTCGCCGGTCGCGAAGGTCGCGCCGTGCGACACGAGCGACGCCGCGCCGGCCCGCAAGCGCTCCAGCGTTTGCGGATCCGACAGCGTGACATGCAGACCGACGAGATTCGAATGGGTAGCCTCCATGATGCGCTGGATCACCGCGATCGACGTCGTGCCGAGCTGCCCGCTCAGCAGGCGCGTCGTCTGCACGACGGCGCCGAACGTCAGTACATGCTCGGCCGTCGCGTGCTTGCCGAAAAAGAACACGACCGACGTGAGTGCCATCGTCTGACCCAACGCCTGGAGCAGCTGCGACGGGATGAAGTCGGGTTCGGCCCAGACGGGCGTGAGGCGCGCGCCGAGCGCGAACGCGACCGCCACCATCGCGAAGCCGGCCACGATCAGCCGGCGTGGATCGACGCGTTGCAGCAGCCACGCCACGCACGGCGCGAACAGCAGCTGCGGCATCGCGATCCAGCGCAGCGTATCGCCGATCTGCAGCGGGCGAAGCCCGTAGGTGCTCGCGAGAAACGCCGACGGAATGAAGCTCGTGTTGAGCACGGTAAAGCGCACGAGGCCGACGAGCAGGATCAGCAACGCGACGTTGGGCAGCGCGAGGTAGCCGAGATCGAGCCCGGCCCGTCGCGACGTCAGTTCGTGGATCAGGAACGCGGCCACCATCACGATGCCGATGCACAGCAGCGCGACGATCAGCTGCGACTGGAACCAGAACAGCCGCTCGCCCTGATCGAGCGCGATGCACAGGCACGCGAACCCGCCGGCACCGAGCAGCATGCCGCGCGTATCGATACCGGACGCGATGCGCTTGATCGGCTCGGTGGACAGCGACAGCATCAGGCAGACGATGAACGGCACGGTCAGCAGTGCGTTCTGCCAGAACAGCCAGCGCCAGCTCAGGTGTTCGCTGTACCACCCTTCGAGCGTCGCCGACAGGTTGAGCGACATCTCGAGGTTCATCGCATATGCGGCGATGCCGAACGGAATCAGCCGCGGCGGCAGCGTGCGGACGACGAACCCGACGGTCAACGGCACGAACACGCCGGACGCGAAACCGGCCAGGCTCTGGAACACGATGAACGTGCCGAAGTTCGTGCACAGCGGCAGCACGCTTTCGACCACGAGAAACACCGCGGCGCCCGCCAGCAGCACGCGACGCGTGCCGAACACGAAGGCCGCCGCGATCGCGAGCGGCCCGACGAACATCTGCGACGCGATGAACGCTGTGTTGATCCACGCGCCGTCGTCGAACCCGACGCCGAGCGCACCGCGTATGTCGGCGAGCCCGAGCGACGTGATGCGCGACGTCAAGGTCGCGATGATCGCGCCGAGCAGCACGGCCGCGATCGCCGCGATCGAACGAAACGTCGGTATGTCGGAGGCCGGCGCTGCGGCCGGCCCCGGTGTCGCGCCACCGGGGGCGAACGTGGTGTTCATCGTCGAGCGGCTCCCGCACAAAAAGCTCGCGCAAGCATAGCGCGATGCGACAATTCCTGTCTTTTCGATGGAGTATTCCGATCGTGACCACGAACTCGCCGGACACGCCGCCCACTTCTGCCGCGCGTTCGCGCAAATGGCCGATCGTATTGATCGCCGGATGCGCGCTGTTGCTCGTCGCGCTGCTGGTCTATGAATTCGACGCGCATGATCGCGGCACCGACGACGCGTACGTGACGGGCCACCTGCACGTGATCTCGCCACGCGTGGCCGGCACGGTCGAGCGCGTGCTGGTGAACGACAACCAGTTCGTGCACGCGGGCGACCCGCTCGTGCGGCTCGACCCGCGCGATTTCGACGTGCGCATCGCGCTGCAGCGGGCCCGCGTCGCGCAGGCGCGCTCCGATGCGAGCCGCGCGAAGGCGCTGGTCGAGCAAGCCGAGGCGACGCTCGTGTCGGCGCATGCCGACGCCGAGAAAGCCGAGCTCGACTATGCACGGGCACGCGAACTGACCCGCGAAACCCCGCGCGGGCTGTCGCAGCAGGAATTCGATGCCGCCAACGCGACGCGCAAGTCCGCCCGCGCACGCATCGAGGCGGCCGAAGCGCAGCGGCGCAGCGCGCAGGCCGCGCAGCAGGCCGCCGATGCCGTGTCGAACCAGAACGACGCCGAGTTGCGCGATGCGGAGCTTCAGCGCCAGTACACGACCGTCGTGGCGCCGTCGGACGGCTACGTCGGCAAGAAGACGGTCGAGACCGGCGAGCATGTCGCGCCCGGCCAGGCGCTGCTCACGCTCGTCGAACCGCACCCATGGGTGGTCGCGAACTTCCGCGAAACCCAGCTCCGGCACGTTCGCGCCGGCGACGTCGTGCAGTTGCGCTTCGACGCGCTGCCGGACCGGACCTTCAGCGGGCACGTCGACAGCCTGTCGCCCGCGACGGGCGGGCAATTCTCGCTGTTGCCGCCCGACAACGCGACCGGCAACTTCACGAAAGTGACGCAGCGGGTGCCCGTCAAGATCCTGCTGGACGGCCCGGCCTCCGCCGAACCGCGCATTCGGCCCGGCCTGTCGGTCGTCGTTTCGCTGCAACGCGGCCGCACGCAGCCATGACCCGCATCGCCGCCCTGCTCGCCGCCGCCCTGCTGAGCGCGTGCACGATCGCGCCGCAGCCGCTCGCCCCCGTCGCAGTCGGATCCGACCGGTTCCGCCATGCGGATGCGGCGAGCGAACCCGCACCGTCGCTCGTGGATTGGCCCGCATCGTTCGGCGATCCGCCGCTCGTCGCGCTCGTCGATGCCGCGCTCGCCGGCAACCACGACATCCGTGCCGCCGCGGCACGCGTGGACCAGGCGCAGGCGCTGCTCGGCGTGCGCGAAGCCGCACTGGCGCCCACCGTCGGCGTCGATCCGTCGTTCAGCCGCTCGCGCGTATCCGGCACGGTCGACAACGCGTTGCCGAAACGCACGATGCACAACTGGTCGGTGCCGTTCAACGCCAGCTATGAAGTCGATCTGTGGGGGCGCCTGCGCGGCAATGCGGAGATCGGCAGGCAGAACGTGCTGCAGGCGGCTGCGGATCGCGCGGCCGTTCGCCTGCGCGTCGCGACCGACGTCGCGAGCGACTACCTGACGCTCCATTTCGTCGAGCAGGATCTCGCGACGCTCGCCCGCGCGATCGAATTGCGACGCACCGCGCTCGACGTGATCGCCGCGCGCGTGCGGGCCGGCGCGGCAAGCGATCTCGATGCGCTGCGCGCGGCGGCCGATCTCGATACGGCTCGCGCCGATCTCGCGGACAGCCGGCGGCTGCGCGAAAACCTCGTCGACGCGCTCGCCGTGCTGACCGGCGTCTCGCCGACCGCGTTCACGGTCGCGCCGACCGCGTCCGCCATGCGCGTGCCGGAGGTGCCGCCCGGCCTGCCGTCCGCGCTGCTCGCGCAACGGCCGGACGTCTATGCGGCGGCGCGCCGCGTCGACGCGGCATCGCTCGAAATCGGCGTCGCCCGCACCGCGTGGCTTCCGACCTTGACGCTGACCGCCCAGGGCGGGTTCGCCAGTCGCGACCTCGGCACGTTTCTCGACCGCAACAGTTCGCTGTGGGGCCTCGGCGCGAGCGTGGCCGAAACGGTGTTCGACGGCGGCAAGCGCGAGGCCGCGGTGGCCGCCGCGAAGGCAGGCGCGGACCTCGCCGACGCGAACTATCGCGCGACCGCGCTGGGCGCGCTGCGCGAGGTTCAGGACGCACTCAACGACATCGCCGCGCAGAACGAACGGATCGTGCGCTACGACAGCGCGGCGCGCGCCACCGAAGCGGCGGCGCGGTTGTCGCTGAGCCGTTACGGGCACGGCTACGTCAGTTATCTCGAGGTCATCGACGCGGACCGGGACGCGCTGAATGCGCGACGCCAGCTGATTCATAGCCGCCAGGCACTCGCGATCGCGACGGTCAATCTCGTGCGCGCGCTGGGCGGCGGGTGGACGCCGCCTGCGTCGACACCGGCGAGCGACGCGAAACACGCTGATCGATTCTGAAAAAACGCGCCGTCCGTTTCCGCTCGAACGGCCCCCGTATTTTCATGTCGCTCGTAAGCTTACCTAACGTTTTTTGCGTTGTCCGGTGTCGGCGCGCCGCATAGATTGGTCATGTCCGAATCTGCCGCAGCGAGACCTGTCATGGATCGCCTGAAAATGGTGTCTTGCGCACATCCCGATGGGCGTTTACGCAAGCCCGCGGTATCGTGCCGAAGCCGGCGCCGTTAAGTCGAACGACCCGGCACGCTCGCTCAGTCGCGTGCACCGGCCGGGCGCACGCCCAGCGCTTCGGCTTGCCGGACGAGATCCGGCAGCGTGCGGACCTGCATCTTCTTCATCACCTGGGCCCGATGCACCTTCACGGTGATTTCCTGCAGGCCGAGATTCGCTGCGATCTGCTTGTTCATCAGGCCCGCGACCACCTGGCTCATCACTTCGCGTTCGCGCGGCGTCAACGACGCGTAGGCCTGGCGCACCGCGCCCAGCGCGCGCTCGCGCGCGAGGCGCTCGCCGTCACGGGCCAGTGCGCGGCCGACGGCATCGAGCATCGCTTCCTCGTCGAACGGCTTCGTCAGGAAGTCGAGCGCGCCGCCCTTCATCGCCTTGACCGTCGTGGCCACGTCGCCGTAACCGGTCATGAACAGGATCGGCACGTTCAGGCCCGCACGCACCGCTTCCTCCTGAAGGGCCAGCCCGCTTTCGTCGACAAGACGCACGTCGAGGATCAGGCAGCTCGGCACGTCGGGCCGCTCGAACGCGAGAAACGCCCGCGACGACGCGAACGTCTCGACGCGAAACCCCGCCGAGCGCAACAGTGCGCTCAACGCGCGCCGCAGCGTTTCGTCGTCGTCGACCACATAGACGATCGGCGCCGGATCGCCCGCGCCCCGGTTGCCGGTCGACGTCATATCCGGCGTGCTCGCCATTGCATTCCCTGTGTACGCATTCGCTTCATTATCGAATGATAAACTAAGAAAAAGCCGAGCGGAACCGCCACGCCCCACACGGCGCGGCCGGTCGACGGGCCGCCGCTCACGCGGGAGGCGCGCCGGATGCGATCTGATCGATCAGATCGAGCATATCGTCGGACGGAAACGGCTTGCGCAGGAACGCGACCGCGCCTTGCGCGAGCGCGCGGCGCACCGACTCGCCGTCGCCGTGCGCCGACATGACGATGACCGGAATCGTCGCCTTGCGCTGAGCCAGCAGGCGCTGAACGTCGAGACCGCTCATACCCTTCATCTTCAGATCGACCAGCACGCAAGCCGCGCCGTCCAGCGGGCCGGCCGCGAGGAATTCCTCGCCCGACGCGAACGGCAATGCGGTATGCCCGGCCGATTTCAGCAAGCTGGCAAGACTCTTACGGACCGACGCATCGTCATCGATGATGCAAACAATGGCCATGAAATGAGAACCCGAGAATTTTGTCAATCCAGAACATCGCGACCCGGCTTGCGCTGCGTCGACGGGCATCGCCGCTTCGCGCAACGCCCGCGCAACCGGTGTTTCAGGCCCACGGTCCCGCAGCCAGCACCGGTTGGGCAGACGCTGCCGGTGCCGACTGCGCTTCGGTAGCAAAGGACGCACACCGGGCATGGAGGCGCCCGGCTTCGCCCGACTCCGCCAGTTTCTCGAGCGCATACGCGCGCACGACCTCGAGGAACGAGTAACGCTTCGAGAGTCCGACCGAATGAACGACAAGCAGCGATTTCGACGCAAGGCCGACCAGGCAGTCGAGCACCTCTTCGGCACCCAGTTCGTCGCAGGCGGCAAGCGCGCAGGCCGCGTCGAGCCGGAATGCATCCGGAAACACCGCGAGGCGGCACAGCACGGTGCGCTCCGTGTCGTCGAGCAGCCGGTAGCTCCAGTCGATGGTGGCCCTGAGGGTCTGCTGGCGGGGATGCGCGGTGCGCAGGCCGCCGGACAGCGACAGGACGGACTTGTCGAGATCGGCCGCCAGCCCCTGGATGCCGAGCGACGCAACCCGGGCCGCGCCGAGTTCGAGCGCGAGCGGCAGGCCGCTCAGGCGGCGGCAGATGGTCGCGATCGCGTTCAGCGTGTTCGTGTCCGCCGGAATGTCGGTGCCCATCGCGCGAGCCCGCGCCAGAAACATGCGGACGGCACCGCTCGCGACGATCTCGCCGTCGTTCGCGCCGGCCGGCGGCGGCGCCAGCGGGCCGACGCGATAAACGCGTTCGCCCGCGACACGCAAGGGTTCGCGGCTCGTCACGACGAGCGTCGCGCCGGCATTCGCCTCCGCAATCGCTTCGCAGAGGTCCGCCAGATCGTCGATGTGTTGCTCGGCATTGTCGAGCACCAGCATCACGCGCTGCTCGCCGATCGCGCGCACGACATCGGCAGGTTCGGCGGCAGGGCCGCCCGGCAGGTCGAGCGCGTCCAGCACCGCCGACTCCAGCGTCGCGTCGCCCTGCCAGCCGGCGAGATCGATCCGAACCATCTCGATGCCGCGCACCGCCGCCCAGGTCGTGGCGACCTCCAGCGCGAGATGCGTCTTGCCGACGCCGCCGGGGCCGACCAGCGTGACGAGCGCCTCGCGCTCGAGCAGCGCGTGCAGTTCGGCCGCCTCCTGCTCCCGGCCGATCAGCGGACATTTGCGCGGCACCGCGCCCGCGCGAACGCCGCCTGCCGGCTCGAACCCGGCCGGCAGGCGGTCGACGTGGTCCGGGTCGACCGGCGGAGCGAGACGATAGCCGCGGCCCGATTCGGTCCGTATCCAGCCGTGCTTGCCGCCGAACAGCTTGCGCAGCGTCGAGATGTGCACCTGGATGTTGTTCTCGACCACGATCGTATTCGGCCACACGGCCTGCATGATCTCGTCCTTCGACACGAGCCTGCCGGCCGCCTTCACCAGCAGCTCGAGAATCTCGAATGCCCGTGCGCCGATATACCGGGGCTGCCCGTCGACGCAGACTTCCCGGCATTCAAGGGAAACCGTCACCCGCCCGAACGTGTACATGATCCGCACTCGCTTATGCTGCTCCTCACCTTGCGCCGCCTCGCAAGGCGACGCCCTCTGTTCTGCCCGTCCGGCGCATCGATGCATGCCGGGAGGCTTGAACGCATCGTAGGGTGTGACAGGCGCGCCGACCACTATCCATAGGTTTAGTCCGGCGCCGGCCGGCCCGGTCGCCGGTGGGGCGAAGGGGGTACTGCAAATTCCCGCAGGCTGGCGGACAATGCACGAGCCGCCGCCCGAGCCTGCGCAACCCAGTCCGGCCGGCCCCTTTTTACGAACCGTTTTCGCCCTGCCCCACCCAGCCTGCCCCGACCGTGAACCAACCGTTACACGCCCCCGACGACACGAAGCGAATGAATGCCGACTGGCTGGCGCGCGCCCGCCTGTCGAATGCGGTCCGCTCGGGCGACGTGCTGTGGTTCGACCTGACCGACGCCGGGACGGGGCGCGTGTGGTCCGCGTGCCAGACCGGGTGGGAATCCGACCAGCGCTGCCGGCAATTCGAGCACGAATACGCATTGAACGAAGCGCTGGAACCGGCGTGGGCGCTCATGCCGGTTGCGCTGATCCGCGCCGCGGACGGCCCGGTGCTCGTCTATCCTCGCCCGGACGTGCGAGGGTTCGACACGCTGGCGGACGGACGGCTGCCGCTCGAAGTCTTTCTCGACGCCGCGATCCAGGCCGCGCGCACGCTCGGGGAGCTCCATCGGCGCGGCTGGCTGCATGGCGATCTGCAACCGGCCAGTTTCGTCGTCGCGCCGGACGGTACGGTCATGCTCCGCTCGTTCGCCCATGCATGGAACCGCCGGACGGGACGAGCCGCGGCGAGTACGATGCGCACGGATTTCGCCGCGTACGCGGCGCCCGAAGTATCGGAGGGCGCATGCGTCGACGAGCGCTCCGACCTGTACGCGTTCGGCATCACGCTGTTCCGCCTGCTGACGGGCGCAATGCCTTACAAGGCCACGTCGACGCCTGAATGGGTCCACGCGCACGTCGCGATGCAGCCGGCGCCGGCCACGGCCTTTCGCGACGACCTGCCTGCCGTCCTGAACGACCTGATCCTGAAACTGATCGCCAAGGAGCCCGCCGATCGCTACCCGTCCTGCGAAGCGGTGCAGCACGATCTCGAACGGATCCGGCGCGACTGGCTGGCAGCAGGCCGCGTCGAGCCGTTCGCGCTCGGCGGCCGCGATCCGCTCGCCGGGTTGCACGCGCCCGACCTGCTGGTCGGCCGCGAAGCCGAATCCCGCCGGCTCGAGGAGGTGCTGGCGGCCATATCGCGAACCGGCGAGACGGCCATCGTGCTGATCGACGGGCCGGCCGGCGTCGGCAAGACCGCGCTGGCCGAGCACTTCATGCGCGATGCGCGAGCGGCGTCGCGCACGGCCTGGTGCACGTCGGCCAAGATCGATCAGTTCCAGCCCGCACGGCCCTACGCGCCCGTGCTGCAGGCGTTGCGCGCGCTGTTCGGCAGCGCGCTGGCCAGGCGCGACGACGAAATCGCGGCGATCTCCGCACGGCTGCGCGACTGCGTGGGACGTCAGGCCAACCTGCTGTCCGCCATTTTCCCGGAAATTGCGTGGCTGCTCGATGTCGATCCCGTCGCATTCGACCGTAGCGATGCGATTCCGGAATTTCATCTATGCCGGACCGTCGTGAATGCCTTCCGCGCGTTCGCGGCGCCGGCCGAACCGCTCGTCATGGCGCTGGACGACATCCAGTGGGCCGACGACGCGACGCTCGCGTTTCTCGCGTCGATCGCGGTCGATCCGCCGGCCGACATCTGCATCGTTGCCGGTTATCGAAGCGGGCCGCAGCACGACCACCCGCCGGCGTTCCGCCGCTTCCTGCAACAGCTCGACCCCACCCGCGTGTCGGCCCTCACGCTGGCGCCGCTCGACGCACCCGACGTGACGCGCATGCTGGCCGGCATGCTCGGGGAGCCGCCGGACCGGCTGTCCGGGCTCGGCGACATCGTGCACCGCAGGACCGGCGGCAATCCGTTCCATATCCAGCAGTTGCTGCGCACGCTGATCGACGAGCAGCTCCTCGGCTACGACCCGGCGCGACAAACGTGGCAATGGGATCCGGCCGGCATCGACGCGCGCCGCCCGACCGAGAATGTCGTGAGCCTGCTCGAGATCCGGATGCAGCGGCTGCCGCATGAATCGAGAACGCTGCTGTCGCTGCTCGCCTGTATCGGTACCGACGCCGACGACGCGCTGTTGTGCGCCGCCACCGGCAAGACGTGGGCCGAACTCCGTTTCTGGCTGGACCCCGTGCGCCAGGCGGGCCTCGTGTCGCTCTCCGGAAACCGCTGGCGCTTCGTTCACGACCGCATCCTCGAGGCCGTCTACGCGGTCACCGGGCCGGCGGAGCGCGCGCAGCGCCACGCGCGGATCGCCGCCGCGATGCTCGCGCGCGCGGACGCGCAGTCGGCCGAATCCCTGCTCGAACTCGCCGCCCAGATCGAGCAGGCGAAAACCGCGCCGCTCGACGACGCGCTCGCGCTCGAATTTGCGGATGCGCTGGTCGCGGCGGCCGAGGCCGCGGCGATTGTCGCCGCGCGCGATCGCGCGTTGTCGTTTCTCGCGACCGCGCAAGCGCTGCTCGGCCCCCACGCATGGTCGCAACACTACGATCTCGCGAGCCGGATCGGCATCCTGCGCAGCGGCCTGCTGCTCGCGACCGGCGAAACCGCGCAGGCATCCGACGCGATCGACGAGCTCATGGCGCGGACGCGCACACCGGCCGATCGCGCGGAGGCCCACCGGCTGAAGGCCGCACAGCTCACGGTGGAGTCGCGCTACCGGCAGGCCGTCGACGTCGCGCTGGCGGGGCTGGCGCTGCTCGGCGTGGAACTGCCGGCCGAGCCGGCCGAGGCCGATCTCGCGGCGGCCTGCGACGCGGTGCGCGATACGCTCGGCGGCCGCGCCGTCGGCGAACTCGTCGACCTGCCCGTGATGACCGACACGCGCGTCGAAGCCGCGATGGCGCTGCTGACCGCGCTCGAAGCCGCGATGTTCTATCCGAGCGGCGGGCTGATGTTGCTGCATCTCGCGACGATGGTCCGACTGACACTGCGCCACGGCGTCACCGCCGCGTCGGTGCAGGGGCTCGCGTGGTACGGCGTCAGCATTGCCGAGCATCACGACGCGTATGAGGACGGCCTCGAATTCGCGAAGGTCGCACTCGCACTGGTCGATCGCCACGGCTTCGAGCGCTACCGCTCCGCAACGCTGATCGCGCTCGACCAGGTGAGCGTCTGGACCCAGCCGCTGTCGTACGCGCTCGAGAGCGCGCGCGATGCGAAAGCGGCGGGCAATGCGAGCGCCGAGCTGCGCTGGATGTGCTACAGCTGCAACCACATCGTCAGCGATCTGCTCGCGATGGGCGAAGCGCTGCCGACGATCCGCGACGAAATCGATCCGCTGCTGCAGATCGCACGCGGTGCACGTTACGACGACATCGTCGACCTCGTTTCCACCCAGTCGGAATTCGTCGACGCGCTGCAGTTCGGCTACCACCGGCCGATCGGCACCTGGCGCGCCCGTGCGTCGACGAAGACGCCGATGTCGGTCCTGCAGTTCTGGACCGACGTGCTCGCCGGCCAGGCGGCCTTCATCTTCGGCGACGCGGACGCGGCGCGTGCGGCGCTCGATGCAGCCGCATCGAGCGCGTGGTCCACTCCCGCGCACATCATGCTGTCCGACTTCCACCTGTTCGGCGTGCTGGCCGGCATCGCGAGCGACCGCGGCGCCACGCCGCCCGAGCGGCTGCTCGAACGCCATGCGCCGCAACGCGCCCGCTTCGCCGCGTGGAGCGAACGCAACCCGGCCACGTTCCGCAACAAGCTCGCGCTGATCGATGCCGAATTCGCACGCGTGCGCGGCGAACATATCGTCGCGATGCAGCAGTACGAGGCCTCGGCCAGCCTGGCGGCGGAACACGGTTTCGTGCACGAACAGGCGCTCGCGCACGAACTGGCCGCGCATCACGCCGCGTCGCTCGGGCTCGCCGGCCCCGCCCGCCATCAGCTGCGGCTCGCCCATGCGTGCTACCGGCGCTGGGGCGCGGCCGGCAAGACGCAGGCGCTGGAAGCGCAGCATCCGTTCCTCGTGATGGACCCGTCGCCGGGCGGCCCACCCATGCCCGCGCGCGAAGATCTCGATTTCTCGCTGGCGATGCGCGCGGCCCATTCGCTGTCCGAGGAAATCGTGCTGGAGCGCCTGATCCAGACGCTAATGCGCAACATGATCGTGTATGCCGGCGCGCGTTATGGCCTGCTGCTGCTCGCCCGGCACGACCGGCTGACGATCGAGGCGGCCGCGCGGACCGTCGGCAGCGACGTGATCGTCGATATTGCCCGCAGCGAACCCACCGAGCAGGATGTCCCGCTGTCGATCCTGAACACCGTCGCCCGGACCCGCAAGCCGGTCGTGCTCGCGAACGCGCAGCGCGAAGGCATTCCCGACCACGCCGACAGCCTGCGGGCGCATCCGACGCGCTCGCTGTTCTGCCTGCCGCTGCTGAAGCAGGGAGCGCTGATCGGCGTGCTGTATCTCGAGAATGCGCTGAGCAACGGCGTGTTTTCGCCGCGGCGCATCGCAATGCTGGAAGTGCTCGCGCCGCAGGCGGCCAATGCGCTCGAATCCGCGCGGCTCTACGCGGAACTGATCGACGAGAACACGCGCCGACTCGAGACCGAGGCCGCGCTGCGGCATGCGCGGACCGAGCTCGCGCGCACCGCGCACATGACGGTGATGGGAGAACTGGCCGCGTCGATCGCGCATGAGATCAATCAGCCGCTGACGAGCATCGTATCGAGCGTCGGCGCCTGCATACGCTGGCTGCGCGGCGCGCAACCCGATCTCGGCGAAGCGCTCGCGAGCCTCGAAGACATCCGTGCGTCCGGCGTGCGTGCGGCCGACATCGTGCGCGCGCTGCGATCGCTCGCACGCCAGGCGCCGCCCGCGCTGGCGCCGCTCGCGATCGACGACCTGATTCGCGACATGCTGCATCTCACCGCGACCGAAATCGACGCGAAGCAGGTCGCGCTGCGCGTCGACCTGCACTGCAGCGGCATCCGCGTGATGGCGGATCGCACGCAGATCCAGCAGGTGATCCTGAACCTGGTCACCAACGCGCTCGACGCGATGGACGGACTGGCCGCGTCGCGCGAACTCGAGATCGCGTCGCAGGTCGGCGACGATTACGCGGTCGTCTCCGTTGCCGACCGCGGCGCCGGCATCGATGCCGACATCGCGAACCGGATCTTCGATCCGTTCTTCACGACGAAATCGCACGGCATGGGGATGGGCCTGGCGATCTGCCGCTCGATCGTCGAAGCGCATGGCGGCACGCTCGAAGCCGCGCCGCGCGACGACAGCGGCACCGTGCTGACGTTCCGGCTGCCGATTTCGACGACAAGTTGACCCGTGGGGCAAGCACGGCGCGCAACCCGCTTCTCGCTGCGGCTCAGGTGCCGCTCGGTCGATGCGCGTCTTCGCCGAGGAACCGGTGCACGAACGTCACGGCCATCGCCCCTTCGCCGACCGCCGACGCCACCCGCTTGACCGACCCCGACCGGACGTCGCCCGCCGCGAACGAGCCCGGCACGCTCGTTTCCAGATAGTACGGCCGGCGCTCGAGCGGCCACACGCGCTCGAATGCCGGGCAGTCGTACAGGTCGCTGCCGGTCACCAGATAGCCGCCCGGATTGCGGATGACGTTCGTATCGCGGGCCCATTCGGTGTTCGGCGCACCGCCGATGCAGACGAACAGGTGCGTGGCCGGCAGCACGTCGCGCGCGCCGTCTTCCGAGCGCAGCACGATCGCTTCGAGCCGGCCGTCGCCGTGCAGCGCGTCGACGGTCGAGCCGTACCGCACCGTCACGTTCGGCGTGCGCTCGATCCGGTCGATCAGGTAGCGCGACAGCGTCGCCGCCAGCGACGCGCCCCTGACGATCATCGTGACTTCGCGCGCATGCCGCGCGAAGTTCATCGCGGCCTGCCCCGCCGAATTGCCGCCGCCGACGATGAACACGTGCTTGCCTTCGCACATCGGCGCTTCGCTCGACCCCGCGCCGTAGAACAGGCCGGCGTTGAGAAACTTCCGTTCGTCGGGCAGGCCGAGGCTGCGGTATTCGATCCCGGTCGCGCAGATGTTCGAGCGCGCGGTCAGGATCGAGCCGTCGGCCAGGTCGACGCGAATCTTGCCGTCGACGAACGTCGCGTGCACGCCCTCGCGCATCATCAGCAGCTCGACGCCGAACTTGACCGCCTGCTGGCGCGCACGCTCGGCCAGCTCGGCGCCCGGAATGCCGTCCGGGAACCCCATGTAATTCTCGATCAGCGAACTCGTTCCCGCCTGCCCGCCGATCGCATCGCGTTCGATCACGACGGCGCGCAGCCCTTCCGACGCCGCGTAGACGGCCGCCGACAGGCCGGCGGGACCGGCGCCGTAAATCGATACGTCGTACTCGATGAAGCGCGGCCGGGCGACCCAGCCGAGCTTTGCGGCGATCTCCGGCAGCGTCGGCTGGTAGATGCGCGAACCGTCCGGGAAGATGACGACCGGCAGCCGGATATCGCGCAGCGGCGCGATGCCCAGCTCGCGCGCGCAATCGGTGTCGGACGTCAGCTCGCACCATTCGTACTCGATCACGCCGCGCTTCAGGAAGTCGCGGATTGCGTAGGCCTCCTTGCTGTTCGGCAAACCGATTACCTTGACATGCTGCGGCTGAGTCATGAGCGCCTCCCGGTGACCGTCGTGTCGGATCTCGCCCGGACCTCGCGCCGGGCGCACTTGCGACTGTACGTCCCCCTGCCGCCCGGGGTGACATGCTTAATAAGAATTAAGGTCCGCGCGCGACACGACCGTCCACAATGCATCGTACCCAACCCCGCTTGCAGCTTCGCGCCGGCCGCGCTGCGAGCGATCTCCGGCGCCGGCATCGGAGCGGAAGATGACCACGACCTGCACCCATCTCGGCGAAGCGCGCATCCTGACCACCGACAAGGACTACTGCGAGGAATGCGTGAAGTCCGGCAGCCAGTGGGTGCATTTGCGCCTGTGCCTGACATGCGGGCACGTCGGCTGTTGCGACTCGTCGCCGAATCGCCACGCCAGCCGGCATTTTCACGAAACCGGCCACCCGCTCGCGCGTTCGATCGAACCCGGCGAGCGCTGGGTCTGGTGTTATGCGGACGACGTGATGGCCGGCGAGATCGCGTCGTAACGCGCCGCGCGTCGGGATCCGGTACCCGCGCGCGCCCGTGTCCCCCGACGGGCCGCCCGTCGCCCCCGCCTGCCGACATCGATCCGGCACCTTGTCGGACCACGGGTTAACACCGTTCGATCGCGGCTTTGTCATGCCGATCTTTTCGGCTATAGTTTATCGAACGATAAGTTATCTATCGATAAACAAGGAGCCTCCCATGCCAGTCTCCAGACTTGCGCACTACTCGATCCGCACGCTCGATCTCGAGAAATCGTGCCGCTTCTACGAACGTGTGCTCGGCTTCAAGCGCGGCTATCGCCCGCCGTTCGACTTTCCCGGCGCGTGGCTCTACAAGGGCGGCGACGAAGCCGATTACGGCACGGTCCACATCATCGCTGTCGATCCGGCCAACCCCGACGGGCTCGCGGCCTATCTCGGCGACAAGGACCTGCCCGCCACCGGCACCGGAACCGTCGACCACATCGCGTTCCTCGCGACCGGCGTCGAAGCGATGTGGAACACGCTGCGCGCGGAAGACATCGCGTGGCGCGACCGCACGGTGCCGAGCCTCGGGCTGCACCAGGTCTTCATCGAGGACCCGTCCGGCGTGACGATCGAGCTCAACTACCCCGCCGCCGAGGTCGCCGGTCTGGAACTTCCTGCCGCAGCCTCGGCCGGCCACACCCACGGAGACTGACATGAACAACAGCACTTCGACGAACCGCAAGGCCGCCATCATCGGCGGCTCGCTGGGCGGGCTGTTCGCCGCGAATCTCCTGCTGCGCAACGGCTGGGACGTGGACGTGTTCGAACGCGTGCCCGAGGCGCTCTCGGGCCGCGGCGCCGGTATCGTCACGCACCCGGAGCTGTTCGACGTGATGCACGCCGCGGGCGTGCGCATCGACGAATCGATCGGCGTGAAGGTCGAATCGCGCATCACGCTGGCCAGGGACGGCAGCGTGGCGTCGGAACGCGGGCTGCCGCAGACGCTGACCGCGTGGAGCAAGATGTACCACGTGCTGCGCGCGGCACTGCCCGACCAGCATTACCACTCGGGCGCCGTCGTCGCCGATGTCGCGGACGGAGCGGATCGCGCATCGGTCACGTTGTCCGACGGCTCGGTCGTGCACGCCGATCTCGTCATCGCGGCCGACGGGTTCCGCTCCGCGATCCGCGAGAAATTCCTGCCGGATGCTCGGTTGCAGTACGCGGGCTACGTCGCGTGGCGCGGGCTGGTCGACGAAGCCGGCCTGTCGGACGCGACCCACGCGACGCTGTTCGATAAATTCGCGTTCGGCCTGCCGCCGCACGAGCAGATCCTCGGCTATCCGGTCGCCGGCCAGGGCAACAGCACGAAGCCGGGCGAGCGCCGCTACAACTTCGTCTGGTATCGCGCGACCCGCGAAGATACCGACCTGCCGCACCTGCTGACCGACGAGACGGGCAAGCTGTGGGCGGGCGGCATTCCGCCGACGCTGATCCGCCGCGACGTTCTCGACGACCTGGAAGACGCGGCTCATGCGCTGCTTGCGCCGCAGTTCGCCGAGGTCGTGGCGCGTGCGACGCAACCGCTGTTCCAGCCGATTTACGACCTCGAAGTGCCGAACATGGCGTTCGGCCGCATCGCGCTGCTCGGCGACGCCGCGTTCGTCGCGCGGCCGCATTGCGGGATGGGCGTCACGAAAGCCGCCGGCGATGCGTTCGCGCTCGTCATGGCGCTCGCCACGCGCACCGACACGCTAAACGCACTGTGCGAATACAGCGAGACGCGCACGGCATTCGGTGCCGCGATCGTGCAGCACGCGCGCCACCTCGGCGCCTACATGCAGGCACAACTGAAAAACGACACCGAACGCGAAATGGCCGAGCGCTATCGCACGCCTGAAGTCGTGATGCGGGAAACCGCCGTTCCGCCGCATTTCTGAGCGCGGACAGGCGCCGCGTGCGAGACGCGCGGCGCCCGCTGCCCGGCCCAGATACTCAAACCAGAAGGAGACACCGTGAACCACCCGATTCCGGCTGCCGCCGGCACCGCATCCGACCTGGACGCGCCGGCGCAGCCCATGCATCCGCTGCTGCGCGATGCCCGCTTTCGCGATCTCGTCAGGCGCAGAAGGCTGTTCGCCTGGTCGCTGACGCTCGTCATGCTCACCCTCTATTTCGCGTTCATCCTCACGCTGGCGTTTTCGCCGGCGCTGCTCGGGCAGCCGATCGTGCAGGGCCGGCCTACCCCGTGGGGTATCCCGGTCGGGTTCGGCATGTTCGTCGTCACGTTCGTGCTGGTCGCGCTTTACGTGTATCGGGCCAATTCGGTGCACGACACGATCGTCGCGTCCATTCGTCACGGAGGCGATCAATGAAACGCCTGCTCCTCGCATCGATCGCCGCCGTCGGCTCGGCACCGGCGTTCGCGGCCGGCCCCGCAGCGCTGGCGCACGGGCACAATCCGGTCGCGATCGGCATGTTCCTGCTGTTCGTCGCCTCGACGCTTTTCATCACGCGCTGGGCTGCGCGCAAGAACCACAGCGTGGCCGACCACTATGCCGCGGGCGGCAAGATCACCGCGTTCCAGAACGGCTGGGCGATCGCCGGCGACTACATGTCGGCGGCGTCGCTGCTCGGCATCTCCGCGCTGGTGTTCACGAGCGGCTACGACGGCCTGATCTATTCGGTCGGCTTTCTCGCGAGCTGGCCGATCATCCTGTTCCTGATCGCGGAGCCGTTGCGCAACCTCGGCAGATACACGCTTGCCGACGTCGTGTCCTATCGTCTCCGGCAACGGCCGATCCGCGCGTTCGCGGCGTCGAGCTCGATCGTCATCGTGCTGCTGTACCTCGTGTCGCAGATGGTCGGCGCGGGCAAGCTGGTCGAGCTGCTGTTCGGCCTGAACTACACGGTCGCGGTGCTGATCGTCGGTGTGCTGATGGTCGTCTACGTGTTCTTCGGCGGGATGCTGGCGACGACCTGGATCCAGATCATCAAGGCCGTGCTGCTGCTCGCCGGCGCGGCCTTCATGGCGATCATGGTGCTGAGCCGTTTCGGATTCAGCCTCGATGCGCTGTTCGCGCACGCGATTCTCGTCCATCCGAAGCACGCGGCGATCATGCGCCCCGGCGGCCTGGTATCCGATCCGGTCTCGGCCGTGTCGCTCGGCCTCGCGCTGATCTTCGGCACCGCGGGCCTGCCGCACATCCTGATGCGCTTCTTCACGGTCGGCGACGTCAACGCGGCCCGCAAGAGCATCCTCTATGCGACCGGCATCGTCGGGGCCGGTTACGTGTTGATCATCATCATCGGCTTCGGCACCATCGCGCTCGTTGCGTCGGACCCGCAATACCACGACGCATCCGGCGCGATCGCGGGCGGCGCGAACATGGTGGCGATCCACCTCGCGCATGCGGTCGGCGGCGACGTGTTCCTCGGCTTCATCTGCGCGGTCGCATTCTCGACCATCCTGGCCGTGGTCGCCGGACTGACGCTCGCGGGTTCGTCGGCGATCTCGCACGACCTCTATGCGAACGTGCTGCGTCGCGGGCGCGCTTCCGACCAGGAGGAAATGCGCGTGGCGCGCGGGACGACATTGGTGCTCGGGGTGCTCGCGATCCTGCTCGGCATCGCGTTCGAAAAGCAGAACATCGCGTTCATCGTCAGCCTCACGTTCTCGATCGCGGCAAGCTCGAACTTTCCCGTGCTGCTGCTCTCGATCTACTGGCGCGGCCTGACGACGCGCGGCGCGGTACTGGGCGGCCTGACCGGGCTCGCCACCGCCGTGACGCTCACCGTGCTGAGCCCGACCGTCTGGGTCCAGGTGCTCGGTCACGCGCATGCGGTCTATCCGTACGAATATCCGGCGCTGTTCTCGATGGCGGCGGCATTCGCCGGCGTCGTCCTGTTCTCCGTCACTGACCGCTCGGCCCGTGCGCAACGAGAGCGCGAGCAGTTCGACACGCAGCTCGTCGCCTGCGAAATGGGCATGACGCAACGCGGCTGAGCCGCACGCCCCGAAAAATCGATATCCCGTGGGAGACACCATGTTGAATTGCACCTGCTGCATGTCGCCGGCACGGCGCCGCCTGCTCGGCGCATTGGCCGCGCTCGCCGGCACGGCCGTCGCCGGACGCACCGCAGCCGACACCGCGAGCGCCCCAGCCGCATCGACCGCCGTGCCGCAGCACCGGCCCCGCTCGATCGACATCCACGCGCACTACTATCCTGAAAGCTTTTGCGATCTGGTCGGCGGCGAAGGCAAGCGCTTCGGCGGCTCGTTCGCGTGCGACGATGCGTCGTTCACGTTCCGGACGCCCGCCGGCGGCCTCGGGCCGCTGCCGATGAAGTTCATCGACGTCGACGCACGACTCAAGGACATGGATGCGTCCGGCGTCGACGTCCAGGCGCTGTCGCTCAGCGTGCCGATGGCGTACTGGGGCGACCGGCCGTTCAACGCGAAGCTCGCGCGCGACTGGAATTCGGCCGCGTCGCGCGTCTACCAGCGGCACCCGACGCGGTTCGTCGTCCTCGCGACGCTGCCGATGCTGAACGCGACCGATGCGATCGACGAACTCGAGCGCGCTGCGCAGTTGCCGGGCGTGCGCGGCGTGTACATGGGCACCAACATCGACAACCGCGACCTCGACGATCCGCTGTTCGCTCCGGTGTTCGCACGTATCGAGCAACTGGGCCTGCCCGTGTTCCTGCATCCGCAGCAAACGGTCGGCGGCGCCAGGCTCGGCGACTTCTACCTGAGCAACCTGCTGGGCAATCCGTTCGATACGGCGATCGCGGGCTCGCACCTGATCCTGGGCGGCGTGCTCGACCGCCACCCGAACCTGCACGTCACGTTGCCGCATGCGGGCGGCGCGCTGCCGATCCTCGTCGGGCGCCTGGATGCGGGCTGGACCGTGCGCCCCGAAACACGCCGGCTCGCGCAAAAGCCCAGCAGCTATCTGCGGCGCTTCAGCTACGACACGGTATCCCATTCGGGGCCCGTGCTGAACTTCCTGATGGAGAACGTCGGGGTCGACCGGCTCGTACTCGGCAGCGACTACTGCTTCGACATGGGCTACGAGCAGCCGGTCCGCTTTCTCGACCGCCTCGACCTGACGGCGGAACAGCGTTCGATGATACTCGGCGGCAATGCGGGCAAGCTGCTCGGGATCTAGCGGGCAAGCAGGCATATGGAAATTTTCGACCCATTGCACCGTCGGTGCAGGCCGTTGCCGGACATGGCATCATCCGGCCAGCCGGTGAGGGCCGGCATGCAACGCCACGCATCACGGCGACCGGCCGGCGACGCATGCCGCCGGCCGAACACGGGAATCACGCACGATGAAGATAGTCATTGCAGGCGGATCGATCGCGGGTCTCGCGGCCGCGCTGACGCTCGATTGCATCGGACACGACGTCATGGTCTGCGAGCGCTCGCCGTCCCCGCTGCGCGGCCAGGGCGGCGGCGTGGCCGTGTTGCGCCGGATGATGGCGTTTCTCGAACGGCATGGCCGGCATTGCCGCCAGACGATCAGCGTGCCGACGCATCGGCGGCGCTGGATCGATCGCGACGGCGTCGTCACGCGCGACGAACCCGAAATGCTGCCGTTTTCATCGTGGGACGCCGTTTACCGCTCGCTGTGCGAGACGCTGCCGCAAGGGCGCATCCGTTACGGCCGCACGGTCACCGGCTTCGCCCAGGACGCGGACGGCGTCGATGTATACCTCGAAGACGAACGCATCCGCGCGGATGTGCTGGTTGCAGCCGACGGCTCCGGCTCGAACTTGCGCGCGCACCTCTTCCCCGGCTATACGCCGTCGTTTGCCGGTTACCTCGCATGGCGCGGCATCGTCGACGAAGCCGAATTCGACGCCGCGCCGATCGCATCGCTGGTCGAGAACATGACGCTTCACAAGGCGCCCGGCGAGCTGTTCATGGCGTTCCTGATTCCCGCGCTCGACGGCTCGCTCGTGCCGGGCACGCGGCGGCTCAACTGGCTGTGGTATCGCAACGAGGCCGATCAGGATGCGCTGCGCCGTCACCTGACCGATCGGGCCGGCCACGTTCATCACGCGTCCGTGCATCCCGGGCAGCTTTCCGACGACACCGTCGCGACGCTGCGGCAACTCGCCGGCGAACGGCTGCCTGCTTCCCTGTCGCAACTGGTGCTCGCGACGCGCGCGCCATTCAACCAGGCGATTTTCGATGCGTTGAGTCCCGCTTTCGTCGACGGCCGCGTCGCGCTGATCGGCGACGCGGCCTGCACCGTGCGCCCTCATACGGCGTCCGGCACGTCGAAGGCGGCGAGCGATGCCGTATCGCTCGCCGAAGCGCTGCCGGCGGACGCGACCGACGTCGTCGGGCGTCTGGCGTTATGGTCGGCCCGGCGGCGGGAGGAAGTGACCTCATTGCTCGACAAGGGTCCGCAACTTGCCGCGTCGTTCGGCCTCGGCGCGCCGCGCTGACGCATGGGCGCAGGCGCCGGGACGGGGCGCACGCGCGTTCAGAACGTTTCAGCGCAGCTTCAGGAAATAGCGTCGGCGCCCGCGTAGACTGCCCCCCATCATCCACCGCGCAGGCAAATCGTCCGCGCGCAGTCCCCCCCTGGAGTAACGACATGATCTCCGCCGCGAATCGCTGCCGCCGGGCAGGCTTGTCATCGCCGAATCGATCGGCGGTGCCGTGCCGCCATCCGGCGGCGCCGACCGGAACGTCCGTCGCGAGCACGCGCAAGCCCGGCCGCACCGGCTGGCCTGCCTGTCGCGCCAACCGGATCCGCGGTGCCGCGCGCGATCGTCATGCGCACGCACGCGTCCGACACGCTGTCTACTGCCCCGCCATTCGAATGACGCCGGGCGAACCGGTTCACGTGGAGCGCGCATGAAGCACAAACGACTCTGGTTCGGTGCGGCAGGCATCGCGATCGCCGGCCTGGCGGTCGCGATCGGCATCATGGTTCGGCCGTCGATCGCGCCGATCGATCCGCCGGCCCGCGCATCGTTCGATCCGCAACTGATCCGGGCCGGCGCGCGCGTGGTCGCGCTCGGCGATTGCGTCGTCTGCCACACCGCGAAGGACGGCAAGCCGTTCGCGGGCGGGCTGCCGCTCGCGACGCCGTTCGGCACGATCTACGCGACCAACATCACGCCGGATGCCGATACCGGCATCGGCCGCTGGTCGCGTGACGCGTTCGCGCGCGCGCTGCGCAGCGGGATCGCCCGCGACGGCCATCCGCTCTACCCGGCGTTTCCGTACATTCACTTCACGCGGATGTCCGACGACGACATCGCGGCCGCGTACGCGTACCTGATGACTCGCGAGCCGGTTCGAACGAAGACCCCGGCCAACGACCTGATCTTCCCGCTCAACTTCCGGCCGCTGGTCGCGTTCTGGAACGTGCTGTTCCTGCGCGAAGGCGCGTACCGGCCGGACCCGTCGCAATCCGCGCAATGGAATCGCGGCAAGATGCTGGTCGACGGCCTCGGCCACTGCGCGTCCTGCCATTCGCCGCTGAATGCGATCGGCGGCGAACAGTCGGGCAAGGCATTCGACGGCGGCATCGTCGACGGCTGGGAAGCACCGCCGCTCAATACGCTCGGCAATGCGGTGCGGCCGTGGACGCAGGCGCAACTGGTCACGTACCTGCGCACCGGCCGCGCGAGCGAGCACGGCGCGGCCGCCGGGCCGATGCTGCCCGTCACGCGCGATCTCGCGACCGTGCCGGTCGAGGATGTCGAGGCCATCGCGGCCTACATCCTGTCGATCCAGAAGCCGGCCGCCCCGCGGCCTGCGACGACCGCCGCCGAACGCAAGGCGACGACGCCTGCCGGCCAACGCGGCGCGGTGCTGTTCCAGGCGTCGTGCGCGCAGTGCCACGGGCCTGCATCGCCGATGCAGTCGATCGGCGAACGGCCGACGCTCGCGTTCAGCACGGCGGTCGCCGCCGACACGCCGCGCAATGCGATCCAGATGATGTTCAACGGGATCGGCTGGCATGGCGAGGACACGCTGAACTACATGCCGTCTTACCTCGACCAGTACGACGACGCGCAGATCGCGGACCTCGCCGCGTACCTCCGCGAAACATACACCGATCGCCCCGCGTGGAGCGGCATCGACACCCTGGCCGCGAAACTCAGAAAGGAGGACAGCGCGCGATGATCACCCTCACCGTGAATGGCGTGCGGCACACGCTCGACATCGATCCGTCCACGCCGCTCCTTTACGCGCTGCGCAACGACCTGCACCTGCACGGCGCGAAGTTCGGTTGCGGCCTCGGGCAATGCGGCGCATGCACCGTGATCGTCGACGACAAGCCGATGTTCTCGTGCCTGATCCCGGTCGCCGCGGTCGGCGAGCGCCGCGTCAGGACCCTCGAGAGCCTCGGCACCGCCGAGCATCCGGGCAAGCTCCAGCAGGCGTTCATCGAGCATCAGGCGGCGCAGTGCGGTTATTGCATCGCGGGCATGATCATGCGCGCGCAGGCGCTGCTGGAACGCAAGCCGAAACCCACCGAACACGAGCTGCGCACGCACATGGAACCGAATCTGTGCCGTTGCGGCACGCACATGCGGATCCTGGCGGCCGTGCGCCAGGTCGCGGGCCTGCCGGACCCGGAACCGGCTGCCGCTCCCGTCACGATCAGCAAGGGACTCTGATGAACCCACCCGACGATATCGACGAAGGCCGTCGGCACTTCATGGTTTCCGGCGCGCTGTTCGTCGCGTTCAGCCTCGCACCGGCCGCGCGCGCCGCTGCCGAGGTCGTGATCGCGGACGAAGGCGCCGCCGTCCACGTGGCCAAAGCCACCGAAACGCTGGCCGGCAGCCTGAAGACCAACCCGCTGCTGGATGCGTGGATCAAGATCACGCCCGACGGCAAGGTCACCGTGTTCACGGGCAAGGTCGAGCTCGGCACCGGCGTGCGCACCGCGTTGCTGCAGGTGGCCGCCGAGGAGCTGAACATGAAGCCCTCGCTGATCACGTTCCTGACCGCCGACACCGGCGCGTCGCCGGACGAGGGATTGACGGCCGGCAGCCACACGATGGCGGACAGCGGCTCCGCGCTGCTGAACGCCGCCGCGCAGGTGCGCGGGCTGCTGGTCGACGGCGCGGCGAAGCAGTTCGGCGTCGAGCCCCGCCTGCTCACCGTCGCCGACGCGGTCATCAAGGCGCCGGATGGCCGCACGATGCGCTACGGCGACGCGGTCCGCACCGTCGACCTGCATCGCAACGCGACGCCGACGTCGCCGTTGAAGAGTCCCGCGACGTTCGCCGTGATCGGCACGTCGCTGCCGCGCGTCGACATCCCGAACAAGGTCACGGGCGGCGTCAGCTACGTGCAGGACATGACGCTGCCCGGCATGCTGCATGCGCGCGTCGTGATGCCGCCGGTGTACGACGCGAAGCTGCTGTCGTTCGACGAAGCCGCGATCCTGAAGATGCCGGGCGTCGTGCGGATCGTGCGCAACGGCAGCATGCTCGCGGTGGTCGCGCAGGGCGAATGGCAGGCGGTCGTCGCGCAGCGCGCGCTGGCCGCCGGCTGCCGCTGGTCGCCCGGCCGGGCGCTGCCCGATCGCAACACGGTTCACGAGGACCTGAAACGGATCTCGACGCAGCGCATCGAGATCGCCAATACGCATGCGCAAACCGCGCCGGCGACAAAAACGCTGTCCGCCACGTTCCTGAAGAACTACCTGCTGCACGGCTCGATCGGACCGTCCTGCTCGGTCGCGCATCTCGAGAACGGCACGCTGACCGTGTGGACCCACTCGCAAGGCGTCTACCCGCTGCGCGACGCGCTCGCCGAGATGCTGTCGATGCCGAAGGCGAGCGTCCGCTGCATCCATACCGAGGGCTCCGGCTGCTACGGGCACAACGGCGCGGACGACGTCGCCGCGCATGCGGCGCTGATCGCGGCCGCGATGCCCGGCAAGCCGATCCGCGTCCAGTGGATGCGCGAACAGGAGCATACGTGGGACCACTTCACGCCGGCGATGGTCACCGAGCTCAGCGCATCGCTCGATGCGAGCGGCCGCATCGTCGACTGGAACTACGCGCTGTGGAGCAGTTCGCACAACGAGCGGATCGTCAACGCCGGCCGGCTGCTGCCCGCGCGCATGCTCGAACCGCCGTTCGTGCCCGCGCCGTCGACGCCGATGCTGCAGCCCGAGGGCGGCGGCGACCGCAACGCGATCCCGCTGTACGCGCTGCCGAACATGCACATCGTCAACAACTTCTCGCCGACGATGCCGCTGCAGACGTCCGCGATGCGCTCGCTCGGCGCGCACACGAACGTCTGGTCGATCGAAAGCTTCATGGACGAGCTCGCGCACGCGGCCGGCGTCGATCCCGTCGAATTCAGGCTGCGTCACATGCAGGATCACCGCGCGAGCCAGGTGATCAAGCTCGCCGCGACGAAATTCGGCTGGCCGCGGCCGCCGCGCGAACGCAACCGCGGCGTCGGCTTCGCATTCGGCAAATACAAGAATCTGATGGCCTATGTCGCGATCGCGGTCGAGGTGTCGGTCGTTCCGGAAACCGGCCAGGTGACGCTCGAACATGCGGAAGCGGCCGTCGACGCGGGCCAGATCGTGTCGCCGGACGGCATTCGCAACCAGATCGAGGGCGGTATCATCCAGTCCGCGAGCTGGACGCTGTACGAGGCGCTGAAATACGATACGCAGCGCGTGCGCAGCTTCGACTGGAGCAGCTATCCGATCCTGCGCTTCTCGGCCGCGCCGCAAAGCGTGCGGGTCAATCTGATCAATCGCCCCGGCGCGCCGTTCCTCGGCGCGGCCGAGGCGTCGATGGGACCGACCGCCGGCGCGCTCGCCAACGCGATCTTCGACGCGACCGGCCAGCGCCTGCGCGAGATGCCGTTTGCGGGCGACGCGCTCAGGAAACGCATCGACGCCTAACGGCACGGCACGACACATCGCGCCGGCATGAACCGGCGCGGGCGACAAACAGGCTGGAGATTTCGGAACGATGGATACCTTGCTTTCAATGCGCGTGTTTACGCGCATCGTCGAGACAGGCAGCTTCACGCGCGCGTCCGACACGACCGGGCTGACGACGCCGCGCGTGTCCGCGCTGCTGAGCGCGCTCGAACAGCATCTCGGCTGCCGGCTGCTGAACCGCACCACGCGCCGGATCTCGCTCACCGAGGACGGGCAGGCGTACTACGAACGCTCGGTCGCGGTGCTGCGCGAGATCGACGACATGGAGGCATCGGTATCGCAAGCGCGCAACGTGCCGCGCGGCCGTCTGAAAGTGAACCTGCCGCCAGCCATGGCGAAGCAGATCATGGTGCCCGCGCTGCCCGAATTTCTCGCCGCCCATCCGGGCATCATGGTCGAGCTCGGCGTGACCGACCGCCAGATCGACCTCGTCGGCGAAGGCGTCGACTGCGTGGTGCGGATCGGCGCGCTCGACGATTCGGGGATGGTCGCGAAACGGATCGGCAGCCTGACGACCTGCACCTGCGCGTCCCCCACGTATCTCGACCGATGCGGCGCGCCCGAAACGGTGGACGATCTCGCCCAGCACGTCGCGGTCAGCCACATCTCGGCCGATACGGGCCGCCCGCGCCCCTGGGACTACACCGTCGACGGCGAAACGCGCATCGTGCAGATGTGCGGCACGGTCGCGGTCAACGACGCCGACACCTACATCGAGTGCGGCGTCGCGGGGATCGGCCTGATCAAGACCTCGCTGTACCTGGTCGAGCCGTATCTGAAATCGGGGCGCCTGCGCGAGGTGCTGACCGATTTCAACACGCCGCCCCGGCCGATCTCGATCCTGTATCCGCCCAATCGGCATACGCCCGTCAAGCTCAAGGTCTTCGTCGACTGGCTCGCGGGGCTGTTCGCGGAAATTCCGACGCTGCAGGGCAAGCGCTGTTGACGCCAGCCGCAGTCGAAGTCCGCTGTTGAAACCCGCAGTTGCAATTGATCGTCCGCGCCGCCGCGCGTACCGCACGAATCAACTGATTTAAGACGGCGTTCAGGACTATTCAGTGCTGTCGATCCAGACTGGTCTCATCGGGCTTCGCGATCCGCGATATCCGCGCCGGAGGCCCGTTTCGAGACACGCATCATGAAGATCGCAGCCGCCGCGCCGTCCGTCCAGGCCGTTTTCCATGCCCCCAACCCCGCCTTCGCCAGCGGCCGCATCGCGCTAGTCGCCGACGCGGCCCCTCCTCGCGCGGGCGCGGCCGCCCGACGCGCATGAACCCGCGCACGATCCGCCCCCTTTGCGTGGCGCGCAATGCTCGATTGCGCCCCGGACGTATTCCCTTGTTATCGATCGATCAATAATCTTGACGGCAATGCGGCGGCTTCCGTTTCGCCGCGACGGCAATCGCAACGCCCGCCCGATGAACGGGCACCCGATATCTCTTTCCAAGGAGTCGACCATGCCAGCAGAATCCACCCCGCTCGCGCCCCACGGGCACGCGGCCAAGCTTACGCAGGGCCTCATCCTGCTGTTCGCGTTCAGTTGCGGCGCGATCGTCGCGAACCTGTACTACGCGCAACCGATCACCGAACTCATCGCGCCCAGCCTGCACATGTCCGGCGAGACCGCGAGCCTCATCGTATCGCTGACGCAGATCGGCTACGCGCTCGGCCTGTTCTTCATCGTGCCGCTCGGCGACCTGCTCGAGAATCGCAAGCTGATGATCGTCACGGCCGTCGTGTCGATCGCGAGCCTCGCGGCGGCCGCGGTCGTCCAGACGCCCGGGCTGTTCCTCGCGATTTCGCTGCTGGTCGGCTTCAGCTCCGTCGCCGTGCAGATCCTGGTGCCGCTCGCCGCACACCTCGCGCCGGATCATTCGCGCGGCCGCGTGGTCGGCACGATCATGAGCGGGCTGCTGCTCGGCATCCTGCTCGCGCGCCCGCTGTCGAGCGTGGTGGCAGATGCATTCGGCTGGCGCTTCGTGTTCGCGGCCGCCGCCGTGCTGATGACGCTCGTGACGGCCGTGCTCGCGCTGACGATCCCGTCGCGCCAGCCCGATCACCGCGCGACCTACTTCGAACTGATCGGTTCGCTGCTGCATCTGGTCCGCACGATGCCGGTGCTGCGCCATCGCGCGTTCTACCAGGGCCTGATGTTCGCGTCGTTCAGCCTGTTCTGGACCGCCGTGCCGGTCGAGCTGACGCGTCACTATGGGCTGTCGCAATCGGCCATCGGCCTGTTTGCACTCGTCGGCGCGATCGGTGCGACGTCGGCACCGGTCGCGGGCCGCCTTGCGGATGCCGGCCATACCGTGCGGGCGACGCTGATCGCGCTGGTCGCCGGCGCACTGTCGTACGCGGTCACGCTGATCCATGGCGCCGGCCTGTATGGCCTCGTCGTCACGGGCATCGTGCTCGATTTCGCGGTGCAGATGAACATGGTGCTCGGCCAGCGCGAGATCTACGCGTTGCACGCGGCGAGCCGCAACCGCCTGAACGCGCTGTACATGACGAGCATCTTCGTCGGCGGCGCCATCGGCTCCGCGCTCGCGAGCCCGCTGTACGAGCACGGCGGCTGGCCGCTCGTCGCCGCCGTCGCCGGCGCGTTCCCGATCGTCGCGCTCGCGCACTACCTGGTCATCGGGCGTCCGCACGCGCAACGCCACGCACAGACCTGAACCGGCGCCGGCACCGGTTCACGCGCGAATCCCGCCCGGGCCGTTCGCGCGCCGGAACGCTGCCGGCACGTCACCCGCGTCACTCCCGAACTTTCCGCAGGGCCCGCCGTTGCGCCGGTCGCAACCGGACGCTATCTCACGATCAGCGGCGCCGCCCTGCTCCACGCAAAAGGAATCCATCATGTCTTCCCTGCTCAGCCACTACGATCTGCGCGGCCTGCCGCTTCCCAACCGTGTCGTGATGGGGCCGATGACGCGTTCGCGCGCGCCGTCGCGCGGCCAGCCGACCGAACTCATGGCCGAGTACTATGCACAGCGCGCGTCCGCCGGCCTGATCGTGACCGAAGCGACCAACGTCAGCCCGGCCTCCGCGTCGTTCGAACTGACGCCGGGGCTCGTCACCGACGAACAGGCGGCCGGCTGGAAGCAGATCACGGACGCGGTCCACGCGAACGGCGGCCGGATCTTCGCGCAGCTGTGGCACGGCGGCCGGGTCAGCTCGCTGACGCTGCTCGGCGGCGACGCGCCGCTGTCGCCGTCCGGCGTCAACGACGATCTCGAGCAACTGCAGGTGTGGGCGCAGTTGCAGAACGGCTATTACACGAAGATTCACGCGACGCCGTCGCGTGCGATGACGACGGACGAAGTCGCCGGCACCGTCGACGAATTCCGCCAGGCGGCCATCCGCGCGATGGCGGCCGGCTTCGACGGCGTCGAGATCCACGCGGCCAACGGCTACCTGCCGCACCAGTTCCTGTCGTCGACGCTGAACCGCCGCGACGACCGTTACGGCGGTTCGGTCGCGAACCGCGCGCGCTTCCTCGGGGAAATCGTCGACGCGGTCGGCGGCGTGATGCCGCTCGACCGCGTGGGCGTGCGCATCTCGCCGTACGCGAAGTACAACAACGTGCGCGACGCGGATCCGGACGCGACGTATGCGTACGTCGGCCGCATGCTCGACGAAGCCGGCGTCGCCTATCTGCACGCGGCCGACACCAACGGCTGGAGCGGCGAGCCCGACCTGCCGCGCATCGTCGAGAACACGCGCAAGACCTTCGGCGGCACGCTGATCGTCAACGGCGGCATCGCGCCGGAGGCCGCAAGCGCACTGATCGATGCCGGCGACGCCGATCTCGTCGCGTTTGCACGCGCGTATATCGCGAACCCCGATCTCGTCGAGCGCATCGCGGCGAATGCGCCGCTCGCCGCGCCGAAGCCGGTCGGCTGGTATGGCGGCGACCGCGCGGGATACGTCGACTATGCGCGTCACGACGCGACCAGCCGGGCGGCCTGAGCCCCGCTCCGGCGGCGGCCCGATGCGGTCTCGCTCAGGCCGTCGCCGACCTTGGTCGAACCTGCCGTGCGGACCCGCTCACGCGTCGTTCCAGCGCGCGCCCAGCACGCGTCCGCAGAAATTCGGCCGGTGAAAATCCGGGTCGGCGCGCTCGAGCACGTCGGCGCTCCACGTGCCGAACGTCGACGCCGGCCGGTGCGCGACCCCGCGCGCGATCGCATCGAGGAACGCGTCGCCGAACCCGTCGCCGCGCGGGTACGCGGCGAGCAGCGCCCGCCGCTCGTCGGCCGAATACGCGTCGACGCCGGTTGCCATCAGGTCGGTCGATATGGCGGACGCCAGCGCGCGCGCGAGCGGCGACACGCGCGCGGCCACACCGGGCGTCGTATGCAGCGCGATCGCGTACCACACGTCGTCGCGCATGCGCTGCGACGTCTGATGGCGCAGCAGGAACGCCCGCGCGGCGTCGGCGCTGTCGAGCTCGTAGCGCCCGGTCGAACGGCCATACGCGGTGCTCAAGCCCATGTTCGCGTACATCGCGGCCACGTACAGCATATCGGCATCGCAGGTTTCGCTGGCACGTCGCGCGGCAAGCGACGCGAGAACGAACACCCGGCATGCGTGGTCGGTAATCACCTGCGGCAGCGACGCGCATGCCGCTTCGGCGGCTTCGATCGCCATCGGCGTCCGGGGAATGCGGACGCCGGCGACTTCGTCATGGGCCGATGCGCACGTGTGCGCAGAATTCATCTCGTCTCCTTCTGCCCCGCGCCGGGGGCGGGAAATTGTCCATTCATCGCGCGGCATGCGCCGGGGTCGCCGGCCTGCCCCGCTGAGCGACGCCGTCCTAAAAGGCGACGCCGGGTTGACCAAATGCTTCGCACTGCTTGACGGACTCCGTCGCGGCCGCATGAAGGCACTGCGCGAGACGGCGCCCGTAACCGCGCGCAGAACCGGCATCCGGGCCGGCATCGGCCGCCGCGCGCGGCTGTGCCGGCGCGGCCGGACGACGCCGGCCGACTCCGCCGAATTCGGCCACCGGCGACCACGCGGGGCGGACCGCCAGCGGCGGCGGCGCAAGCGGCGCGAACTCGTCGTCCGCATGCACGACCTTGCCGTCGACGACCGTCAGCACCGACGAAAGGAACTTGATCCGCGCCTCGTCGATCGTGAAGTAGTCGTCCGTCAGCACCGCAAAATCCGCGTACTGGCCGGGCACCAGCGCGCCCTTGCGGTCGTCCTCGTTCGAGAACCATGCGCTGCCGACCGTATAGCGGCGCAGCGCTTCCATCCGGCTGAGCCGGTTGCGTTCGGGATAGAGCGCCGTGCCGCCGACGGTGCGCCCGGACACCATCCAGTACAGCGCCACGAACGGGTTGTAGCTCGCGATGCGCGTCGCATCGGTGCCCGCGCCGACCGGCAGCCCGGCCGCCAGCATCGCGCGGATCGGCGGCGTGCGCGCGGCCGCTTCGGCGCCGTAGCGTGCAATGAAGTACTCGCCCTGGAACGCCATCCGGTGCTGGACCGTCACGCCGCCGCCGAGCGCGGCGATGCGCGCGATGTTCACATCCGAGATCGTCTCGCAATGATCGAAGAACCAGCGCAGCCCTTCGAACGGGATGTCGCGGTTCACGGCTTCGAGCACGTTCAGGAAGCGGCCGATCGATTCGTCGTACGTCGCGTGCAGCCGGAACGGCCAGCGGTGCCGCACCAGCAGCCGGACCACCGCGGCCAGCTCCGCCTCGAGCGCTGCGGGCAGTTCGGGGCGCGGTTCGAGAAAATTCCCGAAATCGGCTGCCGAATACACCAGCAGTTCGCCGGCGCCGTTCATCCGCAGGAACCCGTCGCCGTCGCCGGGCCGCGCCAGCGTCACCCATCGCGCGTAGTCGTCGAGTTCCCGTCCGGCATGCTGCACGAACAGGCTGTAGGCAATGCGCACCGTCAGTTCGCCGCGCTTCGCGAGCGCCATGATCGCCGCATAGTCGTCCGGATAGGCCTGGAAATCGCCGCCCGCGTCGATCGCGCTCGTCACGCCGAGGCGGTTCAGTTCGCGCAGGAAGTGCCGCATCGAATTCATCTGCTCGTCGTGGCCGAGCTTCGGGCCCTTCTCGAGCGCCGCATGCAGGATGCCCATGTCCGGACGCGCGATCAGCATGCCGGTGGGCCGGCCGAGGCGATCGCGCTGGATCTCGCCGCCGGGCGGATCGGACGTATCGCGGCCATAGCCGATCGCGCGCAGCGCGGCCGCGTTGAGCAGCGCGCTATCGCCCAGGTGCATGATGAAGACCGGCGTGTCGGGCGCGATCGCGTTGAGCTCGGCCGCCGTCGGACCGCGCTTTTCCACGAACTGGAATTCGGTCCAGCCGCCCACGACGCGCACCCACTGCGGCGCAGGCGTGCGCAGCACCTGGCGACGCAGCATGCCGAGCGCATCGGCGAGCGTCGGCACGCCGTCCCAGCGCAGTTCCAGGTTGAAGTTCAGGCCGCCGCGGATCACGTGCAGGTGCGAATCGTTCAGCCCCGGGATCACGGTGCGGCCGTTCAGGTCGATGCGCAGCGTGTCGGCACGCGCATGGCGCATCACCTCGTGCCCGCTGCCGATCGCGAGGATCCGGCCGTCCTTCACCGCGAGCGCGGTCACGAACGACTGCCGGTCGTCCTGCGTCGCGATCTTGCCGTTGCATACGATGAGGTCCGCCGTTTCGGCGGAATCCGTCGCCCTAAGCACCGTCATGCCTCCCGCTTGCGCCGCACGCCGGCATACGGCCGCAGGCCGCCTGCTTCCGGTTTGACGATACACGGACCATCCATTCCCCCTTGAACGTTGAACGATCGGACCGACCGGCCGCGGCGCGATGGCGCGGCGGGGTCCTGCGCGGGCCGGGTGCGCCGTTACGCAACCGACTGCACCGCATCCATCGCCTCGTGCCGCATGCGCGTGCGGCCCGTCGACGGCGTCGTGTCCGGCCGGACGAAGTTCTGCACGCGCGCCAGCCGGCGCACGTCGAACGCACGCGATTGCGGATCGAAATGCCCCGACAGACCGGCCAGCAGCGACGAAGCCTGTCCGGTCCGCCCGCGCTCGATCAGGTGATCGGCGAGATCGAGCGTGCCGCGCAGCGCCCACATGGCTGCCCCTTGCCCGTTCGCGGTATGGATCCCCATCAGCAGATGACGGTGCCCGTCGGCTTCGCAGGCGACCGCGAGGTCCGCATCGGCGCTGCGTGCCTGTTCGAGCATCGCGAGCCCTCTGGCGCGCAGCAGTTCGGGCACGAACAGATGCTCGCCGTGCATGCGGCAGCGCGCGAGCGTCGCGTCGAGCTTCGTGCATGCCTCGGCCGCGCGGCCCGTGCGCGTCAGCCCTTCCGCGTACGCGACGATCAGCGGCGCGAGCGTGCGCTGAAAGCCGCTCGCTTCGATGCGCCGCAGCGCGGGCTCGAGCCGTGCGAGACCGGCGCCGGGGTGCCCGGTCTGCATGTCGAACTGCCCGGCAAGGCATTCCGCGTGGCCGAGCCAGATGTCGAACCCGTTCGCCTGTGCGGTCGATCGCAGCGTCCCGAGATAATCGGAAATCACGTCGTGATCGCCGTAGCGCAATGCAATCGGCACAGCCGCGGCACCGAGCACGACGCACAGCGCCGGCGCCGAACCGCTGCGGCGCGCGCACTCGACCGCCTGCGCCGCCAGGCGCATCGCATATTCCGGGTCGCCCTGTATCCACACGAGCCGCGTCAGCATCGTCCGGCCGAGCGTCGCGACGTCGATCCCGAGCGCCGCCTCTGCACAGGACGGTTCGCCGACCTCGGCCAGCTCGGCCATCGCCGCCTCCAGCCGCTCGCGCGCCTGCGCATGCTCGCCGAAGTAATGCAGCGAGGTCGCGACCATCGCGGTCGCCAGCAGCCGCTGCGACCGGTCGCCCCGCCGCTCCGCGGCGCGCTCGAAGCGCGTCGCGTAGCGCAGCGATTCGTGGATGTCGGAGCGCGTCAGCATCGTGTTCCACAGCCCGACCAGCGCACGCGCGTCGAACGCCTCGTCGCCGATCCGGCCCGCGAGACCGAGCGTCCGGTCCCACATCGCCGCGGCCGTGTGCGTATCGCCATCGGTATGCAGCAGCGCCGCCGCATAGGCCGCGCGCAGGCGCATTTCACGCGCCGCATCGATGCCCCCGACCGCCCCGGCCTCGATTGCGTCGAGCGCTCGCCTCGCCGATATCGAACATTCGCGCATCCGCGCCGGCTCCCGCAACGCGAGCGCCAGCGCGTCCGCTTCCAGCGCGTGCGGCTCGGCCACCGCGGGCTCGCGCGGCGCCGGCGCGCCCGCGGCGAGACGCAGGCTCGCGAGGTCCGCGGCTTGTGCCTGCGTCAGCATTCGCGCCTCCCCCTGCTCGCGTTCGTAGCGCGCATGACGCTCGGCGACGGTTTCGAATTCGCCCTCGTTGTGCAGTTTCTCGAGCGCATACGCGCGCGTCGATTCCGTCAACCGGTAGCGCGCCTGCGCGCCGTCGAACTCGACGGTCACCAGCGACTTCGCGACCAGTTCGCCGAGCACTGCGATCATCCCGGCGGCCGACATGCCGGGATCCATCGCCACCTCGCGGGCGGCATCGAACGTAAACGGGCCGATGAAGCACGCCATGCGGCGAAACAGCGACCGGGCGGCCGCATCCAGCAGCACATAGCTCCAGTCGAACGTCGCCCGCAGCGTCTGGTGGCGCGGCAGCGCCGAGCGCAGCCCGCCCGTCAGCAGGTTCAGCCGGTCGTCGAGACGCGACGCGACGACCTCGAGCCCGAGCGTCGCGACGCGCGCGGCGGCCAGTTCGATCGCCAGCGGCAGCCCGTCGAGGCGCCGGCAGATGTCGCCGATCAGCCTGACGCCGGCCGCGTCGACCTCGCAATCGGGCGTGGCGGCGCGAATCCGCGCCAGAAACAGCTCGACGGCCGAATGGCGCACGATCTCGTCGACGGACGCGCTGCCGTCCGGAACCGCCAGCGGGGCCACGCGAAACACGGCTTCGACCGAGATATGAAGCGGCTCGCGGCTCGTCACGAGCACGCGCAGCGGCGCGGCTCGCGACGTCAGCGTTTCGACCAGGTCGGCCACCAGGTCGACGACGTGCTCCGCGTTGTCGAGCACGAGCAGGCCGCGCGAAGCGGCGAATGCATCGCCGATCCGGTCGGCGGCAGGCACGCCGTCCGTCTCGAGCCCCAGTTCCGCGGCAATCGCGAGCAGCACGTCGTCGCGCGTCGCGGCACTTGCCAGCTCCACGAACAGGCCACGCTCGCCGGACCGGCAGCGCAGCTCGTGCACGACACGGTTGGCCAGGCTCGTCTTGCCGATGCCGCCCGCGCCGACCAGCGTGACGACCGGCGCACGTTCGATCATGTCGACGATCTGCTCGATCTCGGCCTGACGTCCGACCAGCGGAACCGGATGAAAGGCAGCGGCAACCTCGGGCGGACATTCGGCCGCGCGCGGCGGCGCCGAATGCGCGACCGGCGGCTGCGCGATCAGCAGGTAGCCGCGGCCCGGCACCGTCTTGATCAGGTCGCGGTTCGCTCCCAGTGCCTTGCGCAACGTCGCGACATGGACCTGCAGCCGGTTTTCCTCGACGATCAGGCCCGGCCAGACGGCATCCATGATGTCGTCCTTCGACACGACGGAACCGTTCGCGCGATGCAGCACTTCAAGTATGTCGAGTGCACGTGCGCCGATACGCAGCGACGCGCCGTGATGGCGAATGTCGCGCTGCTCGAAATCCACCGACAAATTCCCGATCTGGATCATGGCCGCCTCCAGGTTCCCCACGATGACCGCCATGTGAACGCACGGTTCACCGGGGCGGGAGTCCTCGCCCGGCCAGCCCTGCAGGCCGGGCACAAAGTCTCAAAAAGTGGGCCGAGTGTAAACGCGGGTTAAACAAAAATCTTGAAGGAAAATGCGCTGGCACCGTGCAGAACGGCATGCCGCCGAACCCGCGCCGCGCGATTGCAAATGGGGCAACATCAATCGGAATCGCGCCTCCGCTTGCCGGCCGGGCCTGGCGCGGCATGGATCGACCGAATCAAGCATTCCGTCAGCCAGCGGACATTTATTCAAGTTATCTTGGGCCTGTCGGGCGTGCTATACACTGCACGCAACCAGGATGCTCGCGCACCGCACCCCATCGAAGGATCGTTCCATCATGCCAGCCCCTCTCGCCGCGCCACCGGCGCCCCCACCGAAAGACACGCTCGGATGCATCTCGACCCTGTTGTCCAAGGATATTGAAAGGTCGGTCGGCGGCCTGACGCTCCACCGCAAATGCATGCGCGACGAGCAATTCGAGCGCATCGAGATGGCGGCCAGCGATCGCGGCTTCCTGATCGGCGTGTCGCTCAATGGCGGGCACCGGCGCACGATCTACGGCGGAGCCGGCAAATCCGAGCGGCAGTTTCAGCACAACTCGATCTACATTCGCGACTTTTCGCGGAATTTCCGCGCCGACCTGTACGGCAAGTTCGACTTCCTGCTCGTCGAGCTGTCGCGCAGCTACCTCGAGCGCGTCGGCCGCGAGCACGACGGAACGGAAATCGGCGGCCTGACCTGCGCGCCCGACGCGCAGGACGCGGTGCTGGGCCATCTCGCGCACGCCGTCGCCAACAGCCTCGACGCGCCGGGCGCGCTGAACGCGCTGTTCGTCGAGCAGATGGGGCTCGCGATCGGCACGCATCTCGCATGCCGCTACGGCAATGCGCACGCGCGCGACCTGCAGCGCAAGGGCCTGCTGTCGCCGGCCAAGGCGGCGCTCGCGAAGGAACTCCTGATGGAAAAGGCCAACCTCGGCGTATCGATCGAGGAAGTGGCCAACGAATGCGATCTGTCGCGCGGCTATTTCATCCGCGCGTTCTCGCGCACGACGGGCCGCACGCCGCATCAATGGCTGCTCGAACAGCGCGTGATCCGCGCCCGGCAACTGATCGAGACGACCGACATGACGCTCGCCGAAATCGCGGCCGCCTGCGGCTTCGCGGACCAGAGCCACCTGAACCGCGTGTTCGCGCGCATCGTCGGCCATCCGCCCGGCGCATGGCGGCGCGAACTGTCGCGCTGAAGCCGTCGCGCGCGGTCGCGGCACGCGCGCGTCATCGTGTCATTGAAGCGGCGTCGCGTCATAGTTGACCGGCACCCAGTCGTACTGCTCCCCGTCCCTGCGCAGATGCCCGAGCCCGGGAAACGCGATGTGCGCGGCACCGACCAGATAACGCTTGTCCGCGACGCGCTTCAGCGTATCGCGCCGGGTGCGGCGCGCCGCGTCGGCATCGCTGTCGTACTGGACGGTCGCGTCCGGATCCTGCAACTGGATCGCCGCGACGTGCACGATGTCGCCCCAAGCGAGCAGCCCGGCGTCGCCGCTTTCGATCAGATAGGCCGTATGGCCCGGCGTATGGCCGGGCATCGGCACCGCGCGAATGCCGGGAGCGAGCGTCGCTTCGCCGCGAAACGTCTTGAAGCGTCCGGCCGCGACGTACGGTGCGACCGACGCGGCCGCCGCATCGAAAAACGACGCGAGGAATGCCGGCGCCTGTGCCTTGTTGTCCGGATCGAGCCAGTAATTCGCTTCGATCTCGTTCACGCGAACGACCGCATTCGGAAAGGTCATCCTGCCGTTCGACACAATGCCGCCGACGTGATCCTTGTGCAGGTGCGTGAGCAACACTTCATCGATCTGCTCCGGCGCATAGCCTGCCGCGCGCAGGTTCGCGAGCAGCTTGCCGCAGCAGTCGCCATACAGCACGCCGGCGCCCGTATCGACGAGAATCCGCTTCGATCCCGTATCGACCAGGAACGCGTTGATCGACCCCTGGACGGGCGGCTCGAGAAACTCGCGATCGAGATCGCGCCGGATTTCGTCCTTCGACACATCGCGGAAGACCGTATCGACCGGAAACGGATGCGTGCCGTCGGACAGTGCGACGATCCGGAGATCGCCGAGCTTCTGCCGATAGAAGCCGGGGGCCTGGTTCCCGCCGCCCGGCTCGCCGGCGAACGCGACCGTTGCGATGATGCCGACGCACCACGCGATGAGCAGCATGCGGCCCGAGCGCGCCGCGCGCGTGCGCCAGTTCAAGTTCTTCATGTCCGTTTCCCGGGTTGCGTATCGACGTTGCGACGTTGCGACGTTGCGCGCCGGCCAGCCGGCACGGCCGGCGAGAAGCACGCGACACCGAGCTTACCGGCCGGATTCGCAATAATCCTGAGCGGGACATGAATCGTTCTGAAGGCCGTGCCCCGGCGGCGCCGGCCCGGATTCAGGCGGCCCGGTCACGCGCGTGCTGCGCGGCAATCAACGCATCGCGAAAGACGGCAGCCGGCTGCGCGCCGCTGACGACCGACAGCCCGATGCGCGTCGACGGCACCGACGCGACGCCTTCGCGCACCGCCTGCGCTTCGAGCGCGACCACCGCGTCGAGCCCATCGCCGGACGCCAGGAACGCACGCACCGCGTCGCCCGGCAAACCGGCGCCGGCCGCAATCTCGACCAGCACGTCCGCGTCGCCGATATCTCGGCCGTCGCGGAAATACGCGGCAAACAGCGCGTCGACGAGCGCGACCGCGCTGCCGCGTTGCTGGGCGAACCAGACGAGCCGGTGTGCAAGGCGCGTGTTCGGCGTGCGCGCGATCCGCGCATGATCGAACACGAGGCCGGCCGCCCGGCCGGCTTCGGCCACATGCGCGTCGAGTGCCTGCGAGCGCGCCCAGCTGCCGAACTTCGCGCTCCGGTACGCCTTGCGGTCCATGCCGCCGGCCGGCATCGACGGGTTCAGTTCGAACGGCACGAACCGGACGTTCACGTTGCCGGCCAGGCCGGCTTCGTCAAGCGCCTCCGCGAGCCGGTGCTCCGCAATCCAGCACCACGGGCAGATGAGGTCGTAGGTCACCGTTACTTCGAGGGGTTTCATCGCAGGCTCCTTCCTGTACATTGCAGTCCGGAAGATAGCGCGTGCGGGCCGACGATAGAATGCGAACGGCGCGCAACGCATCGTTGCGGCGCGCACAAAGGCACAAAGTCACAAAGGCGACGACATGGACAAATTCTCCGCGCTGCGCGCGTTCGTGGAAGTGGCGGAAGCCGGCGGCTTCTCGAGCGCGGGACGGCGCCTCGAACTCGCAGCGTCGTCGGTGGTGCGCGCGGTGGATGCGCTCGAGGCGTCGCTCGGCACCGTGCTGCTGAACCGCACGACGCGACAGGTCACGCTGTCCGATGCCGGCTCCGTGTACTACGCCCGCGCGAAGCGGCTGCTCGAGGAACTCGCGGAAGCCGACGCACTGGTTTCAGATCGCGGCGACGAGCCGTCCGGACCGCTGCGGGTGTCGGTGCCGGTCGCGTACGGCGTGCGCCGCATCGCGCCGCACGTCGCGGCCTTTCTCGCGCGCTATCCGAAGCTCGACCTCGACCTGCAGCTCACCGACGAACGCGTCGATCTCGCCGCCGGCCGGATCGACGTCGCGATCCGGCTCGGCGAAGCGGCGCCGTCCGCGGAAGTCGTCGCGCGGCAGCTCGGCACGTTCCAGCGCTATGTGGTCGCGAGCCACGACTACCTCGCTGCGCACGGCACGCCATCGGCGCCGGGCGAGCTGGTCGATCACGGGTGCCTGCGCTTTCATTTCGGCGGCGACCAGCAGGCGTGGACGTTTGCCGACGCGCACGGCACGACGAAAGTGCTCGTCGCCGGGCGCCTGAAATCGAACCACAGCGAAGTATTGCGCGATGCCGTGCTCGACGGCGCCGGCATCGCGCTGCTGCCCGACTGGCTGGTCGACGCCGACGTGCAATCGGGCCGCCTGCGCAGGCTCTTCGAACAGTACGACGTCACGCCCGATGCGGCGCGCTCGGTCGTCACCGCGCTCTACCTGCCGAATCAGCGCGGCTCGAAGCGCGTCACGGCGTTCATCGATTTTGTCGAAGCGCTGGCGCGCACGCAGCACTGAGCGGCGCGGCGCGCCGCGTCGCATTACCAGCCGAACTTCGCTTCCATGCCGACATAGTCGGCATTGCGCGCACCGAGCGCGCGGATCGAGTTGGCGACCTGGAAGTGCACGGCCTCGACGGCCAGCGCAACGTTCGCATTGACGAGCCAGTCCACGCGGGCCTGCGCATACATGCCCGTCCACGAACCGCCCTTGCCGGCCGTGCCCGGCACCGCCGACATCCCTTGCCCGTAGATCGCGTCGCCCGTCGTCTCGCGCCACTGGAAACCGACCGCGGTCAGCACCGTCACGTTGCTGGCCGGCTTGAACGTCAGCGAAGGCTTCACGTGAATCAGGTTGCTGTAGCCGGTGTAGCCGGCCAGCGTGAAGTAATAGCCGTTCGGAAACAGCGGGTTGAAGGTGCCCATGCGCCCGTCGCCGGGATGCTTGTCGCCCGACGCGCCGTCGACCTGAATGCCGATGCGCGGCGTGCCCGCCGTCTTCGTGAACGTGTAGCCGCCCAGCGCACCGAACGCCCACGCACCGATCGTGTCCTGTCCGATGTGCCCCGTCTGGAGCATCGCCTCGACGTCCCAGTCGAGCCGGCCGGATTTGCCCGCGTAGCGCATGTCGAACACGTCGCGCCGCTCGGTGCCGGCCCCGGCGAGATAACGCGCGTTGTCGCGCGTATAGCGCGACCAGTAGGCCGACAGGTCGCCGGGGCCCGTGCCGCTGCGCTCGACGCGCACGCCGTCGAATCTCAGGTGCCGGTTCGACACGTCGTCGAACACCGCGTCGTCGCGATATTGCACCGGGCGCGTCACATAGCCGATCAGCCGCCATTTGCCGATTTCGTAGTTCGCCCACAGCGCATCGAACGCCTGGCGCACGTTCGGCCCGTCGCGCACCGACACGAACCGCTGCAAGTCGAACGCCATCTCCTGCCGGCCGATGCGGGTCTTGAGCGTGCCGCCGCCAATTTGATCGACATACGCGACGAACGCCTGCTCGATGTCGAGCTGATCCTTGTCGACGGGCCCGACCGTGTCCTTGCCGAACGGCCGCGCATCGACGAACTGGACGAACGCCTGGAAATGCCCGGCATAACGCAGATCCGCATGCACCGTCGCGCGCTGGATCACGTAATTGTCGTCATGCGCGGCCCCGAGCCCGAACAGCGGCGCATTGTTCAGCTCGAAGCGCTCGCGCAGGTTCGCGCCGAGCGACAGGTAGGTCGACGGGTCGGCGCCCAGCGGGATGTACTTCAGCGCGTCGAGCGGCTGGCGCGGCACGCACGGATCCGCGAGTACCGACCAGTCTTCCTGCCAGCGGTTGAACAGCAACGTGGGGCGCTTTGCGGTGCACGTCGCGCCGGCGGTCGAGGCCGGCGCCGCGGCATCGGCCGCCGCGGATTCCTCGGCGCCGGCCGCCGTCCCGGCGTACGTCGCGACGCCGCCCGCCAGCACGGCGGCCGGCAGCACGCGCCGCCACGCCCGTCTCATCGGCCGGCGGTCCATCATTTCGACCGCGCGTGGATCTCGGCGACGTAGCCGCCGGGGAACTGCACGAGCGCCGCATCGCGCCCGTCCGACGTGAACGTCGGCACCAGCACGGTCACGCCCGCGGCCTGCGCCTGCTTCAGCGTCGCGGCCAGATCCTGCACTTCATAGCCCGTCATCTCGCGGCCGAACGGGTAAGGCAGATGGCCGTCCGTGGCCAGCACGGTCATCTTGCCGAAACCCGACTCGATGCGGATGCGGCGGTACGTGTCGTTCGGGCGGCCGATCTCGACGCCCGGCGCCTTGCGCACGTCGGACACGACCTTGCCGCGCGAGAACGCGACGAAGTCGTGCACCAGCTTGTTCGCGCTCTCCGGCGATACGTACACGCGGTTTTCCGGCACCGTCTGCAGCGGATCGTAGTTCGGCGCCTGGGTGTGCCAGTACAGCTGCATGTTCACGCCGCCCGGCCAGCGGACGATCGCGTCGCGGCCGATCGGATCGGGGAACGTGTCGACGATCACGTCCGCGCCGTGCGCGCGCGCCGACTTCACCGCAACGTCCATGTCGGTGACGAGATAGCCGGTACGCTCCTCGCAGAACGGATACGGAATCGGCGTCTTGAAGCCGAACACCGAGACCGTGCCGACCGGCGTCAGCACGAGCTGCGACATCGTCTGGCTCGGCGTCGGCGTGACCTGGAACACGCCCTGCTTCGACTTCTTGCCGCCGAAGGTCGCGACGAAGCTGTCGGTGAAACGGTCGAAATCTTCCGGCGCGACGCACACGTGCGTCGTGTCGTATTGCGGGCCGACCGCGACGGCCGGCACACGCGCGGACGAGGGCTGGAGCAGACGCGTCTCATCGGCATGGGCCGGCGCGGTCGCCAGCAAGGCGCCAAGCACGGCCGTCGACGCGGCCGTCATCCGCAATACCTGTCGCAACTTCAGTGCAATCATCGAGTTCTCCTTGAAAGTGGCAAGCGCAGCCGTATGCTGCGCGCGCATTCAGCGTGACGTCGGCCGCGCGTCGGGCCGACCTGATTGATAGGCGAGGAAGCACAGCGCCGCGAGCGGCAGCGCCAGTGCCCAGAAGGCGGCGAACACATAGGCCGCCGCGCCCGCGCCTGCCCCGAGCGCAAAGCCCGCGACCGGCGGCAGCGTGCGCCGCAGCCGCGCCCGCGCGGCGTCCCGTTCGGCAGGAGCTGCGAGCGGCACGAGCCAGTCGAACGCATCGATCACCGCCTGCGTGACATTGCCCGTCATCACCGTGTTGGCGACGACCGAGCGGGCCGTCAAACGGCCGTGCGCGTTCTGGACGCCCATCGCCGCGGCGCCGAGCAGGCCGCACAGGATCGTCCTCGGTGCGTCGGCGTCGGCGATCGGCGATGCCATCACGCCGGCCAGCATGAACCCGGCCAGCAGTACGGCTTGCAGCGCATACAGCGAACGTGCGCGCACGCCGTGGCCCAGCACGCGCATCCGATGATCGAGCACGCGCGCGCCGACGATGCCGGCGATGAAGGCCGGAAACGCGAGCCACTTGATCACGAGCCCTTGCCCGACGCCGGCCAGCCCCGAGCCGATCAGGATGAAGTTGCCGGTGACGTGCGCGGTGAACAGGCCGAACAGCGCGACGAAGCCGAGCGTGTCGACGTAACCCGCGATCGACGCGAGAAACACGTCCTCGCCGCGCACGTGATCGGGCGCGGCGGCGGCGCCCGCGGTTACCGGCTGCGACGGCATGACCCGGCTTCCTCGATGGTGTCGATGGCGCCGGCGCCCGCCATGCCTGCGCCCGGCGAGATCTGATAACGCATGTTCCGCTCCGTTTTCGCCGACCGGTCCGGCTTGCCGACTGGCATCCGGCCCATGCGGCGGTTCGGAAGCAAGACTAGTGAAGGCCGGCCTTAATGTCATGGCGTCGGCCTGAATTTTTCTGAATACGCCGCACGGGCGCAGGTCCGGGTCGCCGGCCCGGTTCGATGCGGGACGATCCCGCAACGCATTCGGCGCCACAACAAAAGCCGCGCCGCAAACCGTATTTGCGGCCCCGATCGTGCTATTTTTCGATCGATAGTTTAGGCATGCGCGCCATCAGGAGCCGATGAATGACCGAAAGAAAACGCAGCACGCCGGCCCGCGAGCCCGGGACGGACGCCGACGGCAACGCCGTCACGCCGGGCCGCCGGCTCGCGCCGGAAGCGCGCGAGCGTCAGATCGTCGAGAAGGCGATCGAGCACTTCGCGACGCACGGCTTTTCCGGCAGCACGCGCGAGCTCGCGCGGCAGATCGGCGTCACCCAGCCGCTGCTGTACCGGTACTTTCCGAGCAAGGAAGCGCTGATCGATCGTGTCTACGACGAGATCTACACGTGGGATCCCGACTGGGAAAAGCTGATCGCCGATCGCTCGGTCCCGCTGCAGGAGCGGCTCGTCGCGTTCTACCGCGCGTACGCGCAAACCATCCTGCGGCGCGAATGGATCCGCACCTTCATCTTCGCGGGGCTCATCCGCGAGGGGTTCAACACGCGCTACCTGTCGCGGCTGCGCGAACGCGTATTCCTGCCGGTGCTGCGCGAGCTGCGGTACGAATACGACATCGCCACGCCGGCGACGGAGGCCCAGCGCAATGCGGAAATCGAACTGGTCTGGAGCCTGCACGCGAGCATCTTCTATTTCGGCGTCCGCAAATGGGTCTACGGCCTGCCGGTGCCCGACGATCTCGACACCGAGATCGAGCGGCTGATCGACGCGTTCCTGCACGGCACGCCCGCCGCGCTGAAGCAGCTCGCGTCGGGCGCGACCGGCCGGCGCCGCCGGCGCGCGTGACGCCGCCGACCGACGAGCGCGACACGCGCGTCCGCTACGTGTCGCGTCGCACCGCAGCCGCCGGCGCGACCGGATTGCGCAACACGCCGAGCCGCTCGATCTCGACTTCGCACACGTCGCCGGCCTTCATCCAGAGCTGCGGTTCGCGCGCCATCCCGATACCGGCAGGCGTGCCCGTGACGATCACATCGCCGGCCTGCAGCGTCATCACGTCGCTCAGCAGCACGACCAGCGTCTCGACATCGAAAATCATGTCCGACGTCGACGCCTCCTGCACGACCGCGCCGTTCAGGCGTGTCTGGATCCGCAGCCCCTTGCAGCCGCGCGGCAGTTCGTCGGCCGTGACGAACCAGGGCCCGAATGCCCCCGTCCCGTCGAAGTTCTTGCCCATCGTCCACTGCGGCGTGCGGAACTGGTAATCGCGCAGCGTCGCGTCGTTGAAGAGCGAATAACCGGCGACGTGATCGAGCGCCCGCTCGCGCGCGATGCTGCGTCCGCCCTTGCCGATCACTGCCACCAGTTCGCCCTCGTAGTCGAGTTGCGACGACTGCGTCGGCAGCGCGATCGGGTCGCCGTGGCCGATCAGGCTCGACGCAAACCGCGCGAACACGGTCGGATAGGTCTGCTTCGCAAACCCGGTCTCGGTCGAGTGGTCGAGGTAATTCAATCCGACACAGACGATCTTGCCGGGCCGTCCGAACGGCGGCAGCAAGCGCACCGACTCGAGATCGACCGGCGCGCCGCGCGCGAGAAGCGCGCCCACCTCGGCAAGATCGGCGCCCTGCGCCAGCAGCGCATCCAGATCGCCCGGATAGGTGGTGTCCCCGGTGGTCAGCCCGGACCAGCGGCCGTTGTGCTCCACCGCCAAACCGCGGCGTCCGTCCAATTCATACACTGCAAATCGCATGGCACGCTCCTTGTTCGACGTCCACGATGGCGTCGGTTACTCGTCGATATCCTCGCCGGGCTGGCCGCCGCCGGAAGCGGCGGCGCGCCCTCTTTCGTCACGCAACTGTGCGGCCGTTACGCGCCATCGCGCTTGCGGCGCACCGCGACGCTGTCGCGCAACGCGTCCGGCACCGGTCCGCCCGTTGCCCAGTCGAGCAACTGCACGGTGTGCACGAACGGCATGCCGACCGCGCCGGCCAGTTGCGTCATGCAACCGATATTGCCGGTCGCGGCAATATCCGCGACCGTCGCACGCATCGCCGCGACCTTGCGCCGCTTCAACTCGCCCGCGATCTCCGGCTGCAACAGGTTGTAGACGCCGGCCGACCCGCAGCACATGTAGCTGTCCGACGGCTGGACGACATCGAACCCCGCGTCGCGCAGCAGGTCGAGCGGCGGATGCACGATCCGCTGACCGTGCTGCATCGAACACGCCGCGTGATAGACGACCCGCAGCCCCGGCCGGATGACGGGTGTCTGCAAGCCGAGCTGCACCATGAATTCGGAAATGTCCTTCGCGAGCGCGCTGACGCGTGCCGCCTTGTCCTGCCATGCCGGATCGAGCCGCAGCGCGTGACCGTAGGCCTTGAGCGACGTCCCGCATCCCGACGTGTTGACGATGATCGCATCGAGCCCCGCCGGCCCGTCGGCCTCGCGCAGCCACGCATCGATGTTCGCCTTCACCAGCGGCAGCGCCTGCGCCTCGCGCCCCATGTGCTCTGCCGGTGCACCGCAGCACCCCGCACCGCGCGCGATGACGACTTCGACACCGTGGCGCTGCAACAACCGGATCGTCGCTTCGTTGATCGCCGGGTCGAGCACCGTCTGCACACAGCCGTTCAGCAAGCTGACCCGTGCGCGACGCGGCCCCTGTGCCGGAAACACCTGCACGCGATCGACCGGGCTCTGAGCCGGCAACGGCGCCGCGGGCGCCATCTCCAGCATCGCGCGCAGCGTGCCGCCGAATGCCGAACGCAGCGGGCGGAACAGCCGGCCGGCGGCGAGCGCGGCGCGAAACAGCCGCCTGCTCGGAATCAGCACGGTCAGCGCGCGACGGATCGTGCGCTGCACCGGCGGCCGGCGATAATGCGTCTCGACGTATTCGCGGCCGTGCGCGATCAGCTTCGAATACTGGACGTCCGACGGGCAGATCGCCTCGCACGCGAGACATGTCAGGCAGCGATCCAGGTGCGCGACCGTCTTCGGGTCAGGCGCGCCGCCGGACTCGTACATGTTCCGCATCAGCACGATGCGGCCGCGCGGGCTGTCGTTCTCGTCGTGACGGACCTGATAGGTCGGGCAATGCGACAGGCACGTGCCGCAATGCACGCAGCTGCGGATGATGTCGTTCGACAGTGCGATGTCGGGGTCGGCCAGTGCCGCGTCGCCGATGCGGGTTCTCATGTCACGCTGCTCCCGTGTCGATGGGGTCGAGCCGGCCCGGATTGAACACGCGGTTCGGATCGAACATGCCGCGCACGCGTTCGCCGAGTGCGCGCAGGTTGGCCGGACGCGGATGGAACGCGCCGACCGCGCACCGCAGCGTCGCCGGCGCCCGAAGCAGGCACGCGTGCCCGCCGGCCGCCGCGACGGCCTGCCTGAGCGACGCCGCCTGGGCCCCGACGGCGGCCGCGTCGGTGCGCACGAAGACGAGGCTGCCGCCCCAGTCGTAGATCGCGTCGCCGCCCATCGAAGCGACCACGCGTGCGGCCTGCGTGCCGGGCAGCATCAGCCGCCAGATACATGCGTCGCGATCGTCCGCGAATACCCGCAGGTCGCGCAACGCGCGCCAGAACGCCCGGCTCTCGTCGCCGCCGATGGTGCGAATCGCCAGCGAGCGGCCGACCCGCTTGGCGAGTTCCGCCTCGCGCGCCGCCACCGATGCGCCGGGGCCTTCCAGGCGCAACGCCGTCGTCGGCATGATCGATGCATCGCGTCGCACGCCGCCGACATGCGCGGCGGCGCTGACCTCGAACGGCAACCCCAACGCGTCGGCGAGCAGGCCGGTCGCCGCGCCATCGTCGAGCCCGTCGATCAGCAGCGTGAGTTCGTCCGGCCAGGCAGGCTGCAGCTTCAGCGTGACGGCCGTCAGCGCGGCCAGCGTGCCGAACGACCCCGTCATCAGACGCGGCACGTCGTAGCCGGTCACGTTCTTGACGGTGCGCCCGCCGGCCTTGAAAGCCTCGCCGCGGCCGCTCACGCCTTCTACACCGAGCACCGCGTCGCGCACGGCGCCCGACAGCACGCGCCGCGGCCCGGCCAGATTGCAGGCGACGATGCCGCCGATCGTGCCGCGCGCCGGTTCGCCGCCGAACAACGGGCCGTAGTCCGGCGGCTCGAACGCAAGCTGTTGCCGATGTTCGGCCAGCGCCACGCGCACCGTCTCGACCGGCGTGCCGGCGCGCACCTTGATCACGAGTTCCTCGGGTTCGTAGAAGTCGATGCCGGACAGGCCGGACAGATCGAGCAGCGCGCGCGCGTGCACCGGCTCGCCGAACCCGCGCTTGGTGCCGCCGCCGATGACCTCGAACGAGCGGCCATGACGGTTGGCATCGGCGACGGCGTCGACGAGTTCCGCCGCGTCACGCGGGCAGATGCGCGCCTGCGCCGTGCGATCGTCGGTCACGTGCATGACGGCCTCCTAGAAGCGTGGAACATCGGCGAACCGCAGGTTGCCGTCGCGCATCCGCAGGCGGCCGAGTTCGACGCAACGGCACGGTGTCGGAAACACCTTGCCCGGATTGAGCAACTCGTCCGGATCGAACGCGCACTTGAGCCGCTGCTGCTGCGCGAGGTCGTTCGGCTCGAACTGGTAAGGCATCAGGTCGCGCTTCTCGACGCCGATGCCATGCTCGCCGCTCAGCACGCCGCCGAGATCGACGCACGCGCGCAGGATGTCGGCACCGAACGCCTCGGCTTTCTCGAGGTCGCCGGGTTTCGCGGAATCGAACAGCACCATCGGGTGCAGGTTGCCGTCGCCGGCATGAAAGCAGTTCGCGTAGTCGAGACCGTGCCGCTTCGACAGGCTGTCGATGCGGCTCAGGATTTCGGCGAGCTGCCCGCGGGGAATCGTGCCGTCCGTCACATAGATGTCGCGCGCTACCTTGCCCATCGCGCCGAAGGCGAGCTTGCGCGCGCGCCACAGCTGTTCGCGCTCCGCCTCGGTCCGGCTGATCCGCAGGTCGACGACGCCGGCGTCGCGCGCGATGCGCTCGACCTCGGCGGCCAGCGCGTTCACTTCGCTTTCGATGCCGTCCAGTTCGCACAGCAGCAGCGCCTCGACGCCCGGCGGCGGCAGTTCGCCGAGCAGCGACGAAACCGCTCCGATGACCTTGCGGTCGACGAATTCGAGCCCGGCCGGCACGATGCCGTGACCGATGATCGCGCCGACGCAGCGGCTCGCCCGCTCGACGTCGGCAAAGCCGAGCGACAGCACGCGCGCGAGCGGCGGCTCCGGCGTCAGGCGCACCACGATCTCGGTCACGACCGCGAGCAGGCCTTCGGAGCCGATCAGCGCGCCGCACAGATCGAACTCGCCGTCGGCGCCGCCGACGAACGCGCCGCCCAGCGTGAGCACCTCGCCCGTCATCAGCACGATCTCCATCCCGGTGACGTGATTCGACGTGACGCCGTATTTCAGGCAATGCACGCCGCCCGAGTTCTCGGCCACGTTGCCGCCGATCGTCGAAATTGCCTGGCTCGACGGGTCCGGCATATAGCAGAGCCCGAGCGAACGCACGGCCTCGGTCACCCGGACGTTCTGCACGCCCGGCTGTACGCGCGCCACGCGATTCGCGGCGTCGACTTCCAGGATCCGGTTCATCCGGGCCGTGCCGAGCAGGACGGCGTCCTCGAGCGGCAGCGCGCCGCCGGACAGCGACGTACCCGATCCGCGTGGCACGACCTTGATGTGCGCTGCATGGCAATACGCGAGCACCCGGCTCACCTGCGCGGTCGTTTCGGGCAGCACGACCAGCAGCGGCAACGCGCTGTATGCCGTCAGCCCGTCGCACTCGTACGGCCGCCGTTCCGCTTCGCTGTCGAGCACCCACTCGTCCCCGACGATCGCGCGCAGATCGCGTGCAATCGTCGGGCGTCGCTCGACGACGCTCGAATCGACATCTGGCATTTTCACGCTCGGGCTCCTTCGTCGGTCGGGCAGATCGCAGGCACGTGGCGGGACGCCGCGCCGCTACGCCGCTTGCCGCACGATTCACGTGACGATTAGAGGATGACGGCCGCCCGTCCACAACTTAATCGTTATGAAGCGGTCGATGCCGCCCCCGCGCAACCAGACGAATTCAGAACAATTTATCCGGCGCGCCGCGCGCTTCGCCTATCCTCGATAGGCATTCGGGCCCGCGCCTGCTGCGCGCAAGCCGAACCGAACAGGGACCGCCACATGACCATCGCCACGCCTTCGATCACCCATCACACCGTCACCGCGAACGGCATCCGCCAGCACTACATCGATGCCGGCAGCGGGCCCGTCGTCGTGCTGCTGCACGGCTTCCCGGAAACCAGCTTCGCGTGGCGCTTCCAGATCCCCGCGCTGGCGCAGCGCTACCGCGTGATCGCGCCCGATCTGCGTGGCTACGGCGAAACCGACAAGCCGGCCGCAGGTTACGACAAACGCAACATGGCGCGCGACCTCGCCGAACTGCTCGACACGCTCGGCATCGGCCGCGTCGCGCTCGTCGGGCACGACCGCGGCGCACGCGTCGCGACGCGTTTCTCGAAAGACTTCCCCGAGCGCGTCGACCGGCTCGTCGTGATGGACAACGTGCCGACGCGCATCGTCGTGCAGAACATGACCGCGCAAACGGCGCGCGCGTACTGGTTCTTCCTGTTCCACCAGGTGCCGGACCTTCCCGAGGCGTTGATCGCCGGCAAGGAAGCCGAATGGCTGAGTTACTTCTTCTCCGACTGGTGCTACAACCCGCATGCGATCTCCGGCGAAGCGTTCGACACGTACGTGCGCGCGTATCGGCGTCCGGGCGCCGTGCGCGGCGCGCTGGCCGACTATCGCGCGAACGCGGAGGACGTGAAGCAGGATCTCGTCGATGCGGACGTCAGGATCGCGTGCCCGACCATGGCCATCTGGGGCGAGGATTTTTATGCGGTCGGCAAGATGTTCGACATGAAATCCGTGTGGGAAAGCATGGCGACGAACCTGCGTGCCGAGCCGATCGCGCAGTGCGGGCACTTGCCGCAGGAGGAGCAGCCGGAGCGCGTGAACGCGCTGCTGCTCGACTTCCTGCAGCACTGGGAAGGCTGAATCGCCGCGCGCGCGACGGATCACCGGGAGGAAGCAATCATGAGCGACGTTTCGGGCCCGCTGGCGGTCGTCATCGGCGGATCGGTGGGCGGGCTTTTCACGGCCACCGCGCTGCGTGCGGCCGGATGGCGCGTCAAGGTCTTCGAGCAATCGCCGAACGACCTCGACAGCCGCGGCGGCGGCATCGTGCTGCAAGCGCCGATCGAACGCGCATTTACGTTCGGCGGCGTGCCCGTGCCGCGCGATGCGGGCGTCGATTCGGTCGACCGGATCTATCTCGACGAGCACGACCAGATCGTGCAACGCCTGTACATGCCGCAGACGCAGACCGCGTGGAACGTGATCTACACGGCCCTGAAGCGCGCGCTGCCCGCCGGCGTCGTGCATGCCGGCGTATCGTTCGAGCGGTTCGCGCAGGAAGGCGACAGCGTGATCGCGCATTTCGCGGACGGCCGCGTCGAGCAGGCCGACCTGCTGGTCGGCGCCGACGGCGGCCGCTCGAACGTCCGCGCGCAATTGCTTCCCGAAACGCGGCCCGCGTACGCGGGTTATGTCGCGTGGCGCGGGCTCGTCGACGAGCACCTGCTTCCCGACACGGTGCTGCGGGTGCTGCACGACCGCTTCACGTTTCAGCAAGGCGACGCGCATCTGTTCCTGACCTATCTGGTACCCGGCCGCGACGGTGCGATCGAACCGGGCAAACGGCGCGTGAACTGGGTCTGGTACCGGCGGCTCGCAGCAGATCGCCTGTCGTCGCTGTTCCTCGCGCAGGACGGCACGCAGCGCGACGGGTCGCTGCCGCCCGGCGCGATGCGGGACGACAACCGGCTCGAGCTCGTGGATGCCGGCCGTCGGATGCTTGCGCCGACGCTCGCCGCGCTCGTCGACGCGACGCAGGCACCGTTCGCGCAGGCGATCCTGGATCTCGCGGTCGAGCGCATGGCTTTCGGCCGCACGGTATTGCTCGGCGACGCGGCCTGCCTCGTCCGGCCGCACACGGCCGCCGGCGTCGCGAAAGCGGCTGAGAATGCGGTCGGTCTCGCCGACGCGCTGCGCGGCGTCGTGCACGGCCCTGCGTTCGACGCGGCGCTGTCGCGCTGGGAAGCCCGTCAGCTTGCCGCCAATGCGTCGCTGTCCGAACTCGGCATCTCGCTCGGCAACCGGATCATGGGACGCGCGTGACCGGCCATCGGATGCACGGCGCATGGTTCGATCATGCGAGGGTTTCCGCCACGTTGCTGTCGACCGGCGAAGCGGTGGCGAACCTTTTACTTTTTTCAGATGCTCGAACCGGGCGCCGATTTCATTCGAACGCGACGACGTTCTCCTGATCCGGTCGCGCCGGATTTCCCGCCCCGGCCAGGCCCACGTCGAGCTTGAAGCCGTGAAGCCACACGGGCGTCTTCCTGCGCACTGCCTCAACCCGTCGCGACCAGCGAATTGAACGACGTATCCCAGAACGGCCCGACATTGGCCGGCCCGTCCAGCACGCCGATGCGAGCGAACACATCCGCGACCTGCTGATGCTGCGCCACCACGTCGGGCGTCACCGGCAGCAGCGCATAGTCGTCGCTGCGCTGCTCGAACATCGCGACGAGATCGGCAACCGGCACGCGCGTCTCGCGGTTCTGCACGAGTGCATAGTCGCGGAAATGCCCGTTGGCCCACGCATACGCGTGCCGGAACCGCAGCAGCAGATCGCCCGTCGCGGCACGACGCCGCGCATCGTCTAGCGTGCGCGGGTTCGCGTACACCGGAAAATTGCCCGACAGATAACCCTTCCCCGTCTTCAGCACGCGCGCGCCGTAGCGATTGCGCGCGAGCTGGCCGTTGTAGCCATAGATCGCCCACGCGTCGATGTCGCCGCGATCGTAAGCCGACAACCCGTCGGTCGGCGACAGGTTGATCGGCTGGATGTCGTCGAAGCTCAGGCCTGCCTCCGCCAACTGGCGATACAGGAAATAGTGCGACGTCGTCGCGCGCACGTAGCCGACGCGCTTGCCCTTCAGCTCCGCGATGCTGCGGATCGGCGTGTCCTTGCGCGCGAGCGTGACCTGGTTGTTCAGATCTTCGCGTGCGCGGGAGATGAACCGCACATTGGCCTTCTGGCGCGCGGCGAACACCGCCGGAATTTCGCTACCCGAACCGATATCGAGCGCATCCGCATTGAGCGCCTCGATGTGCAGCACGCCGTTATTCAGCTCGCGCCATTCGATCCGGTACGGCGTGTCGCCAAGGCCGGCCGCCTGCAGCAGCGCGCGCCAGCCGCCCTTGTAGGTCGCGACGCGCAACGTCGTGCCGGCGAGATCGGCATTGACGGCCGGCGCAGCGAACGCGGACCTTGCGAAAAACGGGGCCAACGGGGCCGACACGACCGCGGCACCGGCAAGCAGCAGGCGGCGGCGTGCCGCCGAAATTGACGACATCGGATGCTCCTGTCAATCGGATAGGAAACGGATAGGAAGTGAAAACCACGGCATCAATGAAGCACCGGAAACCCGTGGCGCTCGGCCAGCAGTTCGAGGATGCGCCGCGCGTCGGTGACGAAGCGCACGTCGCCGAGCGTCTGCGCGTCGTCGGGCGCCGGCTGGTCGCGGCCGAGCACGAGCACCGGCAGGCCCTGGTGCGCGTCGTCGAGCGCGTCGATCACCGCGTGCCGCGGCCGCTCGAAACCGATGCGCTTTACGTCGATGCGGCCGGCGCGATCGGGCGCGCTCGCCAGCAGCCCTTCGATCGACAGTCCGTGCGGACAGACGAAGCGTCGGCCCGGATGCTTCGGATCGGCAAAGCCCGGTTCCAGCAGAAACAGCACATCGCGACTCATGTAAACGGCTCCCGTGTTCGTTGTACGACCGGGGCGAACGCGCACGTCGGCGCCCTCGTGTTCCCGGAGCATGCCGGCCCGCGACCGGATGCCCGACTCTACCGTCACGCACCGCACTGCCCTACCAACGTTTTGCGAAATCGATATGCGGCCGCGCATAGCGCATCGGCCGTTCGCCGCACAAGATGCCGTTGCATAAAAGCATCGTGAGCCGAGCCGCATGCATTCCGGATATCGAACTATTTCATCGATCGATATGACGGCGGCCGCGTGTTTCCGGCGCTCGACGTCCGCCGTCGGTGCGATGCGTTCGCCGCAGCATGCGGGCCGGACGCGATCGCGATGCACGTGTCGAGCGTGCGGCAACGCACATTGCAAATCGGCCGCGCAGCGATTTACAAACCACGGATCGACCGTTCAGCGCGGCGCCTGTCGTCAATAGCATCGTGATCCTCGCAGACGTAGTCATAAAAACAGAGGATGGTCATGATCAAAAAATCGGTAGTCCTGGGTTTGGTTTCGATCGGTTCGGTCAGCGCGCATGCGCAGAGTTCGGTCACGTTGTATGGCGTCGTCGATGCCGGTATCGCCTATACGAACAATCAGGGCGGCGCGAGCAACATCCAGCAGACGAGCGGCAAGCTGAGCGGCAGCCGCTGGGGTCTGAAAGGCGCGGAGGATCTCGGTGGCGGCCTGCAGGCGGTCTTCACGCTCGAAAGCGGATTCCGTCCGAGCGACGGCGGGCTCGGCCAGGGTGGCCGCCTGTTCGGACGCTCCGCATACGTGGGCCTCGCGAAGAAGGGGCTCGGCACGCTGACGTTCGGCCGCCAGTACGAGCCGATCACCGATCTCGTCGCGCAGTACTCGGGGTCCGGCTTCTGGTCGCCGGCCACGCACGTAGGCGACAACGACAACCTGAACCAGAGCTTCCGGCTGAACAACGCGGTGAAGTTCCGCAGCGACACGATCGCCGGCTTCACGGCCGACCTGCTCTATGCGTTCAGCAACCAGGCGAACGGCGGCGCGGGCACCGGTTTCTCGAACAACAACGCGTGGGGCGTGTCGGCGAACTACGTGAACGGCCCGCTGTCGGTCGGCGGCGGCTACGTGCGGCTCAATCATCCGAATGCGACGTCGAATACGAGCGGCGCGGTGGGCGGCGCGACCTCGACCACCGGCAACGACTACAGCGGCGCGTTCTTCTACGGGCTGAACGGCGGCGTGCTCAAGCAGCAGATCGGCGCCGTGGGCGCGAATTACGCGCTCGGCCGCGCGACGCTCGGCTTCGCGTGGAGCCACACGCAGCTCGACTATGTCGACGGCTCGTCGCGCAAGTTCAACAACTACGACGTGAACGCGCGTTACCAGATCACGCCGGCGGCCACGCTGATCGGCGTCTATACGTTCACCGACGGGCGCGCGAGCGGCCTGCCGGGCACCGGCGGCCAGACGCTGAAACCGCGCTGGCACCAGTTCACGCTCGGGTTCGACTACGCGCTGTCCAAGCGCACCGATCTGTACCTGTCCGGCATCTACCAGCTCGCGGCCGGCGATCCGAGCACGGCAACGTCGGGCGGCTATCGCAAGGTCGCGGCGATCTCGAACATCGGCAGCGCGTCGTCGACGAACCGCCAGGTCGCGCTCGTCAGCGGGCTGCGCGTGAAGTTCTGACGGCACGCGCATCGGGCCGGCGCGATAGGCACGATAAGCAAAGCGGGAATCGTTGTTTGCCGCATCGCGCCCGGTTGCCGAGAATGTCCGTTTCCCCGCGTGCGGCCGCTGCACGCGATATGCGTTCGACCATGACCGATTCCCGCTTTCCTTCCCGCCCGCCGCGCACCGGCCGGCGCACGGCGCTGCGCCAGCTCGCAGGCGGATGGGCCGCCGCGCTGCTGCCTGCCGGCGGCGCGCTCGCGAGCCAGCCGCTCGCTTCGCTCTCCCCGCTGGACGTGCCGCCGTGGGCGCGCACGCCGGGCGCGCCGCTGCTGTCGCCGCCATACGGCGTGCCGGGCCCGCACGAACGCGACGTCATCCGCCGCAGCGCCCGTTCGCCTGCGCTGCCCGGCTCCGGCTCGTCGATGACGCCGCTCGCCGACCTGTTCGGCGACCTCACGCCGAACGGCCTCGTGTACGAGCGTCATCACGCCGGGGTGCCCGAGATCGATGCGCAGCGCCATCGCGTCGTCGTGCACGGCCTCGTGCGCGAGCCGCGCGTGTTCACGATCGACGACCTGCTGCGCTTCCCGTCCGAATCGCGAATCCACTTCCTCGAATGCTCGGGCAACACCGGCAGCGAATGGAACGGCCCGAGCGGGCTGCCCGTCCAGTTCACGCACGGGCTGCTGTCGTGCTGCGAATGGACGGGCGTCCGGCTGTCGACGCTGCTCGACGAAACCGGCATCGACCCGTCCGCGCGCTGGCTGCTCGCCGAAGGCGCCGACGGCGCGGCGATGACGCGCAGCCTGCCGCTCGACCGGATCATCGAGCGTGCGCTCGTCGTCTATGCGCAGAACGGCGAACGGCTGCGCCCCGAGAACGGCTACCCGGTGCGGCTGATCGTGCCGGGTTTCGAAGGCAACACGAACATCAAGTGGCTGCGACGGCTGAAGCTGGTTCGCGCGCCGGAGATGACGCGCGAGGAAACGTCGAAATACACGAACCTGCTGCCCGACGGCTGCGCGCGCCAGTTCGTGTTCGAGATGGACGCGAAGTCGGTGATCACGCGGCCGTCGGCCGGCCATCGGCTCACCGCGCACGGCTATCACCCGATCGGCGGCTACGCGTGGTCGGGCCGCGGCCGGATTCGCGCGGTCGACGTATCGACCGACGGCGGTCGCACGTGGCGGCCCGCGCGGCTCGCGGGTGACGTGCGCGATCGCGCATTGACGCGCTTCGAGGCCGACTGGGTCTGGAACGGCGAGCCGGCCGACCTGCAAAGCCGCGCGACCGACGATACGGGCTACGTGCAGCCGACCCGCGACGCGCTCGTCGCCGCGCGCGGGCTCAATTCGCAGTACCACTACAACGGCATCCAGAACTGGCGCGTCGGCACGGACGGCGAGGTACGCAATGCGTAAGCTGCTCGCCTGCCTGCTCGCTGCGTCCGTGGTCGTGCCGAATGCATTCGGCGCCGGCTTCGGCCTCGGGCAGCCTGTTGATCGCGCGGCGCTCGCCGCGTGGGACATCGACGTCGCGCCCGACGGCAGCGGCCTGCCGCCCGGCGCGGGCACGGTCGCGCGCGGCGGCCATGTGTTCGCGGACAAGTGCGCGATGTGCCACGGCGCCGGCGGCGAAGGCGGCGTCGGCGATCCGCTCGTCGGCGGCATCGGCTCGCTCGCGGGCGCGAAGCCGAAAAAGACCGTCGGCAGCTACTGGCCGTATGCGACCACGCTGTTCGACTACATCCGCCGTGCGATGCCGTACAACGCGCCGCAATCGCTGAGCGCGGACGACGTCTACGCGGTCACCGCATACGTGCTGCACCTGAACGGCATCGTGCCCGATGACGCGCGGCTCGACGCACGCACGCTGCCGCGCGTGAAGATGCCGAACCGCGACGGCTTCGTGCCCGATCCGAGGCCGGGCCGGTTATGACGCGGCGCGATCCGCTCGCCGGAGAATCCGCAATCGTTCCCGCTCGAACCGCCGCAGCGCGTGCGTATCGTCTTCGTTCGGCTTCGGCGCGCACACACCCCGCAAGGAACCCGCCATGAGCGAAACCACCCTCGCCGCCCCGATCGTACCGTCGCCGTTCGTCGACGTCCGCTCGCCGGCGGATTTCCCCGACAGCCCGGTGTCGCGCGTGCTCGCGCAACCGCTGATGCTCGGGCTGTTCCTGCCGATCCAGGCCGGCGGATGGAGCGCATCGACGCTGCCGCGCTCGACCGACTGGACGTTCGACTACAACGCCGACCTGGTCGCGCGCGCCGAGGCGCTCGGCTTCGATCTCGTGTTCGCACTGTCGCAGTGGCTGCCGAAGGGCGGCTACGGCGGCGTGTTCGACGGCCAGGCACTCGACTCGTTCATGACGCTGGCCGCGCTGACCGCGCGCACCGAGCGGATCATTCTCGCCGCGACGAGCCACGTGCTCTACGGGCCATGGCATCCGCTGCATTTCGCGAAATTCACCGCGACGCTCGATCACATCTCGCGCGGACGCTGGGGCATCAACATCGTGACCGGCCATCGCGCGATCGAGCACGAGATGTTCGGCTGGAACCGGATCGAGCACGACCGGCGCTACGAGATGGCCGCCGAATTCCTCGACGCGGTCCAGCAGTTATGGGCGCAACCGGACAATTTCAGCTACGCGCCCGTACTGTCGAGCTGGCGCCTGGGCGGCGCATTCGTGACGCCGAAGCCGCGCTACGGCCGCCCGCTGCTGATCAACGCGACCGGCTCCGACGCGGGCATCGATTTCGCGGCGCGCTATTCGGACATCGTGTTCGTCACGAGCCCGGCCGGCCCCGACGTCGCTCTCGCGCTCGACGCGCTGCCCGCGCATACCGCACGCGTGAAGGCGGCCGCCGCGGTACGCGGCCGGACGATCCGCACGCTGCTCAATCCGCTCGTGATCTGCCGCGAGACGAGTGCAGAAGCGCGTGCCTACCGCGACGCGATCGTCGCACATGCGGACGCAGGCAGCTTCCACCGCTTCGACAGCGACGCGCATGCGTGGCGCGGCGGCTTCGAACAGCGTTCGCAGGTAGCGGCACGCGCGATCGGCGGCAATATCTCGATCACGGGCTCGCCCGCCGAAGTTGCCGACATCATCGTGCAACTGCACCGCGCGGGCATCGACGGAGTCCAGTTGAGCTTCTACGACTTCAAGCCCGACCTCGACTTCTTCGGCGAGCGCGTGCTGCCACTGTTGCGCGACGCAGGCTTGCGGCGCTGACGTCAGGCGGCCGATGCGTCGCGCGCCGCGGCGATGCGACGCACGGGTCGCTGCAACCCGAGATGGTCGCGCAGCGTGCGGCCGGCGTAGTCGCTGCGAAACAGCCCGCGGCGACGCAGCTCGGGCAGCACCAGCGCGATGAAATCGTCGAGCCCGCCGGGCAGCGTCGGCGCCATCACGTTGTAGCCGTCGGCGCCGTAATGCACGAACCGCTCCTCGAGCTGGTCGACGATCTGCTCCGCCGTGCCGACGAGCTGCCAATGGCCGCGCGCACCCGCGATGCGCAGATAGAGCTCGCGAATCGTCAGGTTCTCGCGGCGCGCGAGTTCGAGCGTGAGCGCCTGACGGCTCTTGCTTGCGTTGGTTTCCGGCAGCGGAGGAATCGGGCCGTCGAGCGGATACGCGGAAAGGTCGAACCCACCGGTCAGCCCCGATACGAGCGCGAGCCCCACCGCCGGGTCGATCAGCGACTGCAGTTCGTCGAATTTCTCCTTCGCTTCGCTTTCGCTGCGGCCCACGACCGGAAACACGCCGGGCATGATCTTCAATGTGTCGGGATCGCGGCCGAACGCCGCGAGCTGGCCTTTCACGTCCGCATAGAACGCGACCGCGTCGTCGAGCGTCTGCTGCGCGGTGAAGATCACCTCGGCCGTGCGCGCGGCCAGCCGCGTGCCGGCCGGCGACGAACCCGCCTGCACGACGACCGGATGCCCCTGCGGCGGCCGCGCGACGTTCAACGGCCCGCGCACCTGAAAGAAGCGGCCGCGATGATCGAGCACATGGCGTTTCTCCGGATCGAAGAAACGGCCCGATGCGCGATCGCGCGCGAACGCGTCGTCGTCCCAGCTATCCCACAGGCCGCGCACGACATCGGCGAATTCCTCCGCGCGCGCATAGCGTTCGGCGTGGTCGAAATGTGCGTCGAGATTGAAGTTGCGCGCCTCGTGCGCACTCGACGACGTGACGAGGTTCCAGCCCGCGCGGCCGCCGCTGATGTGGTCGAGCGACGCGAACTTGCGCGCGATGTGGAACGGTTCGTTGAAACTCGTCGACGCGGTGCCGACCAGGCCGATCCGTTCGGTAACGGCCGCGAGCGCCGACAGCAGCGTCAGCGGCTCGAACTGCGCGACGTAGCTGTGCGCGGTGCGGCTCAGGAACTCGACGTCGTCGCCACGCGTACCCACGCCGTCCGCGAGAAACACGAGATCGAACTTCGCGGCCTCAGCCGCCTGTGCAAGCCGCGCGTAGTGGCGAAAATCGACGCCCGCGTCGGCCTGCGAGCCGGGATGGCGCCACGCGGCGATGTGATGGCCGGTCGGGTACAGGAAAGCGCCGAGGTGCAGGTGTCCGGTGCGAGTCGTCATGAGAGGGGTTTCCGGAAAGAAGGCCGCGCGCGCCGCGGGCGATCGTCGTCGCCGCCGGAACGGCGCGGCAGGATCAGAACACGCGCCCTTCGGTCAGGTGCGTCGTCACGCCGTTCAGTTCGTAGTCGCCGATCACGCGCGCCTTGTGCAGCAGCGGGTTGTGGCTGAAGATCGTGCGCAGGTTGCGCCAATGCCGGTCGAGATTGTGTTCGCGCGCGGTCGCCGACGCACCGCCGACTTCGAACAGCCGCTCGGCCGCATGCAGCGCGAGCTTGCTGACGATCAACTGCGTGCGCGCGGTTGCGAGCGCGCTGTCGAGCACGAGTTCATGCGCATCGGCGTCGCCGGCCTCGATCGCGTCGGCGGAGCGGTCGAGCGCCCGCGCGTTTTCGCGCACGAGCCCATCGATCGCGTGACTGTGCGCGGACAGTTCGCCGACCATCTGCTGGATGAAATGATCGTCGCGCGCGGTCGACGCCGGGCTGTGCAGCGCCGGGCGGCCGTGCGCGAGCACGTAGCGGCGCGCGTCGGCGACCACGTTGCGCACGATGCCCGCACCCGTCGCGACGAGATGTAGCTGCCGCAGCGCGCCGCAGTGGCGGCCGACGAGCGACGAGCCGTCGCGCGCGGCCACCTCGTCCGCGAACACCTGCACGTCGTCGAGCAGCAGGCTGCCGCTTGCGGTCATGCGCTGCCCCATCCCGTCCCAGTCGTCGAGTACCTGCACGCCGTCCCGGGCGACCGGAATGATCACGGCAAGCGCGTCGCCCTGCTCGTTCTCCACGTTGATGCGCGCAAAATCGGCAAACGCGGTGCCCGTCGAATAGTATTTTCGGCCCGTCACGCGATGGTGAGCGCCGTCCCGGCGCAGCACGGTCGTGTTCTCGCCGGGACGCGACGTGCCGCGCTCGGTCGACGCGCCACCGAAGATCGCGCCGGCCAGCACGCGTTCGAGCTGCACGTCGTTGAACGGCGTGCGCGGTGACAGCCGCAGCGTCTCGGTCATGTCGTAGTGGATGCGCAGCGCGTGCGCGAGATTCGAATCGGCCGCGGCCAGCGTCGCGATCGTGTCGAACAGATCGACCAGCGTGCCGCCGAGGCCACCGCGCGCGACCGGAATCCGCAACACACCCAGCGCCGAGCGCCGGAAGATCGCGAAGCCTTCGAACGGCAGCTCGCGACGCGCCTCGCGTTGCGCGGCATCCTGCCCGATCGCGTTCGTGAGATCGGGCAGCGCGGCGAGCGCGTCGCGCAACGCGTCGCGCGGGTCGACGGCATCACGGGCAGTCATTCGGCGGTTCCTTATGCGAGAAGATCGGGAGCGTCGCTGCGTGGCGTGGTCGCGGCATTCACGACACAGCGCACGCGCGGCACCGCAAAGTATAGGGACGCACCCGCCGAGCGCGAAAAACCGATTTCAGCTTTTGTTATGCGTGCGCCGGGAATGGCGGCGCACCGCCGCATCAGTGCTGGATGCCCCAGCGCCGCACGGTCGCGCGTTCGAGCGTGTCGAATACGAGGTTCTCGACGAGCAGGCCGATCACGATGACGGCCGCGAGCCCCGCGAACACGCGGTCGGTATACAGCTCGTTGCGGTTCTGGAAGATGTACCAGCCGAGCCCGCCCTGCCCCGCGCTCGCACCGAACACGAGCTCGGCCGCGATCAGCGTGCGCCACGCGAACGCCCAGCCGACGCGCAGGCCCGACAGGATCGACGGCAGCGCGGCCGGCACGAGGATCAGCGCGATCTGGCGCAGGCCCGTGAGGCCGTAGTTGCGCCCGGCCATCTTCAGCGTGGCCGGCACGCCGGCGAAGCCCGTGTACATGCTGAGCGCGAGCGGCCACAGCACCGCGTGCACGAGCACGAACAGCAGGCTGCCGGTGCCGAGCCCGAACCACAGCAGCGCGATCGGCAGCAACGCGATCGACGGCAGCGGATTGAACATCGATGTGAGCATCGTCAGCAGGTCGCGGCCGATGCGCGTCGAAACCGCGAGCGACGTCAGCGCGAACGCGAAGAACACGCCCAGCGCGTAGCCGCGCAGCAGCACCGACATCGAGATGCCCGTCTTCACGAGCAGTTCGCCCGACTCGATGCCCTGCACGAACGCGGCCAGCGTCGCGCCGAAGGTCGGCACGAGCAGATCGTTCGCGACGATGCGCGCGACGATCTCCCATGCTGCGATCAGCACGAGCGCGATGACGCTGCGGCGGAACCAGCCTGCGTCGACGATGCGGCGCAACAACGGGGCCGGCGCCGCGCGTTCCGCGTCTGGCAGCGTGTCGAGCGTGCGTTCGTATTCGGCGCGAACGGGCGGCAGCGGCGGGAGGACCGGATCGATCGTGCTCATGATGCGGCTTCCTCCGTCGTCGGCACGCTCGTTGCATCGGTATCGAACAACAGGCGATGAATCCGCGCGACGTTGTCGCGGAAGTCGCCGGTGTCGACACTGTCGAGCGAATGTTCGTGACTGTTGAGTTCCGCGCGCACGCGGCCCGGATGCGGCGACAGCAGCAGGATCCGGTTGCCGACGATGAGCGCTTCCTCGATCGAATGCGTGACGAACAGCAGCGTGAAGCGAAACTCGTCCCACAGCCGCAGCAGTTCCTCCTGCATCTTGCGGCGCGTGAGCGCGTCGAGCGCGGCGAACGGTTCGTCCATCAGCAGCACGCGCGGCTGCATCGCCAGTGCGCGCGCGATCGCGACGCGCTGCTTCATGCCGCCCGACAGCGTGTGCGGATACGCGTAGGCAAACGCGCTCAGCCCGACCTTGTCGAGATAGTGCAGCGCGCGTTCGCGTGCTTCGGCACGCGACAGCTTCGCAGCGGCGCGCAACGGAAACGCGACGTTCTCGACGACCGTCTTCCACGGCGGCAACTGGTCGAATTCCTGGAACACCACGATGCGGTCGGGCCCCGGCCCGCGCACGGGCTGGCCGTCGAGCGCGATCGAACCGGACACCGGCTCGATAAAGCCGGCAATCGCCTTCAGCAGCGTCGACTTCCCGCACCCCGACGGGCCGAGCAGCACGAAGCGGTCGCTGCCGTACACGTCGAAGCTCACCTGGTGCGTCGCGCGAACGATCCGCGCGCCGCTCCGGTATTCGAGATTCACGCGGTCGATGGCGAGCAGGCGTTCGCTGTGCGCGCCGGCCTGCGCGGGCCGGATCGCGGCGCGCGCGTCGGGCGCGGCCTGGGCGGCGGGCGACGCGCCGCCGCGCGCCGCATACGGCGGCAGCCAGGTTCGGGGAGAGGTGGCGTTCACGATCGAATCTCTTGCGGGTAAAGCGTCAACATACGGCCGGCCCTTGCGCGGACCAACCAACGATTGCGCATATCGAAACCGCGCCGACGCATAAGCGTCGATCGCGGCGTCGAAGCGGCGGCACCGCTCAACTGCCGCCGGCGGTCGCCGGATCGTCGAAGAAGTAGTCGCGCCACGACTTCGGCTCGTTGCGTATCGCGCCGGTGCGGTGCATGAACTGCGCGAGCGGCAGCGTGTTCTGCGGCGCGGTCTTGAACTGCACCTGCGGATTGCGCAGGATCTTCAGCAGCAGCGCGCGATCGATCTTCGATGCGTTCACCCGGATATAGGTATCGGCCGCGCGCTCGGGGTCGGCCGCGATCTGCCGCGCGGCGTCGGCCAGCGCGGCGACGAACGCGCGGTAGGTCTTCGGGTTGTCGTCCCGGAATTTCTCGGTGGCGTACAGCACGGTCGCCGAGCTCGGGCCGCCGAGCACGTCATAGGAGTTCAGCACGATATGCGCATTCGGGTTGCCGGCAAGCTCCTGCTCCTGGAACGGCGGATTGCCGAAGTGGCCGGTGATCATGCTGCTGTTCGCGAGGATCGCGGCTGTTGCGTCGGGGTGCGGAATCGCCTGCGTGAGCGCGTCGAGCTTGTCGAACTGCTTGTCGCCCCACTGCTTCGCGGCTGCGTACTGCAGCACGCGCGACTGCACCGATACGCCGACCGCTGGCACCGCGATGCGGTCCTTCGCGCCGAGGTCGGCGATCGTCTTCACGTTCGGGTTGCTGCTGACGAGGTAATACGGGAAATTGCCGAGCGATGCGACGCCCTTCACGTTCTGCCGGCCGCGCGTGCGGTCCCACACGGTCAGCAGCGGCCCGACGCCCGCGCCCGCGATATCGACCGCGCCGGACAGCAGCGCGTCGTTCACGGCCGCGCCGCCCGACAGCCGCACCCAGTCGACCTTGATGTCGATGCCGGCCTTGCGCCCTTCCTTTTCGATCAGTTGCTGGTCGCGCGCGACGTTCAGCATCAGGTAGACGACGCCGAACTGCTCGGCGATGCGGATGCGGCCTTCCGCATGCGCGGCTTGCGGTGCGAGCATGCCCGCAAACGCGAGCGCGGCGGTGAGCATGGCCGCCAGCGCGCGGCGCGCCGGCAAAAACGAAAACGACATCGGAACTCCGGTCAGGATGGGGCGGAAGAATGATGCGGCACGCGGCTCAGAAAGGCGCGTCGCCTTCGATCGTCGTGCGGTACAGCTTGCGGCGCAGATGGTCGGGCGTGCCGGCGGCGAGATGCATCAGCGAACGGTTGTCCCAGAACACGAGATCGTGTTCGCGCCACCGGTGCCGGTACAGGTGTTCGGCGCGCACGCTGTGCGCGAACAGTTCGTCGAGCAGCGCGCGGCTTTCGTCGTCGGGCAGGCCGACGATGCGCGTCGTGAAATGCTCGCTGACGAACAGCGCGTTGCGGCCCGTTTCCGGATGCGTGCGCACGACCGGATGGACGACCGCGTCGACCTGCGCGATCTGCTCGGGCGACAGGTTCGGCCGCCACCGGCTGCGCGCCTGCAGTTCCGCATAGCGCGCGAGATACGTATGCTCTGCGCGCCGCCCTTCGACCGCGCGGCGCAGGTGGGCCGGCAGCGTGTCCCACGCGAGATGCATGTTCGCGAACAGCGTGTCGCCGCCCTCCGCCGGCAATTCCTGCGCGTGCAGCAGCGAACCGAGGCTCGGCTTCTCCTTGTACGACAGGTCGGAGTGCCAGAAATGGCCTGCGTCGCCGAGCCCGATCGGCTTGCCGTGCTCGACGATGTTCGACACGATCAGCACCTCCGGGTGGCCGGCGAGCGCGAACTGGTGCAGCACGTGGATCTGCAGCGGGCCGAAGCGGCGGCTGAATGCGATGTGCTCGTCCGGCGTGATGCGCTGGTCGCGAAACACCAGCACGTGATGGTCGAGATGCGCGCGATGGATGCGCGCGAAACCTTCGGCGTCCAGCGGCCGCGACAGGTCGAGGCCGACCACTTCGGCGCCGAGCGGCGCGTCGAACGGAACGATGTCGAAGCGTTGCGCGGCACCGCCCGGCCAAGATGCGGGCGGATGTCCGGCGGAAAGCGTTGCAGCGTCGCGGATGGCGGTAGTCGTCACGGCACGGCCCCTGATTCGGTCAAAACGCGAATCTACGAGTGCGTGCCGGACTGCGTCAACGAAGCGATTCGGATACGTTTATCTGCTGCGGTCATAAAGATCGCTGCTCGGGCATACGGCGCGGCAACCGTAGACCAAAATAAAGTCGTCACCGTTTGCGAAGTAAAGATGTCACTTCGCCGGTCGTCGTCGACCGGTGAATGCGAAACCCTCATGAATTCATGAGGTTGCGCGCGGCGCAATAAAGTTGACACTGTGCGGGCTTCGCGAAGACCTTGTCAACTGCTCGTCGCCCTGTCGCAACGAGGAAACTTACGGTCGCACGTTGTCCAAATTCCTAGTTTTGCGACTCTATATCGTGCTGTAGTGATAAAAGAAGGCTTATCTCGTTATCACGCCGTTCGGCGACGTCTGCAAGCAGCCACCCGCGACATCGAGTGGCCGTTGTGGAGCCGCGCGAAGGGCTCTTTGCGACCCTCAACAGCCGTTCGGGCTCCTTCTACCGCAACGACCGCTTCCAAGCAGCAACCGCCGCTCGCTTGGTTGCGTCAGCCAGACAGGCGTCCTGCGAATATCTCGCGCTATCAATCACGCCTGATATCGCAACGGCTTCATCTTGATAGCGGCAGATTCGTCTGGTTGAGTAATTTTCGAGCTATCGAGAATGGCGTAGCGTTTCGTACGCGCGGTGCACACGTCGTTTTTTTTGATCGTGAAGATAGCTGACAGCCGCATCCACCATTTCGCGCTGGCCAAATTGAGGCCCATACTCTTGAAGCAGCGCCTCGCTCGCCACGACGTCGTTCAGCTCGCCCAGCTCGTCTTGGGCAGCCTTTAATCGTTTGATCGTCTCGCGGTGGCCAATATCAAGAACTGGTGAGAAAAACTCGAGCAGATACCGCAATCTCTTTCCCGCAATTCGGACTTCGTGGAGCGCCGCATAGCTCGACTCGCCGTGCGATGTTGCACGCCTGAGCCGCTTTTCCAGGGCGCGTTCCGCCACAAGCACGCGGCTCCTGATGAACTTTTCGAATGCAGGCGTCTCGGCAGAGGTGGTCAGTTGATGCCGAGCGCTTTCGACAGCACGGTTAAGTACGTGCTTAACATCGGCCTCTCGTATCGCCTTGCAACTGAATAACGCCGCGTCGCTGCGACAACTGGCTACGAACATCAGCAACGATACGCGAGGATGCTTGGCCGCTTCGTATTGGGTGAGCAGCCCCTGCAAAATGTCCCAGTCTCGCGTTTTGCCTGCAATGTTGGCGAGCGTTTTAAATTGGGCACGCCAGTTCGCAGCATCCCCTTTATCAAGCAACGGACCATATGCCCACCAAAGCGACCGCATGCGCCGCAGGGCAACCCGCAACTTATGAAACACCTCCGGATCTTCTTGTGGATCGAGTTGAGCAGCCCATCGCACTGCTTCGCGAACGGTAGATGACGCTGACAGCACGAACGCCTCTGCGACGGTGGCCCCCGAAATTTCGAGGCTTTGGCTGGCACCGGCCGCCCGGTAACTGGGCCCTTTCTCGGACGCCGGCGTTGTTGCGCTTGAAGACGGGAGATCCATCGCAGCACCTTCGCAAATTCCGAGTGAACGCAGTCATAGGATAGTGTGCGACGAGGGTAGCCTCCAAGGCTTGACGCTTATCAACCTCTCTGTGGCGCTCACCGCGTTATCGCCACAGAATCCTGCCCGGCGCGCGCCTTGCTCGTTCGCAGGAAATCGGCAACGTGCAGCGAGACAGTATCCGCCTTGGCCTTCGAGCGCGCTTTCCGGGCGACGCTCAGAATCGGGCTCAGTTGCTCATAAAAGCATTCAAGCTGTCGCGCATCGGACGCCAATCGCTCAAGATCGAGCACCTTTTCAAGAACCGTCCGCGCGATATGAAAACGCTGAAGTCCGCGCCCAACACGAACCTGAAAGACCACACCATCGCTGTTGTGCGGCACTCCGGCCCAAACAAGCGAACCGCCGTCCATAAAGCCTCCGAAGAATCACAATCGTCACATCAATATGCCAGCAAGCTCTCGCTCTGCATATTGCCGTTTCAAAATTGTGACGCCTGACATGTCGGAATTTTTACAGCATCCGGAATATTGCGGTGCAACAAGAATGCCCGTAGACTGAGTTCGCGCCTTCGATGTCGCAACCCCGCAGGCGCCCCATGACGGGAGAACACGCCATGACGACTTCTTCGCCAGCACCGAGCCAGACATCCCCCGCCCTCCACGTATTCGAACAAGATGGGGGCTGGCATTGGGGCATCACGGTTCCTCGCTCCACGGGAAGCGGCTTCAAACTGATCGCATTCAGCGAGCACATCTTTTCCGTTGAAGACACTGCCCAACGCGACGGCGATCGAGCGTTGGCCTCCATCGCGGCAAGTGACGGGAACTGAGCGTTTCCGGCACTTGCACGCTCCTTGAGTTTTCACATCCAGATGCAATACTCCTATCACCCTCCGATGCGAGACCACTCACCGCACGCCATGACAGACTTCGCCACTCGTCTGACATGCCCGATCGTCTGCGACGATCTGAGCCTGTCGTTCTCTGCCTATGGCACCGGTTGGGGGTACGTTGCGATCAAGCTCCCGGCTGACATCGTTCGAGACAAGCTCGGCGCACACACGGCGACACCCGAGCAGTTGCTCACCGCATTTGAAAGCAATCGCGAGAAGATCACTGTCGCGGTCAACCGACACGCATTGCCGAACGACGGCCGCCACATCCAGCTCGACAAATCGGACTTCTAGATCGGAACCAGCGTGTGGGCCAGCATGCCGACCGTAGACACGAGGTGATACATGAACATCCGGATCCTGGTTCCCTGCGCCCTCGCGCTTGTTGCCCTCTCCGCTCGAGCTGCCGATATCACCGGTGCAGGGAGTACGTTTGCCACACCGATTTACACAAAATGGGCCGATGCGTACAAGAAGGCGGGCGGCGGCAAGGTCAACTATCAAGGCATCGGTTCGTCGGGTGGCCTGAAGCAGATCAACGCGAAGACGATCGATTTTGCCGGTTCGGACGCGCCGCTGAAGGATGACGAGCTCGCGAAGGCAGGCCTGTTCCAGTTCCCGACGGTGATCGGCGGCGTGGTGCCGGTCGTCAATGTGCCGGGCGTGAAGTCAGGCGAGCTGACGCTGTCGGGCCCGGTGCTCGGCGACATCTATCTCGGCAAGATCAAGAAGTGGAACGACCCGGCGATCGCCGCACTGAACCCGAAGGTCAAGCTGCCGGATGCGGACATCGCCGTGGTTCGCCGCGCGGATGGCTCGGGCACGAGCTTTATCTGGACGAACTACCTGTCGAAGGTCAACGGCGAGTGGAAGTCGAAGGTCGGCGAAGGCACGACGGTCAACTGGCCGACGGGCACCGGCGGCAAGGGCAACGACGGCGTCGCAGCCTTCGTGCAGCGCCTGCCGGGCGCGATCGGCTACGTCGAGTGGGCGTATGCGAAGAAGAACAACATGGTCTACACCGCGCTGAAGAACTCGACGGGCACGGTGGTCGAGCCGAAGACGGAAACGTTCAAAGCCGCTGCCGCCGGCGCGAACTGGTCGAAGTCGTTCTACCAGATCCTGACGGACGAGCCGGGCAAGGACGCATGGCCCGTCGTCGGCGCGACGTTCGTGCTGCTGTACGCGAAGCAGGAGAAGCCGGAACAGGGCAAGGAAACGCTGAAGTTCTTCGACTGGGCCTTCCGCAATGGCAACCAGGCCGCCACGGATCTCGACTACATCTCGCTTCCGGATCCGGTCGTGTCCGAAATCCGCAAGCAATGGAAGGCGAAAATCAAGGACGCCTCCGGTAAAGTGCTGGTGGATTGAGCGCGGTGGGGGGGACGCGATATCGACCATCAGGTGGTCGTCGTCATTTCCGCCTCACGAATGCCGGGTTGCGCCAGATCCTTCGCCGAGAGCGGGATCCGTTCGCCTGTCTGCGGCAATTCTTTCCGCTCGACCGCATGCAAGATCCGCCGCTTGCCCAGTTCAAACGCAAGCAGCAACTGTCTCGATGTCCCATCGGCAGCGCCAAGTTGTTCGCAAATCACTTCGGACCTCAGTGAAAAGGCGCGATAGCCCCACCCGAACGCGTATGCCGAAAACCATAGCGTCGGCCCGGAAGTGACGATTGGCACCGTCACGGTGGTACTCGGATGATCCATGGCCGTTACCTTTCCGTCTGATAGCATGACAGCCATTTCCGCATGGCGCACACGGAAGGCATGTGTGGGATTATGGCACGCATCAGCCTGCCGACCAGGCTGTCATGAAGTTTGGCAGCGGTAGTCAATCGTGCAATCTGTCGAAGTCCAGCGTGCGCATTTGCGTGTCTCGGCGAGTCGGAAACAGCCTTTAAAAAAAATTGCCCCATATGCCCGAGCCGAATCCAGCGGGTTGCCGTCCCGGCAGTCCGCAACAGGCTTAAACCGGCTGCGGCCATTCGTTCTACCGCCATCTCACGGCAGCCTTCGAGGCACATTTTGTTGTGAATGGTCTTGGTACAGAACCGCGCTTCGAGGTCCGTTGAAGGGTACGAAGCGGTCGCCCGAACGTCCAGTCACTGGCAGAGGCAAATGTCGCTTGATGGCCGACTGCTGCCCGACGTGGGCAGCAGCAGCCGACCCACTCCAGCCGGTCGCCGTGCCAACAGTGCAAGAGCAGGTAACGGAGCGCTCCGGCCGGAAACGCCATTCGACGGGGAAAGGAGTCGAGGTACGGATCGGAGGGTGGGCCGGAAGCGATGGTGGGGGCACAAAGAGCGTCTACGGCCCCACAAAAGTCGCCGAGCGCCCATGTGCGCGCCGCGCGCCGGTCAAAGCAGCCGCGGCGTGCCCACCCAGACCAGCACGGCTTCGTCGTCGCGCCTGTTGGCCCAGGTATGCGGAATTGTCGATTCATAGTGCGCGCTGTCGCCCACGCCGAGCACGAACGTTTTGCCTTCAAGCGTGATCGTCACTTCACCGCTGAGCACATGCACGAATTCCTCGCACGCGTGCGTGGTTCCTTTGCCTGGTCGCTCGCCGGGCGACATGCGCACGAGAATCGCTTCGAGTTGGCGGTCGCCCGGCCGAATCGACAGGCGCGCGAGCAGATCGGCGGAATCGGCGAAGGCGAAGTACCGCAGATCCTTACGGCGTCGCACGCAACTTTCCTCGGTCGGCGTATCGATGAAATAGCTGGCGGAAACGCCCAGCGCTTTCGCGATGCTCGCGAGCGAAGTGATCGACGGGCTGGCGTGATCTCGCTCGACCTGCGAAAGAAAGGGCTTGGAAAGCTGCGAGACGGTCGCGACGTCGTCCAACGTGCGACCCTGGCGCTGGCGCAGCAAGCGAATCTTGCTGCCGACGGAGACGGAGCGCTGGGTTTCGACCGTTTTCAATGCCATTGACCTGCCTCATTTCTTCGGTGCTCGTACCGCCTCTTAACGCGCCGGCCTCCAGATTCCGACCGACCTCATTAGTCGGGCCTAGTGCGACCATGCATCCGTTTGCTCGCCCAGCAACAACCTCTGCGCCACGGCCAGCGCCTCGTCTTTCGTCGCAACCGTGAGCATGGGATAGCCCCAAAATTTTTCGTACACCAAAGCGAACGCCTTGGTCGCCAGTCGCTTGGCGGTATTCGGTTCGATGTAGATCCCTGCCTTGACGAAGGTCCGCAATTCGCTCTTGTGGCGTTTCATCCAAAGCGAGGTTTGCTTCCTTTCTTCCGGCGAATGTTCGTGTTCGCCTTTATCAAGCCCCTCGTCGTTGAGTAAAACGAAAACTTCCTTCCGTGCGAGCAATCCCTCGAACTCGGCAAAAGGCGAGACTGTGGGGTCGGTGCCTGGCGCGTTTAGTCGCATCCAGACCAAGGGGAACTTCGAGGCGTCAATCAACATGCCAATACTCCTTCGGCGCATCACGGGAAATAGCTGGCAGCCCCACTTCGTCAAGAAAATGGGATACCCCTCCGGACCGGAAGCGCAATAGCCCTGGCGAGCAGAACGACCAGCATGGTCAATCACACGATACCGACGGAATGACTGGACGTCATTGCACAAGTTGGCCATAATGTTTTTCAATTAGGCCATCGCCTCATCTTGGATCCGAAGCCCGATACGCATCATGTCAAGCATTGCCATCACCGATCCGACCGTGGCCAAGGACGTGGATAACCTGCCCCGGCCCGTTGTCGCCCTGAGTGCCATGTCGGTAGCCAAGGGCTGGGAACATGCGAGGCATCGGCACCGACGGGCGCAACTGCTTTACTCCGTCCGTGGCATCCTCAACTGCGAAATTGAAAACGGTGTCTGGATCGTTCCGCCGCAATGCGCGGTATGGATACCGGGAGACTTGCCCCACTCGGCACGGGGATCCGGTGAAACCGAATGTCATTGCCTGTTTGTGGAGCCTGATGCCGCACCGGATCTTCCGAAAACCTGCTGCACGATCTCCGTCTCGCCATTGCTGCGCGAGTTGCTTCTGAAGGTGGCCGGCTTCCCCGCGTCATACCCGTCGGGCGGCCGGGAAGACCGACTGATTGCCGCGTTGCTTGATGAGTTGGCGGCGGCTCCGGTAGAAGACCTGCATTTGCCGATGCCGCGTGATCCGCGATTGCGCCGACTCGCGGAAATGCTGTTGGCCGATCCTACCGACAAAACCTCAAAGGGCGATTGGGCTACCCGCATTGGCATGAGCGAGCGAAGCATGAGCCGGCTTCTGCTGCACGAAATCGGCATGAGCTTCGGACGCTGGCGCCGGCAACTGCATGTGATCCTTGCGCTTCAACGCCTGACCATCGGCGAAAGCGTGCAAACGGTGGCGCTGGAGCTGGGCTACGAAAATGCCAGCGGGTTCATCACCATGTTCCGCAAGGCGGTAGGCAAGCCGCCAGCACGATACCTTTCCGATCGAACGACAAACGCGCAGTCTGATTCCGTACGCGGCATCGTGCTTCCCGATTAATTCTCACCTTGAGTGGAGCGCGCCGTCGTCCACCGAGCACGGAGGCCAGGCAGCAAAAAGCGGCGAGGCGCTGTCAGATCGGGCAACCTTGGTTTAAGGTCACCTACTCTCTTCTCCTGCGGAACGGCCGACATTCCGCACACGTCACGGTGATGGTAAAAGCTGGCTCGTTGTCGAGATCGAAGCCTTCCTTGGTCGCCAGTGATCGGAGATGCTCGTGCAATACCCGATCCTCAATAAAAACCAACCGCGCGCCACAGCGGCAGCGCACGGTGTCGTTCTGAAGGTTCTTCCTGTCCGGCTTGAGCGCGTAGAGTGCGCGGCCTTGAGCGCCCTCCGTACGGACCAGCAAGCCGGAGGTCCATAAATCATTCAGCGCACGGTAGATCGAGGCCGGTTTGAGGCTGTCGAGTTGCGTGCAGAGGATGCGATACATTTGACTGGCATCGAGACAGCGCGGCGCCGCCTGTTCCAGTACAGACAGGACACGGGTGCGAGCGATCGTCGGTCGCAGTCGGCTGGCCGCCAATCGTTGTTCCTGAGACGACATCGGCGGTGTGGTCGCCGGACAGGCTGTTGTGGTGTGCTTCATCGTGTGTTTGCCAGACGGCAGGCTCTTGCTACCGAATGATGTAATCAGGTCAATGATCCGAGGCGGGTCGTCGTGCGGGTCCATATCCGTATTCCTTCGCTATGCCGAACTTCCGGTTGTTCGCGACAACGCGGAGCCGCGTGGCTAATGGTTGGCATCAGACATCGGCGCGACGGTGAGATCGCCCACGCGCCGATGCCCTCAGCATTACTGCGTACTGGCCTGTTCCCAGCCACCGCCAAGCGCCTTGAATACGCTGACTCGCGCAGAACCGACTCGCTGGTCAGCAGCGGCCACCTGGGCTTTCGCGTCGATCAGACTGGTCTGTGCCACGATCACGTCGAGGTAGCTGATGGAGCCGGCGCGGTAGCGCTGGTCGGCCAGCCGGAAGGCATTCTCGGCACGGTCACGCGCCTCTACCAGCGCATCGCGCTGCTGCATCGCCGCGCCATAGGCGCTCAACGATTGCTCCGACTCCTTCAGTGCATTCAGCAGGGCACCGTCGAAGCTGGCCAGCGACGCCGCGCTTTGTGCCTTCGCCTGCGCAATGCGACTTCGAGCCACCATCATGTTGGGGAACGTCCACGAGATGAGTGGCCCAAAAGAGAAGGACAAGGTGCGATTGCCTTTCAGGTAGTCGTTGCGCAGGTAGTTACCCGAGGTGCCCAGCGTGACACGTGGATAGAGATCCGCCACGGCCACGCCGATGCGGGCGGTATCCGCCGCCAGTTGGCGCTCGGCCTGCCGCACGTCGGGACGACGGCGCAGCAGCGCAGTGCCATTGCCGACCGGCAACGCACCGGCAATCTCGGGAGCCTTGGTGCAGGCACGCGCCGGTTCCGGCACTTGCGAGGGCGTGCGCCCCGTCAACGCGGCCAGCTCGAACAGTGCGGCTTCACGCTGGCCTTGCAAGGGCGGCAAGGCGGCCTGGGCCTGGGCCAGCGTGACACCCGCCCGTTCCACATCCAGATGCGACGCCGAGCCCGCGTGCTCCTGGCTGTCGATGAGATCCAGGCTGCGCTGTGCCAGTTCGACGGACGAGCGCGCCACGCCGATGGACTCACCGTAGCTGCAGGCGTCCACATACGCCCGCGTCGTCTCCGCAACAACAACTACCCTGGCGGCATCGTAGGCGGCGGCGACTGCATCGGTGTCATCGCGAGCAGCCTCGATGTCGCGCCTGACCCGACCGAACAGATCGAGTTCATAGGAGACGTCGAGGCCGGCGCTATAGCGCCATTGCGCGGGGGCCTGGCCGGTGCCGGACCACGTGGTCTGATCGCGCCCGTATCCCACGCCTCCTGACATACTGGTCGAAGGGAATTGCCCGCTGCGCGCTTCCGTGTAGATGGCCCGCGCGCGATCGAGGTTGGCCATCGCCACGCGCAGGTTGGGATTGGCCGACAAGGCTTCCTGCACCAGCTTGTCGAGCGCGGGGTCGTCATACAGCTTCCACCAGTTCACGGGCAGCGCTTCGGCAACATCCGTATTGGACGGGTGACTGACGAACGGGCCTGCAGCGGTTTCCGGTAAGGCCGGTGCGTGGTAATCGGGGCCGCTGGCGCAACCTGCGGTGATAACGGCAACGGCCACTGCCATGAAGGCAGCGCGCGGAGAGAGGAGCATCGCCGGACGCGACACAACAGGCATCGCAGGAACCGGTTTAAAGAGCGACATCGGGAGCCTCCGCAGTAGCGAGTTCGCGGGCACGAGAACTTTCCGCTGTTACCCGGTGATCCTTGGCGATGAAACTGTAGATGGTGGGGAGTACGAACAGCGTGAAGAAGGTACCGACCATCATGCCCATCACCACCACGATGCCGATGGAGAACCGGCTGGCCGAGCCTGCGCCGTCTGCGAACAACAGCGGCACAAGGCCGGCAACCATTGCCGCGGTGGTCATCAAGACAGGACGCATCCGCACCGCCGCCGCCTTCTCGATCGCCTCGATGCGGCTCAGGTTTTCATGGTGCTGGATATGGTTGGCGAAAGTGACCATCAGGATGCCGTGCTTGGAGATCAGGCCGATCAAGGTGACCAATCCGATCTGGGTGTAGATATTGAGCGTGGCAAAGCCCAGCCACAGCGGCACCAGTGCGCCGCAGACCGCCAGCGGCACGGTCACCAGGATCACCAGCGGATCGCGCAGGCTCTCGAATTGCGCCGCCAGCACCAGGAAGATCACCACCAGCGCGAAGCAGAATGAGACCAGCAGACGGTTGCCTTCCTGCACGAACTGGCGGCTGTCGCTGAGCCAGTCCACACTGGTGCCGGGCGGCAGCGGCTGCGATTGCAGGAACTTCACGGCCTCGCCCATGCTCACGCCCGGCGCCGGCAGCATTTCGAGCGTGGTCGAATTCATCTGGCCGAACTGGGTGAGCTGGTTCGCTTGCGGGCGCATCTCGACATGCGTCACGGTTGACAATGGCACCAGTGCGCCGGAGGTCGTTTTGACATAGAAGCGCCCAAGGTCTTCCGGTGTCATACGCTCGGCGCCGCGCACTTGCGGGATCACGTCGTAGGAGCGGTCGTGGAAGTTGAAGCGATTGACGTAGTTTTCGCCGACCAGCACGGCAAGGGTATCGGCGACAGACTGCATGGTCACCCCCATTTCGCTGGCCTTCGCATTGTCGATCGTGATGTGTGCCTGCGGGCTGTCGTAGGACAGGTCGTTCTGCACGTAGAGGAACAGACCGCTGGCATAGGCCGCTGCCTTGATCTTCTCGCCGGTCTCGTACAGCGTCTTGAAGTCGTCGGGCGAGCGCAGCACCATCTGCACCGGCAGGCCGCCGCTGGAACCCGGTAGCGGGGGCAACTGCACGGCGGTCAACGTCTCGCCGTCGATGGCGCCGCCGGCGGCTTGAATCTGCCCCTGGATCTCGGTGGCCGACCGCTTGCGCTTCGACCAGTCCTTGAGGATCGCGCCACCGAGCATCATGTTCTGGCCACCGGCGGAGTCGCCGATATTCATGAAGCTGCTGTCGAACTCGGGAATCTGCTCGAACAGCTTTTCGATTTGCTGAGCATAGCGGGCGGTGTAACCCACGCCGGCATATTGCGGGGCCTTGGTGACGACGATGACGGCGCCCTGATCCTCGGTCGGCGCCAGTTCGCGGCGGGTGCCGGTGAACAACACCGCGATGGCGGCCAGCACGGCCACACCGACCAGCAGCACCGCACCACGAGCGGCTAGCGTGCGGGCCAGCAGGCGCCCATAGAACGCCGTCAGCCCTTCCATGTAGTGCTCGACCCGCTTCGCCAGCCGTCCCTCGCCCTGCCTGGAACTGAGCAGCATCGAGCTCATCACCGGCGAGAGCGTCAGCGCGACCACTCCCGAGACGATGACCGAGCCGGCCAATGTGAAGGCGAACTCCTTGAACAGCGCGCCGGTCAGTCCACCCATCATGCCGATTGGCGCATAGACCGCCGCCAACGTGATAGTCATGGCGATCACCGGCCCGACGATTTCGCGTGCGCCGAGCAGGGCCGCGCGCACAGGTGTCAGCCCCTCCTCAATGTGTCGATGGATGTTCTCCACCACGACGATGGCATCGTCCACCACCAGACCGATCGCCAGCACCATCGCCAGCAGTGTCAACAGGTTGATCGAAAAACCGCAGACCAGCATCAACGCAGCGGTACCGACCAGCGACAACGGAATGGTGACGACCGGAATGATCACCGCGCGGAAAGTGCCGAGGAACAGGAAGATCACCGCGATCACGATCACGATGGCTTCCACCAGCGTGTGTTTTACTTCCTCGATCGAAGCATTGACGAAGCGCGCTACGTTGTAGTTCGGCGCTACCGTCAGTCCCGGGGGCGCCATTGCACGAATCCTGGTCAGCAGTTCGTTGGCCTGCTTGACGATCTCCAGCGGGTTCCCGGCCGGCGTGGGCTGGATGGCGACGAAGATCGCGGGTATGCCGGTAGCGAACGAGAGGCTATTGTAGTTTTGGCCGCCTATTTCCACGGTGGCAACATCCGACAACCGCACTACGCCGCCGCCGGGACCGGACTTCACAACCATCTGGCGGAAGTCCTCGACGCTGCGCAAATCGGTGGCCGCGCTGATGTTGGTGACGGTCAGCGCGCTCTTGAGCTGGCCCGGCGCGGCCTGCACGTTGTTCGCGCGCAGCGCGGCCGATATCTCGCCGGCCGACAGCCCGCGCGCGGCCAACCGCACCGGGTCGATCCAGATGCGCATGGCCAGCGTCTGGCCGCCATAGACGTCCGCCGAGGCCACCCCCGGAATGCTGGTGAGCAGAGGTTGCGCAACCCGCGATGCGAAATCCGTCACTTGCGGGATCGACAGCGTCTTGCTGTAGAAGGCGATGTACTGCACCGCTGTACCGCCCTCGGTGGACTTGCTGATGACCGGATCGGTGATGCCCGCCGGCAATTGGTACTTGACCTGCTGCACCTTGGCAAGGATTTCGGTCATCGCACGATCGGCGTTGGCGTTGAGCACCAATCGCGCCTTGATCTCGCTCTTGCCTTGCGTGGTAGTCGAACTCAGGTATTCAATACCGCTGGCCGTGGCGATGGACTGCGCGATCGGCGTGGTCACGAAACCCTGCATCACGTCCTGGGTTGCCCCCGGAAGCGTGGTACTGACCGTGATGGTGGCGTTTTCGAGATAGGGGTATTGCCGCACCGGCAACAGGAAAATCGACGTGGCGCCCATCAGCAGAATGAGCAGGCTGACGACCAGTGCCAGGATGGGCCGACGGATGAAGATGTCTGTAAAGCGCATGGCGTGGTTTCCTTTACCGCGCGCTGGCGCTGGAGGACACAACGGCCGGGGCGTCAGGAGTCGCCGTTGCCGAAGGGGGCGTGCTGTTGATTTTTACGGTCGCACCGGGCGGAAGACGGTTCTGGCCAGCCATCACCACGATGTCGCCAGGCTTGACGCCTTGGGATACGAGAACCTCCTCCCCGAGCCGGCGGCCGGTGACGACCGGCACGGCAACCGCCTTGCCGACTCCCTGCGCGTCGGCCCCTTTCACGACCACCACGCTGTCACCAGAGGCCGAAGTCTGGATCGCCGTCAGCGGCAATACGATATTGTCGGTCGTGGCAGGCAATACCAGCCGCGCCGTCACGTACATCCCGGGTTTCAGCACCCGGTCGGCATTGGGCAACAGCGCCTGAACGGCCACATTGCGGGTTTCTCCATCGATACGCGGTTCGATGGCGCTGATCCTGGCGGTGAATACCCTCCCCGGCACGGCATCCACCGTTACCTGAACCGGTGCGCCCGACGTCAGCCTGGGCATGTCCTGCTGCGGCAACGTGAAGTTGACATAGAGCGGATCGAGCTGGGTCAGCGTGGCGATCGCGTCACCGGCATTGAGATACTGACCCAGGTTGATCCGTCGGATACCTAACTGACCGGAGAACGGCGCGCGAATCGACTTTTGCTGAATGCGTGCGTCCAGTTGCCGGACTGCCGCGGCAGTCTGGGCGGCGTCCGCCTTATGTTGTTCGAGCAATTCGCGCGGTTCCGCGCCGGTAGGCGCCAACGCTTGCGAACGCCTGAGTTGCAACTGGGCGAAATCGGCTTTGGCCACGGCAGCGGCACGATCTGCTTGTTCGGGGGCATTGTAGAGCTGAGTTAGCACCGCCCCTTCCTTCACGGACTGGCCTGCGTCGAAATTGATGGCAGTCACCCGCCCCGAGGTATCGGGAGCCAACAGCACTTCATGCACGGCTTGCAGGCTGCCCACGGCCTGCCACTCGTCGGCCACACTGCGAGGCTCTGCGCGGATCGTCGAGACAGGCATCGGCGGCATGGCCTGTTGTTCTGCGCCGCCGCTTCGAGTAGCGCGCCAGGCATACAGCAGGCCGAAGACCACGACCAGCCCAACAACGCTTATGACAATGGGTTTGGTACGGGAGATAGCGGCGGTGCTCATGCGCGCCCCGCTTGAGCAAAGGGGATCGAGATGGCGCTTGAACGGCCGCGCATGGCCGATCTACCGATGATATGTGAGTGCACGGGTATTCCTCGGGAAGGACGAAGTACTCGGCCGGCCAGAGAACAGGCATGGCAGGCAACGATGAGGCGCAGCCTACCCGTGCGGCCACACTTCTACATTGCGAAATCTAGTCAATTTATTTCGCAATACGGCCATCTCGATGGAAAGACATCCACTTGGCCTGATTGAACAAGGAATTGGCCAAATCTCGCTACGGAGGTGTGTCGGCGAATCGGTAAATTGACGATCCCGATAATGCAAATGAGTCTCGTTTAATGTCTAACACGCCTCATATTGAAGGGCAATGTGCGGTACATCGCTCTCCCTTTCATCAATCCCTTGGCAGAAGTTCAGGCTCGATCGATGCGATGCGCGAAGGGCTCCCGGCGTGTGGCTTGCGTGTCGTCCGTACCGTCCGACATACATTGCTCAACGCAACGATTGCCGCAGCCGTCGCCGTCGCTGCTCCAGACGTGTTCGCTACCGAAGGAAAGCAAGCGCAATCAATCACTGAGTCGCCGGATAGCGGCACGTCGGCATCGAGCGCAGAGAGCACGGTCCTTGAGCCCGTCACGGTCACCGCCCGGAAAACGACCGAACGCCTTCAGGATGTGCCTGAAAGCATCACGGTTCTGCAGGCGAAGACCTTGAAGGAATCGCCCTTCGATCCAGGTGTGGCTATCGCCGGCCATGCGCCCAATGTGCAATGGGTCAGCCGCGCCACAGGCTCCCAGTGGTTCTCAATTCGCGGTGTCAGTTCACTTGGGACGCCTGCCAACTACTCCGATGGCACGATCGCATTCAATGTCGATGGTGTGCCGAACAGCATGATGAGCGCGTCGAACATGTTGCTCGACGTCGACCATATCGAAGTGCTGCGCGGTCCCCAAGGCACGCTATGGGGAACCAATGCGCTGGGTGGCGCCATCAACGTTGTCACGAAGCAGCCTGACGGAACTCGGGATGTTCACGTGACAACCGAGGTCGGCGAACACGGCTATCGCATGGGCGAGGCAGTTCTTGGCGGCAATATCGTGCCCGGACAACTTGACGGACGGATGGCGATCCGTTATGGCCATGAGAATGGCGATATACGCAGCCTTTACACCGACAAGCTGGGCAAGCGCGACATCGGTGCATTCCGTGGAGGACTACGCTTCACGGGGCTGGACGACACGCTCATCACAGTGACGGGCAACTATCTGCATGATCAGGCTAACTCCCCGCTCTATATCCTGCGTAGCGCCAGTCAGTTTCCGACCAGTGGCATCCTGACCGAGCCGGACTTGAAGACAACGCAAGCGGGCGCCACCGTGACCGTCGAGCATTTTTTCAAGAATTTCCAGCTCACTTCCATCAGTTCCTACCAGCACAACAAGCTGGAAAGCGAACTCGATCTCGTGGATAAACTTGTCTATGACGCGATCGGGTTTCCCGCATCCAGTAACGTGGGCCACTCGACGGATCAGGAGAACATCTTCAGCCAGGAGATTCGGCTGAATTCACTCGAGGGTGCTCCGGTTCGCTGGGTCGTCGGTGCCAGTGCCATGCGAACCAACGGCATACGCTGGTGCAGCAGTACGCAGTGCGCGCCGCCTCCGTATTCCGGCTCAGTCGCGATGAAAAGCAATCTCGACACGACCAATCTAGGACTGTTCGGGGACGTTTCGATCCCCTTTGCGAACCGCTGGGAGTTCTCGATCGGCGGTCGGGTAAGCCATGACAATATCGAGATGAAGCAGGACAACTCCCTGGGCCTCGCTTCGCTGACCGGCTCCAACTCAACGTCGCAAACCTATCCGACAGGTCGGGTAGCACTGTCCTTCAAGTGGACGAACGACATTCAAAGCTACGTGTCGGTTGCTCGTGGTCACGCGTCACGGGTGTACCCGCTCTTTAGCTATCCGGTCGATGGCATCGTGGGCAACCCCTATCCGGCCGCTTTGGGGTGGACTTACGAAGCGGGCGTCAAGGCCGATCTTCTTGGCCATCGTCTTCAGATCGATGCCAGCGTCTATCACAACGACATCAAGAACGGTGTCATGTCCTATCTCGATCCTTCGCTTGGCGCCTTTCGGACAACATACCAGGACTACAAGACCAGTGGTTTCGAATTGCAGGCGCGCGCGCTCATCGCTGAAGGCTTGAGCTTCTCCGGGGGCGTCGGCTACATCCATAGCGAACTAGGAGCCAACGGCGCCGCGGTCAATATAGTCGCTGGCAATCCTGTTCCGAACACACCGAAATGGACGGCGACGGCCGGGCTGCAATACGAAACCTCAGCCAAGGCGATTCATTTGCCCGGCAAGCTCTCCGCCGACCTTCAATACCAATACACAGGCAAGCGCACCGCGGACATCGACAAATCTTATTACCTTGATGCCTATAGTCTAGTGAATGCTCAGATTGGATGGAAAAACAAGGATCTCGAAGTCTATCTGTTCGGCCGCAATCTTTTCGACAAACGCTATGAAACCTTCGGCAGCCTGTACTCCGGCATGCAACTGGTTTCGGTCGGTCGCGGCCGTACCCTGGGGGTAGGCCTGACCAAAAGCTTTTGATTGCCGCGAGTATGGGCATCTCGTCATCTAGCCGCCGCAGCGCATCGAGAAATTTCACGTTATGGCGAGCAAGGGGCAACACTATCGGATCGTCTTCGGGGGCTGTGGCGTGGCTGGCCTGCAGATCGCGTCCACAATCGGCGCTCGAACTGTGCCCGAGCGCCCCCCCCCAGGCTCACCTGATGGTCCGTAGCGCGGTGGCGCGCGCCACCTTCGGCACGGCGCTGGAATGGTTCGACTTCGCGTTGTACGGTGTCGTCGCGGCGACGATCTCCGAAGCTGTTCTTTCCGTCACTCGACCCGACCGCGTCGCTGGCAAGCTTCTGGGCGGGACTCGCGGCCCGTCCGCTCGGCGCGGTGATCTGCGGCACGCTCGGCGCAACCTGATGCTGGTCACGGTGTCGGTGATGGGTCCGTCGTCGTTCCGGATGGGCCTGCTCACCGTCACTTCATCAAGGGCCGTGATCGACCCTGAACCGCCGGTCGCTGGATCATGATTTTGGCGTCGGGTAATGAATGCGGATTCAACCGCAGGGCCGAAATCTAAAAAATCACAGAACGCGATGTCATGGTGGCCGCGCCCTGATCAAACGACGCGTCAAACGAGGCCATGTGTCGGAAGAAACCATGGCTGCTTTCGTCCGACCAGTCGACGAGCCATGCGAGTGGCTCAAGCCGGCAGGTCCAAATTCAAAAGAGCTAACTTCAGTGCCTAGCGCAGTGCGATCGAGGCGACGTTGGCGTTGCCGTCTAATACACGATGGCGCTGTTGCGTCTGCTCGCCTGCGTAACGATTGCGACGTTCGCATTGCGGTACTGCTGCGGCTGAACATGGTTTTAGGTATGAGATTGTGTAAACCCTAACTCAGCATTCCCACTGAATGGGAATCGCATTTTTGTCCAGCGGGAGCGACGTGGCATTCTGCGCCATCGGAATCGCATCTCTTCGGGCAAGACTCAAGGTGAATCAGGAATCCAGCGTCATCGGCGCCGAGCGCCTGCTGCTCGTACTTACTGCGCTCGCGAGCCACGGTAAAGCCATGTCCGTGAAGGACATGCTCGGCGTGACCGGCCTCGCGCAAAGCACGCTCTATCGCCAAATCACGCTGCTTAAGCGCTGGGGCTTCGTGACGGAGGACGCGGGCTGCTATGCCCCCGGTCCCGTGAGCTTGCAGCTCGCACTCGGCTTCGACATCAATTCGATGCTGGTCGAAGCGAGCCGCGACGGCATGGCGGAGCTCTCGCGCGCGACGCAGGAGAGCGTCGGGCTCATCATCGCCGTGAACGATCAGGTGATCTGCCTCGAGATGGTCGAGAGCACGCACTCGCTGCGTTGCTCGTTCGAAAAAGGCCGCGCGGTGCCGTTGCGCGCGGGCGCGTCCGCCAAATCGCTGCTCGCCTTCATGGCGGAGAAAACGCGCAACGAAGCGCTGGAGCGCCAGTTCGCCGGCGACGACGCGGCGCGCGCCGCTCTTGAAACGGAGCTCGAGCGCATTCGCGCGCGCGGTTACGCCGTGAGCGACAGCGAAGTCGATCCCGGCGTCTGGGGCGTGAGTGCGCCCGTGTTCCGGCGCATGTCGCGCGGCACGGGCGCGAGCGCATCGATCACGCTGATGGCCCCGTCCTCGCGCGCGGCGGGCCGCGAACAACAACTCGCCGACTGGACCGTGCGAACGGCCAACAGCATTTCCACCCGACTGCAATCTGCCTGAACCTCACTCAACCACGACCACACACTCTGGAGCCCGCACCATGAAACTGAAAACCCTTCTCTCCGCTGCAAGCCTCGGCATGGCGCTGCTGACGGCGATCGCGCCCGGCACGGCATCCGCGCAGGATTCGAACGTGCTCAACGTTGCAACCGACGCGACCTTCCCGCCGATGGAATTCGTCGACAAGGGCCAGCGCACCGGCTTCGACATCGACATCATGAACGCGCTGGCCAAGGCGATGGGTAAGCAGGTCCAGTGGACGGACATCGACTTCAAGGGGCTCATTCCGGGTCTTGTGGCACGGCGGTTCGACGCGGCGATCTCGGGCATCTACATCACGCCTGAGCGCGCGCAGGTTGTCGACTTCACGCAGCCGTACTTTGCGGGCGGTCTCTCCGCGCTGGTCAAGGCGGACTCGCCGATCAAGACTCTCGCCGATCTCAACGGCAAGAAAGTGACCGTGCAGGTCGGCACGAAGTCGGTAAATTTCCTGCGCGACAACTATCCGCAGGTGCAGCGCGTGGAAGTTGAAAAGAACCAGGAGATGTTCGATCTCGTCGGTATCGGCCGTGCCGACGCCGCCGTCACCGGCAAGCCCGCCGCGTACCAGTTCGTGCGCACGCGCCCCGGTTTCCGCGTGCTGGACAAGGAACTGACGACTGAAGCGTACGGCATCGCGGTGCGCAAGGACGAACCGCAACTACGCGACAAGATGAACGCCGCGCTCGCGAAGATCAAGGCGGACGGCACCTACGACGCCATCGTGAAGAAGTGGTTCAGCACGGGCGCCAGCACCTCGGCAAACGCGAAGTAATCCGGCGGACCTGACTCATGATACTCGACTTCACGCCGGCATTCGCCGGTTGGGCCGACATCGCGCACGGCGCGCTGGTCACAGTTGAAGTGACCGCCGCCGCGCTCGTGCTCTCGTGCCTGCTCGGCCTCCTGATTGGCATCGGCCGGCTCTATCCGCAACGGCGGCTCGTCTACGGCTTTTGCACCGGCTACCTGATCTTCTTCCGCGGCACACCGCTGCTCGTGCAGCTGTTCCTGCTGTTCTTCGGCCTGCCGCAGTTCGACATCCTGCTGCCCGCGTTCGTCTGCGGCATGCTCGGGCTCGGGTTGTATTCGGCGGCCTACGTGTCGGAAATCGTGCGCGGCGCGATCCAGTCCGTGGATCGCGGACAGATGGAAGCGGCGCGCTCCATCGGCATGTCGTCGGGACAGGCCATGCGCGCGATCATTCTGCCGCAGGCCATCGTGCGCATGATTCCCCCGCTCGGCAACGAGTTCATCGCACTGATCAAGAACTCGGCCCTGGTGTCGCTGCTGACAATTCACGATCTCATGCACGAAGGCCAGAAGATCATCAGCGTGTCCTACCGGTCGCTCGAAGTGTATATCGTGATCGCGCTCGTGTATCTCGTGCTCACGCAAACGACCAACTTCATTCTTCATCGCGCTGAACGTCGGTTACGCGCAGGAGGCATGGTGCAATGAGCAACGCTCAACCTATCGTCAGCATTCGCGAACTCACGAAGTCGTTCGGCGCGCATCGCGTATTGAACGGCATCGACTTCGACATCCAGCCGAGCCAGGTCGTGGTCGTGATCGGACCGAGCGGTTCCGGCAAGAGTACGTTTCTGCGCTGCTGCAACGGGCTGGAGCAGCCCGAGCGCGGCACGATCGATATCTGCGGCCAACGGCTCGTCGATCACGGCACGATGCTCAAGGACCGCCCACTCAACGCGCTGCGCACCGAAGTGGGCATGGTGTTCCAGTCGTTCAACCTGTTCCCGCATCTCTCGGTGCTGCACAACATCACGGTGGGTCCGCGCATGCTGCGCGGCGCCTCGAAAGCCGACGCCGAAGCCGCTGCGCTTGCCCTGCTCAAGAAGGTGGGTCTCGAGCACAAGGCGGATGCGATGCCTGCGAGCCTCTCGGGCGGCCAGAAGCAGCGCGTCGCCATCGCGCGGGCTTTGGCGATGCAGCCGCGCGTCATGCTCTTCGACGAACCGACTTCCGCGCTCGACCCCGAACTCGTGGGCGAAGTGCTGCAGGTGATGAAGCTGCTCGCCTCCGAAGGCATGACCATGCTCGTTGTTACGCACGAGATGGGCTTCGCGAAGGAAGTGGCCGATGTCGTGGTCGTGATGGATGGCGGCGAGATCGTTGAAGCGGGGCCACCCGCGCAGATTTTCTCGACGCCCACGCAACCCCGCACCCGCTCGTTCCTGCAGGCCGTGCTGTCGCGCGCGTGAACTCGACCTTGATACGCGGCGCCGCGCTCGTGGCGTCGCCGTGGAAAAACGGCGGCGGCATCACGCGCGAAGTCGCGTCCTGTGCGCACGCGTGGCGCGTGAGCATTGCCGATATCGATCGCGACGGGCCGTTCTCGCGTTTCGACGGCATCGACCGCCTGTTGATGGTTCTCGACGGCGCAGGGATGACGCTCGGTGGCGCAGGCGTCCTGGGTGCGTTTGACGTTGCGCACTTCACCGGCGAAGCGCCGGTGACGGCGCACCTCGCAAACGGCACGGTGCGGGTGTTCAACCTGATGACGTACCGCGGCGCGGCGCGCGCCTCGGTCGACATCGTGCGCGCGCCGGGGCGCCGGACCTTCGCCGCGGATACGGCGTTGCTGCTTTGCGCGCAGGGATCGGTCGAGGTGCGGGCCGGGCCGGCGTGCATCGCGCTGACGCCACTCGACACGCTGCGCATCGACCGGGCGAATCCCGTCGAGATCGCCATAGAAGGAGATGGCGTGCTGGTGTGCACGTCGCTGAATACGGAAGCCGACTCTTGAATTTATCCCCGAAATCGCTCTTCGCAGCCCATGCGCTGCTGCCTGACGGCTGGCGCACCAACGTTCTGATCGAGTGGAACGACGCGGGTACGCTCGTCGCCGTTACGCCCGACACAACCACCGCGCCGGCGGATGCCGGGGTCGCAGCGGGGCCGGTCATTCCGGGCATGCCGAACCTGCATTCGCACGCGTTTCAGCGCGCCATGGCCGGCCTCACGGAATACCGCGCCAATCCCACGGACAGCTTCTGGAGCTGGCGCGACCTGATGTACCGCTTCGCCGCACGCATCACGCCCGAGATGCTCGGTGCGATAGCGCGCTGGCTGTATGTCGAGATGCTCAAGGCGGGCTATACGTCCGTCTGTGAGTTCCACTACGTGCACCACGCGCAGGACGGCGGCCGTCACTCGCATCCGGCCGAACTCGCGCAGCGCGTCGTGGATGCCGCGAGCGAGACCGGCATCGGCATGACGATGCTGCCGGTGCTCTATCAGTACAGCGGCTTCGGCGCACAACCGCCGCGCGCCGACCAGCGCCGCTTCATCAACGCGACCGACGCCTTTCTGGAGCTTCTCGGCGCGCTGCGCGCCGCGCGTCCGGAACACGGCGCGCTGCGTTACGGAATCGCGCCGCACTCGCTGCGCGCTGTATCGGAGGATTCATTGCGCGCCGCGCTCGAAGGACTCGACGCGATGTCGCCCGGCGCACCGGTGCATATCCACATTGCGGAGCAGACCGCGGAAGTAGATGCCTGCGTCGCGGCGCTCGGCGCACGGCCCGTGCAATGGCTGCTCGAGCGTTTCGACGTCGACGCGCGTTGGTGCCTCGTGCATGCGACGCACGTCGACGAACGCGAAACGCTTGCACTCGCGAAGAGCGGCGCGATAGCGGGCCTGTGCCTCACGACTGAAGCGAATCTCGGCGACGGCCTGTTCCCCGCAAGCGACTACCTCGATGCAGGAGGCGCATTCGGCGTCGGCTCGGATAGCCATATCGGCGTGGACTGGCGCGCGGAACTGCGCCTGCTCGAATATGGCCAGCGGCTCGCGCGGCGTCAGCGCAACGTGCTGGCCTCGCCGCAGGCATCGCATGTCGCCGACCGCCTGTTCCAGGGCGCGCTTGCGGGCGGCGCACGTGCGACCGGCCGCGCGGCCGGCGCCCTCAAGCAGGGCGCGCGAGCGGACTGGATCGTGCTCGATCCTGACCATCCCGATCTCGCGGAGCAGACCGGCGCGACGTGGCTGTCGTCCGCCGTCTTTTGCGAGCACGGCGAAACACCGGTGCGCGACGTCTTCGTCAGCGGCGAGCGCGTGATCCACGAGCGCCGTCATCGCGACGAAGCCAGGCTTTACGCGGACTATCGCCGGGCGTTGGCGCAGCTTCTCGCCGACGCCTGAGCGCAACCGTCAACCGATCCCAGGCACCATGAACGATCTCTTCTCACTCGACCGCGGCGATGCGCCGCTGATGATTTCCATTCCCCATCTGGGCACGCACATCCCGGTTGCGCTGCGCGACCGGTACACCGATATCGCGCTGACCGTCGCTGACACTGACTGGCATCTGGACCGCCTCTACGGATTCGCCCGCGCGCTCGGCGCAACGATTCTAGGTGCGCGCGTGTCACGTTACGTGATCGACCTGAACCGGCCGTCGAACGACGAAAGCCTATATCCGGGGCAGACCACCACGTCGCTGTGCCCGACCGAGACCTTTCGCGGCGAGCCGCTGTATCGCGACGCTTGCGCGCCGGACGCGGCCGAACGCAATCGCCGCGTGGCCACTTACTGGCAGCCGTATCACGACGCCCTGCATGAAGAACTGACGCGCCTGCGCCGCCAGCATCGCAACGTGCTACTGTGGGAAGCGCACTCGATCGCGAGCGTGCTGCCACGGTTATTCGAAGGCAAGCTGCCGGACCTGAACATCGGCACCCAGGATGGCCGCACCGCCGCGCCTTCCGTGCAGGAAGCGGTGCAGCGCGTCGCCGCGGCGAGTCCGTTCACGTGGATTGCGAACGGCCGCTTCAAGGGCGGCTTTATCACACGGCACGCCGGCGCGCCGCATGACGGCGTGCATGCGGTGCAACTGGAGATGTGCCAGTCCACCTACATGAGCGAGAACGCGCCGTTCGACTATCTGCCCGAGGTCGCGAAGAAAGTGGAGCCGGTGGTACGCGGCATGGTGAATGGTGCGCTCGACGCAATCGTCAAGCTGACTCCGGACGTCTCGCGGGCGAAATGAGCGCGATACTTCTTTGCCGCGGGACCTCTTAGAAATACATTCTGAACACCACGAGCGCCCATCCAACCGAGCAGGCACGCTCTGTCCAATACACGCTCGCAGAACTTCGCCAGCGCTCGGAGCAGGCGGGCGTATTTCGAATGCAGAAGTGAAAGTCCCGCAGCGTCGGAGAGAGTGAAGCGCATTGAAAAGTGCTGCGGCCCCGTGACTACGTCGGCTAAGGTCGACAGCTCAGGTCGGCGCTCTGTGCTGAAAGACCGCTTGTTGGCTTGACGAGCCCCCTGAATGTCTCGCGCCTTAATCGAGTCAAGGTCCCTTTTTGGCCGAACGCCGCCGGCCGCCGCCCTGTGACGCGCGACCGGCGCAGATCGACCCACAAGCGACGGTCAATCCGCTCCGATGCGGTCGTACAGATGACTGACGTCGCGGCGCGGAAGGATTCATGAGAATCGTAAATCTCGCCGTGTCCGGATTCTTCTGTATGGCATTGAACTCACCGTGTGAGCACACACGTGCTCGCGCGTTACGGCTTGGAGAGCAGTCGGCCGACCATGGCGTTAACCGCAGTAAGCTGGGAACCCGATTTCACCGCGTAATCGGGACCCGTATAACCGAACCAGTCCCAGCAACCTTGCGGATTGAACGGGATCGTGGACGCATTCACCTGCGGATACAGAACGAGGATGTTGTTCGTGTCGGCCCAGTAGTTGTAGTTGGTCTTCTCATAGAAATCGTCGCCAACCACAGCTGCCGACTGCTTGCATCCATGGAATGCGACGTGAACCTTGCACGCCGCTCCCTGATCGCACGACTTAGGCACGTAGACGAATCCCGTGTCCGCCATGCCGGTCGCAGATGCTGCGAATTCGCGCTGACTGAACGGCACGATTCTCCCGGTCAGGCTCTTCGCTGGCGGCTTTAAAGGGCCGTAGATGTACTGCAGCAACGCGCCGGCCTGGTCGTACCTCTGCTTGCCGACCTCGCAGTGGCTGATGTATGGAGGCGCATTGTCAGCACACACGTTGCCGAACGACGGTGTAATGAATGCGTGACCAGCCGGCACGTTATTCACGTACTTCAGGTTCGACGCAGGGACGCCGGCCTCCTTGAAGAACGACACTGTCGAGTCGACTGCCTGTTGGTAGACAACTGTGTCTTTCGTTCCGCTGAACACGTAGATCCGCGCCTTCTGAAGGTTCGATAGTGGGTCAATCTGATTCAGCGAAGCAAAGCCTGCGGCGGCGGTTACCATCAGCGTCGAGTTCGGCGGAACGAACGGTACCTGCCCCATGCAGATCGAGGCGTTAAACAAGTTCCCTGCCGCGCAGTAGTACGGACCGCCGGCGACCACGCCAGCCCCGACTACGGAACCGGAGTACGCGACCTGGTACTGGACCGCCATGAAGGCACCCGACGACAGGCCGGACACCGACGTCTGCGACGGGTCACCGTGGTACGACGGCAGCGCATCAGCGGCCAGCGCGGCATGGGTTAGGGCAGCAGCGAGCGCAAGAGCGGTAATGGCGAGGCGAGGATGCAATTTCATCGTGATACCTCCTGTGGCATAGCGAATGAAACGGACGTCGAGCGAAAGGACGACTTGCTGAGAAACCTTGCCGTTCGTCGCGGCTGTGCAATGCGCTCGGCCCAGTACGTTGCGTACGCGGTCACGCATCCCGCACGAAGGGCCGCACCTCGATCGGACCGACAACAGCCGCCGCGGCGACCACGATATAGGCGACACATCGATGGCCGATTTCCGCGGCTCCGTCACCGTCATGCCGCCACTGTGCCGATCTGGCGCGTTTGAGGGCTTGAGTGGGGTGCGAAATTCGTATGATGAAGCATCATCGACGTAAAAAAACCGTCAACCCCGTATTCTTTTTTGTGTGTGAGATTTGCAACGTCGTCGTATTACTGTCATCCGGGGCATCTTGGCGTCTTCGATTGCGGCGCAACGCAATCGACAGTTTTGTACCGTTTTGTATGCAAACTCGACCGGCTCTTGTTGGCCGAGATGGAATGGACACCGCCCATGCAGTCGTCCAGGGCGTGTCCGGGGCGGGGCGTCGCGACTGAACGATTCGCATACCGAGAATCGTATATAAATCATGCCTCTACGGTCGTGCAGGGGAGTGTACGACGCGAATTGACGACTTTGCTTCGGACATAGACGAAGTGACGACATTATTTCGGTGAGATTGTCGATAATGTCGTCAACTCGGGCGCCAAGAGCCACGTGCGACGGGTACCTCGAATTGACATCTTTGCTTTGCTCTACAGCAACGGGCGGCTGCGCCGCGCGCGAAACCGTCCGATCGAGACTTTCAGGATTGCGTCGATGAATCCGGCACGCGCACGACGCCATCCGGATATCCAAGGTCGATCAACCCGTGTTTGTCGCGGATGCTCATCGACGACACGACGTCCACGCTCGCGCGGTCGACGCCGTCGCAAACGGCCAGGTTCGTGTTGGTCCGGTAGTAGACGCGATGATCATCGACCGCATAGAACCGCGTCAGAAAGCGCAGGCTTTTCGCGTCGATCCCCGGCAACGGCTTGCGATAGCTCTGCCCCCACAGCACGTGGCCGTCATCGTCGACCAGCACGTCGTGAAAGACGGCGCGCGCCGTCTCGACGTCGATCCCCCCCGGCTTGGTCACGATCTTGCCGTCGTAAAGAATCTGCGCGCCGAGCCGTGCATACCGGTAACCGAGGCTGACCACGCGGGCCGGATCGGCGATGCCGCGCTTGCGCACGCCGGCACAGAACAGGTGCTTCGCATCCCGTGCGTACGCGCCGCCGATATGGGTCAGGCTGGCGACGTCCGCCTTGACCACGGTCAGATGCCATTCGCCGCGATCGTAGATATCGGGGCCGAAATAGTAGGCCTGCCGTGCATCGCGATACCAGTCGCCGCCCAGCGATTCCAGCGTCGCGGCATCGCCATCGGTGATCAGCCCTTCGCCTTCGTCGTCGTAGCCGAACGCGGCGCCGCTCGCGTAGTAGCGCAGCCCCGACGCATCGACGGCAAAGTTGTCGACCAGATGCCGAAAGCTGCCGAGATCGAAATTGTTGAGCGCACGATACCGATGCCCGCTGCCGATGCGGGCCCATACGCGTTCGCCATCGGTATGGAACGGCCCGCCGAGCGGCGCAAGCGGCTCCGTCCGCGTGTCGCGCTCATGCCGCGCTTCGGCCTCCTGCTGTCGCTGCGCCTCCTCGGCGTCGTAGCTCGCCTGCTGCTCCGGCGTGACCGCCGATGCCTCCAGATGCCGCTGCATGTGGAGCGCATGCAGCGACTGCACGGTCGCGATGCAGGACACCGCATGCGGGATCGAGCGCAGATACAGTGCCCAGTCCTCGTCGTCGCATCGGTAGAACCAGTGCCCCGCCTCGCCGTCCCATCCGGCCGGGTCCGTGCGCGCGAGCAGCGCCGCCTTGACGTCCTTGACCTTGCCGGGCACGACGAAAGAGAGGCTGTAGCCGGTCTCGCCGAAGACGTCGAGACTGTCGTCGTCGAACAGGCTTCGCATCAGTTTTTCGAGTTCTTGTACGGTCATGGGTTCATGTCGATCGGGTGACGGGCCACGGAATGGACCGCTGTGCCGCGGTCATTCTAACGATGTCGACGCGCGCTGCCGACCGCTGCACAGCGGCGTTGACGCGCGCCGTACGATCGTCGGACAGACGTGTCGGTCCGGACGCGCACAACGGTAGCGTCAGCGTCGATGCACGCCGTCCCGTGCCCGGGTTGCACGCGCGGCCGGCCGGCTCCGCCCGCACGCCATTCACGTATCCGTTCGGATACGGAAATGCCGTTGTCCGCAATTCCACGCCATCCGGTTCCCGATCGGGAACGGAACGATCATCCAGCCGCCCACGGAGCGCTTCCGTTTCCGAACGGATACGAATCAATGCCCGAACCCGTAAATTGTGCAATACTGTTCCCGCTCAGATACGAAGCACGGAGAACGTCATGCCGGAGACTCGGTCCGTCAACACGATCGGCGCCCTCGCCAACCTCATTCGCGCCGTGCGGCTCCAGCAGGGGTTCACGCGGGACGAACTCGCGAACGCCACGGGGCTCTCGCCGAAATTCATCAGCCAGGTGGAAGCCGGGAAGCCGACCGCGCAAATCGGCAAGGTGCTGCTGCTGCTCGGCGAACTGGGCGTGAGCCTGTTCGCGCAGTCGTCGATCGAGATTTCGGCGGAAAACGCGCTCAAGGCCGCGCGACGCCGCAGGAGCAGCCATGGCGGCTAGAACGTTGATCGCGTCCGCGAACGGGCTGCGCATGGGCAGGCTGACCGACGACAAAGGCATCTGGTCGTTCACGTACGATGCACAGTGGCTCACCTCGCCGCACGCGTACCCGCTGTCGCCCGCTTTCGCGCTGCGCGCCGGCACCTTCACCGACAGCTCGACCGATCGCCCGGTCCAGTGGTTCTTCGACAACCTGCTGCCCGAAGAAGGCATGCGGACGTCGCTCGCGCGCGAGGCGAAGGTCGATGCCGCCGATGCGTGGGGCCTGCTCGCCTACTTCGGGCGCGAATCGGCCGGCGCGCTCACGCTGCTGGCCGAAGGCGAGCAGGAAGCGGCCGGCAGCATGCAGCCGCTTGGGCTCGACGAGCTCGAGCGCCGCATCCAGGCGATGCCCGAGCACGCACTGACGGCCACCGCGCCCAAGCGCATGTCTGCGGCCGGCGCGCAGCAGAAACTGCTGCTGATCCTGCGCGGCGACGCGCCGAACTATGCGCTGTTCGAACCGGTGGGCAGCGAGCCGTCGATGCATCTGCTGAAACCGGACATGCGCGCCGCCGGCTATCCGCATTCGGCGATCAACGAGTTCTTCTGCATGAAGCTCGCGAAGCGGATGGGCCTCGACGTTCCGGACGTGCATTTTCTTCGCGCGCCGTCCGCGTGCTACGTGATCGACCGCTTCGACCGCGACACCGCGTCGGAGCCGGCCGGACGCCTGCACACGATCGATGCGATGCAGTTGCTGAACTACGATCGCGGCTTCAAGTACCAGCGCGCGAATGCGGAGGAGCTCGGCCGCGCGATCGGGCAGACCAGCACGCGCGCACTCGCGCGCCTGTCGGTGTTCCGCTGGACGATCTTCAACGTGGTGGTCGGCAATGGCGACGCGCACCTGAAAAACCTGTCGTTCTTCGTCGACGCGCGCGGCTACCGGCTTGCGCCGTTCTACGACATCGTCAGCACGGTCGTCTATCACACGCCCACGCACCGGCCAGACCATCGCGGCGACCACTGGCCGCACTGCGAACTGACGATGCCGCTCGGCACGGCGACGCGCTTCTCCGACATCGACATGGGCGCGCTGATCGCGTTCGGCAACGCGCTCGGGCTCAAGGAGAAGGCGGCCGAAAGCGAGCTCCGGCGCTTTCTCGAACCGCTCGATCGCAGCGTCGCGCAGACGCTCGATGAAGTGCGCGAGATCGCCCGCCCCGATGCCGGGGAAATCCGCCTGCTGAACTCGATTGCGTCGATGCCGATCGCGGAGATGAGCCGCGCGCTTCGTCAGGCGCGCGGATGAGCGGCTGCACGCGGACAGCGCGTCGGCAGAATGCCGCTGCCCTCGCCGGCGCACGCACACCGGGCTGCGATTTCATCGCGGCCCGGTGATACGAAATGACCGTTTCGACGTTGCAATCCCACTGACCGCATTCATCCGCATCAACCGTATCGGGATAAGTATTCTTATCACAACACCTCTATTCCAGAATAAAACTTGCATTTGAGAAAACGCCCCGCATGCAGCGGGGCGTGTCCTGCTCAACGCCCGATCGGCAACCCGGTCGGCTCGATCCAGCCGAGCTTGTACGCGATCAGCAGCGACAGAAACAGCGTGACCGACAGCCCGACGCGTGCCGCAAGCGACCACGCCATCCGCTTGGACTTGCCGCGATCGTGATTCATGAAATACAGCGCGAAAATCAGGCTCGCGATGATCATCGCGAATGCCACGGAGACCAGCAGAGTTTTCATGGGTGTTGCCTTTGAAGATCCGAATCGGCCTGAATCAGTTCGGCCAGTTTTTGTCGTTCGTCCGCGATGCCGCCGACGCCTGATGCCGGCCAGTCGAGCGCGACGCCGTTGCCCAGCGAATCGCGCACGAGTGCCTGGTAGCGCCGGTCGTTGATCCGGCCGTGGTCCATCGCTTCCGAGATCTCGTGCCGGAACGGCAGCGGGAAACTTGCATACGAACGCGACAGCGCCGCATATTGTCTCGCATCGATCTCTTTCGACGATGGTATGACGGTCCAGATCACCACGGCCACGATGGCCGTGAAAGGGATCGCCGTGTAGCGAAGAATGAATTTGATGGGTGTCATGAAGCAGGAGTCGAAGTCATGGCGAGCGAGCCGGATATCCGGCTCGTCAGCCGATAAAAGCGGGGATAAACACAGGATTCGGCCGCGCTCCCGGCGCCGGTCGCGCCGCACGGCCCGGTCGCGGCACGATGATCGCAGGACCTCCGAACGAACGCGCTGAAAGTCGCCACGGCCCCGCCACGTCAAACACCGCGCGCCCGGCAGGCCGTCAGGATCCCGCGCAACAAGTCGCGAGGCGGCGGCGGGCAGCCGGGAATCGTCACGTCGACCGGCAGGATCGACGCAACCGGGCCGCACACCGCGTAACTTTCGGCAAAGATGCCGCCCGTGCACGCGCACTCGCCGGCCGCGACGACGAGCTTCGGCGCCGGCGTCGCGTCGTATGCGGCGAGCACGGCCGCCCGCATGTTCAGCGTCACGGGCCCGGTCACGAGCAGCAGGTCCGCATGGCGGGGACTCGCGACGAACTTGATGCCGAGCCCCTCGATGTTGTAGTAGGCGTTGTTCAGCGCATGGATCTCCAGCTCGCAGCCGTTGCAGGATCCCGCGTCGATCTGCCGGATGCAGAGCGCGCGCCCGAGCAGATCGAGAATGTCCTGCCGGATGCGCCCCTCCTCGCGACGCCACGCATCCTCCGCCGCCGGCACGGGCTCGTCGGGAAAATCGGTGCGCGCAAACTGCCGGATAAGCTGCCACATCAGAGGTCGTGCCCCGCGTAATTCAGGTTGAACGATTTGTTGATCAACGGAAAATCGGCAACGATGTTGCCGATGATCGCATGTTCGAGCGCCGGCCAGTTCTGCCACGACGGATCGTGGCAATGGCACCGCGCGATCGCATCGCCCGCTTCCGTCTCGAGCGCGACGAATATATCGCCGCGCCATCCCTCGACCCAGCCGATCCCGCGGGCAGGCGCCGCGGCGGGCGCCATGTCGACGGCAACCTCGCCCGCCGGCAGATTCGCCAGCAGCACGCGCATCACGCGCACCGATTCGTCGATCTCGGCGAACCGCACGGCCACGCGCGCGGCGACGTCGCCGCGCGGATCGCTCGCCGCGTTGACGGCGACCTCGTCGTACGGCGCGGGCCGCATCGCCGCACGCACGTCGAACGCGTGAGCGCTGGCGCGGGCGGCCAGGCCGCGCACGCCGAAATGCGCGGCGACCTCGGCGGTCAATCGGCCGGTGCCCACGAACCGGTCCTGCAGCCCCGACTGGTCTTCGTAGATCGTCCGCATGACGCGCACGTCATGTTCGATGCGTTCGCACGTGTCCGCCAGGCTCGCGACGCTGTCGGGCCCGACGTCGACCGCCACGCCGCCGGGCACGATCCGGTCCATCAGGTATCGATGCCCGAACGCGCGATCGTTCATCCGCACCCAGTCCTCCTTGAGCCGGGAAAACTGCGCGAGACCGAACCCGAACCCGGCGTCGTTGCCGAGCGCGCCGAGATCGCCCAGGTGGTTCGCCACGCGTTCGCGTTCGAGCAGGAGCGCGCGCAGATACAGCGCGCGCTTCGGCACTGCGGTGCGGCACGCGTGCTCGAGCGCCATGCAATAGGCCCAAGAGAACGCGACGGTCGAATCGCCGGCGATCCGGCCCGCGACCCGATGGCCGTTCGACGCGGCCGTCCGCTCGAACAGTCGCTCGACGCCGCGATGCACGTAGCCGAGGCGCTCCTCGAGGCGCAGCACCTTCTCGCCGACGACCGAGAAGCGGAAATGTCCCGGCTCGATGATGCCGGCGTGGATGGGCCCGACCGCGATCTCGTGCACGCCGTCGCCGGCCACTGGCACGAACCGGTAGTTCGCCTCGTTCGATTCGAACGCCTCGACACCGCTCGCCGAGCGTTGCAGCGGGAAATAGTCGTCGGGCCAGTTGCCGTGATTGAGCCACGGCCGTGTGTCCTGCGCGCCGCGCGCGCTCAGGCCGGTCAGGTCGAAGATCGCCCGCTGCATCCGGGCGGCGGACGGAAACAGCGGCGCCAGATCGGGGAAATCCCCGCTGGCGTCGGGCTGCCGCCCGGTCGCGAGACGCACCCACAGGATGCCGTCGTCGCATTCGTACGCGGCGTTCACCGCAAAACCCGCGTCGCGCGCGTCGCCGCCCCACATCGCGACGAGCCGGCTCCGCTCCGAGCGCGCGACGCGCGCCGCCTCGAGCCACCCCGCCGGGTCGACTTCCATCAGCGCCGCGCGAACCTGGCCCGCCCGGCATTCGAGCAGGACCGCGGCCTCCCTGGGTATCGATTCGAGTCGCATATGCGTCACCCCGCCAGCATCGTCGCGGCCTGGCGATACCAGGTCGCCAGATAAGGCGGCACGTACAGGCCGAGCATCAGGCCGAGCGCCAGGTGGACGAACACCGGCAACAGCGCCGGCCGGTGTCCGAGCGGTTTCGCCGTCGTCGTGCCGCCGAACACCATCCGCTGCACGCGCGCGAAGATCGCCGCGAAGGCGACGGCGAGCCCGAGCAGCAGCAACGGCGCCGTCCACGGCAGCGTGTTCATCGCGGTCGTCAGGATCAGGAATTCGCTCGCGAACACGCCGAACGGCGGCAGGCCGAGAATCGCGAGCGTGCCGAGCATCATCCCCCAGCCGACGGTCGGGCTGACCTGCAGCAGGCCGCGAATGCCGTCGATCGCCTGCGTGCCGGCCTTCTGCGCCGCATGGCCGACCGCGAAGAAGATCGCCGACTTGACGAGCGAGTGCACCGTCATGTGCAGCAATCCGGCGAAGATCGCGACCGGCCCGCCGAGGCCGAAGGCGAACGTCACCAGCCCCATGTGCTCGATCGACGAATACGAGAACAGCCGCTTCACGTCCTTCTGCCGGAACAGCGAGAACGACGCGACCAGCACCGACACGAGCCCGAACCCGACCAGCAGCCGCCCCGGCAGCCCGTTGCCGAGCGCGCCGTCGGCCAGCACCTTGCAGCGCAGTACCGCATAGAGCGCGACGTTCAGCAGCAAGCCGGACAGCACCGCCGAGATCGGCGTCGGGCCTTCGGCATGCGCGTCCGGCAGCCAGCTGTGCATCGGCACGAGGCCGACCTTCGTGCCGTAGCCGACGAGCAGGAACACGAAGGCGATCGACACGATGGTCGGGTCGAGGTGCGCCTTGACCGCGACGAGGCTCGTCCACAGCAGCGCCTCCCCGCCGGCCAGCTGCCGGCTTGCGGCGAGGTACAGCAGGATCGTGCCGAACAGCGCCTGCGCGATGCCGACGCCGCACAGGATGAAATACTTCCACGCGGCCTCGAGGCTCGCGGCCGTCCGGTAGACGCTGACGAGCAGCACGGTCGCCAGCGTCGCCGCCTCCATCGCGACCCACAGCACGCCGAGGTTGTTGGTCAGCAGCGCGAGCAGCATCGCGAACATGAAGAGCTGATACATCGCGTGATAGAGCCGCATCCGCGCGGCCGTCATCCTGCCGCGATCCTCCTCGACCTGCATGTACGGACGCGAGAACAACGACGTCGTCCAGCCGACGAACGCGGTCAGCGCGACCAGGTAGACGTTGAGCGGATCGACGAAGAACGCGCCGTCGAACACGCTCGACGGGCCGTTTTCGACGGTGTGCGCGGCGAGCGCGAGCGTCGCCGCGAACGTCGCGAAACTGAAACTGGCGTTCAGGTTGCGCGCGACGCGGCTGGACCGCACGCACGCGAGCGTCGCGGCGGCCGCGAGCGGCAGGCCGAGCACGGCGAGCATGACCTGGGCCTCATTCATCTTTGAGCGTCTCGAGGTGATGGATGTCCAGGCTGTCGAACTGCTCGCGGATCTGGAACATGAACACGCCGAGGATCAGGATGCCGACCAGCACGTCGAGCCCGATGCCGAGCTCGACGATCATCGGCATCCCGTTGGTCGCGGCCGTCGCCGCGAAAAACAGCCCGTTCTCCATCGACAGGAAGCCGATCACCTGCGGAATCGCCTTGGCGCGCGTGATCATCGCCATGAACGACAGCAGCACGCAGGCGAGCGCGATGCCGAGCGCGCCGCGCGCGACCGAGGTCGCGAGCTGGCTGATCGGCGATGCGACGTTGAACGCGACGATCACGAGCACGATGCCGATCAGTTGCGTGGTCGGGATGTTGATGAGCGGCTCGACGTCGGCGCGCACGTCGAGCCGGCGCACCAGCCGATACAGGAGCCACGGGATCACGCCGACCTTCAGCACGAGCGTCAGCCCGGCGGAGACAAACAGGTTCGCGTCGCCCGTCAGCACGCCGAGGATCAGGTTGGCCGACACGAGCGCGACGCCCTGCAGCGTATAGAGATGGATCAGCGACAGCGTGCGTCGCTGGCTCAGCATCGCGAACGACAGGATCAGCAGCAGCGCCGCCAGGAAGTTGATCAGTTGCGTCGCGTAGCCGTGCATTCACGCCCCCAGCAGGATGTGCACGAGCATGCCGATCACCGCGAGCAGGAACGCGGTAGCGAGAAACTCGGGCACCCTGAACAGCCGCATCTTCGCATTGACGGTCTCGACCGCGGCGAGCGCCGCGCCGCCCGCCATCAGCTTGACGAACAGCACCGGCACCGCCAGCAGCAGCGCGAGCGGGTTACCGGCCTCGGCGATGCCCCACGGGACGAACAGCGCGAGGCCGATGCACGAATAGGCGAACAGCTTGAGGCTCGCCGCCCATTCCATCAGCGCGAGATGCCGCCCCGAGTATTCGAGCATCAGCGCCTCGTGGATCATCGTCAGTTCGAGGTGGGTGGCCGGATTGTCGACGGGCAGCCGTGCGTTTTCGGCAAGCGACACCAGCGTGAACGCGATGCCGGCAAACGCCAGGCTCGGATAGAGCGTGAGCTCGCCGCGCCCGAGCGTGCCGACGATGCTCGTCAGCAGCGTTGACTGCGTGATCAGCGACGCGGACAGCAGGACCATCAGCAGCGCCGGCTCCGCGAGGAAGCCGATCAGCATCTCGCGCCGGGCGCCGAGCGTGCCGAATGCCGTGCCGATGTCCATCGCGGCGAGCGACAGCGCGACGCGAGCGAGCGCGAACAGGCCGACGAGCGCGATCGCGTCCGCGGCGGGCGACAGCGGCAGTTCCGTCGACAGCGTCGGCACGATCGCGCACGCGAGCGTCATCGCGGCCCATACGACGTAGGGCGCGCCGCGGAACACCGCGCTCGCGCCGTGCGCGACGACCGATTCCTTGTTGAACAGCTTGTGGAGCATCCGGTACGGCTGCCAGACCGACGGCGCGCGCCGGTTCTGCAGCCACGCGCGGCACTGGTTGATCCAGCCGGACAGCAGCGGCGCGGCGGCGAGCGCCACCACGATCTCGAGGATCTGCGATACCACGCCGGAGACGGTCACCATCTTCTCACCAGCATCAGGAGCAGGATCAGCACCGCGAAGCTGTAGGTCAGGTAGACGGCGATCCGGCCCGTCTGCAGCCGGCCCGCCCATTCGGCCGCGCGCAGCGTGATCGCCGCGATGCGCTCGTAGAGCAGCCAGGTGCGATCGGCGACCGACACCCGGTACGCGGGCTGCGCGTCGAACGGCGACGGCACCTGCCGCTCGATGCGCAGCAGCGGCGCGAAAATCTCGCGGATCGGCTGCCCGAACCCCTCGGCCGTGTCCTGCATCCGCGTGGTCGGAAACGGGAAGCCGCAACCCCATGGCGCGGCGCGGCGCAGCCGGCCGTGGTAGAAGCGCCGCACCAGCAGCCACGCGAGCCCGCAGCACGCGACGAAAAACAGCATGAACACGGCCGGCATGTAGCTCGCGCGCGCGGTCGACACCGGCACGAACAGCAGCCAGCCGTGATTGTCCGCGCCGACGCCGGCGCCGACGAGCCCGCGCGTGACCGGATCCAGCAGCTTGACGAACTGCGCGGGCATCAGCCCGAGCAGCACGCTGACCGCCGCGAACCAGCAGAACGCGAGCCGCTCCCACGCATTCGCGTCGCGGGCGCGGCTCAGCTTGGCTTCCCGCGGCTGCCCGAGAAACACGATGCCGAAGAACTTGACCATCGTGTAGCCGGCGAGCGCGGCCGACATCGCGACCAGCGCGGCCGCGATCGGCACCGTCATCGCCAGCACCGAATCCGGCAGGCCCGGCGTGAACAGGAACGCCTGCAGCAACAGCCACTCCGCGACGAAACCGCTCAGCGGCGGCAGGCCCGCGCTCGCCGCGACGCCCACGAGCACGGCCCAGGCCGTCCACGGCATGAAACGGATCAACCCGCCGAGCTTGCCGAGATTGCGCTCGCCGGTGGCGTGCAGCACGGCGCCCGTCCCCAGGAACAGCAGGCTCTTGTATGCCGCATGCGCGACGACCTGATAGAGCATCGCGGTCAGCGCGAGTGCCGCCAGGGTCGTCATGCCGAACGCACGAAACAGCACCGCGAGCCCGAGCGACACGAACATCAGGCCGATGTTGTCGATCGACGAATAGGCGAGCAGGCGCTTCATGTCGACCTGGATCGTGCTGAAGACCACGCCGAGCAGCGCGGTGCCGCCGCCGAGCACGAGCAGCAGCACGCCCCACCACGCGATCTGCACGTGCAGCAGGTCGAACACGGTGCGCAGCAGCCCGTACAGCCCCACCTTCAGCACGAACCCGCTCAGGAGCGCCGAGACCGGGGACGGTGCGGCCGGATGCGCATCGGGCAACCACACATGCAGCGGAAACACGCCCGCCTTCGCGCCGAAGCCGACGAGCGCGAGCAGGAACGCGAGCGACGCCCACGTTGCATCGAGCGACTGGGTGCGCATGTTCGCGAACGTGTAATCGCCGGTGCGCGCCTGCAGGATGCCGAAGCACAGCAGCAGCGCGAGCGCGCCGACATGCGAAATCAGGAAATACAGGTAACCCGCACGGCGGATTTCGCCGATCCGGTGGTTGGTCATCACGAGGAAGGTCGCGGACAGCGTCAGCGTTTCCCACGCGACCATGAACGCGTAGGCGTCGTCCGCGACGAGCACGAGCGCGATGCTCGCGACGCACACGTGATATTCGCAGCAGATGAGCCCGGGCGCGGCGCCCTCGCCCTTGCGGAAGTAGCCGGCGGAAAACGCGCCGATCCCGGCGCTGACGAGGCCGAGCACGAACAGGAAATAGCCGGACAGGCGGTCGAGCCGCAGATGGAACGGCAGGCCGGGCAGCCCGATCGGCAGCACCGCGACGGACGGCTCGGCAAACACGCCCGCGAGCCCCGCGGCCGCCAGCAGCAGACCGCCGAGCGCACCGAGCGGAAACAGCCCGTGTGCGACGACTCGCGTGCGATGCAGCGCCCCGAGCCCCAGCGCGCCGATCGCGAGCCAGGCGGCCACGACCAGCAGCACGAAATGGACGACCGGCACGGGTGCCATCCGGATTGTCTCCAGTACGCTCGGGTTGAACGGGGGCATGGAACGGCGACGGCAGGCGCGCCGGCTCCATGCGCATTATTGCATCGAAAGCGCAATCTGGCTAACAGAACATGATAATTGCATTATCATACAAGCCACATGATTCGAGAAAGCCGGCGCCCTCGCGGGCCGCCCGTTCGGCCCGAAGGGCGCCGTGCGGCGCGTCCGCGCCCTCGATCCCGGCGATTGAGCGAAACCCTTATGCCAGCGCAGTACTTTCGAAGCCTGACGGGAAAACACCGCAGCGCGACCGCGAACCGCCAGCTCGGTTTTTCGCTCGCGTTCGTCGCCGGCGCGACCAACGCGGGCGGCTTCCTTGCGGTCAGGCAATACACGTCGCACATGAGCGGCATCGTGTCGGCGATCGCCGACCAGGCGGCGCTCGGCGACATTCCGCTCGCGCTGGCCGGCATCAGTTCGCTGGCGTCGTTTCTCGTCGGCGCCGGCTGCTCGGCGGTGCTCGTCAACTGGGGGCGCCGCCGCGGCCTGCACAGCCAGTACGTGCTGCCGCTGCTGGTCGAGGCCGTGCTGCTCCTGCTGTTCGGGCTGCTCGGCAGCCACCTCGCGCTGTGGGAGGCGTTCTTCGTGCCCGTGACCGTGATCCTGCTGTGCTTCATCATGGGGCTGCAAAACGCGATGATCACGAAGCTGTCGGGCGCGGAGATCCGCACGACGCACATGACCGGTATCGTGACCGACCTCGGCATCGAGCTGGGCAAGCTGTTTTACTGGAACCGCTCGGCCGTCGACGTGGACATGCATGCGGTCGTCGCCAACCGCGCGAAGCTGAGGATTCACGCCACGATGCTGGCGTCGTTCTTCGTCGGCGGCCTGGCCGGCGCGATCGGCTTCAAGTACGTCGGCTACGTGTCGACGGTACCGCTCGCCGGCATGCTGGTCACGCTCGCGATCGTGCCCGTGGCCGACGACGTGCTGACCTGGCTCTGCCGGCTCGATCGCCGGCCCTGAGCCGGCGCAAAACCCGCCCCGTGCGCACGCATCCGGGCGGAACGTCCGGCTGGACGGCCGGACCGCACGGCAACCGGCCGGACAACCGTTTCTGCCGTGGCGCCAAACGCAGATGTATTATAATTTGATTAACATATCCGCCGACCCGTCCGCGCAATGGAAACGAAGACCGCCCGCCTGACCGTCCTGATCGATCCCGCCAAGAAGGAAGCATTCGAGATGCTCTGCGCGGCGCAGGATCTCACGCCGTCGCAAGTCGTACGTCAGTTGATCCGCGAGTATCTCGAGCATCACGGCGTGACCTACAAGACCAAGAGCCCACTCGGCAAGCGCATGAAGTAACCGCGGGTCAAGCCCCGATTTCCCAGCGCCCGGGTGCCTGGTCGCGCCAGACCAGCCGCGCCGGATCGATGCCCGCCCCGCCCTTCACCCGCCGGGCCGTGGAGGCCAGCTTCAGTTCGCCGGCAAAGGCGAACTGGAGCGCGCGCTCGAGCAGGATGCGCAACGACGGCAAGCGATCGCCGCCCTTCCATGCGAACGCGATGAAATTGTTGTCGTCACCGCACGGGACCAGCGCATACGACGCACCGAACACGGCGCGCAGCCGCTCGAGGTACAGCGGCAGCGCCGGATCGTCGTCGGTGAAGTTGATCGCGAGCACGCCCGCGTCGTTCAGCCGCTCGCGGCACGCCGCGAAGAACGCGGCGCTCGCGCACCGGCCCGGCATGCCTTCGGCGACGAACGCGTCGTGCAGGATCACGTCCGCGCGCACGTCCGCCTCCGTCATGTAGTCCGCGCCGTCGGCACACACCACCCTGAAGCGCGCGTCGTCTGCAGGAATCCTGAACACGTCGCGCAGCGCGATCACCTCGGGATTGATCTCGACCGCATCGATCGCCGTGTCGGGCAGATGCCGGTGGCAGTATTTCGCCAGCGAGCCGCCGCCGAGCCCGAGCATGCAGATGCGCGCGGGCGCGGGCTGCAGCAGCAGGAAGCCCATCATCACGCGCGTGTAGCCGAGCGCGAGCCCGGCCGGATCCTTCAGCGACATGAAGCTCTGCGTGGCGAGATGATCGAAGTGCAGCGACACCGCATGGCGCGTCTCGAGCACGAACGGCCGGCCATCGTGCAACGGCGTCGACAGGAATCTGACGAACGCATCGTAGGAGGTTCGATCCTCTGCCATACTCGCTATGCCCGGGTAGTCAAACAGTCGAAGCCGCTCGATGCGCGTGCGGCCGGCCGCGCGAACGAAGCGCCGCCGTCGCGGCGCACGCGCGCAATCACACCTTCTTCAGGAAACAGGCCTTCAGCATGAAGCCGCCGGCGTCCGTCTTGCAGTCGACTTCGTGATCGCCGCCGACGATCCGGATGCTCTTGACCTTGGTGCCCATCTTCAGCGTGATCGACGAGCCCTTCACGCGCAGGTCCTTGATCAGCACGACCGAATCGCCGTCCGACAGCACGTTGCCGTTCGCGTCCCTGACGACGTCGCCGGCCGCTTCATCGCCGGCTTCGGCACCGGCCGTCGCCGACCATTCGTGACCGCAGTCCGGGCACACGTAGAGCGTGCCGTCCGGGTAGGTGTTTTCCATCGCGCATTGCGGGCAGGCAGGGGCGGCGTTCATTGCAGCTTCCATTCGGGATGAGTTCGGGTCGGTCGATAAAGAAATACCCTGCGAGCAGGCTGCGCGCCCGGGCAAGGGTGCCCGGGACACGCCCGCCAACGGAGTGGCGAGCCGTCATCGGCGCACACAGCATTATAATGCAATACACATAACCTGACCCATGTATTATAATCCCAATCTCGCGACATTCGGCGAACTTGAAGGCGGCTTCAGCGAGGATGCCGGCATGTTCGCACCGAATGATGCACCTCGACCACCCGATCGACGCCCCGCGCCCCCGCGGGAAACCGTGAAAGGCCGGCCACCCGATGTACGCGACACGTGTCGTGAAACCGCGTTTCGCGCGCCCCCGCTGTGTTACCGGCCCGGCGCCGCGTACCGCCCCGACCACCCGTCCGGAGGCTTTCCAGCATCGTGGCAACCGTTGTGTACGTTCAAATCGGCCCCGCGTGGAACCGCAACCGCGGCTGTGCCGCACGAGACGCGGCCGTCGACGCGGCTCGCCGCTTCGAAAGCGACATCCTGCTGATCGCGAACGGTCAGGGCGAGAACGCGAAGGACGGCGCCGCCATCGCGTCCCTGCAGGTACACGGCGGCACGGCGGCCCAGGTGCTGGCTACCGGCCCCGACGAGGAAGCGGCGCTGCACGCGCTGATTCCATTGCTGCAGGCACGCTGACGCTTGCACCGCCAATCTCGCGGCATTGCGCCGCCCACCCCGAATCTCCAATCCCCGAGGAAGCGATGAGCGACAACGACACGTCCAACACCCCCAACCTGTCAGCCTCCGCAATCTGGGCGCTCGAACGCCTCGCCGACGTTCGCTACGGACGCGATGCGCCGGCGCTCGGCTGGTCGATCGCGCGGGAGCTCGTCAGCGCAGGTTTCGTCAACCATCCCGTGCACGGCCGCTCCGGCGCGTCGATCACGGCCGAAGGGCGGACTTTCCTGAAAAGCCGGAAGTAGAGCGCCGGCGAGCCGCCGGGCTCGCGCTGAACCTGCATCCGGCCGTCCAGACCGTCCAGGCGCTGCTACCCTGCATGCGCGAACGCGGCTGGGGGGCGTCGTGAACATTTCCAGTCGGACCGTGCTCGGCATCGTGCAGCGCACCGCGTATGCGGCGGCGAAAGCCGCGCTCTTGAGCTTTTCGCGATCGTGGGCGCTGGAACTCGCAAGCACGGGCATCCCGGTCAACGCGGTGGCGCCCGGGCCGACCGAACAATGCGCCGGGCAGCGAAGGCGAGCGGCGCCATCTTGCCGCAGTCCCGATAGGGCACTTCGGCAAGCCCGACGAATTCGCCGCGACGATCGCGTTCCTGCTGTCGGACGACGCGGGCTTCATGACGAGGCAGACGCTGTACGTCGACGGCGGCGCGGCGATCGGCAAGGCGCCGTTCTGAGCGGCGGCCGCGGTTCGTCAAAACCGGCGCCCCTGCCCGGCCGCCGTCATTGCGTCGCTGCGGGTTCGCCCTCCGCCAGCGCCTGTTCGACGACTTCGACGAACACGCGGCCGCGCGCCGTCGCGAGCCGGCCGGAAACACGGCCCACAGGTCGATCGGCGGCAGTTCCCAGTCGGTCAGCACCGCCTGCGCCGTGCCGGACGCGAGCTCGGGCGAAAACATCCAGCGCGACGCGACCGCCAACCCCATGCCGCCGCTTACGGCGGTCCGCATCCCTTCGGCCGCGCTCACGCGCAGGCGCCCGGAAATCGCCACCGCGACTTCGGAGCCGCTCCTGCTGAACAACCAGGCTTCGCCGCCGCCCCGCCGCGCATACACGATCGCCTGGTGACGGGCGAGATCGGCCGGCGATTTCGGGATGCCGGCCCGCTCGAAATACGCCGGCGTGCCGACGACGAGCCGCGGGCTGCGTGCAATGCGGCGCTCGATCATCGACGAGTCGATCAGCGCGCCGATCGTGGCCAGACCGCTGCGCGCCGTTACTTCCAGAAGGCGATTGAGCAGAACGGCGAGCTCGAAACGATCACAGTGGACAAGAGCGGCGCCAATCTGGCCGCGCTTGACGCGCTCAACGCCGGGTGTACGACACCGGTCAAGGTTCGCCAGAACAAGTACCTGAACAACCTCATTTAGCAGGATCACCGCGCCATCCAACACATCATCAAACCGACGATGGGCTTCAAGAATTTCCGGTGTGCGCGCATCATCCTCACCGGCATCGAACTCATGCACATGATTTGCGAGGGGCAGATCAATGGCAACGGCGTCGACCGAACGGTTGCCACCCAGTTCTATTCGCTGGTGATGTAAGCATTCCTGTTCAACGTGGCTCTTGCGCACCTCTATTCCTGATCGCGATACAACCTGCCATCCCAACCTTGACGCCATCGATCACGATCGAAACCCGCAGCGCGTTGAGATCACCTTATTGCGACAAAACACGTACAGTCAGTTATCTCCGTTGCCCGACACGAAACTGGAGAATGCGCTGTGCGGCGGATTGAGTGCAACGCCATTTCTCATAATTCCGTAGGTATTGTCTCCGCTATCGAGCACGAAATACATCACCGACTGAATGTTGTGCGTTTTCCGCGCCTGATAGAACTTGGCCAGAGTCTTCGTAATGTAACTAGCTCGATATTCCTGTGTTCTTTCCGGCCCGGTGTTCCATTCGGTGATGATGAACGGCACACCATATCGAGCGTTGCAATACATAGGCAGGTCGAAACCCGGGCCGGCGCCGTCGATTCCAATGTTGAAGATGTCGCCATACACCTCGTAGTTGTGCCAGGTCGTAATGTCCCACCGCACTTTCGGATAGCCGCCTGTGCCGTCCGGTTGCTTACCGTCCCATAACGCGTCAGCTGCACCAATGTCCGCGGCACTGAAGTTAATGCCACATTTTGCGGACGACTGAACGGCCTTCACGCCGTCGATCATCCCGCGCATCACACCGCGCATGATGGGCCAGTTCTGGTTGTTGAAGTCGACCGCTTTGGTGCCTGCGTTGGTGAAGTCAAGGATCGTCGCATTCTGTCGCGTCAATTCGTTCCCGCACTCGTAGATTGTGACGCCGTATGGCTTGAGCGCATTGGCGACGGTCATGGCAACCTGCAATCCGCGGTTGTATGCAGCAGACTCGCTCCGGAACAGATTACCATTTGAATCGTAGACACCCTGGTTGATCAGCACCAGCAGTGAAATTCCATTCGACTGGAACGCTTTCGCCAACTTAATGACCGCATTCACCTGAGCAGGATTTTCAGTACATTCCACACGATAATTCGTGCACCCCATGCCCTTGAGGATCGATACGAGATGTACCGGTGTGTAGGTATAGTCAAAATGCCCGTTCACGCCATAGAACGTTCCCGGAGTGGCTTCGACGGCGATACGTGGGTCATTACATGGCAACCATCCGCCAAGGTCGGTGCACACGTAGAACTGGCCGCCCGTTCCCTTGTGCCAGATCTTTCCGCCGTACCAGAGCAGCAGCGATACGTTATACGTATTGCCAACGGTATTGCCATTGCGATAAATCACACCATTGACAACGGTCCACAATGCGCCGAATTTGTCAGTGATTGTCGCGGCCGATGGGATGGTGGTACCGTTCGCTGATGGCGCACTACCCTGGCTGGAGCCCGCGCCACGTGCGGTCAGGATATAACCGCCACCGAGAGCCGCCAGGCAGCCAATAAATTGACGTCGTTTAGTCATGTAAAATTCTCCCCTATCGATAAAATTATCGAATGAATTTAAAACATGCAAATGCTCGCGGCTCCGATTAGGCAGCGCCGCATAATTGACAGTTAATTGCTAATCAACACTTACGTCGAAATTGTGTTTCACCTCTTTATCGATAGAAGGATTTTGAAACTTATTTAACCTATGAAGCTGACGATATCAACGTAGAGTATTACCAATGAATCGACGCCACTTTCGTCGCCGAGCGGAAGCTGCAGCTTTTCGAGCAGATAGTTTCGGTTACCCAGCCCGGCTAGCTCGTCGATGTTGGCCGGTCTTGCGCGCCGTTCTTGCGCCTGTCGCTCATCAGCGATGTCCACGCTGAAGCACACGAGGAATATCTCATCGCGCCGGTACCAGTTCGTGCAAACGTGTTACGGAACGGAAGAAGCCGCAGCCCCTTCGCGGTATTGACGACACGTTCGACCTGATACGTGTCGTCGCTTTCGAAAACGATTCGATGTTCTTGCGGGAGGAATTTGTATCTTCGTCGCTCATGAAGATATCCCTAGCACTCCTTCCGATGACATGCTCTTCCTTGAGTCCCGCAAGCTCTTCGGTGAAACGGCTGAACCGCTGAATACGGCAATCTCCTGTAAGCACAACGACCAGTAAGTTTCCTTCATAGAGAATAGTCTCAGCGAAAGAGCGCCCGCGTGCGCGATCGATGACGTCGTTATCCAAGCATAAGCTCGGCGAGCAGGTACCCACCCACATTTCGCGGCCGATCTTGTGCTCGACGAGTTGAAGTCGGAGATCGTGTCCGAACAGACGCGCATCAATTGTTAAGCTGTCAGTCACGCCACCGATCGTGCAGATGCACTTGGCATGCTCGGACCGCAGCGCAATCGTCTGCGTCCCTTGGTCGGTTAGCGGGCTCAATTCCAGCGCGTTGCTGTCCTCGGCATGTTTCCAACGGGGCTGGATGTACCGAATTGGGCTCTCATCGTCGCGAGTGCGTTGTCGTTGAGATAACTCATCTGACAAAAATTACCTAATCGTCCCTTGGTGACGCGACCTTTGTTACGAAATTTAACTTTCTGGCAAAAAACCACGTAATTAACTGGTTGCGAGAGTTCCGTCGCTGATATTGCAAAGGGCGGCCGAACAAACCCGAGGCGCACAGCCATGTCGGCCAAGGAATACTGAAGATGCGACGAGATGTCTCGGTATGCGACGATGAGAGAAGCGGGATGGCGAGCACGCCCGGGGCGCAATCGAGCCGATGATGCTGCTCAAAGCTTGGGCGTGAGATCAGTTCCGGCAGTAGTGTCGCAGATTAATCAAGGTGTCACGGACGCGACGGCGGAGATGAGTTGGGGAGCGACCGCCCAAAGGAGCGCACACTGGATCTCCCGGCGTTTTAAGGGAAATTGTTATGGATGAACACCGAGAATCCCAGCGCTGGTCGTCGTGTGCCGTGGAACAGCGTGGGAAATTTTTGGTTCATCACAGATTACCGGGGAAGGCGACGCGGATCTTGAGGAAGAAGTATTCCTCGTCGCGGTACCCATAAGCCCTGCGCTTGATGACCTTGATGGCGTTGTTGATGCCATCGACGACGCTGGTATTGAGCGGACGGCGGCAGCGAGTCACGATTCCGTGCCAGTACCCCTGCAAGCGCTGGGCGAACTTTTGCAGGGCAGCGATCCCGCTTTGCTGAGCCTGTTCGAACCATTGTCCCCAGGCCTTTTCCGCCCACGCTGGCTTTCGGTAGAACCCGAGCCACTCGAGTTCGTCACGCAATACGTAGACGCATAACAGGGGTAATCGAATGAAAAGGACTTCCCCGTCCCGACGCTGCGGCGGAAGCCGAGAATGTCGGCATCAAAGTGCCATGATGGAGTGTCGATCCCTCATCAACGCTAATAGGAGGGGAAGTCCCTTTCAGTCGATTACCCCGACTACGGCAAGACCAATCTCGCCCACAATCCCGACCACATTGTGCGAGCTCATTGGCTGTCCGGCTGACGCCGGACCGCAATACGGTCCCGATGAGCGGCCCTGCCTCGAAGCGCTTTTTCGGCGCGATGGTCAGCCGCCTATCGCCGCGTCTGCCTGACTGCAGGGGCGTTCATCTGCGCGATCTGCGTCGGGCGCTCGCGGAGCGTCGGGCTCAATGCCCGCTGACTTGCCACGCGAGAACAGGTCGCGTCGCTCCAGGTGGCATCGCCCAAACGCCACTCGGGCTGAAGTCCCATCCAGCAAAGCTCGCCGAGTTGCTCATCTGAGCAGTCGTGAGCCCGTTCGACGCTGGCAGATTGGCACCGCTCGAGGATTGTCCGGTTGTCTGGACGTTCCAGTAGACATTGTTCCCAACACCGCCGCAGCCGGCGCAGATGCCGCCGAGCGCCCACCATGCTACGCCCCAGACCGGCCCCGACGCAAAGGACTGTGTGATGACTCCCTCGTTGGACAGCACAAGTCCTCCGGCCGCGCCGTGCGAGGAGATATCCGTGACCGAACCGGTTGCGTATGATTCGGCGATCGTACCTTGGTTATGGAGCACCAATCCGGCGGCACCACCGTCAGCCATGACGGACGCACTGCTGCCCGAGCGTGCGATCAGCCCGTGGTTGACAGCGACAAGCCCGGCGAGCGAGGCACCGTCATCACTGAACGGGTCGACAATCGACCCAGACGTAAAGACATTGGCAATCGTTCCGTAATTGTTGATCGCCAATATGCCCGCCCCATTCCAGACGGCGGGCTGGCCGGTGCTTGCATTCACGTTCACATCCCGCACGACACCCGTTGCCCCAATATTACCGAAAACCCCGACGGAGCTCGGCGAGATGTTACGGATCGTATGCCACATGCCGTCGAACTGGCCTGTGAATTGCGAGCCGGTAGCGTAACCGAGCGTTGCGAAGGCGAAATTGCTCGCGTCGATGTCCTTGCCGAGTGCATAGTTACCGGCGAGGTTGTTGTCGATGTCCTGAAGGTCTGCGACTGAATTGACGAGCTGGTAGCCAGTGATCTGCGTCACGAGCCCGCTATAGAGTGGCGCGCTCCAGGCCGCGTTGCCGATCAGCGTGCCCGCGGTGTAGCTGCCATTCATGTCGTAGAGCGCGCTCACGATGCCGGTGCTCTTCGACCAGTCGATGGTGCCGTTGTTGATGACGCTGCCGCCGTTGTCGATGCCGGCCACGTCGGCTCGCAGCGTCAGGTTGCCGCTGCCCTGATTGCCGATGGTCACGCCCTTGTCGAGCGTGAGCGTGCGATACGCGCCGAGCGTCAGCGATGCGCCCCGTTTCCAGCGGAGGTTCGACGCGACGATGATGTCGCCGCTCTGGCCGTTGGCGCCCGTCGTCCGCAGGTTGACCGAGGTGCCCGCGTTCAGGCTGCGCGCGAAGGCGGTCGCAGCGGGCGTGTCGATTGTGAATCCCGGCGTCGTGATGTTCCAGACGCCAGCCAGCACGACCGGCGTGCAGCGGGAGAATTCGAGCGTGCCGGCGACGGTGTCGACGGTGCCGCCGCTGCCGTCGGCATTGGTTGCACGGATCGGGTCGGCGAGCTTCACCGTACCGCTGTCGGCGACCAGCCAGATGTGACCGTCACGCGTGGCGGTGCCTGTCGCGCGCAGCACTTCATGCTTGCCCGCCAGCGCAAAGACATTGCCGTCTGCGGCCTGCAGGCTGATCTGCGCGGCTTCGATTGCCCCCCGATTGACAACTGTCCCGCCGCTTCCCGTCTGCACGAAGACCTGTCGGCTGCCCGACGCATCCTGCAACAGCACGGTTTGCCCGGCTGCGAGTTCGGCAGTGCCGTTCGGTGCGCTGATGCTGCCGCGGTTGTCGACCGAGTTGCGGGCAATGAGGAACACGTCGCCGCCACTCGACCTGATCTTGCCGAGATTGACGACGCTCGCGCTCGAGTTGCCCGAGAGCGTGAGCGGACTGCCGGTCATGAACGCGGTGTTATCGGTATCGAGCGCGGCCGCGACGAAGCGACCGCCGGTCGTGATGACGCCGCTCGGGCCGACGACGATCCCTTGCGGATTGATCAGGTAGACGCTCCCGGTGGCGGTGAGCGTGCCGAGAATCGCGGAGGGTTCGCCGCCCGTGACGCGGTTCAGCGTGGCGCCGGCGCCATTATTGAAGGTGACACGGTTTCCGTTGCCGATCGAGAAGCTCGTCCAGTCGATCACGCCGCGGTTCGACGTCTGGTTGATCGTCAGCGATGTCCCATGGCCGGCGATCGAACCTGCACCGGCGACGAACTGGCCGCCGCCCGGCAATGGCCCGGCTGCGTGAGCGGCTGCCGGCAAGCCGAACGACAGGGCGACGAAAATCGGTGCGAGTGCCGGCAACTTCGGGGGCCGCGAGCGGCGTGATTGCCTCTTCCATGACACGCGTTGCATCGCGTTTACCTCCTGTTTTCGCCGGACGTGCGGGCCGTGCGAGCAGGCACAAGCCCCCCACGGTGCGCTCGACGGGCACGGTGGTCTGATATTCCATTAATGAGACGAATAGGTACAGCGGAAAACCACGCCTGAATCGGTCGAGACATCGGTCTTATCGGTCTTCGCGTGGAGTGGGGGCGAGCAGCCGGTCGCAGGATTGGGCTTGACGCGGCACTCACAAGTTGCGCACGGTGCGCCATACAGGATGTGGAACTGCGCCCCGCGATGATGCACGGAACGCCGTCGCACAATGTTTGAGGGAGCGCGCCAGCACCTGCATGACACGAGGAATTCGTCCGCCGCCCGGAGACGTTTGAAAGCTATCGCCTGCCGATCACTGAACGCGCCTTGAACCGGGTGAGCGGCAAACGGGATTTTGCGCCAACATCCCAACTCTACGCGCCACGTAGCGTGAGGATGATGCGGCGGCCTTATTGTCGATACGGGAAGCTGCGCAGTTCCATCGATTGGCGACAGAAATGCTCGCCGCATATTGGCTACCGCATCGCATTCGTTCGTCATTCATGACGTCAGTCAGTTCTTGCGTTCGGTATGCCGACCGCCGTCCATGCGGTGTGGCTCGGCCCGCTCGCCCCATGATCGACCGCCCCCAGACTCCGCACGCATGATCCTGAAGACCGCGAAACGACGTGCATGCGCATGTGCCATGCTGACCATCCTGTCTTCGATAGCCGCCGCGCAGCCATACAAAGACGTTGCACCCGCGCCGCAGCCTTCTAGGCATCGGCCTGCAGCCGAGCCGATACCGGCGCCGTCGACCGGCGATGCGACGCAGATCGCGGTGGCTGCGCTTCAGGGTCTGGTGTTCTTCGCGGACGGCGAGACGACGAGTCGGCGCGCAACTGCGACCATCCGGCACGGCCCCATCGTTGCGACCGGGTTGCAACTCATTGACGAAGATTTTCTGCGCAGCTTCGAAGCCGACATCGGCAAGCCGCTCACGTTCGGGCGGTTGGCGGAAACTCGCGCGGCGGTGGTCCGGCGATATCGCGAAGCCGGCGAACCGCTGGTGGACGCCTATGTGCCGGAGCAGGACGTGACAAATGGCGTCGTGCGGATTGCTGTGGCGACGTTTCATGCCGGTCACGTGATCGTATGCGGCAACCGCCACTTCTCAGACGCACTGCTCGTGCGCGAAATGCCGATCACGCGTGGTGCGCCGATCCTCGACACGGACATCGCCAAAGGCCTCGCATTGCTGAATGCCAATCCCTATCGCCACGTGGACGTGCTCTACGTGCCCGGCGCCGAACGCAACGCGACCGACGTCGTGCTGCAAACCGATGACCGGCTGCCGCTGCGCGTCACTGCCGGCTATAACGACGCGGGGATACCACAACTCGGCAGAGACCGCCTCTTTGCCGGCATAGACTATGGGAACCTGTTTGGCCTTGATCAGCAGATCGCTTGGCAAACCACGGTGAGCAATGATTTCTTCAGCGGCAATCCCCCATCGAAGGGCGGCCGAACCGCCCGCGCTTCATCGCACATTCGTTCCGATACGTTGCGCCGCTGCCGTGGTTCGACCGCGTCGAGCTGTTCGGTCTGTTCGCACGCTCTACGCCGCGGTTGCCGGACAGCTACGGCCAGACCGGCATCTCATCCCAGCTCAGCTTTCGCTACGACTGGCTGCTGCCCGCAGTCGCAGGGTGGCAGCAGCAGGTGCAAATCGGCTACGACTTCAAGCGCTCGAACAACAACCTCGAGTTCGGCGGCATGCAAGTCTTCCACTCGAACGCGCATACTCATCAGTTATCCGTGGCGTACGACGCAGTACGCATGGACACGCTCGGACAATCACACGCAAATGTCGCAATAGTCGTGAGCCCCGGCCATCTCGACGCCGACAACGAACAGGCCGCGTACAACACCGCGAGATTGGGCGCGACGCCGCACTATGTCTACACGAGACTTTCCGCGCAACGCGACGTGATGGTCGGCGCGGGATTCAGCGCGTCCGCGCTCGCACTGCTGCAGTGGACGCCGAATACCCTGCTGCCGGCCGAGGAGATCGGCCTCGGTGGCGACGACAGCGTACGCGGCTACGCACCCTACGTCGCGCAGGGCGATCGCGGATGGAACATCCAGACGGAACTGCGGGCGCCGAGCCTCGCATTCAGTAGCGGCGACGTCGTTCTGCAGCCATTCATCTTCTTTGACGCCGGGCATGTGTGGAATCGCATCGATCAACCGACGGAGGCAGGCAACGCGGCACTGGTGAGCGTCGGTGCGGGCCTACGCTTCGAAATCGGCAGGTTCGTCAGCGTGCGCTGCACCTATGGGCAACCGCTGAGGCCCGCCACACCGGGCGGCTCGAAAGCGCCCCTCGGCCAGATCTTCGTGGTGTTCGGCAGCTAGCCGTTGCGGGGGCTGGCCGACCGCGCGACCTGCAGTTCGTCCGCCGTCGCCGCTGCGAGCCACCGCGGGTCCGCGCGCCGCGCCTGGTTCAGGCAAATCGCCAGCCCTGCCGAGCAGGAATCAGATATGGACCTGGCCGGTGCCCTTAGTCGGAATGGTTCCGCGCTCTTCGAACTCGAACGTATCGCCCAGGAGCCGCTGGGTGGCCTCCGTCACCTGCACGCGTCCGGCCACACCCTGCGACTTCATCCGGCTGGCTATATTGACCGCATCTCCCCGCAAGTCGTAGATGAACTTGCGCTTTTCGATGCCCCCCGCCACGACCGCGCCGTTGTTCACGCAGATGCGCAATTCCGATGTGTAGCCGGAACTTGCGTTGAAGCGGGCCACCGCATCAATCATGTCCAGTGCCGTTTGCACGGCCCGCGTCGCATGATCGGCACTCAGCGTCGGCAGTCCGGCGTCGGACATGTTGGCGTCGCCGATGGTCTCGATTTTCTCGAGGCCGCGCTCGTCGGTGATGCTGTTGAAATCGGTCAAGATTTGATTCAGAACGGCAACCAGCCTTTCCAGGGGCATTCCCGCCGAAAAACGGGTGAACTGTACGATGTCGGCAAACACCACAGTGGCCTGCGAGAAACTGTGGACGATGATTTCCCGGAGGTTGTCCGTGACCAGATCGACACGTGCCTTCAGGCCTCGGCAATCGCCAAGGGGGGCAGGTTGAGCACGTGCTGCACGGAGATTTTCTGCTCGGACACGACCGTCGCCTACAAGGTTTGCAGTTCATCCCGCTGGCGCCGAACCTCCTCTTTCTCCTGAATCGCTTCCTCGAAGGTCGACACCAACAGGTCGAGGATCTTCTCTTTCCCGGAAGAGATAAGATGCCACTAGCCGCCCAAATCGATTTCGAGTTCACCTTGAATTTTGGTTTGCCGGCGCAAATCGCGATTTCACAACAAGTAATCGATACGGTCGATCAGCACATCTTTGTAATACAGTTTCCGAACTAAATTTCAGAACCTGCACGCAATGCCCCTCCGCTTCCAGCAGCAAGCGTAGCTGTTCGGCTTGGGTCGATCTACGCTCTGCATCCAGAACATCGACGGGACTTCGCTTTGCACTTGCCATTTTTGCACACTCACTTCTCAAGGCAATCACCATTTCGACCGACCGACGGCGACGCGCCCGGACCAAAGAGGCCGCATGGAACATGCACGCCCATAACGATAGCCACGCTACCCTACGCCGACGCCTGCGCAAACAGCGATCTCACTCCCCCGCCTCAAGCGCCGCGAGCGGCAATATCGCGGTCAACTCAAAACCCGAACCCGGTTCCGTGCGGATCCGGATTTCGCCGCCCAGCAACGCGGCACGTTCGCGCATCCCGATCAGACCGAACGAACGCCGGCTCGGGCTTGTCTCGCGAGTCACACCGCGCCCGTTGTCGGCGATCCGTACGATGCAATGTGGATCGTCGCGAACGATGTCGAGCACCACCTGGGTCGCGCCAGAATGACGGGCGACGTTCGTCAACGCCTCCTGGACCATGCGAAAGACTTCGATCCCGCTTTCCCGATTGAAGGCGATCTCTCCCCCATCGATATGGCGAATCACCGGTACGTGATAACGAGCCGAGAACTCGGTGGTCAACCACTCGATCGCCGGAATCAGGCCGAGGTCATCGAGCATCACGGGACGCAGGTCCGACGCTATCCGCCGAACCGAGTCGATCAGTTGATCTATCAATGCACGCACGCCGTGCAGGTCTCCATCCGGCAATCGCGGCGCGATTCCCTTCAAGTTGTCGTCCACCGACGCCACGGCCATTTTCAGCGCGGTCAAATGTTGGCCCAGATCGTCGTGCAACTCACGCGCAATGCGCGCCTTTTCCTCCTCCCGGATGTGCTGGATATGCGCGGACAGGCGCCGCAGCTCTTCACTCGAAAGCCGCAGTGCCTCCTCGCTCCGTTTTCGCTCCGTGACGTCCATGATCCAACCCACCATTCGATACGGCTCCCCACTCTCATTCCACAATGCGTGTCCGCGAGACTGGATCCAGCGGACGTCACCCGACTTCGTACTCACCCGGTATTCGACATCGTAAGCACCCCTGTGCTCCAGATGCGCCTTCAGCGCGCCCGTCACGAGGCCGATGTCGTCGGTGTGAATGGCATCGAAAAGCGCGCGCCTCTCGTTCGGGAGATCATGGTCTGCGTAGCCCATGATCTCCTTGAAGTGAGGCGAAAAATAAACTGCATCCGTTCGTGGATTCCAGTCCCACAACCCCGCGGTCGCGCCACTCACGGCAAGCTGAAACCGCTCCTCGCTGGCCGCCAGCGCCCGCTCGGCAGCCTCGCGATGACGCAGTTGCTCTCCCTCGGCGAGCGCTCGCCGGACCGCCGGGCCGAGGCGAGCCAGCCGATCCTTCAGCACGTAGTCGTTCGCGCCCGCCTTGATCAGTGCCACCGCCTCGTCGTCGACCAACGCGCCGGTCACGATCACCACCGGCACCGTGCGGTCGTATTGCTGAACGATAGCGAGCGCCTCCCGCCCGTTGAGATCGGGCAGGTTGTAGTCGGAGAGCACGATGTCGGGACGAAACGCCTGCAAGCTGCTGATGAATTCGCTTCGGTTCCCGGCGCGGGTCGCAACAAAAGCAATGCTCGCCCGTGTCAGCGCACGCCGGATCAATTCGGCCTCTTCGGGGGTGTCCTCGAGGAGCAGGATTCGCAGCTCCGGGTTCGGGACGGTCGTCGTGTCTTGGGTCATCTTTGTGGTCCAGCGAAAGTGTGCTCATGCTTTGCGTCGGATGCCGGCAACGCGAATTCGAATGTGGCTCCCTTGTCCACCTCGGCGCGCGCCCAGATGCGGCCGCCATGGCGCTTGACGATACGCTGGGAGATGGCGAGCCCGACGCCGGTGCCGGGGAACTCGTCGACGCGATGCAACCGCTGAAATACCGTGAAAAGCTTGTCGGCCAGGCGCATTTCGAAGCCGGCGCCGTTGTCCTCTATGCTGTACACGCACTCGCCGCCGCTCATGCTCCCGCTGATCCGGATCACCGGATGCTCGCGCCGGCAGCTGTACTTGATCGCATTCGAGATCAGGTTCACCCAGACCTGGCGGATCAGCGCCGGGTCGGCGAACGCGTCCGGCAGCGCATCGAGCAGGAACTCCGGCGGCATCGTGCTCCCCCTCCCGCCAGGGGCGCTCCCCGGATCCCGCCACAGTTCGTCGAATACGTGCCGGGCCATCGCCGTCATGTCGCATCGCGTGCGACTTATCGATTGCCGTGTGCAACGCGAGAATTCGAGCAGATGTTCGATCAACTGGCTCATTCGCTGCGCGCTCTCGCGCACGGTGCCGAGCAGCCGCTGTCCGTCGTCGCCCAGTCGGTTCGCGTACTCTTCCTGCAGGATCGACGAGTAGCCGTCGATCACCCGCAGCGGTGTACGCAAGTCGTGCGACACCGAATAACTGAAGCTCTCGAGTTCCCGGTTTGCAGCCTCGAGGGCTGCAGCGCGCTGCTCCAGGTCCTTGTTGAGGTGCCACACCTCCTGCTCGCGCTGCTTGAGCGCCTCATTGGTCTTGATCGCCTCGTCGTAAGTCGAGACCAGCAGATCGAGCATCTGCTCTCTGCCCGACGTAATGAAATGCCGCTCCCCCGCGAGGTAGATCTCCAGACCCGACTGGGTCTTGCTTTCCTTGCGCAGCTCGCGATTGCTCAGCAGGTAATCGATGCGTTCGATCAGCGCGTTGGGGTCATAGGGTTTGCGGATGAAATTGTCGGCGCCGCAAGCGAGCCCATGTGCGATATCGACGATGCTGTTGAGCGCCGTGATGAGTATCACCGGCACGTCGGCGAGCGTGTCGTCGGCCTTGACCGTCTTGCACAGCTCATAGCCGTCCATGTCCGGCATGACGATATCGGTGATCAGCACGTCAGGCTTGTGCGCGCGCGCCGCCTCGAGTGCCATGCGGCCGTGTACCGCCACGCGCACCCGATGGCCCGCCTCTTCAAGCAACAGGCGTAGCTGCTCGGCTTGCGTCGCGCTGTCCTCGGCGATCAGGACATCGACACTCTGTCTCGTGCGTGTCATGGCTACCCTCGCATCCGAAGAGAGGATTCAAGTCGACAGCCGCAACGTTGCTGTCAAGCCGAATAGGCTGCACAGCAACTCGGCGATCCCGTCGGGTGGAAGCACGAAGGTCGCGGCATCAAGATCGATGGCGGCGGCCGGCATGCCGAAGACGACCGACGATTCCCGATCCTGTGCAATGGTCAACGCCCCCGAGCGCCGCATTTGCTGCAGCTCGCGCGCGCCGTCGCGGCCCATGCCGGTCAGCAGTACGCCAACAGCGGCAGCGCCGAACGCGGCATCGACCGACCGAAAGAGCCGCGCGACCGATGGGCGCAGCCCGTGTTCGGGCGCCCCGGCAACGAGCTCGACCATGCCGGCAGGGCCCACCACCATATGGGAGCCGGCCGGCGCCACGTGAGCGATGCCCGGCTGTGCCGCGATGCCGTGAGCGGCAAGCCGCACGGGGTAGTTCGATGCGCTGCCGAGCCACTCGACGAAACCTTGCGCGAAGCCGTCGGGGATGTGCTGGACGACCAGGATCGGCACTGGAAAATCGGTCGGCATGCGAGCGAGCAGCGCCCTCAGGGCCATCGGGCCGCCGGTCGATGCACCGACCGCCACCACGCGAATATCCTTGCGGATCAGGGCCAACGTGCCCGTGGGACCGGACCGGTCGATGGCGGGGCGCGGACGTCTCGAGACGTCCGCGCGACCCGCCGCACCATCGATCGTCGGCACGCCCACGTCCACCTTGCGTGCGCTCGGCCAGCGTTTGATCACATGCACCGCCGACATCGCCTTGACGGTGCGCAGCAACTCTGCAGTCATGGCCGGGAAGTCAGGGTGCCCGACCGGCCCCGGCTTTGCGACGACCGCAAGCACGCCAGCTTCCAGCGTCCGGAATGTGGCCGCCACCGCCAAAGGATCGCTGGAGGCCGTGATCATGACAATGCGCGTTGGACACGTCTCCATAATCTTGCGGCTGGCGGCAAACCCGTCGAGTCCGGGCATATGGATGTCCATCGCAATGACATCAGGACGCAGCGCGCACGCGGCCTTCACTGCCTCGACGCCGTCGTTCACCACACCGACCACGACGAGTTGCGGATCGCCGTTGAGCAGGTAGGCCATCTGCTCGCGCGCCACCGCCGAGTCGTCCGCGATGAGCACCCTGATCTGGCACCCGGGCGCAAACGAGCCGACGTCATCGCCGTCTGCCAGGTTCGGTGTCATAGCAAGCCTCGTATGGTTTCGAGCAAATCGCTTTGCTCGAAGCTACCCTTGACGATGTACGCGTTGGCACCGACCTCTAATCCGCGCGCCTTGTCCTCCCGCGAGTCCATTGTGCTCACGAGGACGACCGGCAGGTCCGACAGGCGCTTGTCCCGGCGCAACTCCGTCGTCATCTCGAAACCGTTCATGCGCGGCATGTCCACGTCGGAAAGGACCAGATCGAATGTGCCGCTGCGCGCTGCCGCGAGGCCTTCCAGACCGTCGACCGCCGTGGTGACGTCAAAGCCCGCCGATTCGAGGATGCTTTTCAGCATTGAACGCGAGGTGATCGAATCCTCGACCACCAACAGCGAGCGTCGTGCTTGCCGCGCCCCGCTCGTCTCGGATTGCGCTGGCATGCATGTCGACGCGCGCGATGCCGATTCGAACAGGTCGGGCACGCTGAGGACCAGCGCGACGCGACCGTCGCCGAGCACGGTCGCGCCGGCGATGTTGCGCACGCGCTCTAGCTGCGGGCCGAGCCCACGGACCTGAACCTCCTGGTCGCCGACAACTTCGTCGACGCCGAGCGCGATGCGCTGCGCGCCGTTCTCCAGCAGCGCCAGATAGAGATACCGCCCCGGCCGTAATGCGTCCGCCGCCACCAGGCCCAGCACGTCGGCGAGGTATACGAGCGCCAGCACTTCACCGTCGACTTCGACGCTCGCGCAGTTTTCGACGGTCTTCACATTGCCTGGGTCAACGCGCGTGACGCGTACCAGATTCCTCAGGGGCACGACGAAATGGCGGCCGACCGTGCTCACGATGACACCGCGAAACGCTGCCAGCGTGCTGGGCACGACGATGTGAAACTCGCAGCCGCCGCGGCTCGGTTGCGTGATCTCGATCCTGCCGCCGAGGCGCGTGACCTGTTCACGCACGATCGCGAGCCCCAGGCCCCGCCCGGACAAGGCCGTCGGTGTAGGGATCGTGGACAGCCCCGATTCGAACAGCAGGTCCAACGCGGTCCGCATGTCGAGCGTATTGTCCGGCGCGACGAGGCCCGTGCGGATCGCCGCGGCGGTCACGGTGGCCAGGTCGATGCCGACACCGTCGTCGGCAAGCACCATCTCGACCTTGTTGCCGTCGCGCGGCATGACGGCGAGACGCACCAGCCCCGCTCGCGGCTTGCCGCGGCGTTGACGCTCGTCCGGATGCTCGATGCCGTGGTCGATGGCATTGCGGATCAGGTGAATCAGCGGGTCCTTCAGCTGCTCGAGAATGCGGCGATCGACGCCGGTCGTCCCGCCTTCCACGCGCAGCTCCGCCAGCTTTCCGCTGTCGCGTGCAAGATCGTGAACGAGCTTCGGCAACATGTCGAGCAGGAAAGCAAACGGCAGCATCAGCGCCTGTCGGATGTCGTCCTGCAACTGCGCAGTCGCACTGCTCATCGCATGCTGTATCCGCTGCGACTTGGCTTGCAGGCGCGATAGCTGGTCCGCGACGATCCTGACGAAATCCTCGGCACGCAAAATCTCGTCGGTGAGGCCGTCGCGCTCGTGTGTCGTTTGCTCGCGCGCGCGTTGCCTGCGTCTCGCTTCACCCGCAGGCTTGCTCCAGCTCTTTCTGAACTGGGCGACCATCGCGGCAAGCACATGCAGTATCTGCACGAGATCGTGAAGACTGTATTGGTATGCGGTGAGTGCTTCGGCCTGCGCATGTAATCCCTCGAGCCTGGCGGTGGAAATGCGCACGGATTCGAAGCGCGGAGTGCCTCCCGGCAAGGGCAGTGACGGGGATGACGCACGATTCCTGAGCGTTTCGACAGCCGTTTCGCCTGAACGGTCGGTATGCGCACCGCTCGCGTCGTTGCCCGCGAGCAAAGCCGTCAGCTCGTCGAGCCGCTCGTCGAACATGTCGAGCAGCGCCGGCGACAGCGCCGAAGCGGAGCATTTCGCGGAGGCCAATGCGCTTTCCAGCGTCTGGCAGATCGCCTCGATGTCGTCACGATTCACCGCGCGCGCGGCGCCTTTGAGGCTATGCACTTCGCGAAACAACGTTTCGATCAATTGTGCGCAATGCTCGGCCGCACCGCGCCGCGCGAGTTCGAGCAGGATCGCCGACATGGCGTTCAGCCGCTCGTCGGCCTCCACCGCAAACGTGGCCAGCAAACGCTGCAACAGGGCTTGATTGCCGCTTGAAGTCATCGCCTGATCGACACCCTTCCTCGCCCCGCTCCGGTCACACCCGATAGCGGGCCACCATCTCCTTCAGTTGCTGCCCCAGTCCATGCAGGTTGTGCGCCGCTCCCTCATTCTGCCGGGTACTTTCCAGATTTTGGCTGGAGGCAAGCTTGACGTTTTCAGCAGCAATCGCGAGCTGATTCATTCCTGCCATCTGCTGCTGCGCCGACACAGCGATCTGACTCGCCGCCTGTGCACTTTGCGTGATCGTCTCGGCGAGCTTCCGGATCGCTTCACCGGCGTTCTGCGACTGCTTGACGCCGGCTTCGACCACCGTGCTGCCCTGCTCTGCCGCGAGCACTGCGGCGCTCATCGCTTTCTGGATATCGCCAAGAATGCCACGCACCTGGGCGGTCGCCCGTCTCGACTGGTCAGCAAGACTCTTCATTTCCAGCGCGACCACGCCAAAGCCTTTGCCTTGCTCGCCCACCTTGGCCGCCTCGATCGATGCGTTCACCGCCAGCAGATTCGACTGCTCGGACAAGTCGTTCACCGTTGCGATTATCTCGGCCACCGCCTGACTCTGCTCGGTGAGTTGCACGATCCGCTCCGCAATCTTCTCGATGTGCTCGCGAATCTCTTGCATCCCTTCGATCGATTCCTCCACAGCGCGCCGCCCGCTTTGCGACACCTGCGCCGCCTGCTGTGCCGACTCGGCGACTCGCTTGGCCTGCTGCGCCGCGAGCGTCGCGGTCTGCTTCACCTCTTCGACCGTCGTCGCCGTCTCCGCCATCGCCGTTGCCGTTTCGGCTGCACCGGCCGCCATCTGCGTCGTGCCGGAGAGAATTTCACTCGCCGCGCCTGCGAGCGTGTCTACGCCTTCCCCGATCTGGCGATGAAGCTCCCTCATGTTTTCGATCATCATTGCGAATGCGATACCGAGCGCGTCCTGCTCGGAGTTCGGCGTGACCTTGACTGTCAGGTCGCCCTCGGCAATGCGTTGCGCCGCCGCCACCTTTTCCTGCAGCGATTCAGCCATCCGGTTGAACCACTGTTGCAGCAGCCCGACCTCATCCGAGCGCGGCCGGTTCACCACTGGCGCAACGATCTCCCCGGCGACGATCCGCTTCGCTCGCTCTGCAATTTCATCCAGCGGCCGGCCGATATGGCGGCTCAGGAAAAAACCGGCGCAGAGCACCATCAAGGCAGCGACCGAGACTCCGCCTACAATTGTCGCGATGGTGCTCTGCGCGCTCGCCGATGCTTCGTCAGTCCGGCTCTTCAAGTGCGCGCGCTCGTCCTCCGCCATCTCGGACAGCAGCAAGCGGATATCGTCCATTGCCTGCTTGCCGCGGTTGGTCGCCACGACTTGGCGGGCTATACCGAATCCCTTGCTGCTTCGCAAGTCGATCGTCGCCTTGAGTTCGCCCATCTTTTCGGCGACGAGCGGCTCGATTTTTCGGAGCCGCTCCTGTTGCACGGGGTTGTCCACCGTCGATTCCTTCAGATCTCGGATATTGGCGTCGATCCCGCGCAGTGCCGCCTGGTAGGGCTCCAGATAGCGGATCTCGCCGGTGATCAGGTAGCCGCGCTGCCCGGTTTCCGCATCAACCAGCGTGACCAGCAGATCGGAGATTCGGGTCAGCACTTTCTGCGTGTGAATCACCCATTGCGCCGCTTCGGCGAACTTCACCGTGCTTCGATACGCCGTCGCCCCGACTACCACCACGACCACGAGGATCGTGATGAAGCTCAACCATAGCTTGAGACCGATCGAGATTTTCATTGCGAACGCTCTCCACTCATGCGCTTCACTCTTCGGCTGCCACGCAAACCATCGCGCGATCGGCCAACAGTTTCTGCGCGTCCAGCACGACCTCCCGGTCACGCGTGATGCCTTTCAGATAGGCGCTCCGGATGCCTGTCAACGTGGGCAACGGTGCCTGCCAGTCAACGTCGGCAATGACTTGAATCCCGCCGATCGCTTCGGCCAACATGCCGAACTCCATCGAGCCGTCGCCGAGCAGAATGACTTTGCCGAGATCGAGCCGTTCTGTTGCGGGGAGGTCGAAGACATGCCGCAGATCTAGCAGCGAGACGATGCGCCCGCGGACGTATACGACACCCAGCACGAACCTGGGCGTGCCGGGCACCGGTGTCAACTCACGGAGCGGAAACACTGCGCGCACCCACATCGTCTCGATCCCATATCGTTCCCCGGCGAGCTCGAAAGTCAGGACTTCGATGGGCGAGCCTTGCGGCGATGGCGGGGGCTCGGCGGCCAGCACGCATGCGCGCGCTTCGAGCAGGGCCTTCAATTGCTCCGGCGGCAGTGCGACATTGTCGGCCAGCGCCTGCTCGGCAGCGTGGAGGCGCTGGCCGACGTCGGTCCAATCGATGGGGCTGTGCGGTTGCGGGCGGTTCATGCCATATGCTCCATCGCATCGATGATGCACAACAGCCGCCCGGCGGTGAGGCCGTCCGCGTCCGGCACGACGCTCTGCGGCGAGCAGTTGCGCAGCAGCCGGGCCGCTGTCGCAAAATGCCTCGCAGCCCCTCGCGGATGCCCATCGAACCGATACAGATGGCCAAGCGCGATATGCGCGACGATGAAATGCGGGTCCAGATACAACACTTGCCTTAAGGCAATCGCCGCTTGAGCGACGTCGCCCTGTTCGGTCAGGATCATCGCAAGCAGATAGCGCAGGTGGGTATTGCACTTGTCTGCCGCGATCGCCGCCTCACACCATCGACGGGCATCTTCGAGCCGGTGCAGATCCGCACAGGTCCGGGCGCGCGATGCGAGGCTCGGCGCGTCACGCGAGTGCGGGGCTTCGTCGCCCCCCGTTGCGTCGACCATACCAAGCTCATCCGGCACCCATGGCGCAGCAACGAGGGTATCGACCGGCGGCGGCGGCGATTCGTCCGGGACCGGCAGCGGCTCGGACACGTCGTCACAGGATCGATCCTTGCTGTAGACGACGCAGTCTTCAAACGTCACGGGCACGAACCCGGGAAATGGTGCCGTTGGACCTTCGGCCTGGCCGACGATCAGCCAGCCACCGTCTGCCGTTGCGCGACGCAGTTTTTGCACCACGGTTCGGGCAGTTGCGTCGTTGAAATACATCAGCACGTTTCGGCACATCACCAGATCCATGCTCTGCGTCGCGCTTTCAGATGACGGATACGTGTCGGTCGCCAGATTCAGGTAGGCGAAGCGCGCGAGATGCCTGAAGCGCCCGGCCAGCGTGTAGTGACCGACATCGTCGGCGTGGAAGCACTGTTCCTTGACCCACCGCGGCACGCCGCGGAACGACCAGTCACGATAGACGCCAAGTGACGCCACCTCGAGGCGGTGCGGGTTTATGTCGGTGCCGAGCAGATGGATCGACCAGTCGTCGATATCCGGGATCAACTGCGTAAGCAGTATCGCCAGCGAATGGACCTCCTCCCCGCTGCTGCATCCGGCGCTCCATATGCGCAGGTATTTGCCGGCCGCACGCCGCGCGGCGACAAGCGGCGGGAGAATCGCGCGCTCGAGCGCACGGAAAACAGCAGGCTCGCGAAAGAGAAATGTTTCACTGACTGTGAGATGGCTGGCCAGGATCTCATCCTGCCGCCGCGTCCGCGGCCCGACGAGGAGCCAACGCATGCAGGCCGCGCATGCATCTGCACCGACAAAGCCGAACTCCTTCGCGGCCCGCGTTACGCCACGCAACATTTCGTTCGAGCGGGCGCTGGGAAAATGCAGGCCGATTCTCAGCACCAACATCGCGCTGAAATCGTTCAACAGTGATTCCGAAATCGATTCAGTCGTCACTGCGAGTCTCCTTGTTTCCCGGTCGTTTCGGCCAGAAGAAGCTCGAGCGCACACGCATCATCGAACGACAGCAATGCGTCGAGATCGTGGACGAGCACCAGTCCGTCCGCGAGCTTGATAGCCCCCGCCGCATAGTGCATCTCATCTCCGGGTAGCATGGCAGGCATGCGCTGTGGCGTGGCCTCCATCACGCCTTCGATCGCGTCGACCCACAGCGCCAGTGTGCGCGCCGGTCCTTGCGTTGTTCCTTGCGTCGACGCGCGCGTGATGAGCAAATGGTCGCTCGCCGAGACTTCCCGGTCAGCCAGCCCGAAGTGCCTGCGAATGTCGATGACCGGCACGATGCGGCCGGCAACGTTGATGATGCCGCGCACCGTGGGCGGAGCGTTGGCCAGGCAGGTAATGTCGACCATCCGGACTCCCCGTTCCACGTCGATCAACGGCAATGCAAGACGACGCCCGGCGAGCGCCACCACGACATACCGGGTGGCGAGCGTCGGTGCTGCATTTTCATCGTGGTTGACGGGTTGTGTGGCCACCATGCCTCGCGTCGTTCCAATGCACGCCGGATCGTGTTGTCTAGACGGTGTCGTTGTCGTCGAACAGCTTGTGGCGCGTCGCGTAACGCACCAGTGCGGCTTCGTGCGGCATCTGCATTTTCTCGAGGATCCGCGTCTTGTACGTGCTGACCGTTTTTGCACTGACGCACAGCTCGCGCGCCACCTCGGAGATGCTCTGGCCCGCCGCGAGACGGCGGAAAACGTCGAATTCGCGGTCGGACAACCTCTGGTGTGGCGGGATGTTGGCCGGCTCGTTCAGATTCTGCGCAAGGCGTTCGGCCATCCCGACGCTCACGTAGACTCCGCCCCTTGCGACCTTCGTCACCGCGGACACGAGCTCGGTGCTGGCGCTTTCCTTGGTGAGGTAGCCCGATGCGCCGGCCTTGAATGCGCGTACCGCATACTGCTGCTCCGCATGCATCGTCAGCACGAGAATCCGCAGATTCGGCTTTTCGTCCTTGATCTGCCGGATCAGCTCGACGCCGTTGCGTCCCGGCATCGACAAGTCGAGCACCAGCACCTGCGCGTCTGTCGAGCGGATCAACGCGATTGCCGTCATCCCGTCCGAGGCTTCTCCAGCGACCTCGAAATCGCTCGCGTTCTGCAGAATGTGACGCAAGCCTTCGCGAACCAGTGTATGGTCGTCCGCGATCAGTACGTTGATCATGGCAGTACCTCTTCCTGTTGTATCGCATGCAGCGGAAACGTAATCGTGATCGAAAAGCCTTTGCCATCGGCCGTGTCGATCGTCACCGAACCACCGAACATGTGCGCGCGCTCGCGAATACCGACCAGGCCAAACGACTGACCCTGCCGACCGCTGCCGCCGTCGTCCGTGATGCTGCCGCCACGCCCGTTGTCGGCCACGCGCAGCACGAAACAGCGACCTTCGATGCAGAGCGTCAAGACCACGGCCGTGGCATCCGCGTGTCTCGCAACATTGGTGAGCGCTTCCTGGACGATGCGGTACAGCGCCGTCGCGCCGATTCGCGTGAAGCTCGTGTCACCCGGATCGATGTGGCGCTCGACGTCGATCCCGTAGCGCTGCGTAAAATCGTTGACCAGCCAGTCGATTGAAGGCATTAGCCCGAGGTCGTCCAGCATCACCGGCCGCAGATCCGCCGCGATCCGACGCACCGATGCCACCGTCATATCGATCAGCCCGCGCATGCCGGTCAAGCGGTCAAGCACCGTCGGGGTTGCCCCGGCCTGTCCGTTCAGCGTCATCTCGATCTCGGCCAGGCCCATCTTCAGCGCCGTCAACTGCTGGCCAAGGTCGTCATGCAGCTCACGCGCGATGCGCGATTTTTCTTCCTCGCGCACGTGCTGAATGTGTGCCGACAGACGGCGCAGCTCCTCGCGCGAAATCCGCAGAGCCTCCTCATCGCGTTTGCGGTCCGTGATGTCCATGATCCAGCCCACCATCCGGTACGGTTCGCCCTCGCCGTTCCACAACGCCTGTCCACGGGATTCGATCCAGCCAGATGCCCCCGACCGAAAACGCACCCGGTACTCGACGTCGTAAGGAGACTGTTGCTCGAGGTGCGCCGCCAGCGCCGCCTTGACCCGCTCGATGTCATCGGGGTGAATGGCATCGAGGAGCGCGTTTGCCTCGTCGGCCGGTTCGTTGTCGCGGTAGCCCATGATCTCCTTGAAATGCGGGGAGAAATAGACCGAATCGGTTCCCGGATCCCAGTCCCACAGCCCTGCCGACGCACCGGTCACGGCCAGTTGGAACCGCTCCTCGCTGGCCGCGAGTGCGGCGGCCACGCGGTGCCGTTCAATCGCATAGCGGATCGCGTGGCTGAGCAGCGACACCTCGATATCACGCTTGAGCAGATAGTCCTGCGCCCCCTCCTGGATGGCCTGCAGCCCTATCGAGACGTCGTCGAGACCGGTCAGCACGAGCACGGGGACGCCCGGCACCTCCCGATGAAAGCGGCGAAACGTGTCAAGCCCTTGCGTGTCCGGCAGGCCGAGATCGAGCAGCACGACCTCGCAGGGCGCCGTTCGCGCATGCTCGATGGCATCGGACAACCGCTCAGCTCGGGTCAGCCGGGCTTCGAAGTCCTGTACATCCGCGAGCGCCTCCTCGATGAACAAGGCGTCGCTCGCGCTGTCCTCGACCAGAAGGACCTGCAATGGCGGGCGCAAGGCGTTCATCTTTCGGACGGCGGCAACGTGACCACGCCAAGCCAGTAGTCGTTGATGGTGCGCACGACATCCGTGAACTTCGCGAAGTCCACCGGCTTCGTGATGTAGCAGTTTGCGTGAAGACCGTAGGATCGCACCACGTCCTCTTCCGACTTCGACGTCGTCAGGATAACGACCGGGATGGTCATCAGCGCAGGGTCGCCCTTGAGCTCCTGGAGCACCTCCCGGCCGCTCTTTCTCGGCAAGTTGAGATCGAGAAGGATCAGACCCGGCCGGCGCGCCGATACGTAGTGCCCGTCGCGCCTCAGATACGCCATGGCCTCGACGCCATCCTCCACCACGTGAAGCGGATTGAGAACCTTGTAGTACTCGAGCGCCTCCTGAGTCATCATGACATCGGTCGGACTGTCCTCGACCAGCAGAATTTCGACCAGATCGCTACTTGAATCGACAAGCATGATTGACCTCCTACCGGTTGCATGGACATTTCGCTTCAGGGCTGCCCCGTCGAGGCAGCGTGAAGAAAAACGTGGTGCCGACGCCCGGCTCAGACTCGACCCAGATGCGGCCACCATGATGTTCGACGATGCGCTTGCACAGCGCGAGCCCGATGCCGGTACCGGGATAGTCGCGACGCGTATGCAAGCGCTGAAAAATCAGGAAGATATGGTCGAAATAACGTGACTCGATCCCGATCCCGTTGTCCGTCACATGGAACACCCACGCATCGTCCTGGGCCTTCGCCCCCACGTGGATCTGCATCGTGCGCTCCCTGCTGCGAAACTTGATCGCGTTTCCGACGAGGTTCTGGAACAGCACCGAGATCTGGCCGGATATCGCGCGCACCGTGGGCAGCCCGTCGTGGGTGATCTGCGCGCCGCTTTCCTGGATCGCGACAGCCAGGTTCTTGAGCGCGTTGTCCAGCGCCTCCATGCACTCGGTCAGCCGCCAGGGCTCGCTGGGTCTCCCAACACGGGAAAACGCAAGCAGATCGACAATCAGCGCCTGCATCCTGCTGGCGCCATCGACCGCATGCCCGATGAATTCGTCGGCCCGCGCGTCGAGTTGCCCGCGGTATCGCCATTGCAGTAGCTGCAACGGCCCGGCAATCGCCCGCAGCGGCTCCTGCAGATCATGCGAAGCGACATACGCAAACTGTTCCAGGTCCCGGTTCGAGCTGGCCAGTTCCTCGGTCCGCTCGCGCAACTCGTCCTCGGCCTGCTTGCGCCTGGTGATGTCCACGATGGCGGCAAGCACAAATACGCCATCGGAGGTCTCGACGGGGTTCAGCCCGATTTCCACCGCCACTTCAGTTCCATCCCTGCGCATGCCGAAGAGATGGCGGCCCGCGCCCATCGGACGGCTTCGTGGGTCATCGAAAAATGTGCTTCGATAGCCCGGATGGTCCGGCCGGAAACGCTCCGGCACGAGCACGTCGATGCCTTGCCCGACCAGCTCCTCGCGGGCGTAACCGAATACCTTCTCCGTTTGGGAATTCACGAGTACGATCCGGCCGTCGCGGTCCACCATGATCATCGCGTTAGGCGCGGCTTCAACGACCAGACGGAAGCGCTCCTCGGCCCGCTTGCGCTCGCTGACCTCCCGCTGCAGCCCTTCCTTTGCGAGCTCAAGTTCGTCTCGCGAAACCATGCTTGCGCTGAGCGCCTCCGCCATCTCGTTGAACGCCCGGCAGAGGTCCCCGATTTCGTCGCGAGAGACGATGACAAGCCGGTGGTCGAGGTTGCCCGCTCCGACGACCATTGCGCCCGCGCGCAGCCTGGCCAACGGCCGGATCACACTGCGCAGCATTAGGATCGACGTCGCCAGGAGCGTCAGCAACACGACGGCGCCGAACAGCGTGACCGCGATGTTCACGCGCTGCTGCGCATCGAGCACACCACGCCGGCTGCTATCGAACAGCATGAGGGCATGAGAAATCATGTCTTGCATCCGGTTCATGATCTGTCCGGTCAATCGTGCATCCAGTTCCTGCGTCGCTGCGTCACGGCTGTCTTCCGAGCCCGCCTTCCGACGATCGTTGACGAGTTCTGCAAACAACGATTCCTCGTTCCGACGCGCGAGGCGAATGTTATCCAGCGTGGCCAGTTCTTCCTTGCCGCCGAATCCGGTGGCACCTGACAGCAATCTCGACAGCGATGCATTGCGTGACTGCCATTGGACCAGCGTGCGCATCTCATGGCCTTGTGCATACTCGAGCGTGAGATACCGGAGCGCCATTGCCGCGTTGAGGATATTGCCCGCCACCTCATTGTTCTCAATATTCTTTTTCACTTGCTGGCTTGTCACGAACAGCACGGTGAAGAGGATCGCCACTGCGCCTGTCGCCAGTGATCCCGCCAGCGCGAGTCGGGTTGAGATCTTCATTCGCCCGCCTTTGGCCGATCTGACACAACGCATTTCGACGTTATCGCAGGCACCCCATCGCGCCTGCGAGAATGCAGGGTCATGTCGTCATTGCATTTCATTTACGCCTGGCGCATCGAGAGTGAAAAAATCCAGGCGAACACCGACTTCGCCGCCGCTCGGCGAAAATTTGAAGGCGTTCGACAGGCGCTTGAGCAGGATCCGCTCGACCTTCTCAGTGTCGACCTGAGCCGGCAGCTCAGGTGGCGCCGTCACCGGAAGGCCGATGCCCAGATCCGCAGCGACGGTTTCGACATGGGAGGCGGTCACTCTCGGCAACCTGGGCAGATCTCTCTGCGTGTACTGGACAAGCATGCGACCGACGTCCAGCCTGGCGATGTCGAGCAGATCGTTGACGTGCAGCAGCCGCGCCACGGGACCGCGAATCAGCGTGAACGGCGCGCGTAGTTCTTGACTGATATTCGCAAAGAAGCGGTTATTCAACTCGTCCTGCTCCTTCGTCTTCTCATCGAGCCGGGCGACTTCCTCGTTGGCTCGCTTCAGCCCGGCACGGGTCCGTTCAACGTGTTGCGAGTGCGTGAAGACCTCTGCCTCCATTCTCGTCGCATGCTCACGCAAGGACGCGGCGAGTTGCGCCAGCTCGACGCACGCCTCCTTGATACGCATGAACCCGGTCACGTCCTCGACGCGGTGAATGATGCAAGCAAGGTGTCCATCGGCATCTAGCACCGGAGCGTTCAGCGGACTCCAGTAGCGCACCTCGAAGCCGCCCCTCTCTTCCTCCGGCTTCCCGATGTCGTTCTTCTGCATGGCCATCGCGTCGGCCGTGCATGTTTGCAATACCCTTTTCACGGATATCCAGAGGTTCCGCTCACCGGCAGCGTCCGGATCATCCGGGTTGTCCGGGAAAATCTCTAAAATGCCGTGACCAAGGATCGCGTCGCGTTGCATTCTGGTCGCACGCGTATGCGCGCCGCTCATGGCGACAACGCGAAGTTCGGGATCCAGAGCCGGATAGAGTCCCGGAGCTGACTCGAAGTGGGTGCGGAAATCGGGCCTGGTGCTGTCGGCCTCCCGCTCGTCCATCAAACCGGCCTGATTCCAACGCATCGGTTCACTCATGACTTGAGGGCAAAGACAGGCGTCGCAACTTGACCGAAGGAGATGATTCCCAGCGCCATGGTCCGAACGGCACACCGAGATCAACGGCCCCTCCTATTCATGGACTGGACCTATGCGCTCAGGCTCCTCAGTCGGATTTCAAGACGCATGCCACTCACGCTGCAATCCTAACCAATATGGATCTCTGCATCTTTCGGTTGTACGCTTCAAGGCCATTTTCATGGCCTATCCGTCTATTGCTTCGTGCGAGGGATCGTGCACGATCACGTCACGGTCGGACGCCCGATGTCGGGTAAGAGAAACGTCGAGGACTAAGTGCCTCGGGGTTTCGACCCAAGACACCCTTCTCACGAGTGAAAATGGGAGGCGGGCCTGTATGCCGTCGCTCGTGAAATACCCGTTCGCCTTGGCAGCCACCAAAGGGCGCCAATCGGCATGCGAAGCGCGCGCGACGACCACCCGCTCGACACGGACAACGGGCAGCGTCGACCCGTGGCCGCTCCAGGCAAGGGCCGCGCCTGCCAACAGCGCCACAAGACCGGCAATGAAGCCAATCACCGATCTTTTTCTGGTCGTGTAAACGGGCTTGACCTTCATTGCGATTCACCCCGAATCGTGGCCGCGCGAGATTTTTCCGCCAGTCGAATGGCTGGACAGCATCTTCCCATCATGCACTGCTGAACTCTTTGAACTCCCGCAACTGCCATCCTCATCGCCGAATTCACTGCACTGCCCGTCCAGCAACTGCGCCCACACTGCGGCAGCGATGACCTTGCGACTTCCCGTGACAAGCCGGATCTCGCGTAATCATGCGAAGTATAGGATTTCGGATCCGTCTGACAAGCGTCGCATCCCTGCACAATCGGACGATCGCGATCGGATCGCGTCTCGCGCATACCGCGCCATGTGGCACAAATATCCCGTTTGATCGATTTCCGGCATGCTGTTTACGCCAAAGCCCATGCCATTTACGCCATGCTCTCCAGCGCTTGGCGCAATGGTATAGATGCTCTTATATTGGAGAAGATCGCTCCACGGCACCGCGCATAAATTGACGTGTTTCTCATTCAACCAGACGAATTTTCAAAAGGGGTCTGACGTGGGGACGATCGTGGCAGGGCGCACCGAGTATGCGTGCCGGGGCCACATCGCATGCGCTGCTCCGTTTTCAGCTTGCGGGGCGCGGGGTCGGTTTTCGCAGAACGGATTTGCGGACGAGATGCGCAAATGACAATACAGAAGCCTGACAATGCTTCATCGGGAAACGCGGCGCCTGCGGCTCATGTCGAATCCGCGACGCTGGACGACCTTTACGCAAGCGTACCGGCGATGATGCATTCGATCGATTCGAACGGCCGCCTGATCCAGGTCAGCGACATGTGGCTCGCCACGCTTGGTTTCAAAAGGAGCGAGGTCATCGGCCGGCTCTCGTCGGACTTCCTGACGGAATCGTCCAGAAAGCATGCGCAAGAAATCGTTCTGCCTGAGTTTTTCCGGACAGGGCGATGCGATGACGTCGAATACCAGATGATCTGCAATGACGGAGCGATCATCGACGTACTCCTTTCTGGAAAGCTGTTGCGGGATACATCAGGCAATCCGTTTCGATCCATCGCGGTCATCCGGGATATCACCGACAAGAAGAAACTCGATCGCGCGTTGACGGAAAGCGAGCACCGTTACAGAGCACTCTTCCAGCACGTCCAGGCCGGCATTGCATTGCTCGAGTTCGACGTGACGGGAAACCAAACGCCCGCATTGATTTTTGTGGCAGCCAACCCGGAATTTTCGATCTTGTGCGGGCTGCCCCAATCCGGAATCATCAACGAGCATGCGGGGACCATTCTTTCCAGCCTGATTCACGATCCTGAGATTTGCGAGTCGATCCTGCGCGAAGTCGCACAGACCGGAACGCGAAAGGAGCTCACGAATTTGAGCGGCCCGCATGAGCGCTGGTTCGACATGGTCTGTTACCAGCCCGGAACGGGCCAGTGCGCGATACTCGTACACGAGACGACGCAGCGAAGGCAGATGCAGGAAACGTTGAAGCGACAGCATGAGCAAATCCAGGTGACATTGCACTCGATCGGCGATGCCGTCATTGCGACAGATACGACAGGCCACGTCCAGTACCTCAATCCGATGGCGGAGCGGCTGACTGGCTGGCTGTCAGAACAGGCCACCGGCCGGAACATCGAGCAGGTATTTCACGCCTTCGACGAACGCACGGGCGTTCTAGCAACGAATCCAATCAAGCGATGCCTCTACGACGATCGGGCCCTTCAGCAGCATAGTGGCATGGTTCTCGTGTCCCGGAACGGGGAGCGTTTCTCGATCGAAGATTCGGCCGCTCCGATCAGGGACTCGAATGGCGTGACTTCAGGCGTCGTGCTGGTCTTTCGCGACGTGACCGAAGCGCGTCGATTTTCCAGGGAAATGGCGTACCGTGCGACGCACGATACACTGACCGGCTTGATCAACCGGACCGAATTCGAATCCCGCCTGATGCAAGCCGTGGCTGACATTGGCGGCGGCACGAAGCCCGGTGCAGTCTTCTACGTCGACCTCGACCAGTTCAAGCTCGTCAACGATACATGCGGCCATGTCGCCGGCGATGCCTTGCTCAAGCGGGTGGCGTCACATCTCGACGACAGCCTTCGCATGCCACATACGCTGGCTCGGCTCGGCGGCGACGAGTTCGGCATCATTCTGCCGGATTGCTCGATCGACGAGGCCGAGGAAATCGCCTCTCGCCTCTGCAAGAGCGTCGACGAGATGCGCTTCGAATACAAGGGATGCCACATTTGCGTCGGCGCAAGCATCGGCGTCGTGCCGCTCGACAGTCAACTGGAGTCCGTGGACGAGATCATGCAGTATGTTGACAGGTCGTGCTACGCGGCCAAGGATGCCGGCCGGAATCGCGTTCATGTATGGTCAGTCACGGATCAAGCGATGCTCGCGAGAAAGAACGAGATGGACTGGATCCGTCGGCTGCGGCAGGCCATCGACGAGAATCGCTTCGTCCTGTATGCACAGCAGATATTCTCATTGCAAGTGCCCGCTGCCGCGAAGCGATTCGAGGTGCTGCTGAGGCTTCCCGAAGAAGACGGAAATCTCATCCCCCCCGGCGCATTCCTGCCGGCTGCGGAGCGCTTCGGTATCGCCAGTCGTATCGATCGATGGGTCGTCAATCAGGTATTCAGATGGATGGCCAGTTACTCGGACAGACTCGATCACATCGAGTATGTGTCGGTGAATCTTTCCGGCCAGTCAATCGGCGATTCGGACTTCTTCGAGTACATCAGGGATCTGTTGACCCGCTACTCGTTCAACGGAAGCAAACTTTGCTTCGAGATCACCGAAACAGCGGCCGTGACGAACCTCGATGATGCCGCCACATTCATCCATGCGCTGAAAGAATACGGTGTGCGATTCGCGCTCGATGATTTTGGAAGCGGTGCGTCGTCCTTTGGGTATCTCAAGGCGCTGCCGGTCAACTATCTGAAGATAGACGGGCAATTCGTCAGGAACCTTCATCAGGACGCGCTCGACAGGACGGTAGTCAGGTGCATCCAGGAAGTCGCAAATGTCCTCGGCAAGGAAACCATCGCCGAGTTTGTCGAGACCGCGGAGATATCCGCCATGTTGACGAAGATGGGAGTCGGCAGCGCACAAGGCTTTTTCCTGCATCGACCGCAGCCCATCTCCGTCGTTTTGGCGTGTCGCTCATCGTCGGTAATCGACTGTCCCGAACGAAACCCCGACCGCCTGTTTGTACGAGAAAAATCAACCCTGATCGAGCCGCTCATCGACACGAGCCGAACGCGATAGCCCGACGATTCGTTCGGGCGTGCCGCATTTGGGGAGCAGCGCGCTTCCAGGTGTTTGTCGAGACTGAAGCGCCTCGGCGTCGGCGCCAAAGTCATCGTCCAGCAGGGGCGCCGCGAGACGGGTGCCCGTTTGGTTTCGACGAGCGCCCGCAAACCAGCATTCGCGCCGCGAGCGGCCACATCTAGGAGGAGGAGATCATGGGCGGGTTGAGTATTTGGCACTGGATGATCGTGCTGCTGATCGTCGCACTGGTGTTCGGCACGAAGAAGCTGCGCAATATCGGCAACGATCTCGGCGGCGCGGTGAAGGGCTTCAAGGAAGGCATGCGCGACGGTGACACGCCATCGCCGTCCGACGCGCAGCACCAGCTCGAACATCCGGACGCCTTGGACGTCGACGCAAAGGAAACGACGCATACCGATTCGAAAAAGGCGTGACGTCCGGGCCGACGGACGCCTCCGACACTCGCCGTCGGACTGTCGAAGATGACGCAGATCGGCGCCGGTCCATTCGTCGCGCCCGATTTCCCGCGAGCGAATCCGAACATCACGTGAATAGCAACCGCCGCGCAAGGAAAGCTTCTGTTGCGTGGTGACGCCTTTCCCCGCCCGAGCCGCACACAGCGCAAGTCGCCGTGTGCCGTTCCTTGAGCAAGGAGCAGCCGCGAGGCTGCTCTCCTACTCCCTACGCGATGTTTGAGGCTTCACGCTGACTCTGCGATGGCGTTACCGGAAAACCGATGTGCAACGACACACTCGATCTTCCAGCAGGGCATATTTTCGCATCAAGCCCAATGCCGGCGTGTAACTGATCCCGCCTCAATATGCATAGCCCGGCGTAAGCGGTGCGGCCGGTGTCGAAATGAACGGCGCCGCTGCTGACAGCTCGACACGCAACTCGCCGATACGCATGACCTGCCCCTTTGGCGCAGTCGGCCCGTTCACACGCACCAGCGACACGACATATTCCCGGGTTTGAGTCGCGCCCATTTTGAGCAACGCCACGGTCGCCGGAAAATCCAGCATGACCAATCCGTGATGTGCGGCTCCCGCCACCTCGAATGGCCCGAATGTGCCGAGGAAGTGCTGCGAACGATCCGCGTCAACGTCCGCGCCATCGGGCAGGTTCAGGTAGACGTTATAGAAGTAGCCTCCGTTCCGGCCGGCAGTCGTCACCGTGATGTCGTCGAATACGATCTGTATCGACCTGTACGTGCCTGGCTGAGTCCGTGCGCGCGTTTTGTCCTGGGCTTGCGGACCGATTGCCGCTGCTTCATAGGCCGATCGCGTCTGCAAGAGCATATCCTGTACCGCCTTCGTGGAACTCGCATCCGTCACGATCCGCGCACTGACCGATTCTTCCGTCAACCGCAGGCCAGTCACGCCGCCGATCGACCGCCGTTCAGCGGTTATCGTACGCGCCGTCGCAGGCGCAAGGGCCAAGATCGGTGGGCGCCGACGCACCTGTTCGACCTGAGCCTGCACGCGAATGCCCCGCACGGCGCGAATTTGCGCCGGCAGCGCGGTCGGCCGCGAATCGTTTGCGTAGTCGTAACCCAGCATGCTGCCGGGCGAATACGTCATCACCTTCGACATCGTCAGATTCGTTGCATAGTTGAACGATCCCGCCCAATAGGGATCGGTCGGCGCGGGCATGGATCCTCCGTCCGGAAGCGCCCACGCGTACCAAAGCCGGTCGACGTTGGCGTGGTGCAGATAGAAGATCGGGTCTAGCGGCGAGACCATCGTTGCCATCACGTTGCCGATGATGTTATGCACCGGATTGTGCGGCGCGCTTTCAAACGCGGCTTCGAACGAGTTCGTCGTTCCCCGCTGAAAGTTGACCACGGTCGGAGCGAACGGCGACAAGTCCAGCGCGTTATAAACATTCGTGTTCATACGTGACACGAACAGTGGATTGCCATTGGCGCTATCGGTAAACTCGTCGGGCATGACGCAATAGGAGTAGTAATCCCAATATGGCAAACTAAGCGTGCTGTCGCCCGACACCAATCTCAATTGGTGCTCGAAATGAAACAGATAGCCCCGATGCCACGCAAGAAAATAGGGCATCCGATGCGGACAGTTGTAGTAGTGAACGTTTGCCCAGTATTGCAACGAATTTGGGCTCGTCGCATCGGTGTTCGCTCGCATCGTACCAATCGCGTTCAGAAACGATGTGTACTGCGACGTCATTTTGAACTGCTGCCACTCGATTCGAGTGTACATCGCGGTCGTTGCGAATCCGAGTTTCGGAAAGGCAGCCAGCGAAATGGCCGACGCCGTTGCGCCAAGGAACCCTCGGCGGCTGTGATTAAAGCCGGTCATGATCCTACCCCGTAAGTGTTATCGTCCCAAGCAGGACTCGACAACGCTGCGTGCGTTAATCGAACGGTCCCGTATTCAGCTCCTGCTCCTTCCCGCGAGGCCAGCCAGGCAGAAAAAACATGGCTGACTTTCCGACTCCGGTGCGTTATTTCAATCCGAGCACACCTTCCCGCGATAAACATATACACCATCTGAAATTTATAATCAGCGGGGAATCCGAAAATCGAGAACTATTGGCGGAGATATGTGATATATCAAAAACACGCTGTATTTCTGATCATCCACTCAACCACCCCCAACAATTTCAGCCAACAGTTCGGACATTTAGGACCTGAACGCTCGCCCTGGCGTCCGACATGTCATCGTCAACGCGATGGAAGCGGTTTTCCGATTCGTGCTCCATCAATGCTTCATGCACATCGACTACCGGATGCATCCAGCGCAACACCAGAATTTTCCAATGTGAAAATTACCTGCGTCGGATGCAGCCCGAGTGCGTTTTTCTTGACGTTATCAATAACGATCTCCATGACACCGACAATCTCGACGCCGCTGGACTCCGAATATTTTTCGCCACGCGATCGCGAATCACGGGTGAGACGAATTCGGCATCGAAATTCCAGGCCAAATGCTGACGCGCATGGTCTTCTACTCGGACGATCTACGCGCCGGGCCCATCAATAGATTGCAGCAACCAAATTCCGAAATCCGAGTGGCGCTTTCGTCGAACCGACGCGCAAGGGAACCGACATGAATCGAGCAGTTGGGCATGCTGCGGACAACCGCTACGAAATCCTCGATGGCCTGCGGGGCGTAGCCGCAATCAGTGTCATGCTCTACCACTTCGCGCAGGACACGTATAGCTACCATGTATTGGCAAATGCCCCGTTTTGTGTCGATCTGTTCTTCATGCTCAGTGCATTCGTCCTCTGCCATTCCTACAAGGACAAACTGGCCCACGGACTGACCACGACCGGGTACATCGCACGACGGGTCATTCGCCTGTATCCGATGTTCTTGATCTCGATGGCTATCGGCATACCGACGTTCGGAGCACTGACGGCAATGGGGTTGTCGGGCTATTCCTGGAACAACTTCCTGTCTGCGTCGATAGGGAATCTATTGCTTGTGCCGTATCTGGGCCATCCGCACATTGCCGACATGGCAAGCGCAACGTCGTCGCTGCCCCACGAGAACACGGTAGAGGCAATCTTTCCGACGAATGCTCCGGCGTGGTCGCTGTTCTTCGAGATGGTCGCGAGCGTGTCCCTGCTGCTCCTATTCACCCTGGCCCGGCGGGCTCTGAAACATACCGTTCTATTGTCAGCGGCATTCTTGATTCTCGTCAGCGAATTGTCGGGCCTCGATCAGGGGCACCTCGTGTTATTCGCCCCGCAGGGATGGGGAACGCAGAACTTTATCGGTGGGTTCATCCGTGTTCTCTTTGGATTCTCCACCGGAGTCGCCATCTATCAATTGCACAAGAACAACGAGACATGGAAGTACAAGATCCAGATTGGCAAGCTGATCAAGAATGATTTCATGCTCTACGGAGTGATGCTGCTGCTCATCGCGATCCCGATTACCGCAAAGGGCTCAATCCCGATGCTCGCCACATTCATTGTTGCCCCACTGCTGGTTTGCCGCGGCGCCGAGCTGCAAGCGACAAACCCCGCATCACTCAAGCTGGCGAAACTGCTTGGCTGGCTGTCATACCCTATCTACTGCCTTCACTTTCCAATCGGTCGACTCGTTTTCTTCCTTCTACCGGACAGCGAACATCATCCGTATTTGGCAACAGGCATCGCTACAGTCGCCACGATACTTGCGGCGGCGCTCGCAACCAAATTCGTCGAAGAGCCGGTCAGGCGTCTTTTGACGAGGAAGTTCATCTCGGGAAGCGAAAGACCTGTCCAGCCGGCGATCCGGCTGCCGGCGGACGCCATCGAGAGATCCGCTAGCATCGTCGGTGCAAGGGATTAGTGCCGGCTGCCATTCGGTCGCCAGAAACACGTTACGAGTATGACGTGTACCGCCGCGCGTCGAGCGGCATGATGCAAACGACAGCAGACTGATTGCTCCGCCAATTTCGATGCAAACAGGAAATCGTCAGGGCGCTACATCCTGCGGTCTCTCACACCGTCTATCGACCTACGGAACGTCAGCGAGTTGCCATCGACCGTTCGCGACCGCGGCCGCAGCGACGCCCCTCGCCCAGCCCGAGTTCGCGCAACCGAGAATCGCTATCGCCATCCGAGACGGCTTGTACGCGTCTTCCTCCATTACCTGCGAAGCGGCATGCGCGCCTCGCAACATGGCCGCCCGTTGCGTTTATGTCCTGCACCTGTCGACTCGGCAGACATGCAGACGTTACCAACCAGGTCTGGACCGTTTCCGCAGCATTTGATATCTCGCGAGAATCTGCTTTCAAAATCTCCCGCGGCATTCTTTCTGGCACTGGCAAAAAAAACCCGACCACACATAAACATGGTCGGGCAAGGAATGCACCCATTTGGCACGAGGATTTTGGGTGCAAATTTAATATACCGAACCCATAAGTAGTTTAAATAAAAAACAACAGTATTTTAAAATCGTATTCCATTTTATCTGACATCTCATACAAGCCAAACCGCCATCGTCAATTACCGGGCCGCAGTTCCCCGATAACACATGCTCGATAAAATAACTCGTTCTCCGGGTTATCAGGACGACGCGACCTGCGCAGAGCAGGAAACATCAAAGTTCAACGCACGCGAACCTCTTGTTCACGACACCCCTCGGAAAACCTTCTCGGCCGGTTCGTACGCGGGCATCCCGGCCGGCCGAGAATCGCCCGACGCGTGTTCCGCCGTTCCAGGTTCGTACAAGGCGCGCACTGCGTTGAACATCTCCAGCCTGAATCGCTCCGGCGAAAACCGCAACGCGTTGCGTCGACACACAGCGTCATCGAACGGTCCCGCCGCCTCGAAGCGCTCGATCACATCGACGACACTCGCCACGCTCTGCTGCGCAAAGAACAGGCCTGTTCTCCTCGACCGGTCGGCCGAAGCAATGACGGTTTCGAGCGCGCCCCCACGGCCATATGCGATAACGGGCGTGCCACATGCCTGCGCTTCGACCGGCACGATGCCGAAGTCTTCTTCCGCAGCGAACACAAATGCGCGCGCTCGCCGCATAAAGTCGACCAACACTTCGTTCGACTGGTAGCCAAGCAACGTCACGTTTGGTGGCGCCGCAGACTTCACCTTCGCAAAGTCCGGCCCGTCGCCTATCACGACAAGCCGGCGCTCCGGCATCAGCGCAAACGCCTCGACGACGAGCGAGATCTTCTTGTACGGCACAAAGCGTGACGCCGTCAGATAGAAATCTTCGCGCGCCGTTCCCGGTGTGAATCGCTCGACGTCGACGGGTGGATAGATCACCGTCGCGGGGCGCCCGTACACCTTCCGGATGCGCCGCGCGACATATTCGGAGTTTGCGATGAAATGATCCACGCCATGCGCAGTACGCTGGTCCCAAATTCGAATGTAATGCAGCAGCGCGCGGGCAAGCACGCTCTTGAGGCCGGATTGCAGGCCGCCTTCCTCAAGGTACTGGTGTTGCAGATCCCACGCATAGCGGATCGGCGAATGCACGTAGCTCACATGGAGCTGGTTCGGGCCGGTGATGACCCCCTTTGCCACTGCATGACTCGACGAGATCACGAGATCGTACCCCGACAGGTCGAATTGCTCCACCGCAAGCGGCATCAGAGGCAGATACGTCCGATACGATCGTCGTGCGCGCGGTAAACGCTGAATGAATGACGTATTCGCGTGCTTGCCAAGCAGCGCGCTGCGGTGTTGGTCCGGCAGGAAATCGACGACACTATAAAGATCGGCATGCGGCCAAATGCGGATGATCTCCGCCAGCACGCGCTCCGATCCGGCGTAGGTCGTCAACCAGTCATGGACGATCGCGACGCGGCCGAACTGCCTTTCGCCCGCAAGCGCAATGGGCGTGGACCGATTGTTCATTGTCGGTCGAGCCATGGCGAGATCTCCTCGAGTACGGTGAGCGCACTGGCGCGCCACGAAAGTCGGGCGGCCTGCGCGTGACCGGATTGGCGCATCATGGCGCGCAGTTGCGAATTGCTCATCACCCGGTCCATCGCATTAGCGAGTTCATCGGCGCTGTGGGGCGAAATGTAGACGGCCGCGTCACCGCAGGCCTCGCGGATCGACGGCAGATCAGACGCTATGACAGGGCAGCCGAGCGTCATCGCCTCGACCGGCGGCAAACCGTAGCCTTCGTACAGCGACGGAAACACAAAACAGGCCGCATGGCGAAACAGGCCCTTGAGTTCTGCGTCGGACACGTATCCCACATGTTTGACGAACGGCGGGAGCGTCTGCTTCTGCCTATTGAAGATCGGCAAATTTGCGCCCGCAATCACAAAATCAAAACGGTCGGCATCGAGTTTTTCTATCGCTTCGATCACGAGCCTGAAATTCTTGTGGCGGCTTGCGCTGCTGACCGCCAATACATAGGGCCGCCTGCCGAGCCCATGCTTTTGAATGACATCGACCGCGTCCGTCGCACGCAGGATGTGCTCACCACTTTCCGGTACGACGCCGATCTTCTGAGGCGGAATCTGATATGCACGGCCGATCTCGCGCCGAGAGAACTCCGAGACCGTCAGAATCCGGCGCGCAACGCGGCCGATGCACGGCGCCATCACACGGTACCAGGTACGGAACGCACGCGTATACGCATCGGGCACGCGCACCGGGGCAGCGTCGTGCAGCACGGTCACCTGATTACGAAAGAACAGCGGGCCAGAGTTGCACAAGTTGAGGAGCAATGTCCCACGCGCAGCCAATGGCAAGCTGAACTGTTCCCAGCGCTGGCCGCTGCCGGGGACCGTACGCAGGTTGAGCCGCGCAAAGGTGCCCGGCGCAAGCGTCACACCTTCCGGCACGAGGACGTCGATCGCGAGCGCCGCAGCCATGGGGTCGTTGGCCACAACCAGCTGGTCGATGCCACGCACGACCTCAAAGGCAAAGCGGTCAACGCCGGTCGGCTGGCGCCCGAGAAAGCGGCCGTTGATTGAAAGGCGTGCGGCAGAGGAGACGGTCGCCATGATCGCTCGCGCCCTACCCGATGCAAACACGGCGCGGGGCACGCGAGCGCTGCGGCACGCGAGCGCATGCTGACAGTGTCGCGGCGCAGTCCGCTGTTGTGTTGGAGCTCTGTGTGCGGCGCCGCGCAGCGGCGATGGTATTACTGCCGTAACCGTTTCTCATCGATTGTCCTTGTTGTTCTCCATCTAGACTCGCGCGTCTCGAGGTCAATCCGTGACGGCGTGCCCGCCCCGTCACTCCGTACTTGCGTCGTTGCGCCGCGTACACTTCAATACGCGCCGCGCCGCTTGAGCGCAACGCCGATCGTCTTGAACATGATCAACGCATCGCCGCCGAAAGATCGCGTCTTTGCATACTGCACGTCGAGCGACACGCGTGAAGCATAGTCCAGGTCACTGCGCCCGCTTACCTGCCACATGCCCGTAATGCCTGGTTTCGTCATCAGGTAATAGCTCGTGTACGCACCGTACCGCTCCAGTTCCGCTTCAACGATAGGGCGCGGTCCGACGAGGCTCATCTCGCCCCGCACGACATTCCATAGCTGCGGCAGTTCGTCGAGGCTCGTGCTTCGGATAAAGCGCCCAAGCCTTGTGATACGCACGTCGTCCTTCAGCTTGAAGTCTCGCTCCCACTCGGCCCGAGCGACCGGATCACGCTCCAGCAGTTCCCTGAGAACCTCGTCCGCATTTGTGACCATCGAACGAAATTTCAGACACCGAAACTTGACGCCGTTCATGCCAATGCGTGTGTGTCCAAAAACGCACGGGCCACCATCCAGCATCACCATGACTGCAATAAGGAGCAACAGCGGTGCCAGAACGACGATCATGCTGAGCGCACAGACGACGTCGAACACACGCTTCGCCCAATCGCCAGCCCCTGGCAATGTGGCCCAATCCTCAAGCCCGTGTGCGTCATGCTGCCGCAACAATCCGTGGTCCGCGGCATCGATTATCGGGGCGGCACACTCTACCCTCGCCGAATCGGCCGTAATGGCGCGGCTCGCGCCCGGTGACGTTGGCCCGATCGATGACATATCGTTCTCCTTAATACGGTTCGAGTGCGATGGCGGAACGAAAGTTATTCCACAACTTACCAATAGCCCTTTGATTATGCGAACAGGTTTGCCGATTACACTGACAATATTCTCAGTTTCGCGGGTTTCTCATAGAGATCCAGCCAAAAGAATATTGCCTCTCTATCAGCAGCACACCCCGTAATGATTTCGCCTAATCCAACACGCAGACCAAGCATAGACTTTTAAAAACCGGCAACTTCCATAGTGGCTGAAAGTTACGAGAACTTGGCTATTTGTAATGTGTTCATCCTGAATTGACCGCGACTCTCGAAGTCAGACTCTCCAAACAAATTCAAATGGATCTTCAAAAGTCCAGAACGAATGATCTACCGCAACTCAATTTCGGCACCAGACATCAGCTTATCAACGAGCGTCCGCACCGCTTCGTCGAGCCGTTCGGCTTCCAGCTGTTGACGGATGCACTTGCGCAAAGCGACGACGCCCGCACCCCGGACAAGCACGGATATTCCGCTGCTGCACGCGCCGACATCGCTCGCGAAATGCGAGATCGGCATCCCGGGAGAGATGGTGGCCACCGGATCCCGCGCGCCCGCCAACGTCGCGCATGCGCGAGCGTCAAGATTCACGTTTGCCCAATTGAGTGCATGGGTATTGCTGACAAGTGTTCGATAGCGCACCTCCACCTCCTCGTCCGACACTGGCGCCGGACGCACCATATCGCGCAGGTACAGCCGAATCGCACCGATCGTGCGGCATTCAGTCGCCTTTTGCCCCCCGGCCTCGAGTTGATCGGCATAATGCAGCCGGTCTGCGGCCTGACGCAGCAATTCCAGTGAGATGAGCTGGTATTTGAGCATCTGGCGCAGCGCGACGCTGTCAGGCGCACCGGCGTGCGCCACGGTCCTGTCGACATCCGCTTCGGTAATGGCAACGTGATTGACCACCGCTACAACAGTCGATGAGCGCTCCTTGCTGGCTGCCATCGCATCCGAAGCCGCAGTGGCAATATCGATCCGCGCAAAGCACAGGCAAAAGCCCGCGAACAGGAACACCGGCAATTTCATAAAATGGCTGATTCGTTGCTTCATCGCCGCAGTCGGAAATCCCGCATGCGCAAGCCGTCGCTTCTGGCCGATACGCCAGATCTTCTTCACACGAAGATGATGGATATCCTTCGGAACGCGTGTGTCGACGACAAGCGGCCAGCGAACGTTCACTGTTTTTTGCGAGGCAGTTGACTGCGGGAAGCTTTACCTGATACCGGGTTTCCCGCACCGCCATTCACTCGTTGATTGCTGGCGTGGGTGATGGTGCAGCGTTTGGAAGCCGCACCGGCGGCCACAGCAGCGACTTCAGCAAGCCCGAGCGAATAGCCAGACACAACAGAATCAACGAAAGCGTTGCCTCGCCGATCACCCGCGCCATCGCCATTCCTGTCGCACCATACCGCGGTCCGAGGAAAAGGGCCGTCGTCACATTGAGCAGACCGGAAATCAGGCCGGCGACGGCAAGCAAATGATCTTTCTGGCGCGGGACGAAAACGTAAAAGCCAATGAACTGATTGAAGGCAGCAAAGGGAAACATCCATGCAAGCTGCTGCAGCACGTGCGCACTCGGAGTGAACGCCGAGCCGAGAATCAATGGCAGCAGAACCGGGGAAAGCACGAGCGCGCTGCAAAACGCGAGCATCCCGTAACCGATCAGTAGGGCCGCGCCGCGAAGGCTCGTCGCGCGGGCACCGTCATGATCTCCTTGAGCCAATTGCCGCGAGATGGTCGGAATGAAAACCTGTGCTGCCGGCGCCATCAGGCCAAGCCCGATCGTCGCAAAACGCTCCGCTGCCCCGAAGTATCCGACCTGCGAAGGCGTCGAGAGCAGCGTGAGCATATAGGTTGACGATGCCGTCAACACCACGGATCCGGTCGAATAGCAAAAGAGCATCGTCGAGCTGCGCAACAACCCCACGACGCCCCGCCACGCGATACGGGGCAGGCCCAAATTGGCCACCGTCATGCCATATGCAACTGCTGTTGATGCGATGCCGGAAAGCAGCAGGCTACCCAATACCCACGACGAATCACCCGGGCCGCGCACAAGCGTGAGCACCAGCATGAGGCTCAATGCGAATCCGGCGACCTCGAGCATGACGGGTACTCGAAAAAGATGGCGCCCCTGAAACAGCCAGCCGAGGTTCGAGCCCGACACAATGCCGAGAGCGGTCGCGAGAATTCCAATCGACGGACGCGCCGACAGTAGCGGTGAATAAAACGTGGCGCAGATGCCCACGATGGCCCCGACGAGCATGGTCGGGAAACGCGCACTCACATGCAACGAAAAGATCGCGTTCTGCTCTTTCCGGTCCTGGGTGCCGGAGATGTCACGAATGCCCACGAGCGTGAAGCCGTATCCGACGATCATCCACGTCACGTTCATCAATGACATCGCTGCGAGCACGCGACCGTATTCCGCGACTCCGAGTACACGCCCATAGAACGGGATCACGACGATGAGGTAAAGATACCTCATCGCATAACCGCCGTAGATGAATGCGATCGATCGGACGTTTTCCTTACGGCCCATAATCTCTTCTCTCAATCTTATCCCGGTCGTCGCTCGCAAGTTGTGCCAGGTCAGTCGCTGCGGCGAACACACTGCGCTCCCAACCGACGCCGCACGACATACGCTTCAATACGCTTTGCTGCTGCCGCGCGCGAGCGGGTTCGAGATGTAGCGAACCACAAAATCCGAAAGCGGTGCGAAGGGAAGCAGACACAGGCAGGACAAGCCGATCGTGCCGACTTTCTTCTGCGCGCTCCAGAACGGATTGGCGACTATCGAATGAAAATAGCTGCGCGACTCAAGCGCGAACCAGCGCCAGCGGCTGAGGAACGGTGCGCCGTACACTCTTTCGGAGAAGACTGCCTTCTCGTGCGAAAAGTCGCGGAAGGCAACCGGAAGCTCCATTCCGAGGCGCGCCTGTGCGACGCGCCTCAACGTGCGCCAGCGGATCGCATACGCCTTCGGCGCCTTGTTGTTTTTCTCCGAATTCGCAAACGAGACGTCGCACTCCGCCGAATTGTGCACGCGGTACGCACCTAGCGAGCGGGGAATACTGGCGACCTGGCCGACCAACGCTACGCCGTATATCGCGTAGAAGTCCGCACCATACCGCCCGTCAGGCGTCTCCGGCAACGGGAATATCTTGCGCAGGGCACTCACGCGATAGGCATTGCCCGATGCCGGAGGAGACGGATAGAGCCAGCCTCGCTCCAGCAATCGTCCGCAATCGGCCGGAGGATCCGAATGGGGGACTGATACACCGGACGGTTGGCCGTCACTGTCGATCACATCGAGCCGGAACTGTACCTTCACACACGCGCTCGATTCGAGTTGCTGCATCACTTCGGTTACGGCATGCGGATAAAGGATGTCGTCCGCGTCGAGCAAGATCGCATATTCGGTATCGATTTCGTCGATCGCACGGTTATATGCAGAAACCTGCCCACCATTCTTTTTCAGGATGCACCGAATCCGCGAACCGTAACCGTCGATCACTTCGCGCGACCCGTCAACCGAACCGTCGTCGATCACGAGCACTTTTGTCGCCGGATAATCCTGCGCCAATGCAGAATCGATGGCTTCGGACAGATAGCGCTCATAGTTATAATTGCAAATAGCGATCGTGACGGCTTTCATAAAATTGTTGCTCCTCGCGGTACCGTGGCGAAAATTTGCTCCGTCGATCGTTGCCTGCGTGGCACGAAGTTCATAACCGCTCTAGAGAACCCACCGCTGCCCCCGGAATCGAAACATCGCGTTGATGCACGACCTTCCGTCGCGCACCAGTCGACGGAAAAGCACGCAGCCGAGCGCAGCGGCCTCAGACATCAGTTGCTGTGGTGCAGCATAACGGACGTACATACTCGCCAAAATCGACAGGGCTAAAAGATCCGAAACATTGACCGAATAAGCTGACACTCACGCATGCGATCGCGCTTGCAATTCTGCACCTCACCCGCGATACCGTCTGCGCGATACGCATATTCGCCGCCCACACCGAGATTGCTCCGCGAATCGCCACCGAGCACCAGAATAGCTGCTCCGCCTCTACGCACCGAACGGGCCGCTAGCCATGCCGCTATGTATCCGCACGGCACGCCATGGAGCGGGGCATGAACGAGGCGGCGCACATGCCGTTGTCGCTGCGCTGACAGCAACAACGCCTTCGGTTTGTGCCGGTACGCGGCAAGCGCATTGTTTCAGCATCGCGAAGCGCATTGGGCACACACCGACCTGTCGGTCCGATTCACCTGCAACAAGGCGTTCAACACTTACCGCGCTCACATTGCCGGCACTCGGCGCAGGTGTGGCCATGCGCCGAGTGCGCATGCAACGGGCCCGCTGACCGCGAACGGCCGTATCGCCGCAGGCCGCGGGCGGAAACGTCGACGCGCTCGCCGGCAATCGCGACGGCCGCTGCACCACCGGCGCCACCAAACGCGACGGCCACGTGTGGCTCATCGCCGATCAGGAAAACGTGACGATGACGGCGCGATCCGCACCGAAAATTCGGATGGCAGCGACGACACGGTCGATATGAGCACCTGGAGATTCATCGCCGCCACACTCCGAACGCGTCAGGCCATCACACGCGCCAAGACAGGCTACGCGTCCGCATTGGCCCGCCTCACCGCGGCGATCAGCTCCGGATCCTTACCCCTCATCCCTGCCTTTTCGACGTATCGATACCTGATGGTTAGCCCGACAAAACGGCCAGCCGCGAAGCGGTATTACTTGTTGAAATGCGCCACATGACAGACAAAGCTTCCGGAATTGACCGAGCCGCCCGATACAGTTGTGGCGAGCACACCGACACCAAGCAACGCCCCAATGATATATACGAAGATGAGCGGCATAAGTACCCCATTGTTGATTATTGATTCGAACGCTACGCGGCCAACGACCCATCGTCAGTCGCGCGATTCTTCTTTTCCCGGAACAGCTTGCGTCAACGGATCGTGCTGGTCTATGCACTTCGCCGTGTCTTTGTTGCGGGTTAAAGCGTACCCTGCCAATTCCGCTCGCAACATGCCGAGTCACGAAACAGCGAACTGTTGGCGGATTTGACAGATATCTGCCCCCACGCCGTCCGCATGCCGTTTCCAAGCGCGGACGCACTGGCATCGGTTGCGGATGCAACTTCATTATCTTGATATGCGGATGGAATCCCTATGTGGAATTCTCTCCGGTTACATCGTTCCCGACACCATGTTCTGATGGTCAACCAACTCCGCCTTGCGTTGCTCGATACGTTCCATCAGGAAGGCGATTTCACTTTCCGGCAGGCGATCCCCGACCCAATGAAGATAGCATTCCAGTTCATGAATACGGATGCCGAGGGGCGTCGACTCGCGGTCGATGAACAGGACATCGTGCAATGACATCTCGCGGATTACGAATAGCGGAACTGCGGCACGCATGGGCCGGAATGCAGCGGAACGCACACCTCTTACCGCGCTAGCCGGATGGAATTCACCGAGCATCAATCCGGCATGCATATAGACCGGCTTCAGCAGTGCGTGCGCACTATCGATGAACTTGTACCATACGTCCGCATGCAGGTTCATCGGAAACACGCAGAGCGAGAACAGATCCGACGGCAACGGCCGGCTCGCCGCGAGGCGCCTGTAGATGGCCGGCATGCCCATCATGATGTCGAGATACACGTCGAACGGGAGCGCTGCGCAATCGAACGCGCAGAGGTACAACGCGCGCCCCTCATGCGCCGGCCTGGCAAACGGACAAACGACGCCCTTGCGTCCCAGGTCGGCATGCGGACGCATGACGAACTGCTGTATCCACTCCAGGCCTGCGATGAACGTCGCCCGCAAGTCCGGGGCCGCCACGGCGTCGATGCACGTCGACAGACACATCGATTGCTCGATCTCGGACATCGCACGCTTCACCCGTTCGTGGTCAGACGTGATCTTGGTCTCGCCTTTCATTCTTCACCGTCATTCAGGATGCGGCATGGCGCCGTGCCTACCCTCTGGCACAGCCGCGTTCATGTTCCCGAAGAGCCGCCCCCACTCGTAATCGTAGCGGTCCGGATAGAACGGGAAGACGCCAGCGCCCGGTGTAAAGGTCAACTCGCCGAAGTACACGTGACCGTCAGGCGCATAGAGGTCGACACGTACGTAGCCGAGGCCCTCGGCAAGACACCTCGCGATACGGACAATTTCTTCCCAATTGGCCGGTGGTGGCGGAGGGGTCTCGCTCCGTGGGTAGTCACCGAGAGCCAGATCCAGTCGGCGCCATTGGGCATCGAAGAAATCGCCATGCGGATGCCCGAAGCGGTCCGAGATGACGCCCGTGTAGATGATCGGACCATCCACGCCACTGCCGAACATGTTCATCTTCAGATCGGCCGGGATATCGCCGGCCCGATCGAGCAGCAGCGCTTCGAAGTAAATCCGCGGCTTGATCGACCGATAGTGTCTCTCGCGCGACGCGAGGTAAAAATTCGTCGCCAGCCACGTTTGCGCGAGCTGCCGCAGGTTCTCAAACGACGTTTTCGATTTGTCCCTGACAATTTCGACAAATGCGCATCCGTGATTTGCTTTCATGACGAATGCATGCGGCAGCGAATCGAATACCTTCTTCGTGAATTCTTCCGGTGCTGCGATCAGCGGTATCAGGTACTGCTCGCCGATCCGGTCCTTGACGAATTCGCGCACGGCGAGCTTGTCGGCCAGCTCGCTCCATCGAGGTTCCGGATGCAGACAGCGGTGAAGAAGGTGTTCATTCAACGTCGCGGGCCGGACGAGGTTCGGAAATCGTCCGACTCTTTTTCGGTGCGAGAGCCACAGGTAGAGCGAATCTGGCATGAGCGGCTTTGCGCGCCGAAGCAGGCCGTCAGCCTTCTCATACGCCCACGTGCGGACGGTTTTCGGCGTCATGCCTCCCGGCCGGCCACGCGCCGCCATCACGGACTTCTCCGAGCCACCCGACGTTTGAGCGGATAACCGCGGACGCGCTGTCACCCTGTCGTCAACCATGTCGCTGGTAACCGGCTGCGCGTCGTCTTCTGTTACGCTGGTCATCGGACCTTCTCCCTCATGTTCCATGTGTGCCCGGAAACCTGGACGGAAAACAGCTGCCTGAGTCCGCGGGTCGCCGAATTGTCAGTTCGGCGGGTAGCACGATGCGCCCCGTGAGCGCATGAGGAATTCCTGTCCGCTCTCGGACATCTGCCTGATTCCGAATGTAACCATCGCCGCGACGTCGAATGCGGGAAGCGAGCCGAAAATCACGAAATAATGGCAAATTTCTACGCCATTACATAGCGTTATATATTTTTATAATTTCAATATTATTTTGACTTTTTCATGCGATACAGGTAAGGAAAATATACAAAATTGCCTACCGGCCACCGATGATATTTTTTTACAAATGGACGAGATGCGTTAAAATCGTGCGTATCGCTGGAATTTCCGTTTTTGGGAAGTACCGCGGACATCGCAATATTGCGCGCAACGAATCACTGTCGCAGAAAATTGATGCTCGACGCCACTCCGACGGCAAATATCGCGTAACCAGACGCATTCGGGCTCCCGAGGCGCACAACGAGCCAGACGACCTCTTTCCGCGGAACTGCGCGCTCCGCCTGATCGAGTAATGCCCTTTGGGGGCGACGGTTCCCTCTCGTCAAGGTTCGAGTCGCCCGTTCTTTTTCAACCGCCCCGAGCGACCCGACACATTTACCTTCGATAGCCAGACTGCGTGGAATTCAACACCATTTCCGACGATGAAAACACATCAATTCCCATGAAATAAATAGACAATTTATTATCCGATCATGCCCCGCGTTCGCGATTTACCGATTTGATAATTTTTTATTTCAATTCCATCCATCGTTTCCCGCAACAGATGGCCCCAATCGTAATCAAATCGATCCGGATTGAAGCGGAACAGACCTGCACCGGGCGTGAACGTCAGTTCGCCGAAATAGACTTCATTTCCGGTCGAATAAAGATCCACGCGCAGGTACCCGAAATCCTCGGCGAGCAACGTCGCGACTCTCACGACATCGTCCCAGTTGGCCGGCGGCCGGGCAGGAGCGTTGCTACGCGTATATTCGCCTACCGACAGATCGAGCCGGTTCCATTGAGCATCATAGACATCGCCGCGGATATCACCGAAGCGGTCCGAAATCACGATCGTGTAGATGACGGGTCCGCCTGGCCTGCGCCCGAACACGTGCAGCTTGAGATCGGCGGGAATCCTGTCGTTCGAGTCGACCAGCAGCTTTTCGAAGTAGATGCGCGGTTTGATGTCACGGTAGTGCCGTTCCCGGTTGATGTGGTAAAAATTCGACGCCATCCACCGGGCTGCAAGCGCACTCAGCTCCGTGAACGATGTCTTCCTCTTGTCCCGCACTACCTTGACGAACCCGCATCCATGATTCGCCTTCATCACGAACGAGGATGGCAGCATGTCGAAGACCTCGCGCGTAAACGCTTCAGGAACGGCGATAAGTGGAATCAGGTACTGCTCGCCAATCTTGCGTCTGACGTATTCTCGAACGCTGAGTTTGTCCGTCAACTCGCTCCAACATATCGCCGGGTTCAGACTGCGCATCAGAATCATTTCGTTGAATGCCTTCGGGCGCGTGAGATTCGGGAAACGCCCGATCTTCCTGCGATGGGAAAGCATCAGGAACGCCCAGTCAGGGAGGCAATGCTTCACGCCGTGAAGAAATTTCCTGTAAGCCCGCATCGACGCGCGGATCTTCCCGGCACCACGCTGCCCGTCGGCCTCGGGTCGCACCGGGACGGTCGCGCCCGGCGCCACTGCGCCTTCCGGCGCATGTAGGCCCTGCGTTTGCTGCCCCCCCGACCCCGCCTGTGCACCGGTATACCGATTTTCATTTTGGTGCGAATTTTGCTCGTTATCGATATTACTCACGGTCTCTCCGTCAAGTGTGCGGACGCCGGTTCCCGACTTGAAGCGACCGCCGATCTCCGTTTCCGGAGCCCCCTTGCAATATTTTTCTGTACATGGTGTGCGTGGCATGGCGTCCACACATTGATACCCCGATCACGCGTGTCCGCATCGCTGCCGCGGGCGGGCACCCAGGCCTTGAACTTCCGACTCCGGTATTCGAGCCGCTGAACGAAAGCATCCGGTCTGCCCGTGTCGGACCAGCCTCCGTAGACCGAACGTGCACCGTAGCTCTTGACGATCCGCGCCGCCGGAGCCGCATCGATACGTCTCGCACCTTTGTCGGCCCCGTTTGCATCTGTCAACTTGTCATGCGCGATCGTTGTCCGGCGGTGACCGGACGGGACATCGCCTTGCTTTGACATACAAGCTATCCCCATTGTCGCCGGCTACCGGGCGACGCAAGGCAGGTGCTCCTTCACGCCTCTTGCGGTTCCGGCACGCCGGCTCGTGATTGCCCCGTCGCGGCTCAGGATGCCGCCGTGCGGAGCGATTCTGCCGACCCGATGCGCGAAGCGTAGCCGTAGTAACGGTTGCCGCGGCTCGCCGGCATCGCGTTGAAGACCGCCCCAACGATGCGCGCACCCGCACGGTCCAGCTTTCTGACCGTATCGGCGATCTCCTCCTCGCTCTGCGTCCCCGAACGCAGCACGAGCACCGTGGCGCCAGCTGTGCTCGCTATGATGTCGGCATCGGTCACCATCAGATGCGGCGGCGTATCGATCACGACGAGGTCGAATTCCGCGCTGAAGCGATCGAGCAAGTCCTTGAAACGGCGGCTCATCAGCAATGCGGCGGAATCGTGCGCCAGACTGCCGCACGAGATGAACCACAGCCCTTGCACCCCGACCTCGCGCATGACTTCCCGCGGCTCTTTCTGGCCCCTGAGCACTTCGCTCAGACCGTCCCGGTTGGACTGACCGAAATTGAGCGCGAGATGCCCGCCACGCATATCCGCATCGATCAGCAGCACGCGTGCGCCGATCTCCGCATGCAGCACCGCCAGGTTTGCCGCCACGAAGCTCTTTCCAGCCGCCGGCGTCGGACCGGTAAACATCACGACGTTGTTCGGTGCTTGTGCGCCGTCACGCGAGAGCGCGGTGCGCACGCCTCGCAACCCTTCGACAGCGAGATCGGTCGGGAAACGATCCGCTAGCACCTTTGTGAGGCCGTGCGCCTGGACGGCATTCTGCCGCCCCGATCCGCTGCGATGCTGCGCTGCCGACGGCCGCTGCAGCATGCCCACGGCGCCGTCGGAAACCGGCTTGCGATGCAACGGCGGCTCCATCTCCTGATCGAGTCTGGCTTGCTGCCGGCTGAACAGCACCTCGCCCACTACCGGGATATTCAACCGCTGCTCGACATAAAGCGGGTCCGTTACGCCCGTCATCACGTGACGGCGGAGAAATACCGACAGCACGCCGCAGAAGAGCCCGAGGACGACGCCGCCAGGGATGATCAACAGCTTTTCCGGCTTGACGGGGCGAAGCGGCACGGTTGCCTCGTCGACGATGTGTGCGCCGCCGGTCGTACTCGCGCGCCGCACGGACAGCTCCTCGGCTTTCTGCACCATGCCGAGATACACCGCTTCGGCCACCTTCGCGTCGCGCGCCAGGTCGGCATTGCGCCGCTCGGATACGGGCATGCTCGCGAAGCGCGCGTCGAACGCGCTCTTTGCCGCATTGAGCTGCTTGAGCTGCGTATCCACGCTGGTCACCCATCGGCTGCCCGGCGTATAGCGCTCCAGCAACTGGGTGCGCTGGATCTGAAGCGACGCAATCTGCCTGTCGAACTCGATGCCGCCCTGCAAATACGCCTGCGATTCCGTTGTCGGCTGCATCGACTGCGCCGATGCCTGATAGTCGGCGAGTGCCCGCTCGCTGCGCAGCAGCTCGGCTCGCAGCCTCGGCAGCTCTTTCGTGATGAATTCGAGCGTCGCACTGTCCGTGCGCTGACGGGTCGCCACTGCGTATGCGATGTACTGCTCAGAAATCGCGTTGGCAACATCGACGGCCCGCGTCGGATGCTCGTCCAGATAAGTGATCTCGACGAGCCCGGTGCCCTTCGCGCGGTCGGTAATCTTCACGGATTTCGTGAAACGCGTCACAGCGTCGAGCCCGTTCCAGCGAATCACTTCGAACTTCGTGCCTGGCCGCGCGACGAGCTCGCCGATTTGCATCGAGACACCGCGCGAACTGGCGGTTTCGCCCACCTTTCCGGAGAGCAGCGGCTCGCCGGACGGTCCGAACAGCTCGTATCGGCCATTGTCGCGCGCAACCAGCGTCAGCTTCTCCTCTTCGAGCGCGCGGGGCACCTCGAGCGATGTCACGTGCACCTGCTCGCCTCCCCACGCAAACGAGCGAAGGCCGAGCCAGGGCGCCGCGGGCTGCCCCGGGCTCGCCAGCTTCTGCGCAATCGCACCGAGGACGGGCACCGACTGCGGCGTCACCGAGATGTCGAACCGGTAGCGCTTGATCACCGGCCCGAGCACCGAGCGGCTCGTCATCACTGCCATTTCGGCATCGGGTGAAGGCATCGGCGGCGGCGTCTCGCGGGTCTGCGAAGAAAGGCCAAACTCGTTCGGGTCCGGCGGGTCCACTCGCACAAGCACATCCGCCGAATAAATGGGCGTCGCGAGCAATACATAGGTGACCGACAGCACCGCTATGAATGCGGCAATGCCAACGATCTCCACCCAGTGGGTGCGCATCAGTCTGAGCAGTTCCCGCCCCGAAAGCTGGCCGCGCTCGCCACCCCGCTGCGCCGGGATCGAGTTGAAGGTCAAGTGGTTCACCGGGGTCATCCTCGAATTATCATAAAGTGGTCTTGTATGCGCCTAGCGCACCGTCACGCCAGATTTCGCTTCTTGTGCCTGCATGGCGACTTCGGCCATGTCGAGCCATTGCTTGAAATCGAATGCCTGTGCCGCAACGGACTTCCACCGCACCGCCTCGGCGACGACAGCCGCATTCCGCAAACGCGTCACACAGGGTTGGCAGCGGCTCACCCAACCCGCCCATAAACGTCCTCAAAGCGGACAATATCGTCCTCGCCGAGATACGAGCCGGACTGCACTTCAATGAGCTCGAGCGGCAACTTGCCCGGATTTTCGAGCCGGTGTCGCACGCCCAGCGGAATATAGGTCGACTGGTTTTCTCCGAGCAGGAAAACCTCGTCGCCACGCGTGACACGCGCGGTGCCACATACGACGATCCAGTGCTCCGCCCGATGATGATGAAGCTGAAGCGACAGCTGCGCCCCCGGCTGCACGACGATGCGCTTCACCTGAAAACGCTCGCCGTTGTCGATCGAATCGTAGTGGCCCCATGGGCGGTGCACCTGCCGGTGCGAATGCGCTTCGGGATCGTTCCGCCGGGTAATGTGATCGACGACGCGTTTGACATCCTGGGTTCGCGATCGCTCGGCCACCAGGACGGCATCGGCCGTCTCAATCACCACGAGGTTCGAAACGCCGATGCACGTAACAAGCCGATTCTCGGAGCGCACGTAGCACGATTGCGCATCCTCCATGAGCACCCGGCCGGAAGATGCATTGCCGTGCGAATCCTTGTCGAGCGCGTCCCAGACCGCCTCCCACGAGCCGAGATCGGACCACGAAGACTCCAGCGGGACAACCACGCCCGGCACGTTGCTGTCACGCGCGAGGTTTTCCATGACCGCATAGTCGATCGAATCGGCCGGCATGCGGTTGAACGACGGTTCATGCGGCCTGAAAAACGCGCCGGCATTCTCACCGAGCTCGTAGGCTTGCGCGCAAGCCGCGTGAATCGCCGGCTGCATCTGCCGCAGCAGCGAAAGCCAGACGCTGGCGCGTACGACGAAAACCCCGCTGTTCCAGTAATAACGGCCGGACGCGACATACGCCCGGGCGGTTTCGACGTCAGGCTTTTCGACAAAGCGCCCGATTTCGCTTGCCGTGCCATCGATCAGCGCACCGGCTTCGATGTAGCCGAATCCTGTTTCGGCGCGCGTGGGAAGAACACCCAGTGTGACAATTGCGCCACACTCAGCGAACCGCACTGCGGCCGTGACGGCACGCTCGAACTCTGACGTGTCACCAATCATATGGTCGGCCGGCACTGCAACGAGCACACCATCGCCGCCTTCGGCAAGCGCGTGCATCGCGGCGAGCGACAGCGCCGGAGCCGTATTGCGCCCGCTCGGCTCGACAATGAAGCGCGCCTTGACGCCAAGCTCTTCCAGCTGTTTCGCGCTCATCACGCTGTGCGCGGCGCCGCACACGACGATCGGCGCCTCATCGAGCAAGCCCCTTTCACCAGCCAGCGGTGCGAGGCGCCCGGCTGTCATCTGCAGCAGCGACCCGGTGCCAAGTACGTCGACAAGCTGTTTCGGGAAATGCCTGCGCGATACAGGCCATAGCCGTGTACCCGACCCGCCCGCCAGCACCACGGCGCGTGCGCGCAATGCGGGCTGCGCCTCCACCTGGCTGGAAACGCGGGCATCCGCTGCCGGTTCGATTGGCAGTGACAGATCATTGACTTCGGCAGGTAATTTCATCCGGCTGTTCCCCGTGTAATGGATGAACACCGCTAACCGGCATGCGCGGCGTGCGGCTCGAGCGTGGCAACCGCAGCCTCAGGCCGATCATGGCTTTCCTGCCGGTCACACACCCGTCACTTTCGCCGCGAACGGCGGAGGCATTAGTTTCATGCTGCGGTGAAGCGTAGTGAGTCCGCGAGACGAATCACGCAGGTGGGTCCTAAAATCCCGAACTATTGTCGCTTTCAGCAGGATTCGATTAAAGAGGATCAATCGAAATCCTGTCCGGATCCGCCAAGTCAAAATTTTTCAAAACATATTCTCCGCCTGCGCAAACGCAAACGATTGACGAAGTAGAATCTGGCCAAATCAATGAGTCAAAAATGCCATTGCCGCAGCAAAGTCGCCCGGGCAAATGGGTTGCCACATGCCGCACCTCTATACGATCAAAAACGACAATGCAACTATTTTATCTCCATCAATTTATCAAAGCCCTTGCACCTACATCTTTTATGCAGCGGGCATGAGGGAACGGCCACAAGCATCTATTGGCGGTTACGTTGATACTTCTAGGAATCGGCAGTCCGCGCGATTCCTCCAAAGCGCCCAGGCATTTCCGCTCAAACGTAACATCGCACAATGTGAAGATTGCGAGTCTACAAATCTTCAGGCACGATTTATCCAGTCCGAACGGCATAACCTACGCGTGGCGATAAGCATTTGTTTCAAAATGTAATCCCGCCCATGCAATACCGCCCCAAGTCCATTCATTTATCGATCAATTCGTCTGATGATTGCGTATTGCGTGGGTAATCGTAGACGCCTGATACCGAATGTTTTACTCAACCGATCACGCCAACTCCACGTAATTTTCGGACAGGTTTCCTGATGTAAAGGACAACCAAGTCGACAATTTCTGATGACGCAGCGCAATATAAACTATGGCCAGCCTGGGAGATCTTTCGTGGAACGCGCAACAGCATTTACAAGTAAAGTCATGATGCAGCGGCAAGTGAACGAGACAACCGAGGTCCGCAATATTGGAATACTCATTTTCGATGGCCACTATTTGGTGACGGCGAGCGTCATCAACGAAATCTTCCACCTGGCCAATGCGACGTTGCGATTTGCCGCCAACGAACCCCTTTATAGAATTACGATACTGTCGAAGCTCGGTGGCCCGGTATCCAGTTCCTCGTCGATCGGCGTGATGACAAAACCCCTGGCTGCGTATCAGGTTGGCGACTTTCATGCGCTGTTCGTCGCGAGCAACGATGTCCGGGTCAAATCGGGTTTCGACGCACAACTTACCGCTTGGCTCGCCGGCGCAGACAACGCACCGCAACGTCGACACGGGCTCGCGCCGCGTTTCGACGTTCTGTTGCCCCATTCGCGGCCACGTACAGTGCCGGTTTACTGGGTCGGATCCGGGAACGGCACCTCCTGGACACTCGATCAAAAGGCTGCACAAATGGCGCTCTCGCAGATCGCCGAGGATCATGGCGAGGAAATGTCCACGCGGATCGCGGGCAGCCTGCAGCCGCCTATCGTCTGGACCGGCAATTCGAGGAGCAACTCGCACGGCATGAACACCGCAACCGACAAACTTCACGAGTCGGCACGTTGGATACGCGAGAATTTCGACCGCGACATTTCGGTGTCCGACGCCGCCGTGGTGGCCGCAATGAGCGTGCGAAACTATTTGCGCCGCTTCAAGACCGAGTTCGGCGTCACGCCGCTCGAATATCTGATGCAGCTTCGCTTCGAGGCCATTTGCGCGATGCTGGTCAATACGACGCTTCCCGTCGACAAGATTGCGCGTCACTGCGGCATGGGTAACGGCGACAGGCTGGGACGGCTCTTTCGCAAACGCTACGGCGTGTCGCCTACCACCTACCGGAAGCTTTCCCGTGACCAGTAGTCGCGTGAAGCAGCCAACGTACGTCGAGACCTTCTGACGCCCGCGCCGCATACGGCAGTGCTTGCGCCGAACCGGCGAGGTCTGGACCTTCTGCCTGGCCCATGGACCACGATTCGATAGAAGCCCACCCTCATTGCATCTGGTGGGCCAGGATTCCTTACACACACCTGCGAACGTCTCGATACTCATTGGCCGGCGGCAATACGCGCCCGCGGCAACGAGCCGAGAAATCCAATGCGAACCCCACGCTGACCCGTGCTCCGGAGATACAAACATGAACGAAACAAGATACGTTCAGATTACAAAGCTTTCAACAAGGCGGATTCGCGGGGACGCCCACGTGCGAGTGGCGCTTGCCCTGACGGTGTCCGCGGCGCTCAGCGCGTGCTCGATCGTCCCCGGCCAGCACATGGCGACGCCTCCCACGCTGCCTGTCACAACGGCCGAAAATGGAAGCGTCACGAGCACCCAGCAGATCCCGATCATCCCGATCGATCTGACGCTGATTCAGCGAATGCGCGCCCCGCAGGTGAACGCCATCGATGCGGCCGGCGATCGCGAACTCTCCGGAAAACCAGGCCCCTACAAAATCGGGCCGGGCGATATCCTCCAGATCGTCATCTGGGATCACCCGGAACTCGCGGCCGCGCTCGGTCAGCAAGCCCAGACGACCAAGACATCAGACCCGACCTCCGGATTCGTGGTCAACAGCGAAGGAAACGTTACGTTCCCGTACGCAACGCAGATTCATGCGGCGGGCAAGACTGCAGACCAGGTTCAGAGCGAGCTCCGCGCGAAGCTCAGCGGCACGTTCCAGGCCCCGGAGGTCACCGTTCGCGTGGCCTCTTACCGCGCCTCGCAGATCTACGTGGACGGTGCGGTCCGCTCGACCGGCGCCCAGGCCATTAACGACATCCCGATGACGCTGACTGAGGCTATCAATCGCGCAGGTGGCTTTGGTCCCGACGCCGATCGTAGCCACGTGATCATCACGCGCAACGGAAAATCGTACGAGCTCAACATCACGCAAATGATCGCCCGTGGCAACAACCCCGCGGACATCATGCTCAAGCCGGGAGACGTGCTGCGTGTGAGCACGCGTGGAGAGAACCCCGCATTCGTGATGGGCGAGGTCAACAAGCCGACGGCCGTTCTCCCCGATCAGGACGGCCGCCTCACGCTCGGCGAGGCGCTCAATCAGGCAGGCTTCATCAGTGCGACGACCTCGGCTGCGAAGCAACTTTACGTGATCCGTCAGACCAGCGTCACGCCGGAGATCTACCACCTCGACGCAAGCTCGCCTGTGTCTATGCTGCTCGCGAACCAGTTCGATCTCCAGTCGAAGGATGTCGTCTATGTCGACAACAATGGCCTTGTGCGCTTTAACAGAGTGCTAAGCCTGTTGCTTCCGGCGATCAACGCCGGTCTCACGGGCGGGATCGTTGCGAAGTGATTCGCCATACCTGGGCGTCCTGGGACGAACTCAACGCCCATGGCTGTCCGGAAGCGCGGAATGCGGGTAGCGCAAACGCGGCGGCGTCACGTGCGGATTTCAAACGTGCGCCGGCATGCCTTTCGAGCTTCCGGTCGGCCCGGCGACATTACGCGTCGAATCGGCGTCTGCTGCGAGCTTCGCGCTGTCGCAGATACTCCGCCGCGATATTCGTCCCGCGGCACGAATTCGCTGACGTGACGCAAATCCGCCGACCGTTAACTGAGCGCCAGCCCCGACCGCAGCTGTACCCGTCGCTGCCGGCAAGATTGCGACGACGCCTGATACGAACCGCGGTTTTCGTCGGTGCATGAAGTCGAACGCGGACGTTGCCCGGATCGACCGATACCGGTCACAAGGAAGCTCAATGACAAAGCAACATGGTCCTTCGCGCGGTCGCCGCAGCGCACTCTTCGCGCTTGCGGCGTTCACCGAATCCCTGCTCAATGGCGCGTCCGCCGCGACCAAACCCGCACCGGCACGGACGGTGCGCCGCCCCCCCAGCCAGCGCAGTATCACACAACTGATCGGAGCCAACGGCGGCCCGGGAACGCAATACGACGTCATGATGTGGCAAAACATGGGGCTTAGCTGGGCACGCAGTTCCGTCCGTCCCGGTCAGCGTTATTCAGCCGATTCCTTGATGAACATCGACAAAACTGGCCCAGCCTACGACGCCGATCTGTCGGTCGGTCTGCTCCGCGAAAAGCGCGGCGGCATCAAGACGCTCTTGATGCTGGGCTACACGCCACTCTGGAACGCGAGTCTGCCCGGCGACAGCAAATCGGCGCCCAAGGACGTCACAGCCTGGGAGCGCTACGTTGAGGCGGCCGTCAAACTATATGCCGCACCGCCATACAACATCACACATTTCCAGATCTGGAACGAAGCCGGAGGGAAGATGTCCGGCGGACAGCCTCAATCGAGCTTCTGGCATGGTCCGGGCTTCAACGCCGATCCTCGGCTCGCGAAGCCGTATGACTTTGCCATGCGGGACTACGTAGAGCGCATCCACATTCCTGCGGCGCGCATCATCAAGAAGCATGGTGCGTTTGTGGTCTATGGCGGGTGGCCAGACCAAGGCGGAATCGAAAACTTTGTGGAATGGCTCGAGTACAGGAGTCCGTTGTTCAACGCACGCATGATCGATTGGGTGGACTACCTCGATACTCACTACCTGGGAATCGATGCGCTCACCATCCTCTATGACCGATATGTCGAGGATGGGAAAGTAATGGGGATCTGGCAAACGGAGATCGGCGATCGGTACATGATCGACCCGCATTATCTGCCAACCTACTACTTCCACTTTGCTGTCTGGGCACTCGAGCACAATTGGAGCCAGCCTGACAAGTATGTTTCGATGGTCTACCACTGGGAGGGCAACGAGTCGTTCCATCTGACCCATCGCGGCAACCCTCGTGGCTACAACGTCTCAGGATTGTCACTGGTCGTGCTTCATCGGACCGTTTCCGGGGCGCTTCGGTCATTCGGAGGCGGCACCGAATTCGGACCCAAAGTGACCGGGCTCGCTCTTTGTGCGGGTGACAACGTCGTGCTACAGATCAAGTCCGAGCCGGGCTGGCGATCAATCGACCTGCGCGGAGTCCGCCAACTGCCGAAGGATCGGTTCGAGGTGTCGTTCGTTGATGCACTCACTGGCCGCCCCGAGCCGCCCGATGCGGTCAGGACGAAGTTGAGCGCCGACCGTCTGTCGATATCCTTCAGGGTTCCGGACCTGCCCAACGGAACCTCACAGGGAGGCATGCCGCAACTACATCTTGCCTATCTGGTCGTCGGGCCCATTACGGCTTAAGTTGCCAGAATATTCGTTGGTCGCGTATGCGTAACGATTCGCTGGCTTACCGGGGGCTGTCGTCTTTCGATCGTGCTTGCCTGGGGCGAAATCGGTCCGCCGACATTTCCCGCTGTATCAGTCAAATGATATTCGGCCCATGGAGCTGATCGTAAAAATGCGTCAAAATCTCGGAATTTCACGACCACCTTCAATCGATCCAGATTGTCGGCGTTATGTTGGCGCCATCACACTGCTGAGGCCAACGGTGAAATATTCAAGTCTCGACGGCCCAGACCGGCATTCCGGTCTGGCGGGTAACGAATTCATTCGTTGTCGGTAACGACATGGACAACATTAGATCACTCACTGCCCTTCGCGCCGTCGCAGCATCCACTGTTGTTTACTTCCATATCATGTCCCCAACGGGAAATGCATTTGGAGAGTTTGCCGTTGACATTTTTTTTGTGATAAGCGGATTCGTTATCGCATTGGTCGTCAACACCGGGACGCAATCGCCGTCATTCTTTCTGGCCTCGCGAATCGCCCGGATCGCCCCGCTATACTGGCTTCTCACGCTGCTGGTATTTGCCATCGCCATCGTCCGGCCGAGTCTATTGAATTCGGCAAGCGGCGGGCTACCTGACCTTCTAATGTCGTTATTCTTTGTCCCATACAAGAAACCGAGTGGCCTCGTCCATCCGCTACTATTCGTCGGCTGGACCTTGAACTACGAAATAGTTTTTTATGTCATTGCGTCAGTGGCCCTGCTTGCAAAGAAAAGCAGGACATTTATTGTTGCCGGCCTTGTATTTTTAATTTACGAACTGTGCCGCACTTCAGCAAATTTGTCCACCGCAGCGACGTTCTATTCGTCGGAGCGCATGCTGGAGTTCGTGATAGGCATGTTCGCGTGGGAATTTTTCCGGAGAGGCTGCAAGGTCAATCCGGTCATAGCTGCCGCGGCAATAATTGCTTCATATTCTCTGATGGCGTACTTCGAGTGGATTCATGCCCCATTCAGCCCGATTGTCAGAAATGGAATCCCGTCGTTTACAATTGTTGTTTTGGCCACCAGCCTGGAATCGTGGTTTTCAAATGGCCGGCTTTCCAGGTTGATTATTTTCCTGGGCGATGCGAGCTATGCAACGTATCTTAGCCACCCCTATGTGGTGGAGGGATTTCGAAAAGTGTTTCCGGTTGTATTTCACGGAATGACCATCACCTCCGCAACAGGCGCAACCTTCACGTTTGTCTTTGCTCTGGGCGCCGGTGCGGCACTGTATGCATTCGTTGACAAGCCGATGCACGCTGCGGCAAAACGCTCCGTTCGCAAGTGGTTCCCCGACCGAAGGCCTGCCGGGCCTGCGACGCCGGTGGGAGTTGTCGACTGACACGGCTCTCTGGTTGATCGTCAATCACTCCCCCCAACCCTGGTGCAACTGCCATGTGTCGCGGCAACGTTGGAGCGCGGCAGTCCGTTTTCAGATGCGCATTGGATCCGGGAGCCCATCGGGTTCGCCCGCCAAAAGCGGGCAATGACGAAGTACGTCCTTTTCAAGGGCGCGATGGCGACTGAAATACCCGTGCGGTGCGGGCAAACATGGAGCGATCCGTCATGCGCAAGAGACATGGGTGTTCCACGAGGCCCGAACACCATCTCGACACCAGACATTTGAACGACTGTTAAGCTAACGCCGTGCCCTACATATCCCTGATTGCCCTGTATTTTTCGGTAACTAACCTGGTCCCGGTCAGCGCGATTGGGTTCGCACCGATCGTGTTTTTCTGGTGGCGATTTTTTGGCAGAACATATCCGGATTTCATAGGGCCTCTTCTTGCATTCAGCGCGTATGCGCTGGCGTCGACTTTGATCTACGACCCGGCCTCACTCCTTGAATATGACTTTTACCGGTATGACGGCAACTTCTTCGTATCGTACGCACCTATTTTTGCCGGCTGCGTGTACACCCATCGTTGGGACCTGAACAAGACTCTCAAGTGGTTCTTTATTTCGGCTGTTTTTGTGAACTTGCCATATTATGCTTGGTACCTCATGCAAAACAGCCTGCTGTCGATATTCATCCACCCCGCAGACACCTTTGGCAGCTATTTCATAGCGCGCAACGCAGCGGGCGGCTTTCTTGCGATGCTGTTTTGCCTCGGTGTTGCCTGTTACATGAACGACCGTAGCCGTGTTCTGCTTGCACTGCTGGGCTTGAATTTTCTGATGCTTGTTTCGACTTACAGCCGGGGATCGATGGTTGGCGTCGGCGTGATGCTCTTGTACCTGAGCCTCGGCAGAAGGCGCTGGATCCTTGCTTTGATGATTGCGATCTTTATTGCGGCATCAATCGCAATTGCTATTCACTATACCAATCCGAATGTAGATTATATGGGGTATGCCTTCACCATCAATGACCCCAATCCCAAGGCAGGCAACCTGCAGGTGAGATATGAATGGCTCTGGCCGCGCGCGCTGGCCTACTTCCTGAAAAGTCCGATTTTCGGCCTGGGATTCGGCTCATTCGACGACCAGATCCCTCAGGTCATTAATTACTTCGGTCTTTTCGGACAACCGGTCGGGTCGGTGACCGTACACTCGGACTCTCATGCCCATAACTCCTACATGAGTTTTCTTGCGGAACTTGGAATAGTCGGTTTGTTCCTCGTTATTCGTTTCTATTGGGTGTTGATTTCATGGTGCCAACGGGGCGCGGCCTTTGCGCTCGAAAACGGGCGATTCAACTTTGTCCCGTTCCGGTTTGTGGAACTGTCGGCCGTCTGTGTGCTGGCGATGGCCACTAGCGAACACCGCCTGACAACGCCGTCGAACGTGCTCATATTATCGCTCGTCCTATCGCTCCTGGTTGCATCGCGCGCCGGTGTCGGCGGGCGTCCTGCCCGTCATCGCTCCGCGGTAGCCGGGGAGCCGACATGATTTCCGCGCCCGGTCTCGCACGTTCCGAGGCGCTGCCACCGATGGCGTGCGGCAGAGAACGCCGCGATGACGCGCAATCGTTTCGAAGCTGTCAGGCCGACCGTGGCGCTGCGAAATTTCACGTACAACTGCAAGCTTCTTTCCATCGCTACGGGATACCCGGCAAGCACTCGGGCTTGCCGGGTGTCGCGCAAATGCGCTGCGCCATCTTATCGCCCCCAATCGCGGCCGATGCTCCGCGCGGATGCAGCACTGCGCAGCACTGGAGTATCCGTGCACGCTGTCACATTCGACACACAGCCCGTCCGCGCGCATTCACGTTCGAATATCGCGAATCCGAATAGCCGGCGTTTGAACGTCGCGCATATCCGGCGGCAGGTCGCAAACGCGATCGCGGACCAGGTTGACGAGGCGATTCACTCTGGAGCGTTTCAACCCCGAGACACACTTCCGGGTGACCGATGCCTCAACATCGCCACAATCCGTCACCGCGTTCGAGCGTCGTTGCGATGCGCAATCCTGTCCCATCCCAAATCGTTGAAACACGGCCCTTGCGTGGCCTCGCTGAACTTGATGTCGTTGTGCATCGCGTTCCATTCCATCAGCTTGACGGTTTCGTCACGCCCAATCGCGACGTCCCAGCCGACGCTGCGTGGAAGCGGCATCTTGCGGTGATGCCCGAGCACGGTCGCGACACATTTGACAAAAGCCGGGATCTGATTCCCTGAAAACGCGACGCGTGTGTCGGGGTGTGTCGGAACCGTCAGCCAGTTCGTCATATAGCCCTCGCGTGCGAGTTCGCCGGTCGACAGATCCACCGCCACGCGAACGTGACTGTTCGACTGCACGTGAGTGTCGGCCGCCCGCCCCAGACGCAGATAACAAGCGCGAAGTGCGATGTGCCCTTTGTCATCTATGGCTGTCGTCATGCGCAGCGTCGCCACGGAGCCGGGCACGAAACGGCTCAGCGCCTCATGCTGGACAATGCGCTCCTGAAACACACCGTTTCCAAGCGCTTCGATCTTGTCCAAATCGAAGCTGTCGCGACGAAAGAAGAAGCAACCTCTGCCCTGGAGCGAATTGTCGACCTTGAAGACGATTTCGTCGCGCTCGGCAAAAAGCAGACGCTTGACGCTGGTCGGTGCAATCGTGGCATTGTCTGGGGTGAGAAACAGGCCATTTACGAAATACGCCAGATCCGGAAAAGCAGCGCTGTGAAATAGCGTGCTCTGCAAGGATCTCAGATCGGATATCTTGCCATATCCACCCTTGATTGCAGGAACCACGACGCTTCCGTAGTAATTGTCCGGAATCCAGCCTTCCTTGAACCCACCGGAAACTGCCGAGTAGACGTAAAGCCATGGCGCATAGCGCGCGTGCCCCAGCACATCGCGCGCATAGGCATCTGCAAGCTTGATATGCGCCGGGTTCGTCTTCCCGTGCCTTTCCTCGATCGCCTTGAGCACAGACCGGGCTTGCAGCGCGTGATGTCGATGATATCGATAGGAACCCAAATGCTTCAAGGCGGATCTGACCACGCGCTCTGCATCGATTTCCATTAGTCTCCTCCCCGACCTCGTGTACCTACGACAACGATGGCCAACGGAATTGAAATTCCAGAGAATAGCTCGTACGTCGCCGCGGCATCCATCGTTTGGCCATTCACAAACCTGCCGCACCCCGGTGCGGCACGCAAATCATAATCCAGTTCCCGGCCCTCAATGACTTGGTAATGAGCCAAATTGCCGGCATTTTCGGTCAGTAGCAATCGAATGCAACTGCTCATTGGGAAGCGCAGTTCGGCACGTCACGACGCCCGGTCGCCCAAGGCGGCCGGTGCTGCTCAATGCAATGCGCTTGAGCATCGGTTTCTCGACGGGGCGGTGCCGGTCACGCGATTTCACGTCGCTCGAAAACCTGATGTCTGTCGACATATCCGTTGCGAACACTCATTCCGGACCTCGCGGCAACGTGAAAAGGAAAGTGGAGCCCTTTCCGGGTTCGGACTCGACCCAGATATGGCCGCCATGGCGCTCGACGATACGCTTGCACAAAGCGAGTCCGATCCCCGTTCCGGGGTAGTCACGGCGAGTTTGCAGACGCTGGAAAACAAGAAAGATGCGTTCGAAGTATTGCGATTCGATCCCGATTCCATTGTCCGCCACCCGGAAGACCCACACATCATCGCGCGCCTCGGCGCCCACGTAGATTTGCACGGGCACATCCTTGCGACGGAACTTGATTGCGTTTCCCACCAGGTTCTGGAACAACAGCGGAAGCTGCGCGGAAATCGCAAGGACAGCGGGTAGCGAACCGCGGGTCACCTGAGCTCCCGTTTCGCGAATCGCCACACTCAAATTCTTGAGCGCCGAGTCCAGGGCCTCGTCACATTCGGTCAACCGGCGCGGATCCTCTCGCCTCCCTACCCGCGAGTATGCGAGCAGGTCTCCAATCAGCGCCGCCATTCTGACGGCGCCGTCCACCGCATGCCCAATGAACTCGTCGGCCCGCGCGTCCAATTTTCCCTCGTATCGCCGCTTCAGCAATTGCAGCGACCCCGACACCGCGCGCAGCGGTTCCTGCAAGTCATGCGATGCAACATAGGCGAAATATTCGAGATCCTGATTGGAGCGCGCCAGTTCCTCTGTTCGTTGGCGCAGTTCCTCCTCGGCCACCTTGCGACGCTGGATATCCTCGACTACCGAAATGAAATAGTCCGGAGTACCGGCGTCGTCGCGCACCAGCGAAACAGTCAGCGCGATCCACACCTCGCTTCCGTTTCTCCTCAGGTAGCGCTTTTCCATTGTGTACGTATCGACCTGCCCATCGAGTACCTGATGCACTTGCGCGAGATCCGCCCCCAAGTCGTCGGGGTGCGTGATGTCCTGAAAAGTGAGCGACAGCAACTCTTCGCGCGTGTACCCAACGATATCGCACAGCTTCTCGTTAACACGCAGCCAGCGGCCATCCGGTCCGACATGCGCGATGCCGACGGCCGCCTGCTGGAAAGTGGCGCGAAAGCGCTTTTCGCTGTCGTGCAACGCGCGTTCAGTTTCCTTGCGCGCCGTAATATCGCGCAAGAAACCACTGAAGTACTGACGCTCTCCGATGTGAATCGGGGTGATGGTGAGTTCGACCGGGATTTCATGTCCGTCCCGGTGCAACGCAGTCAACTCCAGCCGCCGGTGCAGAATCGTCTCTTCGCCGGTTTGCAAATAGCGCCGCAAGCCCACGGCATGCGGTTCCCACAAGCAAGGAAGAATGATCAGTTCGCTTATGACACGGCCGACCGCGTCGTCGGTCTGCCAACCGAAGATCGCCGCGGCCTGCAGATTCCACCCAACCACGACGCCGTCGGCGTTCATAGTAATGACAGCGTCCAACGCGGTGTCAACGACCAATCGCGTCCGCGCCTCGTCGTCGCGCAGCGACTGCAGCACGTGCTCGAGCTCCGCACTCTTGCGACGTAATGCGTCGGCAACGCCCTCCAGCGCGGCGGTATGCTGGGCGACCCGGTCCTCCAGTTCACGGTTGAGCGCTTGCAGTTGTTCTTCTGCATTCCGGAGTGCGGCGACTTCGCGCAACATGTCGTTGTTCGCCCGCTCCGGTTGATTCGGACCAGACGGCGCGAATGCCTTGGGCGTCATGGGCCAGACCAGCGCGACCGTGGCAAGCGATGTCATCGCGGTGACCGCCTTGAGGCAGGCATCGAGCCAGTAGTCTGGCTGCCAGATGTTCAGGACCGAAGTGAGGTGCGTGGTGCCGCAGGCAAAAACGAAAAACGCGAACGTCAGGATCGGCCAGCTGAACGACAATGCAGTACGCCGCCGCATGAAGATCCACAGCACGACTGCAATTGCGTAGCATGCCAGCGCAATCACCATGTCCGATATCACGTACGCCCACAACAGGATGGGCGACCAATAAAAGCAGTAGCCGCTCGGCATGAACCCTGCGGAGACGAAAAACTCGTTGATCGCATTCATTGGCCCCTCCCTCTTGCGGCGTGCCCCGCCCCGCGCCAGCCTGGACGCTTTCGCGCAATGCAGGGGGCCGACCGGGCGCGCCACTTGTGCCCGCTCCGATGACTGCCGCGCCCGAGTACTGACGATAATACATATTCTTCTGAATATTCGGTACACGCGCGACATGACCGCTGGCGGGGTAGCGGGAGGATTCACGTCAGAAACCGGACAAAACGCACTTGGCCCGTCCGATTTTCACTTACCGCAAAGTTCTATCGGATTTCTTCTAGTGCGGAGGGGGCAGGCAGAGAATGCGGTACCGAAGCGGCAGTACACGGAGGAATTCACGACCGAGACGGTCAAGCTTTCCGAGGCCCTCGGGCCGCACGAAGCGCCCAGCAGGCTGGGCGTGACATCGGCGGCGCCGGACAACGGGAGTCAGTGGCATGTTGACGCCTCCCGTTCCGTTGACGTCAACACACCAAAATTGCGTGGATCGGATGACAACGGAACGGGCGACAAGCGGGACCTCGCCGATGTCAGTTGTCCAGATGCCCCGCAACAAAACTCTGGAACGCATTGTAGGTTGGCTGGATCGGCTGCAGCGAGTTCGTCACGATCCCGTACGAGGTATCACCGCTGTCGAGTTCGTAATAGATCACGGACTGAATTGCCGCGCTCTTGCGCGATGCATAGAACTCACCCATCTGCTGCGTGACATAGCTTGCGCGGAACGTTTGCGTCTGTTCGGGGCCGGCATTCCACTCGGTGATCATGAACGGCACACCGTAGCGCGCCTTGCAGTAGATCGGCAAGTTGAAACCCGCAGCCTGGCCGTCCGTTCCGACGTTGAAAATATCCCCGTACGACTGGTAGTTATGCCATGTGGTGATATCCCAGCGCACGGTCGGGTGGCTACCCGAACCGTCAGGCTGATAGCCATCCCACAGCATGTCGGACGCCGCAATGTCCGCTGCGCAGAAGTTGATCCCGCACTTCGCTGTCGGCTGCACGGACTTCACGCCGTCGATCATGCCTCGCATCGCTCCGCGCATGATCGCCCAGTTGGTATTGTTGAAGTCCGTCGCCTTGTTACCCGAGTATGTGAAATTCGAGATGATGGCCGGATCGCGCGTGAGCTCATTGCCGCATTCGTACATCGTAATGCCATACGGGCTGAGCGCTGTCGCAATCGCTGCGGCATTCGCGTGCGCGGCATTGTAGGCCGCCTGCTCACTCGCATACAACACGCCGTTCGCGTCGTACAGGCCGCAGAGAATGCACGGGAACAGCGTCATCCCAACGGGTTGGAATGCCCGTGCAAGCGCGACGACCGGCCCCAGGTAATTTGACGTGTTTCTGCAGTCGATACGATAGGTCGTGCAGCCGAGGCCCTGCAACGTACTGATGACCTGGGCCGGCGTGAACGGATAGTCGAAGTGCCCGTTCATGCCGTAGAACATGCCTGCCGTAATGGCGACGGTCAGGCGCGGATCGGCACACTTTATCCAGTTTCCAGACGGACTCCATACGTAAAACTGACCGCCCGTTCCGCACTGGTAGACGAGACCACCATACCACAACAGCGTGCTCACATTGTACGAGCTGGAGTCCTTCACGCCGTTCTTGTAGATGAAACCGTTCGACAGGGTCCACTGGATATTTGATTTGTCGATGATATACGGGGCAGGTGGAATCGTTGTGCCGTCGACGGACGTACCGCCCAGTCGCGGATCAAGACATTGCACCCAGTTCCCGCTGATCAGCTGAAAGTATTGAAGGCTCGTGTTTTTCGCGTACAGCCCGTTCCCGTACCACAGCAGCATCGTCACGTTGTAGGTTCTCGTGTCCTTGACGCCGTTCTGACAGATGACCCCCTGCGAAATCGTCCATACGTTGCCCGAGTTGTCGGTAATGGATGCGGCAGGCGGAACGGTCGTACCGTTCGCAGACACGGAGGACGTTGCCGCGATCGCCTTGGCCGCCCGCGCGTTCACGGCAGCGACGCTGCCATCGGAGTCACCGCCGCCGCAGCCAACCAACACATAGCTGCTGGCCGCTGCCGTGACGTAACTGAGAAATTGACGACGCTTCATTGGTGGTCTCCATCGCCGAGACGAACTCGACAAAAAGAATCGTCTATCCTCGGAGCCCGCTCCGACAACGGAATCAACGATCTATTTCATAGTTCTCCGAAGCAATCGTTTGCCTCAGATTCAGAACTACGCCCCTACGGTATCCGGATCAATCAGCGCCTCGTGGCATTTCGAAGTGAATCTCGCCTACCGTTGAAGCCAGTATCATCTCTGCCGCAGCAGAGCGAAATAGGCGTGCGACGAGATTTCCGTAGTCCCGCAATCAGCAAGATGTAGGACGTTCCTGACAGACGGAACGGAAAGTTTCCACCTCCGGCGATAGGAAAAATCATCATGGCCATGAAGGCATGACTCGCTCACGATCTATACTTAAGCAGTCCATATCGAATATCTGAATCGCGGTTTTCTCCAACGGATAGGCGGAATGCACCATTGCATTCTCTTCTTCTGATGTACGCCATTCGCACCGGCAGTACGAGACATGGCAAGGTACGCCGAGTCGGCAGCGACCGACGCAAGACATGTCACTGAATCATGAGGACGTCTTGCAGGCTTCCGACACAGTCATTCCCACGTGACGCACACGCAAGTCACTGAACTATGAAGCCTTCGGTCGCGCATTGAATTTGGTGGGCAGCAAGATGGGTACGTGCTTCGCCGCCTCGGCGCACGCTGTTGCGGTGAGCGTCGATCACCCCGCTGTTAACCGCGGAGATCGCCCTCGGACGCGGCAGCGGCACGCGCAGCTACGAGACTACGTCGTCGAGGGTGTACCGGTGCTGAAACATACAGACAGAACTGCGGGTGCCGAAATTCGCAATCAACGGCAGCAGTGCGGCGCTGCGACCATTCATCTTATTTAACGCGGGCGTGTGTGGAATCGCATCGATCATCAGGTTGAGGCGGCAACGCAGCACAAGCGAGCTTCGGTTCGGGCCTGGGCTTCGATATCGACAGGTTCGTCAGCGTGCGCTGCATGATTGGGCAACCGTTGAAAGCAGCGATGCCCTCGCGGCTCGAAAGCGCCACTCGGCCAGATCTTCGGGGTGGTCGGTACCCAGCGCCGTAAGTCAGAAATTCACTGAACAACTTGCCACCTGTAGTACTGAAGGGGCACATTGATGAATGTCATCAATAACGATGTTGCCGTCCTCGCACTCCCCTATTCGACTCTGCGTGACGATACACCCGGGGAAGAGTTTCGATTGTGATGCGCTCAACCCGCCCTATAAGCGAGGTCTCAATGGCGCGCCATCAATAAGGCGAAATCCGCGGTCCTCGCTGACGAGGGTTTACACGAATATGGACGTCCCTTCAAGCAGCATCTTGTCACCGCGGACGGCAAAACCAATAATGGAATCGATGCCCAACTCGCGGCACTGAGACTATGATGCGCCGTCAAGTATTCGGCACACGTCCGGCTGTAGCATGCCGAAATCCGCATCGCATCGATGCGATCCGGCGTTCGCATTTGTCATGGATTCCCGTTCCCGACATGCCTCGGGTCTTCTGAGTGAATTTCATGAACCATGCACAGGTTTCAGGGGGTTCGATCCCTTTTGACGCGATTCTGCGCGACGTGCCACGCCATGATAAGAGCCATGCCTCCGAGAAAGCAGCCGATTGGCCACCACGAATTTATGCAAAGTGACAGTAGGAGCGAGAGGACGTACAGGATACAAATGAACATCATTTGTCTCCACAAAAGCTCGCCAAGCGAGTGGGTTGTGAATACAGCACGGTGAACGCGCACGCAGGATATTCCACCTTATCGGCTGAGAATTCGATATCTTTAGAGGCTAGTTCAAAAAGACCTCCGATGGAGCTGTCACCGTTATCGGCAAGCTGTTAACCTTGGGCATCTTGACCTGCCTGATTTCTTTTGGGCCATTTCAAGCTTGGGGAACGGCCCTCATTGATCCGCTTGGAATTTCCGGACCAGATCTAGAGCGAGTTTTCCGGAATTTCGGGTTCGGTTGAACCCGATGAAAGCACCAGCTGACGAGCGAATTCGGCTGGTGCCAACTCTTTGAGAGCAGAGTGAGGACGGCTCTCGTTGTAATCCCGGCGCCACGCCTCGACAATCGCCTTGGCTTCGCCCAGCGTTTCGAACCAATGTAGGTTCAAGCACTCATCGCGAAATGATCCGTTAAACGTCTCAATGTGGCAATTGTCCGTCGGCTTACCGGGCCTGCTGAAGTCGATTTTTCTCGGTAGTGGTACGCCCACATGTCGAGCAGGCGCCCGGAAAATTCGCTGCCATAGTCCACGAACAGGTGTCGCGGAGCTCCGCGTCTGACGGCGATACGATTCAGTGCTGACACCACGTGTTCGCCTCTCAAACGCTGTCCGACTTCGATGGCCAATGCTTCTTTCGTGAAGACGTCCACGATCGTCAAGGTGCGGAACTTCGAACCATCGGCAAGCGGGTGGACCATAGAAAAATCCATACTCCACGCGTCGTTCGGTTTGGCCGGCACGATCTTCGCCACTCGCGTCACAACCATCTTTCGTCGCTTCGGCAACTTCGAACGTAACTGCAATTGCTCTTCGCAATACAGCCGGTACGCCTGGTTCTTGCCCAACTGCCAGCCCTCACGCCGTGCTGCTCGGCAAGGTTCCTATCGCCAGCCTGATTTTCATCCCCGAGAACTGTTGCGATCGGGCCCGGGCCGGGGTGAGCGTCGGTACGATCGTCGACGGCTGGCCTTGCGGCGATGCGGTGTTCGACCTCATGCCGGCAGGCCCCGTATTGAAGTCGTGTTTTCTGGCCGTGCCGCTCACGTGGCACGGGAAGCAGTGGCCCGCCGGGTCCTATGTCGACCTCACCGCACCGCCGATTGCGCAGGACGCGAAATAGATTTCAGTCGCGCCGACAACGCGTCATCCCCGCAGCACCGCCACCGCCTTGATCTCGACGATATAACCGGGCGACCCGCCCAGCATATGCGCACCGACCGCCGTCCACGCCGGCTTCGGATGCGCATCGACGTAACGGTCGCGAACCTGCATGAACAGCGGCAGGTCGCGCATGTCGGTATGGAAGGTCGTCAGGTCGACCACGTCGTTGAACGATGCGCCGGCCGCCTCCAGCACGCACTTCAGGTTCTCGAACGCCTGCACGATCTGAGCCTCGCGGCCTTCAACCAGTTGCAGCGCCGCGTCGCGGCCGATCTGGCCGGACACGTAAAGCGTATCGCCAACCTTCAGGCCCGGCGCGTAGCCGATTTTTTCGTACACCGCTTCCATTCCGGCCGGAACGATGGCTTTGCGATCACGCATGGATGTCTCCGTGGCCGGCGTCTCGGCGCCGGCCGGTTGGTTGTCGATGAACACGTGCAAGCACCTTCACCGCGCGCCGCTCAACCCGTATCGCCGCCCGCGACCGGCAGCACCGTGCCGGTGATGTAGCTCGCCTCGTCGGATGCCAGGAACAGGATCGGTGCGATCTGCTCGTCGAGGCTGCCGTAACGCTTGAAGAACGTCGAATCGGTCACCTGCCGCACGGCTTCGCTCATCCACGCCTGTTCCTGCTCGCTGTCGCCGGCCGCATTGCGCGGCACGCGGCGCGGCGGCGCACTGGTGCCGCCCGGCGCGGTCGCGACGACGCGGATGTTGTGCTCCGCGTATTCCATCGCGAGCGCCTGCGTCAGCGCATTGACACCGCCTTTCGCCGCCGAATACGGCACGCGGCGAATGCCGCGCGTCGCGTTCGACGAGATGTTGACGATCGTGCCGCCGCCGCGCGCGAGCAGGTGCGGCAGCGCCGCGTGGCACGTATAGAGCGTCGGCATCAACGAGCGGCGGATTTCCGCGTCGATCTGCGCCGGCTCGAATTCGGCGAACGGGCGCATGCGTATCGCGCCGCCGACGCCGTTGATCAGGATGTCGATGCCGCCGAACGTCTGCACCGCACACGCGATCGCCGCGTGCGCGCCTTCGTAGGTTTCGAGATCCGCGACGAATCCGGCCGTCCCGCCACCCGTCGCTTCGGCCGCGACCTCGGCGACGAAATCCGCGCGATCGACGAACAGCACCTTGCCGCCTTCGGCCGCCGCGCGCAGCGCGACGCCGCGGCCGATGCCCTGTGCCGCGCCGGTAACGACGACGACCTTGCCCGAGAATCGTTGCATGATCATGCCGCCTTTGCCACGACGTTAGGGGTGAACTTCTCGTAGTGGAAGCTGTTCGGCTTCACGCCTTCGTCGTCGAAGTACTTGCGCACCGCGTCGACCATCGGCGGCGGCCCGCACAGATACACGTCGACGTCGCCGTCGTTCAGCGCATCGGCCGGAATGTGCTGCGTGACCCAGCCCTTGCGCGGATGGCTCGACCCGGCGTCCGCGACGACGGTCGCGAAGCTGAAGTTCGGCAGTTTCGCCGCATATGCTTCGATCGCGTCGACCAGCACGAGATCGAGATCGCGCGTCACGCCGTAGATCAGGTGTACCTTCTGCTGCGAACCGGTACGCGCCAGCACCTCGAGCATCGACAGGAACGGCGCGAGGCCCGTGCCGCCCGCGAGGAACAGCAGCGGCCGCTGCACGTCGCGCAGGTAGAAGCTGCCGAGCGGCCCGTGCAGTCCCAGCTTGTCGCCCGGCTGCGCCGATTCGAGCCACGTGCTCATCACGCCGCCGGGAATCCTCTTGATCAGGAAGCTGACCTTCGCCTCGGCCGGCGCCGACGAGAACGAATAGGAACGGTGCTGACCGCTCGCTGGCACGTCGATGTTCACGTACTGGCCCGGCAGGAACACGGGCGCGGCCGCGCCGACGTCGAGTTCGAGCACGACGGCCGCATCGTTGTGCTGCTCGACCTTCGTCACCGTCGCGGCGAACCCGCTGTGGCCGGTCTTGCACGCGCCCGACGACGTCGGCACCGCGATCACGCAATCGCTTTGCGGCACCATCTGGCACGTCAGCACGAGGCCGCCGTCCTTTTCGTCTTCGGTGAGTGCGTCGTCGATATAGTCGTCGCCGAGGTCGTAGCTGCCGCTTTCGGCGCGGCACTTGCAGGTGCCGCACACGCCGTCGGAGCAGTCCATCGGCAGGTTGATCTTCGCGCGGAAGGCCGCGTCGAGGACTTTCTCGCCGGCCTTGCAGTCGATGAAGCGGGTCACCCCGTCCTCGAAATTCAGTGCAATCTTGTAGCTGGACATGGAATCACCTCCACTTCCCTTCAATGACAAAACAACGGCGTCAGACGTGATAGACGTCGAGCACCTGCCGGATATAGTCGTTCTTCAGCACGATCTTCTTGTACGAGATCAACAGTTCGTCGCCCGCCTTGCGCAACGTGACGAACATCGTGCCGAAGAAGTGATCGGTCACGCGGTAACGATGGTTCAGCGTGTGAAAGTTGTAGCGCACGTCCACCTCGTCGCCGCGTTCGGCCAGCACCTCGACGTTCGTCACGTTGTGGCTGGTACGCGGCTCGGGTGTCGACGCGCCGCTGCGCTCGGTCTTGATCCGGAACACGCGATCCTCGAGGCCGCCGCGATCCGGGTAGTACATCAGCGAGATCTGGCTCTGGTGGTCGTCGGTCGGCCGATCGTCGTCGTCCCACGCGGGCATCCAGTACGTGACGTCTTCCGCGTAGCAGGTCAGCCACTCGTCCCACTGGCGATCGTCGAGCAGGCGCGCTTCGCGATACAACGCGGCGCAGATGGTCCGGTAATCGAAGTTCATGCCGCCACCTCCCCGCGTTCCTTCTTCAGCGCATCGCGCATCACCTGCACCCAGTGTTCGTGCTGGCACACGAACAGCCCTTCGTCCTCGCTGCGCTCGCCCGAAATGCGCGGGTTCAGCCCCATCTTCCTCGCGTTCTCGTCCGGACCGTCGACCCACAGCGGCGCGCCGCGCGACAGGTCGTTCCACATCGCCGTGATGCCCGCGTAGCCTGCCTGGCATGCGCGGAACTCCTCGAGATCGTCGGCGGTGCCCATGCCCGTCACGTTGAAGAAGTCCTCGTACTGGCGAATGCGGAGCGTGCGGTCGGCGTCGCTCTCACCCTTCGGCGCGAAACAGAAGATCGTGACCTCGGTCTTGTCGACGCCGAGCGGCCGCACCACGCGAATCTGCGTGCTGAACTGGTCCATCAGGAACACATTCGGGTACACGCACAGGTTGCGCGTCTGGTTGACGATGAAATCGGCCTGCACGTCGCCTACGCGCGCCTTGATCTCTTCGCGGTGCCGGTACACGGGCCGCACTTCCGGGTTCATCGTTTTCGTCCACAGCAGGATGTGGCCGTTGTCGAACCCGTACACGCCCGCGACCGACTTGCTCCAGCTGTTCGCGTCGACGGCCTTGGTGCCGTCTTCCTTGCGGCGGCCCATCGTCGCCGCGTAGTTCCAGTGCACGGTGCTGACGTGGTAGCCGTCGCAACCGTTCTCCATCTGCATCTTCCAGTTGCCTTCGTAGATGTAGGACGAGTTGCCACGCAGCACTTCGAGCCCGTTCGGCGCCTGGTCGACGATCTGGTCGATGATCACGCGCGTTTCGCCGAGGTAGTCCTCGAGCGGCAGCACGTCGGCGCCGAGGCTGCCGAACAGGAAGCCGCGATAGTTCGCGAAGCGCGCAACCTTCTTCAGGTCGTGCGACCCGTTCGTGTTGAACTGCACCGGATACTCGGTCGTCTTCTCGTCCTTCACCTTCAGCAGCTTGCCGGTGTTCGAGAACGTCCAGCCGTGGAACGGGCACGTGAAGCTGCCCTTGTTGCCGTGCTTGCGGCGGCACAGCATCGCACCCTTGTGGGCGCACGCATTGATCACCGCGTGCAGCTCGCCGGTCTTGTCGCGCGTGACGACCACCGGCTGACGGCCGATCCACGTCGTGTAGTAGTCATTGTTGTCAGGGATCTGGCTTTCGTGCGCCAGATACACCCAGTTGCTCTCGAAGATGTGCTTCATCTCGAGTTCGTACAGCTCGGCATTGGTGAAGATGTCGCGGCGGCAGCGGAATACGCCGGCCTCCTTGTCATCCTGCACGGCGGTGGCGAGCAGGTGATCCAGTTCGTTGGCTTGGTCGATGGTGGCGGACATGTTGGCTCCTCCCATGCGCGTGCCGCGTCCTGCAATGCACGCTCGCATCGGTATCGGTTGAATCTCGAGGGGACCCGGCCGGCGGCGGCGCATGCGCGCCGCGCCGTCGGGCAGTCAGGCCGTCGCGGCTGCGCGCAGGCGGTGGACGATCTGGTTGTCCTTGCCCTGTACCAGCGGCGTCAGCACGAAGTTGAACTCGATGTCCTGGTACGCATCGGCCTTCATGCCGAGCGCCGTGCCGCCGGTCTTGTCGGCCACCGGCGGGATCAGTTCCTCGCGCGTCGCATACGCGAAGTCGTCCCAGATCAGCGGATCGCCGGCGATGTTGAACTGCGTCGTCAGCTTGCGGTGGTCGTGGCTGTCGACGAAGAAGTGCACGTGCGCCGGGCGGTTGCCATGGCGGCCGAGACCGTTCAGCAACTGCTGGGTTGCGCCCTGCGGCGGGCAGCCGTAGCCGACCGGCATCAGCGTGCGGAATTCGTACTTGCCGTCGGCGCCCGTCCTCACCGCGCCGCGCAGGTTGAATTCGGTCTGCGCGCCGGTCGGGTCGAAGTGCGAGTAGAAGCCCTTCGAGTTCGCGTGCCAGCATTCGACCACCGCGCCCGCGACCGGCTTGCCGTCGAGGCCGGTCACCGTGCCGTGGATCACGAGCGGGCCCGCGCCGTCGTCCGCGTCGAGGTCGATCTTCGATACGCCGTCGCGCACCGGCGCGCCCGCCACATACAGCGGCCCTTCGATCGTGCGCGGCGTGCCGCCGTCGAGGCCGACCGCCTTGTCCTCGGCGTCCATCCGGATGTCGAGATACTTCTCGAGGCCGAGGCCGGCCGCGAGCAGCGCTGCTTCGCCATCCTGACCAAGCTTGTTCAGGTAGTTGACGCCGGCCCACACTTCGTCGGGCGTGATGTCGAGATCGTCGATCGCCTTGAACAGATCGCCGAGCAGGCGCAGCACGATCTGCCGGGTGCGCGCATTGCCGCCGTTCCCGCCGGCGTTCGACGCGGCCTTCAGCAGATCCTGCACTTCCCGGGTATCGAAAACTTTGACGCTCATGATGGTGTCTCCACGTGTATTTGGGGGAATGACGGCTTTGCGTGACTCGGGTTACCGCGCGACTTTCGTCAGCCCGTCGCGGGTGAAACGCCTGACCTTGTCCTCGTCGAGTTCGATGCCGAGACCGGGGCCGTCCGGCACGGTTAGTTCGAAATCGCTGTAATCCAGCGGCTGCGTCAGGATCTCTTCGGTGATCAGCAGCGGCCCGAACAGTTCGGTGCCCCACTGCAGGTTCGCGAAACTCGCGAACAGGTGCGCCGAGGCGACCGTGCCGAACGCGCCTTCGAGCATCGTGCCGCCGTACAGCTCGATGCCGGCCGCGTCCGCGATCGCGGCGACGCGTTGCGCCGCGAACAGCCCGCCGCTCTGTTCGATCTTGATCGCGAACGCGTCCGCGCCGTGATGCTTCGCGATGTCGAATGCGCTGTCGGGGCCCTGCAGGATTTCATCGGCCATCAGCGCGACCGGGAAGCGGCGCATCAGGCGGGCGAGCGCCGCGGCCGACGCGACCGGCTGCTCGACCAGTTCGCAGCCGGCGTCGGCCAGCGCCGGAATCGCGCGCGCGGCCTGCGTTTCGCTCCACGCCATGTTCACGTCGACGCGCACCGACGCGCGATCGCCGACAGCCCGCTTGATCTCGGCCACGTGCCGGATATCCGCGTCCGGCGACTTCGCGCCGATCTTCAGCTTGAACACGTTGTGGCGGCGCAAGTCGAGCATGCGTTCGGCTTCGGCGATGTCGGTGGCCGTATCTCCCGAAGCGAGCGTCCACGCAACCGGCAGGCGGTCGCGCCGGCGGCCGCCGAGCAGTTCGCCGACCGGCACGCCGAGCCGTTTGCCGTGCGCGTCGAGCAGCGCGGTTTCGAGCGCGCTCTTCGCGAAGTGGTTGACCTTCGCGAGCTTGCCGAGGAACGCCATCAACGTCTGGATGCGGGTCGCGTCCCGGCCGACGATCGCCGGCGCGAGGTACGCGTCGATCGCGAGCTTCATCGCCTCGGGGCTTTCCGGGCCATACGCCATGCCGGCGATCGTCGTGCCTTCGCCGATGCCCGTCACGCCGTCGCTGCAGAACACCTTCACGAGCATCAGCGTCTGGCCGTGCATCGTCGCGACCGACAGCTTGTGCGGGCGGATCGTCGGCAGGTCGACGAGACGGGTTTCGATGCGTTCGATGGTGGGGGTGGACATGGGGCGCGCTGCGTATGGGGAGTTCATGGGACAGATTTATACGCGCCGGGCAAATTCACCGTCCAATACTTTTAGTCACGGATTTTTATACCTTTAAGGTATTGAAATACGGAGATATTCGCGTTTTAGTGCAACGCACCATACCTGTTTTGGTTAGTTATTGGTGCGCAGAGCCTTGCTGGAGCGGGATGAGGACGGATGCGGAAAGCGGCCGGTCGAGCGTTGCGCCGAGGGCACCTGCAGGCGGGTAACGACCGCGGCAATCAACGGTCGTCGCGGGAAGGCAAGGGTTTTCCTGAGGGGAAAGCAGGCCGGGCGGCAGCGGCGCGACGGGCCGCTGCTTCATCCCGCAACCGTGTTTATCCGGTCAGCGGTCAGCCGCTGCGACCGACGCCTGCCATTGCGCGGCCACGCCGGTGTAATCCTTGACCTTGAAAGCCGAGCCGTCCTGGACATGGACCCAGCCAAGCGTCCGGTCGGCCAGCGGCTTGTCGTGCTCGTCCGTCGCGATCTTGACGATCGCATGGGCACGAATATGCACGAGACTGTTCGGATAGTCGGACGACGGGTTCGCCAGTGTCACCGTCACGAACGGGCCGAGGTCATGCAAGAGTTGGGGGGCCGGCGGAGCGTCGGCCATCAGCAACGTGCCGCCCTTCACGCGGTCGTCCACGCGAATGGCCATGCTGTCCGGCCGCCGCTGCGCGGCGCTCGGCAGCGACATCCACAGCACATGATCCGGGTTCACATAAACGACATCGGGATCGCCCATGGCGTCGCGCGTTTCAATCCGGGGTATCGGCATGCAGGGTCTCCAGTCGATCATCGGGCACCGACGCGGGTGCGTCTGCCGCCATGATGATGCCGCAATATGTCGGCTTTCCACGTGTCTTCCGGCGGATGGCGACGGACCTCGTCTGGTTCGCATCCGGAGCATGGCGCGACAGTCTTTACCGGCTGGTCGGTGTGCCGACTCCCCCCGGCGGCGCCGACTATCCTCGCCACGTTGCCTGCGCCAGCTTGGCCACCAGTTCGTCGTACACCACCCGGATACGACGGGGCATCGGGCCACGCCGCGGCCGATAGACGTGCAACTTCCACGGCTCGGGTTCGAGGCTCGACAGCAATCGCACCAGGCGCCCCTTTTTGATGTATTGCCGGACGAGATACTCCGAGCACTGGCCGAATCCCAGCCCTGCGCACACGGCCTCGATCTCAGCCTCGGCGTCGTCCGTCAGATAGGCCGGCGACGCGGGCTTGAATTGCTGCTCCCCGCGAAAAATCCACGGCCACGCCCGACCGCTCGCGCGGTCGATCAGGCACGTCACCGGCATCGATTCGAGTGCCTTGAGGTTTTTGGGCTCACCCAGCCGTTTGATCAGCGACGGTGCGCCAACGATCCACATCGGCAACGGCCCGACCATTCGCGCGATAAAGCGGTTATCTCCGATCGCCCCGACCCGCACGCCGATGTCGATCTGTTCGTCGACCACCGGCGAAGGCACATCCGACAGCCGCAGGTCGGGCACGAGACCCGGATACCGCTGCATGAGATCGGTCAGGACCGGCTGGACGTAATGACGCCCCATGCCAGACGGGGCCGTGATCCTGACGACGCCGACCGGTTCGTCGACCTGGCCGTTCGCGGGCCCGAACAGCCCGTCGACGGCAGAAAGCGCCGCCTGCGCTTCAAGCGCAAACGACTGGCCGAAGGCGGTAATCCGGATACTGCGGGTCGTCCGATGGAACAGGGTTTCGCCCAGCATCTCCTCCAGTTCGCGCACCGCGCGCGTGACGACCTGCGGCGACACACCGAGCCGCGCGGCCGCCTCGCGGAACGTGGGCGCCGCGGCCGCCGCGGAAAAGATCTTCAGGATGTCGAGCCGGTTGAGCATGAGAAACCCTTTTGACGCTCGCGAAGAAGCGATTTCAATTCCCGAAACGGGAATTCTGAATGCGCCATTGTTCCATTTTTTTGCGACCGACGAACGACCACAATGGGCATCAGACGTCGTTTCGACGTGAATGGTCAACCACTCTGGGGAATCTCATCATGAACGCAAGCACATATCCGGCTCAACTCGATGGCCGCATCGCACTGGTGACAGGTGCGAGCTCCGGCATTGGCCGCGCATCCGCGATCGAACTCGCCCGTCGCGGCGCGAAGGTCGTCGTTTCCGCACGGCGCAAGACCGAACTGGATCGACTGGTCGAGGAAATCACGGCCGCCGGCGGCGAAGCGAAGGCCTTCGTCGCGGACGTCGCGAACGAAGACGAGCTCCGCAAGCTGTTCGACTTCACGGTTTCGACCTACGGACGCCTCGACATCGCGTTCAACAATGCCGGCACGGAAGGCGTGTTCGCGCCGCTGCTCGAGCAGGATGCCGAACGATTCGACATGGTGTTCGAACCGAACGTGCGCGGCGTGTTCAATTCGATGAAGTACGCGGCCGAAATCATGCTGCGCCAGGGTTCGGGCAGCATCATCAACAACGCGTCGATGGGCGGACTCATCGGCTTCGAGAATGCGTCGGTCTATATCGCGAGCAAGCACGCGGTGATCGGGATGACGAAGACGGCTTCGATCGAGTGGTTCAAGCGAGGCGTCCGCGTCAACGCACTGTGCCCCGGGCTGATCGAAACGCCGTTCCATCATCGCGGCATCTGGCCGTCGGACGATGCACGGCAGGGCTTTGCCGCAGCGACGCCGGCAGGACGGTGGGGGGCCGCCGGGGAGATGGCGACGATCGTCGCGTTCCTCGCATCGGACGATTCCAGCTATGTGTCGGGGCATGCGCTCGTGGCCGACGGCGGCTATTCGATTGCATGACGCCTGAAGCGCGAACCTAGATGCCGTGGCGGCTCACCGTCGCGTAACCGGACCGACAGCGCGAAATGACTGCGCACTGTCGGTTCGCGCATCCCGGTTCGCACGGGAAGCGAACGCACCGGGCCGCAGCCGCCGTCACTGCACGCCGGAGGCCGGTGTCGGCTCCGCCGCCGCCCGTTTCGCGTGAAGGCGCAACGCGAACCACGCGATCCCGACCGCGAACGCGCCGACCACGCCGCCGAAGGTGCCGACCCACGGCAGCCCGAAGTCGCCGGCGATATGGTTGCCGAGCAGCGCGCCGGCACCGATGCCGACGTTGTACAGGCCCGAGAAGATCGACACGGCCAGGTCGGTCCCCTCCGGCGCCAGCTTCAGCACCCATGCCTGCATCGCGAGGCCGAAACAGACGATCGCCCCGCCCCAGACCAGCGTATGCACGGACAGCGTGACGATGTTCAGCGCGCACGGGAACAGGATCAGCAGGCATCCCGACAACGCAACGATCGACGCCAGCAGGAAATCGTCCGGCCGGTGCGGATAGACGCGATTGAAGCAGATCGCGGCCGGCATGCCGGCGATGCCGAACAGGATCAGCACATACGTGATCCGGCTGCTGCTGGCGTGGTTCACGCTCTGGACGAAGGGCTCGATATACGTGTACGACGTGAAATGCGCGGAGACGACGAGCACGGTGATCGCGTACAGCGCTACCAGCGCCGGCTTGCGCAGAAACACGCCGATGCTGCCGACGGATCCGGCGCCCTGGCTCGGAAGTTCCGGCAACGTCGCGCGCAGCAGCAGCAACGCAACGCCCGCCGCGCCCGCGATGATCAGGAACGTGACGCGCCAGCCGAACGCCTCGCCGATCACGCGCCCGAGCGGAATACCGGCGACCATCGCGATCGACGTACCCATCGCCAGCATGCTGAGCGCGCGGCTTTTCCGGTCGCTCGGCGCGAGCCGCACGGCCAGCGGGACGGAAATCGACCAGAACACCGCGTGCGCGCACGCGATGCCCAGCCGGCCGACCATCAGCACCGCGAAATTCCACGCGACACCGGTGACGATGTGGCTGACGATGAACGCCACCAGCGCCCAGACCAGCAGCCTGCGACGCTCGACATGACGCGTGACCAGCGTCAGCGGCAGCGACACGACGGCGACGGCCCACGCATAGATCGTCAGCATCAGGCCGACGTCGGTCGGCTGCATGTGCAGGCTGTCGCCGATCGCGCTGAGCAGCGCGACGGGGACGAACTCGGTGGTATTGAAGATGAAGGCGGTGAGTGCCAGGGCCAATACGCCCCACCACGATTGACTGGAACTGACGGCGTCCGGTGTTGCCATACCTGGAATCGACGAAGGTTGGGGGCGCGTACGACGCGGAAAGGTCCGGCCCGGGCCCGGCCCGGCGCATCGCCGCGATTGTACCAGCGGCGCCTGACTCGACGCGGCACGGCGCGGCACATTGGGGCCACGGACATCGCCACGACATGGCCGCGCGCCGATAATGTGCCGGCAGGATTTTCACGGACGATTTGCTCGAACCCTATCGAGCCAGGAGATTCACATGCGCATTGAAACGTCTTTTCTGTTCGATCTCGACGGCACGCTCGTCGACAGCGTCTATCAGCACGTGCTCGCGTGGAAGGAAGCGCTCGATGCCGAGGGCATCGAACTGTCGGTGTGGCGCATCCACCGCAAGATCGGGATGAGCGGTGGCCTGTTCCTGAACCAGCTGCTGCGCGAGACGGCGGGCGACATCGACGCCGAGCGCGTCGAACGGCTCGCCCGGCTGCATGCAACCGCGTACCAGCGGCTGCGCGCGCAGGTTCGGCCGCTGCCGGGCGCGCGCGAGCTGCTTGCCGCGCTGTCGAGCGCGGGCATCCGCTGGGCGATCGCCACCAGCGGGCGGATGGAAACGGCCGCCATCAATCTCGAGGCGCTCGGCGTCGATCCGGCAAAGAACGTCGTCGTCACGCGCGACCAGGTGAAATATGCGAAACCGGACCCCGACCTGTTCCTGACCGCGGCCGCGCAGCTGAACGTGCCGATCGAACACACGGTGGTCGTCGGCGACAGCATCTGGGACATGCTCGCCGCCAGCCGCTGCCGCGCGCTCGGCGTCGGGCTGCTGTCGGGCGGCTACGGCAGCGACGAACTGGAACGCGCGGGCGCGCTGCGCGTGTACGACGATCCGGCGGATCTGCTGCGGCATCTGGATGAAATTGCCGCGCGGCCGTAGGCTGTCCGCCTCACCGGGATCGCCTTCGCCGGATTGAGGCCCCGCGCGCTTCACGTGGCCGGTGCGGCGAACAGCAAGCGGCCGGCAAGTTCACGTCGATTTCGTAACGGCTGCAGGCAAGGCTGCGCATCGCGGCAGGGGTCGTACCGGCAGACCGCGCGGGTGCGCGGATCGTGCGTCGATTCATCCCGGTCAATCGTCGTCGACGCGCTTGTCGATCAGGTAGCGGCCGCGCTCGACGCCCGCACGCAATGCTTTGTCCTCGGTCGGCCATTCGGGGCCGGCGGCCGCCGGCTCGACCAGCTCGATGCGCTCGCCGCCGACATACACCTGCACCTCGTCGCGCCATGCGCCGCTGTCGTTGCGCCGCGCCCATACGAGAATCTCGTGGCCGCGATACGGGTCGCGAACCTGTGCATCCTGTTGATGTTGCACGGTGGCCTCCTGTGCTTATCTGCGATAACGATGCAAAAAATGCGCGCCGCCCGATCGCCGCGCGCGCCGGCCGCCCTGCTCGCACGCAGCGTGCCCGGCCGGCACACGTCTTGCGCCCCCTTGCGTCCCCTTACGGCCTCATTGCGCGTCGAACCGGTACTGGTACGCGCATGGGCGAAACGGAGGGAATGCACGTCATGATCGGGCACCTCGAACTCCTAGGACACCTGCTGCCGGCAGCGCGAGCGGCCTGGAGCGCGAGCGCCTGAACCGGGCCGCCGGGCGGCGCATGCACATGCTCGTATGCGCGGGATCGGCACTCGTGATGCTCGTGGTTCGAACACCCTTTCATCGCGCAGCGGCAACCGCGCACGCTGCGTTCGTCGTCGAGCGTGGCGGCCTCGCGCTCGGCGCGCTGCACGATACACCCGGCCCGGGCCGCGTGCGCGTGAAGCGGTTCATCGTCCAGCAGTCGGACGACGATCCGGACACCGACGACATCCCGGCCCCGTTCTCGCACACGAGTGGACCGGAATTTGCAGCGCTCGGCAAGACGCTGCCGAACATCGCCGGCGTGCGGACCTGCCGCCCCGACACTTCGTCAAGGAGCTTCGTGTGACCCACACCGACCTGCTCTCCTATCTCGTGACGAGCGAGCTGGCCGCGCGCATCCGGTTCGGCGGATGGCTCACCACCAGCCAGCGCGTCGATGCGCTGCGCGCGTGGCTCGCGTGCCATCACGCCGAATGCGGCTGGCTCGACCGAATCAGGATCGCGAGCGCGTCCGCGACGATCGCGCAGGAGATCTACGAGATCGCGGTCGCGCACGGCCTTGAAAACGGCGAACGCGTACGGCTCGACGCCCGTTCGCCGGAGCTGCAGGCGCTGCGCGCCCGCTGCGACGTGCTGCTGCAGCGCATCGACGGCGACCGGGACGTCGACGCACGATGATCGCGCCGGACCGCAGAAGCGTGCGGCTCGCCGCCATCGCAACGGCAGGCCCGGACGATGCAGCAGCCGCCGCGCTGCCGCCGAACGACGCGTCGCGACACGGCCTGCTCGAACGCGGATGCACACGACGGCCGCGACGGGAACGTCGCTTGCGCGTTGAAGGCATTTTGCGATTCCGACGGAGCTTGCCCATGCGAACCGACGCACTCGGCGGAAAGGATCTCGACTACTGGTGCGCGCGCGCGTTGTGCGCGGACGACGAAGACACGCTGCGTTTCACGTCCGTCGCGCCGGCGGTCGTCGTAACGGCCGCCTGCGATGCATTGAGGCGCCTCGACGTGCCGTTCGCGCCGTCGGCGTCGTGGGCCGACGCGGGCGCCGTGCTCGATCGCGTCGACGACCTGCGGATCGCGCACCACGGCGACAGCGTCGAATGCGACGCGACCTTCGTCGACGGCCCGTCCGCCTGCGGCGCGAGTGGCCCCAACGCACGCGTGGCGCTGCTGCGCGCATTCGTACGCGCGCGCTTCGGCGACGAGGTCGGCGCACCGCCGCCGTTCGCGCACCGCATCGAACATGGCGTCGTGGCGCGCTACGACCCCGGCGTGCCGCTCCCCGAAACGGACGACGATCGCGCCGCGGGCGACAGCACGGACATCCGCTCCATACCGCGCATGTAAGTGCAAGCGGCAGTACAGCGGTCATGTAAAAACGACAGCCCGCCGGCGCCGGCATCCCGTCCGACCGTTGCCGCGCCGGACTCCGCGCGGCAGGCACACGCGTTGCGGCAGCCCGGCGTTATCGACTGCCGCCGCCCGCACGCCCCGCGCCATGGACTCCACGCCGACCTTCGCTCCGCACATCTATTTTTGCGACGCCCGCCTCGTCGGGCCGCTCGACGCGTGGGGGCAGACCTTCGCGCATATCGCCGGAATGGGTTTCGATCACGTGCTGGTCGGGTCGTTCTGGGCCGCGAGCGTCGCCGGCTTCCCGCGCCACGTGGCCGATTTCCATCGCCCGGCCCATACGTTCGCAACGCGCGCGAGCGCGCTCGAAACGTTCTCGCGGCTCGCGCAGCTCGCGCACGGCCACGGGCTGCGCATGCTGCTCGAAGTCGTGCCGGACCGCATCGCGCGCGAGAACCCGCTGCGCGCCGCGCATCCGGACTGGTACGTCGAACATACGCACGACGATGCGCTGATCGACCCGCGCGGTACCGCGCACGCGCTGGATGTCGTGCACGCGAACTTCGGCGACGACACGGCACGCGACGCGCTGTCGGCGTGGTGGTGCGCGCATCTGGCCGCCTTTGCGGACGCGGGCGCGGCCGGCTTCCTGGTCGACGCGCCGCATCATCTGCCGGCCGACTGGTGGCCCGGCTGGCGCGCGGCGCTGCGCCGCGCGCGCCCGGATGCCGCGGTGCTCGCCGGCGTGCCCGGCCATGCGCGCGACGCGCTCGCGCAGCTCGAAGCGGCCGGGTTCGACGCGGTGTTTTCGTCGGTGCGCTGGTGGGACCTGCGCGCGCCGTGGTTCGCCGACGAACACCGGCTGCTGCGGCGCATCGGCTCGCCAATCGCTTTTCCCGATGCGTTCGACGGCCCGCGCCTCGCCGACGACTGGCCCGATGCACCGGACGACGCCGTCGCACGCGCGTATCGCCGCGCACTGTGGACGGCCGCGGCCGTCGGCACCGGCTGGCTCGCGCCGATGGGCTTCGAGCGCGGCATCGCGCTGCCGCTGATGTCGCGCGACGCGGATGCCGATCGCTACCGCACCACGTTCGAGCGCGCGCGCTTCGACCTGTCGGGTGCGATCGCCGAGGCAAATGCGTGGCGTCGCGCGACGCCCGTGGCGGCCGCGCGCGGCGAGATCGCGCAGTTGAGCGCGCCCGACGCAACCGCGACGGTGCTGCTGCGCGGCGCGGGGCCATCGCTCGAACGCGACGAAGCGGCACTGCTGATCGCGTTGAATCCCGATCTCGACACCGCGGCAACCGTCGATCCCGTCGCATTCCTGCCCGGCGTGCCGGGCGGTTTCACGCGCGTCGTCACGCAGGACGGCGCGCCAACCCACCCGCCTGCCGCGCTCGAAGCCTTCACGCTCGGGCCCGGCGCACACGCACTGCTGGATGCCCGGCGCGCACCGCCCGTCACGACGCGCCCCGACGCCGCGCGCGAACGCACGGTGCTGTCGGCCGCGCTCGCGGCCGACCGGATCGCGATCGAGCGCGTCGAGCCGTCGGTCGACGGCGGCCGCTTCGCGGTCAAGCGCGTGATCGGCGAATCGCTCGTCGTGCATGCATCGATCTTCTCCGACGGGCACGCGCATCTCGCGGCCGCGCTCCAGTGGCGCGCGGAAGGCGACGACGACTGGCGCGAAATGCCGTTCGAAGCCGAGCCGAACGACCGCTGGCTCGCGCGCATCGCGCTCGACCGGGTCGGCCGCCACGCATTTCGCGTGATCGCGTGGCGCGACGACTGGACGTCGCTTGCCGACGACGTCGCGAAGAAACACGCGGCCGGCCAGGACGTGACGCTCGAACTGCGCGAAGCCCAGCTGCTGCTCGCGACCGCGCTCAAGCTCGCCGATCCGGCCGATGCACGCGCGGTTCCGCACATGGAACGCCTCGTCGCAGAGTTCAGGGACGCGCCGCCCGCCGAACGGCTCGCGCTGCTCGGCGCGCCGTCGCTGGCCGACGCGTTCGCCGCGCTGCGCTACCGCCCGTTCGTCACGCACGACGAAACCACCTATCGGGTCGACGTCGAGCGCCGCGCGGCGCGCTTCTCGAGCTGGTATGAGATGTTCCCGCGCTCGGCGAGCGACGATCCGCATCGGCACGGCACCTTCGACGACGTGATCGCGCAATTGCCGCGCATTCGCGACCTGGGTTTCGACGTGCTGTATTTCCCGCCGATCCACCCAATCGGCACCGCCGCGCGCAAGGGCCGCAACAACAGCCTGAAAGCCGGCCCCGACGACGTCGGCAGCCCGTACGCGATCGGCTCGCCCGACGGCGGCCACACGGCCGTGCATCCGCAGCTCGGCACGCTCGAATCATTCCGCGCGCTGATCGAGGCCGCGCGCGTTCACGGGCTCGAGATCGCGCTGGATTTCGCGATCCAGTGCTCGCCCGACCACCCGTGGCTCGCCGCGCATCCGGGCTGGTTCGCGTGGCGGCCCGACGGCTCGCTGCGCTTCGCGGAAAACCCGCCGAAGCGCTACCAGGACATCGTGAATCCCGATTTCTACGCGCCGGACTCGCTGCCCGACCTGTGGCTCGCGCTGCGCGACGCCGTGCTGTTCTGGGTCGACGCGGGCGTGCGGATCTTCCGCGTCGACAACCCGCACACGAAGCCGCTGCCGTTCTGGGCGTGGATGATCGACGACGTGCGCGGCCGGCATCCGGACGTCGTGTTCCTGTCCGAAGCGTTCACGCGGCCGGCGATGATGTACCGGCTCGCGAAGGTCGGCTTCTCGCAGTCGTACACGTACTTCACGTGGCGCGAGACGAAGCGCGAGTTCATCGACTACCTGACCGAGCTGACGGCCGGGCCCGCGCGCGACTTCTTCCGGCCGAACTTCTTCGTCAACACGCCCGACATCAACCCGCGCCACCTGCAGAACGCGCCGCGCACGCAGTTCGTGATCCGCGCGGCGCTCGCGGCGACGCTGGCCGGTTCATGGGGCATGTACTCGGGTTTCGAGCTCGGCGAATCGGCGCCGCTGCCGGACAGCGAGGAATACGCGAACGCGGAGAAGTACGAGCTGCGCGCGCGCGACTGGAGCCGTGCCACGCACATCGGCGCCGAAGTCGCGCGGCTGAACCGCGCACGGCGCGATCACCCGGCGCTGCAGACGCACCTCGGCCTGACGTTCGCCGACGCGGACAACGACGCCGTGCTCGTGTTCGTCAAGGCGACGCCGGCATTCGACAGCGTCGTCGTGGTCGCGATCAGCCTCGACCCGTGGCATCCGCAGGCCGCGAACTTCACGCTCGACGCCGCGCTGTGGCGCGGCTTCGGGCTCGCCGACGGCGAACCGCTCGACGCGCTCGAACTGGATGCCGCGCACGCGCAGACGTGGCGCGGCCATCGCCAGTACGTGTCGCTCGATCCGCACGTGCGGCCGTATGCGATCTGGCGGCTCGCGCCGTCTCCGGGCGCCGCGCGGGCGGCCGCGCCCGGACCGGACGACGCCCGACGACCTTCGGGAGCCCACGGATGATGAAACGCGAAGATTCCCTCGACGACGTACGCCGCGCGCAGTTCCCGTCGCTCGCACCGGCCGGCACGCCGCGCCGGCGCCGCGCACGCCGCCGCGCGCCCGCGCTCTGTGCGGACGATCCGCTGTGGTACAAGGACGCGATCATCTACCAGGTGCACGTGAAGTCGTTCTACGACTCGAACAACGACGGCATCGGCGATTTCCCCGGCCTGATCGCGAAGCTCGACTACATCGCCGAACTCGGCGTCGACACGATCTGGCTGCTGCCGTTCTACCCGTCGCCGCGCCGCGACGACGGCTACGACATCGCCGACTACCGCGACGTGCATCCCGACTACGGCACGCTCGCCGACGTGCGGCGCTTCATCCGCGAAGCGCATGCGCGCGGCATCCGCGTGATCACCGAGCTGGTGATCAACCACACGTCGGACCAGCATCCGTGGTTCCAGCGCGCGCGGCGCGCGAAGCCGGGCTCGATGCATCGCGACTACTACGTGTGGTCCGACGCCGACACGAAATACGCGGGCACGCGGATCATCTTCCTCGATACCGAAACATCGAACTGGACGCACGACCCGATCGCCGGCCAGTACTACTGGCACCGCTTCTATTCGCACCAGCCGGACCTGAACTTCGACAACCCGGCCGTCGTGCGCGAGGTGATCCAGGTGATGCGCTTCTGGCTCGATCTCGGCATCGACGGGCTGCGGCTCGACGCGGTGCCCTATCTCGTCGAGCGCGAAGGCACGAACAACGAGAACCTGCCGGAAACGCACGCGATCCTGAAACGGATCCGCGCGACGATCGACGCCGAGTACCCGAACCGGATGCTGCTCGCGGAAGCGAACCAGTGGCCGGAGGACGTACAGGAATATTTCGGCGACGAGAACGAATGCCACATGGCGTTCCACTTCCCGCTGATGCCGCGCATCTACATGTCGATCGCGAGCGAGGACCGCTTCCCGATCGTCGACATCATGCGGCAGACGCCCGCGCTCGCGCCGAGCAACCAGTGGGCCGTATTCCTGCGCAACCACGACGAGCTGACGCTGGAGATGGTGACCGATTCGGAGCGCGACCTGCTGTGGCAGACCTATGCGAGCGACCGGCGCGCGCGGCTGAACCTCGGTATCCGGCGCCGGCTCGCGCCGCTGATGGAGCGCGACCGGCGCCGCATCGAGCTGATCAATTCGCTGCTGCTGTCGATGCCCGGCACGCCCGTGATCTATTACGGCGACGAGATCGGGATGGGCGACAACATCCACCTCGGCGACCGCGACGGCGTGCGCACGCCGATGCAGTGGTCGTCGGATCGCAACGGCGGCTTCTCGCGCGCCGACCCCGAACTGCTCGTGCTGCCACCGGTAATGGGCTCGCTGTACGGCTATGACGCGATCAACGTCGAGGCACAGACGCGCGACCCGCATTCGCTGCTGAACTGGACGCGCCGCATCCTGTCGACGCGCCGTGCGACGCAGGCGTTCGGGCGCGGCACGATCCGCTTCCTGCGCCCGGAGAACCGCAAGGTGCTCGCATACCTGCGCGAGCTGGACGGCAGCGATCCGGTGCTGTGCGTCGCGAACCTGTCGCGCGCATCGCAGGCGGTCGAGCTCGACCTGTCGGAATTCGCGGGCCGCGTGCCGACCGAGATGACGTCGGATTCGCCGTTTCCGCCGATCGGCCAGCTCCCGTATCTCCTCACCTTTCCGCCGTACGGGTTCCTGTGGTTCGAGCTGTCCGGGCACGGCCGCGAGCCGTCGTGGCGGCAGCCGCATGCGGAGCCGCTGCCCGAATACGTGACGCTCGTGATGCGGCGCGGCGATACGCGGCCGGACGTCGGGCAGCTGCACGCGCTCGCGCACGACGCGCTCGCGTCGTGGCTCTCGCGGCGGCGCTGGTTCGCATCGAAGGATCGCGCGATCGGCGATGCATGGCTGAACGTCGTCACGCCGGTGCCGGGCGAAGCGTTCCAGTATGCGGAGGCGTGGGTCTGCGCCGGCGACGGCGGCGTCGAGCGCTATATCGTGCCGCTCGCGGCGGCCTGGGGCGGCGAGACGTCCCAGCCGCTGTTCGCGCAGCTCGCGCTCGCGCGCGTGCGGCGCGGCCACACGGTCGGCTACCTGACCGATGCGTTCGCGCTGCCGTCGTTCGCGCGCGGAATGCTGCGCAAGCTGCGCGACGGCGCGACGGTGCCGACCTCCGACGGCGGCCGGCTCGCGTTCCTGCCGGAGAGCGCGCTCGCCGCGCTCGATCCCGGCGACGACGCCGAAGTGCGCTGGCTCGCGGCCGAGCAGAGCAACAGCTCGCTCGTGATGGGTGACGCGATCGTGCTGAAGCTGGTGCGCAAGGTCGCGCACGGCGTGCATCCGGAAGCGGAAATGAGCCGGCACCTGACGCGCATCGGCTATGCGAACACCGCGACGCTCGCGGGCGAGGTCGTGCACGTCGATCCGGACGGCACGCCGCATACTGTCGCGATCCTGCAGCGCTATGTCGACAACCAGGGCGACGCATGGACGCGTTCGTTCGACTTCCTGCGGCGCGCGGTCGACGAGCTCGCGCTGCCGGCCGCCGACGAAGACGAAGCGGCCGAACAGGACGAGGAACCCGAGGCGCTGCTCGGCTATGCGGCGTTCGCGGGCATCGTCGGCACGCGGCTCGGCCAGTTGCACGTCGCGCTCGCGCAGCCGTCCGACGATCCCGCGTTCGCGCCGGAACGCGCGACACCCGCTCACGTCGACAGCTGGTGCGCGGATGCGATCGCGTCGTTCGAGCGCGCGCTCGACGTGCTGCGCACGCGGCTCGATGCGCTCGATGCGCTCGATCCCGCGATGCGCGCATCGGCCGATGCGCTGCTCGCGTCGCGCGACGCCGCCGTGCGTGCGCTCGGGGAACTCGTGCCGCGCACGCTCGACGCACAATGCACGCGGATTCACGGCGATTTCCACCTCGGCCAGGTGCTCGACGTGCAGGGCGACGCGCTGCTGATCGACTTCGAAGGCGAACCGGCGCGCCCGCTCGAACGGCGCCGCGCGAAATCGCATCCGCTGCGCGACGTGGCCGGGTTCCTGCGCTCGCTGTCGTATGTGAGCGCGACCGCGCAATTCGCGACCGAGAAAGCGCCGCCGCAGGCGGCCGGCCGCAAGCGCGCGCTGTTCGACCGCTTCGGGCAGGCCGCCGCCGACCGTTTCGTCGAATGCTATCGCGCGGCCGCCGCGCTCGCGCCCGCACGCTTCGTCGACCCGCGTTATGCCGATCGCCTGCTCGCGCTGTTCCTGATCGACAAGGCGTCGTACGAGCTGTGCTACGAGGCCGCGAACCGGCCCGACTGGCTAAGCGTGCCGGTCGGCGGGCTCGCGGCGCTCGTCGAGCGCCTGCTCGACGACGGCAGCGCGCCCGAACCCGGAGGAACGCGATGACCGACACGCTGTTCGAACAGGCCGACATCGATGCGCTGCTCGCCGGCCGCCATCCCGATCCGTTCGCGTGTCTCGGCCCGCACGGGCAGGCCGACCGGATCGTCGTGCGCGCGCTCTTGCCCGGCGCCGAGCGCGTGCGCGCGCTGTCGCCGGACGGCGGCGAACTCGGCGCGCTCGCGTGCGTCGACCGCGCCGGCTGCTTCGCCGGCACGATCGCGCACGACGGCGGGGTTCCCCATTACCTGCTCGCGATCGACTGGCCGGACGCGCGGCAGGTGACCGACGACGCGTATGCGTTCGGCACGCTGCTCGACGATGCCGCGCTCGCGCGCTTCGCGGCCGGCGATCCGGCCGCCGTGCTCGACTGCCTGGGCGCGACGCCCGCGCGCATCGACGACACCGACGGCGTGCGCTTCGCGGTATGGGCGCCGAACGCGCAGCGCGTGTCGGTGGTCGGCGATTTCAACGGATGGGACGGCCGCCGCCATCCGATGCGGCTGCGGCGGCCGGCGGGCGTGTGGGAGCTGTTCGTGCCGGGCATCGGCGCTGGCGAGCGCTACAAGTACGAGCTGCGCGCGGCCGACGGGCGCGTGCTGCCGCACAAGGCCGATCCGTGCGCGCGCGCGACGGAAGCGCCGCCGCGCACGGCGTCCGTCGTCGCCGACGTCGCGGCGCTCGACGCGTTCGCGTGGCACGACGACGGCTGGATGCATGCGCGGCCGCGCGCCGACCACTACCGCGTGCCGTGGTCGATCTACGAGGTGCATGCGGAATCGTGGCAGCGCGTGCCCGAGGAGATGGACCGCAGCGCGACGTGGGACGAGCTGGCCGAGCGGCTGATTCCGTACGTGCAGGGGATGGGCTTCACGCACGTCGAGTTCATGCCGATCGCCGAATACCCGTTCGGCGGCTCGTGGGGCTACCAGCCGCTCGCGCAGTTCGCGCCGTCCGCGCGCTTCGGGCCGGTCGACGGCTTCGCGCGCTTCGTCGACCGCGCGCATGCGGCCGGTATCGGCGTGATCGTCGACTGGGTGCCCGCGCATTTCCCCGACGATCCGCACGGCCTCGCGCAGTTCGACGGCACCGCGCTGTACGAGCATGCCGACCCGCGCGAAGGGCTGCATCCCGACTGGCACACGTGCGTGTTCAACGTCGGGCGCACCGAGGTCGGCGCGTTCCTCGTCGCGTCGGCGCTCGCGTGGGCGCGCCGCTATCACGTCGACGGCATTCGCGTCGACGCGGTCGCGTCGATGCTGTACCGCGACTATTCGCGCAAGGAAGGCGAATGGGTGCCGAACGTGCACGGCGGACGCGAGAACCTCGAATCGGTCGCATTCCTGCGCATGCTGAACGACACGCTGCACGGTGCGGCCGCGCCGCCCGGCGTCGTCACCGTCGCGGAGGAATCGACCGCATGGCCCGGCGTCACCGCGCCGACCGGCGACGGCGGGCTCGGCTTCGACTTCAAGTGGAACATGGGGTGGATGCACGACACGCTCGCGTATCTGCGCGAGGACCCGATCCACCGCCGCCATCACCACGACCGGATGACGTTCGGGCTCGTCTACGCGTTCTCCGAGCGCTTCGTGCTGCCGCTGTCGCACGACGAGGTCGTGCACGGCAAGGGCTCGCTCGTCGCCAAGATGCCCGGCGACGCGTGGCAGCGGCTCGCGACGCTGCGCGCGTACTTCGGCTTCATGTGGGCGCACCCCGGCAAGAAGCTGCTGTTCATGGGCAGCGAGTTCGCGCAATGGGCCGAATTCGCGCACGACTCGACGCCGCACTGGGATCTGCTCGACGCGCCCGCGCATCGCGGCGTGCAGCGGCTCGTGCGCGACCTGAACCGCGCGTATGCGGCCGAACCCGCGCTGCATGCGCTCGACTGCCACGCGGCCGGCTTCGCCTGGTTGATCGGCGACGATCGCGACAACAGCGTGTTCGCGTTCGCGCGCCGCGACGATGCGGGGCACCTGGTGGTCGCGGTCTGCAACTTCACGCCGGTGCCGCGCACCGGCTACCGCGTCGGGCTGCCGGCGCCCGGCCAATGGCGCGAACGGATGAACACGGACGCCGCGTCGTACGGCGGCACCAATGCCGGCAACGACGGCGCCGTGTGGGCCGAGGCCGTGCCCGCGCACGGCGAGGCGTGGTCGGCGACGCTGCGCCTGCCGCCGCTCGCGACGCTGTGGCTGAGCCCCGCCTGATTCCCCCCGCCTTCGACACGGAGAGATCCGCCCCATGCCGAGTGCCCTGCCCGCCCGTCTCGAATCCGGCCGCCGCTATCCGCTCGGCGCGACCTGGGACGGCCTCGGGACCAACTTCGCGGTGTTTTCCGCACACGCGCAGCGCATCCAGCTGTGCGTGTTCGATCCGACCGGCCGCAGGGAGCTCGCGCGCCTCGACCTGCCCGAATGCACCGACGAGGTGTGGCACGGCTACCTGCCCAATGCGCATCCGGGCACCGTGTACGGGTTGCGCGCGGACGGCCCGTACCAGCCGCAGCACGGCCATCGCTTCAATCCGACCAAGCTGCTGCTCGACCCGTACGCGCGCAAGCTGGTCGGCCACTTCCGCTGGTCGGACGCGCTGTTCGGCTACCGCGTGCATTCGAACCGCGCGGACCTGTCGATGGACCGGCGCGACTCGGCGCCCGCGATGCCGAAATGCGTGGTGGTCGACGAGGCGTTCGACTGGAGCACCGACCGGCGCCCGCGCGTGCCGTGGCGCAACACGGTGATCTACGAAACGCACGTGCGCGGCGTGTCGATGCGCCGCGCCGGGCTGCGCGCGCCCGAACGCGGCACGTTCTCGGCGTTGGCGCATCCGGCGTTCATCGATCACCTGCTGTCGATCGGCGTGACGACGGTCGAGCTGCTGCCCGTCCACGCGTTCCTGCAGCAGCGCGAACTCGTGAAACGCGGGCTGCGCAACTACTGGGGCTACGACACGGCCGCGTTCTTCGCGCCGGAACCCGCGTATCTCGCGACGCGGCGGCTCGACGAGATGCGCATCGCGATCCGCCAGCTGCATGCGGCCGGCATCGAGGTCGTGCTCGACGTCGTCTACAACCATACGTGCGAAGGCAACGAGCTCGGCCCGACGCTGTCGTGGCGCGGCCTCGACAACGCGAGCTACTACCGGCTCGTGCCGGGCGACCATCGCTTTCATGTCGACGAGACGGGATGCGGCAACACGCTGAACCTGTCGCATCCGCGCGTCGTGCAGATGGTGATGGATTCGCTGCGCTACTGGGCCACCGCGTTCAACGTCGACGGCTTCCGCTTCGATCTCGGCGTGACGCTCGGCCGCGAGGATCACGGCTTCGATCCCGGCGCGGGATTTTTCGACGCGCTGCGGCAGGACCCGGTGCTCGCGCAGCGCAAGCTGATCACCGAGCCGTGGGATCTCGGCCCCGGCGGCTACCAGCTCGGCCGCCACCCGCCGGGTTTCGCCGAATGGAACGACCGCTTTCGCGACACCGTGCGGCGCTTCTGGCGCGGCGACGCGGGCCAGCGGCCGGAACTCGCCGCGCGGCTCGCGGGATCGGCCGACCTGTTCAACCACCAGCGGCGCCATACGTGGGCATCGGTCAATTTCATCACCGCGCACGACGGTTTCACGCTCGCCGATCTCGTGTCGTATGCGGGCAAGCACAACGACGCGAACGGCGAGGACAACCGCGACGGCCGTGACGACAACTGCAGCGCGAACTGGGGCGTCGAAGGGCCGAGCGACGACGCGGCGATCCGCGACGTGCGCGCGCGCGTCGCGCGCTCGATGCTCGCGACGCTGTTCACCGCGCTCGGCACGCCGATGCTCGTCGCCGGCGACGAGTTCGGCCGCACCCAGCACGGCAACAACAACGCGTACTGCCAGGACAACGAGCTGTCGTGGCTCGACTGGGACCTGGCGCGCAGCGACGAAGCCGTGAAGCTGATGCGCTTCGTGTCGCGGCTCGCCGCGCTGCGGCGCATGTACCCGCTGATGTCGGCGCCGCGCTATCCGTCGGGCGATCACGACGGCGCGCCGGGCATGGCCGAGATCGACTGGTTCGACGAACGCGGCGACGCGCTGACCGTGCCCGCGTGGCACGACCGCGAGCGCCGCGCGCTGACGATGCGGCGCGTCGGCGCGGGCCGCACGGGGCGCACCGAATCGCTGCTCGTGATGCTGAACGCGTCGTCCGAGACGATCACGTTCGCGCCGCCCGCGCCCGCGCTCGACTACCGCGTGCTGGTCGACACGGCCACGCCGGACGCCGGCCCGCGCGCGTGGCCGGCCGACGGCCTCGACGTTGCCGCGCATGCGGCCGCGGTCGCCGTCGCGGCCGTGCCGCCCGACCCGCCTTCGTGAGGACCGCCATGACGTCACGTTCCGCTCATCCGCCCGGCACGCACGCGTTCGCGTCGTCGTTCGGCGCGACCTGCATCGATGCGGGCCATACGCGCTTCCGGCTGTGGGCGCCCGCGAGCCGCACCGCGGCCGTCGAGCTGCACGACCCGAGCGACCGCACGATCGCGATGACGCCGGCCGGCGACGGCTGGTTCGACGTGCTCGCGCCGTGCGGGCCCGGCACGCTGTATCGCTACCGGCTCGACGGCGCGCTCACGGTGCCCGATCCCGCGTCGCGCTTCCAGCCGTACGACGTGCACGGCCCGAGCCAGGTCGTCGATCCGGCCGCGTATCGTTGGCGTCACGACGCGTGGCGCGGCCGCCCGTGGCACGAGACGGTGCTGTACGAACTGCACGTCGGCGCATGCGGCGGCTACGCGAGCGTCGAGCGGCGCCTGCCGGCCATCGCCGCGCTCGGCGTGACGGCGATCGAGCTGATGCCGGTCAATGCGTTCCCGGGCACGCGCAACTGGGGTTACGACGGCGTGCTGCCGTTCGCGCCCGATGCGTCGTACGGGCGGCCCGACGAGTTGAAGGCGCTCGTCGATGCCGCGCACGGGCTCGGGCTGCAGATGTTCCTCGACGTCGTCTACAACCACTTCGGGCCCGACGGCAACCTGCTGCCGCGCTACGCGCCCGCGTTCTTCCGCGCGGACCGGCAAACGGCGTGGGGGCCCGCGATCGACTTCGCGCGTGCGCAGACGAGCGCGTTCTTCATCGACAACGCGCTCTATTGGCTCGACGAATACCGTTTCGACGGGCTGCGCATCGACGCCGCGCACGCGATCGACGACGATGCATGGCTGCGCGAGCTCGCGCGCCGCGTGCGCGCGCATGCGGGCGACGCACGCGAGGTGCATCTCGTGCTCGAAAACGAACGCAATGCGGCGAGCTTGCTCGGGCCCGGCGGCTTCGACGCGCAGTGGAACGACGATTTCCACAACAGCGCGCATGTGCTGCTGACCGGCGAGCGCGACGGCTATTACCGAGCGTACGCCGACGCGCCGCTGCGCCATTTCGCGCGCACGCTCGGCGAAGGCTTCGCGTACCAGGGCGAGCCGTCGCCGCTGCATGGCGGCGCCGCGCGCGGCGAGCCGAGCGCGCACCTGCCGCCAACCGCGTTCGTCGCGTTCCTGCAGAACCACGACCAGATCGGCAACCGCGCGTTCGGCGAACGGCTGCGCACGCTCGCCAACGACGACGCGCTGCGCGCGGCCACCGCGCTGATGCTGCTCGCGCCGCAGATTCCGCTGCTGTTCATGGGCGAGGAGGAAGGCAGCACGCAGCCGTTCCAGTTCTTCACCGACTATCGCGGCGCGCTCGCCGACGCCGTGCGCGAAGGCCGGCGCCGCGAATTCGCGGCGTTCCCCGCGTTCGCCGATCCCGCGCATCGCGACGCGATTCCCGATCCGAACGACATCGCGACGTTCGTGCGCTCGTTGTCGAAACACCCGGCCGACGACGCATGGCCCGACGCCGATGCATGGCGGCACTTCTACCGCAGCGCGCTGGCCGTGCGCGCGGCGCTCGTGACGCCGCACTTGGCCGGTGCGCGCGCGCTCGGCGTCGACCTGCTCGCGGGCGACGGCGAACCGCAGGCGCTCGCCGCGCGCTGGCGTCTCGGCAACGGCAGCACGCTGACGATCGCGCTGAATCTCGGCTCGCACGACGCGGTGCTGCCCGTGCTGCCGGTCGGCAAGATCGTGTTCGAGACGCCGCCACGCGCGCGCGACCGGCTGCGGGACCTGCGCCTGCCGCCACGTGCGTGCATCGCGTGGCGCGACGGCGCGGTCAACCACGATGCGCTGAATCACCGCACGAACGGGCGGGGCCGATCATGACGACCGACGTATCGATCGCGGCACTCGCCCGTTCGGCCGGACTGGAAACCGACTGGACCGACGCGGGCGGCGTCGCGCGGCGGGTGGGCGACGATGCGCTCGCCGCGCTCGTCGACGCGCTCGGCTGGCCGTGCGGCACGGCGCTCCAGCGCGTCGACAGCGCGGCGGCGCTCGCCGATGCGAACGCGGCGCCGCCGCGCATCGTCACCGGCGATGCCGGCCTGCCGCTGACGCTGCCGCATACGATCGCGCTGCCGGGCGCACACTTTCGGATCGCGCTCGAAACGGGCGGCTACGTCGACGGGCGCGTGGCCGGTGCGGGCGAGCACGGCACGCTGCCGCCGCTCGCGATGCCCGGCTATCACACGCTCGACATCGGCGAGCAGCGCATCGGGCTCGCGATCGCGCCGCTGCGCGCGCTGCCGTTCGACGCGTTCGCGCGGGCGCCCGACGCAGGCCGCCGCTGGGGAGTCGCCGCGCAAATCTACAGCCTGCGCCGCACCGGCGACGACGGCGCGGGCGACTACACCGCGCTCGCGCGGCTCGCCGCGCACGCGGCGCGGCACGGCGCGCAGGCGGTGGCGATCAGCCCGACGCACGCCGGTTATCCCGCGCTGCCCGCGCACGACAGCCCGTATTCGCCGTCGTCGCGGCGCTGGCACAACGTCGCGTATCTCGACTGCGACGCGGTGCCGGGTGCCGAGGCTGCGCTTCACGCGCGCGGCGATGCAGTCGATGCGCCGCTGATCGACTGGCCGCGCGTGCTGCCACCGAAGCTGCGCCGCCTGCGCGCATGCTTCGATGCATGGCGTGCCAACGGCGCGCCGTCGCGCGACGCGTACCAGCGCTTTCGCGCGGCCGGCGGCGCGGCGCTCGACGCGCATGCGCGCTTCGATACGCTGCAGGCGTTCTGCGTCGAACACGGGATCGGTTCGGACTGGCGGCAATGGCCGGCGCCGTGGCGCATGCCGTCATCGGCCGACGTCGATGCGTTCGCGCACGCACATGCCGACACGATCGCATTCCACACGTTCCTGCAATGGTGCGCATCGCGCGCGCTCGGCGCCGCGCAGCATGCGGCGCGCGGCGCGGGCATGGCAACCGGGCTGATCGCCGATCTCGCGGTCGGCTCCGACCGCGCGGGCAGCGACGCATGGGCGCACGGCACGACGCTGCTGCGCGGCGTGTCGCTCGGCGCGCCGCCCGACCTGTTCAATGCGGCCGGCCAGGCGTGGGGCGTCACGACGTGGACGCCCGCCGCGCTGCGCGCCGACCGCTTCGTCCCGTTCATCGAGTTGTTGCGCGCGGCGTTCGCGCATGCGGGCGGCATCCGCATCGACCACGTGCTCGGCTTCGCGCGGATGTGGATCGTGCCGGACGGCGGCACGCCGCGCGACGGCGCATACCTGCGCTATCCGATCGACGATCTCGTGCGGCTCGTCGCGCTCGAGGCGGCACGCCATCGCGCGATCGCGATCGGCGAGGATCTCGGCACGGTGCCGGGCGGTTTGCGCGAACGGCTCGGCGCGCAGGGGATCGCGGGGATGCGCGTGCTGTGGTTCGAGCGCGATGCGAACGGCGCGTTCCGGCCGCCGTCCGCGTGGGATCGCGATGCGATCGCGATGACGTCGACGCACGACTTGCCGACCGTGGCCGGCTGGTGGCGCGGGGTCGATCTGGAGTGGCGGCGGGTGGCGGCCGACAGCACGCCGGGCGATGCGAGTGCGCAAGACTCGAACGAAATCGGGCAAGGCGCCGACGTCGGGCATGACACCGTGCCCCGCACGGACGCAGACCGCGCCGCGCCCGCCTCGCCCCCGCGTGCGTCCGATCCCGACCTGATCGCCGCCCGGGCGGAACGCGCAACCGAACGCGCGGCGCTGTGGCACGCGCTGCAGCACGCGGGTTGTGCGCCCGCCAACAGCGCTGCTCCGCCGGCCGGCGCGCCGCCCGTGGACGCGATACTCGCGTACGTCGCGCGCAGCCCGTCGCCGCTCGCGATCGTGCCGCTCGAGGATCTGCTCGGGCTGGACGCGCAGCCGAACCTGCCGGGGCCGCCATGCGGCCATCCGAACTGGCTGCGGCGCCTGCCGCGCACCGTCGACACGCTGTTCGACACCGAGGCGCGCAAGCGCATCGCGGCCGTCGTGCATGCGCGCCGTTCGAGGGAGCGCGACGCATGACGCCGCGCGCGACGCTGCGGCTGCAGCTGCATGCGGGCTTCACGTTCGACGATGCCGCCATGCACGCCGACTACTTCGCGCGCGTCGGCGTGAGCCACCTGTACCTGTCGCCGGTCTCGACGGCCGAGCCCGGTTCGCCGCATGGCTACGACACCGTCGACTACGGCTCGGTCAACGCCGAACTCGGCGGCGAAGCCGGCCTGGTGCGGCTCGTCGGCGCGCTGTGCGTGCATGGCATCGGCGTGATCGTCGATATCGTGCCGAACCACATGGGCGTCGGTGGCTCGTCGAACGGCTGGTGGAACGACGTGCTCGAATGGGGACCGGCAAGCCCGTACGCACACTGCTTCGACATCGACTGGCATCCACCCGACGCGGCGCTCGACGGCAAGGTCCTGCTGCCCTGCCTCGGCACGCCGTACGGCGACGCGCTCGCGGCCGGCGACATCGCGCTCGGCGCCGATCCGGCGACCGGCCGCTTCTTCGTTGCGTGCCCGGGGCGGCAGCTGCCCGTGGCCGCCGCCACTTATGCGGACATCCTGCGCATCGCGAACCGCTCGGACCTGAATACGCTCGCCGAACGCTTCGGCGCCGCGCCGGCGCACGGCAGCGCCCGGCTGGCCGCCGCGCACGCGGCGTTGCGCGATTACGCGGCCGCGCACGGCCCGCATGCGTTCGACGCCGTGCTGCGCGGCGCCGATCCGCGCAGCGCACGCTCGCGCGCGTGGCTGCACCGGCTGCTCGAACGCCAGCACTACCGGCTCGCGTGGTGGCGCACGGCCGCGGACGAACTGAACTGGCGGCGCTTTTTCGACATCGCGACGCTCGCGGGCATCCGCATCGACGACGAGGCGGTATTCGACGCCGTCCATGCGCTGCCGTTGCGCCTCTATGCGGCCGGGACCATCGACGGCGTGCGCGTCGATCACGTCGACGGGCTCGCCGATCCGCGCGCGTACTGCCGGCGGCTGCATGCGCGGCTCGCGGCGCTGCGCGACGAGCGGCCGTACGTCGTCGTCGAAAAAATCCTGGCGCCCGGCGAAGCGCTGCGCGGCGACTGGGCCGTCGACGGCACGACCGGCTACGACTTCATGAACGACGTCGGCGCGCTGCTGCATGACCCGGCCGGCGCCGCGCCGCTGGCCGCCCACTGGGCAGCCGTGTCCGGTTCGTCGCGCACGTTCGCGCAGGAAGCGCTCGACGGCAAGCGGCGCGTGCTGATGCGCCAGCTCGCCGCCGAGCATGCGCGCGTCGCGCGAGCGCTGCACGGCGTTGCGCGCGCGTCGCCCGCGACGCGCGACGTCAGTCTGGTCGCGATTCGGCGCGTGCTGGGCGAACTCGCGGTGCGGCTGCCCGTGTACCGGATGTATCCGGCGCAGGAAGACGCGCCCGCCGACGCCGACCGACGGGTGCTCCTGCAGGCGTACGAAGGGGCATGTGCGGCCGGCGATCCGGCCGACCGCTACGCGCTCGACCGGGTCGCCGCGTGGCTCGGGTTGCCGGTCGTGCGCGTGCCGCGCGCGGACGCCGCCGCGCTGCATGCAGCCCGCGTCGCATTCGCGCAGCTCACCGCGCCGCTCGCCGCGAAGGGTGTCGAGGATACGGCCTGCTATCGCTACGGCCGGCTGCTGTCGCGCAACGAGGTCGGCGCCGACGCGAACGACTTCAGCCTGTCGCGCGGCGCGTTCCATGCGCGCAACCGGCGCCGCGCCCGAATCGCGCCGCATGCGCTGGTCGCGACGGCCACGCACGACCACAAACGCGGCGAGGACGCGCGCGCGCGGCTCGCGGTGCTCAGCGAGATGCCCGACGCCTGGCGCGCGGTCTCGCTCGACTGGTCCGCGCTCAACCTGCCCCGGCGCGGCGGCCCGCATCGCGACCTGGCGTGGGCGCCGGGGCCGGCCGCCGAGGCGATGCTGTACCAGACGCTCGTCGGCTGCTGGCCGCCGTCGCTGGCGCCCGACGACGCGGCGGGGCTCGCGGCACTTGCAGAACGCGTGGTGCGCTGGCAGACAAAGGCGTTGCGCGAAGCGAAGCGGCATACGGACTGGCTTGCGCCGGAGACGGACTACGAGCGCGCTTGCGAAGCATTCGCCCGCGCGATCCTGACGCCGCGCGGCGCCGGCGATTTCGCGCACCGGCTGCATGCGTTCGTTGCGCGGATCGCGCCGGCCGGCATCGTCAACAGCCTGACGCAGACGGCACTGCGGATCGCGTCCCCCGGCGTGCCCGATCTGTATCAGGGTACCGAGCGATGGGATCACTCGCTCGTCGATCCGGACAACCGGCGCGACGTGCCGTTCGCGGTGCTGGCGGCCGAGCGCGTCGACGCGCCGGTCGCGTCGTACCTGCCGGCCTGGCCGGATGCGCGCGTGAAACGGGCGCTGATCGAACGGATGCTCGCGCTGCGCGCGCGATGGCCGGCGGCGTTCGCTGACGGTGCGTACGTGCCGCTGCGCGTGCGCGGCACGCTCGGGCGTCACGCGGTTGCGTTCGCGCGGTGCGGCGATGCGGCGACCGTGGTGGTCGTTGCGACGCGGCTTGCGTGCCGGCTGCTCGGCGACATGCCCCGGTTGCCGCGCGTGGAGCCCGCGTTATGGGGCGATACCGCGGTCGTGTTGCCGCGTGGCGTCAATGGGCCCTGGGCGGACTGGCTGAATGCGCGGGACGCGCGGGAAGGCATCGATGCAGCGGACGGCATGCTGGCGCTCGCTCGCTGCCTCGCAACGTTGCCCGTTGCGGTGCTCGTCGCGACGCGCGCGACGGATTGAGCCGATTCGGCCCCGCCCCGCGCACGCTGCATCGGCCGGCCGCAACCGGTCGCTTGTCGGAAGCGGGTGCGGCCGACGACATCAAGACCACTCGTCCGGCGGCAGCGTCCCGCCGTCGTCCTCCCACTGCGGCGCGCCCGCGTTGTCGCCATGGCCCGCGGTCACGCTCCCTTTCGCATCGCGATCCTCCGAGCGTCGCGTCTCGCCGTGCTTCGCCGCACGAGCCCGCGTGCGCGTCGGCGTCACGGTACGCTGCCCGCTGCCCCCGCGCTCGTCGGCCGATGCCGTGCCTTTCGTCTGCCGCACATTCGAACCCGCATTCATCTTTTCTCTCCTGCGTCACTGAAAAAAACTGAAAACCCCGTGAACAGGCCGCCGCAATTTCGATGCCGCCCCCGGGCAAGCGTCTTGCTATATGTTCGTACCGAATCCAGCCGCAGGAGCCGACGATGCCGACCGAACCCCACACGCCGCCCGCCACGCGCCGCCGGCTCGGCGAATGGCTGACCCACGAGGAAGCGCACATGGCCGCGTTCCGCGAAAGGATCGCGGCCGACGCGCACGCGCATGCCGGCGAACGATTGCGCACGCCTGCCGTGCAGGCGCTCGCGCGGCTGTTCGACGACTGCCCCGTGCTGCGCATGGGCCTCGTCCGCGCGATCGACGAGGCGGTCGAATCCGGCCGCCGGCTCGGCTACACGTCGATCGGCGAACTGATGACCGTGATCGACCACCTGATGACCTACACGCCGCCGTTCAGCGAATCGAGCCTGATCGTGTGCCCGCTGAACGCGTTCCTCGACTGGCCGATGTGCATGCCGTCCGGCCACGCGGTGTTTCGGGACGCAACCGTCAACGCACACCTGAAGCGGGTACTGAACGTATGGTGCGACTTCCTCGGCGGCCCGCATTCGCGCGAGCATCTCGACACGTCGGCGCCCGACGGCTGGTTCTGCGACGAAGCGAGCAAGCGCATCGGGCTGTCGCAATTCCGCTATCGCGACGATCAACCGCACCTCGGCTTCGATTCGTGGAACGACTTCTTCACGCGACGCTTTCGGGAAGGCGCGCGGCCCGTCGACGCGCCGGACGATCCGCACGTGATCGTCAGCGCGTGCGAGGCCGCGCCGTACCATACCGAAACGAACGTGAAGATGCGCGACACGTTCTGGATCAAGGCGCAGCCGTATTCGCTGCACGACATCTTCACGCGCGCGGGGCGACCGCTCGCCGAGCGCTTCGTCGGCGGCGATCTCTACCAGGCCTATCTGAGCGCGTACAACTACCATCGCTGGCATGCGCCGGTGCGCGGCACCGTCACGCATGCGTACCGGGTCGACGGCACCTACTACTCGGTCGCCGAAGCCGAGGGCCCGGACCCGGCCGGGCTCAACGACTCGCAGGGCTACATGACGGCGGTCGCCGCGCGCGCGATCGTCGCGATCGAGAGCGACGACCCGGGCATCGGCACCGTGGCGGCCCTGTTCGTCGGGATGGGCGACGTGTCGTCGTGCGTGATCGAGGTCGTGCCGGGCCAGCGCGTCGACAAGGGCGACGAGATCGGCCGCTTCCAGTTCGGCGGCTCGACGTACTGCCTGCTGTTCGAGGCCGGCGTGATCGAGCGCTTCCTGTACGCGCCGCCGTTCGACGACCACACGCCCGTCGTGCCGGTCAACGCGTCCGTCGCGATCGCGCGGTGAGCAGCGCGCCCGCGCGTCATCGTCACACGTCACGCATCGGTGCCGTCCAGCTCGTACCCGTCGTGCCGCTGCACGCACCGCAGCACCGACAGGCCGTCGGCAGTCAGCGCGGGCCGGCGCTCGCCCGACGCGTCGTCGCCCTGCATCACGATCAGGTTCCGTTCGACCAGCGCGGCGACGTCCTCGCGATCGATCTGGATCTGTTCCGGTGCGCGATACACCAGGAACAGCGCGGCAAATTCATGAGCGGTCAGCATGCTCGTTCCCCGTTGACGGCTTCACGCGATGTGACAACGGCGTCGCATCGGCATGCGGCGCGACACGCGCGCCGGCGACTGTCGATGCGTGCACGGACCATGCCAATCCGCGCGAAGCGTCGCTCGTCCGCACCGCGTGCGCGCGGCGCGAAATGGCACCGTGCGGCGTCCGGCCGCCCGTGCAAAGTTTTCAACGATGTGTAATGCAGAACGCAAGCGGGCAGAACGCGAGCGGCCGGACCCGAGCGCGGATCAAACTCGCAGACACGGCGCCTCGATCAGGAGCGCCGCGAACGGGACAGGCCGGCCTTCACGCTGCTCGCCGCCGCGCGGCCGTGCGCGCGGAAATAGCCGCTGTGCAGCACCACGCCGCCCTTGCCGTCCGCCAGCACCTCCGCGCACGCGGCTTCGATCCGCGCGCGGCCGCGCTCGAACGCGTCGCGCAGATCGGCTTCCAGCGCCGAGCGCGCGCCGAAATGATCCTCGAGCGCCTCGGCCGTGATCGCGCAGTGTTCCGGTTGACCGTCGACGTCGACGGTAAAGCACAGCTGCAGCGCCGTGCCGTCGAACTCGGGCGGCGCATCGGCCAGCGTCACGCGGCGGGGGGAATCGGCCGGCATCGGATCACGCGCTCCGCGACGCGAGGCTTTCGACCAGCGCGCCGCTGAATGCGGGCAGGTCGGCAGGCTTGCGGCTCGTGATCAGGTTGCCGTCGCGCACGACTTCCTCGTCGACCCACTTGCCACCCGCATGGCGGATGTCGTCCTGCAGGCTCGGCCAGCTCGTCATCGTGCGCCCTTCCACGAGCCCGGACGACACGAGCAGCCAGCCGCCGTGGCAGATCGCGGCGATCGGCTTGCCTGCGCCGACGGCCGCCGTCACGAACTCGCGCGCGGCCGGGATCATCCGGATCGCGTCGCCGTTGACGACGCCGCCGGGCAGCACGACCGCGTCGTAGTCGCCCTCGCGCGCATCGTCGAACGTGCGGTCGACCTTCACGCGCGCGCCCTTGTCGACGTGCCTGAACCCCTGGATTTCGCCGCGTTTCAGCGAGATCACGTCGACCTGCGCGCCTTCGGCCGCCAGCGCGCGTTGCGGTTCGACAAGTTCGGCTTCCTCGAAGCCGTCGACCGCGAGGATCGCTACCTTGCAATGGTCCAGTCTGCCGCTCATGGAAACCTCCGTGGATGCCGCGGCACCCTTTATGTCGTCCCGGTCACGGAGCAATCGCCGTGCCGCGTGCGACCGGACGACGGCGACGGAAGAGACCGGCCGGAACCAACCCGTCCCGCGTCGCCGCGCACGGGCTGAAAAGATTTCAATGGCGTGTAACCCGACCCGGCACGATTACTGCAGGCGAATCGCCGCATCGAGCATCGCGTCGGTCAGTTCGACCGTCAGCGTCAGATCGTCGTCGTCGCTGTCGGGGAGCCGGTCGAGCATGTCCCGCACGGCCTCGTGCAGCATCGCGTGCACGCGCATCCGGGCGCCGTCGTCGAGGCCCGCGTAGCGTTCCATCGTGTCGCAGTCGAGCACCAGCACGACCGAATGCCGCCCCGTATCGGGCGGCGCATCGGCCTCCATCGACCACGCCGCATGAAACGTGACCGTGCCGGTCTCGACGTCGAGACGGACTGTCGTATCGAAATCGCCGGCGTCGACCGTGTCGCCGTCCGTCGCATCGTCTTCCAGATTGATCCGGGAGTTCGATTGCATGATGTCCTCCTGCGTGGTGGCCGCGCGCTTGCTGCAAACCGCGCCGGCCATTCGGTTCGAATGCGGATATCGCGAGGTTTTCGTGCTGAACTAAGAGGGGCGGAATGGCACGCCTGAGCGGACTTTGCAGCAAGGGCCATACCTTCGGCGGCACGGTGCCGCGCGGCACGCGAATTGCGGCACCCTGGCCCGTACGTCCCTGCGACGCCATACGGAGCCCCGAAATGCCTTCCGCTTCCGCCTCCCCCGCGCACGGCAAGCGCGCGACGCGCCGCCCCGGCCGGGCCCGCAGCGCCGCTCCGCAGCACCGCAAGCGCTGGTCCGCCGAAGTCACGCAAAAAAGCGACGTGCTCGACATCGAGCCCGACATCTTCAAGTCCGACGATCCGGGCGCGATCGCCGCGTCGCTGAAGCGCTCGGCCGAACGGAGCCGCCGCCGCAAGGCGTCGCCGTTCCAGTCGGCGATGTCGATGCTGAACTTCTACATGAACCGCGCGGGCCGCAACCTGCCGAAAACGCGCCGCGCGACGCTCGAACGCGCGAAGCGAAAACTTCGCGAGGCCTTCGGCCGCAAGCCGTGACGGCCGCCGGCCACCGCCGCATCGACCCGCCCCGATCGCGCGCATGCACGCCCGAAACGACGTGGTACCTGATCGTCGCCGCGGTGCCGATGGCCGTGGGCGTCGCGACGTCCGCGCTGCGCCACCTGCCGTGCAGCGCCGCGATGATCCGTCTGGTGCCCGGCATCGCGCTCGGCCCTTCCGGCGCCAGGCTGCAGCGTCTCGACCTCGAACGCGACGCGCCGCAGCTGCGCTCGATCGTCGAGATCGCGCTGCGCGTGTCGCTGTTCGCGATCGGGCTGCGGCTGCGCGCGCCGCTGTCCGACCGGCTGTGGCGCGTCCCGTGCCGCGTCGGCCTGCTCGCGATGAACGTCACCGTGCCGCTGCCCGCGGCGCTCACGTTGCGCCGAGCCGTGCGCGCATCTTCGAGGTGATCCGCTGGCGCGCATCCGCATAACCTTCCCACGGATCGCGCTTCAGCCCGTCGAGACGCGAGCGACGCCGCGACGGTCGCGACGGTCGCGACGAACGGAGACGCGCCGACCACCGCGCGGCTCAGGATCGCGCCGAGCAGAATGCCGACCACGTAGTCGAACGGCGAACGCTGCCCGAACGCGCGTCGCCCGGCGATGCGAATCAGCACCAGCGCGATCGCGAACACGACGATCGCACGCAACGCCATCTGGCCGGGGCCGAGCATCCGGCCCTGTCCGAACAGCGCGACGACGACGTCCATGATCGCGGCGCTGCTACGCGGGCAGGTCGACCGCCTGCTGCTTGCGCGCCCGGATCCGATGGCGGCCAATGTCGTCCGGGAACCTGCGCATTGCCGCGTCGGGATCGCCCGCCTGCCCGATGCCCACGCGTCGCGCCGGGTCCAGCGGATACGCGGCGATCGGCAATAGGCGTTCGGCACCGACGGCCGCGATCGGCTTCAAGTGCCTGAACGCCTCGCGCACGTATCGCTGCGCGGCCGGCGCCGTCTTGCCGGCTGGTGGGGAAATCGTCATCGAGGTGTCCTCGTCGAATTCGGCGGGCAGCCGCCGCGCGCGTGGCGAACAGCAGGACTAGTCGGCGCGGCACGCGCGGACCGCGCCTGCGGCGGTCGGCCTCGTCAGGGCGCACGCAACGCCGCGTCGAGTTCGGCATCCGTAATATCGAGCGCCACGTTGCATTCGATCGCGTCGTCCTCGACGCGCGGCTTGCGTTCGTCCACCGCGCGTCGCGCGCCATCGCACAGATACGTGCGCACACGCAGCCGGTCGTCCTCGCCGAGCCACGCATAACGCTCGATCACGTGCGGATCGAACCGCAGGTCGACCGTGCAACGCCATTCGCGCGCGCTTTCGTCGGCCGGCACGCGCACCCACGACACCTGGATCGTCAAGCGCCCGGATGCGTCGTCCGCATGCACGGCGACGGTCGACTCCGACGGAAAGCCGTTCGCGAGCGCGTGCTCGAGTTCCGCGACGCGCTGCGAGCGGTCGGGCGCGCCGATCATCGTCGCACGACGCCCAGCAGCAGCGTGACCAGGAAGATCACGACGAAGATGTAGAACAGGATCTTCGCGATCTCGGCCGCGCCGGCCGCGATGCCGCCGAAGCCGAACACGGCCGCGACGATCGCGATGATGAAGAAAATGATGGCGTATCGAAGCATGGAGCCCTCCTGAATGACTGCGGTCGCCAATACACGTCGTCGTTGATCACGCATCGTGCTTGTGCCTGGGTTTGCCGCGAACCGGCGTGGAAGCCATTTTCTCGAGTTCCTTCTCGCTCATCGACTTGGCCATCGACTTCGCCGGCGGCTTGAGGTCCTTCATCTTCGTCTCGCCGCGCTTGGCCGACAGCGCGGCCCCGGCAGCACGCTGCTGGGCCTGGGATTTTGCTGGCATGGTTGCGCTCCTGTCGGTTGGCGCGCGCGATACGCAACGCGCGCGGTTGTCCGGCAGCCGTCATGCGGCGTCGCGGCGCCGCAGGTCGGCCGGCGGGATCTTCATCGCCTGGCGATACTTCGTCACCGTGCGGCGCGCGAGAAGAATGCCGCGCCCCGCGAGGTTCTGCGCGAGCGTGACGTCGGACAGCGGATCGGTTTGACGCTCGGCCGCGATCATGTCACGGATCAGCACCTTGGCGGCCGATGCCGAGCACACGCCCTTGCCCGCCGCCTCGAGCTTGCGCGGGAAGAAGTGCTTGAATTCGAACGTGCCGTGCGGCGTGGCCATGTACTTGTTGCCCGTCGCCCGCGACACGGTCGATTCGTGCAGCTCGAGCTCATCCGCGATGTCGCGCAGCACGAGCGGCTTCATCGCGATCTCGCCGTAGCGGAAGAAATCGCGCTGCCGCGCGACGATGCATTCGCCGACGCGCTGGATCGTCTCGAAACGCTTCTGCACGTTGCGGATCAGCCAGCGCGCTTCCTGCAACTGCTGGCCGAGCGGCGAATCGCGCTCGCCGCTCGACTGTGCGAACAGCGTCGCATAGCGCTCGTGCAGGCGCGCGCGCGGCAGCACGGCCGGGTTGATCGTCACGATCCACTCGTCGCGCACCTGGCGCACGATCACGTCGGGCACCACGTAGTCGCCGCGCGTGCTGCCGTAGTGATTGCCGGGGCGCGGATCGAGCCCGCGCACGAGCGCGCACGCCGCCTGCAGCGTCTGCGGGTTGCAGCCGATGCGCCGCTGGATCTCGGCCGTCTCGCGGCGCGCGAGCCGTTCGAGATGCTCGCGCGCGATCGCCTTCGCTTCCGCGAGCGCCGGCGTGCCGGCCGGAATCGCGTCGAGCTGCAGCACCAGGCATTCGGACAGCGAGCGCGCGGCGATGCCCGGGCGGTCGAGCATCTGCACGAGCCGCAGCGCGACCGCGAGATCCTGTTGCGACAGCAGCAGCGCCGGATCGGCCGCGACCAGAAGTTCGGGCAGCTCCTGGCGCAGGTAGCCGTCGTCATCGAGCGCATCGATCACGATGCGCGCGGCTTCGCGGTCGCGTTTGTTCAGCGGGTAGAGCCGCAGCATATCGTGCAGTTGCTGATGCAGCGACGGCTCGGCGGCCATCCATTCGCCGGGCGACAGCCCGTCGGCGTCGTCGCCCTGGCGGCCCGTACCGCGCGGCGCGGGCGCGGCCGTATACGACACCTCGCCGTCCGGCGGGCGCACGTCGTCGGGTTCGGGCGACGCTTCGGGCGCGGCGGCTTCGACCGCCTGCTCGGGCGTTCCGGCGGCGGTTTCCTCTTCGCCGTCGCCCTGGCCGTCTTCGAGAAACGGATTCATGTCGAGCGCCTGCCGCAATTCCTGTTGAAACTCGAGCGAGGACAACTGCAGCAGCCGCAGCGACTGCTGAAGCCTCGGCGTAAGTGCGAGATGCTGGCGCATCTGCAGCGCAAGCGAGACGGACATCGAAAGCCTCCTGACGGTTCGGTTCGCGGTATTTCGTCGACAGGGTTCATGCAGCTTTCGTGCCAATCCGTCCACGCGCGCCGTGCCGGGGCTTTCGCGGGTTATTGCTCCATCACGCAACCTGACGGGGCCGCTTTTTTACAAGCCGGAGGCAAGTTTGGGGCACGCATTTCGCGCGGCAGGAAGTGCGCCCGATCGCCCGCGTCGTCACCGCTTTGCATGGATGAGATCGACGGCAGAGCGATCGGGAAGTATCGCCGTCGGCTCCGGCACGTGACGCAGCAGCCACGCGACCATATCGCGCTCCTGCTGCACGATCCGCTCGCAGCACGCTGCGGATTTCATCTTCGCCATCACGTTCGTTCGCCGCATCACGAGTGCGGCATGCCGCGCGGCGCGCGCGACGCGTCAGTACCGCATCGGCGGGTCGGGCCGGTGCAGCCACTGATCGCGGTCGTGATTCATCGGCACTCCATAGGCGTGCATCGTTGCGTTGTCTGACGGATGTGGCCAGGGTCCGCAATCCGCGTGCCGGCCGTTCGCGGCACCCGCACGCCGGCGCTGATGCGCATACGCGCGATTTCGCGCCGCGCGCCGTGCATTCGCTACACCGTTCGCTGCAATTCTTGCAAGCGGGCCGCTACGCGTCGTACGCGGCCATCACGAGCCACAGCTCGCGGCCGTCGTCCCGCACACGCGCCGCCAGCGCATACGGATCGGCCGGCTCGCATGCGCGCTGCAGCGCGAAGCGCGCCGGCTCGGTCGAGCCGAACGTCTCGTCGCCGAGCGGCCGCACGTCGGCCTTGCCCTCGAACATCCGGCGCTCGGGCCGGTAGATCAGCGGTTCATGCTTCCACGTATCGAAATGGCTCTTCACCGAATCGAATCCGCCGCCGCATACGTTGATCTCGTAGCGTATGCCTGGTCGTCGTTTCGGAATCATCGTCGTGTCTCCGCTTGATGCGCGCACCGCGGGCACCGGGTGCGCCGCGCGTTGCTGCCATGGTCGTCGTCTTCGTCGTCGCTGTCGACGTGGCAAGTCGCGTGCCGCGTGCGATCCGGGAACGGCCATTGCGTGAAATCAGCATCATCGTCACCGACACGGAGCCTCGCCATGAAGGATTCGACCCGGTCCGGCCACGACGCGCCGGAGCGCAAGCAGCGACCCGACCCGTCGCGGCCGCTGAAGCCCGAGGACCGCACGCACACGCGCCATTCGGAACGCCATATCGACAAGCAGCTCGAGGACACGTTTCCGGCCAGCGACCCGCCCGCGACCGGCGGCATCACGCGCATCGAGCCCGACACGCCGCCCGGCACGCACGACGAAGGGCCGTGGCAGGACAAGCGCAAACGCCGCAACGAATGACGGCGGCGAACGACAGGCCGCACGGCATGCGGTTTGCTGAATGGAATGTGCTGGAACATCGCCCCCCAACCCGCAAGGAGGACTTTCATGCTTCGCGTCGACGAAATCATGTCGCAGGACGTCGTGTGCATCGCGCCGACCGACTCGATCCGCCATGCCGCGCAACTGATGGAGCGCTACGACATCGGCGCGCTGCCCGTGTGCGACAACAACCGGCTGATCGGGATGGTGACGGACCGCGATCTCGCGGTGCGCGCGATCTCGGCCGGCAAGCCGCCGGAGACGCGGATCCACGAAGTCGCGTCCGGCCCGATCGAATGGTGCTTCGCCGACGATTCGCTGGACGAGATCCAGCACTACATGGCAGACGCGCAGTTGCGCCGCCTGCCCGTCGTCGATCACGACAAGCGGCTGGTCGGCATGCTGTCGCTCGCGGACATCGCGACGCGCTCGGCCGGCCCGACGCACGACGAGGTCGCGAACACGCTCGAAGGCGTGTCGCAACCGAGGCAGACGTGACGGCACGAGCTTTTCCTCGCCCCGTCCCGACCACCCGCGCGATCGGCGCCCGCCCGGGCACGATCACGCACCACGCAGCCAGGAGGAAACACCATGCAGACTCCCAATCAAGGTCAGACCCGCATCGTCGGCAAGGGGGCGGCGACGGCGGCCGGACCCGGCCCCGACGTAATGGCGGCCGACACGCTGGAAGGCGACAAGGTCTACACGACCGACGGCGACGATGTCGGCAAGATCAAGGACATCATGCTCGACGTGCGTTCAGGTCGTGTCGCGTATGCGGTGCTGTCGAGCGGCGGCGTGCTCGGCATCGGCGACAAGCTGCTCGCGATCCCGTGGAGCGCGTTGACGCTCGACACCGAGCGCAAGTGCTTCCTGTTGTCGGTGTCGTCGGAGCGGATCAAGAACGCCCCCGGTTTCGACAAGGACCACTGGCCGGCGATGGCCGACCCGCAATGGGCCCAGCCGCTGCACGAATACTACGGCAGCGCGCCGTACTGGAGCCCCGGCGACGAACTCGGGCTGACCGATCCGACCGAGGAACTGAACGATCCGCGCACACGCGGCCATCACTGATCCGCGTGATCCGGCGCCGGTCCGCCGGCGTTTCGCTTGCCACGCCCCGCCGATGCGGGGCGCATTTTTTTGCGCGCCGCTCGCGCGACAGGCAACGCCGCCACGCGTCACGGCCGATGCCGCAACGCGTCGATCACGATGGAGAACGCACGCGATGCCTGGCGGCGGCTCGGATAGTACGCGTGGAAGCCGGGAAAGACCGGGCACCAGTCCGGCATCACGATTTGCAGGTTGCCGCTACGGACGTGGTCGCGCACGACGTCCTCGGCGACGAACGCGATGCCGAATCCGTCGAGGGCTGCCTGAACCATGTGCGGCTGCGTGTTGCAGGTGATCCGGCCGTTCACGCGCGCCTGAATCTCGTTCCTGCCTTTCTTCAGTTCCCACGCGTAAATGCCTTTCGCGGTCGCCAGCCGCAACGTGACGCAATCGTGTTCGAGCAGGTCCTGGGGCGTCCGCGGCAACTTGCGGCCCGCGAGGTAGGACGGCGCCGCGACCATCGCCATCGGGATGTCCGCACTGACGCGCACCGCGATCATGTCCTTCGCCACCTGGTCGCCGTATCGCACGCCGATGTCGTAGCGCTCCTCGACGATGTTCGACAGACCGTAGTCGACCGACAGTTCGACGCGGATGTCCGGGTACTCCGGCAGGACCTTCCTGAGTTTCGGCCAGATCACCGTGTCGATCGGATGCTCGGTGGCCGTGATGCGCACGACGCCGGCCGGCTTGTCCCTGAAATCGGACATCGCGGCGAGCTTCGCCTCGATCTCGTCGATGCGCGGCGCGACCGCCTGTGTCGATTGCATGCGGCATGCCGGTTGCATCGTCATGCACATCATCGATACGGAAGCCGCTCATGCGCGCGAGCCCGCGCCAGTCATCCGGCCACCCCGCCGACGCGCATGCGGCGCACGGACCGGCAGGCCGCTTCGCGCGGCCGAACCGCTGCATCGCGTCCGTGTATTGGGGAGAGGCCGCATGATGCGAAAATCGTCCGCGAATCCCGCCGCGCCGTCCCCCGCCGCAGCCGACGACGGCACGCCGGCGACGCTCGATGCGTGCCGCCGCTGCGCGCTATGGGAGCACGCGACACAGCCGGTGCCCGGCGCGGGTCCGGCCGATGCGTGCATCATGCTCGTCGGCGAGCAGCCGGGCGACCAGGAAGACCGCACGGGCATGCCGTTCGTCGGCGCGGCCGGACGCATGCTCGATCGCGCACTCGACGAAGCCGGCATCGAACGCGCAAACGTCTACCTGACGAACGCGGTCAAGCATTTCAAATGGGAACCACGCGGCAAGCGGCGCCTGCACAAGACGCCGGCGCAACGCGAGGTCGCCGCGTGCCGCTACGGGCTCGAGCGCGAACTCGATACGCTGCGGCCGCGCGTCGTGGTCGCGCTCGGCGCCACGGCGCTGCGCGCGGTACTGCAAGATAACGACGCGACGCTGGAGCGCACGCCGACGCCGGTGCGCAGCGCCGAAGGTTGTCTCGTCGTCGCGACCTTTCACCCGTCCTACGTGCTGCGCACGCGCGGCGCCGATTCGCGCGAGCACGCCTACCGGACGCTCGTCGACGCACTGCGCACCGCCGCGCGCGGGAGACGCCGGATGAGCGGCCCGGACGGCGACGCAGCGTCCGCGACACCCGCCGCGCAACCGTGGTATCGACGGCTCGGCCCCGGGCTGCTCGCGGGCGCATCCGACGCCGCCCCGAGCAACGTCGCGGTCTATGCGCAGGCCGGCAGCCAGTTCGGCTTCAACATGCTGTGGATGGTCGTCGCCATGCTGCCGATGATGGTCGCCGTGCAGCTCGCGTCGGCCTTCATCGGGCGCGGCAACCGCAAAGGCCTCGTCGCCGGCATCCGCGAGCACTTCTCCGACCGTCTCGCCAAAGGCCTGATCGTGATGGTCGTGATCGTCAACGTCGGCGCCGATGCGCGTACTGGTGATGCTTCTGGCGCGGCGGCGCGATGCCGAACGCGCGGCGTCAGCCGGTGCGCTTCGTTATCTGCGCAATCTTGCGTGCCAGTTCGCGCACGTCGACGGGCTTGCACAGATAACCTTCGAACCCGGCTTCGAGCGCGCGGCGTTCGTCGGCGAGGCCCGCGTGCGCGGTCACGGCCAGCACCCGCAGGTCGGACAGCGCGCCGTCGCCGTTCATCGCGCTGCGCCGCAACGCGTCGAGCAGCCAGAAGCCGTCGCCGTCCGGCATCGCGAGATCGGACAGCACGACGGTCGGCCGCATGTCGGCGGCCACCGCGAGCGCTTCCCGGCCCGACGATGCGATCGCGACGGTCGCGCCGAACGTGGTCAGTGCGGCGGTCAGGCTCGCGCGCGTCGTTGCATCGTCGTCGACGATCAGGATGCGCTGCGTATCCAGCACGAGCGGCTCGCGACGGCCATCCGCCTGCGCGATCCCCCAGGCCATCGCGCCCATCGGCTGCCAGCCGGCCGGCAGCGTCACCGTAAACGTCGCGCCGCGATTGCGGCCCGCGCTCTGGACGGCCACGCTGCCGCCGTGCAGTTCGGCGATATGCCGCACGATCGACAGGCCGAGCCCGAGGCCGCGCCGCGACGACGCGGGCGAATCGTCCGCACGGCGGAACATGTCGAACACGAACGGCGCGAACTCCGCCGCGATACCCTGCCCCGTGTCGGACACGGTCAGCACCACGCGCGTATCGACACGCGCCAGCGCGACCGTCACGGCGCCGCCGCTCGGCGTGAACTTGAGCGCGTTAGACACGAGATTCGACAGCATCTGCCGCAGCCGCTCGGCATCGCCCGACACGATGCAGGTGGCCGCCGCGCATTCGAACTCGAGCACGATACCGGCCGACGACGCGGCCGTCTGGAATGCGCCGACCGAGTCGGAGAACAGCCGCACGACATCCACCGGCATCGCATCGAGCTGCAGCTTGCCGGTCGCGAGCGACGATGCGTCGAGGATGTCGCCGACCATCCGCGTGAGCGAGCGCGCGCTGCGGTCGATCGCGTCGATCGCCTGCTGCTGCAGCGTGTTGTCGCCCGAGTTGCGCAGCACCTCGACCCAGCCGTAGATCACGTTCAGCGGCGTGCGCAATTCATGCGATACCGTCGCAAGCAATTCGTCCTTCAGGCGGTTCGACGTATCGGCCTGGTCGCGTGCATCGCGGGCGCGCTGCAGCGAACGCAGTGCGCGCAGGTCGCGCAGGCGCTGCGCGCCGGTTTCACGCAATGTCAGCGACAGCGCGACACACGCACGCCCGTCGCCGCTCACCGGGCCCGCCGCCGCCGTCGCACGAAAGCGCCGGCCATCGCGTCGCACGCACAGCAGGTCGATCGGCCCGAGCGCTTCGCGCATATCGTCGAACGATTCGGCGAACGGCCTGCGTTTCAGCCAGCGCATCGCGACCAGCGATTCGAACGCGCGCCCGAGCGCATCGCCTTCGTCATAGCCGAACAGGCGCTTCGCGGCCGGGTTCCAGCTGACGATGCGGCCGTCGGCATCGACGCCGACGATCGCGTCCGGCGATGCGTCGACCACCGCCCGCTGCAGCCGCGACGCGTCGACGCGCGAACGATCCGCGCCGGCATCGCGCAACAGCAGCACCGCGCCGTCGATGTTGCCGTCGGCATCGGCGATCGGCGACGCGACCTCGACGATCGGCACCGGCTCGCGGCCGTCCGGATGCAGCCAGTGCTGGTCGGACACGACGCCTGCGCCGCCGAGCGCGCGATCGAGCGGTGTCGCCGGCACGCGGCGGCCGGCGCGATCGAACACCCGCAGCACGTCGCGCGCGGCGCGCCCCGTCGCATCGGCCGGCGCGCAGCCGACGAGCGCGGCCGCGGCCGCGTTCATGTAGGTGAGCCGCCCGTTCGTATCGGTTGCGATCACGCCATGCGGCAGCGCCTGCAACATGGCTGCGAGCCGCCGATGCGCGGCCGCTTCGCGCCGGCGCGCATCTTCGTTCGCGAATCGCGCGTGCCGCAGCATCGATGCAATCGCGCAGACGAGCGCACCGACCAGCACGAACGTCGCGAGCCGGACGAGCCGCTCCGGCAGCGGCATCGTGTAGGCAGCCGGATCGGACAGGAACAGCGTCCACACGAGCACGCCGCTGACCACGGTCGCTGCCATCCCGAACAGGAACGACGTGGCCCACGCGGCGCCCGCGAGCAGCGGGTAGTAGAGGATGAACGGCAGGTTCACGCCGCCGAAGCGGATCGCGAGCGCCTGCAGCACGGTCGCGATCGCGACCAGCATCACGGCCGTTGCGTAATTCCCGGCGCGCATACGCGAGAAGTCGATCATCGGGTACGCTCCTGCCGCGCGACGACGATGCGCGACGCCACGCGGAAACGGGTGCACGGGCGCGGTCGCGGCGACATCAGGAATCCGGTTTGTCCGCTTCGTCTTCCAGTTGCGCGAGCCGGTTGTAGATCGTCTTCAGGCTGACGTCGAGCACTTCGGCCGCCTGCGCCTTCACGCCGCCGCATTGCGCGATCGTGCCGAGGATCAGCCGCCGGTCGACTTCCTCGAGCGGCGTGCCGAACGGCACGGTCACGCGGTCCTCGTGCGAATCGACCATGTTCGACAGCTCTTCCATGATCGGCGGCGGCAGCGTCTCGATCACGTCCACGTCGCTGAAGATGCTCGCGCGCTGCACGAAGTTGCGCAGTTCGCGCACGTTGCCGGGCCATTCATAGGTCTTCAGCGCTTCGCGCGCGGCCGGCGCGAAGCGCAGATGCCGGCCGCTCTCTTCGTTGAAATGCTGCAGGAACGCGTCGGCGAGCATCGGGATGTCGTCGCCGCGCTCGCGCAGCGGCGGCAACGGAATCGGAAACACGTTGATCCGGTGAAACAGGTCGGGCCGCAGCTTGCCGTCCGCCATCGCGGCTTCCGGATCGCGGTTCGTCGCCGCGACGATGCGCACGTCGACGTCGATCTCGCGCGTCGAGCCGAGCCGCGTGAGCCGCCCCGTCTCCAGCACGCGCAGCAGCTTGACCTGCGATTCGACCGGCATCTCGGTGATCTCGTCGAGGAACAGCGTGCCGCCGTCCGCGCGTTCGAAGAAGCCCTTGTGCTGGCGCTCGGCGCCCGTGAAGCTGCCGCGGTCGTGGCCGAACATCTCGCTTTCGACGAGATTCGCGGCGATCGCGCCGCAGTTCACCGCGAGAAACGGGCCGCGGCGGCGCAGGCTCAGGTCGTGCACCGTCTGCGCGGCGAGTTCCTTGCCGGTGCCCGATTCGCCCGTCAGCAGCACCGACGCCTCGGTGCGCGCAACGCGGCCGATCGCATCGTAGACGGTCTGCATCGCGGGCGAGCTGCCGAGCATGCGGCCGAAGCGCCCGAGGCGCTTCAGCTCCGAGCGCAGCTCGGCAATCTCTTCGTGCAGCGCGGTCGTGCGCGGCACGCGCGCGAAGATGCTGTTCAGCCGCTGCATGTTCAGCGGCTTCACGAGATAGTCGGTGGCGCCGCGCCGCAATGCGTCGATCGCGGTTTCGAGGCTCGCGTGGCCGGTGGTCAATACCATTTCGCAGTGCGATCGTTTCGGCAATGCGTCGAACAGATCCATGCCGTTGCCGTCCGGCAACACGAGATCGCACAGCACGAGATCGGGGGTATGCGTCGTGACGAGCGTGCGCGCTTCTTCGAGCGTCGCGGCCGTATCGCATGCGAGCTGCTGCGTGCGAGCGAGCGTCGCGAGCATCGTGCGCGTATCGGCATCGTCTTCGACGATCAGGACATAGGGCATCGAGGCTCCTTGTGAGGCGGCCCGGCGCGGGCACTGGCCGGACCCGCGACGGATATGCGGCGCAGCACGCGCGGCCGGCACATGGCGACGCCTTCCGCTCATGCCAATAAGCGGACCGGCCGTCCTGAAATGAAAAAACGCTGCTTGGAAGTATAGAAGACCCCGGTCGCGCATTCGTCGCTCATCGAATAAATCTATCTGCAGCGGCGGCCCGCATTGCCAGATTCAATGTCGTGCCGTTGGTATAAAAGGTAAGCTCCCTACAGGAAAACGACGCATGCCACGACGTTTCTTCACCAGACCTCGACAATATTCGGTCAAATCCTCCTGATTCGATATCGCGCCATGGCGAAAACCGGCGATGACAGCGCGCGGCTCTTCGGTCGCTCGCGTACGATCCAGGCCCTTTTACTGAAGGTGTCGCGCGTCGCGACCACGCACGCCAGCGTGCTGATCGTCGGAGAAAGCGGCGCGGGCAAGGACATCGTCGCGCGTCTCCTGCACGACCTGAGCCCGCGGCGGCGCGGGCCGTTCGTCCCCGTCAACTGCGGCGCGATCGCGCCCGACATCGCGGAATCGCACCTGTTCGGTCACGAAAAAGGCAGCTTCACCGGCGCGGTCGCGCAGCATGTGGGCATGTTCGAAGCCGCGTGCGGCGGCACGCTGTTCCTCGACGAGATCGCGGAAATGCCGGGCGAGCTGCAGGTCAAGTTGCTGCGCACGCTCGAATCGAACACGATCGTGCGCGTCGGCGGCCACGAATCGATTCCGCTCGACGTTCGGATCGTCGCGGCCACGCATCACGATCCCGTCGAGGCCGTTCGCAGCGGTCGGCTGCGCGAAGATCTGTTCTACCGGATCGCGATGATCGCGCTGCACGTGCCCCCGCTCAGGCAGCGCGAGGACGATGTCGGCGATATCGCTCTCCAGATCGTCGAGCGGCTGAACGCGCGGCACCGCACGCGCAAGCGCCTGTCGATGCAGGCGATGAAGGCGCTGCGCGCGTATACGTGGCCCGGCAACGTGCGCGAACTGCGCAATGCGCTCGAGCGTGCGTTCATCCTCTCGGACGAGCAGATCGACCTGCAACTGCCGCGCCGCCAGCCGCCGCACGAGGAAGTGCGCCACAACGCGATGACGCTGCATATCGGCACGACGCTCGCGCACACGCAGCGGCGCTTCATCGCCGCATCGCTGCGGCATTTCAACGGCGACAAGCCGCGCACCGCGAAGGCACTCGGCATCAGCCTGAAGACGCTGTACAACCGTCTCGCGCTGCTGCCCGAGCACGAGCGCGGCGCGGCGAACGGCGCAGCGCCGCCGAACCCCGGTGACACCACCACCGCCACCACCAACGCGTGCGCGAGCGCAGCCCCGCCGCCGGGTGCACCGAATCAGTGAGCGCGGCAGCGCGTCGAGCACCGGGTTCAGCTGGTTCAGCGCGCCCGTGGCCGCGCATGCTCATGCCATCGGGCGACACATCGCCGCGCACGTTTCGGACGCGAGCGCGCAGAACTCGGTTTCGAAACATGCACGGACGTCGGGATTCATTGTTCCTCTTGGTTCGAACCATGTATCCGGGCCGCTGTCACGCGGCGGCAATCTGCCGCTCCAATGCCGCTTCCGCCTTCAGGCTGTCGAGATCGCGGCCGATCGTCACGACCGCGAGCCGCGTGTCGCCGCGCCAGTACGCGATCGAGCAGTCGTGCGCGCCGAGGTCGCCGTCGATCTCGACACGATCCCATTGTTCCGCGTGCCCGACGTAGTTGATCGTCATGTCGTAATGCTGGCTCCAGAAGAACGGCACCGCGTCGAACGGCTGCTGCTGCCCGAGCATATTGCGCGCCGCGGCGATGCCCTGCCGCTCGGCGACCACCCAGTGCTCGACGCGAATGCGCTGCCCCGTCAGCGGATCGGGCCAGCGTGCGATGTCGCCGGCCGCGTAGATGTCGGGCACGCTCGTCTGCAGGAAGCGGTCGACCGTCACGCCGCGCTCGACCGCGAGCCCCGCGTCCTGCGCAAGCTCGACGTTCGGACGAACGCCGATGCCGACCACCACGACATCGGCCGGCAGCACGTCGCCGGTCGACAGCGTCACGCTGCCTGGTGAGATTTGAGCGAGCGTCGCGCCGAGATGGAACACGACGCCGTGCGATTCGTGCAGCGCCTTGATCGTGTCACCGAGCGCTTCGCCGAGCACGTGCGCCATCGGTTTCGCATCGGGTGCGACGACATGCACGTCGAGTCCGCGCGTGCGCAACGCAGCGGCCGCTTCGAGCCCGATGAAGCTCGCGCCGACCACGACGCAACGGCGCGCCGTTTTCAGCTTGCCGATCAGCGCGTCGCAGTCGGCGCGCGAGCGGAGCACGCACACGTGCGGCAGATCGGCGCCGGGCACGGTCAGCCGGTTCGGTTCGGCGCCCGTTGCAAGCAGCAGCGCGCCGTATCCGACGCGGCTGCCGTCGGCCAGCTCGACCGCATGCTGTGCGGGATCGATTCGTTCAACACGTGTGCCGCACCGCACGTCGATTCGATGGTCGGTATAGAACGACGGCGCGCGCAGCGGCAGCCAGTCGGCATCGGCCGTGCCCGCGAGATAGTCCTTCGACAAATTGGGCCGGTCGTACGGCGGATCGCGGTCGGCACTCAGCAGCGTGACGGGATGCGGATAACCTTCCTGCCGCAGCGTCACGGCGGCCGCGATCGCAGCGGCGCCGCCGCCGACGATCACCACCGATGCAGGCAACCCGGCCGCGTTCAGCGCAGGCGGCGCAGCAGCCGGCCGCGCATCGAGCACGACTGCGCGGCCGTCGCGGCGTTCGACGCGCCAGCACGGCAGCCCGTCGAGCGCCGGCGCGCGCAGCCGCGCGCCGGTGCGCAGGCAGAACGCCGCGTGGTGCCACGGGCAGCGGATCGTGTCGCCGACCAGCAGGCCGTCGGCCAACGGCGCCCCGTAATGCGTGCATTGCGCGCCCACGGCAAACAGTTCGTCGGCGCGGCGCACGAGCAGCACCGCTGCGTCGCCGACGTGGCCCTCGATCATCGCGCCGTCGGCGATGTCGTCGAGCGCGACGCCCTGCGCGAGATCGGGGTGTGAAGACGAGGAGTCGCTTCCGGACATGACATCGCTCCCGCAGAGTCAGGTAACGATCCCATTATCGGCGTCCTTCATGAAAAGAACAGGTACAGACGCCCCGCAGCGCACGCAAACACGGACTGTAGCTTGTACGCGATCCATGACCGGCGTAGAACGTCATCGACGTTGCGGCGCAACACGCGGCCGCCGCGTACCCGTACTTTCGCACGGCAGCCATTTGCCCGGCACTTTGTATTTCCGATTGCCGTCAGCCGGCGACGACTCGATGCGCGTATAGCGTGGCGATGCGTGGACTCACGCGTCGTCGACGTTGTCCGCGTAGCGGTCAATCGCGACCTTGCACTCGTCGAACACCACCGTCAGCTGCTCGACGTCGCTCGACTCGATCCACTTGCGGATCTGCAGGATCCATGCCGGTGACCACGCCGAGCGGCCCGGCGAGGATCCCGAGCAGGCCGCCCGCGATCGCACCGATCACGCCGCCCTTGAACGGCCGCGATTCGGCGGCGAGCACCGCGAGCTTGCCGGCCGCATCCTTTTCGACGACGACGCCATTCTCGATGTGGAATCCTTCATTCTTCTCCGACAGCGCCTCGAAATCGTTAGCGGCCTGCCGGGCCGTGTCGCCGCTGCCGAACACGGCGACGATCAGTTGCCTGGTCATTCGACACCTCTCTCTCATGTAGATGGACTGCGCCGCCGCCACACATCACGCAGCGCGCCGATCCGAGACCGCGCACGCACGGTGCGCCGGCAACCCGGTGTTCATTCAGATACCCGTTGCTGCTTCACGCGCGCGGGCCGCATGGACATACGCATGCGTGGCCGCCTGCTGCATCGCTACGACGAACGGCGCACGTGCGCGCGCCGGGTCGGCGTCACACATGTCGCGCGCCAGCCGGTAGGCACCGACGATGCGTGCTGCAATTCGTTCGCCTGCTTCGTTGCGACGGAATCCGTGCTCATCCGGCACCTTCCTGTAACGACATCGTGCATACGCTTCGCGCGTCAGCGGCCCACATGCGCATCCTCCTCGACATCGTCGACGTCGGCCGGAAAACGATGCTGACCGAAGCTCAGGATCAGCACGCCCACCGCGAGCAGCACGATCCCGAACGTCGTCATCAGCATCCGCCCGGGGCTGTCGGTCGCGCCGCGCAGGATCAGGTCGCGCGCGAGCGACGTCATCGCAATGAACAACGGAAACCGAACGGGCAACCGGCCGAGCCGCAGGTAGCGCACGTTCATCGCGAGCACTTCCAGATACAGGAACATCAGCAGCAGGTCGGTCAGCGACACCTCGCCCGCGAGCACGACCTTCCACGCTTCCTGCGTCATCGCGAACACGGTCGCGAGACCGATCACGATCAGCCCGGCCAGTTCGGCCGCGTGAAGGAAATGGCCGAAGCGGCGACGGATGCGCTCGGACGGCGAACAGGAAACGGTGGACGTATTCAAGGTGACGGTCGGTGTGATGATGCATGGGCGGTGCCGGGCGGCGGGAAATCCGTGCAATGCACACCGCGATGCGTGGCATCGAGCGCATCCGGCACCGGCGCGCGAGCCGCGCCGGCCGCGCCGGTCGCCTGCTCGACCGCGTACAGCGTCCGCCGGCAGCACGCGTGAAACGCGACACCGGCGTCGGTGCTTGCCACGTCGTCATGCTCGCAACACAGCAGCAGCCGGCAGCCGAGATACCGTTCGAGACAGTCGATCCGCTCGCTCACCTGCGCGTCGCCGAGCTTAAATTCGGACGCGGCGCCGGACAGGCCACCATGCTCGACCACCGCGACATAAACACGCATCGCTTCCAGCAGGTTCATGGTGACGCTCCTCGTCGGCGGCGCAGCGGGACCTAATCTACTGCACGCTGCACGCACGCTCAAGAGCACAGCGCCGCGCATGCCAGGAGTACAGCTGCGCGGCCGCCGCGCAAATTCCGGCCCCGTTTGATGCATTCGAATGACAGATTGACGATACGTGTTCCAAAGACCCGCCGAAGCTGCTAGATTGCATGCTCGACGACGTTACGCGGTGCGGGCAGATCACGCGCCGGGCGGCCGGCCGCCGCCGCTGCGGCCCGTTGCGCGATGCCCGCGCAACGTCCTTCATCCGCATGTCACAAAGAGAACAGTCGCATGACACAGTCCAACCGTTCGCCTTCGCGCGCCGCGGCAGCCGCGGCCCGTCCGCCCCGACATGACTGACCGGCAGGCCGCGATGCAGACACCTCCCCCGCTCTCCCAGGCCGTTCACAGCCCGATCACGCGCAGCGCGATCTTCCTCGTGGCGACGATCAATCCCGGTGCCGATCACGCCGACACGGTCCGTTCATGGTGCGGCGACATCGCCGCACTCGTGCGCTCGGTCGGCAAGCGCGTGCCCGGCGGCAACCTGACCTGCGTGTGCGGCTTCGGCGCCGACGCGTGGGATACGCTGTTCGGCGAGCCGCGCCCCGCGTCGCTGCATCCGTTCCGCGAATTCGGCGCCGGGCAGCGCGTCGCGGTCGCGACGCCCGGCGACATCCTGCTGCACATCCGCGCCGAAGCGATGGACCTGTGCTTCGAACTCGCGACGCAACTGCTCGGCGCGCTCGGCAGCGCCGTCACGGTCGTCGACGAGGTGCACGGGTTCCGCAATTTCGACCAGCGCGCGATGATCGGCTTCGTCGACGGCACCGAAAACCCCGAAGGCCGCGAGGCGGTCGACTTCACGGTGATCGGCGATGAAGACGCGGAATTCGCGGGCGGCAGCTACGTGATCGTGCAGAAGTACCTGCACGACATGGCCGGCTGGAACGCGCTCGCGGTCGAGACGCAGGAGCGCATCATCGGCCGCACCAAGCTGTCCGACATCGAGCTCGCGCCGGACGTGAAGCCGTCGTCGTCGCACAGCTCGCTGACCACGCTCGACGAGAACGGCCAGGAAGTGAAGATCCTGCGCGACAACATGCCGTTCGGGCGCCCGGGCGCCGGCGAATTCGGCACCTATTTCATCGGCTATGCGCGCTCGCCGGCGCCGATCGAGCAGATGCTCGAGAACATGTTCGTCGGCCGCCCGCCCGGCAATTACGACCGCCTGCTCGACTACAGCCGCGCGGTCACCGGCTCGCTGTTCTTCGTGCCGTCGGCCGACCTGCTCGAAGCGCTCGCCGATCGCGCGGCGCCGGCCGCCGACGCCGCGCAACTTGAATCCACATCGTCCGCGCCGCACCGCGACGGCTCGCTGAAAATCGGCTCGCTGAAAGGAACCCAAGCCTATGAATAACCTGCACCGCGAACTTGCCCCGATCTCGTCGTCCGCCTGGGAACAAATCGAGGAGGAAGTGGCGCGCACCTTCAAACGATCGGTGGCCGGCCGCCGCGTCGTCGACGTCGACGGCCCCGCAGGCCCCGAGCTGTCGGCCGTCGGCACCGGGCACCTGGTGGAAGTCGCCGCGCCGCGCGAGCTCGTGAGCGCACGGCTGCGCGAAGTCCGCACGATCGTCGAGCTGACGGTGCCGTTCGAGTTGAGCCGCGATGCGATCGACAGCGTCGAGCGCGGCGCGCGCGATGCCGACTGGCAACCGGCGAAGGAGGCCGCGCAGCGGCTCGCGTTCGCCGAGGACAACGCGATTTTCGACGGCTACCCGGCCGCCGGCATCGTCGGCATCCGCGAAGGCACGTCGAACCGCAAGCTCACGCTGCCGGCGGACGTCAGCGCGTACCCGGACGCGATCAGCGACGCGCTCGAAGCGCTGCGGCTCGCCGGCGTCGACGGCCCGTACTCGGTGGTGCTCGGCTCGGACGCATATACCGCGCTCAGTGAGGCGCGCGACCAGGGTTATCCGGTCCTCGGTCACATCAAGCGGATCGTCAGCGGCGAAATCATCTGGGCGCCGGCGCTCAGCGGCGGCTGCGTGCTGTCGATGCGCGGCGGCGATTACGAGTTGCACCTCGGGGAAGACGTATCGATCGGCTACACGAGCCACACCGACAAGACCGTCCGCCTGTACCTGCGCGAAACGTTCACGTTCCTGATGCTGACGAGCGAAGCATCGGTGGCCGTGGCCCCGCAGGGCAATCCGGCGACCTGACCGCGACTGCCTGCGCGCGATGCCCGCCCGGGCGTCGCGCGACCGGCCGCGCCGCCGGCCGCATGTTCATCGCCGATCGAACCCATCTCGCATGGAGAATGTCATGAGCGATACGAATGATGCACTGCAGGCGCTGCAAGCGTCGGTCGACAGCCTGAAGAAGACGGTCGACGCGAACGCGGGCAGCGAGGCCGCCGACACCGCCGTGTTGTTTACCGTCGTGTCGCTGATGCTGGCCGAGTTGCCGCCCGACACGCGCAACCTGATCGAGGATTCGTTCTCCGTCTGGGCCAATGGTCTGCCGAATGCGGCACTGTCGACGGACGTGAAGCAGATCGCCCGCCAGCGGCTCGCGATGAAACTGTCCGACTGATCGCGGTTCGCCACGGTTGGCGCCATGTCCGGCCTGTACCGTGCAACCTCTCCTCTCGTTCGACCGTCGCGCACGCATCGGCCGCGGTGCGCGCGCGCCGGCCATAAGCAGTTCGCTCGCGCTCGCACTGCGGCACTTTTGCCGCGCTTGCCTACCCGCATCGCCGTCCGTTTGCCGGCAACCGGCGCCCTGCGCGCCGATGTCGCACCGCGATCCGTTCGCGTTTCCCTCTCCCCCGCCTCCAGTCACCGCACGCTGCGCACGTCGCACACGCCCGCGCCGCCGCGTGCGCGCCCGTCTGTACTCCTTGCCCTCAGTGCGCGCGCGCATGTGAGGGTGCAATTCGCAGTCGGTCCGGCGTGGAACTGTGTCTTGGATGGCTCCCGCCGATTCGCTATTTTGAACGCAGTCGAAGCGATGCCGTGGGCTCCTCGCAGCACGCGCGCTCCCCGCCGCGACCGTGCGCCGTGCCGGCGCGCGCTGCGCGACAGCGTGGGCGCGGCCCGCGCGTCGCGTGTCCGCGGTCGGGATGCACCAGTGCTGCGCCGCATCGTGACTTCACCGCTCGACCCACCTTCACAGACAGGAGCCAGACCACCATGCCCGCACTTTGCGATATCTGCCACGCCCGGCCGGCCGTTGCGCGCGCAACCGTGATGCAGGACGGCGAGCGCAAGACGATCTCGATCTGCGACTACCATTTCCGTCAGCTGATGCGGCATCAGAGCATGCTGAACCCGTTCGATTCGCTGCTGGGCGGCGGCTCGTCGTCGCTGTTCGGCGAGCTCGGCGACGAATCGCCGCTCGCCGCCGAGGTGCCGCGCGAATCGGTCGACCCGACCGACGCGTTCAGCGAACAGACACTCGAACTGCTGCAGCGCGCGGCCGAGAAGGCACACGAACTGCGCCGCAGCGAGCTCGACACCGAACACCTGCTCTACGCGCTCGCGGACACCGACGTGTGCGCCGCGCTGCTGAAGGAACTGAAGCTGTCGCCGCAGGACATCAAGTCGTATATCGACGAGCATGCGCACACCGGCACGGCCGCCCCCGATGCGCCGCTCGACAAGCTGTCGATCTCGCCGCGCGTGAAGAAGGCCGTGCAATACGCGTTCCAGGCGTCGCGCGATCTCGGTCACTCGTATATCGGCCCGGAGCACCTGCTGATCGGGCTCGCATCGGTGTCGGACAGCATCGCCGGCACGCTGCTGAAGAAATACGGCGTGACGCCCGAGGCGCTGCGCCAGAAGGTTGTGAAGGTGGTCGGCAAGGGCGCCGAGGACGGCCGCGTCGACGCGCCGACCGGCACGCCGAACCTCGACAAGTTCGGCCGCGACCTCACCGCGATCGCGCGCCAGGGCAAGCTCGACCCCGTGCTCGGCCGTGCACAGGAAATCGAAAGCACGATCGAAGTGCTCGCGCGCCGCAAGAAGAACAACCCGGTGCTGATCGGCGAGCCGGGCGTCGGCAAAACGGCGATCGTCGAGGGGCTCGCGCAGCGGATCGTCAACGGCGACGTGCCCGAGGTGCTGCGCAACAAGCGGCTCGTCGAGGTCAACATCAATTCGATGGTGGCAGGCGCCAAGTATCGCGGCGAATTCGAGGAGCGCGCGAAGCAGCTGATCGACGAAGTGACTGCGAAGCAGGACGAACTGATCCTGTTCATCGACGAACTGCATACGATCGTCGGCGCGGGCCAGGGCGGCGGCGAAGGCGGCCTCGACATCGCGAACGTGCTGAAGCCCGCGCTCGCGCGCGGCGAGCTGAGCCTGATCGGCGCGACGACGCTCAACGAATACCAGAAGTACATCGAGAAGGACGCGGCGCTCGAACGGCGCTTCCAGCCGGTGTTCGTGCCGGAGCCGAGCGTCGAGCAGACGATCGTGATCCTGCGCGGGCTGCGCGACAGCCTCGAGGCGCACCACCAGGTGACGTTCGCGGACGACGCGTTCGTCGCGGCCGCCGAGTTCGCCGACCGCTACATCACGTCGCGCTTCCTGCCCGACAAGGCGATCGACCTGATCGATCAGGCCGCCGCGCGCGTGCGGATCGGCGCGACGTCGCGCCCCGTCGACATCCAGGAAGGCGAAGCGCAGATCGCCCAGCTGAAGCGCGAGCAGGACTACGCGACGTCGCGCAAGCGCTTCGACGAAGCGAAGCAGTTCGAGGAGCAGATCAACGAGAAGCAGAAGACGCTCGATGAAAAGATGGAAGCGTGGCAGCGCAAGACGGGCTCCGAAACGCTCGAGGTGACGGTCGAGTCCGTCGCCGAAGTCGTGTCGCGGCTGACCGGCATTCCCGTATCCGAACTCACGCAGGAAGAGCGCCAGAAGCTGCTGAAGATGGAAGAGCAGCTGCGCGAGCGCGTGGTCGGCCAGAGCGACGCGGTGGTGGCCGTCAGCGATGCCGTGCGGCTGTCGCGCGCGGGACTCGGCCAGACGCACCGGCCGATCGCGACGTTCCTGTTCCTCGGGCCGACGGGCGTCGGCAAGACCGAGCTCGCGAAGGCACTGGCCGAGACCGTGTTCGGCGACGAGCAGGCGATCATCCGCATCGACATGTCCGAGTACATGGAACGGCATGCGGTCGCGCGGCTGATCGGCGCGCCGCCCGGCTACGTCGGCTACGACGAAGGCGGCCAGCTCACCGAGCGCGTGCGGCGCCGGCCGTACAGCGTGATCCTGCTCGACGAGATCGAGAAGGCGCACCCGGACGTCTACAACGTGCTGCTGCAGGTGTTCGACGACGGCCGCCTGACCGACGGCAAGGGCCGCGTGGTCGACTTCAGCAACACGATCATCATCGCGACGAGCAACCTCGGCGCCGCGATCATCATGGACAACCTGACGCAGCCGGAAGCCGCGCGCAAGACCGACAAGGCGATCCGCGACGAACTGATGCAGGTGCTGAAGGGCCATTTCCGCCCCGAGTTCCTGAACCGGATCGACGAGGTGATCGTCTTCCACGCGCTGTCGAAGGAGAACATCCGCGCGATCGTGCAGATCCAGCTCGACCGCGTGGTGCGCACGGCCGCCGCGCAGGACATCACGCTCGTGATGGGCGATGCGCTCGTCGAGCATCTGACCGAGGCCGGCTACCAGCCGGAGTTCGGCGCGCGCGAGCTGAAGCGCCAGATCCGCCAGACCATCGAGACCAAGCTCGCGAAGGAGATCCTCGCCGACCGGCTGAAGTCCGGCGATCGCGTCGAGGTCGACTACGACAAGGACAGCGGCGAAGTGAAGTTCGACAAGCTCGCCGCGCCTGAAGCGAAGGACACGAAGGACGCGAAGAAGGACACCGACGGCAACGCGAAACCAAACGGCAAGGCGGCCGCCAAGGCATCCGGTGAAGCGAAGGACGGCGGTGCGCCCGCCGACGTGCCGCCGCCCACCGCAAAGCAGTCCGGCAAGAAGTCGTCCGGCGCGAAGAAGGACGCGCACTGAAACCCCGCCTGCCCTGCAGCCCGGGGCAAGCATGACCGGCTCCGTCCGACGGACGGAGCCGCACCACGCCGCGACACGGCGCAACCCGAGCCGCCCGCACCGGGCCGGCCCATGGAGATTCTCATGACAAATCGACGCGAAGTGCCAGGCATCAGGAAGTACGATGGGCCCGCCGGCGGTTGGGGCGCGCTTCGCGCGACAGCCGAGGCCGTGCGCACGCAGATGGAAACCATCGAGGCGCCGATCGTGCTGATGCGGACCAACCAGCCCGATGGCTTCGACTGCCCCGGCTGCGCATGGCCCGACAAGGAACACAAGTCGACGTTCCAGTTCTGCGAAAACGGCGCGAAGGCCGTCACGTGGGAAGCGACGACCAAGCGCGTGACGCCCGAGTTCTTCGCGGCGAACACCGTGTCGTCGCTGCTGCGCATGTCGGACTACGAACTGGAGAACATGGGCCGGCTCACGCATCCGCTCGTCTACGATCGCGCGACCGACACGTTCCGTGCGATCGAATGGGACGACGCATTCGCGCGCATCGGCGAAGTGCTGCGCGCGCTGCCGCCGGAGCAGGTCGAGTTCTACACGTCGGGCCGCGCGTCGAACGAAGCCGCGTACCTGTATCAGCTGTTCGCGCGCGAGCTCGGCACCAACAACTTCCCCGACTGCTCGAACATGTGCCACGAGCCGACCAGCGTCGGCCTGCCGCAGTCGATCGGCATCGGCAAGGGCACCGTGTCGCTGGAGGATTTCGACCACTGCGAGCTGATCATCTCGATCGGCCACAACCCCGGCACAAACCACCCGCGGATGATGGGCACGCTGCACGAGTGCTCGCGGCGCAACGTGCCGATCATCGTGTTCAATCCGCTGCGCGAGCGCGCGCTCGAACGCTTCGCGGATCCGCAGGACATGATCGAGATGGCGTCGTTCGGCTCGACGCGCATTGCATCGACGTACTACCAGCTCGACGCGGGCGGCGACGCGGCCGCGCTGAAGGGCATCATGAAGGCGCTGCTGCAGCTCGAAACCGAGCGCGGCGACGTGCTCGACCGCGACTTCATCGCGCAGCACACCAACGGCTTCGACGCGTTCTCGGCCGACCTGCAGGTCACGTCGTGGGACGACATCGAGCGCGCGAGCGGCCTCAGCCAGGCGCAGCTCGAACAGGTCGCGCTCGCGTACGCGAAGTCGAATGCGACGATCGTCACGTACGGGATGGGCGTCACGCAGCACAACAAGGGCACCGCGACCGTGCGCCTGATCGCCGACCTGCTGCTGATGCGCGGCAACATCGGCAAGCCCGGCGCCGGCATCTGCCCGCTGCGCGGCCATTCGAACGTGCAGGGCAACCGCACGGTCGGCATCACCGAGAAGCCGTCGGCCGAGTTCCTGAAGAAGATCGAGGACGTGTTCGGCTTCATGCCGCCCGCGCATCACGGGCATGACGCCGTGCAGGCGATGCAGGCGATGGTCGACGGCAGCGCGAAGGCACTGCTGTGCCTCGGCGGCAACTTCGCGGTCGCGCTGCCCGATCCCGAGCTGTCGTTCCCGGCAATGGCGAAGCTCGACCTGAGCGTACACCTCGGCACGAAGCTGAACCGCACGCACCTGCTGGTCGGGAAGGAAACCTTCATCCTGCCCGTGCTCGGCCGCACCGAGCTCGACATGCAGGCGAGCGGCCGGCAATCGATCACCGTCGAGGATTCGATGTCGATGGTCCACGCGTCGGCCGGCAAGCTCAAGCCGGCGTCGGACCAGTTGCGCTCGGAGCCCGCGATCGTCGCGGGAATCGCGCATGCGACGCTGCCGAACAGCAAGGTCGCGTGGCTCGACCTGATCGCCGACTACGACCGCATCCGCGACCTGATCGACCGCACGGTGTCCGGCTTCGAGGCATTCAACGAACGCATCCGCACGCCGGGCGGCTTCCGCCTGCCGCTGCCGCCCACCGAGCGCGTATGGCCCACGGCGACCGGCAAGGCGATGTTCTCGGTCTACAAGGGCGTCGCGGAAGACGCGGAAGTGCTCGGCGGCGAGCAGGTGCTGCGGCTGATCACGCTGCGCAGCCACGATCAGTACAATACGACGATCTACGGGCTCGACGACCGCTATCGCGGCGTGTTCGGGCGGCGCGACGTGCTGTTCATGAACCCGGCGGATCTCGCGAAGTACGGTCTCGAACACGGCGACCTCGTCGACATCGAGACGATCACCGCGTCGGGCCGCACGCTGCGTCTCGATAAGATCACCGCGATCGAGTACGACATCGCGCCGGGATCGGTCGGCGCGTATTACCCGGAAGCGAACGTGCTCGTGCCGCTCGACTACATCGACAAGGAAAGCGGCACGCCGTCGTACAAGTCGGTGCCGGTGCGCGTCGCGCGCTCGGCGGTCGTATGATGCGCGGGCAGGCTTGCGGCATTTCACCGGCCCGAGCCTGCCTTCGTCATATCGAAACGCTTCTACGGGCCACCGCATTGCAGTCGATGCGGTGGCCCCTCTCTTCCTTCTCTGCTTCGAAAAGCGCCCCGCTTACTGCGCCGCAGTCGGCGGCAGATGTGCACCGCCCTGCCGGCGCCGGTACGCGCTGTCGCGCGTCGCGAGCCAGTAGTATAGCGGCGACGTCAGCACCAGCCCCACGAGCCACGACAGGTCCGCGCCGCCGAGATGCGCGGGAATCGGGCCCGCATACATCGGCGTGTTCATGAACGGAATCTGCACGAGGATGCCGATCGCATACGCGAGCAGCGCCTGCGGATTGAAGCGGCCATAGATGCCGCCGTCCGCCATGAAGATCGACTGGATGTCGTACTTGCCCTTGTGGATCACGTAGAAGTCGATCAGGTTGATCGCCGTCCACGGTACAAGCACGACAAGCAGCGCGAGCACGAGATCGACGAGGTTGCCGACGAAGTTCGTCGATGCGCCGATCGCCGCATAGCAGCACGCGACGAAGATCACGACCGACACCGCCGCGCGGGTTTTCGCAGTCGGAATCCACTTGTACGCGAACGTCTGCACCGACGTGATCACCGCGAGCACCGCGCCGTACAGGTTCAGCGCGTTGTGGCTGATCACGCTCAGCAGGAACAGCACGAGCATCAGCGGGCCGAGCGGGCCGGTCGCCTGCTTGACCGCATCCATCGTGTCCGCGCCGGCCGGCACCGCGAGCACCGCGACCGCGCCGAAGATGAACGCGAGCGTCGAGCCGATCGTGCAGCCGAGATAGGTCGCCCAGAACGTCGACGCGACGCCGACATCCTCCGGCAGATAGCGCGAATAGTCCGATACGTACGGCGCGAACGCGATCTGCCACAACGCCGACAGCGACACCGTCGCGAGCCAGCCCGCGAAGTCGAAGCCGCCGCGCGTCAGGAAATCGTCGGTCGTCACGTGCGTGAGGATCATCCAGAAGCCGACCAGGATCCCGATGCCGAGCACCCACGTGCCGATGCGGTTCAGGATATGGATGAAGCGGTAGCCGACGATGCCGATCAGCCCCGAGCCCACCGCGCCGATCACGATGCCGACGGGCACCGGCACCGACGCCGCGATGCCGTGCACCGACTTGCCGGCGAGCACGATGTTCGACGCGAAGAAGCCGACGTACATCACGGCCGCGATCACGGTGACGAGCAGCGCGCCCCACGAACCGAACTGCGCACGGCTCTGGATCATCTGCGGGATGCCCATCTGCGGCCCCTGCGCGGAATGCAGCGCCATCAGCACGCCGCCGACCGCCTGGCCGACGACGATCGCGACGATGCCCCACATCAGGTTCAGGTGGAAGAGCTGCACACCGAGCGCGCCGGTCACGATCGGCAGCGGCGCGATGTTGCCGCCGAACCAGAGCGTGAACAGGTCGCGCACCCTGCCGTGGCGCTCCGCGGGCGGCACGTAGCCGATCGTGTGTTTCTCTATCATCGGGGACGCGTTGCGGTCCACATTCGTCATGGTGAAGTCTCCTGTCCTGCGCGGCGGTGCGCGCTTGCCGTTTCAGCCGGCCCACGACGGTGCGCGAGCCTGCAATCGGGTCCGGATACGCGAGCGACGACGCGCCGCGTGCACGCGCGGCGGATGACATGTCGCGCCGGCACTGTGCGGCCTCGTTGCGATCCGGATTGGAGACGATGGTGCGCCACCGATGCAGCGACGGAGAAATACTAAAAATATTTCCGGGACATACGAAAAAGCTCTGTAGCGGAAATTTCGGCCTCGGGCTTCTTCAGGTAAGGTGCTACGCAAAACCATGGACAGAATGCGCCCCGCGGCAGCATGCCGGGGCCGGGCATCAGAGGTGCTTGTGGCTCACTACACTTTGCGGCAACTGAAATACTTCGTGACGACGGTGGAATCCGGCAGCGTCGCCGAGGCGTCGCGCCAGCTTTTCATCGCGCAGCCGTCGATCTCAAGCGCGATCAAGGGGCTCGAGGAAAGCTTCGGCGTGAAGCTGTTCATCCGCCATCACGCGCAGGGCGTGTCGCTGACGCCGAGCGGCACGCGCTTCTACCGGAAAGCGCAGGAGCTGCTGCGCATCGCGCACGAATTCGAACAGAACGCGCTCGCCGACAACGACGTGATTACCGGGCAGATCGACATCGGCTGCTTCGAGACGGTCGCGCCGCTCTATCTGCCGCAACTGATCGCAGGGTTTCGCGAGCGCTACCCGGGCGTCAACATCCGGCTGCGCGACGGCGACCAGCAGGAACTCGTGCAGGGCCTGACGTCCGGCACGTTCGATCTCGCGCTGATGTACGACCACGATCTCGACGGCACGATCGAAACCGAGCCGCTGATGCCGCCGCAGCAGCCGTATGTGCTGCTGCCGGAGAACCACCGGTTCGCGGGCCAGCCGCACGTGTCGCTGCGCGACCTCTGCGTCGAGCCGATGATCCTGCTCGACGTGCAGCCGAGCCGCACGTATTTCGTCAGCCTGTTTCATGAGCTCGGGCTGACGCCGAACATCGTATTCGGCTCGCCGTCGATCGAGATGGTGCGCGGGATGGTCGGCCAGGGCTTCGGCTTCTCGCTGCTCGTCACGCGCCCGTATTCGGAATACACGTACGACGGCCGGCGCGTCGTGACGATCGGCCTCAGCGAAACGGTGAGCCCGTCCGGGCTCGTGAGCGCGCGGCTGAAACGCGGGCAGCTCACCAAGCAGGCGCAGTCGTTCGTCGATTTCTGCCGCGAGCGGCTCGCGCAGATCGTCGCCGAATCGGCGCGATAACGAAGCAGAAAACGCACGCGCCGCCGGACGGGCGCGTGCGTGTCGGCTATGGGTTCAGGCGGCCGAAGCAAGATGCGCGGCCAGACGGCCCAGCATCGCGTCGCATCCGTGCAGTTGTTCAAGCGTGACGAACTCGTCGGGCTTGTGCCCCTGGTCCATGCTGCCGGGCCCGCACACCACGGTCGGAATGCCGGCCTGCCCGAACAGTCCGCCCTCGGTGCCGAACGCAACCGTGCCGAACGCATCAGACCCGCTCAGCATCGCGAGCAGGCGCGCGGCTTCGCTGTCAGGCGCGGTTGCGAGCCCCGGGTACGCACCCAGCGGCTGCAGCTGGATGTCGGTATCGGGCTGCACCGCGCGCATCTTCGGCAACAGTTCGGATTCCGCATAGTCCTGCAGCTTTCTCGGCACGTCGTGCGCATCGAAATTCGGTAGCGCACGCACCTCGAAATCGAACTCGCATTCGGCCGGCACGATGTTCAGCGCGCGGCCGCCCTTGATCAGCCCCGTCTGCACGGTCGAGAACGGCGGATCGAAGCGGCTGTCGTGCCGTTCGGGCCGCGCGAGCGCCGCGCCGATCTCGCCGAGCCGGCCGATCAGCTTCGCCGCATAGTCGATCGCGTTGACGCCCGACGGCGCATACGCCGAGTGGCACGCGGCGCCCTTCACGCGGCAGCGCATCGCGAGCTTGCCCTTGTGACCGAGCACCGGCTTCAGTTCGGTCGGCTCGCCGATCAGGCACAGGCGCGGCCGGTGCTCGCGCGCGGCCAGTGCTTCGAGCATCGGCCGCACGCCGACGCAGCCGACTTCCTCGTCGTACGAGAACGCGAGATGCACGGGCACGCTCAGCGGCTGCGAGACGAACGCCGGTACGGCCGCGAGCACCGAAGCGATGAAGCCCTTCATGTCGGCCGTGCCGCGACCGTACAAGCGGCCGTCGCGCTCGGTCAGCCGGAACGGCTCGACCGTCCACGCCTGCCCGTCTGCCGGCACCACATCAGTGTGGCCCGACAGCGCGATGCCGCCGCGCTCGCGCGGCCCGATCGTCGCGTACAGGCTCGCCTTCGTGCGTTCCGCGTTGTAGAACAGGTCGCTCGATACGCCGAAGCCCGCGAGATAGGCGCGGATGAACTCGATCATCTCGAGATTCGAATCGCGGCTGACCGTCGCGAACGCGATCAGCCGTTCGAGCAGCGCGCGGCTCGATGCGTCACTCATCGCCCGGCACTCCGTAGCTCGGCGCGGCGGTCGGGTTCAGCGCGCGGGTCTGGTAGTCCTGCATCTGCGGCCGATACGCGTGCCACAGCGCGTCGAGCTGCCCGATCGGGTCGGCATCGGCCCAGTCGACGCGCAGGTCGACCACCGGCCAGGTCAGGTCGCCGACCACCTTCAGCGCGGCCGAATGAACCGGCCCCGCCTCGCCGCCGGCTGCCATTGCCGCGTGCATCGCGGCCAGCAGGCGATCGGCGAGCAGGCCGGGGGCCTGTTCGAACGCGCCGGCCATCGCGTCTATCACGGCCGGCGCGGCCAGCAGGTTGCCGGCCGCCACGCATTGCTCGCCCTTCACCGCGTGATGCGTGCCGAGCGCTTCCTTGCCGGTGAAGCATGCCGTCTGCCCTTGCCCGTCGATCACCGTGACCTGCCGGTACTGGCTCCAGCCGTTCGCGCTGAGCGCGCGATCGAGCGCCGCGGCGGGTGCGAGCTGCTCGTGCTCGATCAGGTCGAGAATCTGCGGGCCGAGCGCCGGCAGCGTGATGTTCTGTGTCGCGACCGCGCCCACGCCCGCACGCACCCACGGGCAGCGCGCGCCCACTGCGATGCTCGACGAGCTGATCGCGATCCCGAGCTGGCCCGTCTCCGGGCAGCGTCCGACGATGGAGAAAGTCATGTCGCCTCCGGTCCGCGGTTCGGCTGCCAGTTGTCCGGGATCACCGCGATCACGTCGATTTCCATCAGCCACTGCGGCTGGCCGAGCGCGGACACGACGAGCCCCGTCGAGATCGGATACACGCCCTTCAGCCACTTGCCGACTTCCTGGTACACCGGCTCGCGGTAACGCGGGTCGATCAGGTAGGTCGTCGTCTTCACGATGTGCGTGATGTCGCTGCCGGCTTCTTCCAGCAACTGCTTGACGTTCTTCATCGCCTGGCCGGCCTGCGCGCGCGCGTCGCCGAGGCCGATCAGGTTGCCGTCGAAATCGGTGCCGACCTGGCCGCGCACGTAGACGGTGTTGCCGGCCCGCACGGCCTGGCACAGGTCGTTGTCGAGCGTCTGGTTCGGGTAGGTATCCTTCGTGTTGAACATGCGGATACGCGTATGGGTAGGTTGGCTCATCGAGGTCCTTCGATCGTCGGTGGAAACACCCGCCGCGCCGGAAGCAGACGCGGCGCGGCGGGTTCGTGTCTGCTCGTCAGTTCGTCGCTTCGGCGAGCGGGCGCGTGTCTGCCTGCGCCGCTTGCGCGGCCGCGCGGTGTTGCGACGCGTCGTGGTAGTCGAGGTACTTGCGCTGCGTCGCGATGTGATCGGCGATGTGCTTCGCGTCGTGCCACACGCCCCAGATGAAGCTGGAACCGCGCCGCGACAGCCACGGCAGCCCGAGGAAATAGATGCCGGGCTCCTTCGACACGCCGCGCTGGTGCTGCGGCTTGCCGTTCGCCGCGAACGCGTCGACGTTCAGCCAGCCGTAGTCGACCGCATAGCCGGTCGCCCAGACGATCGACGTGACGCCGGTGCCGGCGAGGTCGAGCGAAAGGATCGGATGCGCGACGCATTCCGGGTCCGGCAGGATGCGGCGCGCGTCCGGCTCTTCCGGCAGGTCGAGGCCGTTGCGCACCGCATACGCGTCGGCCGCGTCGAGCAGCGACAGGTAGTTCTCGTCGCCGCGCGCAAGATTGAGCGCGAGGTCGCGTTCGAACACGGCCACGCCGCCGTCGAACGACTTCGTCAGCCCGACCAGCGTCACGCCCTGGTTCGCGAGCGCGCGGAAATCGACCGTATGGCCGCCGCGTGCGCCGCTCACCGCGATCGTCACGTGTTCGCGGCCGGGCGTCGCGACTTCCTTGTCCCATTCGCCGAGCACGCCGAGCCACCAGCAGAAATCGCGGCCGCGATACGCGCGCGGCGGACGATCGTGCGGCCCGACCGACAGATAGACCTGCCGGCCCGCGCGTTGCAGTTCGTCGGCGATCTGCACGCCCGACGAACCCGCGCCGACCACCAGCACTGCGCCCTCCGGGAGCTGGCCCGGGTTGCGATAGTCAGCGGAATGGATCTGCACGAGACGTGCGTCATCCGGCGCGATCGGCGGAATTACCGGACGCTGGAACGGCCCCGTCGCGACCACCACGCGATTCGCTTCGATCGTGCCGTCGGACGTGTCGACGACGAAGCCCGGCTTGCCTGCGTTGCGCACGACGTTCTTCACTTCGACGCCGGTGCGGATCGGTGCGTTGAATTTCCGCGCATACGCTTCGAAGTAGTCCGCGACCTGGTCTTTCGATGCGAACGCATCGGGATCGAGGCCGTCGAATTCGAGCCCCGGGAAGCGGTCGTGCCACGCGGGGCCGTTCGCGACCAGCGAATCCCAGCGCCCGGTGCGCCAGCGTTCGGCGATGCGGCTGCGCTCGAGCACGAGATGGGGCACGCCCAGCTTGCCCAGGTGCTCGCTCATGGCCACGCCGGCCTGCCCGGCGCCGACGACGAGCGTATCGATTGAGGTTGTTTCGACTGCCACGGCTGTCTCCTTCTGAAGTGCGGCTCGATGCGACGTTCTTGCTGTCGCACGAGTTGGAATGGAGACATTCTGCTGACACACCGCCGGAGGCGAAATGATGATTTTTGTTGGTGTTGACGAGCAAAAAGCTGGGTGTGGCGCGGGCAGTGAGCGGCGCAGGACGACGCGCCCGTACTGCACCGGCGCCCGCCCGGATGGCGGGCGCCGGCTTCAACGGGTCGCGCCGGCTACGCGTTGGTCCATGGACCGGTGCCCTTCTGATACTGGATCACGCCGCCGTTGATCCGCACCCGCAGGTTGCCGTCCGGCACCTGCACCCAGTTTTGCATGTCGAGGCTCAGCATCAGCGCGGCGAAGAAATCCTGCAGCTGTTGCTGCTGGCTGGCCTGCCAGAGATCGATGCGCCCGAGGCAGGTACGCAAGTCGCCGCTCTGCTGCATGATCGTCTCGACCTGCCCGGCCACGTTCGCCGACGGATCGTAAACTGACCTGCGGCGGGATTTTGTAGCCAATCAGGCAGTGAGTCTCGCGTCGATATTATCGGAATCCAGCCAGGCTCGACGGACCGTGGCGGGAGGTTGATAGCGGTGCGCGCTATGGGGCCGGCGCTCGTTGTAGAACTGCCGCCAGCGTTCAATGAGCACCTTGGCTTCGGCGCGGCTGCGGAACCATTCCCGGTTCAACAATTCGTCACGCAACTTGCCGTTGAAGCTCTCGACGAACCCGTTTTGCCACGGACTGCCGGGCGTGATGAAGGCCGGACCGATGGCAGCATCCCGCAGCCAGCGCATGACCTTGGCAGCGGTAAATTCGGCGCCGTTGTCAGACCGAATGAACGCGGGCTTGCCGTACAGCCGCATCAGTCGCGACAGCGTCAGGATGACATCCTGCGACCGCAAGCTGGCGCCGACTTCGATCGCCAGGCACTCGCGGGTGTATTCATCGATCACGCAAAGCATCTTCAACGCCCGCCCATCGACCAGTTGATCGTGCACGAAGTCGTAGCTCCAGACCGAATTCGGCTGTGTCGCACCGGGCAAGCGAATGTCGTTGCCACAACGACGCCGGCGAGGACGCCGCCGTGGAATGTTGACCCGCAAGGCTTGCCACATTCGCCGCACGCGCGATTCGCCCAGCGCCAGCCAAGCCGACATCCGCCGGTAGCCGAAGCGCGGCACTTCCTGCGCGGCCGCCATCAGCCGCTCGCCCAGGCTCCGATCCTTCTCCGGTTGCTTGAGCGTATAGGTGGCCACCCGGCGACTCAGCCCCAGATAACAACATGCCTTGCGTTGCGAGAGACCCCGCCGAGTCAGGACTTCCAGCGCTTCGCGCCGGCCCGTTGGGGTACTCATTTTTTTCGGCTGAATTCCTTCAGACCGTCGATCACCAGCATCTGCTCGGCGATCAGGCGCTTGAGCCGATCGTTCTCTGATTCCAGATCCTTGAGCCGGCGGGCGTCGGCCACATCCATGCCGCCGAACTTGTTGCGCCAACAATAGAACGTCTGTTCCGAGATGTTGTGGCGCTTGCACAGATCCTTCACCGGTTCGTCCCGGCTTTCGGCCTCGCGCAAGATCCGGATGATTTGCTCGTCGGTAAATCGCTTCTTCATCGAGTTCTCCTTGCCTCTAGGATAAAAGAGAACTCACTTGCCAAATGGCTACAAGAAACGTCCCAGGTCAATCCCAACCCTTGATCTGCGACGCGATCTTCTCGATGCGTGCGAGGTCGGTGTTGGAGGCGTCGTTCGCAGCGGATGCATCACCGAGGTTCCGTACCAGTTCCTGCAATTGCTCGATCAACGTCTGCAACGCCGTGCGTTCGAGCATCTTGCCTTCGGCACGCCCCTGCTGCTGCGCGGTCACATAGACGCCCTTCGCGGCGCGAATGACGGCCTGGGCATCGGTTCTGGCCTCCAGACCGTCACCGCGAGGCGCCCCTTTGCCGTCATCGCGAGGCTCCGTCAGGTAGCCCAGGTTCAGCTGGGTATAGGTGTGCTCGCTGGCAAGCTGACTGCTGATCTGGCCGGGCGTATCGTCGAAACGCAACTGGTTATAGCGATCCGCCTTGACTTCCTTGGTCTTGATGCCGGAAAGATATCGATTGCCCGGAAGCGCGCCCGTATGACTGAACTTGGTCGGCATGTTGGGACCACCGTGCAGCACTCCCGTAACGACCATCTTGTCGGGATCACCATGCAGGTGGTCGATCAGCACCTCCATCCCGGCGCGCGGCAGCATGTCCATGCCATAGTTCGGGCCTGCCCAGGGGCTGACCCATCTCACCCACGCGCTGTCACGCTCGGTTCCGCTGGTGCCGGCACCCTGCGCATGGGTATGGTCGTCAGCGCGCAAACCGAGAATCTGTACCTTGACGCGGCCCAATTCGTCGCAGTGCACTTCCTCGCCATCCTGGCCAACCACCTTCGCGGTAAACGGATGCACCGGCGGCAAATCGACGCGCGGATCGTAGGAAGGTGTCAGTGGCACGCCACGGCGCACGCAAATGAAAGTGTTTTCGTAGCGGACCCCGACACCTTCTTCGGCCGGCAACGCTTCGAAGCTCCAGCGACTCGCCGCAAACAACGCCTGAGCACGCTCGTCGAGCGCCTTCGAAAAATTGTTGGTGGCCCGGTGGTGAAGACTGGTAACGACGAATTGCCGCTGCTCTTCAGGTCGGGTATCCACCTCCGGATGCCCGAGCAACGTGAACCAAAAACCCGGCGAGACATCCCGGACATCGCTCGACGCATACACGCACTCGGCGCGACGCTCGTGGGCCAGAATGCGGGCCTTCGCCAAGCGTTCTTGATCGGCGTCCGAATCACCTGCATGCGGGACGTCGATGACAGAATCGGCCAGCAACTTCGCGAGATCGTTGCCGGTCTCGCCCTGATCGACGATCGTCTCCTGCTCGGATTGGGCCATCCTGCCGGTCTTGTAATCCCAACTGGAGCGCCGCACGCTTCCGGGCGTCAGCGCACGGGCGGTGGACCAGAGCGTGACCGAATCGCGCTCCCTCGATTGCGCACCGCGATGGTACGACACGCGCCCCGCTGCCGCCTGAGGCAACTTCGTCGGATCATCGCAGAACACAAGCGTATGGACTGGCGTATCGGTCGACGTGCCGTCATGCTTGCCGGCCCGGGCGTACCAGAAAATGCCGTCGCGCCGGCACAGCCGGCGAATGAAGGCCGCATCCGACTCGTCCGCCTGGCGCGTCTGCTCGCGCTTTGGATACTGGTTGCGATCGAGCACGAGTTCGAAATCGAAAGCCTGCGCCAACGCGGAGCTGCGTTGCTGCCATTCGTGCAGCAGTGTCTCCAGAATGTCCGGGACATTCATTGAACGAAACGTTCTGCTGTTGACACGTTGCTCGAGGATACTCAGCGCATCTCGCAACGTCAGTTGGACGCACGTGAGAGAGCCGTCCGATTGGCCGGCCCGTACGTCGGTGATGATCCCGTTGATCGGATACGGCTCACCTCGGTCCGTTACCAGTTGCACCGAAAGCGGCAGCCCCAGGAAAGCAGGCAGCGGAAGGTCCGGGCGCGAAGACAGACAGGTCAAGTGCCCTTCGATCCCGGTACAAATGCCTTCCGTCAAATCCACGTTCTGCGGTACCAGGACATGCGCCAGCGCCTCCTGATGGCGGCCCCAATCAAACCGGATCGCACGATTGTTCTGATCGAGCGCGCTAACGAAGGCGCGCAGCATTTCGGTCACGTTCCCTTGTCGATGGGCATTCGGCGACGACGCTCTCAGACCGCCACGTCACCTGCGCGCTTAATTGTTTAGGCGTCGATTTCAAATGCAACGTTCACACAAAAACAATCGCATTATGGTAATCCCGCACGATCGCAAGAAAGAAGGCGCGATGAATACACATAAGATCTCGCCCACCCATTTGACCCCTTCAAAAAAATTCATTAACAGATTGATTTTATTGATGTTTTAGATATTTCAGATACCCAACCGAAAACGTTTAGGCGTCCGACTGCTCTTTAACCCGGCCATTGCCCGACAATTCTTGACGGTTCGCGAACCGCCAAACTGATAGCATGCGCGTCGCCTCGCAATATGCGATGCGCAGCATGCGTTCCGGAACCCGAGCGGACCATCCGATCATCCCCTTTTTTACGTCGCGCAGCCGCCCACACCGCTGCGCACCGCCCGTTTCCCCGCAACACCCCGGCGTCGCCCCACCCGACCCGTTGCAGCAACCGTTGGAGTGGCGCATCGCGCGCCTGCAAGCATGAAGAAACTGAATCACCCCGTCCCCCCTTCGCGCAACAAAGACCGCACGCCGCTGGTGCGCGCGGGCGCGCTGCTGCTGATGGCCGGCCTGCTGTACCTGCTGTGGCCGTCCGCCGAAACCGCGTACCTCGCGATGGAATCGGTGTTGCGCTGACGCGCATGGCCGTCCCCGCGCTGCGCTATACTTTCGCGATGGAAACCAAACCTGCCCTGTCGAACCTGCATTGCTGGTGGCGCGCCTGACCCAGGCGGCCCGTTTCCTTTTGCATGTCCCAAACGTGATGCCGCCAGCCATGGCGGCATTTGCGTTTCTGCGCCGACATCATGGCTGGCGGCTTCGACAACCCGGAGCCAACGACCATCATGACCCACCCGAACCGACCGACCATCCTCACCGGCGACCGCACGACCGGCCCGCTGCACCTCGGCCACTACATCGGCTCGCTGCGCGCACGCGTGCAGATGCAGCATGAAGCACGGCAATTCCTGCTGCTCGCCGATATGCAGGCGCTGACCGACAACATGGGCCGCCGCCAGCGCGTCACCGAGAACGTGATCGAGGTCGCGCTCGACTATCTCGCCGTCGGCATCGATCCGGCGATCTCGACGATCGTCGTGCAGTCGCAGGTGCCCGTGCTCGCCGAGCTGTCGCAATACCTGCTCAATCTCGTCACGGTCGCGCGCCTCGAACGCAATCCGACCATCAAGGAAGAGATCCGCCTGCGCGGCTTCGAGCGCGACATCCCGGCCGGCTTCCTGACCTACCCGGTGAGCCAGGCGGCCGACATCACTGCGTTCAAGGCGACGCACGTACCCGTCGGCGACGATCAGTTGCCGATGATCGAGCAGACCAACGAACTCGTGCGCCGCTTCAACGCGACCGTCGACCAGCCGGTGCTGGTCGAATGCGAGGCCGTGCTGTCGTCGGTCACGCGGCTGCCGGGCATCGACGGCAAGGCGAAGATGAGCAAGTCGCTCGGCAATGCAATCACGCTCGGCGCGACGCCGGACGAAATCGCGCAGGCCGTGAGGGACATGTATACAGATCCGAACCACCTGCGCGTGAGCGACCCCGGCCAGGTCGAGGGCAACGTCGTGTTCACGTTCCTCGATGCGTTCGAGCCGGATGTGCAGAAGGTCGATGAGCTGAAGGCGCACTATCGGCGCGGCGGGCTCGGCGACAGCGTCGTCAAGCGCGTGCTGAACGAACGGCTGCAGGCGCTGATCGAGCCGATCCGTGCGCGCCGCCGAGAGTTCGAGGCCGACAAGGGCGAGGTGATGGCGATCCTGAAGCGCGGCACGATGCACGCGCGGGAAGTGGCGGGAGCGACGCTCGCGGATGTGAAGGGGGCGCTGGGGCTCACGTATTTCGATTGAGCGGCGCAGGCGGCAAACGCGGCCCGACGATGCGCGGCGGAAATTCGAAGCGGCTTGTCAGGCCCCGAACGGCACAAAAGCATACCGCAGACGGTCAGTCACCAATCGGCGCCGTCATGCCCGCTCGTGCTCCGACGGAGCAGCGTGACACACTGCCTCGATCCGGTTGCCGGCAGGGTCGACCAGAAAGGCCGCGTAGTAGTCGCCATGGTAATGCGGCCTCAATCCCGGCTCGCCGTCGGACTGGCCGCCCGCAGACAGGCCTGCCTCGAAAAACGCATGCACCTGCTCGCGGGAAGCGGCCTTGAAACACCAGTGTCGCTTGCTCGTCCCGACTTCAGCGGGATCCAGATAAACCGCCAGAAAGGTCGATGCGGTGTCGTTGGCATTGCAACGTTCGCCATAACCGAGTGCGGTGCCCCGGTCATAGACCTTGCATGCACCGAGCGCGGCCATGACGGCATCGTAAAAGGGGCGTGCCTGCCCGATATCCGGAACGCCGATGGACACGTGATCGAGAAGTTGCATGGTGTTTGCTCCGTTGAACGAGCATGAGTCTACACAAACATGCCCGACTTGACGTCCTCGCCTCCCTAAAGGGAGGTGATTCCCACACCTGGCGATGCACGTCCGCATCGGAGAATGTTCAATGCAGCGTTGATATCGCGATCATGCTCGGCACCACAGTTGCTGCACTTCCACTCCCTTATTCTCAGTCCCGCGATACCTTTCGGCCGCGTCGTGCTGTCTGTCGACCCGCACGCCGAACAGGACTGGGTGGAACCGCTTTCGTCCACTTCCTCGAACGTGGCCCCGTGCGCCATCGCCTTGTAACGGAGCCTATTTCGGAAGGACGACCAGGACGCGTCGTAGACGCTTTTCGCCATCCTGGTTCTGGCGAGCTTGGCGGCCGACACGTTGCCGACCGCGATGTAGTCGAAGCGCCGCACCAGATCGAGTGCGAGCTTGTGCTGGGAATCGGCGCGGGCATTCGCCACCTCGGCGTGCAGCTTCGCGATATGCCGCTTGTGCTTGCGTGCCCGCTGCGCCTTCGCCAGCTTCTCAGCCGCACGTCGACCGAACCGGCCGTTGAGCAGCTTCTCGCCGGTCGAAAGTGTGGCGAAGTCTTTCAGGCAGAGATCGATGCCGACACCAGAGCGGATCGGGCGCGCCTGAACATCGGGTATCTCGATCACGATATTCAGGAACCAGTTGCCGCGCGCATCCTGCGCGAAGTTGGTGCCGTCCTTGATCTTGCCGTCGGGCAGCGGGCGACTGCTGAACACGCGGAAGGTGTGGCCGGCGAAGCGGAATGCGTCGCCCTCGCGCTTCAGGTCGCGGCCCTTCAGCGGCACCCAGCCCAGCGATTGCCCGCCGCGATAGCGCAGGTACGGGCGACGGTGCTGGCTGCGCGACTTCGCGTATTGCTCGCACGTTGCATTGACCGTGCCGGATTGGATGCCGAGTTCCTTGCTGCTGCCGGTCGTCAGTACGTTCAGGTCGAAACCCGACGGCCACTTCTTGCCCCACTTGAGCGCGTGCTTCTGCGTGTCGTTGCAGAAGTTCCACACGTAGTTCACTGCTCGGCTTTGCTTGTTCAGCAGGCCGCTCAACGATTTCACTCGGTAGCGATAGACAAGGATCATGCCGGTCATTTTAACGTTGGAATGCCGCTGTCAAACAGCGGCGCTCCTTTCCTCCCCGCCCTGAAGGACGGGGTTTCTCGGAGCATCTGATGAACCGCCCGACCCTCCTCGTCGTCAACTGCACGATCGTCCCGCTGTATCTCGGCCACGACATCGGCTCGCCGCGCGCACCCGTGCAGATGCGAGCACGAAGCGCGCTGTCGGATAGCCAACTCCCGCTTCCGGGATGAACTCCAGCCCGAATCACTTCCGGCGACACTTGGAAACCTTTCGATTCGAGTCATCCGTCGCTACAGAATCGGGCCATCGCAAACCGCGTGCACCGCGTCACCATGAAATTGACCCGTAATGGCGGCTTCGCTAACGTGGCCCGCCAATAACAACGCCGGCGAAGGAGACATGCGGGGCATCGCGACCTGCTGGTGCGGGCCGATTGCGGGTGGCGCATCCGGAGCCGCTTGCAGGAGCGCAGCCGGATGCACAACGCACCGCCGGTCGCAGCGCTCTGAGCAGGCCCGCGCAACGCGCTACTTCATCTGCATCAGTTGAATGAGGTTGCCGCACGTATCGTCGATCACCGCGACGCGCACGGGCCCCGCGTCCATCGGCTCCAGCGTGAACCGCACGCCGTGCGCCGTGAGCCGCGCGAATTCGCCATCGAGATCGTCGACCTGAAACGACGCCGCCGGAATGCCGTCCTCGTACAGCGCCTGTTTGTAAGGCCCCGCCGCACGATGGCTGCTCGGCTCGAGCAGCAGCTCGGTGCCGTCCGGCTGGTCCTTCGACACCACGGTCAGCCAGCGGTAGTCGCCCACCGGGATGTTGTTCTTCAGCCTGAAGCCGAGCTTGTCGGTATAGAACGTCAACGCCTTGTCCTGATCGTCGACAAAAATACTCGTCACGTAGATTCGCATGTCAGTCTCTCCTGAAGCGGCCGCCGGCAATCGCCGTTCGCCCGGTCACGCCGCATCGGCGATAACAGGCAACGCCCCTGCCGCTATGCTTCGTCGAAATCGATGACAAACGCATAACCGCCGTCGATCAGCTGGCGCAGGTAGCCGTCGAAGTCGTCGGCGATCACCGCGTAGCTGTCGGGATCGTGCAGGAAGCGCACGACCTGCCCCACCTTGCCGCCGGGCGCCGGATCGAAGTCGATGTAGAGCTGCGACGTGCCGCCGTTGTTCATGCAATGCGAGAAACACAGGCGTCGGCTCATCGGCAATGCGATGTCGATGCGCGGATCGACGAGTTCGCCGTCGTCGTTCGCGTCGTCGCCGTAGATGTCCGCGATGCTGTCGCGGTACTTCGCGGCTTCGTCGAGCATCTGCTCGGCCGACAGCAGGTAGTACGGATATTCGTAGACGTCGGAGCCCAGCACCAGCACGTTGATCGTCGTGCCGCCGTAGTCGCGCCAGTACGTGCCGTCGAGTTTGCCGAGCAGTTCGAGCAGGCTGGCCGGGCATTGCGGATACGCGGCGCGCAGCGCGTCGAGTTGCGCGGGCATCGCGCCGGTGGCGGCGGCGAGCGCCGCATTGTCGGCGTCGGGCAGCGCGGCGCGCAGGCCGGCCAGATAGGTGTCGACGAGGGTCATCGCGTCAGGTCCGGGTTCGGGAAACGGGCAAGCGCCATTCTAGCGCCCGCCGCAGCCCGCTTTGCCGACCGGATAACCGACGCGTTGCGCGCCCGCTTACGTGATCTGGTACGTCGACGCCGGCTCGAATTCCTCCGGCATCGCGCGATCGCCCAGTTCGAGCACCGACCGCTCGATCGTGCGCGTCATCGCATCGAGCGCGAGCGCATTCGGCGCGAGGCCGAACGGCTCGGCAACCTCGTTCGCGATCGCTTCGAGTGCGATCAGCGTGTACGAGATGAACACGCAGATCAGCGGCGTAAAGAATTCCGTCGAATCGACGAGGCCGAACGGCAGCAGCACGCAGTACGCATACACGGTGCGGTGCAGCAGCACGCTGTACGAGAACGGGATCGGCGTCGACAGGATGCGCTCGCAACCACCCACCGACTTGCCCAGTTCGTCGAGCTGCGTCTCGAACATCCAGCACGTCGCGTCGCTGCCGGGCGCGCGGCCCAGCGCGCGGACGATGCCGCCGCGCAGCTCGTCGAGGATCGCGACCGGCTTGAAGCATTTGCGTGCGAGCGCGCCGGCGCGCTCCGCGCCGAGGATGCGCTGCAGGTCTTCGGTCGGATCGGTATGGCGCAGCTGATGCTTCAGCGCATACGTGAACGCGATCAGCAGATCGGCGAGCCGGTTGCGCTCGGCATCCCCGACGCTGTCGGGCAGGTAGCGATGAAGCTGCGACGTCACGGCGCGCGCCGTGATCAGCAGGTTGCCCCACAGATGCCGCGCCTCCTTGAACCGCTCGAAGCTCGCGTTGTTGCGAAACGCGAGGAAGATCGCGAGCGCGAGCCCGAACAGCGTGAACGGCGCGGTGTTGAGCGGAATCTTCTCGCCGAAGATGCGCCCGTTCGTGAAGACCGCCAGCGTGCTGACGATCGCCATGAACACCAGTTGCGGAATGATCGATTGCAGCACGGAGCCGTTCCATACGAACAGCATCCTGAGCCAGTTTTGTCGTGGTCTGACGATCATGGTTGTTTCTCGCCTGACAAAGGAATACGCAACACGCAACGCGCGCACCCGATGCGCAACGGCCCGCGCGTGGCGGGCCGCTTTCGGGCAGGGGCCGTGCCGCGCGTGATGATACGCCCGCGCACGCCGCGCCCCGTCACATCGCGCGCCGCTCAGTGATAGCCGATGTCGCCCTCGCGCACCTTGCCGCGGAACACGCGGTACTGCATCGCGTTGTACACGAGGATGATCGGCAGCACGATCACGGTGCCGACGAGCGCGAACAGCTGGCTCGAATGGCTCGACGACGCGTCCCAGATCGTCAGTGACGGCGGCACGATGTTCGGCCAGATGCTGATCACGAGCCCCGTGTAGCCGAGGAACACGAGCGCGAGCGTCAGCAGGAACGGCGTGGCCTCGTGCTGGCGCTTCACGGTGTGGAAGATGCCCCACACGCACGCGACGACGAGGACCGGCACCGGCAGGAACCAGCCGAGGTTGCCGCTGCCGAACCAGCGGTACGCGACGGCCGGCAGCCCGATCACGGTCCACAGGCTGACGACGGCCATCACGGCGAGCAGCACGCCCGCGAGCGGCTTCATCAGCAGCCGCATCTTGCGCTGCAGTTCGCCGTCGACCTTCAGGATCAGCCAGCCGCAGCCGAGCGTCGCATACGTGACGAGCACGCCGATCCCGCAGAGCAGGCTGAACGGCGACAGCCAGTCGAACGGCCCGCCCGCGAACTGGTTGTTCTCGATCTTGATGCCCTGCAGCAGCGAACCGAGCACGATCCCCTGGCAGAACGCCGCGAGCGCGGAGCCGCCGATGAACGCGAGATCCCACATGTGCTGCGTGCGGGTCGCCTTCGCGCGCAGTTCGAACGCCGCGCCGCGGAAGATCAGCCCGACCAGCATCAGCACCAGCGGCAGATAATTCGCGGGCAGCAGCGTCGAATACACGACCGGGAACGCGCCATAGAGCCCCGCGCCGCCGAGCACCAGGAACGTCTCGTTGCCGTCCCACACCGGCGCGACGGTGTCGAGCATCACTTGTCGCTCGGCTTTCGCATCGAAGAACGGGAACAGCAGGCCGATGCCGAGATCGAAACCGTCCAGCATCACGTAGATGAACACGCCAAGGCCGATGATCGCGGCCCAGATGACAGGAAGATCGATTTGCATGGTTACTCCGCCTCGGTGGTATCCAGCGACGTGGCCAGCGCGCGGTTGCGCAGGCCCGGATGCCGGTGGAGCTCGATGTACCCGGCCTGTGCAGCCGGCCCGCGCTTCATCAGTTTCATCATGTAGTAGATACCCGTTCCGAATACCAGGAAATACACGACCACGAAGATCAGCAGCGACACGCCGACCTGCTGCGCGCTGAGCGGCGCAACGGAATCGACGGTGCGCAGCACGCCGTATACGGTCCACGGCTGCCGCCCGACCTCGGTCGTGATCCAGCCGGCCAGCAGCGCGACGATGCCCGACGGCCCCATGCCCACCACGAACCACTGGAACCAGCGCGTTTCATACAGGCGCCCGCCCTTTCTCAGCAGCAGCCCGAGCAGCGCGGTCAGCAGCATCAGCATCCCGAGGCCGGCCATGATCCGGAACGTCCAGAACACGATCGGCGAATACGGGCGGTCCTGCGGCGGGAATTCCTTCAGCCCGCGGATTTCGCCGCTCCAGCTGTGCGTGAGGATCAGGCTGCCGAGATGCGGCACCTGGATCGCATAGCGCGTGGTTTCGGCCTGCATGTCGGGCAGCCCGACGAGGTTCAGCGCGGTGCCGCCCTTCTCGGTTTCCCACAGCCCCTCGATCGCCGCGATCTTCGCCGGCTGGTATTCGCGCGTGTTCAGCCCGTGCGCGTCGCCGACGACGATCTGGATCGGCGCGAGCAGCAGCAGCATCCACAGCGCCATCGAGAAGCTGCGCTTCACCGGCTCGTCGCGGCGCCCCTTCAGCAGGTGCCACGCACCGCACGCGGCGACGATGAAGCCCGCGACGATGAATGCCGCGATCGTCATGTGCACGAGGCGATACGGGAACGACGGATTGAAGATGATCTTGAACCAGTCGACCGGCACGACGAGGCCGTTCTCGATCCTGTAGCCCTGCGGCGTCTGCATGAAGCTGTTCGATGCAAGAATCCAGAACGTCGAGATCAGCGTGCCGACCGCGACCATCAGCGTCGCGAAGAAGTGCGCGCGAGGGCTCACGCGCTGCCAGCCGAACAGCATCACGCCGAGGAAGCCGGCTTCGAGGAAGAACGCCGTCAGCACTTCATACGTGAGCAGCGGCCCCGTAATGTTGCCGGCGACGCGCGAGAAGCCGGCCCAGTTCGTGCCGAACTCGTACGCCATCACGACGCCGGAGACCACCCCCATCCCGAAGCCGATCGCGAAGATCTTCGACCAGAACTGGAACATGGATTTGTAGGCGGCATCGCCGGTGACGAGATAACGCCATTCCAGCACCGCCAGGAAGCTCGCCATGCCGATGCTGATCGCGGGAAACACGATGTGGAACGACACCGTGAACGCGAATTGCAATCGTGCGAGATGGAACGCATCGAAGATTTCCATGACCGTAATTTGCTCGTGATTGTGAGAACGTCCGCCCGAAGCAGGAAATCGCGCGACGGCTTGGCGACAACACATGCGACCACAAACGATCATTCGCATGGCGTCGAAGCGTGAATGACGATATCGCGTTTGCCACGATACTCGCAATCACTCGAACGTGCGCTGAAACTGTGATGGTTCCGTCGGCGAGGATGTGTGCACGGAAAACACATTTCGCGCCTGCGGCGTGGTCAGCTGTACTGCTTTCCGCGTTGCGACGCTGTGCCTGCGGCGCGCTGTTCACCGCCCTTACCATGTGAAGCAACGCCTGCCCGCAGCGATGGCGCGCCCCTCGGCGCCCGCCCGGCAGCATCCGATCCCGTCGCCCGGCGTACGCGCCGGGCCCGGCCGGCACACCGGCCGATCCGCCTGGAGAAAAACGCATGGAGTCCTGCACCCGCCGCGACGATCCGACCGGCAGCACCGCGTGTCACGTGACGCGTCATCGTGCCGGCGAAACGCGCGATTCCGTCGATCGCGTCGTCGACGAAACGCCGGTTGCACTCGTGTTCAACGGCATCTCGCACACGGTCATGATGGCGACGCCGATCGACCTCGACGCGTTCGGGCTCGGCTTCGCGCTGAGCGAAGGCATCGTCGAACGCGCATCCGACGTGTTCGACATCGAGAGCGAATGCCGGCCCGGCAGCGCCGAAGTGCGGCTCACCGTGTCGCAGCAGGCGTTCATGGCGCTGAAGGCGCACCGCCGTGCGCTGGCCGGCCGCACGGGCTGCGGCGTATGCGGAATCGAAAGCATCGCGCAGCTCGACCTGCATCCGCCGCGCATCGACGCCGCCGGCGCGGCCGCCGGCATCGGCGCCGACGCGATCGCGCGCGCCGCGCGCGCGTTGCCGCCCCGCCAGACGCTGATGTGCGAGACGGGCGGCATCCACGCGGCCGCATGGTGCGACCGCGATGGCGCCGTGCTCGACATGTTCGAGGACGTCGGCCGCCACAACGCGCTCGACAAGCTGATCGGTAGGCTCGCGCGGCGCCGCGCCGACCTGCACGCGGGTTTCGCGTTCCTGTCGAGCCGCGCGAGCTACGAACTGGTGCGCAAGGCCGCACGGGTCGGCATTCCGATGATCGCGACGATCTCCGCACCGACGTCGCTGGCGATCGACGTCGCCCGCGAAGCCGGCGTGCGGCTGCTCGGCTTCTGCCGCAACGACGGCTTCGTCGAATACGTGTCGCCCAACGCCGCTCGTCCCGACCAACCGGCGCTTTCGCAAGCGCAACCGGCTCTCTCGTCATGAAACAACTGATCGATTTCGACACCGCGCAGCAGCATTTCGCCAGCGCATTCGCGCCGCTGGACGCGGTCGTTTCCATGCCCGTCGCGGACGCGGCCGGCCACGTGCTGGCCGCACCGCTAACCGCCGTGCTCGACCAGCCGCCGGCCGACCAGAGCGCGATGGACGGCTACGCCGTGCGTCACGCGGATCTCGCGCACGGCGAGCCGCTGCGCGTCGCGCAGCGCTGCTATGCGGGCGACACGCCCGCGCCGCTGGCCGCGCGCACGGCCGCGCGCATCTTCACCGGCAGCCTGATTCCGGCCGGCGCCGACACCGTCGTGATGCAGGAGCATGCGCACGAACAGGACGGCCGGGTCGCATTCGACGCGCCGCAGCGCAGCGGCTCGCACATCCGCTGCCGGGGCGAGGAAGTGCGAGCCGGCGACCTGCTCGTGCCGGCCGGCGTGCGGATGGGCGCGCTGCACGTCGGCGTGGCCGCCGCACAAGGTTTCGCGCGCATCGACGTGCGCCCGGCGCTGCGTGTCGGCATCCTGACGACCGGCGACGAACTCGTCGCGTGCGGCCAGCCGCGTGCGCCGCAGCATATCTACAACAGCAATGCGCCGATGCTCGCCGCACTGGTATCGGGAATCGGTGCCGGCGTTGCAATGAGCCTGCACGCGGCCGACACGGCGCCCGCCGTCGATCGTGCGCTGCGCGACCTGCACGCGTGTTGCGACCTGGTGATCTGCGTCGGCGGCGCGTCGGTCGGCGACAAGGACCTGCTGCGCCCCGCGCTGGCCGCGCTCGGCGCATCGTTCGTCGTCGGTGGCGTGCGCATGAAACCCGGCAAGCCGGTCGCGCTCGCGCGGCTCGACGCACGGCCCGTGGTGCTGCTGCCCGGCAATCCGGGGGCCGCGATGACAGCGTTCGCGCTGTTCGTCGCGCCGCTGGTCCGCTGTCTGCAGGGGCGCGACGCGTGCGTACCGCGCGTGCCGTCGCTGCCGATCGACATGGACTTCGAGCCGGATGCGCAGCGCGAACGTTTCGTGCGCGTGCGCTGCGCCGTCGGCTCCGACGGCTCGGCCGTGCTCGACACGCTGCGCCAGCAAGGCGCAGGCACGTTGCAATCGCTCGTGCAGGCGAGCGGGCTCGCCCGGCTGCCGGCCGGGAAGCATATCGCGCGCGGCGACGCGGTGCCGTACTACGAATTCGCGCACTGGCTCGCATGAGCGCGACGCTTGATAGCCGCCCGATGCCGCGCATTCGCGTCGCATCCCGCGCGACGAACTGTATTCCTGCGATTCGGGCGCGATTGTGTCCCTGCCGGAAAAGTCCGGCGGACTATGCTCACGATGAGGCTCGCCACGACCTGTGCGCCGATACGTCGGCACGCACGCGGCCGATCGGCGACGTCCAACCGCTTACTTCATGCAGGCCGACGAACCGATCGTGAATGCCATCGTTTCCGCCACGCCGGCCGCCGCCGCTTCATCCGGCGGCGCATCGCCCGGCGCCTTTCCCCGCACGACCGACACGCTCGGTCGCCCGCTGCGCGACCTGCGCCTGTCCGTGATCGACCAGTGCAATTTCCGCTGCGGCTACTGCATGCCGCGCGAAAGCTTCGGCGCCGGCTACGAATTCATGCCGTCGTCCGAGCGGCTGTCGTTCGCGCAACTGGAAAAGATCGCACGTGCGTTCATGTCGCTCGGTGTCGAGAAAATCCGCATCACCGGCGGCGAGCCGCTACTGCGCCGCAATCTCGAAGCGTTGATCGAACGGCTCGCCGCACTGACGACCGTCGACGGCAAGCCCGTCGAAATCGCGCTGACGACCAACGGTTCGCTGCTCGCCGCGAAAGCACGCTCGCTGCGCGACGCGGGGCTGTCACGCGTGACCGTGAGCCTCGATGCGCTCGACGACGCGGTGTTCCGCCGGATGAGCGACTCCGACGTGCCCGTGTCGCGCGTGCTGGCCGGCATCGAAGCCGCGCATGCGGCCGGGCTCGCGCCGGTCAAGGTCAACGCGGTAATCGAACGCGGCGCGAACGACGACCAGATCCTGCCGCTCGTGCGTCACTTCCGGCATACCGGCGTGGCCGTGCGCTTCATCGAATACATGGACGTCGGCGGCGCGAGCTTCTGGTCCGGCGACAAGGTCGTGCCGGCCGCGCGCATGCGCGAGCTGATCGACGAGCACTATCCGCTCGTGCTCGTCGGCGAACCGGGGCACGACGCGACCGCAATCCGTTGCGCGCACATCGACGGTGCGGGCGAGGTCGGCTTCATCGCGAGCGTGTCGCATCCGTTCTGCGGCACCTGCTCGCGTGCACGCGTGTCGGCCGACGGCAAGCTTTATACGTGCCTGTTCGCAACCCAGGGCACCGACCTGCGGCCGTGGCTCGACGATGCAGCGCCGGTCGACACGCTCGCCGCCGCCGTGCGCGATCGCTGGACGCGGCGCGACGACCGCTATTCCGAGCGCCGGGCCGCACGGCCGGCCCGCGCGCCGGGCAAGACCTATCCGACCGTGCGCATGTCGCTCGTCGGCGGCTGACGGGCCGCCGCGCGATACAGGACGCACCGCCTACAGGAGAACCGTCATGACGAGCTTCACCGAATCCCGCGCCGGGCTGCCGGACGATCCGTTGCGCGCCGACAGCCATTCCCATTCCGCCGACACGACCGACCCGCACACCGCGCCGCCCCCGTCAATTTCTGCCGGCTTCGAAGTACGCGTGCAGTATTCGGCGATCGACGCGGGCGGCGAGCTCGCGCCGATCGTTCGCAATCCGAATGTCGGCGCGGTCGTGAATTTCCTCGGTGTCGTGCGCAACGAAGGCGACGTCGACGATGTCGTCGCGCTCGAAGTCGAGCACTACCCGACGATGACCGAACAGGCCCTGTGGAGCATCGTCGAGGAAGCCAGCGCGCGCTGGCGGCTCGAAGTGGTCAGGATCGTGCACCGCGTCGGGCGCATTCCGCTCGGCCAGGCGGTCGTGCTGGTCGTGGTGGCTGCCGCGCATCGCGGGTCCGCGTTCGATGCGTGCGAATTCCTGATGGACTTCCTGAAGACCCACGCACCGTTCTGGAAGAAGGAGATCCGGCACGACGGCGAATCGGGCTGGGTCGAGGCGAAGGCACACGACGACCAGGCAATGCGGCGCTGGGGCTGACCGCGCCCGCGTCGCGTTTTCCGATTCGGCCGATTCCACTCAAGACATCGCGATGAAACTGACGATCAAATACTTTGCAAGCATTCGCGAGCAACTCGATACCGACGAGGAAATCGTCGAGATCGATGCGCGCGAACTTACCGTCGATGCGCTGCGCAGTACGCTGGCCGCACGCGACGCACGCAGCGCCGAAGCGCTGCGGATGGACAGGCCGGTGCGGGCTGCCGTGAATCTCGAGATGGTGACGGGCGGCTTCGTCGTGCGGGAAGACAGCGAGGTCGCGTTTTTCCCGCCGGTGACGGGCGGGTGACATGATGAGGGGCCGCAATCCGTCATGACATCGGTTCGAGGTCGGTCGGAAAAATGGAAGCCAACGTTTCGTAAAATCTGGAAACGGAGGCATGGATGAATCGAATTCCAAGAGCGGTCTATACGAAGGAGCTTCGCGACGAAGCGGTCAAGCTGGCGTTGACGGAAGGTGTGGGGGTGTCGGAAGCTTCCCGGCGCTTGTCGATCCCAATCAAGACGCTGGCAAACTGGGTGCGCGCGGCGAAGGCCGGTAAGCTGAATGAGGTCGGCCGACGCCAGAGGCCACTGACGGAAATGGAGGCCGAGCTGGCGCAGGTCAAGCGCGAACTGGCCGAGGTCAGAATGGAGCGCGACCTGCTAAAAAAGTTCGCGACGTACTTCGCGAAGGAGTCGCGGTGAAGTACGGCGTGATCGAACAAATGCGACAGGACTATCCCGTGCCGCCGATGTGCCGCGTGCTGGCCGTATCGGTAAGCGGCTACTATGCGTAGCGCAAGCGCAGGCCATCCGAAAGAACGCAGCAGGAGCCTCGCCTGGAAGCGGAGGTACTTGCGGCACATCAGCGAACCCGGGAAAGCTTCGGGCCCGAGCGCCTGCAGCAACATCTCGAGGAACGTGGCGTGCGAATCGGCGTGCACCGGATCAGGCGGCTGCGCGGAAAACTGGGACTGCGCTGCAAGCAGGAACGCCGGTTCAAGGCCACGACGAATTCGAAGCACGACCTGCCTGTCGCGCCGAATCTGTTGAACCAGGATGGCGCATTCAACCGGTCGTCGCAACACTGCATTTTTGAACAGATTCTAGGTACTCGTCCAGTGCTTCCGCAGGCGTCTTCCAGCCGAGAGTTTTCCGGGACCTGGTGTTCAGTGCATTGGCAACTGCGTGGATCTCTTGAGCACTCCATCGGGATAGGTCAGTGCCCTTCGGGACATATTGTCGTAGAAGGCCATTCGTGTTTTCGTTCGTGCCACGCTGCCATGGACCATGCGGGTCGGCGAAGAAGACTTTCACGCCGGACTCAATCGTGAAGCGGACGCGATCCGACAACTCCTTACCGCGATCCCAGGTCAATGATCGCCACAGCTGGGCAGGCAGGTCCGCCACGGTCTTCTTGAGCGCGTTGGCCATCGTGACAGCTCCGTAGCCGGCCAGCGGAGGCCCATTTTTCGTGCGCGGAATCTGCCCATAGCCTTTTTCCCGAGGCAGGTGCACGAGCATCGTGAAACGGCTTGATCTTTCCACCAGCGTCCCAATGGCTGATCGGTTCAGGCCAATGAGCAGGTCGCCTTCCCAATGGCCCGGCACCGCACGATCCTCCGCCTCTGCAGGCCGGCTGGAAATCATCACATCCTTGCTGACATGCGCCCAAGCCTTCGCACGCGCTCTCGCTCGAGGAACGCGCAACGCGCGCCCGGTGCGCAGGCAGCCCACCAACTCACGCTTGAGTGCACCGCGCCCTTGAATATAGAGCGCTTGGTAAATCGCTTCGTGAGAGATACGCATAGATTCATCGTCCGGGAAATCTACCTGCAATCGATTGGCAACTTGCTCGGGTGACCAGCCGTTGACCCACGTTCGGTCACCGCGATGCGGTTTATTTCGTCCCTTGAACGGCGCCTGCCTCGGCCCGGAAATTTCACGTCCATCAGCGCCATATACTTTGCCCTCCAAGCGTTCCTGTACATATTGACGCAGCCGCGCATTAGTCGCCAGCTTCGATGGCTTTGGTCGTTTGGCGAATCGTTCCGCCTTCCACTGCGCGACCGAAGCACGATACTCGAGGTACCCGCCACGTGTCGCAGCATTGCGCGTGAGTTCTCGCGAAACGATTGATGGACTGCGTCCGATACGGCGGGCAATTTCGCGCACCCCGAGGCCTTGGACAGAAAGCAATGCTATCTCTTCTCGTTCAGCGAACGACAAGTATCGACCCGCAATAGGTTTCGACATGAATAGTGGCATGCCGCCACGATAGCGGAACCAGCGCGAACCTACCGCTTGAGACACGCTGACCGCCTCCGCTGCTTTCTCACTTGTAATGCCAGTCGCGATCTGTTGCCAAAACCGACGCTCGATCTCATGTCCAAGTGATGGCGCGCCCGGAGAGTACATCGCCTCACGCCCAGTCAACCGATACACCTGCTTCGCACTGCGTCTCATGCAACACCTCCTCGATCAAAGGTGTTGCGACGACCGGTTGAATGCGCCCTGGCTACCCCTGTCGCTATGGACAATGACGCCAGCGTCTGGGCGGCGCCGGAACCACGCCATACTCAGGGCATCGGTGACCAGCTCTGCTTTCATGTGTGGCTGCATCGACCAGCCCACTACCTGCCGGCTGAACAGGTCGATGATGACCGCCAGATAAACCCAGCCCTCAGCCGTTGCGCAGTACGTGATGTCACTCGTCCAGACCTGGTGCGGCGCCGTCGCTGTAAAGTTACGCGCCAACAAGTTCGGCGCCACCGGCAGGTTGTGATTCGAGTTCGTCGTCGCGATGTACTTGCGCTTGTGACGGGCCCGGATACCATGCTGCGCCATCAGCTTGCGAACACGCTCTTTGCCCACGCGCACGCCGCGCGCAACCAACTCTTTTCACATGCGCGGCCAGCCGTACTCGCCTTTGACCTGCGCGTGAATCGCCTTGATATGCGCCAGCAGTGCATCGTCGCTCACATGGTCTCGGCGTGGCTTGTCCTGTGCAGTGCGTTGCCGCCGCTGATGAAAGCCGCTGGGGCTCACATCGAGCACCTCGCACAGCACCGAAATCGGCCAGTGATGGCGATTGCGCTCGATGAACGCGTACTTCACGTCGACTCCTTCGCGAAGTACGCGCACGCTTTTTTTAAATATCGCGCTCCATCTTTAGGCGAGCGACTTCGGCGCGCAGCCTCGACAGCTCCATCTGCTCTGGGCTTACCGGCTTCGTGCCGGCTCCGCCAAGCTTGCCGTCCTGCTCAGCTTTCAACCAGTTGGAAATCGACTGCGCCGGCACGTCCAGCGTCGCGGCCACCGCCGCAACGCTCTGGCCAGCTTTGACCAGCCGAACCGCTTCCAGCTTGAATTCGAGCGTGTAGCGCGCCCGCGTCATCTTGCTCATCTTCTTGACTCTCCTTGCTTGAGTTTAAACGCTCAGCAAGGGATTCGTTTTGCGGGGGCAAGCTCACGTTCTCTGGATCGGCCGAACGGGCTGGCCATATGGATCATCCAATCTTTGAACAAGATTTTCTAGAACTTGTGCACAAGCCCCAAGGTAACGCCAATTCCTCGTGATTTGTTTTCCAGCCCGCCTGTCAATCCTGCTGCGTCGCCTTTCCATTTGGTGTAATCCCCCTCCAGATACACCGTGCTTCGCTTCGACAGCGAGTACTCCAGGTAGGCAAGAACACGATCGAAACCATCGTCAACAAAACCGGCACTTTCCCGCCTGGCACGGTAATAAGCGGTAGTCAGTGAAAGAGAAGGGTTAATTAAATATGAACTACCCACCGACGAGATCCAGGTACGGGTCTGCTGGCTCGCCCGGGTATTAGCGATGTTGTAGGCATAGTTAGCTTTCACGGTTAGGTAACCGAATGAATAGGCAGCACCGAGTGTGTAAGCACTCAAAGCCAGACTCTCTCTATTGCGTAAGTTCATATATGCGCCGGAAACGATAAACGGCCCGTTTTCATACGACAATCCCGCTCCTGATGTCGAGAGCGCTTTGAAGTTGCCCGCCACCTGGCCCGCCGAATAGGCAAGACGCGCCGTCGCCGGCCCGTAGTTAGCGGAGTACTTCAGCATATTGTCGAGACGATAGGAGCTGTTGTTGTAACCGCTGGTGCCGTACTGGGTTGCGAACGCGTGCCTACCAAAATCTGTATTGCTCAGTGCCGTCAGCGTAATGTTAGGATTGAAGCTGGCGTAGCGCATTCCGAGAGGATCAACCGGGGAAATCGCGTCCGCCAGAATCGTAGCCTGGCGACCGACCGTCAGCGTCCCGTATCTGGACTTGAGGCCGATAAAGGATAGGCGTTCAAACAGCTTGTCGGACTTCGCGGCGGCGCCAGTGCCGATGTTGAAACCGCCTTCCAATTGAAAGATAGTCGCCATTCCCGACCCAAGATCCTCTTGCCCTTTCAGTCCCCAGCGGCTCGTATTGTTCACACCGCTGCTGATTGCTGCAACTGAATGGGAAGTGATCGGGGCATTGCTGGCATTGAGGCCACTGCTATAGCGAACTCCCACATCGGCAATACCGTAAAAAATGACATTGCTGCCTGCGTGTGCTGCACCGTTGACCAGCGCCAGAGCTACTGTCGCCAGATATGTTTTTTGTTTCATATCGCTCTTGAGGTGCATGCATTTCCAGACTGCTTGAGTCGGCCAGAGACTTGTGAAATACTAATTATCAAATTCGCGAACGATGGACGGATTCCATCAGATCTGAATTGCACCGCATACAATGCCTGCAAGAAGAACCAGTAAGGCGACCAACCAGGTTCTAAAAAATGAATGGCGGATGTGACGGCCAAAATCGACCTCAGCCAATCCTGCTGCCAGGTAAGCGCTTCCAATCATCGGGCTAATGGCAAATCCAACGTTTTCGCCAATCATCATCGCCCGGGCAACCGTTTCCGGATTGATACCGAAGGGAGCAATCACTTTTACGACGACAGGAAGAATTCCGAAGTAGTACGAATCAGATCCCACGCCCATTCCTAGAGGCGTGGCCAACACGCCTAATCCAAGATGCAGATAGCGCGCAGCCGAACCGGGAAGAACAGCAATGAGTTGATTGGAGATATGGTCTAACATGCCGCTCTTGGTGAGAACGCCCAGAAAGACGCCGGCGCACAGCAACACGGTTGACAGCAGCAAGGCCTCCGCTGAATGACGCTTCACCATCGCTAATTGCGCTGCGGCGGTTCGGTAGTTCATCAGTAGAGATGCGGCCAGTCCGACCATGAATACGACGACGCTCGGTATGCGCGGAAAAAACAACAAGGTCAGGATCACAGCCAGCGTCAGAAGAAGATTGAAGCTGTAGCGCCAGATGCCTCCATTTCTGGAAAATGTGTTTCCTGCCGCATCGGGAACCGGCGGAGCATCGCCCCCGGCGCGCTCACCACCCATTACTGACGTACTCTCAGCAGGTCGCAGCGCTTCCCGCTGTCCAATCCACCAGGCAATACAGATGGTGGCAACCAGGCCGATAGCTTGTGGAATGGCAAGCGGTCGCCACAGATCTACAGGGTCCATCTTGATGACGCTTGCCGCTCGCAACGTCGCAGCAGTCCATGGCAGCATGTTCATAATGCCGGCACTCATCCCCGTCAACATCGGAAGATGCAACGTATTGATCCCGACTTGCCGATAAATGGGCAAGAAGGCGGTGATGGTAATGACGTAGGTTGTTGCGCCCGCGCCATCGAGATGGCAGATCGCGGCGGCGACGACGGTCGCAATCATGACCAGTGACGGATTATTACCAGCAATACGGACGACCCAGTTGACCATTGGGTCAAAAAGGCCCTGTTCATTCATCGTACTAAAAAAGAGAATCGCAAATATGAATAACGCGACAATAGGTGCCACGACCGCCATGCCATACGAAACGAAGCCGATTATCTGGTCGAGAGAGAATCCAGCAATAGCCGCCGACGTGATCGGAACAGCAACAAAGGCGAAAAGCGGCGACACTTTCCCGCTCATGAGCAGAATAAGCGTGATCAGCACCATTAGCACAGCAAGCCAGAACATTTAAATGTCTCCATCTCTATTTTATATCGATCGAATTCATTGACCACGCAGGGCGACTGCTTTTATTATCCTTATCCTCGCCATGTGGCAATACCATCAAGCCAATCAATGACTCGTGTTGCGAGAGTCCGGGCGTTGCGATCCATCATCAGAAAATGTGTATTGCCCCGCACGCCCTCTTTTGGAAGATCAATAACTTCGACAGTTGTCGAGTGCTCCCGCAGTTGAGAGACATATCTATCGACTGTTTTTCTATAGCCAGCCCATATCCTATGTGTATGGATATGATCGCCCCACATGATTAAATGAGGATGTGACTTGCCAGCTGATGCATTCATATCCGGAGCACCGGAAGGTTCCAATGCGACTGTCGCCCATACCAACTCGGGACACTCCTGCGCAGCCTTTAAGGCAAAGCCACCTCCCTGGCTATGTCCAATCACGATCGCCGGTCCTATTTTTTCCAGGAGAGACCGATACGCGCTCATGGTCAACATCTCGTGGTCGGCCCAGCGAGGCACCCATTGGCAAGCAAACTGATCAAACGATTCGAGGGGAAAGAGCGTTTCCGGATGGCTCACGCGTAGCGCATGATTTGTGTGATACCCATCCTTTTCCCCGAGGCGAAACATGTCCCATGCCTCATTCTTGGTGCGAAATAGCGGCGCGTCGGCATAGATATCTGGAAAAGCATTCCACCCTGAACGGCCTCGCTCAACTGCATCACTGATATACACATCGTATCCCGCCTCCAGAAAATGATGGAGCCAGCCTGGCCTTCCATCGGGAGTGGTTTCCCAGTTGACACCTGTCATTCCGCCGCCATGCCACAACAGCACGGGAAGCCGATGGCGTGAATTTTCCTGAAGATAACCCTGCACATACATCTGGCCGGATTGGTAATCTCCGTTTGGGTCGATTTCTCTCGGAGTTCCCCCTTGAGCCAGTCGCCGTACCTCCTTCGCACGCCCGCTCAACGAAACATTGCGACCACCGATATGAAAGCTGACAATATTTTTTAGTTTAAATGTCATTTAATTCCTCGCGAAAAGTTGATCGTTTTTTTGAGGAAAACAGCGAATACGAGGCCGATCAACTCCAAGAATAGACGCGGAGACTTTCTCCATCTTCTCCATGTAGCTGTTCATGACTGACTTATCGCGATTCGGTGATTCGCGATAACGCAACTCCATATAGACATCTCGACCATAAGGAGGGGCAATCGTCGAAAGAAGTTGAATCTGTATTTTGTCTGCAGCAGCAAGCAACGTCGTTTCACAGAGGTCCGCTGCAATACCAACAAACTTCGCCATCGCTGCGTCGCTCGGGATTTTTGCGGACGAAATAATCACACTCAGTATTGGCATATGTTTCTCTCATTTGTTGATTGAGAGGGATTGTATCGACGCCGATTGGTGAGTACAATCGCAATCTTTTCACTAATTGATGCAAAATGCGAAACAATTACGATTTGGCTGAATTACGGGCTTTTCTCGAAATCGCAAGCCGAGGAAGCTTCCATGCCGCTGCGAAGAACTTGAATCTCTCAAGCTCTGCGATCAGTCGCCGCATTGCTAGCCTAGAAGAGGCACTCGATACCCAGTTGCTCAATCGCAGCACCCGGTCAGTGGTTCTCACGGACGCGGGAAAGAATCTATATGCGCTTGCAGCACCGCTAATTTCGGCACTTGATTACTCAGTACATGACACCGTGCAGCAAGGCCTAGGGTTGGGTGGCACATTGAATTTGTCCGCCATCAGCACTGCGGCATTTTCCATCGTGCCTCAGACGCTAGCGCAATTTCGCGAACAATTTCCAAACATACGATTGCATCTTTACGACGATACAGGCCGACACGTTCTCGAAAACGTGCTGTCCCGTAGAGCGATCTTCGGCGTCAATACTATTACCGAACCTCATGGCGATATTTTTTCTGAAGAGGTCATTCAAGACCCCTATGTATTGGTGCTACCCAAAGATCTCCTTCCCTTAAATAGTACGATACTTGACTGGCGTAACCTGAGTACGTTAATCGACACACGCATACGCCTCGCGGGATTAGGAATATCTAGTGCAAACAGGCTGCAGATCGATCAGACACTTAAGAGGCATGGTGTAAATGTTCCATGGTTTGATGAAGTAGAAAACCTTACTGCGATGCTTGGTCTTCTCCGTGCCGGCAACACAGCTGCGGTGATGCCGCGACTAGCGCTGGCTGCGTGCGAAGAATGGGGATTGATGACCCTGGGGCTAGACAATCCCATGATCGCAAGAACAATCGGGTTAATCCGGCGTCACGATACACCTCTTTCCAAGCCGGCAGAAGCAATGTGGGATTTGTTGAGAAATACGTTATTGGAATATTCAACATCAGCCTAGGTTCTGTTCACATTCTCACTTGCAGTCCAAAGGCGCAGGCAAACACCACGAAGGCTAGATAGTTGCCGGCAAGCTTGTCGTGACGAGCGGAGACGCGACGAAAATGTTTGATGCGATTGAAAAGGCGTTCGACGATGTTCCGAGTTCGATACAGTACACGGCTATAGCGACGCTTGGTCTTTCGATTCGAGCACGGCGGAATAACTGCGGCGCGGATGGTGTTCACGAAGGCATCCGAGTCATAGCCCTTGTCGGCAATCACTGCGCCCATGCGCAGATGCTCGACCAATTCGTTCGCGCAGGAAATGTCCGAAACCGGTCCTTCGGTGGCGATCATTCGCAGAGGTCGCCTGGCTTCATCGACAGCCAGATGCAGGTCAGGGCTGCCACCGCCCGACGCGGCGCACACTCAATCTCCATTCGATTGAACGGAGATTGCCATGGAATCCGAGAATGTCGTGGTTGTCCGCCGCGTGCCGTGGAGCAAAGGCAAGCTCACCGGGCAGAAGCCGCCGTTAAAGCTTCGGGAAATCTGGGCGATCCGGACGAGGCTTCAAATGGCGTCGAACGTTCGTGAGCTGGCGATGTTCAATCTGGCAATTGATAGCAAGCTGCGGGCGTGCGACCTTACGCGCTTGCGGGTTCAAGATGTCCGTCACGGAAGCCAAGTGGCGTCGAGAGCGACAGTCATCCAGCAGAAGACCCAGCGGCCAGTGCAATTTGAGATCACGGAACAGCCCCGTGAAAGCCTCGAAGCCTGGATCGAAGCCGTGGGACTGAAGGCGGCGGATTTTCTGTTTCCGAGCCGGATTCATACGTCACCGCACCTGTCGACGCGGCAATATGCCCGGCTGGTACACCGCTGGGTCGCATCGATTGGCCTCGACGATACCGCATACGGTACCCACACGATGCGCCGCACAAAAGCTTCGCTGCTCTACCGGCGGACGAAGAACCTTCGGGCGGTGCAGTTGCTGCTCGGACACACGAAGCTGGAAAGCACGGTTCGCTACCTTGGAATCGAGGTCGACGATGCCCTCGAGATGGCGGAGCAGACCGAGGTTTGATGGCATAGCGGCCGGCGAGCGGTCGCTTGCCGGCCAGGAACGGACCTTCGTGGCCGATTCGCAAATCGTGCACAATTGACGATGTCGGGTAAAACCAGGTAAGAATGGAAAGAAAGATGAACGAGACATCACAGGTACCCGCGCGGAGGCCGCAGCGGAGATGGCACTGACAGATGTGCAAAATGATAGCTAAAATTATTGCACCTTTCGCGTGCAAACCGAACATTCAAAGCCATGGATCCTATGACTACCGATGAGCGCCTCGAAAGTTTGGGCTTAGTGCTTCCCCCGGTTCCTTCCCCAATCGCCAACTTCGTGAGTTGGCGCCGATCCGGCCAGATTCTTTATTTATCTGGTCAGGGGCCACGTGATGCTTCTGGCTCAGTTATCAAGGGGAAATTAGGTCGGAATTATAGTGTCGATCGTGGCTACGCTGACGCCCGTCAAGTGGGTCTGCAGCTTTTATCGACAATTCGGCAGGCGGCGGGGTCGCTTGATCACGTGGAGGGTGTTTTGAAGATCTTCGGGATGGTAAACGCCGAGCCAGATTTTTGTGATCATTCGAAGGTCATTAATGGATGCTCGGACCTGTTGGTTGAGGTTCTAGGTGATCGCGGCCGACACGCCAGGTCGGCGGTTGGGATGGGTTCTCTGCCAAACGGGATGTCTGTAGAAATCGAAGCGATCATAGAGATCGTGAACGGGTACTAAGGCATCGCTGGGCGCCTCTCCAAGAGTGGCACACAGGTGTCGTCGAAGTGTCGAAGTCGTGTCTTCCGGAGCGCAAGCCCTACTCGTCTGGTTCTGAGTCGGTAGTCCTCTATAGCGTCCTTCGGGAAACCGGGTGAATGCTGCAGGTCGGGTTCGGACACCTGCATCGAGCAGTACTCACCCATCAAGCGACGCTCGCTACTACCAAGTCGATCGTTGAAAATCAGATGATCAATAAAGTAGTCGTTATTGCCTCAAGCCGATCGAGAGCGGAAAAGCGTTCGGAGCAACGTGGCAAATTGACCTGCGCGTAAAAAGTGGACCTGCATAGGAATCGACAGAATGAAAATGGATGCATTTGCGTTCGGCACGACCAACTGGGCGACAGTCGAAAAAACGGAGCACCAAGGCGAAACCGGCATAGCTTATTGGCGCACACGGTTTTTCGGTGAGCATCCGAATCAAATTCGCGTGCGGATGGTTGAATATACCCCTGGCTACCTCGCTGATCACTGGTGCCAAAAGGGACATATTCTTTTCTGCATGGAAGGCGAACTGGAAACGACGCTCGAGGATGGGCGAAAGTTCGTTTTGACAGCGGGTATGAGCTACCAGGTTGGCGACAACGCGGAGCCGCATCAGTCCTATACCAGAACGGGTGCGAAGCTCTTCATTGTTGACTGAAGCACGGTTCGCTATCTCGGTATCCAAGCCGACGATGTCCTTGAGATGGCAGAGCAGACGGAGGTTTGATGGCATCGCGACCGGCGAGCGGACGCTTGCCGGCAAGGAACTGCCCTTCGACACCAACTCCAAGATTGCTGACAATCAGCCATTGGGTGTCAATGCGACCTCCGTGCCAACTGTATTTCGATACGAAAGACTGGGTATGATAAAAGCAATATTCTTTGATTACGATGGCGTGCTGACAACCGATAAGACTGGCTCGCTCACAACGAACCGGTACCTGAGCAAAATGGCGGCCGTCGAGTATGAAGCGGTTAGAAAGGCCTTTTCGAAATACAATCAAGAATTGCTCGTCGGAAAGGTCACGCATAGGGAGATATGGGACGCTGCCTGCGAGGCCATGCACTCCGCTGTCGATTTTTCCTTGCTCGAACAGGCGTTCCTGAGCACTCCGGCAAACGATGCCATGCTCGCGCTTGCGCGTAGATTGAAGTCAAAATATGCTCTCGGAATCATCACCGATAACAAAAAAGATAGAATCGATTGCTTGAGGAGATCTCAAGGTCTCGATGCATTGTTTAACCCGATAGTTGTGTCTGCCGAGTTCGGATCCGGCAAGGACAGCGCAGCGGTGTTTGAGTATGCCTTGCGTTGTCTGGCTATGCGGCCGGAAGAAAGTATTTTCATCGATAACAATCCGGAAAATTTGATTGCTCCCAAGGCGCTCGGCATGGGCGTCATTTTTCACGATGACGAAAAAAACGATGTGGACAAGCTGGTTACGATGCTCACGGAGGAATTCCATATCCGATTAGACTAGTCTCCGAGGTGCCCGTGTTGAGCGGCCGCTTCGGGGTGAGCCATTCGTCCCTTGTGGGTGGCGGATTCAACCGGTCCCGGGCCGCCGGGACTGTAGCTGGCCGAATCCGCCGCCAAAACCGGCCGATCGACGCAGGCCTCAAGTTCGTCAACAATCGAGGTCCGTAAACGCATATGGCCCTGGAGTTTCGGCGCAGGCACGCTGCCCCGGCGCGCGCAAGCGCGTAGATTTCGCTTGCACCTGACGCTACGTTAGCTTTTATGGTTGACACCGACGACTGGGAAAGCAATGCGACTAAAAATCGGCGAACTGGCGAAGAAGGCGGGATTGAGTGTCCGTACCTTGCACCACTACGACGCAATCGGGCTACTGTCACCGTTGCAGCGTACCGACGGAGGCGCGCGCCTGTACGCTCTGCGAGCCAGAGCAACGATGCCGGCGTTGTGTACCACATGAACCGGCGCGCCTACATCCATCCGCGCGATGCGCACGGCCACGACGTGTTCAGCCCGTCGACCTCGCGCTGAAGCAGCGCGCCCTGCGCGTGCGAGTGCGTCCACTTCCCGGATTCATCAGCAGGGAGACAATTTCATGGTGTCAGCCGCCGAACTGAAACAGAACGCATCGCTGTATTTCCTGGCGCTGGGCGCTTTTGCGATCGGCACCGAAGGATTCATGCTCGCGGGGCTGCTGCCGATCATCGCGAAGGATCTGTCCATCAGCCTCGCGGCGGCGGGGCAGCTCGTCACCGTCTTTTCGCTTTCCTATGCGATCAGCTCGCCGATCCTGACGACGGTCAGCGCGAGCGTCAATCGGCGGCGCTTCCTGATCGTCGCGCTACTGTGCTTCACCGCCGCCAATTTCGCGGCTTGCGCGTCGCCCGGCTATCTGTCGCTGCTGGCCGCGCGCGTGCTGCTGGCCGTGTCGGCCGGCCTGTACATGCCGAGCGCGAATGCGCTCGCAGGCTCGCTCGTCGCGCCGGAGCGCAGGGGGCGCGCGCTCGCGACCGTCCATGGCGGGATCACGATTGCCGTCGCGCTCGGCGTGCCGCTCGGCGCGTGGATCGGTGGCCACTTCGGCTGGCGTGCGACGTTCGCCGGCATCGGCGTGCTGTCCGCAATCGTGACGCTCGGGGTGGTGGTCGGCTTGCCGCGCGGGATCGGCGCGAACCTGTCGGTGCCGTCGCTCGCGCAGCGTGTGGCCGTCGGGCGGCAGCCCGCCGTGCTGGTCACCCTGCTCATCACGACCCTGTGGGCCGCGGGCATCTGGACTATCTACCCGTACCTCGCGCCGTTCCTGACGGGCCGCCCCGGTTTCAGCGGCGCGCAAGTCGGCGCCGTGCTACTGCTGTACGGCGTGTTCGCCGGCATCGGCGTATTCATCAGCGGCCGTGCGATCGACCGCTTCGGCAGCGGGAAGGTACTGATCGTCTGCCTGGTCGTGATGATGCTGTCGTATGAGAGCCTGACCGCCAGCGCGCTGCACCTGGAACCCGCGCATGCGCGCGTCGCGATCCTGATCGCGATCGCCGCGTGGGGCGCGGCTGGCTGGGCATTCAACCCGGCCCAACAGACCAAGCTGATCGGCATCGCCGGCCTCGACGTCGCGCCGGTCTCGCTGTCGCTCAATTCATCGTTCACGTATCTCGGCTTCGCGCTCGGCGCGGCGCTCGGGTCGTGCATTGTCGCGTACAGCTCTGTGACGGACATCGGCGCGATCGGCGGACTGTGCGAGTTCGCCGCGCTACTCATCACGCTGGCGGTCAACCGCCATGCCTGGCGCGCGGCGACGCGCGTTCACGTCGCGGCCCAGGCCGCCGCCCCGCGCGCCGAACGCTCGACGCAGCCGTGACACGGCGCGTACGCAAGACAACGAAGGAGACTACCAATCGTGCTAAGTACTTTCGCTCCCATAGAAGGACCCGGTCGATTTCACTTGCACCTGACGCTACGTTAGCTTTTATGGTTGACACCGACGACTGGGAAAGCAATGCGACTAAAAATCGGCGAACTGGCGAAGAAGGCGGGATTGAGTGTCCGTACCCTGCACCACTACGACGCAATCGGGCTACTGTCACCGTTGCAGCGTACCGACGGAGGCGCGCGCCTGTATGGGCAGGACGACCTGATCCGTCTGCATCGCATTGAAGCCCTGAAACGGTTCGGATATTCGCTGCCGGACATCAAGGCCAGCCTCGATGGTCAACCGGCACTCATTCCGCTGCAGCTTCTGCAACGTCAGATCACGGAGCTGAATGCGCAGGCACTGCGAGCGCAGCGTCTTGGTCGTCACTTGCAATACATCGTTGACATGGTCTCCGCGGGCAGCGAGATCGCGGCGACCGATTGGATGAATGCTCTGGAGCTGATGAACATGTACCAAAAGCATCTTGATGACGAGGAACTCGATGCGCTGTTGGCATCCGGGCCGGAAACGGTGCCGCCGTCGGATCCGGCATGGACCGGTCTGATAGACGAGGTCCGCGTTGCCATGCAGGAGGCGTTTCCGACCGAAAGCGATGCGGCTCAGGCATTGGCTTGGCGCTGGATCAGGCTCGTGATCCGAATGACCCGTAATGACCCGGACCTCGCGACCAAGCTGATGACGATGCAGCTCCGCGAGCCGCGCGCCAGGCAAATCGTTGGCGTTACGGTAGAGATGCTGGAATGGATCGACGAAGCCTTCACGCACGCGCGCTGCGCGCTGTTAGCCAAGTACCTCAGCCCAGCACAGGCCGACGAGGTGCGGCGTCGCCAATTCGCCACCGCGAAAAATCATGCATGGCCGGCGCTGGTGGTCGAACTGAGGGCAAGTATGGAAGCGGGGGTCGACGCCGGTGCCGCGCCGGTGCAGGAGATCGTTAAACGCTGGCAGCAACTGTTTCGAGACAGCTTTTGCGGAGACGACGCTGTCCTGGAGGCACGTGTGCGCGATGCCTTGATGCGCGAACCGGATCTGCAACTGGGCGTCGGCCTTGACGATTCGCTGTTGGCCTATCTGCACAAGGCGCATATCGTCGGCCGCGACATGTCGCCAATCGACGCCGGACCCAAGCCAAGCGCGTTGATGGTGGCGATGCAGCGGGCCGCGCATCAACTGCTCGACCGGCCGTTGGTGCTTGATGATCCCGTTGCGCTGACTATCCTCGGCGGCGCCAAAGCACAGGTCCTGCGTGACAACATCGACCGGTTCCGCGATCCAACGTCGGTGGGAATGCGTAGCTCCGTGATCGTACGCAGCCGGCTTGCCGAGGACGTGTGGGGCGAGGCTGTCGAACGGGGCATTCGCCAGTATGTGGTTCTCGGGGCGGGGCTCGATACCAGCGCGTTCCGGCATCCCGATACACCGGCTCGTATCTTCGAGGTTGATTTGCCGGCAACGCAGGCGTGGAAGCAGGCCCGCCTGCGCGAGGCAGGCATAGCGGTGCCGCCGTCGCTGCATTTCGTGCCGGTTGACTTCGAGAGCGTCGGACTGGCAGAGGGATTGGCGCGAGCGGGTTTCGATGCTAATGCGCCGGCCATTTTCAGTTGGCTTGGCGTGACGATGTATCTCGACGAGGTCGCAGTCATTGAGACGTTGCGCTTCATCGCCGGTTGCGCCAAAGGCAGCGCGGTCCTGTTCGAGTATGTGACGCCACTTTCGAGCTTGCCGCCGATCATGCGTATCGCGATGGAGCAGTTGACGGCGCAATTCGCCGAGCGCGGTGAGCCGTGGAAAACCTTCTTTGAACCGGCTGTCATTACCGAGACGTTGAGTACATTGGGATTCAACCATACCAATGCGTGGACTCCCGAGGAATTGAACCAGCGCTATCTTGCGAACCGCGATGACGGACTGCTCATCGGTGTGACACCCGCGCGTCTGATTCTCGCAACGGTCTGAGACTACTTCCCGGGCGGAGGCGTTCCATAACACGATCCAGATAGGCCTGACTTGTACTTCGACCACGTACGGATTTCAACGTCTCCTTCGGGGAACATTGAAGGACCGTTGTGGGTTGCGGATTCAACCGGTCCCTGGCCGCCGGGATCGCAGCTGGCCGAGTCCGGCCAACTTGAGACATTCGACGCGGCAGCCTACTTCGTCGACAATCGGAAATCCGAGCGCCGAACGATTTGCGAGGCAACCGACGGTCAGCGAGTGGAGCGTCCATGCGACGTGGTGGCCGCGCAAATTAGGGCAGTCGGATAAGTGGTTTGTCCGGGGCCTAAGCCACCGATAATGCTGGCAAAGGAACCGAGGAAATGACGAAGAGAACCCGACGGACGCACTCAGCGGCGTTCAAAGCGAAGGTAGTGCTGGCAGCGGTCAAGGGCGAGTGGACGTTGGCTGAACTGGCGCAGCAGTTCGATGTGCAAGCGCCACAACCAAGCGCTCGTACGGCGCCGCCGCGACGTTCTGTTCGCCATGCTGCGCGACGGTACCAATTACCAACCCAAGTCAGCCCCTAACACTTGGCGAAACACATAGCCCCCCCCGGACGGGACGCAATACCTGCTCGAGCGCACGAAGTGGTGCGATTTTTTGTCAAAGAATTGACATCGCAAAGCAAACTCACTTCACATTAAAAATGACATGAATCTATCTTTCGATTATTTTTCAGCCAGAATGATTGTTGCAGAAATCATATTGCTTTCAATATCTCAGGCGGCATTTCCTGCCACGAAAGTAGTAGAATCGACTCATCCAATGTATTACGGCAAGGTAGATGGGGACAGGCTAATATCACTTACAATTCCGCCGCGAGAGCTAATTCTTGATATGAATCCTGTTAACTCCATAAAATCTGAAGCGAATGATTTCAAACAGGCTCGTTATTATTTTCCGAATTCCAACACTCCACTGTCAGTGGTAAAGAATTTAGAGAGAATCTACAGATTCGACCGACGTCGAGATGTTCCTATTGTGTCCTCAAGTCTTGATTGGGTCATCGCAGAATATTTCAAAGCAAACTCTCATGTTCCCATTTGCCGTTTCAGGCTCCTAGGGAAGAGCGTCGAGCGCCAGGAGCAACTTGATTTTTCAGGGAAAGTAATCAAAATTATTCTGATCGGCTGGGCACCTCGAAATTCAACGGAAGATGAAGAACGGGTCCCTGATCTCTCGGTATTGGGTGAGCACCCCGCATGGATTCGCGTATTGCGAGTGACGCCTGACGGAAGAAAAACTCTGGTCGCAGAGGCCTGGAAAGCGACAGATGTTCCATTCGATGCGCCAACGGATAGCGAACCGAAGGCGAGTGATCTCTATTTTGGATTGCCAAATGGAGCCAGACGCTGGCGTTCGATAGCAGATTTTACGAAATATAACGAAATTGACCTTCACGCAGCATGTTTATCGGGGGCTAGACCGAGGTAGGACGTGATCCTGAAATTATACTTATTTTTCGTAACTGAGCGCCTTGATTGTCGCTTACGGGTCCGACTTATGCTTCTTATGCATCACGCGCATAGCCAAGATGGTAGTCACGCTCGATCATGGAACGTTGGCCGGCAGGGCCAATATCGCATTCGTTCCTGTCGTCACGACGCCGTCGACAGTGCCTGCCGTTTCGCCAGTATTGCCACCCGTAGAGCAAAGCAAAGATGTCAATTCGAGGTGCCCATCGCACGTGGCTCTTGGCTCCCGAGTTGACGACATTATCGACAATCTCACCGAAATAATGCCATCACTTCGTCTATGTCCGAAGCAACGTCGTCAATTCGCGTCGTACACTCCCCTGCACGACCGTAGAGGCATGATTTATATACGATTCTCGGTATGCGAATCGTTCAGACACGCCCTGGACGACTGCATGGGCGGTGGCGGCTCGGCCGCTACTGACGGCTTCCGGCCGAGGCTATGTGAAAACTCGAAACTATCCGGTTTTCGAGTGTCGCTTTACCCCTCCCGAACCGCTTCGAAACCCGTACGTGGCGATCTGGCGAGCCGAGTTTGTCGGCCGGTGCGTTCGGCGCGGGTTGCTGAACAAAACCCGAACGGCTGCAATGAGTCGATCTGCGCCGGTCGCGCGTCACAGGGCGGCGGCCGGCGGCGTTCGGCCGGAAGCGGACAGTCGACGATCCGGTTGAAATCCTCGACAATCTTCGGGGCCTTGCCTGGTTGCGCGAGGTCGTGAACCCGTTTCCGCCGTCGTCCAACCTGTCCTCGCCAGTAACCATGCCTCTACCGCTCGTCTTCTTGCCCGCAATGCCGTGCGACGGACGGATGTATGCCGATCAACTCGAAAGGTTGAGCGATCTGGTCGCGCCGTCTGTTCGAGTGCTTGCCTGCCCTACGTTCGCGGAAAGTGCCGAGAACCTGCTCGCTTCCATTGACGGCCCATTCATCATTGCAGGCACGGCCTATGGTGGCTGTCTCGCGATGGAAGTGCTGGCGCGCGCGCCCGAACGAGTACGTGGACTCTGGTTGATGAATTGTCAGCCGGGGGTACATCCGTATCCGGACACGGTTCGCGCCACTAGTCGCAGGATTCGGGCGGGCGAGCATGAGCAGGTGATCGCCGAATTCGCCGAGAACGCCATTCCGCCTGAAGATGCCGGGTCGAGAGCAGTGTTCGTTCAAATGGCTCGCGATGCCGGAGCGGACAGGTTCGCGCGACAATCCGATGCGACGTTGACCCGTTCGGATCGGTGGTCGACACTGGCAACCAGCACGATTCCAGCACTGCTCATATGGGGCAACGCAGACCGCTTCGTTCCGGTCGATGTCGGCCTTCGTATCGCCAAGCTGATGCCACATGCTCGATTCGAGCCGCTGGAAGGATGCGGGCATTTTCCAACACTGGAGCGGCCATCGCTCTGCACCGACATTTCTCGACGCTGGCTGATCGAGCAAGTTGTCGGCAGCCCGGTTCACGGTGTCGCATTCAGATGAGAAAAAAGGTGAGCTGCCGGGGAAGAATGGGCCAGTTTCGGTTACTCGACCGTATGGCCGGATTTGGTGACAATCTCAGCCGTCCTGCTCGTTTAGGCCACGTAGATCCGCGATGAATCTCAACGAAAGATTAGTCGAAATAGCCCGACAGTCACCGTGGTGTATGTCTGCGCTGTGGGCGGCACGTGCAATGGGCCTGAAATCCTGGTGCATTGGCGCAGGGGCCATTCGTAATTTGGTCTGGGACTCGCTTCACGGATATGTGGCACCGACACGCCCAGCCGACGTCGATTTGGCCTACTTCGACCCGTCCGATTTGTCGTCGATTCGCGATGCCGAAATCCAGCGCAGCCTAACGGCGCAGTGTCCCGACATTCCGTGGGAGGTCACAAATCAGGCCGCTGTTCATCTCTGGTTCGAGAGTGTCTTTGGACATCCAGTGTCCCCGTTCAGTTCACTGGCCCAAGCCATTGCGTCGTGGCCGGAGTACGCGACGGCGGTAGGACTGACTTTGCTTCGTGACGGGACAATCGATGTCTGCTCACCATATGGACTTGACGATATTTTTTCCATGGTGGTACGACGCAATCCGGCGCGTGTCAGCATTGATACCTATCTTCAGCGAATCCAGCAGAAAAGATACCAGGACCGCTGGCCCCGTGTGACCATCATCGTTTAGAAATGCTGCAGGCAGTCAAGGGGAGTGTTACCGACGGAAGTCGACCATGGTCAATCGACGCGAGAGGATGCCTGAATGCTCACAACAGCGTTCGTCGTTGAGGTTCCCGCAGTCGAGTCGGCAGTAGCGGACCGTCGGAGCCGGTTTGATGCTACTGCCAACCTGGGTGTGCCGGCGCATGTCACGGTTCTGTTTCCTTTCATGCCGCCTGTCGAAATTACGCCCGATGTCCTTCGTCAGGCACAAAGCGCGCTGAGTGTTGTGCAGCCGTTCGAATTTTCGTTGAGGAAGGTCGAGCGGTTTGCGGTCACCGTTTATCTTGCTCCCGATCCGCCAGAACCGTTCGTCGCGTTGACGACTGCGCTGGTCGAGCGCTTCCCCACGTTTCGTCCCTATGGTGGTGCACACGATGGCATCGTTCCACATCTGACTGTCGCGCACGGGGATGCTGCGACAGCACACTTGGCTGCCGTCGAGCTCGAACATCGGCTGTCTGCGCGGGGGGCGATTCGAACGTGCTGCAGCTCTGTCACGCTACTGGAGAACGCGTCGGGTCGCTGGAGGAAGATGCATGTGATTGATCTTCCAAATGGCTACGTGTAGTGCTGATCGACCGCAGTCGAGTCTGGACAGTTCCATGGCACTAAGCGTCTGGCCCATCTGAAGCGAACGGCCGCTTTGTAGAAGGCCGGCCGACTGTTTTGGGTCGGAAGTCGCCCGTCGCAGAGCAGCGGCCGGCGGAATTCAGCCAGCAAGCGGGTAGACCTCGCCTTCATCGCCCCGGATGACGGCAGAAAGCGCTACGGCCAGTTGCATAGCCGCCGCCATCGTTGGATCGACCGCGGATAGATTCCGAGGCGCGTTGAAACTTGCACCGCCCCGATTCCAGCTAAAGGTCTTGATCCATTCGCCATCGACAAGGACCGCGACATCGCCAGGTCTTCCCGGAATCGAAATCCTTTCGCCCGTCACTGGATTCACCGACGTGACCGGGCGCTCGTCTTCTTTTAAAGAGGCTTGCCCGAGGATAGCGGCCCGCCATTCATCCAGCGAGATGGACGGATCACGTTCGATGTGCAGTCGATAAGCCATAGCAGAAACCGGAACGGTAGGGGGTGGATTACGCTAACATGAATGACGGCTTAGGAGAAAACCGGGTGGTCGCGGGGGGCACGAAGGTGTCGTCGAGCGGCGCGGGCGGCATCCGGCCATCAAGCGACGTTTCCCTTTGATCACGCTCGGTCGATTCAGCACATCGTAGCTAGTGGTCATGTTGACCCACTCCGGCCACGCCGTCTGAGTGCGATTGCCTGCGGCGTCCGACGCACCTGTCGCTTTGGATGGAGACGGATATGCAGGCATACCTCTCACACTTCGACGGTTGCTTGTGCCGCTTTCTACAAGTCATGCTTAAGTAAAACTGCTAGCGAGCCGAAGCGCGACCGGGCACAGGCCCTTGTGCCTGCGCCCGGGACAGCCGGCTTTGAATACGCCCTCCTGTCCTTCCAGATTCGACGCTACGCGCCGAACCGGATCGCGCCGTTCTCGATGGCAGCCTGGCTGCCGTATTGCCAGGTGATGTTGCGGTGTTCATGTCCGATCGGCAGACCCGAGTAGATCGGCAGGCCAAAGCCGCCCAGCACGTCGACAAGCATCTGCTCGAGCGTGAAATCCGCGCCGTCCGGGATCGGGCAGCGCGTGAATTGCCCGAGCACGAACGCACGGGCTCCGTCGAACGCGCCGCTCAGGCGCAGTTGCGTCAGGCTGCGGTCGAGCCGGTAGCCGAACTCCGTCACGTCCTCCAGCAGTACGATCGCGTCGCGTGAGCGAAGCGACCAGCGCGTACCCGCGACGCTCGCGAGTACCGTCACGTTGCCGCCGCACAGACGTCCCCGCACTGCACCAGGGGCGCCGGACAAATGCCGCAGACTCAGCGCGGCGCGTTCGTCGCCGGTCAGCACAGCGCGAATGTCGGCGCGCGTCGCGTCGTCGACCTTGGTCGCCAGACTGTGAAATGTCGGGCCATGCAGCAAACGCACGCCGGGCCGATCCGCGAGTGCGCAGAACAGTGACGTTGCGTCGGAAAAGCCGATGATCGTCTTTGGCGTCGCGATCTCGTCGGGCAAGTGCTCAAGCAAATGCGCGCAACCGAATCCCCCCGCGCGAGCCACACGATCTCGATCGACGGATCCATCAGGGTGCGCCGCAGGTCGTCCGCGCGCTCCTCGGCGGTACCGGCGAAATAGCGGTACCGGCTGCCGAGATGCGCGCCCGCCCTGACCTCAAAGCCCCAACTTTCGACGAGCGCAATGCCACGCGCGATGCCTTCCGGATCGGGCACACCCGCAGGCGCGACCACGCCCACCGCCTTGCGTCGTGATTCCATTGAATGGCTACCTTGATGACGGAGAACCTGCTGAATATATCCTACACCGCTTGCTAACGGCTCAGCCTTGTAACGCAGCGTCGTGCGCGCGAGGTGCTGCTTGGAAGCGGTCGTTGCGGTAGAAGGAGCCCGAACGGCTGTTGAGGGTTGCGGATTCAACCCGTCGATGCAACGAATTGATGAAAGCGCTCAGCCGGTGTATCGAAGTCTAGCGTCTTTCGAGGACGCTCATTGAGCCGCTTGGCAACAGCGTTGAGCGTGGCCTGTGAATAGGCCGAGAGGTCGATCCCCTTTGGGAAATACTGTCTGAGGAGCCCATTTGTGTTCTCGTTCGAGCCCCGTTGCCAAGGGCTCTGCGGATCACAAAAATAGACCTTGACGTCGGTGGCCACGGTGAAACGCGTGTGATCGGCCATCTCCTTGCCGTGATCCCAGGTCAGTGATTTGTATAGTTCGTGAGGAAGCTTGCCGTCGGAACCTGTCCGCATTTTTGTGGGCGAGGCGGTTGAACAACAGGTTATCCACGCGCCTGCGTAAGCCGTTCGCCGAACAGAATAGCAAACTGGTTCATCGCTGATTTCCAGTCGAAGGCGGCCCTCACGGTCTTGGCCAGTACGTTGCGCAGCGCCAGCCAGAGCAGCTTGATGGCCGCCTCGTCGTTCGGGAAGTGACCGCGCGTCTTGATGATCTTGCGCAATTGCATGTTCAAGCTCTCGATGGCGTTTGTCGTATAAACGACTCGCCGAATTTCCGGCGGGAACACGTAGAACGGCACGACGTGCTCCCACGCGCGTTGCCACGACTGCACGATCGTCGGGTACTTCGCGCCCCAAGGTCCGTCGGCGAAGTCTTGCAGCGCTTGCCTTGCTGCCTCTTCGCTGGCAGCCGCGTAGATCGGGCGCAGCGCCGTGGCGAGTACCTTGCGGTCCTTGTAGCTGGCGTATTCGAGGCTGTTGCGGATCAGATGCACGATGCAGGTCTGAACGGTGGTCCGCGGATAGGCCGCGCTGATGGCTTCGGTTAGCCCCTTCAGGCCATCGACCACGGCGATCAGGATGTCCTGGCAGCCGCGCGTCTTGAGTTCATTGAACACCTTGAGCCAGAACTTGGCGCCCTCGGTCTGCTCGATCCAGAGGCCCAGCACATCGCGCTGGCCATCGGCTTGGATGCCCAAGGCCAGATAGACGGCCTTGTTGCTGACCACCCCGTCGTCGCGGATCTTGACCCGCAGCGCATCGAAGAACACGACCGGATACATCGCCTCGAGTGGGCGGCTCTGCCAGCTCAGCGCTTCGGCCATCACCTCGTCGGTGACCGAGCTGATGAAGTCGGGCGACACTTCGGTGCCGTATTGCTCGGCCAGAAACCCTTGAATCTCGCGCACGCTCATGCCACGCGCGTACATCGCAATGATGCGTTCGTCGAAGCCGGTGAAGCGGCGCTCGTGCTTGGGAATCAGGATCGGCTCGAAGCTGCCGTCACGGTCACGAGGGACTTCGACACGAACCGGGCCGCGATCCGTGATGACCGTCTTGCCGCTGGCGCCGTTGCGCTCGTTGGCTTGTCCGGCCGGCTTGGACTGGCCCGACGGGTAGCCCAGATGCAGATTCATCTCGGCGCCCATCGCCCGTTCGATGATCGCCTTGTTGAACGCCAGCATCAGATCCTGAACCTCGGTCGGCGTCATCGGCCCCTTGACCAACTGGTCCAGCAGTTCCTTGGGCAACTCAGGCAGCGGCCCGCGGGCCGCTGCCTGACGCGCTACGGTTTGCCTCTTCTTCTTCATCGGCATATCCATGACTTTTATACCTCATGATATGCCCCGCCCACGAAATGACGGATAGGTCCTGCCGGCGTGTCGGATCAATGCGTTGATGACCGTTTCCATATCCTTACTGGCAACCTTCACCAGCATCACGAAGCGGCTCTTACGCTCGACAAGAGTGGCAATCTGGCTGTTCGCGCTGCCGAACAGCAGATCGCCTTCCCAGTGGCCCGGTATCGCACGATCATCAACGGTCGCGGGACGTTCACTAATCGGGACGGTGTCGCAGATTCTGCCGTGGTCGTCGGTCTTCATCGTGTGATGACGCGAACGACGCATAGCTCGCGAGCGCCGTAAATGCTCGAGCAATTCCTTTTTGAGTGTACCGCGAGCTTGTATATAGAGGCTGCGGTTTATGGTTTCGTGCGACACCTGATAGTCCCTGTTGACCGCATACACGTGCTTAAGCCAACCGGCGATCTGCTCAGGTGACCACTGCAGCCTGAGCTTGCTTGCCACGACCTGGGCGAGCTCCCGGTTCCTGACGAGCTTGCAGACTTGGGGGCGACGGGCTCGCTCCCACGCAAGTTCGTCAGCATCGTTCGCCCGATAACCCTGCACACCGCCGTTCCGCTTGAACTCGCGGCTAATGGTGGACGGAGCACGTGCGAGCCGAATCGCAATCGCGCGAATCGAATCGCCAGCAACCACTGAGCGCGAGATCTCCCCCCGCTCGGCAAGGGTTAGTGCCAAGCTCGAACGGTGCCGTTGCTTTGGCTGTATGCCCCCCGTTTCGGCCAGAATCCCTTGTACCGAGGAATGGTTCCGATCAAACAACTGGGCGATCTGCTGCAGCGACTCGCCCTTGCGCCAGCGCTCCCACATTAGCGCTTTCTCGCTGTCTGTATAGTAGATCCGCCGTCTCTGTTTCATTGCAACACTCCTCGCTGCTATGCAGCCTCAAGTGTGTTGCATCGACGGGTTGAATCCGCAGTCGGCAACCGCCGGCCGCATCCGTCGGTTGGCGGCCATCAAGAGACACTCGAAATGCGAGTCCGAATGACCGGAGTGCAAGCCATACCCAGTCATTCAATGGAGGAGCGCCACTTCACGAGGTCGTGTCTTTCGGCACTTGGTGGCAGCAATACAGCGACTGCATCTGCAAAGTAACCTCTTCAATGCCCGTCGACGCCAAGGCCAAACTCACGGAAGAGAACTGGGGCATGGCCTTCCGGCGAGATCATGCGCTGCTCGGTTTGTCCGTTTGAGACGGTTTTCAGTGTGTCTCCAAACAGAATTTTTCGACCGGTCTCGTTGTGCAGAACGATTAGCATCTTTTGCACGAAAATCGCATCAGGGTGTGTCGAATTCAAGTAGTTGGCGGGGGCGAAATCGATCCACTCCTGTGGAGACAGATCGAACGCGTACTGATTCGCCCATTGCCCGTCGACACGCGCCTTCAACAAATACTCGCGATCGCTCGTCTTGCTCAGCATGAACGTGTCGCAATCCTGGTTGACTTCGACGTCAAGCACGTCCAGTCGCATCGGCGCCCTGATTCCATAACTTCCGAAGCCAAGATCGCACAGCCATTGCTCGCCGTTCAAGGTCAGCACGATTGCCATATGAGTCTTCGGTCTTTTGACCGGATAGAACATCGGCCTTGCGGCGACGAACTGATACGGGACTCCAAGGGCCTGCAAGGCCATTGCGAATACGCCATTCACCTCGTAGCAGTATCCACCGCGTTTGCGATGGAGGATCTTCTCGACGATGTCTTCGGGTGCGAGGGAAACGCCTTTTCTTGCCAGTACGTCAAGATTCTCGAACGGAACAGTGAACAGCTGCTTTCGCATCATCGCGCTGATTGTGGCGATATCCGCTACCGCTGGTTGTTCGAAGCCTATCCGCTCGAAGTAGTGCTGCAAGATGAAGTTCTCTGCTTTCATTATTCGACTGTCCTGACCTGACTGGATTGTTCAAAGGTGTTCTGTCTAGCTGCCATACCAGCAATCGAAGCCGTCATCGGGCGAGATTGCTCGCCGCATGGGCTGCAAAGAAACTTCCGGCAACATCGAGTGCGGCGGCCACGGCCTCCTTGCCGACGTCGAGATGCGTGACCCAGCGCTGCTGGGTTGCCCCATACGCCGAAGCGACACCGATGCCGTGCGCGCAGAGGTGGTCCGCAAAGGCCGAAGCGAATTCAGTGGCGACATTCACGAAGACGATATTGGTGTCCGGCTTTGACACGGACAGACCAGGCAGCGACGCCAGGCCCTGCGCCAGCGAATGGGCGTTGGCATGATCGTCTGCCAACCGCTCGACGTTGTGTTCGAGTGCATGGAGTCCGGCCGCAGCGAGCACGCCTGACTGCCGTAATCCGCCGCCGAGCATCTTGCGCACGCGCCGGCCCCTGGCAATGTCGGACGCTGAACCGGCGAGCACCGAACCGACCGGCGCCCCCAGCCCCTTGGACAGGCACACGGAGACGGTGTCGAACGGCCGCGCCAGCGTGTCGACCGAAACCTCCAGTGCCGCCGCTGCATTGAACAGTCGCGCACCGTCCAGATGGCAGTTGAGCCCGTACCGCCGAGCCAGCGCCGTCGCTTCATCAACGAAGCGCGGCGCAAGGACCTTGCCTCCGATCGTATTCTCGAGCGCAAGCAGGCGTGTGCGTGCAAAGTGCGGATCGTCCGGCTTGATCGCTTCCTCAATGTCCGCCAGGAGAAGCGTTCCGTCCGCCTGGTTACCCAGCGGTTGAGGCTGGATGCTGCCCAGGACAGCTGCGCCCCCAGCTTCCCAGCGATAGCAGTGGGCGTTCTGGCCGACGATATATTCGTCACCGCGTTCGCAATGCACCATCAGCGCGATCAGGTTCGACTGCGTCCCCGACGGGACGAACAGTGCGGCCTCCTTTCCGAGCATTTCGGCTATGCGCGCTTCCAGTCGGCGGACAGTCGGGTCGTCGCCCAGGACATCGTCGCCCACTTCTGCGGCGGCCATGGCAGCTCGCATGGCCGGACTCGGTCGGGTAACGGTATCGCTACGGAAGTCGTATCGAATTGCGGTGCTCATGGCGTCTCCCTGAAAGAGCGCCTATGGTGACCGTCCGCCCAGCGCACGCCTATACACAACAGCAACGAATCTGTTACATAACAGATTGGCTCAAGCGGATGATGGGAATACAGCGTATGGACACCTCGATGCCCCGATACCGGCAACTCGCACAGCGGTTGTGGGACGGTATCGTCCAGGCCGGGCTCGCGAACGGCAGCCGCCTTCCGTCGGTGCGTACACTGGCGGCACAGCACGGTGTGAGTCTGACGACAGCGTTGCAGGCGTTGCGCTGGCTGGAGACACAGGGAAACATCCAGGCGCGCCCGCGTTCGGGTTACTACGTGGCCAGGCTGGCAGAACGGGAGAACTCGGCTCGCACGGTCAGATGGCCGAACCCCTTGCCGGAACTGGATGCTCAGGCGCGCGATCATCTTGCGATGGTCGGTTCGCCATGCGCCGTCCGGCTCGACCTCGCTGCCGGCGAACCGTCTCTTTACCCCGTCGACCGGTTCGGCGTCCTGCTACGACGCCTCGCATACCAGCAGAAGAACCTCGTAGGGGCCCATGTCCGGGGAACGGGGCACCCGGAGCTTCGGCGTGAGATCGTTCGTCAGGCGATGCAATATCCCTGCGACCTCGACCCGGATGAACTGGTGATAACCAACGGGTGTGTAGAAGCGTTGAACCTCGCACTCAGGGCTGTTACGCGTCCCGGCGACGTGGTGGCTGTCGAGTCGCCGACGTATTTCGCCTTGTTGCAGATGCTGCGCGCCCTCGAGTTAACGGCGCTTCCGATACCCTGCCTGCCAGCGATCGGCATGGACCTTGACGTGCTGAGAGACGCGCTTGACCAAGTCCCGGTCAAGGCGGTTGTCACGATTGCCAACGCCAACAATCCCGTTGGCAGTGTTGCGCCCGATACCGCCAAGCGTGCGCTCGTCGAACTGCTAAGGGGCCGCAATATTCCTTTGGTCGAGGACGACATCTTCGGCGACGTCTGTTTTGGTGAAACGCGACCGCGCCCGGTCCGGGCCTTTGATACCGACGGCAACGTCCTCCTTTGCGGGGGATTCTCGAAAAGCCTCTGTCCAGGATTGCGTTTGGGATGGATTGCCGCTGGGCGCTTTACCGAGCGGGTGAAGGCGCTGAAGTACACGACCAGTATGGCGACGGCCGAACTGCAACAGGTTGCGGTCGCGGAAATGCTTGCGGGCGGCGGCTACGCACTGCACCTCAGGCGACTCAAGACCGCCCTCCAGCACCAGCAAAGAAGCTTGCGTGACGCAATTTTGCGCTACTTCCCGGTTGGCACGGAGGTGAGCAGCCCGGCTGGAGGATTCGTGCTCTGGGTCCGGCTGCCTCGGATCAATGGCCGCTTCGTCAGTACGCGACCGCTGTTCGAACAGGCTCGGGCCGAAGGGATCGGTTTCACGCCTGGACATCTCTTCGGCCAGGGACAGGCCTTTGACGATTGCCTCCGCGTGAACGCCGGCTATCGCTGGACGAACGAACTTGAGGCCGCGATCGAGCGTTTAGGCGCGCTCGCAAAAATCACCTCCTTTTCCGCCAAGACGAGCGTCACATCTCGGCCGTGAAGCAGACAGTCACTCCGCTCGCCTGAAAGGCTGCAACGGGTCGGCATCCGCCGGCCGCACCCGGCGGTTGGCGGCCAACTGCGGCCAGCAGGGATGAAACGTTGTCAGGCCGCTTCGATTAATCAAGCGGCCTTTCATCGTCATGTCTTCAAATGGGCAGCTCCATCGAGAATGCGTGTGCCGCAGCCATCGTATCCGTAAGCGTGTCCCCAGCACCGTCTCGACTGGGTGAAAAGAAGTTGCCAGAGTAGTCCCCACCAAAGTAGTGGAGACCAAATTGGCAACAGACGCACCGAAAAGAACTTCACGCAAAGGCATCCCGAATCACCCGATCGAATTTCGACGGCATCTGGCCAAGCTGGCGTGCGAGCCGGGCGTATCGGTGGCGCGCCTGGCGATGGATCATGGGGTGAATCCGAACCTGGTGTTCAAATGGCGCCGAGCGTTGCGTGCCGGCGAATACGATCCGGTGGATTTGCTGCCCGTGACCGTGGAAGCACCGGCGCAAGAGATGGAGCAGCCGACCCCGGCCCCAGTCGCCAGTGCCGCTCCGGCGGGCGCCATCGAGATCAGCGTGGGCAACACCCGCGTGCGCATCGAAGGCTCGCCCCACGAAGCCACGCTGTTGCTGGTGCTCCGCATGCTGCGCGGCGCGTCGGGACCGACAGCATGATCGGGCTGCCCAGCCACACGAAGATCTGGCTGGCTGCCGGCGTGACCGACATGCGTTCGGGCTTCAATAGCTTGGCCGCGAAGGTCCAGACCGTGCTGGAGCGAGACCCGTTCAGCGGCCACGTGTTCGTGTTCCGCGGCAAGCGTGGCGATCTGGTCAAAGTGTTGTGGTGGAGCGGCGACGGCATGTGTCTGCTGATGAAACGCCTGGAGCGCGGTCGGTTCGTGTGGCCACGTGCCGATGGTGGCGTGGTGTGCCTGAGCCAGGCGCAACTGTCGATGCTGCTCGAAGGCATCGATTGGCGGCAGCCGATACGCACGGCGGAGCCGACCTCGGCGTTGTAAACCTGCTGGCCGCCGCGTAGACTGCCGGCATGACTACGGCAAACGCCTATCCAGACGACATCGAAGCGCTCAAGGCTATGCTGCTTGAGCGTGATGCGCGCATCGGACATCTGGAAGACGTGGTCGAATCGCACGAGGCGGCGAACGCTACCGCCAAGGCCGAGATCGAGCATCTGAAGCTGCTGATCGCAAAGCTGCGCCGCATGCAGTTCGGCCGCAGTTCCGAGAAACTGGACCGCCAGATTGAGCAGCTTGAGTTGCGACTGGAGGAACTCGAGGCCGACGAAGGTGCTGCTCCCATCGAGATTCCGAAGGCAACGCGCACTGCACCGGAGCAAGCGCCGCGCAAACCGCTTCCCGAGCATCTGCCGCGCGAGATCCTGACGTACTGGCCGGAATCAGGCGAAACCTGCACTGCGTGTGGTGGCCCTATGAGGCAACTCGGCGAAGACGTCTCCGAACAGCTTGAATATGTACCGGCCAGCTTCCGCGTGATCCGCCATGTGCGCCCGAAACTGGCGTGTACGTGCTGCGACCATATCGCGCAAGCGGCTGCGCCGAGCCGCCCCATCGAGCGTGGCCTGGCTGGTCCGGGCTTGCTGGCCCATGTGCTGGTCGCGAAGTTCGCGGATCACCTGCCGTTGTATCGCCAGTCAGTGATCTACGCGCGCGAGGGTGTCGATCTGGATCGCTCGTTGCTGGCGAAATGGGTGGGCCATGGCGCGAACCTGCTGCGACCGCTGGTCGACGCCTTACGCCGGCACGTCATGGCGGCCACGAAACTGCATGCCGACGATACGCCGGTACCGGTACTCGTGCCGGGTAATGGCAAGACCAAGACCGGACGGCTGTGGGTCTATGTGCGCGACGACCGAAACTCGGCCGACATGACGCCGCCAGCCGTCTGGTTCACCTATACGCCCGACCGCAAGGGCATCCATCCGCAGCAGCATCTCCAGCCGTTCAACGGTACGTTGCAAGCCGATGCGTACGGCGGATACCAGGCGATTTACGAAACCGGGCAGGTAACAGAAGCAGCCTGCTGGGCCCATGCCCGGCGACAGTTCTATGAACTGCATGCCGCGCGACCGAATGCCTTGAACACCGAGGCGCTGGAGCGTATCGGCGCGTTGTACAAGATCGAGGAAGCGATCCGGGGCAAGCCGCCCGATGAACGGCGGGCGTACCGGCAAACCCACGCCAGGCCATTGCTTGAACAGTTCCATACGTGGCTGAGTGCCACGTTGGAAACGCTCTCGCGCAAATCCGACACGAGCCGGGCGATCCTCTATGCGCTGAATCGGTGGGAGGCGCTCACACGCTACTGTGACGACGGGCAGTTGGAGATCGACAACCTGCCGGTCGAGCGCGCACTGCGCGGCGTAGCTATCGGACGGCGCAACTACTTGTTCGCGGGGGCAGACTCAGGTGGCGAGCGCGCTGCCGCTATCTACAGCCTGATTGGCACCGCCAAGCTCAATGACATCGATCCGGAAGCATATCTGCGCCATGTGCTGGCGCGCATTGCGGATCATCCGATCAACCGGATTGATGACCTGCTGCCCTGGCCTCTGGCACAGGATCTGGCTTAGTCCTCGTACGAGATCGGCGCTTCGGCGCAATCCAGGACAATCGAGTGCATGCGGATCTCACACCACTCCTTGAATAGCTTGAGCGTACGACCTTGCGGCCATAGACGCTCGTCGACATACCAGTCCTCGAGCATGCGTTCGAAAATGACCTGCCAGTGCTTCTGTAACCAACGCTTGGCAGCGGCATCGGGATCGCTACCGGATGCAGGAACCAGAAAAGCGTTTGCGTTCTCGCTGGCTTGTTCCAGCGTCAATGCCATGCCTGGGGCAGAATCGACGCTGTTGATCCAGGTAACAAACGGAGCCTTCGGCACCACGATGGCAACAACTCGGTTCGCGATAAAACGTGGCTCCACTGGCATCTCGGCGATCTCGATTGGAAAGCCGCCATGCTAAAGCAATACGGTGTCGGTGCCACGCTTACTCGTATCCAGTGCTTCGCGCAACAGCAGAATCTTGCCGTTGCTCGCCACCAGCCGCCCTGCATACATCTGTCGATAGATTTTCCCCGTCGATGGCACGAGCGCTTCGACTTCATATTCGGCGAATACCTGCTCAGGTGTTTCGATCAGCAGCCGCGCGTTTCGGAACGCAAAATCCGGCACTTTCGCGAGCAGCGAGGCGATGAAGCCTTCGATCGCTTTTGGCCCCTGTGCCCGCCCGTCAATGCCAAGCGACTTCAGATAAGGGAGTTCCAGCACGCCGTCGTCGGCAAACAGTGCGCCGGCCGCGCGTGGGTCGCGAATCGATTCGAGGTAAGCGAAAAGCAGTTGTTTGGCGTTGTTCATGATCGGCTCGATAAAGGCGTTAAAGGATGCGATTCATTGCAGACGCGTCTTCAACGCAGTCGCCATCTGCTGCACAGCGGCGCGCGTCGGTGCGTCGGCAGCAAGCACGTTGAGCAGGCCGAAGTCGTGGATCGTGCCTTTGTACTGGGTCGTCGTCACGTCGTTGCCCGCCTGGTCGAGCCGATATCCATATGCCTCGCCTTCGTCGCGCAGCACGTCGAACTGCGCCGTCTGGATGAGCGCGGGCGGCAAGCCCTTCAATTCGTCGAGCGAGGCGCGCAGCGGCGACGCATAGCGTTCGTTGCGCTCGGCTTCGTCGATCGTGTAGGCATTCCAGAACCACTTCATCATGTCGCGGCTCAGGAAGTAGCCATTTGCGAAGGCGTCGTACGAGGCATTGTCGAGCGCGTGGTCGGCCACCGGCCACATGAGGCCCTGGAAGCGGATTGCCGGGCCTTGACGGTCCTTCGCCATCTGGCTGATGACCGCGGCCATGTTGCCGCCCACGCTGTTGCCCACGACGGCCAGCCGCGCACCATCGACGCCGATCTCCGCGCCATGTGCGGCAACCCACTTCGTCGCGGCGTAAGCTTCGTTGATCGCGACCGGGTAGCGCGCTTCGGGCGAAGGCGTGTATTCGACGAACACCGCCGCCGAGCCCGACTCGACAACAAGATCCCGCACGAGACGCTCATGAGTCGGGTAGTCGCCGAGAATCCAGCCACCGCCGTGGAAGAACATGAAAACGGGCAGCACGCCGCCCGCATCCTGGGGCTTGACGACGACAAGCGACACGACCAGGCCGTCCTGCTCGACCGTGCGGCGCATGACGTCGATACCCGAAACGTCGACCGGCACGCTGCGCTGGGCGCCTGCCAGGACTTCGCGCGCTTCGGCGGGCGTGAGCGTCTCGATTGCCGGGCCGGTGGCGCTGTTCAGCGCGCCGAGGAAGGCAACCGTCGCGGTATCGGGCGTGTTCGGTGTGACTTGCGTGTTCATCGTGATTCTCCTTTGCCTGGTCGAGTGGCTTGCGACGTGATGTCGTGCAGCCGGTGGAAGGGAGAATACGGATCGGACGTTATTTTCGAAATAGAATCGTTTGAAATCCATCATTGCATGAATGCAACGATGGACGCAGGCTGATCAACTGCGCCGATGGATCATTTCGGCCACCGCCATGTTGGCTCGGAAAGGTGCTCGGCAAAATAATCCGACAGCGCCGCGACTTTCGCGGGCCGCGCGCGCGCCGACGGCGTAACGAAGTAAAGACCACCCTTCGTCAGCGACCAGTCGGTCAGGATTGCCTCGAGGCGGCCATCGGCCAGATATTCGCCCGCGATGAATTCAGGCAGCTCGGCGATCGCCAGGCCATCGAGCAGCGTCGGCAACAGCGCATCGGAATTGGTCACGCGCAGCGGGCCCGTCGGCATCACCGGCTCCTCCTCGCCTCGGTCGTTCGTGAAGCGCCATACAGCGCTACGCGCACGGTACGCATAAGAGAGACAGGGACGATCCGCCAGTTCGCGCGGATGCGTGGGCCGTCCTTCACGCCTCAAATATTCCGGCGACGCCACCACGAATTGCGTCACTGCGCACAACCGCCGCGCGACCAGGGATGAATCCGGAAGCGCGGCGATACGCAGCGCGGCGTCGAACCCATCGGCGACCAGATCGACCGACGCATCCGATAGATGCAGGTCGATCGACACCTCTGGATAAGCGCGAAAGAAGCCCGGCAGCAGCGGCGCAACCCAGCGCAGCCCGTACGACATCGGCACCGCCAGACGCACCAGCCCGCGTGGCTGCACCGACATTTCGCGCGCCGAGCTTTCCGCCTCCTCGGCCTGGCGATAGATCTCGCCGGCTTTCTCGCTGATTGTCCGGCCGAACTCGGTGAGCGAGAGCTGGCGCGACGTGCGATTGAAAAGCCGTGCGCCCAACCGCTCTTCCAGGCGGGCGACACCGCGCGAGACCGTGGCGACCGACACGCCCGTCGCACGCGCGGCGGCCGCAAACGACCCGTGCTCGGCCACCTTTGCGAACATCGCGAGCCCTTCGAAATCAGGTAGTTGAGCCATTTCCCCTCGTCATTTCATTTATGCAACGTTTGATTGCGATTAATTCTATTTCGAAAAGATCGGGCCGTCGATATTCTCCTCACATCGCAGCACGCAACACCGAACGTAGTTACCCACTTACCAACCGCAAGGAGAATCACCATGGCACGCAAACTCGACAACAAGATCGCACTCGTCACCGGCGCAACCAGCGGTATCGGTCTCGCCACCGCTCAACGCTTCGCGGCGGAAGGCGCTCACGTCTACCTTACGGGCCGCCGCCAGGCCGAACTCGATGCCGCCGTGCAGGGCATTCGCGAAGCCGGCGGCAAGGCGACCGGCGTACGTTCGGATTCCACCAAGCTGAGTGAACTCGACGCGCTGTATGCACAAATCAAGGAAGAACAGGGGCACCTCGACGTGCTGTTCGTGAACGCCGGCGGCGGCTCGATGCTGCCGCTCGGCAGCATCACCGAAGCGCACTACGACGACACCTTCGACCGAAACGTGAAGGGCGTGCTGTTCACGGTGCAAAAGGCGCTGCCGCTGCTTGCCGAGGGCGCATCGGTGATTCTCGCCGGCTCGACGGCGGGTAGCGCAGGCACCGCGGCGTTCAGCGTGTATTCGGCTTCGAAAGCGGCGGTCCGTGCCTTTGCACGCAGCTGGATTCTCGACCTCAAGGAGCGCCGCGTCCGCGTGAACACGATCAGCCCGGGCGCGACTCGCACGCCCGGCCTGCTCGACCTTGCCGGTGACGACGCCACGCAACGGCAAGGGCTTGCCGATTACCTGGCTTCCCTGATTCCGATGGGGCGCCTCGGTGAACCGGAAGAGATCGCTGGCGCGGCACTGTTCCTGGCCTCGGACGACGCGAGCTTCGTGAACGGTATCGAATTGTTCGTCGACGGCGGCCAGCAGCAGATCTGAGCCAGGCTGAGCACGCTGGGTGTGGTGGACGCGGTCTTCGACGATCGCGATCCACGCCCGGCGCACTCGAATCAAGCATCGTCATGATTGAACATCGGCCTTTTCCTTCGCTTGACGCAATCCGGCGCGACGGCGTCGATGTCCGCCAACATTTCCGCGCGGGCGACGTCGGGCACGCCGACCATGCGCCGCTCGGTCCGCTCCATATGTGGAACGACATCGAATTCGCGCAGCACGCTGGCCTCGGGCTTCGTGCTCACCGCGACGTCGAGATCGTCACGTGGGTACGTTCGGGGGCCATCACCCACGAAGACGATGCTGGCAATCGCGCGCGTCTGGTTGCCAATTCCGTCCACGTGATGAGTGCCGGCACGGCGATCCATCACGCCGAGCGCAACGAGGAAAATATACCCGCGCGGCAGTTCCAGATCTGGCTCCGTCCGCACACACTTGCCAGTACACCGCGCTGCGCGACGCGCGTCTGTTCGCCCGGATGTCGCGAGGGCCGATTCGTTACGCTGGCGAGCGGCGATCCGGAGGATGTCCGCGCCGGCGCGTTGCCCATTCACGCCGACGCACGTTTGCGTATCGCGACGCTGCGCGAAGGCACGGCAATCCAGCACGTTTTGCCGATGCCCGGTTCTGCTTATCTCGTTGCAGATCATGGGCGACTGGACGTAGGGCCGATCAGGCTGGCGCAACGCGATGGCATTGCCGTTCGCGATGAAACGCGGCTTGTGTTGAGGGCGCGAGACGACACTGATGTCGTGATTGTCGAGCTCTTACGCTAGGACAAGGGCTCCATTAGGGCGTGCCGCAGCCCCATTCATTGCTGTTTCCGACTTCGAGAAAATGCGCCTGTGAGAGTTAGATGGCTGTTTTGGGGTGAACCGCAGACGTTGACACTGACGTTGCCTATGGCCGAGATGGGTCGGCAGCGGAAGTGCGGCGGCCGGTGCCACCGCGGGCGACCGTCCACCAACTTCGAGCTTCCGGATTCGGCCACAATCCGTCATCGGTAGATTGCTTCTCACAGTCCGGTTGTCCAGCAGAAACGGACCATGGCGGCATCGAAACCATCAGGTAGTGAGATTACTAGCTGAATGGCTAAACCGGCGCGCTATTCAACCCTACCAAGATCAGCAAAGTTGATTGTTCTGGCACCGCAGCCTTCTGCAAGCTTGAGATCGTGGCTCGAAAAGAACACCACCCGATCTTTTGCCAGCGTGCGGAACAAGTCCATGAGGACGCCGCGTGCAGCGGCGTCTAGCCCGTCGCCAGGTTCGTCCGCAACCACGACTGAGGATTCCCCGAGTGTGATGGCGCTCAAGAAAATCTTTTTGCGAGTGCCAAGTGACATCTGCTCAAAACGCTTTTCCAGGTGCGGCGCCAACCCGAAGCGATGCGCCAGATCGAGAGTGTCGCGACCGACTACCGTCTTTTTGGTCGAGGCGACGAGTTCGAGGAACTCGCGTCCGGTCTGGAACGGATACGCCATGCAGTCGTCGGGCACGTATGCTAGTAAGGACTTTGCCTTGAGCGGCGCTTCACATAGCGAATAACCATTGATCCAGACATCACCTTCGTCGGCATCGATGGTCCCGGCGAGGATGCCAAGCAAGGTCGACTTGCCGCTGCCGTTCTCATCACAAAGCGCCACGCACCCCGCCCCGAACACGTGATGCAGCCCGTGGAATATGACGCGCTCGCCGTAACGTTTGCCGATGTTTTCGATTCGAAGCATTGTGAAGTCCATCAGACGAAAATCTGCCATGCGATGACAATCCAGGTCACGGCGAGGATTGCGCCGAGCAATACGGATTCTCTCGGAGCATAGCGTTGTGGCAAGCGCAGCAGCGCAAGCAGCGGCGCGCCCGCCAATACGATGGCAACAGCGACGTGGACCGACAGGACTCCGTGCACGACCAGAAGCAATGGCGCGGCGGCGGCAAATGGCAGTGCGAGCGTGGCGACCGTCAGTACATCCGCACGAACCTGCACAACCGAGCCCAGTGGGAGCGATCGCACAAAATGGGCCGCCCGAACATGGCTCGCTTGCAAATCGCGGTAGATCGTCGCCGCGATCAGCGCGATCGCGGCCTGTGCGACCAGGGTCAAGGGCACGACACGTGCGTCGAAACTCCACAGGTCAACCACGTAACAAGTGGAAACAGCGACCGCACCCATGACTACGCAGCGGCTTACGGTCCCCGCGAAGTGAAACCCTAGAATACCGAGCTGAAGCTTTACGAAAGCCGGAAGCCGGGGTGCCGCATTGACGGACACGTGACCGGCCAGTCGACGCCACATTGTGCCGAACCGCCTCGCATGCGAAGAGGATGCCGCAGGCGTCTTGACCAACGCGAACGCGGCAATGATCAGCGATGCCACTAGCAGCGTCGTTCGCACGGCGTTACCTGTCTGCAGCGCACCGATCAGAATGAAATTGGCAACCACCAATGGCGTTCCGTGACCGATATTGCGCGACAATGCGGCCAATTGCCATCCAAGCGTAATCGTCATCAACCCGATAACGTACAGATAGTTCGAAACCTTGTCCGGTAAGTAGGCGAACGCGATCGCGGCAGAAATGACGGGTAACAGCAGCGGCGTACTAGCGATCAGCACGACGATGGCATCCAGGGTACGGTGATGGCGATCCGAAACAGGCAACGATTTGGCGAAGACGGCGAACGGGCCGCCGCTAATGGCCGTACGTTGGATCAGCACCCAAAGCATGCCGATGGCTTCGAGCATATGCACCCAGACGAACCGCCATTCAAAGCCATGCGCTGGAGCCAAAGGGGCTAGTATGAGCGCGCCCAAGAGACGAGACTGTGCAAACACGGGCATTGTGGGCAGCAACAGCAGGACAGCAAGGGATAGACCCTGCCAGTGCCTATGCAGCACCCGGGCTGTCGCCAGTACGTACCAACGCAATCGCCACGAAAGCATCATCCTTTATCTCCAATGCGCCACGCGGCCCCGCATGATCGAAGCGGTATCCTGCCATGTCGGCCGGCATGGCACAACTCGTACGCCATTTGCCGCGTAGGTTGGATGACCGTCGGGAACCGCCTCGGAGGAGACATATAGGGCGTTTGTCCGAATGGCGCATACGGGTCGATCTGCGCCGGTCGCACATAACAGGGCGTCGGTCAGCCACGTTCTGCCATGAGCGGTCTTTCGCGTTTCGCTCCAGCGTCCGCATGTCTATTCCGAATCAGCCATTCGGAGCACAATTACGAATGCATGGAGCAAGGTCGTTGTCACGAAAGGCTCTGTCGATGGACGAATTTTTGTCAGGCCTAGAATCGTTCTGATCTGAATACGGGAAGGTCAAAACCAACGGAGAGCCGAGTGACAGTCATCGCACAACTTTCGGATATTCATGTTCGACCTCACGACGTTCTTTATCAAGATGTTGTGGATTCAAATGCAATGTTTGCGGCAGCCGTAGATTCGCTGAACCGCGTGCGGCCAGAGCCGGACCTGGTCGTCATCACCGGCGACCTCACCGACGAGGGTACCGGAGACGAATATCAAAAGCTTCACGAATTGCTTGTTGGGCTGAGGCGACCGTACGTGGTCCTGCCGGGCAATCACGACGATCGTGGCAATCTACGGGCCGCGTTCCCGGATCACACGTGGCTTCCGAACGAAGGGGCGCTTTCATTCGCGCTGGATGTGGGTGAACTACGCCTCGTGGCGTTGGACACCTCCGTTCCCGGACTACATCACGGCGAACTGGACGCAGAGTCCCTGACTTGGCTTGACGCCGAGCTTGCCGAGCATCGTGGTCAAACGGTGGTCATCGTCATGCACCACCCACCGTTCATGACGGGCATTCCTTATCTGGACATCTATGGGTTGCGAAATGCGCAGGCATTTGCATCCGTTCTTGCGCGCCATAACAACGTAGATCGGATTCTCGCAGGACACGTCCATCGATCAATGCAGACGCGCCTCGGGAGCGTTCCTGTACTTACTTGCCCCAGCACGACCACACAGATCGCGCTGCGAGTTGAAGCGGACGCACAGCCCGCTTCTTTTCTCGAACCACCTGCCTACATGCTGCATCGCTGGACAGATCGAGGTCAGCCTGCGGTCTCCCACTTGTGTTACGTGGGGCGTTTCGAAGGCCCGCTCCCCTTCGCGTGAGTGTCCCAACTACACAGTGGTCGATGGCGCACGAGGCATCCGCATTCTATAGAGCAAGCAATGACTGTTCGGTGGCTGAGAACAGACATCTCAACTTTTGATGTCTAGTTCCGCAATGGGTCGGCAGCGGAACTTCGGTGGCCGGTGCCAGCGCGGGCGACCATCCACCAACTTCGAGCTTCCCGGTCGGGCCAAGAACGGAACTTCGACACGGAGGCTCAGATCGTCGACAATCGACGGATAATGATCGCACGGCTGCTACCAGGCAGTTCGTCCTTCGCAACGAAGTCGACTTAAACATCACAAGAATCCTGAAAGCGCCATATGGCAATCAAGTTGTCATTTGAAGTCCTGGAAGTATTGGATGCCATCGAGCGGACCGGCACATTCGCCGAGGCGGCCGAACTGTTGCATAAAGTTCCGTCGTCGATCACTTACCTCATCCAGAAAGTTGAAAGCGACATAGATGTTGAACTGTTCGACCGGAGCGGCAGACGGGCGACGCTCACGCAAGCCGGCCGTGCCGTTGTCGATGAAGGCCGTCGACTTCTGAGAGCGGCTCGGCGCCTCGAGGTTACAGCGAAGGGTATTAGCGACGGCTGGGAGTCCGAGCTGCGATTGTGCGTGGACGAAATCCTGCCTGCCAGATGCTTGTGGTCATATGTGGACAGATTTTATGAGCTGAAGATACCCACTCAACTGCGTCTGTCTACTGAAGTGCTTGGAGGCGTATGGGACGCTCTAATTTCGAGGCGTGTCGATTTGGCGGTCGGAACCGTCGGGGAGCCGCCGCTCGATCCGAACATCATCGCGCGCCCGATTGGAACGCTCAATCATGTATTCGTCATGGCGCCGCATCATCCACTCGCGGGCATCCCGGAGCCATTGGAGAGCGAGACGATCGCGCGATATCGAGGCGTTGTCATGAGCGACACGTCCCGTGAGCTGGATCCCCAAGCCGTAGCTATCCACGAGGGACAGCCGCTCATCTTCGTGTCGACTCGCGAAGCGAAACTCGAAGCGCTCTGTCAAGGTATTGCGGTCGGCATGCTCCCCGAGCCGTTGGCCGAAGGACTGGTACGTAAAGGGAAGCTGGTTGTGCGCCGCATTGTGGGTGTACGCGAATACTCGAATTGCTATCTGGCTTGGCGTAGAGACAAGACCGGGAACGCATTGAACTGGTGGATCGATCAGCTTGACCGCGCCGATCTGATTGACCGGTTAGCATAGTGATATCGAACGGTTTCGACTTTCACCGCATGAGCGTCCGCTTCGGAGCAGCGTGAAGATCCCCTCGAGAGAGGCAAGCGATGACCCAACCGATCGAAAAACGACAGCATCTGCCATTCGCATGAGGACTTCTATATGATTCGTATAGCCAACGCCAGCGACTCAGGTTCATTGGCAACACTCAAACGTGCCACATTCCGCGAAACCTTCGTCGATGGTTTCGGTATTCATTACCGGGAAGAAGATCTCGCGGCGTATGAAGCCGCAAACTACTCCGAAGAAATAGTTCGTGGGCAGCTCTGCGATCCAGAGCGAAGAACTTGGGTTGTCGAGGCGACTGACTGCTCGTTGCTTGGCTATGTGCATGTCGGTCCATGCAAACTGCCACATCCCGATGTCAAGCACGAAGATGGAGAGATTTGCCAGCTTTACCTGCGTCGTGATGCACAGGGTACTGGAGCCGGACGGCGCCTTCTTGACCACGCAATTACCTTTCTCAGTGAGGCACGACCGGGCGCAGTCTGGCTCGGCGTCTGGTCTGGCAACGAACGGGCCATTGCATTCTATGAGGGCGCGGGCTTCAGGCGAGTTGGCGGTTACGATTTTAAGGTCGGAGCTTCAACGGATCATGAGTTCATCTACTGTCGTTGACCCGCTTGATCGATTATTTTAGCCTCGGAGAATCTACGCTTGCCTGCTCCATCGAAACTGCTTTTCCTGCCGGGTGCGTGCTGAAACACTGCGTTCTGGCAGCCTCTCGCGAATCAGCTAACGAACCCCGCCAGGAAAGTCATCCTTGCGTATCCAGGGTTCGGTCAAGAGCCCGCCGCGCCCGATGTCAACGACATCGACGACCTTGTTCGAATGGTCGTATCTCACATCGACCGGCCCACGGCCGTGATAGCCCAATCCATGGGGGGGGTGATAGCGATTCGCGCAGCGCTAGAAAAGCCTGACCTGATAACCCATCTGGTTTTGACGGTGACCTCTGGCGGAATCGACACACGAGCACTGGGTGCGACAGATTGGCAAAGCGGATTTATCAATGCAAATCCGTCTTTCCCAAATTGGTTCACGTCGTTCAACGTGGACCTGACGGACGAGCTAAGCCGAATTGCTCAGCCTGTACTTTTGCTTTGGGGAGATGCCGACCCAATCAGTCCGGTCGCGGTTGGCCAACGGTTCAACGAACGTCCACGCAAGACACTAAACTTCGATACACCGGCTGAACGATTCCATCAAGCTGTTGCATCGACCGGTTGAATCCGCCGTCGGCAAGCGACATCCACGGGAATCCACGAAGACCCAAGAAAAAGCCGGCACCAGGCCGGCTTCGTCGTTGAAGCGCAAGACACCACACACGCCCCTTCACCGCATGCACGCCGCAGCCAGCTTCCCGACCGCGATCACCGCCTGCTCGATCTCCGGCGACCACGGGCTGCTGTAGTTCAGCCGGATGAAGTTCCGGTAGCTGTCCGTGATCGAGAACATGTAGCCGGGCCCGATCGTGATCCCCTGCTCCAGCGCAAGCTGGTACAGCCGCATCGCATCGATCTGCGCCGGCAGTTCGACCCACAGCACGTACCCGCCGGCCGGGCTCGAGATGCGCGTGCCCTCCGGAAAGAACCGCGACACCATCGCGCGCATCAGGTTCGCCTGCTGTGCATACGCCTTGCGCAAGCGCCTCAGGTGATGCTCATAGCCGTCGCGTTCGAGAAACTCCGCGATCGCGAGTTGCGGCAACGACGGCGTCGCGAGCGTGTTCAGGAATTTCAGCTTCTCGACCTGATCGCGATAACGTCCCGGCAACGCCCAGCCGATCCGGTACGCAGCCGTCAGGCTCTTCGAGAACGACGAGCAATGCAGCACGATCCCGCTGCGGTCGTACGACTTCAGCGAACTCGGATGCGTATCGCCGAAATACAGTTCGTTATACACACCGTTCTCGATGATCGGCATGCCGGATTTAGTTGCAAACTCAACCAGTTCCCGCTTGCGCTCGTCGGGCATCTGAAAGCCGAGCGGATTCTGAAAGTTCGGCATCACCATGCATGCCGCGATCGGCTGCGACTTCGCGATCGCGGCCAGCGCGGCGATGTCGATCCCGTACTCCGGATGCGTCGCGACCTCGATCGCCTTCATCCCCATTCGCTCGATCGCGTGCAGCATCGCGTAGAACGTCGGCGACTCCACCGCGATCGTGTCGCCCGGCTTCGCGACCGCCTGCAGGCACAGATTGATCGCCTCCGTCGCGCCGACCGTCACGATGATCTCGTTCGGGTCCACCGACATCCCGTTTTCCAGGTAGCGGCGCGCAATCTGCCGGATCAGCCGCGGATGGCCGGGCGGCAGCCCGTCCGTCACGCCCCACAGCGACTTGTCGCGTCCGGCTGCGTACGCGTAGCGGTTCAGCTTCTCGAACGGGAACAGGCTCGGGTCCGGATACGGCGAGCCGAGCGGCACGGCGTCGTCGGTGCCGATCGAGCGCAGCGTCGACAGCACGAGCCGGCTCACGTCGACCGACGACGAGATCGCGATCGGCTTCGACGGCCGCAGCTCGCGCACCGGCGCGTGACTGTCGTCGCGGCGCAGGTTCACGAAATAGCCCGACTGCGGGCGGCTTTCCAGCAGCCCGCGGCTTTCGAGCAGCAGGTATGCATGCAGCACGGTCGTAATGCTGATCCGGTGCTGCTGGCTCGCCTGCCGCACCGACGGAATCCGGTCGCCGTGCCGGTACACGCCCTGGCGGATCAGGCGCTCGATATCGTCCGCCAGTTTTTCATAGAGTTTCATCGCGCGCCTCCCGCCGGCATGCGCCACCGCGCCGCCATGCCCTGCGCGTCCGACACGCGCGTGTTCCGCCCGCCGACCGGGCCGCCGTGATTCCTGATCTTTCCCTCCGGTTTTGCCTTTTCCATCGCACTGGCTCTCTCTTGAAGATGCGCCGGCAGAGGCCCGTTACGACTGGATCTGCGGCACTGTGCACTTGATGATGGAATCTTAAAAGCAGAACAGTCGGCGACGAGTACACACATCGATCGCGCGAACAAGAGTACAGTTCGGCGCGAATCGCGCATGGCGAGAGAACTGTACGTCTTATGAAATGCCTGGGCAGTCGGAAGCCATGTGCGGCGTCGCCGAACCAGCCCGGACTGCCCGCCGCATGGCCTTTTGCCCGACTGCCGCAATCGGGGTGCGATACTGTGCGATCGCACGGTTTTCATCGGCGGAGTCAGACCATGCAGCACACGATCGAACAGGCATCCGACCTCGGCGGCGTGATCCGCGCCGCCCGGAAAGTACAGAAATGGCGCCAGAACGACGCAGCCGACCGCCTCGGCGTCAGCGAGTCGTTCATGGTCAAGGCCGAACGCGGCGCGGACACCGTCCAGTGGGGCAAGGTGTTCCAGGTCCTGCAGGGGCTCGGCGTACGGATCCTCGTCGATCTCCCCGATGCGAGCGATGAACTGCTCGAACGCGAATCGGCGCGCGCGAGCCGACGCGCCGACATCCGCGCATCGCGCGCCGCCGGCAAGGAGGCCGCGGATGACTGACCGCGCACTCATCGCCCTGCTCGTCGCGCGGCTGACCGGCACCGCCGACCATCCGCGCTTCACCGGCACGCCGATCGACCTGTCGTCACTCGACGCGCACGCGCTCGGCGCGGTCTGGCCGGCGCTGCGCCGCACCGAGCACGAGATCATGCCGCCTGATTACGCCTACGACGATCCACGCGCCGAATTCGCGCGCTGGCTGCGCGGGCAGATCGATGCGCTCGGTCTCGTGCCGCTCGTCAGCGCCGATGCAGCGCTCGAACTGTTCCGCGACATCCCGCCCGGCGCATGGAAGCGTGCGCTGGAGGAACTGCCCTGCCTCGACGCGCTGCCGTCGCCCGCGCTGCAGGCCGAACTTGCGCGCATCGCGGGCGAGCCGGAGGAAGGCACCCTGCGCGCGGCATCCGCGTATGGCGCCTATGCGCTCGACTGGTTCGCCGGCCGCCGCGACTTCTCGGCGCGGCGTGACGCGTATGCGCAAGCGCTGGCCGATTCGCCGTTTCGCGTACGCGAACTCGACGTGCTGCCCGAACTCGGGCCGGCCGCGCTGCTCGCGCTGGCCGCGACGAACAACGGCTATTTCGCGCCGAGGCGGCTGTGGATCGACTTCAGCGATCCGGCCGTCACGCTCGCGGAAGACGCCGCGTACGTCGAATTCGCGCGCGACGCGCTGACCGAGGCCACACGGCAAGTCGCGGCGCTTCACGCCGGCACCGTTCCGTACGCGGCCGATCGCGCGTTCACGACCGACGACGCCCAGGTCGTCGCCCGCGCGGCGCGCGTGGCCGCGTATCGCGACGAAGCGTGGCTGCGCCCGCTGATCGGGCCGCTGCTGACGGGCGTGTGCGTCGCGCCGACAGCCGCGAAGACGGCGCCGTCGCAGTCGCTCGCGATCGCGCTCGGCCACGCGGTCGAGACGATCCCGACCCCCGAGAGCGTGCGTGCGCTGCGCGACGCACTGGCCGCCGTGCGCCACGCCGGCGTGCAGAAGAAGCTTGCGCGCAACCTGAAGCCGGCCGAACGCGCGCTCGGCGAGCGGCCGCATACCGCGCTACGCATGACGCTCGACGCGAAGCCCGACAAGAAGCAGCTCGCGATGCTCGCCGCGTGCATGGAGGCTGGCTTCTGGCAGCCGATGACGCTCGGCCGCGCCGAATGGCGCGAGCGGCTCGTCGATGCGCCGGCCGGTGCCGCGTTCTCGGCGCGCATGATCTGGCAAGCGCGCGGCGGAGATGGATCGACGCAGTCGTTCATGCCTGAAATCACGAAGGGCAAGGTCGTGCTGCGCGACGCGGCCGGACGCGCGTGCGACATCGCCGACGACAGCGACATCCGCCTATGGCACCCGCTGCTGGCCGATGCGGACGAGCGGCTCGCATGGCAGCGCGCGATTGTCGGCCGTGCGCTGCGGCAGCCGGTCAGGCAGGCATTCCGCGAGTACTACGCGCCGGCGGAAGGCAACGCCGCCGCCAGCGATTCCGCAATGTTCGAAGGTCACGTGTTGTCGAGCCGGCCGCTGCTCGGCGTCGCGCGCCGCGAGGGGTGGTCGATCCGCGCGTACGACGACGGGCTCGTCCGCGAATTCGGCGACGTGCGTGCGACCTTTCTCGTCGATGCGCGGCTCTATCCCGGCGCGGAAACTCACGGCACGTCGCGCCGGCTGCACTTCGAACGCCGCCACGAACGGCGCTGGGCGCCGCTGCCGATCGGCGAGATCGATCGCGTCGTGTTCTCGGAAGTGGCGCGTGCGGCCGACCTGCTCGTCAGCGTGTCCGCGTTCGCACTCGACGACGACGCGACGCGTGCAGCCGCCGCCGTGCTCTCCGTCGACCCGATCCGCCAGCGCGAAATCGAAGCGGAACGCTGGCAGCGCCTGAACCGGTTGTCGGATCTGCCGCTGGGCGTGATGGCGCGACATCGCAAGCACGTGCTGTCGCTCGTATTCGCCGACGCGATTGCGCAACGAAGGATGACGATCGACGAACGTCATGTGCGCGTCGGCGCGTGGTCGGTGCATTGCGCGACCGGCCGCGTGATGCGCGACGGCGAACCCGTCGATCCCGCGACCGAGCCGCCGCCGTCGCCGCTGCGCGCGGTGCCGTGGCTGCCTTACGACGAAGCGCTGCTGCAGCGGATCGTCGACGTCGTCGCGGGCCTGCTCGACTGAGCGCCCGCCGTCAGATCGAGCCGAACAGCGCGCGCGGCCGGTCCTTCAGCGTGCCGGACAGAATCCGCAGCCCGGTGACGAGCTCGTCGCGCGTGGCCGGGCACGCGAGGTTGATGCGCACGCCGTGCTCGATTTCCGCGCGGTCGACCGCGAACGTCGACGACGGCATCACGATCACGCCGCGCGCCTTCGCGTTCGCGGCGAAGTCGTCGGCGCGCCACGGCGGCGGCAGCCGCAGCCACACGAACATGCAAGCAGGGTCGGACTTCAACTGCCCGGCCGGCAGCAGTTCCCGGGCGAGATCGACGCGTGCGCGGATCTCCGCGAGTTGCGAGGCCATGATCCGCTCGGCGGTGCCGTCCTCGATCCATACCGTCGCGACCAGCATCGACGTGGGCGCCGGCATCCATGCGGTCGTGCGCACCGCTTCCGCGCACAGCGCGACGCTGTCGCGCGGGCAGCTCAGGTAGCCGAGGCGCAGCCCCGGCGCGAGGACCTTCGACGTCGCGCCGACATGGAACGTCAGCTCGGGGCACAGCCCCGCGATCGCCGGCAGCCGGTCGCGCACGAGCGGGCCGTACACATCGTCCTCGATGATCGTCACGTGATGGCGCCGCGCGATGTCGACGAGCGCCATCCGGCGCGCGAGGCTCATCGTCGTCACGGTCGGGTTCTGCAGGTTCGGCACGACGAAGATCGCCTTGACGGGCATGCGCTGGCAGATCCGTTCGATCTCGTCGGGCAGCAGGCCGTCGTCGTCGGCCGGCGCGCTGACGATCTCGAACTGGAACACCGGCGCGAGCGCCTTGAGCCCGTAATACGTGAGGCGATCGGCAACGATCACGCCGTCGGTGCCGATCAGGCTGTTCAGCACCGCGTACAGCCCGTGCTGCGCGCCGCTCGTGACGACCACCTGGTCGCGCGACGGCGCGAAGCCGGGCGCGGCAAGCCACTGCGCGCCGGCCGCGCGCGCCCAGTCGGGCCCCTGCGGCGGCTGGTATTCCTGCAGCGCGGCGAAACGCGGGTCGTTCGGCAGCGTGGCGAACGTCTGCGCGAGGCTCGCGAGAAACTCGCCGGTCGCCGGGCGGTTCACGGTCAGGTCGATCACGCCGTTGCCCGCCGCGAGCGCCGCACGGGCCGGCGCGATGCTCGGCATCGCGCCGCCGGTGACGAGCGAACCGCGGCGCTTGCTGCCGATCACGAGGCCGCGCAGCTGCAGTTCCTTGTACGCGCGGGACACGGTCGACACGTTGATGCCGAGCTCGGTCGCGAGCTGGCGCTGCGGCGGCAGGCGGCTGCCCGGCGGATACGTGCCGTTGCGGATTTCCTCCTCGATCGAGCTCGATACCTCGACATAGGTCGGCCGCTTCGCCTGCACCGGCGCACCGCCGTCGCGCTCGCCGGAAAGTTTGTCTGATGCCATTTATCGCCCGTGACCACACAAAAAGCGTTTGTCTGCCATTCTGGCCTGCCCAGCGATTGTATATGACATCCCCTCCCCGTCAAACGTCAGCGGAAAAGTCTGTTGAATCAGCCAGTTGAAATCGGGTAAACACTAGCGCCACACAATCTCATTTTGATTGCACACAAAAAATTACTGTGTGATTCTTTATCTCAACTTTGTGTGAACCGTGTGTACCGGAGGGAATGCGTCATGGCGAATATCGCCATCGTGGGTGCAGGCTTCATCGGGCTCGGCGCGGCGGCATGGCTGCAGCGCGACGGGCATCGCGTGACGCTGTTCGATCCGGCCGGCGTCGGCCACGGCGCGTCGTTCGGCAACGCCGCGACGTTCGCGCCGTACGGCTGCGTGCCGGTGAACGGCCCGTCCGTGTTCCGCGACATCCCGCACTTCCTGTTCGCCGCCGACAGCCCGCTGCGCATCCGCTGGCCGTATCTGCTGCGCGGCGCGCCGTGGCTCGCGCGGTTCCTGCTCGCATCGACGCCCGCGCGCCACGCACGCAGCGCGAGCGCGCTGGCCGCGCTGCTGTCGCGCGCCGCCGACGGCTATGCGCCGCTGCTCTCCCCGCCGCGGCTCGCGGCGTTCGTGCGGCCGCGCGAGTGCCTGTACCTGTATGCGCGGCAGGCGTCGTTCGATGCGGCGCAGCCGTCGCTCGCGCTGCGGCGCCGGCTCGGCGTGCCGTTCGAGCTGCTCGATGCGAACGCGATCCGCCGGCTCGAACCCGCGCTCGCGCCGATCTTCGCGCGCGGCGTGCTGTTCGTCGAAAGCTGGTTTTTCTCCGATCCGCACGGGTTTCTCGGCGAGCTGTTCGCGCATCTCGCAACCGGCGGCGCGACGCTCGAACACGAGCGCGTCGAGCGGATCGAGCCAGTCGGGGACGGCGTGAACGTGCACGCGGGCGGCTCGGTGCGCGCCTTCGATCACGTCGTCATTGCCGCGGGCGCCCGCTCGCGTGAATTCGCGGCTATGTGTGGCGACGCGGTGCCGCTCGATACCGAGCGCGGTTATCACGTGCAGTTCGCCGCGCATGAGCAGATCGTCACGCGGCCGGTCGGCTGGGCCGAGCGCGGTTTCTACATGACGCCGCTCGACGAAGGGCTGCGCGCGGCCGGCACCGTCGAGCTCGGCGGCTTCGACGCTCCGATGAACCGCTCGCTCGTCGCGCTGCTCACGCGCTCGGCACGCGAGGCGCTGCCGTCGCTCGGCGCACCGACGCGCAGCTGGCTCGGCTTCCGGCCGACGCTGCCGGACGGCGTGCCCGTGATCGGCTGCGCACGGCGCAGCGCGCGCGTGATCCACGCGTTCGGCCATCAGCATCTCGGCGTGACGCTCGCCGGCATCACCGGGCGGATCGTCGCCGACCTCGTCGCGCAGCGCGCGCCGCCGCTGGACCTCACGCCATACCGGGCCGCGCGATTCTGACGCGCGCCGCGATTTCAACCACTGCAAGGAGGCATCCATCATGAATCGTCGTAACTGGCTGGTTTGGCTGGCCGTCTGCTCGATCGGCGCGGTCACGGTGTCCGCGCAGGCCGCGGACCCGGAAACCATCAAGATCGGCTTCGCCGGCCCGCTGACGGGGCCCGTCGCACGCGTCGGCAAGGATCTGCAATACGGTGCGCAGCTCGCGCTCGACGAGGAGAACGCGAAGCATCCGACCGTCGGCGGCAAGCCGGTGCGCTTCGTGCTCGACGTGCAGGACGACCAGGCCGATCCGCGCATCGCGATCCAGGTCGCGCAGAAGCTCGTCGACGACGGCGTGGCCGGCGTGATCGGCCACTACAACTCGGGCTGCAGCATTCCCGCATCGGCCGTCTACCGGCAGGCGAACGTCGCGATGATCACGCCCGGCTCGACCAATCCGCAACTGACGATGCAGGGTTTCAAGAACGTGTTCCGCACGATGGGGCACGACGGTATCGGCGGCGTGGTGGCCGGCCGCTTCGCGGTCGAGCAGCTGAAGGCGAAGCGGATCGGCATCATCGACGATCGCACCGCGTTCGGCCAGGGCCTCGCCGACGCGTTCGAGAAAGGCGTGAAGGACGCGCACGGCAGCGTCGTCGACCGCGAATACACGAACGACAAGGCGGTCGATTTCCGCGGCATCCTGACGACGATGAAGAGCAACAACGCCGACCTGCTGTTCTTCGGCGGGCTCGACGAACAGGGCGCGATGCTCGTCAAGCAGATGCGCTCGCTCGGCATCCGCGCGCAACTATTCGGCGCCGGCGCGCTGAAAAGCAACGCATTCCTGAAGATCGCCGGCAATTCGGGCGAAGGCACGCAGGATCTCGAACCGGGCCCCGCGCTCGACAAGCTGCCGTCCGCCGTCGCGTTCGCGCAGCGCTACAAGGCGCGCTTCAACCAGGATGTCGAGCTGTATGCGCCGTTCGCGTACGACGCGGCGCTCGCGATGATCGCGGCGATCCGCAAGGCCGATTCGGTCGATCGCGCCAGGATCGTCGCGAGTCTGCCGGGCGTGTCGGTCACCGGTGTGACCGGGAAGATCTCGTTCGACGAGCGCGGCGACCTGATCAAGCCGCCCTACACGCTGTTCCGCGTCGAGCAGGGGCAGTGGCGCAGCATCCGCACGGTCGGCGGCGCGTCGAACTGAGCGGCAGGACAGCGGGCGGCGCCGCCTACCGCGCCGCCTGCTGCCGCTGCACCTCCTGCGCTTTCATCTGCAGATACGCGCTCTTTTCCACTTCGTGCAGTTGCTGCGGATACTGCTCGGTCGCATCGAACCAGCGCGCGAGGCGCTGGTCGAGCGGCTTGTCGAGCGTCGCGAGATACGTGTCGATCGCGAGGTAGTAGCGCATCGTGTTGCGCTCCAGCAGCCCGCGCACGCCGCCGATGTACTGCGGCTGCGCTGCCGATGCGCCGCTGGCGGTCGTAAACCCGACCTTGTCGCTGCCGACTGTCGCGAGGTAGGTTTTCATTGCCATTCGGCCGACGGCGCCGAAGCCGTACGAATACGTGAGGTGCAGGAACGTGCGCGACGCGCCGACCGGCACGGCCTCCAGTGCGATCCGGTAATCCTTCGTGCCCATCGGGCCGCTGTCGGCCGTGAGGTCGACCTGGAAGTAGTCGGGCGTCGCGGCCGCCACGCGATAGCGGAACTGCAGGCGATAGGTATCCGGCAGCTTCTGCTGGATCTTGCGGCCGACGTTCACGTCGAGCACCGGGCCGTTGCTGCCGCTCGATGCATGGCAATACTTCGTGTTCAGGTGCAGGATCAGCACCGCGCACCAGTTCGCGGGGCCCTGCGCGGGATCGTTGAGCTGGCCGTTGACGACCGCGAACGGATAGTCGACCACCGCGTAAATGTCGCCCTTCAGCGACGACGACGCCTCCGACGATTCGAGGTACAGCGGCCGGTGAAACACGTTGTCCTTCAGTTGCGCGCCGAGGCTGTGGTAACGGTCGAGCAGCGCCGCAGCGCCGCCTACGCCGTCCGCGCCGAACGCCAGCGCACTCCAGCCGACACACAGGGCCGCGACGAGCGCGTGCCAGGCGCGACGCGCAAGCCGCGTGCCGCGCGGATGTCCGGATGTCTCCATTCTTGTGCTCCCTCCGGGCGCGCGGTGGTCGCGCGCATGTGTCACAGAATACGCCTGCGCGACGTGGCGCTTCGCGCATGGCCGCTATCGGCTTCGCTTCACCGGCACCGGCAACTGCGCGGCGGTGATCCAGATCAGCGCCGACAGCCATTCGCGGTCGTCCCAGCGATCGCCGGCGATGACGAGGTGCGGCTTCGCCGCAGGATACGGCGAGCCTTCGTCGCAGGTGCCCAGAAACGCGCGGCCTGCGGGCGTCGGCTTGACGAACAGACGGTCGTCGCAGACGAGCGCGACCATCTTGCCGTCGCAGTAGATGCCGTATTCGCCGAACATCTTGCGGGCCGATACCGTGCCGGCCGCCGCCATCTGCTCGACGATGAAATCGACCGTACCCTGGCTCGATGCCATCCGCTGCTCCCGGTGAAAATGTGTATGACCGCAGTGTGAGCCGGACCGTTCCGTCTTGTCGGCAGATCCGCTGCGGCGCGTCATCCGGCCGTCGGCTGAAAGCGCATTCAGGCACGTGCGGGCGGGCCTTCCCGGCCAACAATCCCCTGACACACCTGACAGACACATCGCGGCCCGATGAATCGTCCGATAGCGCGTCACAAAAAATGGTGCAGCCGTGACGCGCCCGCGCGTTCCGCCTACTTGTCGGCCGCAAACGCACTCGACATCTGCCGCGCCCGCTTCACATCGTCGCCATGCAGATAAATCGACGTCGTCGAAATCGATGCATGCCGCAAGTTGTCTCGCACTGTCGTCAACTCCGCCCCGCGCGCAAGCGCGTGCGTCGCATGCGTATGACGCATCCAGTGCGGGCTCGCCTGCCGCAGCTTCTGCGCGAGCGCCGGGTTATCGGCATCGACGACATCGGCCGTCTGCGCGAAAAAGCGCTGCATCACCTTCCACAGCCGCACGCTCGTGATCGCGGCCGCACCGTCTTCCGCGAGGCTCGGGATCAGCGGCGTATCGGGCCGCCAGCGCACCGGCGTGACCGGCAACCGGCGCGCGACCAGATGACGATCGAGCGCCATGCGCGCCAGCGGCGGCAGCGCGACGCGCGCGGCCTTGCGCCCCTTGCCGATCACCTTCAGCCACGCGTCGCCGTGCGCATCCGTCTCGATGTCGCCGAGCGTCGCGCCGACCAGCTCGCTCGCGCGCAGCCCGGTCGCATAACCGAAATCGAGGATGAAGCGCAGCCGCTGCGCGGCGGCAAGCGTCCAGCCGGACGACGCGTCCTTGCGAAACTCGAGCCCGTCGGCGATCGTGCGGACCAGCAGCCACTCGCCTTCGGTGAATGCATGCGACGTGTCGAGTGCGTTCGGGCCGCGCGTGTCGCGCACCTTGACGCCCGCGAACGGATTCGCGAGCAGGTAGCGCTGCTCGATCAGCCAGCGGAACAGCGCGCCGAGCACCGACAGCGTGTACGCCGCCGAACGCGCGGACAGCCCGCCCGAGAACGGCCGCCAGTCCGGCGCGCCGCGCGGCCGCACGGGCCCGACCCAGCGCTCGTGCGGCGTCGGGCGGCGCACGAACGCGCGATAAGCGACCGCATCCTCGGTCGTCAGCGACGACAGCGCACGCCCGCGCTCGACGATCGCCCACAGGATCAGCCGCTCGGCCTCCTTCCGGTATGCGCGCCGCGTCGCAGCCGATTCGTGCAGAGACAGCCACGCGTGCACGGCCGCGTAATCGTTGTCCGCGTCGAGCGTGCTGGTCGCGCGCGGTGCGCGGAACGTGCCGGCCGACCCGTCGACCTCGTGCGGCAGCTTCAACTGCTCCCACGGCACGATGCTGCCGCGCGGCGTCGCGGCGATCAGCGCGCGCGCCCGTTCGGTCAGGTCCGGATGCGCGGCGAAAAACGCCTCGATGCGTCGTGCACTGGCCATGCCGAGGCCGGGAATCGCGCTCCACCACTGGCGCCGGCGCGGAATCCGGACGGTCAGATCGGCCAGCGTCGCGATCCCGTGCGCACGCAGCGCAGCGACCGCGCGCGAGGGCAGCCACAGGCCGACGTCGTCGCTGATCTGCGGGACCGGCGCGCGCGCATGACGCAGCAGGCCGATCGCTTCGGTCGCGGCCTTCGCCTCCCGCACACGCTCACCGTCGGGATGCCCGAGCCGTTCCGCGAGATCGGGCCGGCCGGCCAGCCGTGCGACGCGCACGAGGCGGCGGCGAATGCCGCCGATCACGCCGCGCGCCGAGCGCCCAGCGCCGAGACGATCGGGCAGGTAGCGCTCGACGGCCTGGCGCACGGTCATGCCCGCGTACCACGCGCGCAGTGCGGCCAGTTCGTCGGCGTCGGGAAAGCCTGCGGGCGCAGGCGCGGAATCGGAGGAAGGCGGTAAGGCGAGGCGCGGTGTCATGGGCGCCAGTTTGACAGAAGCGCGCGCGGCCGGAAACGTCGTGCGCGGCGTTTCGCGCACGACGATGGCGATGCGCGATGCCGAACCGTTCCGGCATCGCGCCAGCGCATCGATCGAACCCGTCAGCCCGTGACCGGCGTGCGCCGCACTTCCGACAGGTAGATCAGGATCAGCGACACCCACACGATCCCGTACAGGAACATGAAGCAGGTCGTGCGCACGCGCAGCAGGTCGAGCAGCACGCCGAACAGGATCGGCAGCAGGAAGCCGCCGAGCCCGCCCGCGAGCCCGACGATGCCCGTGACGACGCCCATGTTGTCCGCGAAATCGTCGGCGACGTACTTGAAGGTCGAGGCCATCCCGAACGCGAACACCGCGCCGAGCGCGAAGGTCAGCGCGACGAAGCCGGCCACCGGCATCGACACGTTCAGCGTCGCGGTGCCGTCGATCGTGTGGATCACGAAGTCGGTCGCCGGATACGACAGCAGGAACAGCGCGATCCACGCGACCCACAGCCCCCACCACGTGACCGCGTGCGCGCCGAAGCGGTCGGACAGCGCGCCGCCGAGCGCACGCAGCACGGAGCCCGGCAGCGAGAAGCCGGCCGCGAATGCGGACGCCATCACGAGCGACATCCCGTATTCGCTCTTCAGGTACTGCGGAATCCACAGCGACAGCGCGGTGAAGCCGCCGAACGTGATCGAGTAATACTGGCAGAGCCGCCACACGCGCGGGTCGCGCAGTACCTTGAACGAATCGAGCCACGAGCCGCCGCGCTTGCCCGCGCCCGGATCGGGCGCCGACGCGAACCAGAAGATCAGGGCCGTGACGAGCAGCGCGACCGCATACACGCGCGGCACGAAGCGCCAGCCGTATGCATTGAGCAGCAGCGGCGTGACGAACAGGTTGACCGCCGCGCCGCACGTGCCAGCGCCGAATACGCCCATCGCGAGACCGCGCCGCTGCGGCGGGAAGAAGCGCGCGACATACGGCGTGCCGACTGCGAACGACGCGCCGACGCAGCCGAGAAACAGCCCGATCAGCAGGAACTGCCAGAGCTGCGTCGCATAGCTGACGATATAGACGGGCACCGCGCACACGACGAGCAGCACCGTCATCACGATGCGGCCGCCGAAGCGGTCGGTCCACGTGCCGAGCGGCAAGCGCATCAGCGCGCCGGTCAGCACGGGCGTCGACGTGAGCAGCCCGAACTCCGTGCTGTTCAGCCCGAGATCGGTGCGCAGCTGCACGCCGAGCACGCCGAACATCATCCACACGACGAAACACACCATGAATGCGAGCGTGCTCGCGGCCAGCACCGACCACGCGCGCAGCGGGATGGCCGGCGCGTTCGCGACCGGCCCGGCGCTACCTTGTTGAGTTGCCATACGCAAAACCCCGTTATTGGACCAGCGGCCCGTTCGCGCCGTCGAATTCGACGCCTTCGACGCGCGCACTGCCCGCGAGAATCGCCACGTACTGCCGCATCGCCCGCTGCCGCACGCGTTCCGACAGGTACGCGGCGATCTGCGCGGCGGCTTCGTCGAACGGCACCGCGTCGCCCGGCACGCGGCGCTCGATCCGCACGATGTGGAAGCCGAAGCGCGTGTTGACGAGTTTCGGCAGCACACCGAGCCCATCGGTATCGAACAGCGCGGCTTCGAATTCCGGCACGGTGTCGCCGCGCAGCAGTTGCCCGAGGCTGCCGCCGATTTCCGCCGACGGGCAGTTCGACGACGCGCGCGCGACCACTTCGAACGTATCGGGCGCGGCGACCACGTCGGCCAACGCGCTTTCCGCGCGCCGTCGCAGCGGCGCGAGCGGCACGCGGTCCGTCACCGCGAACAGCACGTGGCTCGCATAGACGATGTCGTTGCGGCGAAAGCGCGCCGGATGCTGCGCGTAGTAGCGCTCGCAATCCGCGCGGTCGGGTTCGGGCACGTGCGTCAGCTCGCGCTCGAGCAACGCGTCGACGGCCGCGTCGTCGAGCGGCGCGCGTTCGTCGAGCAGCGCGAGCGATACCGCGCGCTGCCGCAGCAGCTCGCGCACCGCGAGCGAACGCCGTGCCGCATCGAGCGGATCGGGTGCGTCGCCGTGATGCGCGGCCTCGGCCGCGATCGTGTCGTCGTCGATCGCGACGCCGTTGACGCGCAACGCGACCGGCGCGTCGGAGAGAACGTCGTTCATGCGGCCTCCTCAGCGCTTGCGCACGAGCTGGTACGGCCGGATCAGGTACGCGACCGACGCGATGCCGCTCCAGATATGCACCATCCGCGTGAACGGCGACACGAGGAAGATCGTGAAGCCGAGCAGGATATGCAGCCGGTACGTGAGCGGCACGCCGACGAGCAGGCTCGCGATGTCCGGCCGGAACGTGACGACACCCTTCACGTAGTCGGTGAGCTGCTCGAACATCGCGCCGTCCATATGGCGCGTCGACAGCACGACGGTGCCGAGCCCCAGCGCGAGCTGCACCCACAGCATCAGCACGATCAGGATGTCCGACTTGCGGCTGTTGCGGCGGATGCGCGGATCGCCGAGGCGACGCCAGATCAGGATCGTCAGCCCGACGATCGAGGCGACGCCGGCGGCGCCCCCCGCGACCATCGCGACGAGCTGGTGCCCGGACGCCGACAGGAACGGCGACACAAGCCAGTGCGGCGCGAGGAAGCCGCCGAAGTGCCCGAGCACGACGACGAGCACACCCCAGTGGAACAGATTGCTGCCGAGTCGCAGCATGCCGTGGCGCAACAGCTGCGACGAATCGCTTTTCCACGTGTACTGCTCGCGGTCGAAGCGGATCAGGCTGCCGACCAGCAGCACGGCGAGGCAGATGTACGGGTAGATCCCGAACAGGAACCGATGCAGAGTGTCGTTCATGTGTTTCCCCAGTTGGGCCTGCGCTTATGCGCCGCGGGCGGGCCGCTTGTCGTGGAACCGCACCGTCTGCTCCGCCGGCACCGGCGTTGCAGCGCCGACGAAGCGCACGGCCTCGTCCGCATACGATGCGTCGAGCGCGCGGTAATCGTCGGCGCTCGGCCGCTCGGCGGCCACGTCGTCGGCTGCGGCATCCGGCGCGTCGGCCAGCGAGAGTCCGGCCATCGGCAGCAGCGCGCCGACGACGAAGCTGTAATGGCTGCCGCGCTGTGCGAGCGCGCCGGCCAGCGCGCGCAGGATCTCGCCGGTTTCGGCGAGCAGCTTGCGCGCGTCGGGCGCCGGCAGTCGAGACAGGTATTCGAGGAACACGGGCAGGTAGTCGGGCAATTCGCCCTGGTTCAGGAACAGCCCGTGCCGCTCGTACATCTGCAGCAGGTCGACCATCGCCTGCCCGCGGTCGCGCGATTCGCCGTGCACGTGCTCGAACAGGTACAGCGACGTCGCGCGGCCGCGGTCGAACAACCCGACATAGTTCTCCTGCAGCGTGAGCAAATCGCGCTCGCGCACGTAGCCAAAGAACCGGTCGAGGCCCGCGCGCACCGTTTTCGGCAAACGCGCACTGTCACGCAGATGCGCTTCGATCGAGTCGAGCGCGGCGACGAGCGTATCGTCGGGATAGTCGAGCAGCGCCGCGAGCGCCGCATAGGTCGGATCGGTTGCGGTGTTCATCGCGAGGCCTCGTGGATCGGAATCGTCTTCGTGCCCTTCTTCGTGCTGAACAGGCTCGCTTCGGAACGGCCGTCCGAGCAGCCGTTGCCGAACGAGAAGCCGCACGATGCGCGCAGGTCGTACGCGTTCTCCGCATACTCGCGGTGCGTCGTCGGGATCACGAAACGATCCTCGTAGTTCGCGATCGCGAGGTAGCGGTACATCTCCTCGACCTGCGCGAGCGACAGCCCGACCTGGTCGAGCACGCCACGCGCATCGACGCCGTCCACGTGACGCGCACGCATGAACGCGCGCATCGCAAGCAGCCGTTCGAGCGCGAGCTTCACGGGCGCTTCGTCGCCGGCCGTCAGCAGGTTCGCGAGATAGCGCAGCGGGATGCGCAGCGATTCGACGTCGGGCAGGTAGCCGTTCATCCCGAGCGCGCCGCTGTTCGCGGCCGCGTTGATCGGCGACAGCGGCGGCACGTACCACACCATCGGCAGCGTTCGGTATTCCGGATGCAGCGGAAACGCGATCTTCCAGTCGATCGCCATCTTGTAGGTCGGCGAACGCCGCGCGGCGTCGAGCCACGCGGCCGGCACGCCATCGCGTTCGGCCTGCGCGATCACGGCCGGGTCTTCCGGGTCGAGGAACAGCGACAGCTGCGCTTCGTACAGGTCCTTTTCGTTCTCCGCGCTGGCCGCCTCGCTGATCCGGTCGGCGTCGTACAGCAGCACGCCGAGATAGCGGATGCGGCCCACGCAGGTTTCCGAACACACGGTCGGCTGGCCGGCCTCGATGCGCGGATAGCAGAAGATGCACTTCTCGGCCTTGCCGCTCTGCCAGTTGTAGTAGATCTTCTTGTACGGGCATCCAGACACGCACATGCGCCAGCCGCGGCACTTGTCCTGGTCGATCAGCACGATGCCGTCTTCCTCGCGCTTGTAGATCGAGCCCGACGGGCACGCCGCGACGCACGCCGGGTTCAGGCAGTGCTCGCACAGGCGCGGCAGGTACATCATGAAGGTGTTCTCGAACTGCCCGTAGATGTCCTTCTGCACCGATTCGAAGTTGTAGTCCTTCGCGCGCTTCTCGAATTCGCCGCCGAGGATTTCCTCCCAGTTCGGCCCCCACTCGATCTTCTCGAGCCGCTGGCCGCTGATGAGCGAGCGCGGCCGCGCGACCGGCATCGCACGCGTATTGCCGGCTTCCTGCAGATGCGCGTAGTCGAACGTGAACGGCTCGTAGTAGTCGTCGATCTCGGGCAGGTGCGGGTTCGCGAAGATCTGCGCGAGCAGTCGCCACTTGCCGCCGAGGCGCGGTTCGATCTTGCCATCGGCACGCCGCTGCCAGCCGCCGCGCCAGCGGTCCTGGTTCTCCCAGTCCTTCGGGTAGCCGATGCCCGGTTTCGTCTCGACGTTGTTGAACCACGCGTATTCCATCCCCTCGCGGCTCGTCCACACGTTCTTGCAGGTCACCGAGCAGGTATGGCAGCCGATGCACTTGTCGAGGTTCAGCACCATCGCGATCTGTGCGCGTACCTTCATGACGTTTCTCCTGCCCGTGCCTGCGTTGTCGGGTCGACCGCGGCTTCTTCACCATCGAGCCAGTCGATCTTGTTCATCCTGCGCACGATCAGGAACTCGTCGCGATTCGAGCCCACCGTGCCGTAGTAGTTGAAGCCGTACGCGAGCTGCGCGTAGCCGCCGATCATGTGTGTCGGCTTCAGCGCGATGCGCGTGACCGAGTTGTGGATGCCGCCGCGCGTGCCGGTGATCTCGGAGCCCGGCGTGTTCACGATCTTCTCCTGCGCGTGGTACATCATCACCATCCCGGACGGAATCCGCTGGCTGACGACGGCCCGCGCGCACAACGCGCCGTTCGAGTTGTAGCACTCGATCCAGTCGTTGTCGGCCACGCCGATCGCCTTCGCGTCGTCCTCCGACATCCACACGATCGGGCCGCCGCGCGACAGCGTCAGCATCAGCAGGTTGTCCGTGTACGTGCTGTGGATTCCCCACTTCTGGTGCGGCGTCAGGAAGTTCAGCACACGCTCGGGGTTGCCGTTCGAGCGCTTGCCGACCATGTGCGCGTAGCTCCCCGTGTCGACCGGCGGCTTGTACGCGCACAGCGATTCGCCGAATGCGCGCATCCATGCGTGATCCTGGTAAAGCTGCTGGCGGCCGGTCATCGTGCGCCACGGCACCAGTTCGTGCACGTTCACGTAGCCGGCGTTGTACGACACGTGCTCCGATTCGATCCCGCTCCACGTCGGCGACGAGATGATCTTGCGCGGCTGCGCCTGGATGTCGCGAAAGCGAATCTTCTCGTCCGCGCGCGCGGCGGCCAGGTGCGTATGGTCGATGCCGGTGATGCCGGACAGCGCGCGCCACGCCTTCACCGCCACTTCGCCGTTGGTCTCCGGCGCGAGCGCGAGGATCACCTCGGCCGCGTCGAGCGCCGTGTCGATGCGCGGGCGCCCTTGCGCGGCACCGTCGGCCACCTTGTAGTTGAGCTCGCCGAGCAGCTTCACCTCGTCCTTCGTGTCCCAGCCGATGCCCTTGCCGCCATTGCCGAGCTTGTCCATCAGCGGCCCGAGCGACGTGAAGCGCGCATATGTGTGCGGATAATCGCGCTCGACGACGGTCACGGTCGGCATCGTGCGGCCCGGCACCGGCTCGGATTCGCCGCGCTTCCAGTCCTGCACGTCGAACGGCTGCGCGAGTTCGCCCGGCGTGTCGTGCGCGATCGGCGCGAGCACGACGTCGCGCTCGACGCCGAGGTGCCCGTCGCACAGCTCGGAGAAACGCTTCGCGATCCCCTTGAAGATCTCCCAGTCGCTCTTCGATTCCCACGCGGGATCGACCGCCGCCGACAGCGGATGGATGAACGGGTGCATGTCGGACGTGTTCATGTCGTCCTTCTCGTACCACGTCGCGGTCGGCAGCACGACGTCCGAGTACATGCAGGTGGTCGACATCCGGAAGTCGAGCGTCACGAGCAGGTCGAGCTTGCCGCGCGGCGCTTCGTCGTGCCACGTCACCTCCTCGGGGCGCGTTCCGCCCGTCGCGCCGAGATCCTCGCCCTGCACGCCGTTGGTCGTGCCGAGCAGGTGCTTGAGGAAATACTCGTGCCCCTTGCCCGACGACCCGAGCAGGTTCGAGCGCCACACGAACAGGTTGCGCGGGAAGTTGCCGGGGGCATCGGGATCTTCGCTCGCCATCTTCAGCGCGCCCGATTTCAACTGCTGCGCGATCTCGGCGCCGGCGTGCGCGGGATCGGCAAGCGCCGCGCCGGCTCGCAGCGGATTCACCGCGAGCTGCGGCGCGGACGGCAGCCAGCCCATCCGTTCCGCGCGCACGTTGTAGTCGATCGGCGCGCCGTGGAACTGCGACTTGTCCGCGAGCGGCGACAGCAGCGTGGCCGGGTCCATCGGGTCGTAGCGCCACTGGTCGGTGTGCGCGTAGAAGAACGACGTCGCGTTCATCTGGCGCGGCGGGCGGTTCCAGTCGAGCGCGAACGCGAGCGCGGTCCAGCCCGTCTGCGGCCGCAGCTTCTCCTGGCCCACGTAGTGCGACCAGCCGCCGCCCGGCTTGCCGATGCAGCCGCACATGATCAGCATGTTGATGATCGCGCGGTACGACATGTCCATGTGGAACCAGTGGTTGATCCCGGCGCCGATGATCACCATCGACTTGCCCTGCGTCTTGTGCGCGTTCTCCGCGAACTGCCGCGCGACCGAGATCACGTCCGCGCGTTTCACGCCGGTGATCGCCTCCTGCCACGCCGGCGTGTAGGGCAGGTCGTCGTCGTAGCTCGCGGCCACGTCGCGGCCGCCGAGGCCCTGGTCGAGCCCGTAGTTCGCGACGAACAGGTCGTAGACGGTCGCGACCAGCATGTCGCCGTTGCGCGTCGCGACGCGCCGCACGCCGATCCGGCGCGACAGCTCGGAAGCATGCTGCGTCGAGTTGAAGTGCGTGTGCGGCTGGTTGCCGAAGTATGGGAACAGCACGTCGACCACGTCGTCGTGCGCGGCCGTGCAAGACAGCCGCGGCGACAGCGCCGCGCCCTTCGACGTCTCGCCGCGCAGGTTCCACTTGCCCTTGTCGGCGTCGTCTTGCTGCCCCCAGCGGAAACCCACCGAGCCGACCGGCACGACGAACTCGCCGGTCACGTCGTCGATCATCACGGTCTTCCAGTCCGGATGCGCTGCCTCGTCGAGCGCGTCGTCGAAGTCGGACGCGCGCACGAGGCGCTCGGGCACGTAGCCGTCACCGTGCGGCACGAGCCGCACGAGGCAAGGCATGTCGGTATAACGCTTGCAGTAGTCGGCGAAGTAGTCGCTCTTCCCCGCCAGATGGAATTCCTTGAGGATCACGTGACCCATCGCGAGCGCGAGAGCCGCGTCGGTGCCCTGCTTCGGGTGCAGCCACAGGTCGCCGAACTTCGCGCCTTCCGAGTAGTCGGGGAACACCGACACGACCTTGGTGCCGCGATAGCGCGCCTCGACGAGGAAGTGCGCATCCGGCGTACGCGTCTGCGGGACATTGGAGCCCCACATCATGATGAACGTCGAGTTGTACCAGTCGGCCGATTCCGGCACGTCGGTCTGCTCGCCCCACGTTTGCGGCGATGCCGGAGGCAGGTCGCAATACCAGTCGTAGAAGCTCAGGCACACGCCGCCGATCAGCGACAGGTAGCGCGAACCGGCCGCGTACGACACCATCGACATCGCCGGAATCGGCGAGAAACCGACCACCCGATCGGGGCCGTGCCGCTCCACCGTGTGCACGTTGGCCGCCGCGACGATCTCGTTGACCTCGTCCCAGCTCGCGCGCACGAAGCCGCCGAGCCCGCGCCGGCTCTGGTACGCGCGGCGGGCTTCGTCGTCGTCGACGATCGAGCGCCACGCGTCGACCGGCGCCAGCGTACGCCGGCGTTCGCGCCACAGCTTCACGAGCGCGCTGCGCACGAGCGGATGCTTGAGGCGGTTCGCGCTATATAGATACCAGGAGTACGAAGCGCCGCGCGAGCAGCCGCGCGGCTCGTGGTTCGGCATGTCGGGGCGCGTGCGCGGATAGTCGGTCTGCTGGGTTTCCCACGTGACGATCCCGCCTTTCACGTAGACCTTCCACGAGCACGAACCCGTGCAGTTCACGCCATGGGTCGAGCGGACGATCTTGTCGTGCTGCCAGCGCATCCGGTAGCCGTCTTCCCATCGACGGTCCTCGTCCGTGACGGCACCGTGTCCGTCGGAAAAGCGTGGCCGCGTGGTGGAGAAATAACGCAATCTGTCCAGGAAATGGCTCATGGGGATCTCGTTTTTCCGGTCTTTTGGCAGACCCTGATTATTTAAGGCGGTGATATACCGGTTGTAAAGGACGACTTGATTTCGATCGCCCTACCCTGTTTCACCGTGCTCGAAACGATTGTCATGGGGATCGACATATCATGATTTGATACAAATCACGATATCGTTGACCCGGCAGCAACACCGAAACCCGGTGCGAAGCGAGCGCGCGGCGCGCGCCTGTTATGCTGCGCACTGCATTCCAGCGTCATCCGTTTCGTTCACCTCCGCGAATCACGTGGCAGCGAGCGGACTTCGCATTGAATTGCAATGGACAATCCGGCATCCGCAGCAGGGTTCGCGGGCCACAGCGCGTCATTCATCGAACGCGGCGCCGGACGTTCTATGCATTTCCGGCCGTCGGTCAATAAAACCCTTATATATAAGAACCGCAATTTCATGACATCACGCCTTCTCGCCGCGCTCGTTGCCGCGGCCTTGAGCTGCACCGCACTGCCCGCCGCCCACGCGCGCACCTACATCGCACCGACGGCGTCGTTCGGGAAAGGCGCTCATGTCCACCAGTTCGTGCTGCGCGACCCCGTCACGCACGAGCCGCTGCCGAATGCGCGGTACCGGCTGTTCCTGCCCGGCCAGGTCGTCGCGGGCCTGCCCGTCAAGCCAGATCAGCACGACAGCGTGATCTTCGGCACGACCGACGCCGCGGGGCGCACCGTCAGGATCCGGCTGCCGAAGGTTCATCCGCAGAAGCAGTGGGTGTTCAACCCGATCGTCGGCGAAGGCGACATGGGCGAATCGTTCCGGCTGGTCGAGCCATTCGGCAACGAGCCGCTCGGCAAATTCCCGTATGTACTGGACGTGGAAAACGAATATCTGGCGTGCGGCTACTCCGACGCGAACGGCTATACCTACTACGCGCAATCGCGCACGCCGCGGAACGTCAGTCTTTACGCCGGGACGCTGGCCGGGTCCGCCGACGCCGACTGGTGCGCGGGCCCGGGCGCCGCCATCGCGAACGGCGCGAGCGATCCCGGCGCGCCGGACCTGTACACGCAATACCTCGGCAGCCTGGTGGCCAACGGCAGCCGGATCAGCGTCGGATTGCGGCAACAGATCGTCACCAAGCTGCTGTCGCTCGCGATCGCCGGGCACGACGCGGGCCGTGTCGCCGCGGTGCTCGATCTCGGCGAGATCCCCGACGACCGCCTGAACGATATCGGCTATCGGCTCGTCGACGCGGGTGTGGAAGTCGATCGCGGGCTCGCGATGATCGACGCGCATCTCGCGAAGTCACCGGACGATGCGTACGCGCTCGACAGCAAGGGCTGGGCGCTGTATCGCCTCGGCCGCAACGACGAGGCGCTCGCGTGGTTCGACCGGTCGATCGCGATCTTCGCGAAGAACGACGACAGCGATGCACGCGAAGCCTATGCGACCGGCCTGACGCACAGGGGCGAAGTGCTGTGGAAGCTGGGACGCCAGGATGAAGCGCGCGCTGCGTTCGCGCAGGCGCGGAAGATCCAGCCGAAAAACACGGAGCTGGAGGAAACGGTGAAGCGGCTGGAGATACAGGTCGGGCAGGACGGTGCGAAGGCGCCGGGAACGGCAGCCGCGCAAGCGGAGTAACGGCGCCGGGCAGCGGCGCGAAGCGACGGGGCCGATGCGGCAATGGCTGCCGCCGGCTTTTCGAAAGACGGCCGCCGGACCTGTCAGGCCCGGTCGACCGGGAGACGCGGGCAGAGCATGGCCCGCGTCACTCCTCGCCTTTCACGCCCGGATTGAGCATCACGACGAAGCCGGCCACGCCGACGATCAACGCGATCGCGCCGCCGCGCAGCGCCATCGCTTCATCGAACAGCAGCCCCGTCACGACGGCCATCATCCCGACGAGCGACACGAACACGGCGATCGCCGCGACGACGATCCGGTACTGGCGGCGTATCATCTCGCACCCGCCGCATTATGCCGCGGCGGCGGCCGATACGTCGGCGTCGTCGCCGCGAATCAGCAGCACCGGGCATTTCGAGCCGCGCACGAAGCGCTCGGCGACGCTGCCGAGCAGCACGCGCCGGATGCCGCGCCGCCCGTGCGTGCCGACCACCGCGAGATCGATCCCGCGTTCCTTCACGTAGCGCTGCAGGCGTTCCGCGATGTCCTCGCCGATGCTCTCGGTCTCGACGAGTTCGGCCTCGCCCTTCGCACCGGCAGCCGCGACGATCTGTTCGGCTTCGCGCAGCACCTTGAACCCGTCTTCACGGATTTCCTCGATGAGCGCATGCGGGTCGAACCGGCCCGCGTAAGTGAACAGCACCGACTTGTCGACCACATACACGACGCTGACGTGCGCGTCGCCCGCCAGTGCCATCCTCACTGCCTCGGCAAGCGCCTGTTTCGACGTAGCGCTGCCGTCGACGGCCACCATGATCTTCTCGTACATGCGAACCTCGCTGGGGTGAACTGCCGCGCACCGTATCGCGCGCGGCCATGTCGCCATCATCGGCGGCTGGCGGGTTCGGTTGTTGATGACGATCAAGCCGGGCCGGTTTTCGATCCGCGAACCGGCTTCGCGGGCGCCCGCCACGCGCGCGGCGTTCGGCCGCCGCGTAGGACGGAAAACCCGCGTTTCCCGTCGCTCGATTCACTCGGGAAGGTGCTTTCCCTGTTGCGTCGCACAACGTGCCGGGCTTGCTGGCGCCGGGGCGAGCCGATCGTCCAGCGGAGATTCCGAGGGTGGCGTGCGGCGGCCGCGGGCCGCCAATGCGCGACCGGATCGAGCGGCCATCGCGCCGAAAGCGCTATCATCGAATGTACGACTTTCGTCCGGCCCTTTTTTGCCGGCTCACTTTCAACTCGCTCAACCGACATGACAACGACTACCGAACGCGTGGACGGCGCCGCCCAGCATCTCGTCGCCGCCCGCCATGCCGGCTCGCCCGGCCCGCTGCTACCCGATGCGCTGCGCCCCGAGGACGTCGACACCGCGCTGGCGATCCAGCAGCGCGTCGCCGACCTGCTCGGCGAACCCGTCGGCGGATGGAAATGCGCGCTGCCGCCGCCCGACCGCGTGATCCTCGCGCCGATTTTCGCGTCGACGATCCGCGAAGCCGATGCGCCGTACCGCGTCGTCGGCGGGCCGATCGTGCGGATCGAACCGGAAATCGCGTTCGTGCTCGATCGCGACCTGCCCTCGCGCGAACGGCCGTACGACGAGAACGACGTGCGCGGCGCGATCCGCGAAGTGCGCATCGTGCTCGAAGTGCTCGGCTGTCGTTATGCGGAGCCGGCGCGCGCGTCGAAGTTCGAGCTGCTCGCCGACGGGCAGTTCAACCAGGGGCTGTGCGTCGGCCCGGTCGTGCACGACGGGCTGAACGTGCCGCTCGCGACGCTGGCGCTGTCGTTCGAAGGTGCGCTGAACCGCACGATCGACGGCCGCCATCCGGACGGCGATCCGCTGAAGCCGCTCGTGTGGCTCGTCAATTTCCTCGCGTCGCGCGGCGATGCGGTGCGCGCCGGTCAGATCGTGACGACCGGTTCGTACGCGGGCGCGATCGACGTGCCGCTCGGCGATGCGCTGACGGTCCGCTTCGGCGAGCTCGGCAGTTTGTCGGTGACGTTGACGGCGTGATGCGCGCGGCATGCGGACGGGCTCGACTCGGCCCTCCGTTTTGCCACGCTGCGATGGCCGCGACGTGCGCGCGGCGCGCTTTCCGGTCGTTGTCGGGCAGCGATCGAGACGACGGCTGATGCGGTCGGCAGGCAGCGAATGCGTCAGCGTGATGCGAAACGTGGGTCGCCGCGTGGTCCGCCACGCCGGATCGACGCGGCTCATTCCGGACGCTCGTTTGCCCTTGAGCGGCGTAACGCTCCGGACAAACCACGGAAACGGAGTGGCTTCAATGGTCGAAACGACAGACCCGATCGACGGCGCCGCCTGCTACCGGACGCCGACCGAGCTGAACGTCGACGCCTTCATCGCTCCACCCGACTAGCTGTCGGACCGTTTCAGCTTCATCGATACGGAAAATCGTTCGGCCGGGTGAATGCTGATCGAGATTTCGAACGCAATGCCAGCCGAATCGATATAGCGCCGCACGATTTCAAGCGCGGCCGTTCCCGCCGGGATCTTCAGCCGCGCAGCCATGTCCGGCGAGACGTTCACCGCCTGCACGTTCTGCTGGATTTCCGCGACGCATCTCCCGTAGCGCGCCTCGATCAACGAACTGATCAGCGTGTCCGGCTCGCTGCGAACCGTCTCCACGATGTCGGCATAACCGGGATCGAGATAGACATCCGTCCAGCCGATCGGCGGACGCGACGCGTCGTGTTCGACACGCAAGCTCGAAATGCGCAGCCAGCGTGCGCCCTCTTCGCACTTCAGCACCTTCGCGAGCTTGCCGGCAACGGCAAGCTGTTCGACCGACTGCACCACACGCAGATGCTCCGAGCCGAACTGAACGAGATCCTCGACCGACGAGAGTGACGGCCGGAAGTCGTTTTTCGGCTGTGCCGATTCGACGCGCGTCCCGGCGTTCTTGCGGCGCGAGACGAAGCCGAGCTGCTGCAGCTCGTGCAGTGCCGCACGGATCGTATGCCGGCTGGTCTGGTACAGATCGCGCAATTCGAGCTCGGTCGGCAGGTAGGAGCCAACCGGGAAGCGGCCCGACGCGATGCCTTCGGTCAGGTCGCGCGCAATCTCGGCAAAGTGGGGTCTGTTCATTTTCTCGGCGAATCGGTCGTCGCCGACAGTTTAAGGGTAAACATCGCTTGAGCGATATGTCCGGACATAATACGCTCCTATATGTCCGGACATATCGACGCAACCCTGCATCGAAGATCCGATTCCCCTTGCCCCGTTTTCGAGGTCTCCATGCCCAGCAGCCCCCTTCCCGTCTCCAGCACCGTCGTGGATTCGATCCTGTTTCGCGATGCATTCGGTACCGCAAAGATGCGCGCGCTCTTTTCCGATTACGCGCTCGTGCAGCGCTACATCGATGTCGAAGTCGCGCTCGCGAAGGCCGAGGCGCGGGTCGGCGTGATTCCGGCCGACACCGCCGACGTGATCGCACGCGAATCGCGCATCGAGCGCATCGATTTCGATCACATGCGTGAGGAGACGGATATCGTCGGCTATCCGATCCTGCCGCTCGTGCACCAGCTCGTCGCGATGTGCGGCGATGCGGGTCGCTACGTCCATTGGGGCGCGACGACGCAGGACATCATGGATACCGCGGTGGCGCTGCAGGTGCGCGATGCGCTCGATTCGATCGACGGCGACATCCGCGCGCTGCGCGGGATCCTGGCCGATCTGGCGCACCAGCATCGCGATACCGCGATGGCCGGCCGGACCCATCTGCAACAGGCGTTACCGGTCACGTTCGGATACAAGGCGGCCATCTGGCTGGCAATGTTCGACCGGCACCAGCAGCGGCTCGCGCAATTGCGATCGCGTGTCGCGGTCGTCGAGTTCGCGGGCGCGGCCGGCACGCTGGCGTCGCTCGGCGACAAGGGCTTCGAGGTCCAGAAGGCACTCGCGGAAGAACTGAAGCTCGGCGTGCCTGCAACGACATGGCACGTTGCGCGTGACGGCTTCGCCGAGGCCGTGAACCTGCTCGCGCTGATCACCGGCTCGCTCGGCAAGATCGCGACCGACATCATGATCATGGCGTCGAACGAGTTTGCCGAGGTCTACGAACCGTTCGTCAAGGGGCGCGGCGCGAGCAGCACGATGCCGCAGAAGCGCAATCCGATCTCGAGCGAGCTGATGCTGGCGGCGGCCAAGGCGGTTCGGCAGCACGCCGGCCTGATGGTCGACGCGATGATCCAGGACTTCGAGCGCGCGACGGGCCCGTGGCACGCGGAATGGATTGCGATCCCGGAGAGCTTCATCCTGACGTCCGGCGCGCTGCATCAGGCGAAGTTCGCGCTCGGCGGGCTGATCGTCGACACGGAGCGGATGAAGCAGAACCTCGGCATCAGCAAGGGGCTGATCGTCGCCGAAGCCGCGATGATGCAGATGGCGCCGTTCACCGGGCGCCAGCAGGCGCACGACATCGTGTACGACGCGTGCCGGACGGTCAACGAACAGGGCGGGACGCTCGCCGAAGCGCTCGCCGCGCTCCCCGAAGTGACGCGACATTTCGATCGCGACGCGATCGATCGCATGACCGATCCGGCCAATTACCTGGGGCTTGCACCGCAAATGGTGGATCAGGCCATCGCACTGTCCCGCGATATCTGAATCCACGCCGTGGAGGAGACACGATCATGAATCAGACACCGACCTCGCGCGACGCATCGGCCCCTGCCGTGCCGAAGCGCCCGTGGTATCGCAAGCTCGGCATGCAGGTCCTCGCCTCGCTGGTGCTCGGCATCATTGCCGGCCTGCTGTTCCCGACATTCGCCACGCAGCTGAAGATCCTCGGCGACGTCTTCCTGGCGCTGATCAAGGCCGGCGTCGCACCGCTCGTATTCCTGACGATCGTGCACGGCATAGCGTCCGCCGGCGACGTGAAGAGCGCGGGCCGGGTCGGATGGCGCGCGATCGTGTACTTCGAAGTCGTGTCCACGATCGCGCTGGCATTCGGCTTGTTCGCCGGCAACCTGCTGCGAACCGGTCAGGGCATGACGTCCGTTGCGCTCGGCAAGGTGCCGGTCGCCGCGGCCAAAGCGACGCCGCAGGGGTTCACCGAGTTCGTGATGCATCTCGTGCCGGACAACTTCATCGGCGCATTCGCAAAAGGCGAGCTGCTGCAGGTGGTCGTCCTGGCGGTGATGGTCGGCATCGGCATTCTCGCGATTCCCGAAGCGAGGCGCGCGCGCGTCAATGACGGGCTCGACCGGATCTCGGAAGTGCTGTTCTCGTTCATCAATCTCGTGATGAAGCTCGCGCCGATCGGCACCTTCGGTGCGATCGCCTATGCGGTCGGCAGCAACGGGACGGCCGTGCTGGTCGCGCTGGCGCAACTCGTGCTCAGCTTCTATGCGGTCGTCGTGCTGTTCATCGTCGTCGTGATGGGCCTCGCCGCGAAACTGGCCGGCTTCAGCATGTGGCGTTTCATGCGCTACATCAAGGACGAGATCCTGATCGTGCTGGGCACGGCGTCGTCGGAAAGCGCACTGCCGCGCCTGCTGGTCAAGCTCGAGCGGCTCGGCTGTGCAAAACAGACCGTCGGGCTCGTACTGCCGACCGGCTATGCGTTCAACCTCGACGGGACGTCGATCTTCATGGCGATGGGCGTGATGTTCATCGCACACGCATACAACGTGCCGCTCACGTTCGAGCATCAGCTCGGGATCCTTCTGCTGATGCTGCTGACGTCCAAAGGCGCCGCAACGGTATCGGGAGGTTCGTTCGTCGTGTTCGCGGCGACGGTGACGTCGACGGGCCTGCTGCCGGTGGAAGGGTTGGCGCTGATCTTCGGCGTCTATCGCTTCATGTCGATGGCGATCGCGACGTGCAACACCATCGGCAACAGCCTGGCCACGGTGGTCGTCGCGAAGTGGTCCGACACGTTCGACGAGAGCGTCGCGCAGCGCCACCTCTACCCCGAGCGTTATCCGGAAACGGCGCGCGCCGACGCGCAGTTCGACGACGGCAACTTGCGTCGCGACGCCACGGACAACGCGAATCCGCATGGGCCCGGCATCCCGCTCGAACACCGTGGCCTGTAGCACCGGTTCAAGGCGACGGCGCATGCCGGATCGGCATGTTCGCGAGCCGTCGCCGATTGCACCATCGATGCCGATCGGACGGTCAGCGCCGCGCCATCGCTTCCGTAATCGCAAGAAACCGCTCGATCTCTTCGCCCGTATGGCAATGAAGCGGCGACACGCGCACCGCACCGTCGAGATTGAACGACTTCAGCATTCGGCCTGAATACAGGCTCGACGCGACCCGCTCGTAGACGATCACGCCGCGCTGTTCATATTCGCGCACCGCGTGCGTCGCGTCGAGATTCGCGAACCCGATGCCGACGATCAGATCGCGCTCGTCGAGCGCGTCATGATCCCAGAACACGCGGACGCCTTCCATCGCCCTGAGCCCGCGCCGGCCACCGTGACCGTCGAGCAGCGCCGCCAGCAATGCGCGTTCGTGCAGTTCGATCCGGCGCATGCCTTCGGCGAACAGCGCGCGCCGATCGTCCGAATCGCTGAAATACGCGCCGATCCACGCGACGTAATCGACGATCGCCGTGACGACCGCGAACTGCGCCGGCGCCGGGCTGCCGAGTTCCCACACGCTCGATTCTTTCGCTGCAAGCCGGTGATGCGGCAACGACGCCGCCCGCGGCGACAGCCACGAGATCCCGGAACCGCGGCAGCCAAAAAACTTGTACGGCGCGAAGTTGATGCCGTCGACCGGGGTTTTCTGCAGGTCGATCACGCCGTGCGGTGCATGCTGGACCGCATCGACGACGATGAACAGATCCGGCTTTTTCTCGCGCGCCCGCGCCACGATCGCGTCGATGTCGAGTTTCGCGCCGGAAATATTCGACGCGGCCATCACGCTGAGCAGCGCCGTATCCGCATCGACGAGCGCCACGATCGCGTCGACGTCCACGCCACCGGTGCGCGGATTGCTCGGCGCGATGCGCAACGTCTTGCCGGTACGCTCCGCGTAGTACGTCATCGCGTCATGGGAAGAAGGGTGCTCGAGCACGGTCGTGACCGCGTTCGTGCCCGGCACGTTCTCCATGATCGCCCTCACCATGTCGAACATCGCGCCCGATGCGGTCAGCGATGCGTAAATCGAGCCGCCCTGCGTGTTGAGGATCGTGCGAACGTCGTCCTCGCCGCGCGCCTGGATCGCCTGCAGGTCGAGCGCGCGTTCGTGAATGCGCTCGGGGCAGTCGGGCAGCGCATCGATACGCGAATACGCATCGAGCGCCGCCTTCAGCCGAAACGACCCGCCGGCGTTGTCGAAGAACAGGCGTTCGCGCCCGTCGATGTCGCGGTCGACGTGATGAAAGCGCGACCGGATTTCGCGCATCAGCGCGTCGGGAAAGAAGGCTCCACGGATACTGCTCATCTGCGATGCTCCTGTTTGCTTCGTAAGATTGTCGGTCGGTGTCGTGCGGCCGGGGTCACGCGTCGAGCGACGCGAGATACGCGCGGCCTTTTTCCGCGTCGTACCGGCCTTCCCACTTCGCGATGACGAGCGGCGCGAGCGCATTGCCGATCACGTTCAGCGCGGTGCGCCCCATATCCATCACGCGATCGACCCCGGCGATGAACGCGAGCCCCTCGAGCGGCAGACCCGCGCTCGCCAGCGTCGCGAGCAGGATCACGAACATGAAACCCGGCACGCCCGCCGCGCCCTTCGACGTGACGACCATCGTCAGCGTCAGCACGATCTGCTCTTGCCAGCCCAGATGCACGCCGTACAGCTGGGCGACGAACAGCGTGCCGATCCCGAGATAGATCGACGCGCCGTCGAGATTGAACGTGTATCCCGTCGGCACCACGAACGTCGTGATGCTCTTCGGCACGCCGTAGTCCTCCATCTTCTTCATCAACTGCGGCAGCACGGTCGCCGAACTGCAGGTCGAGAACGCGATGATCAGTTCGTCCTTGATCACGCGCAGCAGCGTGAGGATGCGGAAGCCGCACAACCGCGCGACCAGCCCGAGCACGCCGATCGCGAAAAGCAGGATCGCGAGGTAGGTCACAGCGACCAGCTTCAGCAGCGGCAACAGCGAACCGAACCCGAAGCTCGCGACGGTCACCGCAATCAGTGCGCACACCCCCACCGGCGCGTAGTGCATGACCATGTTCGTTACCTTGAACATCGCGTCGGCAATCCCCTTCAGCATCGCGAGGACCGGCATCCGGTATTCGTCCGGCACCGATTGCAGCCCGAGTCCGAACAGCAGCGAAAAGAAGATCACCGGCAGCAGGTCGCCCTTCGCCATCGACGCGACGATGTTGTCGGGAATCACGCCGAGCACGAGCGCCATCAGCCCGTGATGGGCCTGTGCCTGCTGCGCCGCCTGCCGGTAGTGCGACATGTCCGCGTGGCCGAGCTGCGACAGGTCGGTGCCGACGCCTGGCTGCAGCACGTTGCCGATCACGAGGCCGAGCACGATCGCGACGGTCGTCACCACCTCGAAGTAGATCAGCGTCTTCAGGCCGATGCGCCCGAGCGACTTGCCGTCGCCGACGCCCGCGATGCCGATCACCATGCTCGTGAATACGATCGGCACGACGATCATCCGGATCAGCTTGATGAAGATGTCGCCGGCCGGCTGCAGGAATCCGGACACCGCCGCATCGCGCATCTGCGGAAAGCGGTTCAGCACGAATCCGGCCACGATGCCCACGACGAGCCCGATGACGATCTGCCACGCCAGCCCGACGCGCGGCTTGCGCACGGCGTGCGCGGCCGGCGGGTTCTCGATGACGGTGTCCATGTCTCTCTCTCCATGACTGGGGTCCAAGCGATTGCACGCGGCACACCATGCGCCGCGCGTTCCGGCCACGGGTTTGCCGGCCGGTTCGGGCCGCGCAGGACACGCCGGGCGACACGACATCGACACCTTAAGCAGCCTAAATAAGCGAAAAAAGCGATTTTTTTATATGTCAAACTATCGCTTTAATTCATGAATCGGCGGGCGAGATGCTGACGTTCAAGCAAATGGAGGCGTTGTACTGGATCGTGCAGCTCGGCTCGTTCGAAGCGGCGGCGACCCGCCTGAACACGACGCAGTCGGCCGTATCGAAGCGCATCCAGGAGCTCGAGCGCACCTTCGACCTGACCGTGTTCGATCGCGCGCACCGCAGCGCAAGGCTCACCGACAAGGGCGCCGAACTCTTCGAGCACGCGAAGGAATTGCTCGAACGGCGCGACCAGATCGTCGAGCGCATCAGTTCGAAAGAGGTGCTGGTTCGGCAGGTCCGGATCGGCGTGACCGAACTGACCGCGCTCACGTGGCTGCCGCGCCTGATCGCGGCCATCCAGGCCGCCTATCCGAAAGTGCGCGTGGAAGCCGAGGTGGACCTGAACGCGACGCTGCGCGAGCGCCTGGCGGCCGATACGATCGATCTGATCGTCGTGCCGCAGATCCACGCGACCGAGTCGTTCGTGTCGACCGCTGTCGGCGAGGTCGACAATGCGTGGATGTGCGCGGCCGGATTCGCACCGAAGCGGAAGACGGCGATCCCGCTCGCGGACATCGCGCAGTTTCCGCTGATCCTGCAAGGCAGCCTGTCGGGTACCGGCCATCTGTACACGCGCTTTCTCGAGGAACACGGTGTCGGCATGCAGCGGATCCTGGCCAGCAACAGCCTGATCGCACAGATCGGCCTCGCGCTGTCGGGGCTCGGCGTCAGCTATCTGCCGAAGGCGTGCCTGTCGCGCATGGTCGCGTGCGGCGCGCTCGACATCGTGCAGACGCGCCCCGCGCTGCCGCCCGTTCGCTACGTGGCATTGCACCGGGCCAACCGGCCGCATTCGCTGAATGCAGAGATCGCGCGGCTCGCGGCGCAGTCGTGCAACTTCAACACGAATTTGCTGGATCCCGGCGAGCATCCGCAGCCGGGAACGCGCAAGTCGTAGGCGACGCTCGGCATCCGGATGGATCGAATCCCGCCACGCCTTCGACCACACGATCCTGCATGCCCGATCCGGCGTGATAACGTTGCACATCGCCCCCCGGCTTGAACCCCGATCACGCGAACCGCGTCCACCCCGATACCTGACATGTCGCTGACACCGCTTCCCGCCCTGTTCGACGAAGTCCTGCGCACCGTCGCTCGCCGTTACCGGCTGCCGCCGTTCGACAGTGCGTCGTCGCCGGCCGAAGCCGCGAACCCGGCCGCCACCCTTGCGATCGCGATCGAGGAAGCACGCCGGCTGCGCAGCGACGGACACGCTCCCGGCACCGAACTGCAGCAGCGCTTCATCGATGCGCTCGCACGGATGATCCGCGACGCGATGGACAGGCAATCCGGCGATCCCGCCTTCCAGGCCGCGGTGCTGCGGCACGACGCGCCGAGCGTGCGCGAATACGCGTCGCTGCACGCGCACGCCGAGCAGGACCGGCGCGCGCTGCACTCGGCCGTCAACGCGATCGCGCACCCGGCCAAACTCGAGCGCAGCGCCCAGGCGTGGCAACGCGACGGGCTCGCGCGGCTGCATGCGGCCGCAACGTCCGCGTCGTGGGCCGATCTCCATGCCACGCTGCAGCAACTGCTCGCGCTGCCCGACATGGCGACCGACGCCGCCTTCGAGCAGGACATCGTCAAGCTGAAGGATGGTGCGGCACTCGAACGCCTGTTGCGTCTCGATGCGCTGGCGTCGGACGAGCACGTCCGGCAATACCGCGCACTGTGGGTACGCCAGGGTCCGCTCGAAGGCAGCACGATCGCGGTCGCGCAGGGCGCTGCGTCGCAGCGGCGCGGCGCGGCCGTCGAAGCGCTGGCCGCACAGGCGCTCGACGCGTTGGCCGGCAGGCTCGAAGCCGTGGACGACCGGCGCACCTACCGTGTGGTCACATCGATGCGCGTGCCGTCGTCGATACCGGGCCGGCACGACCGCGCGAAAACCGAATGGGATGCGATCCTGCTCGAACGCACGCGCGGCGATGAAGCGGCGCCCGCATGGAACGTCCGCTTCCTCGTCGAAGCGAAGGCGTCCGCGGATGCCGCGACGACCGATTTGCCGCGGCTGCTGCGCGGCCTGAACCTGCTCGCGCAGGCCGACCCCGACACGATCTATTCGTTCGAGACGCACCAGGGCACGGTGCGCGTGCACGGCGCGTCGCTCCGCGCGTTGACGACCGAAGACGCGGCGCTGCAACGGGAAGTGCTCTATTGCTGCGATGCGTCCGCGGACGCGACACCGCGCCTGCTGGGCGCGGCGAGCCGGATGCAGTTGCTGTCGGCGCAGGCGAGCCTCGAATACGCGAGCGCGCTCGCACGGCAGCCGGACGCCGATCCGGGCGGCCTAGGCGTCATCTGGCATGCGCTGCTGACGCTGCCGCAATGGCATGCCGTGCTGCATCAATACCCGTCGTTGCGGCAGGTCCGCGAACTGATGGTGGCGATCGACGACCTGCGGGCCGCGATCGACGATGTCGCCGACGATGGCGTCGCGAGCAGCGTGTACGCGTGATGCACGAGCCGGGCCGTCGCGCAACGGCAACGCGCCGCCCGCTCGGTTGGTGAGCACGCCGAACGGCAGCGTCCATCCCGCCAGCCGGCCGCCGTCAGCCCATCGATCGTCGGCCGCAACTGCCGGCTGAATCTTGATTCAGGCGATCCGGATTCAAGGTTGCGTTACATCTACACTGAGTGGACTTCCATTTCGCCGGGCCGGCAATCGCTGCGACTGGCCGACAGACTCGCGCCCGCCGCCCGATCACCGCGACCTCACTGGCCGCCGGCGCTATCCGTCTCGCCCGTTTGGTACGATACGCGCCGGGGCACGACGCCCCCTGAGAGACCCGGCCATCGCGGCCCCACCCCAGCACAAGAAAAATGCGAAGAAACCCGACGCTGAACCGAAACCTGCTCGCCGCGCTGGCGGCCGGCCTGCTCTGGATCCCCGCCGCTCATGCGAGCGGAGACGACGGCTGCTATGTGGCGGCCACGCTCCGGCAGAACGGCTATTCGTGCGGTAGCCTGCCGATGCTGAGCCCCGCCAACGACACGCGCATCAACGCGATGCTGCTGATGGTCGACAGCGCCAAGGTCGCGCAGGTATTCCCGGACCCGAAGACGATCCCGGCGAAAGACCGGATCAACCAGATCATCGTGCCGTTCCCGCTGGACTTTTCCGGGTGGATCGACATCGGCCAGAAGCAGCCCGACCGGGCTGACGGCGCGTCGGACGCCGATGCGCTGTCGAATCGGTACGCCGACGGCGAGGGCAGCATCTGCCGCAGCATGAATGCCGGCGCCGACGCGTTCAACGATGCGCTGAATGCCGCCGGCGGCATCCCCGCCGACGAAGCCGCGCGCCTGCGCGCGGCGCGCACCGACATCGCGCAGAAGACCTGTGCCGCGGGCGGCGCTAGCGCCGCCTGGACGAAGCCGTCGGTCAAATCGCCGCTCGGCCAGCAGTTCGCGGCCTACCTCGACGGCACGAACGCGTTCTACCGCGCCGACTTCCTCACCGCGACCAAAGCCTTCGCGAACGCATCGCACAGCGCGAACCCGTGGCTGAAGGAAACCGGGCTCTACATGGCCGGGCGCGCGCAGCTGAACGCCGCACAGGCCGACGTGTTCGACAACGACAGCCCCACGCCGTCGCGCGCGCGCGTGACGAAGGTGTCGCTCGACGCCGCGAACACGGTGTTTCGCACCTACCTGAAGGTGTATCCGCAGGGGCGCTATGCGGTATCCGCGTCGGGGCTGTTGCGGCGCGTCGCGTGGCTCGGCGGGAATGTCACGCAGCAGGCCGACCTGTACGGCAACGCGCTGGCGCGCTGGTCGCCGAAGACCTCGAACGTGCCGCTGATGCAACTGGCGAACGAACTCGACAGCAAGCTGCTGTTCGGGTCGGAACTCGACGCGCGGCAGATCCAGTCGCCGACCGTGCTCGCGACCGTCGACCTGCTGCGCATGCGCACGTCGGACAGCGGCGACTCGAGCCGCGACAAGCCGCTGACGCTCGACGATCTGCAGGCGCAGAAGCCGCGCTTCGCGAGCGCGCCCGCGCTCCACGACTACCTGCTCGCGACCTGGTACGTGTATGTCGGACACAAGCCGGACGCGGCACTCGAATTGCTGCCGCAGACGCCCGCAGTGCCACTCGATTACTTTGGCCTGAGCCAGCAGACGCTGCGTGCGTTCGCGCTCGAGGATAGCGGCCAGAGCGACAAGGCCCGCCAGTTGTGGCGCGACCTGATCCCGCTCGCGAAATTCCGCTTCCAGCGCGAAGCGCTGGAACTCGCGCTCGCGATCAACCTTGAACAGGCCGGGCTCGTCAACGACGTGTTCGCCGACGATTCGCCCGTGCAGAACGCCGCGATCCGTGCGGTGCTGCTGCAGCGCACGGCCAATGCGGACCTGCTGCGCGCGCAGGCGCAGAACCAGGCGGCAGGCGGCGCGCTGCGCGACACCGCGCTGTATACGCTGCTGTACAAGGAGCTCACGCGCTCGCACTACGCCGACTTCATCGCCGACGCCGCGCTGGTGTCCGGCACGCCAGCCGATGCGCTGAAGCCGTTCACGGCGCCCGGTGCGAGGAACGAAGACGGCTATGCATGCCTGTCCGCACGCGACATCGCAGCAGCGCTTCAGCAGAATCCCGGCGATGCGAAAGGGCTGAACTGCCTCGCCGATTTCGTGCGCCTCCATCCGCCCGCATCCGGGCTCGAAGGCGATTCGATGCCGTGGGTGCGCAACGCGTCGGCGGCAAGCGCCAAGCGCACGCCGCCGACGCTCGGCGCATCGCCGTCGCAGTTCGCAGGCAAGCCGTACGAGCGGATGTCGAGCTACGCGACGGTGATGGCCGATGCGCAGGCGAGCCCGAACGACCGCGCTTACGCGTTCTACCGCGCGATCAAGTGCTATGCGCCGGCCGGCTACAACGAATGCGGCGGCAAGGACGTCCCGAAGAACACGCGCAAGCGCTGGTTCGATACGCTGAAGGCCACCTATCCGGGCAGCCCGTGGGCGCAGAAGCTCCGCTACTACTGGTGAGCGCGGCGTGAAGCGCATCGCGTGCGTCGCGCTGCTGCTGGCCGGACGCATCGCGCTGGCCGGCACCGTCGATGCCGCGCGGTACGACGCGTTCTGGCTGTGGGCCGGCGTGAAGCCGCAGGCGGTCGTAAGCGGCGCGCGCGCCGTCTACGTGCTGCAAGGGCAGATCGAAGCATCGCCGCGTGACGAGTCGCAGGTACGCGTCATCGCGCAGGGCGTCGCACTGCCGCCCGCGCCGAACGCGCGCGTCTGGCTCGTCTATCGTGCGCATACGCTGCGCTGGACGCCGCGCGTCACGCAGATCATGCTGGCGCAGCTCACGCGCTGGCGCGCATCGGGCCGCACGATCGCGGGCATCCAGATCGACTTCGATGCGCGTACGCGCCATCTGCAGGACTACGTCGAATTCCTGCGGACGTTGCGCGAGACCTTGCCCGCCGATTGCCGGTTGAGCATCACGGGGCTGCTCGACTGGAGCAGCCGCATCGATGCCGACCAGGTCAACCAGCTCAGGGGAATCGTCGACGAGGTGGTCGTGCAGACCTACCAGGGGCGCAGCACGATCCCCGACTATGCGGCCTACCTGCCGCGCGTCGCGCGGCTGCAACTGCCGTTTCGCATCGGTGTGATCCAGGGCGGCGAGTGGGACGCGCCGCCGTACCTCGCGACGAATCCGTGGTTCCGCGGCTACGTCGTGTTCCTGCGCAACAGCTAGCGGGCGGAAACGCGGCGACGTTGGTCCCGTCCGCGTGCCGGAGTATCAGATGCGGTAAATCCGCTCTGCATTGCCGACAAACAGCGCGTGCCTCTCCACATCGCTCGCCCCTGCGACGATTTCCGAATACGCACGCCAGAGCGCCGGATACCCGGCATGCAGCCGGTCGATCGGGAAATTCGACGCGAACATGCATCGCGCGGCGCCGAACGCGTCGATTCCCTCGAGCACATATGGCCGGAAGCTCTCGATCGTCCACCGGTGATCGAACATCGCAAGCCCGCTCAGCTTGAGCGTGACGTTCTCGCGCCGGGCGAGCCCGTGCAGCCCGGCGCGCCACGCGCGGTAGCCGTGCACGCTGTCGCGGTCGACGAACATGCCTGCGTGATTGACGATGAAGACCGTGTCCGGATGCGCGTCGACCAGCGCCAGCGCGGCCCCGACCTGGGACGGATAGAGCTGCAGGTCGAACGACAGCCCGAGCCGGGCGAGCCACCCGAAATGGTCGCGCCAGCCCGGATCGTCGAGATAGTCGCGATCGACGTAGTTGTACCAGGGGTTCGCGTGGCGGTTCAGTACCTGGCGAATGCCGCGCACGTTCGCGCAGGCGGCGGCCGCCTCGAGCCTCGCCGGCGCGTCGGCACGCGACAGGTCGACGCCCGCGACAATGCCCTCGGGCATGCCGCCGCTCGCCGGCGTGTCGGCCAGCGCCTGCAGCCATTCGACTTCGCTCGGCGTTGTCCACGCATCATGGATCGCTTCGACGTGCACGACTTTCAGGATGTCGATCCCGCCCGCGTCCGCGCGCAGGTCGGCCGGACCGTATGCGCGCGGCAGCGCCGCCACCGGCCCGGAAAACGCCGGTCGCGCGCGGTCGAGCCAGCCGTAGCTCAACGCATCGGCATCCCAGAAATGCACATGTGGATCGACGACCTGCATTGCGCCTCCCTGCGATCACGCCAGATGGAACATCGGTTCCAGATGTTTTTCGAGCGGCCGCCCGTCCCCGTCCGTCGCCATCAGGTCGGCCATGTACGCCCACCACCGGCGCATCACGTCGGCCTGCGCGAGTTCGGCCATCCGGTGCCCGGCCGGCCGTTTCAAGACGGCGAACAGGCAATTCGTTTCGTCGTCGAGAAAGATCCAGTAATCGGCCATGCCGGCCGCGCGCAGCGCGTCGGCCAGCTCCGGCCAGATCGCATCGTGGCGCCGCCGGTACTCGTCCTTCTGCCCGGGATGCAGCCGCATCCGGAACGCGATCGTCTCCATGTCCGCCCCCGTCATTGCAGGTTCACGTAAAGGCCGCCGTCGACGAGAAGTGCCGCGCCGTTGACGTAGCGCGCGAGGTCCGACGCGAGGAACACCACGCAGTCCGCGACGTCGTCGGGCTCGCCGAGGCGGCCGAGCGGAATGCGCTGCTCGAAGTACTCGGCCTTGCCGGGCGCCGCGAGATCCGCTTCGTTGATCTCGGTGCGGATCGTGCCCGGCAGCACGGAATTGCAGCGAATCCGGTGCGGGCCGAGCGCGACCGCGCACGACTGCATCAGCGCGTGCACACCGGCCTTCGTCGGCGTGTAGTGCGTCTGCATGCCGCCGCCGACGAGCGCGCTGATCGAACTCGTCGCGACGATCGCGCCGCCGTCGCCCTGCACGGCCATTTGGCGCGCGACCGCCTGGGTCACGTGGAACGCGCCGTGCAGGTTGACCTCCATCGTGCGCCGCAGCAGGTCGGCGGGCAGATCGAGGAACGCGTGGAACGGACAGATCCCCGCATTGCTCGCCAGCACGTCGATCCGGCCGAACGCATCGACGGCCCGCGCGACCAGCTCGTCCGCGGTGTCCGGCCGCGCGATGTCGCCCGGCACGGCGAGCGCGCGCCGGCCGGTCGCGCCGACCTCGTCGACCAGCGCGTCGAGCGCATGATCCGACTGCGCCGGCAGCAACGGGTTGGCCCAGTAATTGACGACGACGTCGGCGCCATGCCGCGCGCACGCGAGCGCGATCGCCCGGCCGATGCCGCGCGAGCCGCCGGTGACGACGACGACCTTGTTCTCGAGCAGTTTCATCGCGGCGGCTCAGTGCGTGTAGGGCCGTTCGGTGCGCACGGCCGGATTGAGCCGCACGCCGAAGCCGGGCGTATCCGGCACCTTCATCCGTCCGCCCGTCGGCACCGGTTCGTCGAGCAGCAGCGGATCGAACATCGGCACGACGCGATCCGCCTGCGGCGCCATCATCAGGAATTCCGCGAACGGGCTGTTGTGCCGCGTCGTCACGAAGTGATAGCTGTAGACCGACGAGCCGTGCGGCACCACCAGCACGCCGTGCGCGTCGGCGAGCACCGAAATGCGGACGAGTTCGGTCAGGCCGCCGCACCAGCCGACGTCGGGCTGGATGATGTCGCAGCAGCCCATCTCGAGCAGCATCCGGAAGCCCCAGCGGGTCGCCTCGTGCTCGCCCGTCGTCACGAGCAGATCGGGCGGCGCCGCACGGCGCAACTGCGCGTAGCCCCAGTAGTCGTCGGGCGGCAGGCACTCCTCGATCCACTTGAGCCCGTAAGCGCGCGCCTCGTGCGCGAGCCGGGTCGCATAGCGCACGTCGAGGCTCATCCAGCAGTCGAGCATCAGCCAGAAATCCGCGCCGACGCGATCGCGCATCGTCGCCAGCGCGTCGAGGTTGCGGCGCAGGCCGTCGTCGCCCTCCGCCGGGCCATGATGCAGCGGCAGCTTGCCGCCGATGAACCCCATCTCCTTCGCGAGATCCGGCCGCGCGCCCGTCGCATAGAACTGCAGTTCGTCGCGCACCTTGCCGCCGAGCAACTGGTGCACCGGCTCGCCGCGCACCTTGCCGAGCAGGTCCCACAACGCGAGATCGACGCCGGAGATCGCGTTCAGCACCACGCCCTTGCGCCCGTAATAGAGCGTTGCGTAGAACATCTGATCCCACATCTTCTCGATGTCGGTCACGCGCTGCCCTTCGATGAAGCGTGCCAGATGGCGCTCGACGATGAACGCGCCGATCTCGCCGCCCGTCGTCACCGCGAAACCGACCGTGCCGTCGCTCGCCTCGATCTCGATCACGAGTGTGCCGAGCACGTTGATGCCGAACGACTGCCGGCTCTGCCGGTATTCGGGGTAACGTGCCATCGGCGTCGCGATGTGATCGTCGATCCAGTGGTCAGCGCCCTGGTCGTGGTAGTCGGCGCCGCCGCCGCGCACCGTCAGCGCGCGGATGTGTCGTATCGTGGGCATGCTCATCGGGACGTTCCTCGATCGGAAAGAAGAAAAATGCGCGCGTGTCAGCGCGCCCAGCGCAGCACGAGCGCGTCGAGCCGCCGCGCGATCTCGACGAGGCCCGCGCGCGTCTCCGGGTGCAGCGGCATCAGCGGGCGCCGTGGCGCGTCCGACGCGATCACGCCGCCCTCCTTCATCAATGCCTTGCAGGCGAGCAGCCCGGCCTGCCGGTTTTCGTAGTTGATGAGCGGCAGCCACTTCTCGTAGCCAGCCACCGCCTCGTCGCGCCGGCCCGCGCGATAGGCGGCGAGAATCGGCTGCAGCCCGTCCGGGTAGCCGCCGCCGAGGATGCTGCCCGTTGCCCCCGCGTCGAGATCGGCAAGCAGCGTGATCGCCTCCTCGCCGTCCCACGGCCCCTCGATCGCGTCGCCGCCGAGCGCGATCAGCTCGCGCAGCTTCGCCGCCGACTGCGGCACCTCGATCTTGAAATAGCGCAGGTTCGGAATCGTGCGCGCGAGCCGCGCGAGGAACGCCGCCGATACCTGCGTGCCGCTCATCGGCGCGTCCTGGTACATGATCGGGATGTCGATCGCATCGGAGACCTCCGAGAAAAACGCGCCGATCGCCGCCTCGCCGCAGCGAATCGTCGCGCCGTGATACGGCGGCATGATCATCACCATCGCCGCGCCGGCTGCCTGTGCGGCCCGGCTGCGCGCCGCGCAGATCACCGGATTGAAATGGGTTGTCGTCACGATCACGGGCACCCTGCCCGCAACGTGCTCGAGAATCATCCCGGTGAGCCGTTCGCGCTCGTCGTCGGACAGCGAGAACTGCTCCGAGTAGTTCGCAAGGATGCACAGCCCGTCTGCGCCCGCGTCGATGATGAAGTCGACGCAACGCATCTGCCCTTCCAGGTCCAGTTCGCCCGATTCGGTGAAAATCGTCGGCGCGACGGAAAACGCGCCCGTATAGCGGCGAGCTGCCTGCGTGTCATGAATCATCTTGTCTGCCTCACTTCATTCAGGATTACAAAATTGATAAAGCGCGATTCCGCACGTCGTCACGAGTCGCTCAGACCCTGCCGTACCGGCCGCGCAGCCCGTCCGTCACGCCGCACAGGATCGCGTGCAGCTTGGTTCGCTTGTCGCGCGCATGCAGCAGGATGAACGCGACGTGCTTCAGCGTGATCAGGTTGATCAGCAGCATGGCCGGATAGCGGCGCCAGTAGTCGCGTGCGACCAGGATGCAGTTGCGGGCGGCGTAGTAATGGCGCAGCGCGCTCTGGTCGAAGATCTCGACGCGCGGCCAGTGCTGCCGGGCCGACGGACTGCCGAGCTCGTGAGGCAGCGATACGTCCGCATTCACGCACACCGGCACGCCGTTCGCCTGCGCGCGCATGCAGTACTCGGCGTCGACATGGTCGATGAAGAAATCCTCGCGAAACCGGCCGAGCGCGCGATACGCGTCGAGCGAGATCGCGGTGCCGGAAGAGATGATCACCGAGCACGGCAGCAAGCCGCGTGCGCCGTCGCCGATCGGCGTGATCCGTGCAGACCAGCGGCGCACGGTGAAGAGCGGCAGGTTGCGCCGGAAGTTGCGGTTGAAGATGCGCGGCCCGACCAGGAAGCGCGTATCGCCGACCGTCGCGCACCCCGTGAGCATCCGCTCGAAGTAATCGGCGGGCACGGTCGAATCCTGGTCGAAGATGAAGAATACGTCGCAGCCGCGGCGAATGAGGAACTCCACGCCGGCGTTGAACGCGCCGGCGATCCCGCCGCGGTTGTGGTTCGCGACCACGTCGACGCCGTGCGCGGCAAGCCGCGCGTGCAGCTCGCGATCGACGACGGGCGAGTTGTCGACCGCGACGACGGCCGGACTGTGCGCGGGCAGGCCCAGCAGATGGTCGATCTGCGCCGCGGACGGCTTGTACAGAGTGACCAGCGTGCCATGTTTCATGACGGCACCTCGTAACGAAAGCGTGGCGATGCGCCGCACCGGCAGGCGGGCGGCCCGTCCTCCTTTGCCTTGCGTCTCGTCGGCGCGGTCTCGCCGGGCGCGCTTGCGCCGCGGACCGCCCGTTATTTCGCGTACAGCTTCACGACGCTCGCTGCCACCACGCGCGTGATTTCCTCCATCCGCCAGCGGATGTGCGTGTCGGTCAACGCGACGCATCGTTCGGTGTCCCGCGCGGCGAGCGCGTCGAGGATCTCCAGATGCTCGGTGAAGGCCGCATCGCGCCGCTGGTCGACGTCGACCCATCGCACGTAGTGAATCCGTGCGTTGATTCCCTGCAGCACGCGCCCGATCTCCGCGTTGCCCGACAGCGCGGCAAGCTCCAGGTGAAACAGTTCGTCCTTCAGGACGAGTTCCGACGACGGCATCCGCGACGCGCTCTTCATCACCTGCCGCCAGAAGCGGCGCAGTGTCTTGATGTCGTTGTCGGACGCCCGCTCGCACGCGAGCATCACCGCGGTCGACTCGATCGAACGCCTCAGCTCAAAGAGATCGAACACGTCTTTCCCTTCCAGTTGGCGGATGAAGAATCCGCGATTCGGCACGAAGACCAGCAGGTTCTCTGCAACGAGACGGTTCAGCGCCTCCCGGATCGGCGTGCGGCTGACGTCGAACCGCTCCGCCAGTTCAAGCTCGTTGACCCGCTCGCCCGGCCGGATCGTATACAGCACGGCCATCTGCTTCAATTGCTCGTATATCTCGTTGACCGTCAGGCCCGCGCGCCTGGGCGCCAGCGCCTCGCGGCCGCCAAGCACGGAATTCGCTACCATCTCGCCTCCTCCTTCGTCTGTCGGCGACCGTCATTATCGGCCATGAACCGGCCTGCGGACGCCTCTCGTGCGGCTACCGTCATTGCATCAGCAGGCGTCCGAAGCCCGGCACCGGATCGTCGACGCCGGCGAGCCGCAGCGCATGCCACGCGAGCGCGTGATTGCTCGACAACACAGGCTTGCCGGCGCGCGCCTCGATCTCCGCGAGCGCATCGACGAGCCGAAGGCTCGTGCACGACACGAACACCGCATCCACCGCCGGATCGGCGGCCAGTGCGAGCACCGCGCGCTCGATCGATGCGCGGTCGATCCGCGCCACCTCGTTGTCGTCGCGGTGCTCGAACGAGCCCGCGCGCACGACGTCGACGCCGCGCGCGCGCAGGTAGGCCGCCATCGCTTCGTTGATCGAGCGCTCGTACGGCGTGAGGAGCGCGACGCCGCGCGCGCCCAGCGCGCCGAGCGCGACCCGCGCCGCGGTGATCGGCGTCGTGCACGCGACGCCCGGCCGCGCCTCGCGGATCCGCTCGAACACGCGCTCCTCGCCGAGCACCATCGACGCGGACGTGCAGCCGAACGCCACCACGTCGAGCCGCTCGCCGGGGCGGATCAGCTCGACGGCCGCCGCGATCCCGCCGTCCATCCGCGCGAGCGTCTCCGCGGTGATGTCGGCAGAGTTCGCGATCCGGCTCTCGTAGAACGCGACGCCGTCGAGTGCGAGCACGCGCCGCCATTCGTATTCGATCGTATGGTCGGTCGCGAGCACGACGAGCCCGATCGCCGCGCGGCGCGCGATGCCCGCATCGAGCGAGAAGCCGAAGCGCGCGTACGAACCGGCGCCGTGCTGCACAGGGGTCGAAAGAAGTTCGCTCACTGGAGTGTCATCCCGGTAATGTCGATGTCGGGCTGCCGGCCGTGGATCAGGTCCGCGACGATCTTCGCGGTACCGCACGACATCGTCCAGCCCATGTGGCCGTGCCCGGTGTTGAGAAACAGGTTGCGATGCCGGGTCGCGCCGATGATCGGCGTGCCCTCCGGCGTCATCGGCCGCAACCCGGCCCAATACGACGGTTTCGTATAGTCGGCGCCGTTCGGAAACAGCGCCTTCGCGGTCGCCAGCATGTGCGCGAAGTCCGCGGGCGTGTGGGTCGTGTCGTAGCCGCCGAATTCTGCCGTCGCGGTCAGCCGCAGCCGCTCGCCGAACCGTGCCCACGCGACGAGCTGGTTTTCCTCGACGCCGCCGAGCGTCGGCGGCTCGTGGCGCGCGTCGATCGGCAGCGTGACCGAGTAGCCTTTCACCGGATAGATCGGCAACCGGTAGCCGAGCCGGCGCGCGACGAACGGCGAGTACGCGCCGAGCGCGAGCACGTAGCGGTCGCCGCTCACGCGGCCCTGCGACGTCTGCACGTAGTCCACCGCGTCCGCGTCCGCGCGCATGCCGTCGATCGTCGCGCCGAAACGGAACTCGACGCCGAGCGCGCGACAGCGCTCGGCGAGCGCGCGGGTAAACAGATGCGCGTCGCCGCTCTCGTCGGACGGGCAGTAGATCGCGCCCGCGATCTCGCCCGCCGCGCCGGCAAGCGCGGGCTCGCGCTCGATCACCGCGCGCGGATCGAGCGTCTCGAGCAGCAGGCCGTTGTCGGACAGGATCCGCATGTTCGCGACGCCGCGCTCGAACGACGCGGGATCCCGGTACAGGTACAGCAGCCCGCCGCTGATCCGGTCGTACGCGAGCCCCTCGTCGCGCGTCGCGGACTGGAGCTGCTGCTGCGCGTAGCGGCACAGCCGCACCTTGATCGACGTGTTCCGGCGCGACCGCTCCGCCGTGCAGTTCTGCAGGAACTGCCGGCACCACGCCCACATCCGCCAGTCCGGCGACCACTTGAGGCGCAGCGCCTGCCCGTCCGAGAACAGCGACTTGAGCAGGATCTTCGGCGCGCGCGGCGATGCCCACGTATAGGAATGCCCGGGCGCGATCAGCCCCGCGTTCGCGAAGCTCGTCTCGAGCGCGACGCCGTCGCGCCGGTCGACTACCACCACCTCGTCGCCCGCCTTCGCGAGAAAGTATGCGGTCGTCACACCGACGATGCCGCCTCCGAGCACGACCGTCCTCATCGCTCGCCTCCAGGGTCTGTTTCCAGATGGAACGCGCATGCGTTGCCACGAGAACGGCCGCTCGCGAGGCGAGCGACGCCGCGAATACTGACGTATTCGCAAGGAGCGCAACGCGGCGAGCGGCCGTTCTCGTGGCAACCCCAAATTAAAAAATTCATGTCACGGGAATGCCCGAAATCGCCCGTATGGCGGCGTCGCTCGTCGCTTGTTTGGCTCGGCCAAACGGCGCTCCTCACTTCTTGCCCTACGAGCGATTTCGGGCATTCGCATGTGCGTTCCATCTGGAAACAGACCCTAGAACGCGGCGATCGCCGCGATTTCGACCGTGTACTCGGGAAACGCGAGCGCCGACTCCACGCATGCGCGCGCCGGCGCGTCGCCCTGCGGCACCCATGCGTCCCAGACCCGGTTCATGTCGGCAAAGCTCCGGTGATCGGCAAGCCAGATGTTCGCGGACACGATCCGGCGCTTGTCGAGCCCCGCGCCGTCGAGCAGCCGGTCGATCTTGTCGAGGATCTGGCGGGTCTGGCCGGCGACGTCGAGTGCGGTGTCGTCGGCAACCTGTCCGGCAATGAACGCGAAGCCGCCCGCGACCACGAGCTGGCTCATCCGCTCGCCTGCGCCATATCGCCTGATCTCCATCGCACCGCCTCCGCTTTCCGTATCGAGTGGGTTGAATTCTAAGCATCCATATTCAGGACTGTATACACTTTTTTCAAAAATATTCGATGCCGCGCCAATCTGGAGCATATGCCCGCCGCTGGTGTTTACAGTCGCTGAGTTTGTGCATTTAACGCTTTAAAACAAGGCATTTTCTTGTGACCATCGGTGCGTTTTACGAACTTCGCCACATCCGTTCAAAAAGTGTTTGCCAACGATTTTTGTTCTGTGATTCTGTCGACACTTTTGTATTTCAAACGCAATTCAACACGCATTCAGGAGAACAAAAATGAAGCTGGGTTGCTGGAGTCTCGGGATCTGCGTCGCGCTCGGCGCGTGGGCGACATTTCCTGCGCACGCCGACGTCAGCGTCGGCGCCGTGTTGCCGCTGACAGGCGCAAGCGCGTCGATCGGCGAGGACCAGCGGCGCGGGATCGAACTCGCGGTCGCTAAAATCAACGCGCAAGGCGGCGTGCTCGGGCAGAAGCTGCAGGTGCGGATCGAGGATTCGGGCGGCACGGCGAACACGGCGCTCGACGCCGCGCGCAAGCTGGCGACGGTCGAGCGCGTGCCGCTCGTACTCGGCGAATTCTCTTCGTCGGTGACGATCCCGGTCGGGCAGTTCCTCGTGCGTCAGGGCGACGTGCACATCAACATCGGTTCGTCGAGCCAGCAGGTCCGCAAGATCGGCGCGGGCTCGTTCAGCGCAATCGGGCTCGACGACCTGTCCGCGCGCTTCGCCGCGCAGGATGTGTACGACCGCAAACTGCGGCGCGTCGCGCTGATTGCACCGAACAACGGCTACGGCCAGGGCATCGCGGCCGAGTTCAGGAAGCGCTTCGAGGCGCTCGGCGGCACGATCGTCTCGACGGTGCTCTACACCGAGGGCCAGTCGACCTACCGGCGCGAGCTGGAGCAGGCATCGCGCGCGCAGCCCGACGGCTACGTGTACAGCGCGTACGGACAGGAAGCCGCGACGCTTAACCGGCAGGCGTTCGAGATGCGCCTCAACCAGCGGCCGTGGTACGGGATCTACCTGACGATGTGCACGAGCGACACGCCCGCCCAGATCGCGCAGGGGCAGATCGGCCTGGAGGTCGCGGCGCTCGGCACAAGTGCCGCCGCGTACGCGGCCGACTATCGCGCCGCGTACCACGAGGCGCCGCGCTCGGCGTTCGGCAGCTACGCGTACGACGCGACGATGCTGTCCGCCGCCGCGATGAACCGCGCGCAATCGGCCGATCCGGCGAAGGTGCGCGCAGCGCTCTCGGCCAGCCAGCCGTATACGGGCGTGACCGGCACGATCGCCTTCGACGCCGACGGCCAGCGCACGGTGCAGCCATACGAGAAGGTCGTGTACCGGCAATCCGTCGTCGCGCGCTAGCCACCGGGAGCAACGCGATGCTGCAATTCCTGATCGATGTCCTGATGCGCACGTCCGACCTGCTGCTCGTGTCGGTCGGCCTGTCGACGCTGTATTCGCTGATTCGCTTCCCGAACATCGCGCACGTCCAGTACGCGATGTTCGGTGCGTTCGCGACCCTCGGGTTCGAGCGCGCAGGCCTGCCGTTCGCGCTCGCGACCGCCGTGTCGTGCGTGGCGGTCGGCCTTGCCGCGACGCTGCTGAACCTGTTCGTGTTCACGCGGCTGCTGCGCTCGGGCAGCGCGGTCGCGATGATCGGTTCGCTCGCCGTGTCGCTGCTCGCCGTCGCGCTGATGCTCGGCGCCGCCGGCTCGCGGCCGCTGCAGTATGCGCAGGCGGTGCGTCCGCCGCTGATGGTCGGCGGCGTCGCGATGTCGTCCGCGCAGGCGGGCTCGATCGCGTGCGGCGCCGTCGCGCTCGCCGTGTTCGCGCTGCTGCTGTACCGCACCCGCCTCGGCCGCGCGATGCGCGCGCTCGCGTCGAATCGCGCGCTCGCGCTCGCGACGGGCATCGACGCGCAGCGCGTGACCAACGTGATCACGTTCGCAAGCGGCGTGCTCGCGGCGCTCGGCGGCACCATGCTCGGCGCGACCGAAAGCGTGCACGTCAACCTCGGCTACGGGCTGCTGATCCCGGTGTTTTCCGCCGCCATCCTCGGCGGCCTCGGCAATCCGCTCGGCGCGGCGGCCGGCGCGCTCCTGATCGCGTTCGCCGAAACGACCGCGCTCGACGTCGACTTCGGCGGGCTGGTCGGCCGGCCGCTCGCGTTCTTTCCGGTCGAATACGTCGGCGCGGTGTCGTTCGCGATCCTGCTCGTCGCACTCGTGTTCCGGCCATACGGGATCTTCGACAGGGAGGTGCGTCGTGTCTAGTTTCATCGTCCATCTGCTGACCGTCGCGTGCCTGTACGCGACGATGGCGCTCGGCCTGAACCTGCAGGCCGGCTATGCGGGGCTCGTCAATTTCGGCTTCGTCGCGTTCGCCGGGCTCGGCGCCTACGCCGCCGGCATCGCGTCGCAGCTCGGCTGGCCGCTGCCGGCCGCGCTCGCGCTCGCGGCCGGTGCGGCGAGCGTGCTGGCCGTCGCGATCGCGCGGCTCGGCCGCCATCTGTCGGCCGACTACTGGGGCATCGCGACGCTCGCGATCGCCGAGATCCTGCGCACGTTCGCGTTGAACGAAGGCTGGCTGACGGGCGGCGCGCAAGGCATCGGCGGCATCGCGCCGCTCTTTCCCGGGCTGCGCGCGCCGTGGGCCGACCTCGCGTTCCTCGCGGTCGCAGCCGGCGGCCTCGCCGTCGCATACGCCGCATGCCGGCTGCTGACCACCGGCCGCTTCGGCCGCGCGCTGAAGGTGATGCGCGAGGAGCCCGCGCTCGCCGTCTGCTTCGGCTACGACCCGGTCGCGCTGAAGACCCGGGCGAGCGTCGCGGGGGCGCTGCCCGCGGCGTTCGCGGGCGCGCTCCTCACCTGGTACATCAGCTACGTCGGCCCGGACACGATGGTGGCATCCGAAACCTTCGCGCTGTGGACCATCGTCATGGTCGGCGGGCTCGGCAGCCATGCGGGCGTGCTGGCCGGCGCGCTCATCGTGCAGGCGGTCTACGCGATCGCGCCGTTTCTGAAGGACTGGCTCGGCATCGGCAGCGACCTCGCGGGTGCGGTGCGCCTCGGCCTCGTCGGCCTGATGCTGCTGGCATGCGTGCTGTGGCGCCCGCGCGGCCTTGTGCCGGAACGACTGGAGGTTCACCCATGAGCGCCCTGCTCGAGCTTGAAGGCGTCACGATACGCTACGGCGACAACACGGTGCTGTCCGGCCTCACGCTGTCCGTCGGCGACGGCGAGATCGTCGGGCTGCTCGGTCCGAACGGCTCGGGCAAGAGCACGGCGCTCAACGCGATCACGGGCTTCGCTCCCGTCGCGGCAGGCGCGATCCGCTTCGCCGGGCGCCGCATCGACACGCTTGCGCCGCACCGGATCGCGCGGCTCGGCATCCGCCGGACGTTCCAGTTGCCGTCGATGCCCGCGCGCATGTCGGTTCTGGAGCTGGCGATGGCTGCGTCGTCGGCCCGTCACGGGCCTGTCGCCGCGTTGCTGCGCAGTCGCGCGACTCGCACGCTGGAAGCCGAAACCCGCGCACGCGCCGCCGCGCTGCTCGAGGAGCTGAAGCTCGCACACGTCGCGCAGCTCGGCGCCGCGGCGATCTCGGGCGGCCAGAAGAAACTGCTCGGCATCGCGTGCGCGATGATGACCGAGCCGAAGCTGCTGCTGCTCGACGAACCGACCGCGGGCGTCCACCCCAACCTGCGCGGCGAGCTGGTCGCCGAACTGCGCCGCATCTGCGGACAGGGCGTCACGCTCGTCGTGATCGAGCACGACATGCACTTCATCCGCGAGCTGTGCGACCGCTGCATCGTGCTCGATCGCGGCGCCGCGATCGCCGACTGCCGTCCCGCCGAACTCGAGAGCAACCGGCGCGTGCTCGATGCCTACCTGGGCCGCGCGCATGCGCGCCGTCCGCTGGGGGTGTCATGATCGACGTCCGCGATCTGATCGCCGGCTATACACCCGACATCGACATCCTGCACGGGGTATCGCTCTCCGTCGGGCCGGTCGACATCGTCACGATCCTCGGCCCGAACGGCTGCGGAAAGTCGACGCTCCTCAAGGCCATCGCCGGCTTCGTGCTGCCGCGCGCCGGCACGGTCACGATGCACGGCCGCGACATCGCGCGCGTGCCGGTACACCGCAAGATCCGCGAGCACGACATCGGCTTCGTTCCGCAGACCGACAACGTGTTCGGCGCGCTGACGGTTCGCGAGAACCTGATGCTCGGCGGCCACGCGATGTCCGCGTTCCCGCGCGAAGCACGGATCGAGGAGCTGTGCGAGCAATACCCGGTGCTGCGGCGCCGCTACCGGTCGCCCGCAGGCGCACTGTCGGGCGGCGAGCGGCAGATCGTGTCGCTCGCACGCGCGCTGATGCCGCGCCCCGTGCTGCTGCTGCTCGACGAGCCGTCGGCCGGCCTGTCGCCGAAGATGGTCGACGAGGTGTTCGACGCGATCGTCAGGATGCGCGATACCGAGCACATCGCGGTGCTGATGGTCGAACAGAACGCGCTCGAGGCGCTGCGCATCGCCGACCGCGGCGTGGTGCTGACGATGGGCCGCGTTGCGCTGACGGGCACGTCGGCCGAACTGCTCGACAGCGACGAGATGCGGCGCCTCTATCTCGGCGGCCGCGCGGCATGAGCACGAACGCCGCCCCAGCTGCCGGCGCGACCGCCGCCCAGCCCGCGCGTGTGATGGTCGCGCTTGCCTGCGGCTTCGTGATGGCGATGCTCGACGTGACCATCGTGAACGTCGCGCTGAAGGCGATGCAGGCGAGTCTCGACATGTCGCTGACGGCACTCGTCTGGGTGGTCGATGCCTATACGCTCAGCTTCGCCGCGCTGCTGCTGTTCGGCGGCGCGCTGGCGAACCGTTACGGGCCGCGTACGATCTATGTCGCCGGGCTCGCGCTGTTCGTCGCCGCGTCGGTGCTGTGCGCGGCCGCGCAGACGAGCGGCATGCTGGTCGCCGCGCGGCTGCTGCAGGGCGTCGGTGCCGCGCTCTTCATGCCGAGCTCGCTCAGCCTGCTCACGCTGGCGTTTCCGGCCGGGCCGCTGCGCACGCGGATGATCGGCATCTGGGGCGCACTGGTATCGGCGGCGATGGCGATCGGGCCGTGCGTCGGCGGCGTGCTCGTCGACGCGATCGGCTGGCGCGGAATCTTCTGGGTCAACCTGCCCGTCGGTCTGGCCGGACTGTGGCTCACGCGCCGCCACGTCGGGCACTCGCCGCGCCATCCCGGCCCGCTGAACACGTTCGGCCATCTGCTCGGCGTGCTCGCGCTCGCGGCGCTCAGCTATACGCTGATCGAGGGGCCGGGCGCCGGCTGGCGCTCGCCCGCCATCGTCGCCGGCGCGGCCGCGACGCTCGCTGCCGGCACCGCATTCGTGTGGCGCGAACGCCGCGCCCGCCACCGGATCCTGTCGCCCGCGCTGCTGCGCAACCCGCGCTTCGTCGCGGGCGGCCTGCTCGGGCTCGCGATCAATTTCGGCATCCTCGCGGAAATCTTCCTGCTGAGCCTTTACCTGCAGCAGACGCGCGGCGCAAGCGCGCTGCGCGCCGGCTTCGAACTGTTTCCGCTGATGGCGATGTTCGGCATCGGCAATCTCGCGTCCGCCCGCGTGAGCGCGCGGCTCGGCCCGCGCGGCACGCTGCTCGCGGGCCTCGCGCTCGCCACGCTCGGCAGCGCCGGGCTGATCGGCATCGAGGCGCTGCCCTACGCGGCGCTCGCGATCTCGGTCGCCATCGCGAACTTCGGCGCAGGCCAGGCGATCCCCGCGATGAATCTCGTCGTCATGCAGTCGGCCGGCCCCGCGGATGCGAATCTCGCCGCCGCATCGCTGAACGCGAGCCGGCAGATCGGCTCGCTGGTCGGCGTCGCGATCGCGTCGGTCGTGCTGCACGCGATCGCCGACCCGGACCGCGCGACCGCCGCCGGTTTCGCGGTGATCGCGGCCGTCTACCTGGCAGGCTTCGCGATCGTGTTCCGACGCATCGACCCGGGCTGACGCGCACGCGGCCCGCCCTTCTTCATCACAGCGAGGACATCATGCACACAGCGACTGGCCGTAAGGGACTGATTCTGGCGGGCGGATCCGGCACCCGGCTCCATCCGCTCACGCATTCGGTATCGAAGCAGCTGATGCCGGTGTACGACAAGCCGATGATCTACTACCCGCTCAGCACGATCATGCTGGCCGGCATCCGCGACGTCCTGATCATCTCGACGCCGCGCGATCTCGATGCGTTCCGGCAACTGCTCGGCGACGGCGAACAGTGGGGCATGAATTTCTCGTACGCGGTGCAGCCGAGCCCGGACGGGCTCGCGCAGGCGTTCGTGATCGGCGCGTCGTTCATCGGACACGACGCGGCGACGCTCGTGCTCGGTGACAACATCTATCACGGTCCGGCGCTGTCGTCGCTGCTGCAGCGCGTCGCCGCGCGTACGACGGGCGCAACGGTATTCGGCTATTACGTGCGCGACCCGGAGCGCTACGGCGTCGTCTCGTTCGACGAGCACGGGCGGGCGATCGATCTCGAAGAGAAGCCTCGCGACCCGAAATCGCACTACGCGGTGACGGGTCTCTACTTCTACGACAACGACGTCGTCTCGCTCGCGAAGGAGGTGCGCCCGTCCGCGCGCGGCGAGCTGGAGATCACCGACCTGAACCGCGCCTATCTGGAGAACGGCAAGCTGAACGTCGAGATCCTCGGCCGCGGCTACGCGTGGCTCGACACCGGCACGCACGAGTCGCTGCTCGATGCGGCGAATTTCATCCAGGTGATGCAGGCACGCCAGGGGCTGCAGATCGCGTGCCCCGAGGAGATCGCGTACCGGCTCGGCTGGATCGACTCGCAGCGGCTCGAAGCGCTCGCGCACGCGCTGTCGAAAAGCGGTTATGGCCGTTACCTGCTCGACGTGCTGAACAAGGAGGTCGCCGCATGACGTCCGTCATCGAGACGACGCTGCCGGGTGTGCTGCTGATCGAACCGGCGAGCTTCGGCGACGCGCGCGGCTTCTTCGTCGAAAGCTATCGCGAGTCCTGGCTGCGCGACGCGGGCGTCGACGCGGGCTTCGTGCAGGACAACCACTCGCGCTCCCGGCGCGGCGTGCTGCGCGGCCTGCACTACCAGTTCCGGCATCCGCAGGGCAAGCTCGTGCGTGTGTCGCGTGGCGCCGTGTACGACGTCGCGGTCGACATCCGGCCCGGTTCGCCGCATCTCGGACGCTGGTTCGGCACCGTGCTCGACGACGTGTCGCATCGCCAGCTGTGGATTCCGCCGGGCTTCGCGCACGGCTTCTGCGTGCTGTCCGACGAGGCCGACTTCGCGTACAAGTGCACCGCGTACTACGATCCGTCGTCGGACGCGGGCGTGCTGTGGGACGACCCCGACATCGGCATCGAATGGCCCGCGCTCGACGTGCCGTTCGAGCTGTCCGACAAGGATCGCCGACAGCCGCGCCTGCGCGACCGTGCGCCGGCGTCGCCCGACCTTCACGGAGCCCGGCGATGACGATCGTCGTGACCGGCGCGCTCGGCCAGGTCGGTCGCGAACTCCTGCTGCGCGCGGGCGCGCGCCCTGCCATCGGGCTCTCCCGCGCGCAGCTCGACATCGCCGATCCGCGAGCCGTCCGCGAAGCGCTCGCCACGCACCGCGCGACGCTCGTGATCAATGCGGCCGCGTGGACGGCCGTCGATCGCGCGGAAACCGAACCCGACGCCGCATGGCGCGCCAATTGCGCCGGCCCGGCGACGCTCGCCGACGCGTGCGCCGCGGCCGGCATCCCGTTGCTGCACCTGTCGACCGACTACGTGTTCGACGGCCGCGCGCAAGGCGCGTACGACGAAGCGGCGGGCGTCGCGCCGCTCGGTGTCTACGGGCACACCAAATGGGCAGGCGAGGAAGCGGTCCGCCAGCGGCTGCCGGATGCGCACCTGATCCTCCGGATCGCGTGGGTGTTCGGCACGCACGGCGGCAATTTCGTGCGCACGATGCTGCGGGTCGGCCGCGAGCGCGACGAACTCGCGGTCGTCGCCGACCAGTACGGCGGCCCGACGCACGCCGGCGCGGTCGCCGACGCGCTGCTTGCGATCGCGGATCGCCACCGCACGGGCGCCATCACGCGCTGGGGCACCTACCACCTGTGCGGCACACCCGTCACGACCTGGCACGGGTTCGCCGAGACGATCTTCGGGCAGGCACGGCGCGCCGGCCTCATCGATCGCATCCCGCTCGTGCGCCCGATCCGCTCGGCCGCTTATCCGCTGCCAGCGCCGCGGCCGGCGAACTCCGCACTCGACTGCACCCGCATTCGCGAGCATTTCGGCATCGAGGCGCCGTGCTGGATCCCGGCGCTCGCCGACGTGCTCGATACCTGGAAACGAACCTCATGAGCCATCGACCGAAACATGTCCTCGTCACCGGCGGCGCCGGGTTTATCGGCGCCAACTTTGTCCACTACCTGCTCGCGACGGATCCGCAGGTCCGGATCATCAATCTCGACCTGCTCACCTACGCCGGCAGCCTCGACCATCTCGCGGGCTCGGAAGACACCGGCCGCCACCGCTTCGTGCTCGGCGACATCTGCGACCGGCCGCTCGTCGAGAGCCTGCTGCGCGACCACGCGATCGACACGATCGTCCACTTTGCCGCCGAGAGCCACGTCGACCGCTCGATCACCGGCCCGGGCGAATTCGTGCGCGCGAACGTCGTCGGCACCTGGACCCTCCTCGACGCGGCGCGCACGGTCTGGATGACGGAGCGGAACGCCGACGCGCTCGCGCAGCGCCGCTTCCATCACATCGGCACCGACGAGGTGTACGGATCGCTCGCCCCGGACGATCCACCGTTCTCGGAAGCCACGCCGTACGCGCCGAATTCGCCGTATTCCGCCAGCAAAGCCGGCTCCGACCATCTCGTGCGCGCGTACTTCCACACGTACGGGCTGCCGGTCACGACGACCAACTGCTCGAACAACTACGGCCCGCGCCAGCACGTCGAGAAGTTCATCCCGACGGTGATCCGCAGCTGCGTCAACGACGTGCCCATTCCGCTCTACGGCGACGGCGCGAACGTCCGCGACTGGTTATACGTCGACGATCACTGCCGGGCGATCGATGCCGTGATCCGGCGCGGCACGGTCGGCGAGACGTACAACGTCGGAGGATGCAACGAGTGGCGCAACGCCGACATCGTCGACCTGATCTGCTCGCTGCTGGACGTGCGCCGGCCGCAGGGCGCGCCGCACGCGCGCCTCAAGCACTTCGTCGCCGATCGCCCCGGCCACGATCGCCGCTATGCGATCGACGCAGGCAAGCTCGAGCGCGAACTTCGATGGAAGCCGGCGGAAACCTTCGAGACGGGCATCCTGAAGACGCTCGACTGGTACCTGTAGGCATCCTGACGTCACTCGACACTGCCATCGCGTCCGTCATGCGGATCGGAGGCTGCCGCACGGTGTGCGGCATTCGCGAACGGCGTCGGTCTCAGAAGTGATGCAGCAGCGCGACACGCACGACGTACTGGTTCGGGCCCGACGAGATATCGGCGGCGCCCGGAACGTACGCGTAGTCGAAGTCGGTTCCGGTGTGCGCGTTCATCGCGTGCTGGTAGACGCCTTCCACGAACACTGACGTCCGCTTCGACATGTCGTAATTGAACTTCGTGCTCAGTTGATGCCACTTCGGATTGAACGCGCCGACCGTCGAAGCGACGCGAGCCTGCGTGTACGTGTACGCCGCACCGATGTAGAACGCGGGCGTGAAGTGATAGAGTCCGTTCACCTCGAAGTTGTCGAATTTCCACGATTTCCACGCACCGCCCGCCGGCTGCGTCGTACCGGTGAAATACGCGTTCGACGTCGGATCGTAGACGTCGACGTGCGAATACGTGAACCCGACGAGGGCATTCGAGAACGCGTAGTTCACGCCGATGCCGATGTTCTGCTGTGACGACGCATCGAACGTGTTGTCGCCGGTAATCGCGCCGGTCGAATCCGCATTGCGGGCGTTGTTGATTTTCAAATACGACGCGCCGACCGTCAGCCCGCCCTGCTGATATTGCAGCGCGGCGCCATACAGACGGTTGTTCGCGAAGCCGCCCGCCTGGTTGCTGAATCCATACATTGCCTCCGCGGTAATCCCGTGCCACACGGGCGACACGTACTTGACCGAATTGTTCACGCGGAACGAGTAGTCCGTGTTGTCGTTGTCGTACGGATGCGCGAACAGATAGCCAGTCCAGTTGCCGTTTGCGGTGAGCGGCGAGAAAACGTCGACGCTCGGATCGTACTGACGGCCGAACGTCACGGTGCCGTAACGATCCGACGCGATACCGACGAAGGCCTGACGGCCGAATTCCCGGCCACCCTGGCTCATTTTTCCGTTGTTGACGTCGAAGCCGCTCTCGAGGGTGAAAATCGCCTGGTAGCCTCCGCCGAGGTCCTCGGTGCCCTTGATACCCCAGCGACTACCGTAATCGTAGCCGCTCTGCAGTTGCACGGTTCCGTGGCCGCGTGCATTGCTCGTGTAGTTGATGCCGTCCTCGATCTTGCCATACAGTGTCACGCTGCTTTGTGCATGCGCGGCGGCAGCAAGCATGGCGGCGGGCGCGATGATCCCCCAACGCTTGTTCATGACGATTTCCCCCCAAAGTCTTTCGTTTTCCGGTCGCAACGCTTGTGCGCTGCGTATGCGTGCCGCGTCGAGGTCTCTCGGCGATGCGACGGGCGCAGTGTAATGAGCCGTTTTTCCGCTGTTAGTCCCCTGCGGTGGAAAGGTGCTCTTCGAAACGGGGGCTGTTTGGAGGTACGAAAAACGGATAGCAGTTTCTCGACGCCGCTCGACACAAGTGGATCGAGGAACCAGGCGGCATGAACGTGTTCTTCGTTCTGGACGACGGCTCGCTGCGCACGCCGCCGCTGTCGAGCTCGATCCTGCCGGGCATCACGCGCGCGTCGACTATCGAACTGGCGACGCGTGAAGGTATCGCCGTCGATAAGTCGCCGTACGCATTCGAGCGATTTGCCCAAATAATTTTGCCTGGGTAAGCTGCCTGACGCGCGCCGCCAGGAGACATCGGCACGTACCAGGAACCCGCGGCGCGATCGACCTGGGAGGATTCGATCCGCCGTCCCGATGTGGCTGCAGACATCATGAAGCACGAATCAGGCGCCGTATCCGGCGCCATTCCGACACGCGACACAAGCGCAACGCCGCACTCCGTGCTCGAAGACATCTACGGGATGACAGTCGGCATGGCCTTTGTGGTTATCGGGCTCGTCCTGCTCAAGGCGGCCGGACTTGTCACCGGCGGGATCGCCGGCATTGCACTGCTCGTCTCGTACCTCTGTCCATTATCGGTGGGTACGATCTTCACGCTGGTCAACCTGCCGTTCTTCATCTTCGCGCACTTCGTGATGGGGCCACGTTTCGCGATCAAATCGACGATCGCGAGCTGCGGCATCACATTCGCGCTCGCGGCGATGCCCCGGACGCTGAAAATTGCCTTCGTGAACCCGCTGTTCGCGGCATTGGCAGGCGGCACGCTGTGCGGCATGGGCATTCTTGCGCTCGCGCGGCACGGCGCGGGCGTCGGCGGTACCGGTGTCGTCACATTGTGGCTGCAGCGCGTGCGAGGCATAAACGCCGGTATTACCCAAGTGTGTATCGACGCGATGATCCTGCTGACGTCCACGCTGGTCATTCAGGCCGATCGCGTCGGCTGGTCGGCGATCAGCGCCGTCGCCATGAGCGCGATGGTCGTCGCATGGCATCGCCCGGGCCGCTATACCGGTACCGCGCCCTGAGCGGCCGGTCGACATACCGGCACATCGCGTCCAGCCGGTATCGGCAGCCTCATGCCGACCGAAGCACGGGAAAGCCATTGAACATATCAAACGCAAGTCCCCGGTGCAGCTGATGCGCGCGCCGCGTTTCGCGACACGCGGCCCGCCTTCGACGCGCAGATCGCGAGCGTTTGGATGGATGCCGATGCCGTCGATCTTTTCATCGAATCAATATTCATCGCCGATTATTCAAATTCCAACAGCAATCAATAAACAAAAACAGCCCCACCAAAAATTTACGAAAACAAAGTTAATTCTAAAAATTATCGGATCGGGAAAGCGACAATTTAATTCAGATGGAATCCAGCGAATCCAATCAACAGCCTGTGTTCCGCGCCGCAACATCGCGACTCAAAATCGACCAAATAACGGAGGGCCGGAATATTATTTCCGAAATTGATTCTCACGAGTTTTTCCTGACCCGGCCATCGCAGACTTCTCGACACTTGAGAATCAGCGATACGGAAAAGCAGGCATGTAGTTCCGGGCATGGCCATGCGACACCAAACCGCGTTACTCCACTCGTTATTACCCTAAGAAAAAACATGAAAAAGATTGCGACCGTGCTTTTCTCGGCCCTGATGTTCGTCTCCTCGTACGCTTCCGCGCAGGCGCTTTGCAAGGCCGGCAAGATCGACAAGATCGAAACCGACGCCACCGGCAACCTGCTGGCAACCATTAGCGACGGCGTCTATTCATTCAACGCCAAGGAAGTTTATCCGCTGATTTACTCGGCATATTCCTAAAACTGAAATATGTTTATCCACGGCAATAATTGCGCGAATGGCTCACCGGCCACCCGCTTTGCCATTCGATAAACTTTAAACAATCCGGAAACTACCGACATTCGGCGCCAGGGGCTGGGTTTCCATTTTTCAATCCAGCCCCGTTGTTTATCGCAGTTCCAAAAACGATGGGGCATGACACGCTCACGCCCGCAACGCAGCGCGTCTTTCGATGGATAAGTTCGGCGGCATGGATGTGGTCGACGCCCGCCGGCTCAAGGAGCTTGAATCGGAGAACGGACTCGGCGGGGGCTGTCGCAATGCAACGCATGTTGGATGCGGCAGGCGAACCGGCAGCCGTGTCCAACCGCGCTGCCGGTTCGCCTGCCGACACCGTTACGCCTGCACGAACGCCAGCAGGTCGGCGTTGAGCACGTCCGCATTGACCGTCAGCATGCCGTGCGAATAACCCGGATACGTTTTGAGCGTGCCGTTCTGCAGCAGCTTGATCGACTTCAGCGCGGCATCGGCGATCGGCACGATCTGGTCGTCTTCGCCATGCAGCACGAGCGTCGGGACGGTGATCGACTTCAGGTCCTCGGTCTGATCCGTTTCCGAAAACGCCTTGATGCCGTCGTAGTGGGCCTTCGCGCTGCCCGCCATCCCCTGCCGCCACCAGTTCCGGATGACGCCCTGATGCACCGTCGCGCCGGCCCGGTTGAAACCGTAGAATGGGCCGCTCGGCACGTCGAGGAAGAACTGCGCGCGATTGTCGGCGAGCGCCTTCCGGAAACCGTCGAATACGTCGATCGGCAAGCCTTCGGGGTTCGATTCGGTTTTCAGCATCAGCGGCGGCACCGCGCTGACCAGCACCGCCTTCGCGACGCGACCGGCCGGCTGGCCGTGCTTCGCGACGTAGCGGGCCACTTCGCCGCCGCCGGTCGAATGACCGATATGCACCGCATTGCGCAGGTCGAGCGCCTCGACGACCGCGAACGCGTCCGCGGCGTAATGATCCATGTCATGGCCGTCCGACACCTGCGCCGACCGGCCGTGGCCGCGCCGGTCGTGCGCAATCACGCGATAGCCCTTCTGAACGAAAAAGAGCAACTGCGCATCCCAGTCGTCGGACGACAACGGCCAGCCATGATGGAAGACGATGGGCTGTGCATCCTTCGGGCCCCAGTCCTTGTAGAAGATCTCGACGTTATCCTTCGTAGTGACGTATGGCATCGCGATTGACTCCTGTGAGGTGGACGAACTCGGCGTACCGGCCGGCAGCCATTATCAGCCTTTATTGTGAAACCGTGATGCCACGGTGCGCCGCGACCGCCGATCATCCACCGACGGGAAATAAACGCCCGCGATGCGAGCGATGCCGGTGCGCCCGGACGGGACGCGCGGCAAGTCGGGCCGACTGCCGATCGACGCGCTTTCCTGCCGTGCTGCATCGCGTCGACGATGTCCGTGCAAAACACCGGCAATGGGGCACCCGGATTCGCGCGCCCCGCCCGGCCGATCGTCAGCCGTCCGTCGACACCGTCACGGCCTCCCACGCACGGATTTCCTGTTCCAGCGCCGACAGCTTGTTCCGCACCAGCCGCAGCGCATCGCTGCCGAGCAACAGGTGCGCGGGCGGATGTTCCGCCGCGACGATTGCGAGCATCGCCCGCGCAGCCTTCGCGGGATCGCCCAACTGCTTGCCGCTCTTCTCCTCGCGCGCCTTGCGGATCGGGTCGAAGATCGCGTCGTAGTCGGCGATCGAGCGCGGCGTGCGCGCCATCGAGCGGCCGGCCCAGTCGGTGCGGAACGAACCGGGCGCCACGGCCGTCACCGCAATGCCGAAAGGCTCGAGCTCCTGGCCGACGGTTTCGGATATGCCTTCCAGCGCGAATTTGCTGCCGCAGTAATACGCGATTCCCGGCATCGTGATGTGGCCGCCCATCGACGTGATGTTCAGGATGCGGCCGCGCCGGCGCGCGCGCATGAACGGCACGACGGCCTTCATCATCGCGACCGCGCCGAATACGTTCACGTCGAACTGCCGGCGCATCTCGGCGAGCGGCGCTTCTTCCATGATGCCTTCGTGCCCGTAGCCGGCGTTGTTCACCAGCACGTCGACGGGCCCGACGTTCGCTTCGATTTCCGCGACGATGCCGTCGATGCGGTCGAAATCGGTCACGTCGAGCACACGCGCGAAAGCAGCCTGCGCGGACAGCGCTTCGAATTCCCGCGCCGCCTGCGCGCTTCTCACGGTACCGACCACCGTGTAGCCGGCCGCGAGCGCCTCCTGTGCGAGCGCGCGGCCGAAGCCGCTGCTGACGCCAGTGATGAGCATGATGTTGCCGGATGCCATGTTCGCTTCTCCCGAATGTCGATTGAAGCATGCATACTAGTCTGACGAACAACGTCGAATAAGCCAGATTCCGCTTATTTTCTTGCACAAAACTATGAACACCGAGCCATCCTCCCCCCGACAACCGTCGCTGCCGTCATCACCGCGAAACCGGAAACGCCTGGTCGCGCTGCTGCGCACGCTGGCGCCCGACGAAGGCTACAACCTGACGGCGCTGCCGAGCGTGCGCATCCTGCGCTCGAACCGCGCACTGTCGCGCACGCCGGTGCTGTACGACCCGGGAATCGTGATCGTCTGCCAGGGCTGCAAGCGCGGCTACTTCGGCGGCGAACGCTATCTGTACGACGAGCACCACTACCTCGCGGTGTCCGTGCCCGTCCCGTTCAGCATGGAAACCGACGCGACGCCCGAGCGCCCGCTTCTCGCGCTGTACCTGCACCTCGATTTCACGATGGCCGCCGAACTCGCGGCGCAGATCGACCGCGAAGGCATAGCGGAGCACGTACAGGCGCCGAGGACCATGATGTCGACGCCGATGGATGAAGCGATGCACGCGTCGGTGCTGCGCTTCGTCGAGGCGATGCAGCGGCCGCTCGAAGCCGCGGTGCTCGGTCCGGCGCTGCTTCGCGAGCTGTATTTCCGAGTGCTGACCGGCGCGCAGGGAAGCGCGATGCGCAGCGCACTCGCGATGCGCGGGCAGTTCGGCCGGATCGGCCGATCGCTGCGCGTGATCCATGCCGATTACGCGCAGCCGCTCGACGTGTCGCAACTGGCCGACGAGGCCGGCATGAGCGTGCCGAGCTTTCACAGCCACTTCAAGGCGGTCACACAGGTGTCGCCGATGCAGTACCTGAAGTCGACGCGCCTGCATCAGGCGCGGCTGCTGATGGTGCGCCAGGACCTGACGGCCGAGGCGGCCGGCTACGCGGTCGGTTATACGAGCCCGTCGCAGTTCAGCCGGGAATTCAAACGTCTGTTCGGCCTGACGCCGGCGAAGGAGACACAGCGCATGCGCGACAGCTTCGCGATTCCGGAGGCGTTCGAGGATGCGGTGTTCGTGTCGTCGCATTGAGGTGAGCGTGGCCGGATGGCGGTCCGGCGCGTGAACCTAGTCGCGACGTGTGGCCCCGCCGCGCGCAGCGTCGAGAACCAGACTTGCCAGCGACTTCAGGATGAGCGCGGTCACGCCCCAGATGTCCTGCGTCTGATCCGCCCAGTACCAGGCGCCTGCGCGTTCGCCGTCGGTGTATTGCCGCGGCAGATCCGGATTCAGCAGCGTGGAGAACGGAAACTCGAAGATCTCCTCGACTTCGGCCGGTGCCGCCTCCCATTCGGCCGATTCCGGCACGATGCCGATCACGGGAAAGATCGCGTGATTGCGCTTTCTGGTTTTATGAATCGGCAAGCACCCGACCACCCGAATCGCGCAGGGCTCGAGGCGGATTTCCTCGAACGCTTCGCGCAGCGCAGTCGCGCCGATGCTGCCGTCGGAATCCGCCGGACGTCCGCCCGGGAAACTCACATGCGACGAGTATTCGCTGAGCCCCGACGAACGCTTGGTCAGCAGGATCGTCGGCTCGCGCCGCGCGACGATCGCCACCAGGACAGCCGAGAGTTTCCACTGTCGATCGTTGTCGGCCAGATATTGCTTCGCCGCGAGCCAATCCGTTTCGGCAGGGATCCGGAGGCCTTCCACGCCGCGTACGATCGTTTCCAGGACACTGCTGCCGGATGCCATGTCTTCCTCCTGCACGCTTGAATCTGCAAGCTCCGGGCGATACCGAACCCGACATGGGTTGCCGGGAACGGCGTCGTTGCCGCGAAATCGAGGGAATCCGTGTTCGCATGCGGTCGCAAACGGCGCACGCTCGAGCGCGACTGTCTGCTCGAACGCAAAAATATCCGCCGGTATCGCGGGAATCTGAATTCCCGGATCGGATCGCCGTCGACCAGCCGGAGAAACCTGATCATGCATGAAAAACAGACGGCACGTATGCTGCGCCTTTCATCGAATCTTGCAGGCACAATGGCGTACTGCATCGCAACGACATGCGTTCACGGTTCCGGCGCAAACAGCCGGCAAGCTCTTGCCCCAATCCGGTGATCGTTGCATCCACGCGAGATCCAAATGACCACGTATGCCTTCCGCCTGCTGAATGTATTCGCCGAAGCCACGTTCGGCGGCAACCCGCTCTGCGTATTCGAAGATGCGCGCGGCATGGACGACGCGACCATGCAGGCACTCGCCGAGCAGTTCAACCTGTCCGAAACGACCTTCGTGTTGCCGTCGGACCGCGCGCATGCGCGGGTCCGCATCTTCACGCCGGGGTATGAAATGGCCTTCGCGGGCCATCCGACGCTCGGCACCGCGCATGTCGTGCGCGACCTGTTCGAAGCAGGCGATGACCTCGCGCTTGAGTTCAAGGCCGGGGTTGTCAACGTCAATGCGCATGACGACGTGTGGATGTTCACCGCGCCGCACGTGGGCATGCCGAAAACGGCAGCGTGCGAGTTGTCCGATGCCCGGACGGCGGCACTGCTGGGGCTGACAGCAGACGATCTGCTCGCGCCCCCGATCTGGGTCGATACAGGCGCCGATCAACTGCTGGTCGCACTCAAGGACACCGGCGCCGTGCGCCGCGCACAGCCCGACAGCGCATGCCTCGACATCTGGCCGAAAAGCAGCCTCGGCCGCAAGACCGCCTACGTGTTCGCGTTCGACGCCGAGCGCCCCGGGAAAGTGGTCTCCCGCTATTTCTTCGTGAAACAAGGCGGCATTTCGGAAGACCCGGGCACCGGATCGGCTTGCGCAAACCTCGGTGGCTGGCTGCTTGCCGCCAAACACGATCTGCCTGCGGCCTTTCAGGTCGAGCAGGGTGACACCGTCGGCCGGCCTTGCCGGCTGAGGTTGTCGGTCAGCGCAAACGGCGAAATCGGTGTCGGGGGGCGCGTAATCGAACTCGGGCGCGGTGCCGTCAACGTGTAGAAGCGGCACGTGCCGCCGCGTTTGTTATGCTGCGCGCATCGCTTGCCCGAAACGATCGTCGACATGAACACGCTCACCTCCGGCCTCGCCCGCACGCTGCGCGCATCCTGCGACGCCTGCTTCGGCACGGCCGCGATCTGGCCGCTCGTCGAGCGTGCATACAGCGAGCCGCAGCGTTTCTACCACACGCTCGCACACCTGGCGGAATTGTTCGAACACCTCGCGCCGTATCGCACGGATCCGCTGTGGCCAGCCATCGAACTCACCGTATGGGCGCACGATTTCGTCTACGCGACGACGCTGCCGGACTATGCGGACAACGAAGCGCGCAGCGCGCGCTGGCTCGTTCAGGTCACGAACGAACGCTGCACCGAGTCGTGGTTGCATGCGCACGCATCGCATGTGTCCGCTGCACACGACCTCGTGCTCGCGACAAAGTCGCACCGGCTGCCCGATACGTTCGCGTCCGATCCGGACCTGCAGCGCGCCGGGCGGATTTTTCTCGACGCCGATCTCGCGATCCTCGCAGCCACACCCGACCGGCTGCGCGAATACGACCGCGCGATCGCACGCGAATGGGCGCAGGATCCCGATGCGCCGTCGGCAACCTTCCGCGCGGGCCGCAAGCAGGCGCTCGAACAGTTGCGCGGGCAAGTCCCACTGTTTCAATCGGCGGAATTCGCGCCGCTCACGCCGCTCGCGCAACGCAATCTCGACACGCTGATCCACGCATACGCGTGAGCGTCGTATGCACCGCCGCGTGGTTGCGTCAGACGGCGTCGCGCATCTGCGCGACCGCACGCGAGCCCACCGCGAACGCGAGAATCACCGCACCGGCGAGCGCCGACGCACCAGCCAGCACGAACGCGATCGCGCGGCATGATCTCCCGCAGCAGCGACCAGCACGCCTGCGGCGCCATGAACGCGAACAGGCTCGCGATCGCGATCAGCGTGACCGCCGCGCCGAGAGAACTCGCGTGCGACGCGAGCAACACGCCACCGCGGCCCGGAGCAGATCAAGCGCCATCACTAACATCCGCGGATCGGACCGGCGTCAGCTCACGCTATCTTCCGCCTTCTGAAGCCCCCCGAGGAACCGCTTCAACTCCACCGTCCCCGGTCGCGCGAAGATCTCCTCCGGCGTCCCGCTTTCCCAGACCCTGCCCTGATGCATGAACACCACCTTGTCGCTCACCGCGCGCGCGAAGTTCATCTCGTGCGTGACCATGATCAACGTCATGTCGTCGCGCGCGAGCTGCTCGACGACACCCAGCACCTCGCCGACCAGTTCCGGGTCGAGCGCCGACGTGATTTCGTCGCACAGCAGCACGCTCGGCTTCATCGCGAGCGCGCGCGCAATCGCGACGCGCTGCTGCTGACCGCCCGACAGCTGTTCCGGAAACGCGTCGAATTTGTCGCCGAGGCCGACACGCTCGAGCATCAGCTCCGCGATCGCGCGCGCCTGCTGGCGATGCGACTTCTTCACGACCGACTGCGCGAGCATCACGTTTTGTCCGGCGCTCAGATGCGGAAACAGGTTGTATTGCTGGAACACCATTCCGACCTTGAGCCGCAGTGCACGCAAGTCCGCGTGTCGCGCATCGACGCGTTCTCCGTCGATCGCGATCGTGCCCGCATCGATGCTCTCGAGCCCGTTGAGCGTGCGCAGCAGCGTGCTCTTGCCCGAACCGCTGCGGCCGATGATCGACACGACTTGCCCGCGTTCGACGGAGAAATCGATGCCCTTGAGCACATGATGGGTACCGAAATTCTTTTCGAGACCACGGGTTTCAACGAGCGGCATTCCATCTCCTTTGCAACGTGCGCGCGTAACGGGTAAGCGGATAACAGAGTGCGAAATAGATGAGCGCGACGAGCCCGTACACGACGAACGGACGGAACGTCGCGTTCGAGATCGCGACGCCGACCTTGGTCAGCTCGGTGAAGCCGATGATCGACACCAGCGCCGTGTCCTTGACGGCCTGCACGCCGAACCCGACCGTAGGCGCGATCGCGATGCGCGCGGCCTGCGGCAGGATCACATGACGCAACTGCTCGACGTAGCTCATCGCGAGGCTTGCCGATGCCTCCCACTGCCCTTTCGGCACCGCGTCGACGCAGCCGCGCCAGATTTCCGCGAGATATGCACTCGTGAAGAACGTGAGGCCGGCCGTGGCCGCAACCCACGGCGACACATCGAGACCGATGAGCGGCAGGCCGAAGAACACGACAAACAGCTGCATCAGCAATGGGGTTCCCTGGAACACCTCGATGTACAGCTTCGCGCAACTGCGCAGCACGCGCGAGTTCGACACGCGCATCACGAGCAACCCGAGGCCGACGAGACCGCCGGACAGAAACGACACGATCGACAGCACGACCGTCCAGCGTGCGGCGAGCAGCAGGTTTGCCAGAATCTGCCCGAACGTGAAATCGATCATCGTGCACCTCGCACACGGCGGGAGAACAGGCGGCGCCCCATCGAGCCAAGCGCGGCGCGCAGCAGCAGCGCCATCGCCAGATACGCGAGCGCGATCACGAAATACGTTTCGAACGAGCGGAAATTGCGCGACTGGATATAACTCGCCGCGTAGGTGAGATCGGCCACCGAGATCTGCGACACGACGGCCGAGCCGAGCATCGTGATGACGATCTGGCTCGCGAGCGCCGGAAACACCTTCGCGAGCGCCTGCGGCAACACGACGTGGCGCAGCATCTGCGCGCGCGACATCGCAAGCGCGGCGGCGGCCTCGAGATGCCCCTTCGGCACGGCGGCGACGCCCGCGCGCACGATCTCGACCGAGTACGCGCCGAGATTCAGCGTCATCGCGAGAATTGCGGCCGTGTATTCGTCGATGTGCACGCCGAGCGCGGGCAATCCGAAGAAGATAAAGAATAGCTGCACGACGAATGGCGTGTTGCGAACCGCCTCGACGTACGCGCCGACCAACGGACGCAGCCGCACGGCCGCGCGCGCGTCGGCGCTGTACGCGGCCGCGCCGAGCACGCCGATCGAAACGCCGAGCACGGTCGCGACGGCGGTCAGCGCGAACGTAGTCGCCGCGCCGCTCGCGAACATGCCGGCGTATTCGGCGAGCTCGCCGAATCGAAGCTGATAGCTCATGACAGATGGGAAGGATCGGGTTCAGACGACGATCGTCGCGCCGTCGCAGGCACGGCGGCGATCGCTCACAGGCCGGCAGGCAACGGCTGGCCGAGCCACTTCTTCGACATCGCGCTCAGCGTGCCGTCCTGCTTCGCATGTGCGATCGCGTCGTCGATCTTCGCGAGCAGGCGTGCTTCGTTCTTGTTCACGCCGACGAAGCACGGCGAATTCTTGATCACGAACTTGACCTCGGGCCGGCGCGGCGGATTCTTCGCGAGAATCGCTGCTGCGACGATGTTGCCGGCCGCGATCAATTGCACCTGCCCTGAAAGGAACGCCTGGATCGTCGCGTTGTTGTCCTCGAAGCGCTTGATCGTCGCGTTCGGTGCGAGCTGCGACAGCGCGATCTCCTCGAGTGCGCCGCGCGTGGCGCCGACCGTTTTGCCATTCAGGTCGGCGGGCGTGCTCACTTTCACGTCGGCCGGCCCGAACACGCCCTGGAAATACGGTGCGTACGCGGTCGAGAAGTCGACGACCTTCTCGCGCTCCGGCGTCTTGCCGAGCGACGAGATCACCATGTCGACCTTGTTGGTCGTCAGATACGGAATCCGGTTCGCGCTGTTCACGGGCACCAGCTTCAGCTTCACGCCGAGCGATTTCGCAAGCAGTTCGGCCATGTCGATGTCATAGCCCTGCGGCTGCATGTCGGTACCAACCGAGCCGAACGGCGGATAGTCCTCCGGCACCGCGACGCGCAGCGCGCCGCTTTTCGCAATGGTGTCGAGCGCGTCGGCACGCGCAGGCGCGGCGGCAAACAGCGCCATCACGGGCGCGGCAATCAGCGCAGCCAGCCATGCGCGTCGGGGGAACGGTCGGGTGATCGAATTCACGGTGAGTCTTCCTTGTCTCGTCTGTCGTCGGGCAGCGCGCAACCGTTGCGCGGCCATGCCCACTTCAGCAAAAACCGGGCCACCCCCGCTTGCCGCTTCAATTGTCGGCAATAACCGCCAAGCGTGCCGAAATGTATTCCTCATTTCGGTGCATGATTCGATGCCGAATGCCGCGGTTGCCCGTTCGCGGCGCGCGCCCATGCACCAAACCATCCGACCAGTCTGACCAGACGAATCGGCCGGCGATCGCGCGAGGCACGCCAGCTACCGCCAGTAAAACCACCGCACATCCCCATCCCAAATAGTGACCCCTATAACATCAGGAGATTGCATTTTCACATCTAATGTGATTTTATTATCACTCGTTGCAGGCCGCCGCCGACCACGCATGCGGCGCACCCCATACCAAGGAAGAGACGCAGATGGAGACAATCGCCGTCATCGGCAGCAACATGGTCGACCTCGTGACCTATGTCACGCGCATGCCCGCCCGGGGCGAAACGCTCGAAGCACCGAACTTCGAGCTCGGCTGCGGCGGCAAGGGCGCGAACCAGGCAGTCGCGGCCGCGCGCCTCGGCGCGCGCGTCGTGATGGTGACGAAGGTCGGCGACGACGTGTTCGCCGACAACACGATCCGCAACTTCGAGCGCGAAGGGATCGACACCACGCACGTGCGCAAGGTCGCCGGCGTGCCGAGCGGCGTCGCGCCGATCTTCGTCGAACCCGATTCGAGCAACAGCATCCTGATCGTCAAGGGCGCGAACCGCCACCTGAAGCCGGCCGACATCGATGCGGCCGCGCCGATGCTCGCCGAATGCGCGCTGATCGTGCTGCAGCTCGAGATCGAGCTCGACACCGTCTATCACGCGATCGCGTTCGGCGCGCGCCACGGCATCCCCGTTTTGCTGAACCCCGCGCCCGCGGTAGCCGACCTCGATTTCGAGCGGATCCGCTCCGTCGAATTCTTCGTGCCGAACGAAACCGAGCTCGCGATCGTGTCGGGCATGCCGGTCGATTCGCGCGACACCGCGGCGCGCGCCGCCGAAGCGCTGGTCGCGCGCGGCCTGAAGCATGTGCTCGTCACGCTCGGCGACAAGGGCTCGCTGCTCGTGTCGCGCGACGGCTTGCGGCACGTGCCGGGCGTGCCGGTCGACGCGCGCGATACGACGGGCGCCGGCGACGCGTATATCGGCTGCTTCGCGCGCTGCTATGCCGCGTCGCGCGACGCGCTCGACGCGATGCGCCACGCATCCGCGTACGCCGCGCATTCGGTCACGGGCCTCGGCACGCAGAAGTCGTACGCCGACGCCGCGACGTTCGAACGCTTCCTCCGCGACGCCGGCCTCTGACCGGCGCCTTCATCGACGAGACAATTGGGAAGGAGACACCCGTGAGCCGAGCCAGAATCGAACACACACCCGACGGCTATTACCTGAACCGCACGCCGCTTTTCGCATTCACGCTGCTGTGCTGCCTGTTCGCGCTGTGGGGCACCGCCGCGAACCTGAACGACGTGCTGATCGCGCAGTTCAAGAAGTCGTTCTTCCTGTCCGACTTCGAATCGGCGTTCGTGCAGTCCGCGTTCTATCTCGGCTACTTCTTCCTCGCGATCCCCGCCGCAACCGTCGTGAAGAAGTTCAGCTACAAGACGACGATCCTCGTCGGCCTGCTGCTCTACACGACCGGCTGCCTGCTGTTCTTCCCGGCCGCATCGATGGCGAAGTACGGGATGTTCCTCGTCGCGCTGTTCGTGATCGCCGCGGGCCTGTCGTTCCTCGAGACGGCGTCGAACTCGTATTCGACGTTGATGGGCCCGCGCGACACCAGCACGCGGCGGCTGAACATCTCGCAGACGTTCTACCCGTTCGGCGCGATGGCCGGCGTGTACATGGGCAGCTTCCTGATCTTCAAGGAAGGCGATGCGTCGCATGCGCAACTCGCGGCGATGTCGGCGGCCGACGCGCACGTGCACCAGCTCGCGATGATCCAGGCCACGCTCGAGCCGTACAAATGGCTGATCGTCGTGCTCGTCGCGGTGTTCATCGTGTTTGCGCTCACGCCCTACCCGGCCTGCAAGGGCAACGGGCCTGGCGCAGCCACGCACAAGATCGACGCGCGCGGCACGCTCGCACGCCTGTTCGGCAACCGGCGCTTCGTCGCAGGCGTCGTCGCGCAGTTCCTGTACGTCGGCGCGCAGGTCGGCGTATGGAGCTTCACGATCCGGCTCGCGATGCAAATCGGCGGCCTCACCGAGCGCGACGCATCGCACTACCTGCTCGCGACGTTCTTCGCGTTCTTCGTCGGCAAGCTGGTCGCGACGCTCGTGATGAAGCGTGTCGGCCCGGCCAAGGTGCTGATCGTCTACGGCATCCTGTGCATCGCGCTGCTCGCGTACACGATCGGCGTGCACAACATCACGGCAGTTTATGCGGCCGTGTGCGTGAGCGTGTTCCTCGGCCCGTGCTGGCCGACGATCTACGGCCTCACGATCGACGGCCTCGGCAAGGACACCGAATACGGCGGCTCGATCCTCGTGATGAGCATCGTCGGCGGCGCGGTCGTGCCGCTGATCCAGGGGCTGATCTCCGACCATACCGGCGGCAACATGCAACTCGCGTTCGTCGTGCCGCTCGCGTGCTTCGTCGTGATCGTCTACTACGGCTTCTACTGCCTGCGCCACCTGCCGGCCGCGACGCCCGACGCGACAGCCGACGGCAAAACACCCGCGCGCTACGCAGCGACGCGCACCACGTCGGGAGCGTAACCATGCGAGGCGAGATCGAACTGCGGCGCGACGACTTCCGCGACGCTCCGCGCACGCTGTACCGCACCGACGGCATCACCGTCACCGCGTTCGCGTATCCGTCCGGCGTCGAGGCGCTGAAGCTCGAGAACCGCCGCGGCCACGTCGTCGTGCTGCCGTATCTCGGCCAGATGATCTGGGCCGCCGCGTTCGACGGCCGCGACCTGACGATGAAGCACATGTTCCGGCAGCCGAAGCGCGCGGCGTCGATCATCGATACCTACGGTTGCTTCATGTTCCACAGCGGGCTGCTGCGCAACGGCTGCCCGGGCCCGGACGACACGCACGCGCTGCACGGCGAGATGCCGTGTGCGCCGATGGATCGCGCGAGCCTGATCGTCGGCACGGATGCGCACGGCGCAACGGTCGAAGTGACCGGCGAATACGAATACGTGCAGGGCTTCGGCAGCCACTACGTCGCGCGTCCGTCGGTGCGGCTCGCGGAGCATGACGCGCAGATGACGATCGCGATGGCCGTGACGAATCTCGGCGGCACGCCGATGGACCTGATGTACATGGCACACCTGAACTATGCGTACGTGCCGGGCGGCCGTTTCGTGCAATCGCTGCCGCGCGGCGGATTGCGATTGCGCGACAGTGTGCCCGCACACGTGAAGCCGACCGCCGCGTGGCGCGACTATACGGCCACGCTCGCATGCGAACCGGAACGGCTCGCGACGCTCGATACGCCCGCGCTGTACGACCCCGAGATCGTGTTTTTCATCGACGGTGCGGAAACGGATGCAGACGGCGTCGCGCATTTCCTGCTCGCGCATCCGGACGGCGGCGCATTCCACACCGCGTACCGCCCCGAACAGTTCCCGCATGCGACGCGCTGGATCCTGCACAACGCGGACCAGCAGGTCGCCGCGTTCGCGCTGCCGTCGACCTGCGAGCCGGAGGGGTATGAAGCCGAACGCCGCAAGGGCCATGTCGCGGCGCTCGCGCCGGGGGCAACGCGCCGCTTCGACGTGGTCACCGGCTACCTGAGCGCGGCGGAAGCACGCGATGCGTGAAACGATGCGCGGCCGCGTTGCGTCAGGTCACGAGCGCGATCCCGTGCTCGCGGATCGCCGTTTCGTAGCGGCTGCCCAGTTGCCCGTCGGAGATCACGTAGTTGAAGTCGGTCAGTTCGGCGAAATAGGCCGCGCGCACTTCGTCGAACTTCGTATGGTCGACGAGCAGGAAGCGGTTCTGCGCGCGCGCCATCACCTTCTTCTTCGCGTCGACTTCGTGGAAGTTGAAGCACGTGACGCCGCAGCGGTCGCTCACGCCGGCCGCGGAGATGAACGCCTTCGACACGCGCACCGTGTCGAGGATGCCGGTTTCGGCGACCGACTCGAACACCATGTTCTTGCGGTGATACGCGCCGCCGCACAGGATCACGCTGCAATGCGGCTTTTGCTGCAGCTTCGCGAACACGTTCAGCGAATTGCAGACGGCCGTGAATTCGAGGTCGTCCGGGATGAAGTCGACGATGAACGGCGTGGTCGAGCCGCAGTCGACGAAGATCGTGTCGCCGGTCGTCACGAACTGCGCGGCCAGCTTGCCGATGCGGCGCTTTTCCTCGGTCTGCCGGTTGTTCTCGGCGCTGATCAGGTACTCGCCGATGTCGCTGCGCTGCGCGGCGAAATGGCGCGTCACGTAGCCGCCGATCAGGCTCAGGCCGTGCGGGTTGTCCGCGAGATCGCGGCGGATCGTCATCTCGGACACGCCGAACAGCTCGGCGACTTCCCTCAGATGAATCGCGTTCTGCCCTTGCAGCACGTTCATCAGCGTCTTGATCCGTTCGCCCTTCTTCGTTTCCATGCCTGTATCCTGCGTGCCTGTCGCACTCGTCGCTCGTCGTGCCGGGCGTGCGGGCCCGGCCGGAATGTCGTATTTGTAACAAACCGATGTGAAAACATCAACTTTCCGTGTGCCTTTCCGGCACACGATCCGTGGAGTCCTGAAACATGCCGCTTTCCAACGCCCAACTCGCCCAAACCATCGATCACACGCTGCTCGCGCCCGACGCGAGCGACGCGCAGATCCGCGAACTGTGCCGCCAGGCGGCCGCGCATCGCTTTTACTCGGTCTGCGTGAATTCGGCGAACGTGCCGCTCGCCGCACGCGAGCTGGCCGATACCGGCGTGCTCGTCTGCGCGGTGGTCGGCTTTCCGCTCGGCGCGGCGCTGTCGGCCGCGAAGGCATTCGAGGCGTCGGCCGCGATCGCGGCGGGCGCCGGCGAGATCGACATGGTGATCAACCTCGGCGCGCTGAAGAGCGGCCGCGCCGACGACGTGAAAGCCGACATCGCGGCCGTGCAGCATGCGTGCGGAGCGGTCCCGCTGAAGGTGATCCTCGAGACGGGGCTTCTGAGCGACGACGAGAAGGTGCGCGTGTGCGAGATGTGCCGCGATCTCGGCGTCGCGTTCGTGAAAACGTCGACGGGCTTCGGCCACGGCGGCGCGACGCTCGCGGATGTCGCGCTGATGCGCCGCACGGTCGGGCCGGACCTCGGCGTGAAGGCATCGGGCGGCGTGCGCGACCGCGCGGCCGCGCTCGCGATGCTCGAGGCCGGCGCGACGCGGCTCGGCACGAGCTCGGGGGTGGCGATCGTCACCGATCAGGACGGCAGCGATTCGGCGTACTGACGCGCGAAGGGCGGGTGCCCGAACCGGACTGTCAGCGGCGGTGTCGAAATCCATTCACCGCCACGAGCCGTTCGTCCGCCACCACGGCAAGCCGCGAAGCGTGGCTCCGCATTCGGCTTGCCCGCTTCGGGAGGAACGAGCCAGCGCGCAGCTCCGGTCCAAAAAAACAACCGATCATCCGCAAATCAGGCCACCGTCGGCGACTTGCGGAACGTGCATATCCGCTGTCAGCCGGATCGCGAGCGGCTCAATTCCACGCATGGCGCGCCGGACGCACGCCGTTCAGGTAGTAGTTGCCGACGAGGTGATACTTCCACCGCACCGGATCGTGCAGCGTATGCGTGCGCGCGTTGCGCCAATGCCGGTCGAGATTGTGCTCGGCGAGCGTCGACTGCGTGCCGGCCAGCTCGAACAGCTTCTCGCCCGCGAGCAGCGCGATCTCGGTCGTCAGCACCTTCGCTTCGCCGACCGCGACCGACGCGCGCGCGACATCGTCGTCGGTCACCGTGCCGCGCGCGCCGATCTCGTCGAGCGTGCGCGCCGCGCGTTCGAGCAGCGCTTCCGCCGCATGAAGCTGGATGTGCAGACGGCCGATCTCGCGGAGGATCAGCGGATCGTCTGCCGCCCGTTCGACGCCGCTGTCGACCCACGGCCGCGTGCGGGTGCGCACGAACGCCAGCGTATCGTCGATGGCCGCTTTCGCGATGCCGGCATCGATCGCCGCCTGGATGATCTGCGACAGCGGGCCATTGAGCGTCGGCTCGTCCGACACGCGCTGCGCGGGCAGCACATGCGACGCGGGCACGCGCACGCTGTCGAGCACCACCGTGCCGCTCGCGGTCGTGCGCTGCCCGAACCCCGACCAGTCGTCGATCACGGTCAGCCCAGGCGTCGGCTGCGGCACGTACGCAAGCCACGCGTGCTGTGCGTCGTCGAGACCGAGCACCGGCACGTAATGCGCGAACAGCGCACCCGTCGAGTAGAACTTCGTGCCGTCGACGACATAGTCGTCGCCGTCGCGGCGCACGCGCGTCTTCAGGTCGAGTACGTGCTTCGTGCCCTTCTCCGAGAAGCCGTTGCCGAACCGCTTGCCGCTCAGCACTTCCGCGAAGAAATAGCGCTTCTGCGCGTCGGTGCCGACCAGCGCGATCACGTCGACCAGCCCGAAATGATTCTGCGGCAACTGTCCGAGCGACGCATCGGCCGCCGCGACGATCTTGATCACCTCGGTGAGCGTCACATGCGATACGCCCGCGCCGCCGTATGCCTTCGGCACCGTGATCGCCCATAGCCCCGACTGCGAGAACCATTCGATCTCGTCGCGCGGCAACCGGCGCTCCCGATCGCGTTCGGCGGCGCCTTCCGCAAGCCGCTGCGCCAGCGCATGTGCGGCCGCGACCGCCTGCGCATCGTCGGCGATCACACGGGCCGCTTGCGGTTTCGCTTCGGTCGACCGCTCCTGAATCGTGGCGCTCGTATCTGACATCGGGCTCTCCTGTCGAATCACGAAAGCGTTCAATCTAGCAGTGCGCCGCAGGTCGGCAAACCGAGCGATTCTCGGAACGATATTCCTTCGGATCACAAACGACGTGGAGATGCACGCACGCGTCAGCGTGCTTCCGTGTCGCAATCGACGCCCGAGCGTCGGGGCGTCCGCAGCCGTTCCGCGTAATGCCGATCGACGATAACGATCTGCGAATCCGTTATTGGAACGCCCGCCCGGCGCTTCCTATACTGGCCTCCCGGCGCAAACGGCCCCGCCCTTCGAGGAAATCCGCATGACTTCGTTGCACGCAGACACCGACCTTTCCACCGGCACCGACTACGACGCACTCGCGAGCCGGTTCCGGCCGATATTCGACCGCATCGCCTCTGGCACTGCCGAACGCGAACGCCGCCGCGAGCTGCCGCACGAAGCGATCGGCTGGCTGAAGGCGGCCGGCTTCGGCGCGATACGGCTGCCGGTACGCGACGGCGGTGCCGGCGCATCGCTGCCGCAGTTGTTCCGGCTCTTGATCGAGCTCGCCGCCGCCGATTCCAATCTGCCGCAGGCGTTGCGCGGGCACTTCGCATTCGTCGAGGACTGGCTGAATGCGCCGCCCGGGCCGCAACGCACGACGTGGTTCGACCGCTTCGCGAGCGGCCAGCTCGTCGGCAACGCGTGGTCGGAGGCCGGCGACGTGCCGCTCGGCCAGACCATCACGAAGGTGTCGGAGCAGAATGGCCGGCTGGTGCTGAACGGGCGGAAGTTCTACAGCACCGGTAGCCTGTTCGCCGACTGGATCGACGTGTTCGCGCAGCGCGCACACGACGGCAGCGACGTGATCGTCGCCGTCGCGACCGCGCAGCCCGGCGTGATCCGGGAAGACGACTGGGACGGCTTCGGCCAGACGACCACCGGCAGCGGCACGACGCGCTTCGAGAATGCGACGGTCGACGCCGACAACGTGATCGACTTCGCACGCCGCTTCAAGTACCAGACCGCGTTCTACCAACTCTTCCACGTTGCGACGCTGGCCGGCATCGGCCACGCGATCGTGCGCGACGCGGGTGAACTCGTGCGCACCCGCACTCGCGTGTACAGCCACGGCAACGCGCCGCGCGCGGGCGACGACGCACAGCTGCAGCAGGTGATCGGCGAGATCGCATCGTGGGCCTACGCGGCGGACGCGCTCGCGCTGCGCGCCGCGCAGCCGCTTCAGCTCGCCTACGAAGCCCGCTTCGGCGGCGACGAACAGGCCGAGCACGACGCGAACGTCGCGGCCGAAATCGAATCCGCGCAGAGCCAGCTCGTCGTGTCCGAACTCGTACTGCGCGCCGCGACGCGGCTGTTCGACGCACTCGGCGCGTCCGCCACACGCAGCGCGACCGCGCTCGACCGCCACTGGCGCAACGCGCGTACGGTGTCGTCGCACAATCCGCTCGTCTACAAGGCCAGGATCGTCGGCGACTGGGTCATCAACGGCCGCACGCCGCCGTTCGTCTGGCGCGTCGGCGACGGCACAAGCGCCGGCACGGAACCGGGAGTCGCGCGATGAGCAGGAACATCCGCTTCAACGCGTTCGAGATGAACTGCGTCGGCCACCAGTCGCCCGGCCTGTGGGCGCATCCGCGCGACCGCTCGTGGCAGTACAAGGATCTCGACTACTGGACCGACCTCGCCCGCATCCTCGAACGCGGGATCTTCGACGCGATCTTCATCGCGGACGTGATCGGCTATTACGACGTCTACAAGGGCAGCAACTACCACGCGCTGCACCAGGCCGCGCAGATCCCGGTCAACGACCCGCTGCAGCTCGCGGCGCCGATCGCGATGGCGACCGAGCATCTCGGCATCGGCATCACAGCGTCGACGACGTTCGAGCACCCGTACACGTTCGCGCGCCGGCTGTCGACCGCCGACCATCACACCAAGGGCCGGCTCGCGTGGAACATCGTCACGTCCTATCTGGAAAGCGGCGCGAAAAACGTCGGCGATCACGGCTTGCGCACGCACGACGATCGTTATGCGGTCGCGGCCGAATACGTCGAGGTGCTGTACAAGCTGTTCGAGGGCAGTTGGGAAGACGGCGCGGTGGTGCGCGATCGCGACGGCCGCGTGTTCACGCATCCCGAGAAGGTGCACGAGATCGGTCACAAGGGCCGCTTCTTCGACGTGCCCGGCTATCACCTGTGCGAACCGTCGCCGCAGCGCACGCCGGTGCTGTTCCAGGCCGGCGCGTCCGGCCCAGGCAAGGCGTTCGCCGCGCAGCACGCCGAATGCGTGTTCGTCGCCGCGCCGACCCGCGAGCAGCTCGCGCGCTACGTGGCCGATGTGCGCGCACAGGCCGCCGCCGCAGGCCGCGATCCGCGCAAGGTGCTGATCTACAACCTCGTCACGGTGATCGTCGACGAAACCGACGAGAAGGCGCAGGCCAAGTTCGACGAGTACCGCCGCTACGTGTCGTACGACGGCTCGCTGGTATTCATGTCCGGCTGGACCGGCATCGACTTCGGCCAGTATGCGCCGGCCGATCCGGTCAGGCGCGTCGAAACCAATGCGATCGTGTCGGCGGTCGAGCATCTGGCCGGCGGCGACACCGCGTGGACGATCGAGGCGCTCGCGGCATGGGGCGGCATCGGCGGACTGGGCCCGGTGTTCGTCGGGTCGGCGGCGACCGTCGCGGACATCCTGCAGGAATGGGTTGCCGCAACCGACGTGGATGGCTTCAATCTCGCATATGCGGTCGCGCATGAAACCTTCGAAGACATCGTGCACTACCTCGTTCCGGAGTTGCAGCGGCGCGGCGTCTATCCGACGCAATATGCGCCGGGCACGCTGCGCGAGAAACTGTTCGGCGGCACGGCGCGGCTGCCGGACGAGCATCCGGCCGCGCAGTTTCGCGATATCGAGCAGGTCAAGCGCGAGGCCGAGCGGGAGGCCGTCGGCGCGTAACGGCAATGTCGAAGCCGGCTGGCCCGCATTCGGCGGCGACCGGCTTCGACGCAAACGGCTTCGTACGGTCCGACGAAGCCGTTGGTATTTTCCGGGGCGGTGAACGCTCCCCCGCCAGCGTTCACGCGGCGCTTTCGTCGTCGATGTCGCGTGCCGTCGGCTCGTAACGCACGATCAACAGAAACACGATCGGCGTGACCGCACTGATCGCGACGACCCAGAACATGTTCGTACCGAGACGGGCCTGCAGGATCGGCAGCACGAACAGCGCAAGCGCCTGGCCGATGCCGCACAGCGAACGCCCGAAGCCGACACCGGTGCCGCGGATCGACGCCGGGTAAGACAAGGTGGGATAGATCATCATCTGCGCACCCGGCCCGAAACCTTCGGCGAACAACCAGGTGCCGAGCATCAGCAGCACGATGCCGACCGCGAGCGCACCGTGCGGATGTCCGGCCAGCGCAAGCGCGACAAGCGCGACGAATTGCAGCGCGAAGCCCGCGATCGCGACATGACGCGACGGATATCGATATGCAAGGCGCATGCCCAGCAAGCCGCCGGTAAACGCGAACAGAACGTTCAGCGCGAGCGATGCCGCGATCGTCTCGAACACGCCCGCGCCGAGAAACTGCGACAGGATCGACGGCAGGAAGAACGCGATCGCCGTGTACTCGAACGGAATGCACAGGTTCATCACGCTGGCGACGATCGTGCGCCCGAGATACGGGCGCTGGAACAGCACGCGAATCCGCACTGGCGGCTGGCTCGGCCCGCGTCGCGCATCCTCCGCTTCGTGTGCGTGAATGCCGTACGACTCGCGAAGGATTCGCGCGGCATTGGCCAGGTCGCCCTGATTCGCAGCCCACAGCGGCGATTCGTTCATGAAACGATTCCTGACCAGAATGATGACGAGCGCGGGCACCGCGCCGAAGATCAGCGACGCGCGCCAAAGCCATCCCGCATGCTCGGCCGGCAGCAGGAAATACAGGCCGAAGATCAGCAGGAAACAGACCGACGACGCCACGTACCACATCGGGCACCAAGCGGCGAGCCGCGACGCCTTGTTGCCGCGGCCGCTGAACTTCGAGAATTCCGCGAGAAACGCCATCGCGACGGGCAGGTCGATGCCGACACCGAGCCCCATCACGAAGCGTGCGCCGATCAGTACCCAGACGTTCGGCGCCAGCCCGGCCGCGATCGCGGCGATCACGAAAAACAGCATGTCGGCCATGAACACCTGGTAACGACCGATCCTGTCGGTCAGCCACCCGCCGATCAGGCTGCCGAAGATCGTGCCGATCATGATCGCCGAACCGACCAGCCCGGTCAGCGCGGGCGTCAGACCGAACTCGCGCGCGACGTCGTCGATGCCGTAGGACAACGTCGTCAGGTCGTACGCATCGAGAAACACGCCGCCGAGCGCGAGCAGCACGATCATCCGCGCATGGCTGACGGAACTGTCCGTCGTATTGATCAGGCGCGCCACGTCGCTTGCGGAGCGGATAGGCGCGGAAACCGGCGTGACCGCGTTCAGATCGATCGAACTCATCGCATTCCTTTGTTGCGCCGAATGTTCGGCGAGATCCACAGGGAGCCAGGAACGCAGCACGTGCATTCGCTGTCGACAGCGCGTGGAGCGAGTGCTCGACCGTACGGCACGTACTGTCGTCGCTCTCTGGCAGCGGAGATTCTGTTCTCGTGATCCGGTTATCCCAAGCGATATAAAGCGATAAATTATTCGGTGTGCGTCATAAAGTTGCTCGTCACGTGCGCTTAGCAGCAACGCGCATGTGCAATCGCGTATTTCTTCGTTATCGAGTCGCTGGCGCTTCGGTACATTGGACGGTCACCCTGCCTGTTCGCGGCACGTTGCCGCTCTTCCGGAGATTCCCCGATGAAGCAGTCCTGGTCCCGCGCATGGCAATCCGCGGCCGTCGCCGTTGCCGCTTTCGCCGGTCTCGTATCGATGCACGCACGTGCGGCAACCCCCGCGGAAATCCGCGTCGACTATGCGTACTACTCGCCGGAGAGCCTGGTGATTCGCCACTTCGGCTGGCTCGACGACGAGTTCAAGGCCGACCGCACGTCGATTCGCTGGGTGCTGAGCCTCGGCAGCAATCGCGCGCTGGAATACCTGAACAGCGGTGCGGTCGACTTCGGATCGGCCGCAGGGCTTGCGTCGGTGCTCGCCCGGGCAAACGGCAACCCGATCAGCGCCGTATACGTGTTCTCGCGCCCGGAGTGGACCGCGCTCGTGGTCCGCAAGGATTCGCCGATCCGCTCGCTCGCGGACCTGAAGGGCAAGAAAATCGCCGCGACGCGCGGCACCGATCCGTTCCTGTTCACGCTGCGCGCGTTGCACACGGCCGGCCTGACGCGCGACGATGTGGCGATCGTGAACCTGCAGCATCCGGACGGACGCACCGCACTCGCGAATGGTCAGGTCGACGCATGGGCCGGTCTCGATCCGCACATGGCCGCCGCCCAGCTCGACGACGGCGCGCGCCTGCTGTACCGCAACGTCGCATTCAATACGTATGGTTTCCTGAACGTCCGCGACGCATTCGCCAGCCAGTACCCGCAGGCGGTCACGCGTGTGCTGAAGGTCTACGATCGCGCGCGCCAATGGATCATCGCGCATCCGGCCGACACCGCGCAGATCGTCGCCGACGAATCGAAGGTATCGCTGCCGGTCGCGAAACTGCAGCTTCAGCGCAACGACTTCAGCGATCCGGTGCCGGGCGATGCCCAACGCGCGGCGCTGAAGGCAGCGGCGCCGGTACTGACGGCCGAACAGCTGACCAGGCCCGGCGTCGATCCCGCGAAGGTTGTCGATACGCTGATCGATCCGGCATTTGCGCGCCCGCTCGTCGCCGCGTCGCACTGAGATGCCGCCGATGACGGACACCGCTGCCCGCGACGACGCGCTCGCGCCCCGCCGCGCCGAACCGCCCCGCGCGAGCCTGCGCGACCCGCTTCGCGCGTGGCGCATCGCGGGCCTCGCATTGCCGTTCGCCGCGCTCGCGCTGCTGGAATACGGCGTGCGGCACGGCTGGCTGCCGGACCACCTCGTCCCGGCGCCGAGCGAGATTCTCGATACGCTCGCCCGGATGGGCATCACGCGCATCGCACGCCATATCGGCACGAGCACGCTTCGGGTCGCGTCGGGTTTCGCGGCCGGTGCCGGGCTCGCGCTCGTCGTCGGCGCGGCGATGGGCCTGAGCCGCCGGATCGACGCGCTGCTGGAGCCGACGTTCCAGGCGCTGCGTGCGATCCCGTCGCTCGCGTGGGTGCCCGTGCTGCTGCTGTGGCTCGGCATCGATGAGGCGCCGAAGATCACGCTGATCGCGATCGGCGCGTTCTTTCCGGTTCATCTGGCGGTGGTCGCCGGGATTCGCGACGTCGACCGCAAGCTCGTCGAGCTCGGCGCGGTATACCGGCTTGGCCCGGTCGCGCTGTTCCGTCGAATCCTGCTGCCGGCCGCGTTGCCGCAAATCGTTACCGGCCTGCGTACCGGCCTCAGCCTTGCGTGGATGTTCATGGTCGCCGCGGAACTGATCGCGGCAACGCGCGGCCTCGGCTTCCTGTTGAGCGACGGCCGGGAAACCGGGCGCCCCGATCTCGTGTTCGGCGCGATCCTGCTGCTCGCATTGCTCGGCAAGCTGACCGACGGTGCGATGCGGCGCATCGAATCGCACTGGCTCGGCTGGCGCGACGCATTCGACAACACGCTGCACGAGGCATCGAAATGAGGACGCTGCCTTCTGCGCACACGACAGCGGGCACCGATACGCCGCTGCTCGACCTGCGGATCGCCCGCAAGCTTTACGGAGATCGGACGATCCTCGCCGACATCCCGCTGCGGGTCGCTCGCGGCGAGATCGTCTGCATAGTCGGCCCGAGCGGGTGCGGGAAAAGCACGCTGCTGCGGATCGTCGCCGGTCTCGACACGGACTTCCGCGGCAGCGTGAAGCTCGACGGAATCGCGCTCGACGGGCCATCCCCGCGCATCGGCGTCATCTTTCAGGAACCGCGACTGCTGCCGTGGCTATCGATCGCGGACAACGTCGGCTTCGCGTCCGGCCCGCGAGGCGGCCGCGAGCCGACCGTCGCACGGCTGCTCGACGAAGTCGGCCTTGCCGGCGTCGCGCGGCAACTGCCGGCCACGTTGTCGGGCGGGATGGCCCAGCGCGCGGCGATCGCGCGCGGGCTGTTCGGCGAACCGGACCTGCTGCTGCTCGACGAACCGTTCAGCGCGGTCGACGCGATCACCCGGATGCGGTTGCAGACGCTGCTGCTCGATGTGGTTCACCGCCACCGGATGTCAGCGATCGTCGTTACGCACGATCTCGACGAGGCACTGTATCTCGGCGATCGCGTGCTGATGCTCGCGCCGAACCCGGGCCGCGTCGACGACGAGATCCACGTCGCCGTCGCGCGGCCGCGCGATCGGCGCAACCCGTCACTGGCCGCGCAGCGCGCGCGATTGCTGGACGCGTTCCAGCGCTTTCACGATCGTGCGGACGGCACGAGACGCCAGCCGCACGGCCATCAGGCATCCGAATGCGGAATCCGTGGGGCTTGAAATTCCCCGCCATGAGCCGGCAAGTCCTGCGAGCATGCGCCCCGGCGCGTCATGCACGGGTGTGCCGCAGTTCACCGTCGATGGTCTGCGGCAGCCTCAGCAGGTTGAAGATCGGGCAGACCGCTTCGACCGCCTGGTGCAGCGCGCGAATCGCGTCGGGCGGCTCGGGCGACACGATATCGAGCGTATAGCGGAGGTTGTGCGGGAACACGGGCACATGCTCGAAGCCCGGTTGCTGCGCGAGCGGATGCTGGTCGCCGGTCACCTCCACCTCGATCGCATCGATCTTCAGGCCGCGCTCGGCGGCCTGGATCAGCGTGATGTGCGTAAGGCAGCTACCCAGTACGCCGAGCTGCAGTTCCGGCGACGCGGGCCCGAGGTTGTAGCCGGCGAAGTCGGGCGGACTGTCGCTGATCACCTGGAAGTCGCGAATGCGGATCTCGCGCACGCCGCTGCGGCCGAGCGCGCGCACGGTCGCCTTCAGCGGCGTCGCCTTGAAAGCGGGATCGTTGCGTGCCGCTTCCTGCTTCGCACGCCAGGCGTCGCGTTTTTGGGCGAGATAGTCGTTCAGGGTCGTCATGGCCGGGTCGTCGGTGCGTCAGTCGGTTGTTCCTCGCGCAGGGCGGCGTCCGCCGCCCGTTGTCGGCGGCGGTCAGTCCGCCTTCGGAATCCATGCGGCGGTCGCCGCGTCGCTCGCGCGGAACGCGGGGAATTTCGCGCCGAGTTCGGCCACGGTCCGGATGTCGTTTTTCACGAGATCGTCGCGCGTGATCAGCGTCGGCTTGACGACGATGCGCGCTCCCGGGTCCTGGCCGGCGACGAGCAGCGCGGCGGCCCGCACCGACACGGCGCCGACGATCGCCGGATTGGTCGCGGCCGTCGCGACCCACGCGCTGTTCGGCGCGCGGATGGCCTCGATGTCGGCGGTCGAGATATCCGCGCTGTAGATGCGGATCTTCGACGACAGCTTCGCTTCGTCTGCGGCCAGCTTCGCGCCGCGCGCGAACTCGTCGTAAGGCGCGAACACGACGCGGATGTCGGGATTGGCGCGATAGGCCGCTGCCGCCTGATTCGCGACCGATTGCGCGATCGGATTGTCGACGGTGCCCCAGCGCGCCTTTTCCTGCACCTTCGGGTGCGCCCGCTTGAAGTCGCGCCATGCGGCATCGCGCCGGTCGAGCGGCGCAAAGCCGGCGACATACACATAACCGGCCGCGAATGCGTCGCCGTTGTCTTTCACCGCCTGCCCGAGCAGCAGGTTGGCCAGGTCGCGATCGCTCTGCTCGATTTGCGGCACCTTCGGATTGCCGAGATCGACGTCGAACGCGACGACCTTGATCCCCTTGTCCAGCGCGCGCTGGACGACGTCCTTCAACGATTCGGGCAACCCGTGGTTGACGATGATCGCAGACACGCCGATGCCGATCGCCTGCTGGATCTGCTCGCGCTGTTCGGCCGCGTCCTGCCGGCCCTCATAAATGCGCAAATCGACGCCGAGCGCCTTCGCCTGCTTCTGCGCGCCGGCCTCGTAGGCCTGGAAGAAGTCGCCGGTCGACAGATAGTTGACGAGCGCGATCTTCACGCCGCCCTTGTCGAACGGCGCGGGCGCGCCCTTGAGCGGGCCGGCGTGCGCCGCGGGTGCGAGCGCGGCCAATGCAGCTGCGAAAAACAGCGCGAGCGCGCCGACCTTCCGGTCGATGCGCGGCTTGCGGCGAAGCGACGATCGCATGGTCTGCCTGTCTCCGTGGGAACGATATCCGCACAATCTATCAGCGCGACACGCGCGCTCAAACCGAGCGATTCGGCAATGGATATTCCTTCGGAAGTCAAATCGGTTGCGGCGGCAGTGCTTCGATCCGGGAATAAGCAATCGAGCGCGCGCGTGATAACCGTCGCAGGAATCGACGGTTGGGCAGCGCCCCCGGGTTGACTGCAGACGCCGCGACACGGCGCGCGGCGCCGCTTGACGCGGCGCCGCGCGCCCCACCCCGTCACGCACGCGCGTCCGCACGGCGGCCGATGCCGAACGTGAACGCCAGCGCAAGCACCAGCAACACGCCCTTGATGAAATCCTGCATGTAGTACGGCGCGTTCAGCATCGTCAGCCCGTTGAGCAGCACGCCGACGAACACCGCGCCCACGACCGTGCCGAACACGTTCGGCCGCTTGGCCCCCCACACGGCGTAGCCCACCAGCGCGGCGGCCACCGCGTCGAGCAGCAGCGAGTGCCCGGCGCTCGCGTCGCCGCGTCCGACCCGTGCGGCGATCAGCACGCCGCCCAGCGACGCGATCGCGCCCGACACGACATACGCGGCGACCCGATAGCGCGCGGCCGGCGCGCCGGCGAGCCGCGCGGCCGTTTCGTTGCCGCCGATCGCGTAAATCACGCGGCCCCAGCGCGTCGCCTCCATCGCGACGCAGGCCAGCACCGTCACCGCCGCGAGCAGCAGCACCGGCAACGGCACGACGTCGAACAGGCGCAGGCGCCCGAGCGCGAGAAACGCGGCGGGGAACACGCCCGTCGCGTCGGTGCCGTCGGGCAGCACCGAACCGGTCGCGAGCGACCGGCCGCCGGTCGGGATCAGCTGCAGGCCCGCCAGCAGGAACAGCGTGCCGAGCGTCGCGAGCTGGTCGGGCACGCGCAGCCGCGTAATCAGCAGGCCGTTGAACAATCCGGCGGCCACGCCGAGCACGACGCAGGCGGCCACCGCCGCGAGCGTGCCGCCGTGCCAGACGACCAGCACGTAGCTGGCGGCCATTTGCGCAGACGCGGCCACGCTGCCCACCGACAGGTCGAAGCCGCCGGCCGCGAGCGTGATCGTCACGCCGATGCCGAGCAGCGCAACGATCGACACCGCCTGAAGGATGCTGAACAGGTTGTCGAGGTTCAGGAACGCGGGCTCCCGGAACGCGAACACGACGACGAGAACAGCCAGCACGAGCAGGATGCCCGTGCGTTCGAGCGCAGCGCGAATGCGGGCCGGCGCGGGACGGCCAGCCCGTTCGCCAGGCAATGCATCGGGCACGACGGAAGTGGAAACGGGTTTCATCGGAGGCGCAGTCATTCAGGAGGAAGACGGAAGCGGATAGTCGAGCGTGGCGCGATCGAACCGCACGATGCGATCGGCGATTTCGGCCGCTTCTTCGAGATCGCTGACGAACACGAGCGTCGCGCGCTCGTGCGCGTGGCGCCGCAGCGTATCGACGATATCGGCGCGCGCGCCGGCATCGATGCCCTGGAACGGTTCGTCGAGCAGCAACAGCCGCGCGCGTTCCGCGTGCCAGCGCGCGAGCACGACTTTCTGCTGGTTGCCGCCGGACAGGCGCACTAGCCGGTCGTCCGGGCCCGTGCAGCGAATCCCGAACGCGGCGATCGCGGCCGCGGCGGCAGCGCGTTCGCGGGCCGGCCGCAGCGCGCCGCCCGCAAACCAGCGCGACAGGAACGGAAAGCTGATCGTGCCGGCGATCGACGCGAACGGCACGCTGTCGGGAAACAGCGACGTGCGCCAGCGGTCCTCGCCGGCCAGGAACACGCCGGCGCGAATGGCATCGGCCGGCGAGCGCGGCCGCCACGGCCGGCCGTCGAGCGTCATCTCGCCGGCGGCCGCGCGCACGGCGCCGAAGATCGCATTGGCAAGGCGCGACTTGCCGCCGCCGACCGGGCCCGCGATCGCGACGATCTCGCCGCGCCGGACGTCGAGATCGAACGGCACGCTGGCCGGCGACAGCCGCAGGTTCCGCAGGCTGAGGCCCGCTTCGGGCGACGACGCGGCGCGGCCCGCGTCCGCCGCGCGCGCATTCGGCAACGGCCGTCCGATCATCGTTTCCACCGCGGCATCGAAGTCGACCGGCGCGGCCAGATCGGCGACGATCCGGCCGTCGCGGACGATCGCCACGCGATCGGCGATGCGGCGCAAGTCGCCGAGCCGGTGCGATACCAGCAGGATCGCGACGCCGTCGTCGCGCAACGCGTCCAGCAGCCCGAAGAGCCGCTCCGCTTCCGTCGCGGACAGGCTCGCGGTAGGCTCGTCGAGGATCAGCAGGCCGGGCTGCCCGGCGAGCGCGCGCGCCAGCGTTACGCGCTGCTGATCGGCCAGCGACAGCGACGCGAGCGGCGCCGACAGATCGGCGTCGAGCCCGACGCGCGCGGCGAGCGGCCGCGCCGCGGCGCGCCGCGCGGCCGGCGGCGCTCGCCACGGCGAGGCCGGATCGCACAGCCGGTCGAGCAACAGGTTGTCGGCGATCGACAGCGTCGGCACGACGGCGTCGGCGACCGACTGGTGCACGGTGGCGACCCCGAGCCGCTTCGCCGCGTGCGGCGAAGCCGGCCAATAGGGTGCGCCGTGCAGCGTCAACGTGCCGCCGTCGGGCCGGATCACACCGCTCAGAATCTTCACGAAAGTCGATTTGCCGGCGCCGTTCGCGCCCATCAGCGCGACGACTTCACCGGCTCCGATCGACAGGTCGAGCGCCGCCAGCGCGACGGTCGCGTCGAATCGTTTCGCGATGCCGGCGGCGCTCAGGACGGGCGGCGCCAGCGAGCGGCGCGGTCGATTTGCGGAGCCTGCGCTCATGGTCGTGCCCGCCGGCGCCCGTGCCACTTCGGAAAGCCGCGCCGCCGTCCGGCCGGCCGTTCGCATTCGAAACCGCGTTCGGCATCGCTCGCGAACGGCGCTTCGATCGCCCTCCCGCAGGCGGATACGAAATGTTCACCGGCATGCTTCGAGCGGGCACAACCTGCTTCCGTCGAAAACAGCACGTCGCGGCTCATGTCAGGCAACTCCCAGGTTCGTCGTTCCGCCGGGACGGCCGCATGCTGCGCCCGTTGCTCCCGATGCGGCCGGTCCGCGACCGAATAGTCGACTCTACCGCCCGGCATCGCGCGGCCCTACCAATGTTTTGGGGAATCGATATCCGTCCGACCGTCAGCGCCCAGCCGCTGCGGACTGCCGGAACGACGCACCATACGCACTGTCCGGCAGGCGATCGCCGCCGCCCAGGCGCGAGCGGAACGTCCCGCTCGGCGGCTGCATCCGGTACAGGCCGCGCTTCTTCAATTCCGGCACGATCAGTTCGGCGAAATCGTCGAGCGTGCCGGGGCTGATCAGCGGATTGAGCATGTAGCCGCTCGTCGTCGACTGCTGCGCATGCTCGGCAAGCCGGTCCGCGACTTCGTCCGGCGAACCGACGAGGATCAGGTCGGTGCCGCGCGTGACGTTCGCGAACTTGCGCCGCACGTCGCCGGCCGTCAGCGGCTTGCCGCTGCCGTCCGGTCGCACCACGTAGGACGTCAGCCCTTCCGTCTGCGTCGTCAGCGGCTCGTCGTCCGCATAACGATCGATGTCGATGCCGGTGTCGCCCGCGTAGCTGACGAGCTGTGCCTGCAGGTGATAGTGCTGCTGCAGCGCATGGTATTTCTCCTTCGCGTCGCTCGACGAGCGCGCCGTCACGATCCGCAGCACGGTGAGCGCCTTCACGTCGTCCGCCGCACGGCCATTTTCGACTGCAAGCCGGCGAATTTCGTCGAGACCTGCGCGGATCTCGTGCGGATTCGACTTCGCGACGAACACCACCTCGGCGTGCTTCGCCGCGAATTCCCGTCCGCGCCCGGACCAGCCCGCCTGAATCAGCACGGGCGAGCGCTGCGGCGACGGCGCGCACACGTGCGGGCCATGCACGCGATAGTGCGCGCCTTCGTGTGCGATCGGCCGCACGCGGTCGCCACGCGCATAGCGCAGCGCGTGCTTGTCGGCAACGACCGCGTCGTCCGCCCAGCTGCCTTCCCACAGCTTGTACACGACGTCGAGAAACTCCTCCGCGCGCGCGTAGCGTTCGTCGTGGCCGATCATCCGGTCTAGCCCGAAATTGCGCGCCGCGCTCGTCAGGTAGGACGTCACGATGTTCCAGCCGATCCGGCCGTTGCTCAGGTGATCGAGCGTGCTGAAGCGGCGCGCGAGCGCGAACGGATGCTCGTAGGTCGTGCTCGCGGTCACGCCGAACGCCAGCCGCTCGGTCTGCGCGACGAGCGCCGGGATCAGCATCATCGGATCGTTGGCCGGCGACTCCACCGCCCACTGCAGTGCGGCGTCGGCCGACCCGCCGTACACGTCGTACAGGCCGAGCACGTCCGCGAAGAACAGCATGTCGAGATCGGCCTGCTCGGCCTTGCGCGCGAGGTCCGACCAGTACGCGAGCGTATTGGCGCGCAGCCGTTCGTCGGCGGGATGGGTCCAGAGGCTCGGCGCGCCGCCGCAGCCGACGCTGGCTTGTTCATAGAGGGAAAACAGCAGGGGGCGAGGATCGGACATCGTCATGCTCAATGCGGAACAGGGGAATCAGTTGGGTGCCGCCCACACGCCCGACGACGCGTTACTTGCGTGCGCGGGTGCGCGATCGTCGGGCTCGCGCGTCAGGTAGCGGTTGAGGCGTCTTTCGAGACGGGCGGCAGGAATCGTCAGCAGTGCGACCAGCACGACATAGACGAGCGCAGCGCCGGCCAGCGGTTCGTATACGCGCAACGTCTCGAAGCGCAGCGTGTTGGCCGTGCCCATCACGTCGAACACGGTGATGGTCGACGCGAGGACGGTCGATTTCAGCAGCAGGATCGCTTCGCCGGTGAGAGCAGGCAGCGCGAGCCGCCATGCGCGCGGACCGACGATGCGGCGCAGCACACCGGCGCGCGTCATTCCGTACGCATAGCCGGCCTCGATCTCGCCGGCCGGCACGCCGGCGATCGCGCCGCGCAGGATCGTCGCGACATACGCGCCCTCGTTCACGCTCAACGCAACGACGGCATACCAGAACGCGTCGCGCAACAGAGGCGACGCCCAGCTGTCGCGCATCCATTCGCGCGGCACGATCTGGCCGAATCCGTAGTACAGCAGATAAAGCTGCACCAGCAGCGGTGTGCCGCGAATCAGCATGATCCAGCCGCGCGCGGACCAGCGAAGCGGCGCCCGGCGTGCGCCGGCGGCCAGCGCAAGCGGCATGCCGAGCAGCACGCTGGCGATGCCGGACAACAGCATCAGCGCGAGCGTCGTCGGCACCGCGGCGAGCAGCTTCGGCATCACCGTATCGAGCAGGAACGGCATCGAGAAGATCATGTGCTCGCGCTCGGCATGCCACGGCCCGCGTACCGCTCGAGCGCGACGAAGAGCCCCGTCGACGTGATGCTCAGCAGCAGGAACAGCGCCGCCGTGACCAGATAGAAGAACACGTAGTGCCGGGTCGCGCCGGCGGCGAGCTGGCTCGCCTTCAGCAGATCCGTAAACGATCCGAGCACGCTGATGAACGACGCATCCTTGGTCGCGTTCAGCCATACGTTGCCGACGCCGGGCAGCGCAAGCCGCGCCGCGGCCGGCAGCCGGATGCGCAGCAACGTCTGCCACGGCGTCATCCCGTACGCGTGCGCGGCTTCGATCTGGCCGACCGGCACGTTGACGAGCGCCGCGCGGAAGATGTCGGTGAGATAGGCGCCCTGGATGAAGCCGAGCGACAGTGCGGCGACGAGGAACGGCGGGAACGCGAAGCCGTCAGGCGCCAGGCCGCCGCGGCGCAGCGCGGCCTCGACGGCGGGCGCGAGCGCATAGAACGCGAGCAGCAGGCACAACAGCTCGGGCAGCGCGCGCACCAGCGTCGTGTAGAGCCGGATGAGCCATGCGAGCGGCGCGTGCCGCGACAGCTTGCCGAGCGCGCCAGCGATGCCGAGCAGCGTGCCGGCGCCGAACGACGCGGCCGCGACGCCAAGCGTCAGCGCGAACGCGCTCGCGAAGATGCGGCCGTAACCGCCGTCGCCGAATGCGAGCAGCGCCAGCAGCGAATCGTCTGCGGCCATCGGTTCAACGGCCCTTCTCGATCGTGCCTTTCAGGTTCGGATAGCGCGCGGTAATCGCATCCCACGTGCCGTCCTGCTGCAGTTGCGCGATCGCGCCCGACAGCCGGTCGCGCAGCGCATCGCCGCGCCGCACGCCCGCGCCGATGCCGAGACCCAGCACCGGGTTGTCCGCGCAGGTGGCCTTGACCTCGAAATCCTTGCCGTCGCGAGATGACAGGAACGCCGTGAACAGGCCCTTCGCTTCCTGCACGTAATCGACCCGGCCGGAGACCAGATCGGCGAGCGCGTTGTCGAACTTGTCGAAGGCCTTGATCTGCGCGTCCTGCTTGAAGCGCGCATCGAGGAAGGCCGAGAAGTTGGTGCCCGCCTCGACGCCGATCACGCGCCCCTTGAAGCTCGCGGGCACCGCGCAATCGACGCGGCGCCGATCGCTTTTTGCGCCGACGAATACCGTCGGCGATTCGTAGTAGGCACGACTGAAGTCGACGGCCTTCTGCCGTTCGCCGGTAATCGTCATCGACGACCAGATCACGTCGATCCTGCGATTCTGCAGCGCCGGAATCAGGCCGTCCCACGCAATGTCGGCGAGTTCGCAGCGCACGTTCAGCTTGCCGCACGCGGCCTCGAGCAGATCGATTTCCCAGCCTTTCCATTTGCCGGTCGCGTCCTTCGAGAAGAACGGCGGATACGACTCGGCGTCGATGCCGACGCGCAGCGTCGGTTGCGCCGCGTGGGCGGCGCACGCCGCGCCGAGCACGAACAGCGCGACGGCAGCGCCGCGGACCCTGGAACGCATCAAACGATTCATTTGGCTGACTTCTGAAATAACGTCGGAATCACCGGCGTCGCAACCGGCAGGAGGCATGACTGTAATGCCTGCCGAAGCGTGTACCAAATGGTTATTTTTGCGATGGATATCTGATCGGGCGATATGCGAATCGGGGTGACGAGAACAGCCGCGCGGTGCGTCGATCAGTCGCCCGGAAGGGTCGATCGAAGACCCAGATATTGGACGAACGGATCAAAGTCTCGATCGCTGTACAGCAGCGAAACGCCGTTCTCGATACCGTAAGTCGCGATCAGCGTGTCGACGGTCTTGCGGATCGTCACGTCTCGCGCTCTCAAGTCACGGTAATTTCGTGCGGCCTGAACGGCGTTGTCGGTGCCGACCAACGACACGACATTCAAGCGCGTCGTCAGCAGTTGGCGCGCCAGATTGAATTCGGATTCAGCCGAGAAACCTTGCAACACTTCTGCCACGATCAGGTCGCCAGACAATAGGGCCTCATTGCCCAGCAAAGCGTCAAGCTTGTCGGTTTCCGGCGAAACCTTGCCACGAAAATAGTCAATCCAGACGCTCGAATCCACGAGCGTCATCGACCAGTCCTCATCGCGTCGAGATCACCTTCCCAGTGGAGTTTTCCGCGAAACTGGCGAATCTGCTCTTGCTGTTTGAGCCTGATGATCGTCTTCAGACCAAGCTCGACGGCTTCCCGCTTGGTTTTGACGCCGATCGCGGCGAGTGCATCGGCCATCAAGTTGTCGTCGATTTCAATGTTGGTACGCATGGCATATCTCGCAATGCGTATAGATTGACGATATTGCACACATCACAGGATCCCACGTATTCGGAATTCGGTCTCCGGTTCGTTTCCGATCCCGCATTCCGTCGGCGGATCAGCCACGAGCCGTTCGCGTTTCGCGCTTTCCTCGTCGGGCCTCTTCCTTCGGCGCAGCCTGGAGAGCGGCTGCCGTCCGCCCGTCACCGGCTCACGCCGCCGCACTCTCGCGCCGCGCCATCGGCAGCTCCAGGTTCGCGCGAAAATCCTCGCCGACATAATCGGTATCGAGCAGATCGCGCCGGCGCAACTCGGGCAGCAAGCCGTTCAGCAGCAGATCCTCCTGGTCCGGCTGGCCGAGCCCGTGCAGCGACAGCACGTCGACGAGCCCCGCCCGATAGCGCGCCTCGATCGCATCGGTGAGTTGCTCGGGCGTGCCGGCGGCGAACCAGTGGCCGGTCTCCTGCGCGCGGATGATCAGTTCGCGCAAGGTCAGGCGTTGCCGCGCGTAGCCGACGAAGATCGCGACGCGGCCACGCCGGCGGTGCACGCTGTCGATCGCCGGCAGCAGCGATCCCGGCAGCGGCTGGTCGAGCGGCAAGTCGCGCAGGTCGACGTTGCCGCCGAGCATGTCGGCAAGTTTCAGCCGGCCCTGCTCGTAATCGATGCGTTCGTGCTTGTCGCGCAGCCGCCGCGCGACGTCGGCGTCGGATTCCCCGATCACCGAGTGAAACGAGTTCATCACCAACGGCAGCCGGTCTGCCCGGCCGAACGCGGCAGCCTGCCGGCGCAGTTCGGCGACGAACGCGCGCGCGTCGTCGAGCGTCGGCTGCGACGTATAGACGACTTCCGCGTACCGCGCCCCGAGCGTCACGCCGCTCGCCGACTGCCCCGCCTGAAACTGCACGGGGCGCCGTTGCGGCGACGGCGGCACGTTCAACGGCCCCTGCACCTGAAAGTGCGCGCCGCGATAATTGATCGACAATGCGCTCGACTATCTCGGCCGCTACTTCGATCACCACGACTTTTCGCAATACGCGCTCGACGCGCCGTTCCCGGACCTCGGCGATCTCGGCGGCAACCAGTTCCGCAGCACCACCGACACGATCAAGCGCGACGCGGCCGAACGCGGCCTCACGCTGCGCGAGGTCGCACTCGAAGCAGCCACGCCGCGCCCCGCGTTCGCCGGTACGGCCGAGCAGGTCGCCGACGGGTTGCAGGCGTGGGTCGACGCACGCGCGACCGACGGCTTCATCGTACGCGGCGGCACGCCCGCCGCGTTCGCCGAGTTCGCGGCGAAGGTCGTGCCGATCCTCCAGGAGCGCGGCGTGTACCGGCGCGACTACGAAGGCGCGACGCTGCGCGAGCATCTCGGGCTGCCGTATCCGCCGAACCGGCACGCGCGCGCGGCGTGAGCGACGGACGGTCCGGTCGGCATCACGCAGGCAACCGAATCATGAGCATGCAGAAATCGACAGTCGACCGGGCCGAGTGCTGCCCGATCCGGGAGGTATTCGAACACATCGGTGATCGCTGGAGCATGCTGGTACCGTTCACGCTCGGAGACCGGGCAAGTTGCGCTTCTCTACCCTGAAGCTGAAGCGCGAGATCGGTGATATTTCGCAGCGCGTGCTGTCGCAAGCGCTGCGCCGGCTCGAGCGGGACTGCCTGGTTTCGCGCACCGCGTATGCGACCGTGCCGCCCCGCGTCGGATATGCCGCAACGTCACACGGCTTCCCGTGGCCCGCATCAATTCAGATCGGCGGTTCGCCATTCGCCGTCGATGCGCCCGCCGGAAATGCAAAAGACCGGTCAGTGCAACCTGGCCGGCCTTTTGCATTTCGCCACGTCGACGCGTGCGCGAACCGGTTCAACCGTGGAACACGAGCAGCACCAGCGGCATCGTGACGGCCGCAAGCGCCGTCTGCACCGTAATGATGCCTGCGGACAGGCGATGATCGCCGCCGAGCAGCTTCGCCATGATGTACGCGGACGGTGTGCACGGCAGTGAATTGAACAGCACGATCGTCGTCAGTGCCGGGCCCCGGATGCCGAGGCTGAAACCGATCCAGAAGGTCAGCAGCGGCACGAGCAGCAACTTGATCACCGACGACTGGAACACGGGGCCGCGCGCCGCCTTCGCGGCCTTCACGTCGAGGCCCGCTCCCACCGCGAGCAGTCCGAGCGGGAGCGACGCGGCGCCGAGAATCGACAGCACGCTCGCCACCACGCCCGGCAAACCCAGCCCGCCGAGGTTGAACGCGGCGCCGAGCACGACCGACATGATGACCGGGTTCCTCAGCAGCGCGCCGCCGATCTGCCGCGCCGACGGCGCGCCGCCACGGCCGTGCTGCATCAGGATAATGATCGACGCGACGTTCAGCAGCGGAATCGCGACCGCGATGCTGATCGACGTGAGCGTGAGACCGACGCTGCCGTACAACGCCGCGGCCGCGGCGACGCCCACATACGTATTGGGCCGCAACGCGCCCTGAATCACGGACGAAAACACCGCCCCCGGCTGCCGGCTCCACGCGCGCCACGCATACAGCAGCGCCGCGCTCGCGGCCACCGCGCCGAGGATCGCGACCGCGATCGGCCGCACCGGAAACTGCGTCAGATTGGCTTTCGCGACCTGGCTGAACATCAGCGCGGGAAACATGTAGTAGTAGTTCAGCGTTTCGCATGGCAGCCAGAATTCGTCCGGCAGCAGGCGGCGCTGCCGCAGCACGAATCCCGCCAGGATCAGCACGAAGATCGGAACCAGCGCGGTCAGGACATTCTGCATCGATTGCGCTCCCGTCACGCGAAGACCAGCGTCTTCGCGAGCACGACCGCGCCATAGACGCCGATGAATGCGGTCATTGCGCGTTCGTACAGCGGCGCACGGGCTCGCGCGAACAGCACGTTGCCGACCGCGAAGTAGATCGCGACCGCGACCGGTGCCATCACGGCGCCCCGGACGCCGAGCGCCCCCGGACGCAGCAGCGCCAGCGTCCCGAGCTGGATCGCACCGAACAGCAGGTAGTAGCGCGAGATCGCGGCGCGCATCGCATGCTTGTCGTCGTATCGGCTGGCCGCGTAGACGGCGAGCAACGCGCCACCCATGTTGGTGAGCCCGTGCACGATGCCCATCGAACCGGCATACAGCCGGCTGCGCGCGTGAACGAATTTGCGCAGCCCGGCCTGCAGCCGCGACGAATACCGTACCGCGGCAGCGCTCAGCATCGCGACTCCGATCAGCAAGTCGGCCCGGGCCTTCAGATTCAACCGCACCAGCACGGCCAGCGATACGAGCACCGCGATCGCGCAGATTGCCATCGTGAGCCGTTCGGAAGCCGGCACCGGACGCTGTCGCGCGGACCACGCCTGAACCGCCGAGATCGATACGGAAGCGGGCAGCAGCAGGCCGAGCACCGACGTGAAGTCGTATCCCATCAGCAGCAGCGTCGGCGTGCCGAACACGAGGATGCCCATGCCGAATACGGACTGCACGATCGCAAGCAGCGCGACGATGCCGGCCAACAGATGCGGATCGTGCATGTCAGGCCTCCACGCCGCTTTCTACGGACCATGCGAGTTGCGCGGCAAGCTGGCCGACCCGGACGGTTTGCAGCGAACTCAACGACGCTTGTGCGTCGTCGCTGGCGGCCAGCACCACGAGCACCACGTCGTCGGCCTGAAGCCGGCCGCCCTCCCACAGTGCCTTCAGCGCGGCGGTGCCGGCGCCTTCCGCATCCAGATCGAGATCCGGCAGGAACACCGCCGTAGTGCCCGGCAGCAGGTTCCAGCTGCGCGCGAGCGCCGCATCCCTGCCGACCGCGATGACAGGCTGCCGCACCTGGGCCATCGACACGAGCCGAGCCGCGTAGCCGGTGCGCGACAACACGACGACCTTCGAAATCGGCAGCGTGCGCGTCAGCGCGAGCGTCGCGGCGCGCAGGTCGTTCGGCGCTTCGGCAAACCCGCCTGCCGCCGGCAGCGTCGCATGCCGATGGGCTTCGGCGAGCGTGACGATGCTGCGCAGCCGAGCCACCGCTTCCACCGGAAACTTGCCGACGGCGGTCTCGCCGGACAGCATGACGGCCGATGCGCCGTCGATCACCGCATTCGTGACGTCGCCGATCTCGGCCTTGGTCGGCAACGGGCTCTCGATCATGCTGTGCAGCAGCTCGGTCGCAACGATGACCGGCCTGCCCCGCTGCCGCGCGGCCGCGATGATCCGCTTCTGGTACAGCGATACATGATCGATGCTGGTCTCCACCGACAGATCGCCGCGATCGATCATGATGACGTCCGTCGCCCCGGCGATTTCGTCGAGATGATCCAGACCGCCCTGATTCTCGACCTTCGCGACGATGCGTGGCGACGGCGCATCGATCAATTCCCGAATCGCCGCCACGTGTGCCGCCGATTCGACGAAGCTGATCCCGACGAAGTCGACGCCCGCGTGCTTCGCGAACGCGACCATTTCCCGATCGCGGGACGTGACGAGTTCCTGCCCGAGATCGACCTCGGGCACGTTGATGCCCTTGCGGCTCTTCAACGTGCCAGTTGTCTCCGCGACGACGTGGACGTCCTGCCCGCGCACCGCCTCGACCACGAACGACAGCGTGCCGTCGTCCGCATAGATGCGCACCCCGGCGCGCAATTGCAGATGAAACCGGTCGTAGTTGACCGGCACCTTGCTGCTGCCGTCGTGCGACAGATCAGTGGTCAGCACGAGCCGGCCGCCGGTCAGGAACGACGGCTCCGTGCGCAGTTGCACGGTGCGGATCTTTCGCCCGGGAATATCCAGCAGGATCGGGAGATCGGGCAAGGTCCGCCGGATCAGATCGATGGTGGTCCGATGCCAGTCGAGCGAACCGTGCGAGCCGTTGAGGCGCGCGACGGTCATGCCCGAACGGTACAACGCAAGAAGCGTTTCAGCGGTATTCGACGCCGGCCCGATCGTCGCGATGATGGTGGTCTTTGACATTTTTCTGGTCCGATGAATTCGGTGCACAGAAATATGACAGGGCCATGAAATTACGAGAAAGAATAAAAAATTGGAAACCTAGATCGGAAGGTGATTTAGAAAATGCGCGGGCGCGTTGTCCGATCGACTGACTGCGCGCAAGGCCATCGCCGCAATCCGTGACTTAAAGCGCGCTTCAACCTACAAACCGTGCTTCGACACCGCTTCGGACCACCAGATCAAAGCGCTCGGGCCGAATATGAAACACCGTGGATTCACACGTACGGCCGTCGGCCAGACGCGACGTCCGCCGCAATACGAGCAGCGGCGCTTGTTTTCCGGTCTTTAGGCGGGCGGCGATATCGTCCGGCGCGGCCACGGCCGTCACCGACATATCGGCATCCGCGATGCGCCAGCCGAGCAAGCTCTCCAGCACCTCGTAGGTCGACATGCTCTCGGCCTGCTCGAAGGTGAAGGTACGTGCATCGGGCAGCAGGCAGGTCTGCGCGAGCGCGACAGGTTCGTCGTCGACCCAGTGCCGGCGTTCGAGATAGATACAGCGCGTGACGTCGGCGGCGAACGCCTGCCGCAAGCCCGGCGGTACGTCGCACGCTTCCATGCGCAGTAATTCCATCCGCGCCTGCGCGCCCTGCCCAGCGATCGAGTCGTGGAAACCCCGCAGCACGTCGAGCCGATGCCGCAGCCGCTGCTTCGCGGTGAAGGTCCCTTTGCCCTGCTTGCGTTCGACGATGCGAGCTTCGGTCAGGCGATCGAGCGCGAGCCTGACGGTCACGCGGCTCACCGAGAAGCGCTCGCTCAGTTGCGCCTCGGACGGCAGTTTGCCGGTCGGCTCGTAGATGCCCTGCTCGATCTCATCGCGCAGCGTCGCCGCGATCTGCTCGTAGAGCGACGTCGCATCGTCACGTACCAACGTCATCGGTTTTTCCCTTCCGTGCCCGGCCCGCGCTATGCGCGATTCCCGATATCGATATGAAAAGCAATTGGATCACCCAACTTGTATTAATACGTATTATGACATCTACACAGACATCCGGTCCGCCACTGCAGGGCCTGACGCACGGGGAGCATACCAGTGACCGACAACGCAATCGGCACGACGCCGCTCGAAGGCACGCGTGCAGGCTGGCCGCCACCGGCCGAACCAGCGGCACAAGCGCCGACCGATCCGCACGCGACCGCGCACGGACGCGCTACGCAACGGCGGGCACGGATCGGCTTCGCCGCCGCGTGGCTGGCATTCTTCGCGATCGCGTGGTGGCTGCCCGCGCCCGCGCATCTGTCCGCGGAAGGCACCGCGACGCTCGCCGTCGTCGCGTGGGTCGCGATCGTGTGGATTACCGATGCGATCCCGGTCGGCGTGAGCGGCATCCTGCTGCCGATGCTGCTCGTGCTGTCGCATGCGAGCCCGTCGTTTCCGAAGGCGGCCAGCGGCTTCGCCGCGCCCGTCGTGTTCCTGTGCCTCGCTGCGTTCCTGTTCTCCGCGATCATGCAGGCGTGCGGGCTCGACCGGCGCATCGCGCTGCTGCTGCTCGACCGCCTGAAGGTGCGCACCGCCAACGGCGTGATCTGGGCAATGTTCGCGGTGAACTGCGTGATGGCGCTCGTCGTGCCCGCCGCGAACGCGCGCGCGGCCACGCTGCTGCCCGTCACGAACGGCATCGTCCGGCTGTTCGGCGAATCGCCGCGCGAGCGCGCCGCCAGAAAGGCGATCGTGATCCAGACGCTCGTGTACGGCGCGATGATCAGCGGCATGTGCATCCTGACGGCTCACCTGCCGAACATGGTCGTGTCCGGGCTACTCGAGAAACAGCTCGGCATCCGGATCTCGTATCTCACGTGGCTGAAGCTGCAGTGGCCGTACCTCGGGATGTTCGCGATCACGCAGGGCTGGGTGCAGTTCTATTTCCGTTCGCGCGCCGTCGCGATTCCCGGTGGCCGCGGCGCGATCGCGGCGATGCGCCGCGCACAGGCGCCTGCGACACGCAACGACTGGACCGTGCTCGCATTGTTTTCGGCCGTCGCCGTATTGTGGGCGACCGAACCTGTCCATCACCTGCCCTCCGAGATCGTCGCGCTGATCGCGCTCGCGCTGCTGTTCGCACCCGGCGTGCTGCGCTTCGGCTGGGCCGAGGTCGAACAGCGGACGATCTGGGGCACGCTGTTCCTGCTGGCCGGTGCGCTGTCGATGTCGGCGGCGATCAGCGCCTCGGGCCTCGCAAGCTGGGCCGCCGATCATATCTATGTCGCCGCGCGCGGGCACGGCTGGTGGCTCACGATCGCGATCGTGATGCTCGGCACGCACGTGATCCGCATCGGCATGTTGTCCAACGTCGCGGCCGTCACGATGATCGCGCCGATAGCACTCGCGCTGGCACCGCGCCTCGGGCTGCATCCGGTTGCGTTCACGATGCTCGTCAGCGACACCGACAGCTTCGCGTACCTGCTGCCGACGCAGATCACCGCCGGCGTCATCGCATACAGCAGCGGCGCATTCTCGACGGCCGACTACGCGAAGGTCGGCGCGGTGTCGGTGCTGATCGCGATCGTCTATGGCCTCTGCGTGATCGCGCCGTGGTACGCGTACATGGGTGTCCCGGTCTGGGACGCGAGCGCGCCCTGGCCGTTCGCGCATTGAAGCGCGCCACTTTCTGTCGACATCTTTCAAATTCCCGATGAACAAAGCCAACGAAGCTCTCGATACCGTTGATGCGCGCGCCACCGCGCTGCGCGACCGCCTCGGCCCGCACGTAGCGCCCGCAGGCCTGTACGAACGCCACAAGCGCCTGCCGTTCGCCGGGCGCGTGCAATGCAATGTCGCGCGCGTCGAAGCCGGCGAATGGAGCGAGATCGTGCTCGATTACGAAGTCGGCTCGTCCGGCATCGCCGACGGCGGCTGGCTGAAAGCCACCTTCAAGTTCTATTCGGATTGGGCGCTGTTCCAGACGAGCGACCCGAGCGCGGCCAACTACATCAGCGCCGAATACCACGCCGCGCCGCTCGTGCCAGGCCAGAGCCCGGCCACGGTGCAGGCGCTGAACGTGCGCTTCGACCAGAAGGGGCACGAGCGGCCGTTCCAGAAAGCCGTGATCGTCGATGTCGTCGACGGTTACGTCAATGCGGGCGACCGGATCGTGATCCGCCTCGGCGACCGCCGCCGCGGCCCCGGCACGCGCGTGCAGACCTTCGCCGAGGACAACTTCCGCTTCCGGCTCTACGTCGATCCGCTTGGCACGTCGCGCTTCGTCGCGGTGCCCGGCGACGTATCGATCGACATCCGCGCCGGCGCGCCGTCCGACGTGCTGCTGAACGGCCCGCGCTTCGTGCAGCCGGGCACGCGCGCGCCGTTCCGGCTGTCTCTGCAGGACCGCTGGGGCAATGCGTGCCGCGACGTCGGCGGCGCGGTACGCGTGACCGCATACGACGCACGCGGCGAAGCCGTCTACCGGCGCGAGCACGCGCTGCCCGACGCGGGGTTCGCGAGCGCCGCGCTCGACGACCTGCCGACCGATGCGGGCACGCTGCGCATCGTGGCCGCCGTGCCCGCGCGGCCGGACGTGCGCGCGGCCGAAGCGTGGCTCACGGTCGACGCGTCGCTGCCCGCGCCGCGCGCGCTGTATGCGGACCTGCACGTCCATGCGCACGACACGGTCGGCACCAACAGCCCCGAATACAATGCGCGCTATGCGCGCGACATCGGCGGCATCGACGTGCTCGGCTATACGGCGAACGATTTCCAGATCACCGACGAGAACTGGCAGCTCGGCGTCGATGCGGTCGAGCGCTTCAACGAGCCCGGCCGCTTCGTCGTCTATCCGGTGCAGGAATGGTGCGGCAGCTCGACCGCGGGCGGCGACCACAACGTCGTGTTTCTCGGCGACGCGCGGCCGGATTTTCCGTACAACGCGCGCGGCGAACACAACCGCACGCTGGTCTGGAACGAGGACATGAAGGGCCATGCGGTCGAACTCGGCCGCTGGCCCGTCGAGGAACTGTGGGACGCTTATGCGGACGATGCCGCGCAGCATCTGGTGATGCCGCATGTCGGCGGCCGCCGCTACATCCCCGACTGGCACCATCCTGAGCTCGAGCGGCTCGTCGAGATCGCGTCGTCATGGGGGCATTTCGGCTGGCTGTACCAGGACGTGATCGCGCGCGGCTACCGACTTGGCGTAGCGGCCAGCGGCGACGAGCATCGCGGCCGGCCGGGCGGCGGCGCGCCCGGCGTGCAGGTGTTCGGCGTGCACGGCGGGTTGACCGGCGTGCTCGCGCCCGCGCTCGACCGGAAGCGCGTCGGCGAAGCGCTGCGCGCGCGCCGCACGTGGGCGACCACCGGCGAGCACAGCGCGCTGCTCGTGCGCTGCGGCGATCACTGGCAAGGCGACGCGTTTACACACCGCGGGCCCGCGCGGCTCGACTACCGGCTGCTCGGCCAGTCGGGCTGGGAATACGTGGCCGCATACGATCACGACGGCCTGCTGTGGGAGCGCGACCTGCATGCCGAACTCGGCTACGCCGAGCGCCTGATTCGTGTCCGCTGGGGCGGCGCGCGCATTCGCGATCGCTACCGCTGGGCCGCATGGCGCGGCCGGATCCGCATCGTCAACGGCACGATCCATCGATTCGGATCGAGCGGGTTCGAGCACGTCGAGGAGTCGGCATGGCGCACCGGCGCGACCGACGTAGAGTTCCGCAGCGACACCTACGGCGATGCCGACAGTATCGAACTCGACGTCGGCAATCTCGCCGCCGCGACGATCATGGTCGAAGGCACGATCGACGGCTTCGCCAAGGTCGGCGATCCGCTGCAGCGCAATCCGTTCGTGCATGCGCCCGCGTTCCGCTTCGAAATCAGCGGCGCGGAACTGCTCGCGCGCGGCGCGGCAGCGCATGCGCTCGGCGGCACCGAGCTGTTCGTCGCGGTCGAGCGGCTGACCGACCAGCCGCTGCCCGTCGATCTCGCAGGCAGCATCGACGTGGCGCCCGGCAATGCGCCGTTCGGATGCCGTCCCGTGTATTTCTTCGGACGGCAGCGCAACGACAGCAAGGTGTGGTCGTCGGCGCAGTTCATCACGTTCGACCAAGAAGCTCCAACAAAATGACCTGAGTGGCTGTTCACCCGCGGCATGCTCGGTCAACCTCTTCGTTGTTTCGCCGACGAGGCGGCCATCGCAAAACCGATACTCGATGACGAATCGTGGTCACTGATCCAACCGCGGCTGCCATCACCGAAGCCACGCCGGACGCGATGCCGCGGACGCAGCTCGACGATCGCACCGCCAGCGCCGATTGCGAACGCCGACAGCAGCCTGTCGCGGCTATTCCGGACTCGGGAAGCCCAGCCGCCAGCTCAAATTTCTGCGCGCTCGCGTCTCGCAGCACGTGTAGAAGAAATCCGTCAGATAGATGCGCGGGCGTGCGAGTAGCCCGCGAAGAATCGTCCGTTCATGAAGGTCGTAAGCCCGGTCGTCAAGATCGGGGCGCTCCGCCCGGAGGTGCCGGCCGTCTTCGCGAAAGCGGCTGCGAGAAGCGCCAAGCACCGCCAGGTCGATGTCGCATACGAAACGGGTATCCAGTTCTGCGGCAATGCCCAAGTGGGTCGTCGCGAGAATCATCGCGCAGATACGGTCGCACGCGCGGATTCGCTCCCCTGCCTGGCGTCTGAACCAGTCCGCGCTACGCTGCTCGTTATCTTGCGCGCCCGGAACGAAAATCACGTCATGGAACCAGAGCGCGAGCTCGACGGCGTCCGGTTCGGGAATCGAGTCGCGCGCAAGATCGAGATGACGCAAACATCGCCGTACATGCGTGAGCGTATGGTAATGGCGCGCCGGCTCCATATAGCATCGCGCCAGCATGCGATAGACATCCTCGGCATGTGTCCCGCCGCTGCGCGACCACAATGCGACGAACCGCGCCCGCGTCCGGTTCACGTTCGCTCCCTGGCCCGGGACGGCTGCGCGTGATCGCCCGATGCCGACATTACCGCGATGCGCTCAGAGAAATTCACTGCGGATGTCGATACTCGACCGCTGTCCGATGTTTCCATAGTGATGCGCGAGCCACGTATCCGCTTCGCGTCGCCCGTAGTCATGCAGTTCGCTGAGAAAACCCCAATCCGCGTTGTACTTGCTCGATACGCTCAACGCACACAGAGCGTCGTCGGCGCGAATGGAATGGATCAGCATTTCCTTCATCTCGCCAGGCTTTATCGTGCCTTGCCGGATCAGGTCGGTGACAAACGAGATCGCCCGCATCTCGCGCATCAGCGACGAATTGAAACTGATCTCGCTGATACGGTTGAGAATCTCCGCAGCCGTGATCGGCACACCGCGGCGCACGAGCGGATTGATGTGCACGATCACGACGTCGCGCGTCGCGCAATTGTAGATGAGAGGATAGATGGCCGGATTACCCATGTAACCGCCATCCCAGTAGTACTCACCATCGATCGTGACTGCCTGGAACAGTGTCGGCACGCATGCCGACGCAAGTACCGCGTCTGCACTGACATCCTCTCCCGTGAAGATGCGTATTTTCCCCGTTTCGACATTGGTTGCGCACAGGTATAACCGGATCGGACAGTGCTTGCGCAGCGCGTCGAAATCGACCTGGCTTTCGAGCACTTCGCGAAGCGGGTTCAGGTTGTTCGGATTGAACTGATAGGGCGAGAAAACACGCAGCATCATGTCGGCGAATGCATAAAGCGGCGAATGATCGAGCCCGAAGCTGTGCGTGCCCTTCAGCCAGGGCACCCAACGCAGCGGGTTGTAGCGCTCCGCCGATTGCGCGACTGCCTGCCAGAAGTCGTGCAGTGCCTGGCGCGCACCGTCTTCGCCGCCTTTTTGAAGCCCGTATGCGAGTACAGCGGCGTTCATCGCGCCTGCGCTGGTTGCACTGACACCCTCTATTTCGAGCCTGCTGTCTTCGAGCAGACTGTCAAGCACACCCCAGGTAAAGGCACCGTGCATCCCGCCCCCCTGCAGAGCCAGCGCGATCTGTTTGCGCGGTCCATCATTGCGGCGTCTCGTGTGCGTGATTGTCATGCCCGTCTCCCCAGCTCTCCGTCATGCGGAGCAGCGGCAGGTAATGGACGATACGTCGTCGTGCACCGCAGGTCCATTCATCCCGCGCGCGCGTCCAAAGCATCCAGCAGCGCCTTCGCCTCTCGCAGGTCGCTCGTGTCGAATCCTTCCGTGAAGCAGCCGTACACCTCGGACAGCGCCCGCTTTGCCTCCACCGTCTGCCCCTGCCATTGCAACAGCCTCGCAAGGTCCGACGCTGCTCGCAATTCCAGCGCTCTGGCACCCTGCCGGCGCGCGCGCGCGATCGCTCGGTGAAAACAGTCCAGGGCTTCGTTATCGCGTGCAGGTGCGGTGCCGTCCTTGATCGCCTCTCCGGCCAGATAGACTCCCGTGAGCCGGCAGAGCTCGGCTTCGTAGCAATGCTCACCGGATTTCTCGACGATCGCCACCGCCTCTTCCAGCGTGTCTCGTGCTGCCTTCTTGTCACCCGCACGCCAGTAACTGTCGGCGAGCAACGCGAGAGAATATGGCCGCAGGTCTTCGCCGCCAGCTGCCCGCTGCGCATCGAGGCCCAGCCGCATCTGCGCGATTCCGTCCCGGATGTTTCCTTGCTCGCTCGTCACCCAGCCTCGCAGAAGCGTCCCCCACGCGAGCCAGTAAGGCAATCCGTGCTCGGTCGATACGGCAATGACCGCATCTGCACGCTCGCCGGCAAGCACCGGCTCCCTCCGCAGTTGATGCAAGTGGGCTGCGTAGGTAAGACTGAACGCCAGAGATGGCCCGTAAGAAAGGCCCTGCGCGAGCGTGAGTGCTTCAGTGCTGCGTTTGAGCGCTTGTTCCGGATATCCCTGAAACCACAAAGTCAATACGAGGTAATTGAGCGCCCGAATACCGGGATCCACCCCGTGTGCGAAGACGTGTGCCTGATGCTGCTTCGGATCGTAGATCGCACAGGCCTGTTCCAGGTTTGCGCGAGCAGCACCGAAATCGCCCTGCAGAAAAAAACACACACCCAGCGCACCATGTGCCTCCACGAGCATGCCTGGATCGTTCGCATCCCGGGCAGTACCGAGCATCCGGTTGCTCAGATCGGTCGCGATTGCATACTCGCCGCGCACCACATGGTGTATCCGCAAGCCCAACTGCGTCGCAAAGCGTTGCGACGCGTCGCCGGTCCGCTCGCATAACTCGAGCGCACGCCTGTATGTCACGCCCACCTCTGTCGCGCCATACCCACGGACATCCATCAAGACCGGCCCAAGGGAAAGCAGCAGCGTCAGTTCCCAATGCGCATGCATGGGTGTATCCGGCAAACGCTTGAGCAGCGCAAGCGCCGCGCCGAGGTGATTCATTGCATCGGGGTGGGCAGCATGACGTAGCGCCTGCTGCGCCGCGCGATGCAGATATTCGACAGCCTTGGGAATATTTCCGCTCTGACTGTAGTGGTGCGCAAGTTCGCTGCAGTAATCGGCGATGCGCGTCGGGAACAGCACCTCGATCGCCTGCGCAGTGCGCTCGTGCAGTGTGGTACGCCGCTCCGTGAGCAACGAGCGCCCGGCCACTTCCTGAGTCAGCGCGTGCTTGAATGAATAATTGACCTCGGGAAAGGCGGGTCGCTCGTAGATGAACTCCGCGGCTTCCAGATGTGCGAGCAGACGACGCAGTTCGTCGTCCCGCGTCGGTGCTTCGCTGCAGATTCGCCGGATCAGGCTGAACGGAAACTCGTGGCCTATCACTGCGAGCGCCTGTAGCAGTTCCTTTTCCTCGATGGGAAGCCGATCGATCCGGGCAGCCAGCACGCCCTGCACGGTGGTGGGAATGTGCAGTGTCGCCGGGGTCTCCACGATGCGGTAATGCCCGGCATCGCCGAGCAGCGATTTCTCTTCGACAAGCGTCTGGACCACTTCCTCCATGAAAAACGGGTTGCCTTCCGTCTTCTCCAGAATGAGCTGCCTTAGAGGCACGAGTGTGCGATCTTCACCGAGCAGCGCCGTAAGCAGTCCTTGAGCATCGGATGGACCAAGCGGTTCGAGACGGATTTTGCTGCAATGAACCGCGCCGTCCCACGCGGGCTGATACTCGGGCCTGTAGTTCACCAAAAGGAGGATTCGCTCGTCCGGCACATGGTCGACCAGGTATGTGAGGAAGGCTTCCGTCTCACGGTCCAGCCATTGCAGATCCTCGAACAGCAAATGAACCGGCTGATTCCGGCTCTCTCGCGCGAGAAGCTTCCTGATCGCGTCGAAGGTACGATCGCGCCGGATCTGCGGATCCATCTCGACCAGTATCGCCCCGCCCTCGCCGATTCCAAGCAGATAGAGGACGTATGGCACGAGGTCCTCGAAGCCGCGCTCGAGCGCGAGCGCCTTGCCGATGACCTTTTCCCGGCAGCGCCGCTCGTCGTCCTGCGTCGTGATCTGGAAATAGTTCTTCAGGAGTTCGATGAGCGGCAAATTGGGAAACGCCTTGCCGTGCGAGACCGAAAACGTCTCCAGCACCAGCGCGCCACGCCGTGAACGCTCCTTGAACTCGTGAAAAAGGCGAGACTTTCCGACCCCCGCTTCCCCCACCACGCCAACCACGCGCCCGTGCCCGCCCCTCATTTCCTCCAGCGCCCGGTTCAGGTGTTCCATTTCCGCTTCTCGGCCGACGAACCGCGCGAGACCGCGATGCGCCGCCAGTTGCAGGCGCGTGCGCAACGCCCCCAGGCCCAGCACTTCGTATACGCACAGTGGCGCAGGAATTCCCTTGAGTTGCGTTGCCCCCAGCGCGTTGAACTCGAAATAGCCTTCGGCCAGTTTATGGGTGGACTCGCTGACGAGAATTGACGTGGGCGCGGCAATTCCCTCGATCCTCGACGCGATGTGGATCGTATGTCCGAGCGGATCGTATTCGGTGTGCAAGTCGTCGGTGCGGATGGCACGGACGACGACCTCGCCCGTATGAACGCCGACGCGAATTTGCAGAGGAATGCCTTCCTGCAGACGAATGCGGTCGCCATGCTGCCGCATCGCCTGCTGCATGCGCAATGCAGCGAAAAGCGCTCGCTGCGCATGGTCTTCGTGGGCGATCGGTGCGCCGAACAGCGCGAGAATGCCATCGCCGAGCGATTTCGCTACGTACCCTTCGTAGTAATGGACGGCTTCCATCATCAGCTCGACCACGGGCACGATCAAGCGATGCGCCACTTCGGGATCGAGATCGTGGATCAACGCGGTCGACCCGGCCATGTCGGCAAACAGCGCAGTAACGGTCTTGCGCTCGCCAGCAGGCTCGCCGCGCGCTTCCATGGCCGCGTGTTCGGCACGAATCCGCTCGGCAAGATGATCGGGCGTGTAATGAATGGGGGTTGGCGGCGGCTCTCGACCCGATGGTCGAGAAAATGACGGCGCAGCGGCGGGTGTAGCCAGCGACGTCCCGCAATTGCTGCAGAAGCGGGCTGCCGGCTCGGCCTCATGTCCGCATTGCGGACAAGGGTGGGACAGCACGGCCTGACACTCCAGGCAGACCCTCGCACCCGGAGGATTCTCGGACCCGCATATTGTGCAGCGCATAAAACCCTCTTCCTGCCAAGGGTCGACATCGAAACATTATGCGCCACTATCTGCGGGTATTCAGGCCGGCGAGCGTGATCATGCATGCCGGCAAGCGAAGAAACCAATGGCTCGACGATAGTAGATGCAGTGGTCGAGAAACATCAGCGCCAGTTCGAAAGGCGCGGCGTGCGACGCTCGACGATCGGAGCATGGCCGAGCGCCCGCATTCGGCGCCGCTGTCGATCAATTGGGCACGGCTTGCACGACATCAGGGAGCGGCCGTTCGAACCGTGGCACGAATCGGAACGTCATCGTCCCCGCCCGCTCAACTGCCTGTCTCACACCAGTCGGCGTTTCATGCGTAGCGCGTGTCCGGCGCGACACTACCGCGCCGCAATCCCCGCGGTGAAAAACACGCGCGCGGCGGCCGTGCGCCACGCGATCACGCCGCCGCCGAAGACGGCGCGGCAGATCCTCACGATGTTCAAGCCGATGCTGCCGCGGGATCTGGCGGTGCCGGACGCGTAATCGCACCGCTCAATGCGCGCGGCCGCCCTGAGGCGGCCGCGACGAAGTGGCATGGTTTGCCGCTTACTTGCTGTAGTCGTACACCCCGCGCCCCGTCTTCCGCCCGAGCCGCCCTGCCGACACCATCTCGCGCAGCAGCGGGCACGCACGATACTTGGGATCGCCGAAGTCCTTCACGAACACGTCCATCACCGCGAGGCACACGTCGAGGCCGACGAGGTCGGCCAGCGCGAGCGGCCCGATCGGGTGGTTCGCGCCGAGCTTCATCCCCGCGTCGATCTCCTCGGCCGATGCGATGCCTTCGGCCAGCACGAAGAACGCCTCGTTGATCATCGGCACGAGGATCCGGTTCACGACGAAGCCCGGCGAATTGCGCACGCCGATCGGCGACTTGTCGAAACGCTCGGTCAGCTCGCGCACGGCCGACGCGGTCGCGTCGCTCGTCTGCAGCCCGCGGATGATCTCGACGAGCGGCATCAGCGGCACCGGGTTGAAGAAGTGCATGCCGACGAAGCGTGCCGGATCGGCGAGCGGCGCCGCGAGCGCGGTGATCGAGATCGACGACGTGTTGGTCGCGATGATCGCGTCGGGCCGCGCGACGGCCTCGATCTGCTTCAGGATGCGGCCCTTCAGCTCGACGTTCTCGGTCGCGGCTTCGATCACGATGTCGGCCGACGCGAGCTTCGCGTAGTCGGTCGATGTCGTGATGCGCGCCAGCGCCGCGTCGCGTGCGGCCGCGTCGAGCTTGTCCTTCGACACGAGCCGCTCGAGGCTGCCCTTCAGCGTCGCGATGCCCTTGTCGAGCGCGGCATCGCTGACGTCGATCATCACGACGTTGAGTCCCGCAACGGCGGCGGTCTGCGCAATGCCGTTGCCCATGGTTCCGGCGCCCACGACGCCGACGATTTCGATGGCCATGAAATTTCCTGTGTGTTCGGGTGCTGAGTGTCCGATTATCAGATGTTCTCGAAGATCGCAGCAATCCCCTGGCCGCCGCCGATACACATCGTCACGAGCGCGTAACGCCCGCCGATGCGCTTCAGCTCGTACAGCGCCTTGACCGTGATCAACGCACCGGTCGCGCCGATCGGGTGGCCGAGCGAGATGCCCGACCCGTTCGGGTTGACCTTCGCGGGATCGAGGCCGAGCTCCTGCGTGACCGCGCAGGCCTGTGCAGCGAACGCCTCGTTCGCCTCGATCACGTCGAGGTCGGCGATCTTCAGGCCTGCGCGTTCGAGCGCCTTCTGCGTGGCCGGCACGGGACCGATGCCCATATAGGCCGGATCGACGCCCGCGTGCGCATACGCGACGAGGCGTGCGAGCGGCTTCACGCCCTGCGCGCGCGCGGCGTCCGCGCTCATCATCAGCACGGCCGCAGCCGCATCGTTGATGCCCGATGCGTTGCCGGCCGTCACGGTGCCGTTCTCCTTCGCGAACACCGGGCGCAGCTTCGTGAAATCGTCTGCGCTCGCGTCGTGACGCACGTGCTCGTCGGTGTCGAACGCGACCTCGCCCTTCTTCGTGCGGATCGAGATCGGCAGGATCTGATCCTTGAAGCGCCCTTCCGCGATCGCACGCGCCGCGCGACGATGCGATTCGAGCGCGAGCGCATCCTGAGCGTCGCGCGAGATGTCGTACTTGCGCGCGACGTTCTCGGCCGTCACGCCCATGTGGATCGTCTGGAACGGGTCGTGCAGCGCGCCGAGCATCATGTCGACGAGCTTGCCGTCGCCCATGCGCTGGCCGAAGCGCGCGGCCGGCACGGTGTACGGCGCGCGGCTCATGCTCTCCGCCCCGCCGCCGATCGCGACGTCGGCATCGCCGAGCATGATGGTCTGCGCGGCCGACACGATCGCCTGCAGGCCCGAACCACACAGCCGGTTCACGTTCATCGCGGGCGTGTGCCGTGCGACGCCGCCGTCGATCGCCGCGACGCGCGACAGATACATGTCCTTCGGCTCCGTGTTCACGACGTGGCCGAACACGACATGCCCGACCGCATCGCCCGGCACGTTCGCGCGCGACAGCACTTCGCGCACGACCTTCGCACCGAGGTCGGTCGGCGAGAAATCCTTCAGGCTGCCGCCGAAATCACCGATCGCGGTACGGACACCGCTCACCACCACGACTTCTTTCGCTGCATTGCTCATCGTCTGCTCCGGTTCGTTCGCGCGCGCATGCGCGCTGATGCATTACATGTTCGGATAATTCGGCCCGCCGCCGCCTTCGGGCGTGACCCACACGATGTTCTGCGTCGGGTCCTTGATGTCGCAGGTCTTGCAGTGCACGCAGTTCTGCGCGTTGATCACCAGCCGATCGCTGCCGTCGTCGTTCTTCACGAACTCGTACACCGCCGCCGGGCAGAAGCGCCCCTCCGGCCCCGCGTACGTGCGCAGGTTCACGTTCACCGGCACGCTCGCATCCTTCAGCGTCAGGTGCGCCGGCTGGTTCTCCTCGTGATTCGTGTTCGAGATGAACACCGACGACAGCCGGTCGAACGTCAGCTTGCCGTCCGGCTTCGGATACTCGATCGGCTCGCACTGCGACGCCGGCTTCAGCATCTCGTGGTCCGCGTGCTGGTGATGCAGCGTCCACGGCACGTTGCCGCCCATCAGCTTCTGCTCGAGCCCGACCATCAGCGTGCCCAGGTACAGCCCCTTGGCCATCCACTGCTTGAAGTTGCGCGCGCGGTACAGCTCCGTGTACAGCCACGACTGCTTGAACGCGTCCGGGTATGCGTTGAGCTCGTCGCTCTGGCGGCCGGCCTGCACCGCGTCGAACGCGGCGTCGGCCGCCAGCATGCCGGTCTTGATCGCCGCGTGGCTGCCCTTGATCCGCGATGCGTTCAGGAAACCCGCGTCGTCGCCGATCAGCGCGCCGCCCGGGAACACCGTCTTCGGCAGCGACAGCAGCCCGCCCGCGGTGATCGCGCGCGCACCGTACGACACGCGCTTGCCGCCTTCCAGGAACGCGCGGATCGACGGGTGCGTCTTGTAGCGCTGGAATTCCTCGAACGGCGACAGGTACGGGTTCGTGTAGCCGAGGCCCACCACGAAGCCGACCACGACCTGGTTGTTGTCCATGTGATACAGGAACGAGCCGCCGTAGGTATCGGACTTCAGCGGCCAGCCGGCCGTGTGGATCACGAGGCCCGGCTTGTGCTTCGCGGGATCGATTTCCCACAGCTCCTTGATGCCGATCCCGTACGCCTGCGGATCGGCGTTCGCATCGAGCTTGAACTTCGAGATCAGCTGGCGCCCCAGATGGCCGCGGCAGCCTTCGGCGAACAACGTGTACTTCGCGTGCAGCTCCATGCCGAGCTGGAAGTTCTCGGTCGGCTCGCCGTCCTTGCCCACACCCATGTTGCCGGTGGCGACGCCCTTCACGGAACCGTCGTCGTTATAGAGAATCTCGGCCGCCGGGAAGCCCGGGAAGATCTCGACACCGAGTGCTTCGGCCTGCTGGCCCAGCCAGCGCGTGACGTTGCCCAGCGAGATCACGTAGTTGCCGTGGTTCTTGAAGTTCTCGGGCAGCGCCCAGTTCGGCGTCGTCACCGCGCTCTTCTCGGACAGGAACAGGAAGCGGTCTTCCGTCACCTCGACGGTGAGCGGCGCGCCCCGTTCCTTCCAGTCGGGAAACAGTTCGGTGATCGCGCGCGGGTCCATCACCGCGCCCGACAGGATGTGCGCGCCGATCTCGGAACCCTTCTCGAGCACGCACACGCCGATCTCGGTGCCTTTCTCGGCGGCCAGCTGCTTGAGCCGGATCGCCGCCGACAGCCCGGCGGGGCCGCCGCCGACGATCACGACGTCGTATTCCATCGATTCGCGCGGGCCGTATTGCGCGAGCAAGTCCTGTGTGGTCAAAATCCTGTCTCCTCCTGCGTCCCGACCGTCAGCCGGTCAGAACTGGTCTTCCGTCAACGCGAGCACGCTCTCGTTGCCCTTCGCGCCGACGATCGACGCTTCGAGCGCGCCGGCCTGCACGAGAATGTGCTCCGCATAGCATTGCGCGATCGCGATCTTCGCGTCGAAGAACGCCGGGTCGCTCGCGCGGTTCGCCTGCGCCGCCACCAGAGCGCGCGCCATCTGCCACCCGCACAGCACCACGCCCGCCAGCTTCAGATACGGCACGCTGCCCGCGAACACCGCGTTCGGATCCTGCTTCACGTTCGCCACCACGTAGTCCACCACCGACGACAGCGCGCGCGCGCCCTTTTCCAGCTGCACCTTCATCGACGCGGCCGCCGCGCCGTCCAGCTTGCCCAGCGCCGCCACCGTGTCGCCGATCTCCGCGATCAGCGCCTTCGCCACCGCGCCGCCGTCGCGCATCGTCTTGCGGCCCACCAGGTCGTTCGCCTGGATCGCCGTCGTCCCTTCGTAGATCGCCAGGATCCGCGCATCGCGGTAGTACTGCGCCGCGCCCGTCTCCTCGATGAAGCCCATCCCGCCGTGCACCTGCACGCCCAGGCTCGCCACGTCGTTCACCATCTCCGTGCTCCAGCCCTTCACGACCGGCACCAGATACTCGTAGATTGCCTGATGACGGCCGCGCGTCGCCTCGTCCGAATGGCGGTGGGCAATGTCGCTGTGCGCGGCTGCCACATACGCCAGCGCCCGTGCGCCTTCGGTCAGCGCACGCATCGTGCCGAGCATCCGGCGCACGTCCGGGTGATGGACGATCGTCACCGACTGCTTCGCCGAACCATCGACCGGGCGGCTCTGCACGCGTTCCTTCGCGAACGCCGCCGCCTTCTGGTACGCACGGTCGGCCACGCCGATCCCCTGCATGCCGACCCCGAAGCGCGCCGCGTTCATCATGATGAACATGTATTCGAGGCCACGGTTCTCCTCGCCGACCAGATAGCCGATCGCGCCGCCATGGTCGCCGTATTGCAGCACCGCGGTCGGGCTCGCCTTGATCCCGAGCTTGTGCTCGATCGACACGCAGTGCACGTCGTTGCGCGCGCCCAGCGAGCCGTCCTCGTTGACCATGAACTTCGGCACGATGAACAGCGAGATGCCCTTCACGCCTTCCGGCGCGTTCGGCGTGCGCGCCAGCACCAGGTGGACGATGTTGTCCGCCATGTCGTGCTCGCCCCACGTGATGAAAATCTTCGTGCCGAACACCTTGTACGTGCCGTCGCCCTGCGGCTCCGCGCGCGAGCGCACCAGCGCCAGATCGGAGCCCGCCTGCGGCTCGGTCAGGTTCATCGTGCCGGTCCATTCGCCGGAGATCAGCTTCGGCACGTAGCGCTGCTTCTGCTCGTCGGTGCCGGCTGTCAGCAGCGCCTCGATCGCGCCGTCGGTCAGCAGCGGGCACAGCGCGAACGACAGGTTCGACGCGTTCAGCATCTCGATGCACGGCGTCGCGATCAGCTTCGGCAGCCCCTGGCCGTCGTACTCGGCCGGATGCTGCAGCCCCTGCCAGCCGCCTTCGACGAACTGGCGGAACGCTTGCGCGAAGCCCGGCGTCGCGGTCACGACGCCGTCCTTCCAGCTGCTCGGGTTGCGGTCGCCTTCGACGTTCAGCGGCGCCAGCACCTCGCCGCAGAATTTCGCGGACTCGTCGAGCACGGCCTGCGCCGTGTCGTAACCGGCATCCTCGAAGCCCGGCAACTGCGCGACGGCGTCGATACCCGCGAGTTCCTTCAGCACGAACAGCATGTCCTTGACGGGGGCGTTATAGCTCATGGTCGATGTTCCAAATCAGGCGGTGAATGAGGCGCGCTACCGGGCCGGTACGGCAAGACCGGCCGGCCCCGGGCGACGACGTGACCCATCGTAATGCCGCGATGGCCGATTGCCGTTGTCATATCCGGCCCACATGGTGACAAAATCGGCCACGGGATGCATGGGCGCGGCCGGAAACGGCCAGCTGGATAAGGGTTTGGCCGGAGCCGGTTTCGATGAAAACGGTGAGCAATCGATGTGCCGGCCGGTGGGGCCGAAGCGGCGCGGCATGCCGGCGGCAACGGGAGCCGGTTATGGGAATCGCCTATGGGAGCCGGCCATGGGAGCGAACGAAGGAAGCCGGTTATGGGAGCCGCCTTGAAAGAACGCGCTACGCGCGCCGCCGATACGTCCCCGGCGTACTCCCCGTCCAGTGCCGGAACGCGCGATGAAACGCGCTCGGATCGTCGAAGCCGATATCGGCGCCGATCGCCGCGATCGTGTCGGGCGTGCCGATCAGCCGCTGGATCGCGATGTCGCGCCGCAGTTCGTCCTTGAGCACCTGGAACGTCGTGCCTTCGGCGGCAAGGTGGCGGCTCAGCGTGCGCACCGAGCAATGAAGATGCTCGGCCGCCTGGTCGATCACGGGCAGGTCGGGCAGCGCCGCAGACAGGTATTGCCGCACGCGATGGCACACGAGCTGTTCGCTGAACGATTCGAAGATCCAGTCGCCGGGCGCGCGCGAGAGAAACTTGCGCAGGTTGCGCTTGCTCTGCCGGATCGGTGCGTCGAGGTAGTCCGCGCTGAAGCGCATCAGCGTGCGCTCGCAGTCGAACTGCACGGAGCCGGTGAAGAAGTACAGGTGCTCGACCGCATGGCGCGGCCGCGGGCACGCGAACTCGATCTGCAGCAGCGGGATCTTCTGCCCGATCAGCCAGGAACACACGCCGTGCACGAGCTTGAGCATCAGCTCCTGGCCGAGCGCGCCGATCGGGCCGATGGCCTCGTTCGGGCGCAGCAGCACCTGTGCGACGAGACCGTCGCGCTTCGATTCGACGAAGAAGTCGTCGAGCAGGATATGGAAGAACTGGCCGAAGCGATGCAGCGCCGTTTCGAGGTTGCGCGCATCGAGCAGGCTCAGGCACAGATACTTGAGCGTGCCGCCGCGCAGCGGGCGCGAGAAGATGCCGGGCATCTCGTCGTCGAGGTCGATCGCGAGCGTGCGGTACAGCGTCGAGAACTGCTCCTCCGTCACGCGCGCATGCGGCTCGCCGAGCAGCTCGATCGGAATGCCGGCCCCGCGCAGATAGCGTTCGACCACGTCGCGCTGGGCACCCGCGCTCGCGAGGAAACCGTTGACGAGCGAAATCGGCACCGTCGCGCTCGGCGACGGCAGCGCACGCCCGGGCTGGTCGGAAAGTGAATCTGAGCCGGTCATCGCGTCCCCGTCGATCGAACCGCTCGCATTGTACTTGAGCGGCCCGCGCGTCGGCTTCGGGGCCTTCGCCGCGCCGGGCCGCGCAGCCCCGGCCGCGCGGCGCTTCGGCGCCATCATTCGGTGCGGCTGAGTTCCCGGCGCAGGATCTTGCCGACCGTCGACTTCGGCAGCCGGTCGACGAAGCGGACGAGTTTCGGCACCTTGTAGGCCGCGAGGCTCGCGCGGCAATGCGCGACGAGTTGCGCCTCCGTCACGTCGGCATCGGGCGCCAGCACCACGAACAGCTTGACTGCCTCGCCCGTGCGCGCGTCCGGCACGCCGATGCATGCGCATTCGGCAACGCCCGGCAGCGCGGTCGCGACGGCTTCCACCTCGTTCGGGTACACGTTGAAGCCCGACACGATGATCATGTCCTTCTTGCGGTCGACGATCCGCAGGAAGCCGGCTGCGTCGAACACGCCGACGTCGCCGGTGCGGAAATAGCCGTCCGCCGTGAACGCGGCCGTATTCGCTTCCGGCTTCTGCCAGTAGCCGGTCATCACCTGCGGCCCCTTCACGCAGATCTCGCCCGCTTCGCCGATCGCGACCTCGCGATCCTGGTCGTCGAGCAGCTTCACGTCGGTCGACGGCAGCGGCAGGCCGGTGGTGCCCGTGAACGCGTCGATCGACTGCGGGTTGAACGATACGACCGGTGACGTTTCCGACAGCCCGTAGCCCTCGCGGATGAAGTTGCCCGTCACCGCCTTCCAGCGCGACGAGATCACGTCGATCACCGCCGCGCCGCCGCCGGCCGACAGCTTCAGCCGCGACCAGTCGACTTCGTTCAGGCGCGGATGGCCGGCGAGCCCCGCGTACAGCGTGTTCACGCCGACGAACACGGTCGGCCGCGCGGCCTTCAGCACGTCGATGAACGCGTCCATGTCGCGCGGGTTCGCGACGAGCCAGTTCTGCGCGCCGATCGCGAAGTAGGACAGGAAGTTCACCGTCAGCGCGAAGATGTGGTACAGCGGGATCGCGGTGACGACGACTTCCTCGCCCGGCGCCCGCGCGTCCGCCACGATCGCCGCGAACTGTTCGATGTTCGCGACGAGGTTGCGGTGCGACAGCGCGGCGCCCTTCGACAATCCGGTCGTGCCGCCCGTGTATTGGAGCAGCAGCAGGTCCGCGCCGCCCAGCGCGACCGGCTCGCATGCGAGCGATTCGCCCGCGGCGATCGCGTCCGCGAGCGCGATCGAACCGGGCGGCAGCGCGTCGCACGCACCGGCCGGCGCGTCGACCACACCGAGATCGCCGCGCCCGACGCTCAGCACGGTGCGCACGCGCGTGCCGCCGACCACGTCGGCGAACGTGCCCATCGACCCGCCGCACACCACGGCGACCTCGACACCCGCGTCGTTGAGCTGATGCTCGAGCTCGCGCGCGGTGTAGTGCGGGTTTACGTTGACCTGGATCGCGCCGATCTTCGCGACGGCGACGAACACGACCGGAAACGCGAGCACGTTGGGCAGCATCACGGCCACGCGGTCGCCCTTGCGGACGCCGGCGACCTGCTGCAGATACGCGGCCAGCGCGCTCGACAGGCGGTCGACGTCGGCATAGGTCAGCGTGCGGCCGAACGCATGGAATGCCGGACGATCGGCGAAGCGGCGCATCGCGTCGTCCAGCAGCGCGCTGACGGAAGGATGGCGATCGGCGTCGATCTCGGCGGGGATCGAGCCGTACGACCCGGTCCAGTGTCTGTTCGTCATGTCTCGCTCCTGGGGGACGGCGCACATCCCGGCCGGGAACTGCCCCGGGCCGGCCTCGCGCCGTTCGCACGGCGGCCTGCACGCCTCGGTGGCGCGGGCCGTCGCCTGACCGGCGACTATCGCCCGCGCGGCGCGCTTTGAAAATGATTCGGCCGGCCGAAAAGATGATCGAAACGGACACGACACCGGTGGCCTGCCGGTCGCCAGGCCCATCCGTCAGGCCGCGCACCTGCAAGCAGGCCACGTGCGCCAGCCGGCATCAGGGTGAACCCTGTGGCGCCCGGAACCGTTCCCGCTCAGAATTGCTTTCCGTCAACGATATCGATTCGGACGCAGGACCCGCCATGCCGCACAGTGCGCTCTTGAACCCGGCGGCCGCCCGCGCCGACCGCCTGCCGGACGCCCCGCCCGCCCACGCGCTGCGCGAGAAGCGCTTCTCGCCGGCCAAGCTCGCCGTGCTCGTCGCGGTCGCGGCACAAGCCGGCCTCGACCCGGCCACGGTGCTCGACGGCACGGGCCTCGATCCGGCCGCCGTCGCCGATCCGTTCACGCTCACGTCGCCCGAGCAGTTCCTGCGCGCCGCGCGCAACGCGATCGGCCGTTACGACGGCACGGATCTCGGCGTGCGCGTCGGCCGCCTGCTGCACGTGTCGAGCTACGGGATGTACGGCTACGCGATGCTGTGTTCGGAATCGCTCGCGCACGCGTTCGACTCGGCGGTCAAGTATCACCGGCTCGCGAACGGCATGCTCGCGATCCGCTGGGTCGAACAGGGCGACACCGCGTCGTGGCTGTTTCCCGACCGGCACGAAGTCGCGCTGCCCGATCTCGACGAAGCGCTGTACCGCTTCCTGATCGACATGCAGTTCGCGCTGCACGTGACGATCATCAAGGACGTGATGGGCGCGTGGTGCGTGCCGGCGCGCGCGCAGTTCGCGCAGCCGCAGCCGCCGCACGCGGCGCTGCTGGCCGACGCGCTCGAATGCCCGCTCGCCTTCGACCAGCCGCGCCACACGCTCAGTTATCCGGCCGCGTGGCTGACACGCGCGCCGCAGCTCGCGAATCCGATCGCGGCCGCGCAGGTATCGTCGCACTGCGCGCAGTTGCTCGACGAATTGCGCAGCCAGTCGGGCATCACGCGACGCGTCTACCAGGAGCTCACCCGCACGCCGGGACACTTCCCGGACATCGACGCGATCGCGGACCTCCTCTGCATCACGTCACGCACACTGCGCCGCAAGCTCGAAGCCGAAGGCACGTCGTACAGCGAACTGCTGACGAGCGTGCGCAAGGCGCTCGCGATCGACTATCTCGGCACCACCACGCTCAGCATCGAGGACATCGCGCTGACGCTCGGTTTCAGCGATGCGGTCGGATTCCGCCACGCATTCAAGCGCTGGACCGGCACCACGCCGAGCGACGTGCGGCGCAAGCGCGGCGGCTGAACGCAGGCGACGGCGCCGCCGACGAATTTCAGCGTGCGTCGCCGGCCGCCGGCGCCGCGACCGCCAGCGCAAATTCGAATACCGCGCCGCGCCCGCCCCGATCGACGAGCCGGATGCTGCTGCCGTTGAGCGCCAGCATCCGGTGCACGATCAGCAGGCCGAGCCCGCCGCTCGTCACCGTGCCGCCGCTCATCGGCCGCTGCGGCCGCTGGAACAGACCTTCGCGGCGCGCCGCCGGAATCCCTTCGCCGGTATCCGACACGGTCACGACCACGCGGTCGCCCCGCGGCTCCAGCGCGACCTCGACCTCGCCGTGCGAGGGCGTGTGTCGCAGCGCGTTGTCGAGCAGGTTGGTCAGCACGCGCTCGATCATCCCGAGATCGGCCGACACGACCGGCACGCGCGGCGGGATCCGCGCATGCAGCACGATGCCGCGCGCCTGCGCGGCCAGCTCGAATTTCTGGAACACGTCCTGCACGAGATCGACCAGCGAGAACGGCTCGCGCTCGGCCTGCACGCCGCCCGATTCGAGCCGCGCGAGCTCGAACAGCGCCTGCGCGAGCCGGCCGACCTTCGCGCTCTGCGCGAGCGCGATCGACAGGTAGCGCCGCCGTTCGGGTTCGGCAAGCGCGTCGGACTTCAGCGACAGCGTCTCCAGATAGCCGTGCAGCGACGTAAGCGGCGTGCGCAGGTCGTGCGAGATGTTCGTGATCAGTTCGCGCCGCTGCTGGTCCTGGTGCGTCAGCGCGCGCCACTGGTCTCCGATCCGGTCGGCCATCTGCGCGAACGCGGATTCGAGCACCGCGATTTCGTCGCCGCGCCGGCCCGGCGGCGAGCGCGGCACCGGCGGCTGCGTGTCGGGCACGCCATGCGCGTCAAAACGGCGCATCGCGTCCGTCAGCCGGCGCAGCGGCCGCGTGATGAAGCTGAACGCGGTGAGGCCCGCGAGCAGGCCGAGCAGCGCGACGACCGCCATCGACCACAGCGTCGTGCGCAGCACGTTGCCGGCGTCGACGCGCGCAGCCAGCCGGTCGTGCGCCTCGCCGAGCAGCACCACGTAGATATAGCCCGACGGCGGCTGCCCGGCGCGCTGCAGCGGCGCGGCGCTGAACACCTTGCGCGCGTCGGGGCTGCGCGGATCGTCGCCGAGGATCGGCAGCGGCTGGCCCGCGATGAAGCGCTGCACGGGAGCAAGGTCGACGCGGTCGCGCTTCACATGGCCGGGCGGCGCATCGTCGCCCTTGATCCGCCCCGCGTTGTCGAGCAGGTACACCTCGACGCTCGGGTTCACGCCCATCAGCTGGCCGAACAGCGTGCGCACGGCGTCGGGGCGCAGCCCGTTCGCGTCCATCAGCGGCGCGCTGTTGGCGATGTTGGCGGCCAGGTCGCGCGACAGCCCCTGCACGACTTCCTTCTCGCGCATGTCGTTCGCGCGGATCTGCAGCCACGCCGACGCGCCGGAACACGCGAGCAGCAGGATCGAGAACACGAGCGACAGCCGCTGGGTGAGCGTGAGTTTCATCATGCGTCCCGCTGGCCCGGCGCGGCGAGCTTGTAGCCGCGTCCCCACACGGTGAGGATCCGCACGGGCTCGGCCGGATCGGCCTCGATCTTCGCGCGCAGCCGGTTGATATGGGTGTTGACCGTGTGTTCGTAGCCTTCGTGCTGATAGCCCCACACGGCATTGAGCAGGTCCATCCGCGAGAACACCTTGCCCGGGTGCCGCGCGAAGAAATACAGCAGGTCGAATTCGCGCGGCGTGAGGTCGATGCGCGCGCCGTCGACGCTCGCCTCGCGCGCGATCGGGTCGATCGACAGCCCGGCGATGTCGAGCGTGCCCGCGTCGATCCGCGAATCGCGCGCGAGCGCATCGACGCGCCGCAGCAGCGCCTTCACGCGCGCGACGAGCTCGAGCACCGAGAACGGCTTCGCCAGATAATCGTCGGCGCCGAGTTCGAGGCCGAGGATCCGGTGCACTTCGCTCGAGCGCGCGCTCGTGATGATGATCGGCGTATAGCGCGTCATCGCGCGCGCGCGCCGGCAGATTTCGAGGCCATCGACGCCCGGCAGCATCAGGTCGAGGATCAACGCGTCCCAGTTGCCCTGTTCGAGCAGGCGCAGCCCTTCGGCGCCGTCCGCGCTGTGCACGACTTCGTAGCGCTCGTCGCGCAGGTGCAGGCTCAGCACGTCGGCGATGTCGGCGTCGTCCTCGACGATCAGGATGCGTTTCGGATGGTCCATGGCGGTGGGCGGCGGCACGTCGGGCTCGGGTTCGGTAACGGTTGCGACAACGGTTGTCGGGATGGTCGGTTGCCGGGGGAATCGCGGCGCAAGGCCGCGCTGCCGCCATTGTGCAAAATTTTGCGGCAGCGAGTGTTCACATTTCATTTAACTTTGAATCGCGCCGGTGCTGTGAGCCAATACCCACAAGGCCTTCCGGTCCGGCCCCCTAAAGCGAAATTCGCGTCAACTTGCCCGAACACTTAAATAGTCACCAAAAAAGCGGACGCGGCACATGGCGAGCGGTGGCGGAAGTCTGCGGATCTCCGAGCAGAATCCGTGCTGCCCGCCGTTTCAACGCTGCCTGGCACCGTCGACGGCTGACTCCGGAGACATTCAAGGACAACACCGAGATGAAATGGCCGGCGGCGTCATCCGTTGAAAAGACCGCGGGCGATTCGGCTACCGAATCGATGGCGTAATGGAGATGCACGTAACGGGGTCACCCTCGAGTACGCCGTTGACGTGCTTGGCCACAGCATTCCGATAGCGGTCGTAGCCCTCCTGACGCAATCGCCCGGCTCCGGTCGGCAAACGAAAATGTCGCCCGGCGTTTGCCAAGGTCATTCAACAAGTCGAATTTCAGGCTGCTACGCGAGCCACGACTTGATGTTCGCTTGCATCGCGCCGGTCGAGATCCCGTAGCGCTCGTGCAGCGTCGGCAACGCGCCCGCGGCGAGGTACGCATCCGGCAGCGCGATCTGGCGGAACGGGACGGCAACGCCGGCCCCGATCAACGCAGTCGCCACCGCTTCGCCGAGCCCGCCGATCACCGTATGGTTCTCGGCGACGATCACCATGCGTCCCTTGCGCGCCGCCTCTCGAACGATGGTCGCCGTATCGAGCGGCTTGATCGTCGGCACGTGCAGCACGGCCACATCGACGCGGTCCGCTTCAAGCGCCTTCGCAACCTCGAGCGCGCGCATCGTCATGATCCCGGACGAGATCAGCAGCACGTCGTTGCCGTCGCGCAGCAGCTTGGCCTTGCCGAGTTCGAAACGGTAATCGTATTCATCGAGCACGGCCGGCACGTTTCCACGCAGCAGGCGTGCGTATACCGGCCCCTTGTGCGCAGCAATGGCCGGCACCATCTGCTCGATATCCAGCGCGTCGCACGGGTCGATCACCGTCATGTTCGGCATCGCACGCATCAGCGCCAGATCTTCGGCGGCCTGGTGGCTCGGCCCGTAGCCGGTCGTCAGTCCCGGCAACGCGCACACCAGCTTCACATCGAGATTGTCCTCGGCAATCGCCTGATGAATGAAGTCGTATGCACGGCGTGTGGCGAATACCGCATAGGTCGTGACGAACGGTTGCGCACCTTCGTGCGCGAACCCGGCGGCCGCGCCCATCAGCAACTGCTCGGCCATGCCCATCTGGTAGTAACGCTCCGGGAATTCCTTCGCGAAGATGTGCAGGTCGGTGTACTTTCCGAGATCGGCGGTCATTCCGATCACATTGCTGCTCGTCCGCGCGAGCTTCGCGAGCGCATGGCCGAACGGCGCGGGACGCGTAGTCTGCCCTTCTGCCGCGATGGACGCGATCATCGCGGAAGTCTTCAGGCGCGGCTTGTTGTCGGCGGTGCTCATGCGTGTCTCCCTGCTTCGAGTGCGTCGAGCGCGAGTTTCCACTCGTGCGCATCGACGCGGATGAAATGGCTCTTCTCGCGTGCTTCGAGGAACGGCACGCCGCGCCCCATCTTCGTGTCGCAGACGATGATCCGCGGCTGCGGCTTGTCATGTCGGCGCGCGTTGTCGAACGCGCGCTTTACCGCGTCGATATCGTTGCCGTCGACACGCTGCGTATACCAGCCGAACGCTTCGAGCTTGTCGACCAGCGGCTCGAACGCCATGACTTGCGTCGACGGGCCATCGGCCTGCTGGTTGTTCACGTCGACGATCGCGATCAGGTTGTCGAGCTTCCAGTGCGCGGCCGACATGAGCCCTTCCCAGATCGCGCCTTCGTCGAGCTCGCCGTCCGAGAAAAGCGTATAGACGAAGGCATCCGAACCCTTGCGCTTGAGGCCGAGACAACGGCCGACCGCGATCGTCAGGCCCTGCCCGAGCGAACCGCCGGACATCTCCATGCCCGGCGTGTAGCTCGCCATCCCCGACATCGGCAGACGACTGTCGTCGCTGCCGTAGGTTTCGAGTTCCTCGGCCGGCAGGATGCCGGCTTCGAACAGCGCCGCGTACAGCGCGATCGCGTAGTGGCCGTTCGACAGCAGGAAGCGGTCGCGCCCTTCCCACTCGGGATCGTCGGGGCGATAGCGCATCGCGCCGAAATACGCGACGGCCAGCACGTCGGCAATGTCGAGCGCCTGGCCGACATAGCCCTGCCCCTGGACTTCGCCCATCAGCACGGCGTTTCTTCGGATGCGGTACGCGCGCTCGGCGAGCGTGACCGCTTCATGGATGGTTTCGGTATCCATCGATAGCTCCAGTATTGAGTCGGAAGGAATGCAAATCGAATCAGCGGTTGACGGATCGGGGCACCAGGAACACCAGCAGAGCGCCGATCGTGATCGCGACGGAGATGAAGAGCAGTCCCGCAGTGGACTTGCCGGTCAGGTCGTTCAGCCAGCCGACGATCGCCGGCGAGAAGAAGCCCGCGAGATTGGCAAAGCAGTTGACCGCGGCGATGCCCGCCGCCGCCGACATTCCGCCCAGCAGGGCCGTGGGCAGCGACCAGAACTGCGACGACGACGCGAGAATGCCGGCGGACGCAATGCTCAGGCACACGATCGACGCGCTGACGCTGCCGAGCGTCGGCAAAGTCGCGAAGCCCGCCGCCGCGATCAGCATCGGCACCGCGAGATGGAAGCGGCGCTCGCGGCGGCGATCCGCGCTCATGCCGATCAGCGGCAGCGCGATGATGGCGCACGCATACGGGATCGCGGTGAACAGGCCCACCCACAGCGGATCGGCGACTCCGGCCTTGCGAATGATCGTGGGCAGCCAGAACGTGAGGCCGTACTGACCGAGCACGACGCAGAAGTAGATCGCGGCCATCAGCCACAGGCGGCGGTCGGCGACGAACGTGCGAATCGAAAGGTGGGAAGTCGTGTGCTCGGCGTCGGCCGATACGTTGCGCGCCAGCAAGGCTTTTTCGGCATCGGTCAGCCATTTCGCGCCGGCAATGCCGTCGTCGAGATACATCAGGATCGCAAAGCCCAGCACGAACGAAGGCAGCGCCTCGAGCAGGAACAACCACTTCCAGCCCGCCATCGACATCGCGCCGTGCAGCGAATGCATGATCGCGCCCGACAGCGGCCCGCCGATGATCCCGGCCAGCGGAATCGCCATGAAGAACAGCGACAGCGCCTTCGCGCGGCGCGCCGACGGGAACCAGTACGTGAGGTACAGGATCACGCCCGGTGCAAAGCCCGCTTCGGCGACGCCGAGCAGAAACCGCAGCACATAGAACGCGACGGGTGACTTGACGAACACGAAGCTCGCCGAAATGACTGCCCACGTCAGCATGATGCGGGCGAGCCAGCGGCGCGCGCCGACGCGATGCAGGATCAGGTTGCTCGGCACTTCGAACAGAAAGTAGCCGAGAAAGAAAATCCCTGCACCCATGCCATACACCGTCTCGCTGAAACGCAGGTCGTTGAGCATCTGCAGTTTCGCGAATCCGACGTTGACGCGGTCGAGATAGGCGCCCAGGTAGCACAACATCAGGAACGGGATCAGCCGTCGCGCCACCTTCGCGTAGGTGGCCGCTTCAAACGTCTGCGCATCGTCCCGTTGCAGCATCTCGCCCGGAACCGGCGGTGCGGGGTACTTTGCTCTCATCTTTGTCTCCTGCCATGGCCCCGGGTTGTCCCGGGTGCATGATGGGCGGCGCCGCGCGTTCGCGGCACCGTTTCAGTGGATCAGCATCCCGCCATTGACGTCGAGCGTGATGCCCGTCAGGTAGCTCGACAGGTCGCTCAGCAGGAACAGGCATGCGTTGGCAACATCGGCGGCATCGCCGAGGCGGCCGAGCGGAATGCCCTTGATGATCTCCTCGCGCATGTCGGGCGTCAGCTTGTCGCCGGTGATGTCGGTCTGGATCAGGCCCGGCGTGATCGAATTGATGCGGATATGGTCGGCGCCGAATTCGCGCGCCATCGCCTTCGCGAGGCCGAGCACGCCGGCCTTCGCGGCGCTGTAGTGCGGGCCGCCGAAGATGCCGCCGCCGCGTTGCGCGGACACCGACGACATGCACACGATGCTGCCGCCGCGCTGCTCCTTCATCGCCGGCAGCACCGCTTGCGACATGTACAGCGTGCCGCGCAGGTTCACGTCGACGATCGTGTCGAAGTCGCGCCCGGAAATGTCCATCGTGCGCACGGGCTGCGTGACGCCGGCGTTGTTCACGAGGCCGTCGATGCGACCATAACGCTCCAGCGTCGCGCGGGCCGCGGCCACGCACGCGTCGCGGTCGGTCACGTCGCATGCCAGGCCGAGGTGGTCCGTCCCGAGTTCGGCGGCGGCCGCCTCGGCGTCTTCGCGGCGAAGGTCGAGAATCACAACCCGTGCGCCGTGTGCAGCCAGCGTGCGGGCCGTGGCCTTGCCGATACCGCGCGGCGATGCGGCACCTGTCACGATGATGGTCTTGTTGTCGAGCAACATCGGTCGTCTCCAGTTGTTGATGTGTGTCCAGAGTGTCGGCTCACCGGACACCCGCATCAACGCGGAAACGCTCAGCCATAGTTGAGAAAATTTCAGATGACGCCGCACGGCGCGCCGCGGGTGCTGCAACGCAATATCGCGTGCGGACCGGAGGGCGTGGCGCTCAGCCGGGCCGCCCGTAAGCCGCGACCTCCCGCTCGATCCACGCAAGGAAGCGCTTCACGCGAGGCAGTTCCGCGTTCTGCCGCGGGTAAACGAGGTGATGCGCGCCGACTTCGACCGCATGAGTGTCGTCGAACACCGGAACCAGCAGCCCTTCGCGGATCTTCACCGACGCGAGCATCAGGCTTTCGAGCGCGATGCCCAGGCCCAGCGCGGCGGTTTCGAGCGACATGTATGACCGGTCGAATGAAAAATCGAAGGTCTTCTGAGCCGCGAGCGATACGCCGGCTCGACCGAACCACTGCTTCCACTGGACCAACGGCGTTTCGGAATAGATCAGCCGATGCGCGAGCAGTTCTTCCGGCGCCTTCACCGGATGCCGTTCTAGATATTGCGGCGAAGCGAGCGGTGCAATGAACTCGCCGCGCACCGTCCTGACCTCGAGGTTGTCCCAGTTGCCGTAGCCGTGCCGGACATCGATATCGTAGAAGCCGTTCGAGAACGACACGTTTTCGTAAGAACACGCGAGGTTCAGCTGGATATCGCCGTTCGCCTCCTGAAACGACGACAGCCGTGGCAGCAGCCACATCAACCCGAAGCTCGGGCTCGAATGCACGCGCAGGATATCGACTTCGGTGCGGCTCGACGCGCGCTCGGTTGCGCGGCTCAGGTCGGCCAGCGAGCCGGTGACGTCCGCCAGGTAGCGCTCGCCGGTCGGCGTGAGGACGAGTCCACGCCCCGATCGCTGGAACAACGGCTGACCGATCAGCGATTCGAGGTTGCTGAGCTGGTGGCTCACGGCGGACGCGGTCAGGCCGAGCTCGTCCGCTGCGCGATTCACGCTCTTGGTCCGGGCCACGCTTTCGAACGCGATGATTGCCTTTAGTGGTGGGATGCGCATGTTGGAATCCGTTGAGGAGGTCTACTCGCCCGACTGGCCGGCGTCGACATGAACGTCGAACGGTTTGTCCGAGCAAAGGCGATTCAGCACAGGCATCAATTCTAGAGCGCCGGTCAATCCGGGCTCCTGCCGCCCCCTCCTTGCCGACGAAACGCGCTTCCACGCCGCTTCGCATGACGAGATCAAAACGCTCACGCAAATATGGAGCACGGTGGACTCGCATGCCCTGACGTGGTGGCCGCGAAGAGGCCGACCGTCTGGTGGAACGTCGCTTTCGGAAGGGAATCTCGGGGAAACCTGGGGCACCGCCGAGCTGGGGTAGATCTAACCGGGAAATTGCGCAGGTATCAAAGGGCCCCCCTGCTACATACCATAGCGATATACCTTCGCCCTCTCCGAAGTATCGAACATCACGATGGAGACCAGCAAGCCGCGCCCGCCCGCTCGCACCCCGTAGAGACAGTTATGGTGAGCGGAGAAGTACCTGGTTGAGACGGCCACGCGCGACGCGTTATTGCAACGTGTCGCGCGCGACCTGCTGCCGGATGCCTGGCCTGCGATGTGCGTGGTTCATCTTTTCGCGGTTCGCGAACCCGCAGTGGAGGTATGAATCCAGTGCCACCATTCATGGTGGTCCAGATTTCTAAGCAATTCCGCGCGACGGTGCTCGCGGCGATAGCGGTTCATTGCGGCAATTGCCGCAAACGCCAGCACCAACGCACCGACCATGAACCCGACCCATGCTCCGCTCATAGCAGCCTCCGTCATTTTCGGCCCACTCCGGATCACTCAACGAATTCGCGAGACCGCTTTCAGGACAGCGCGGCCCTCTGCGGTAACCTGGACACGCCGACAACCCGATGCCGGCTGCTCAAGGGCGATCAGGCGATGCGCGATGAGCGTGACGAGTTCGTCGCGATCCAGTTCGATCTGATCTGGCGCATCCCAAACGATCATTAAAGTAGTAATTTCGTGCGGACTTAGCATGGCCTGCATGGAATGTTCGTATCGGACAATTGGATTGTGTATACATGCGCGAACGCATGCCTCCCGCTTTCAACGCAACGAGGTGCTCGAGAGTTGGTAACGGCCCCACCATTTCCTGCGACGATTCAATGCGAGATTTAGTGCGCACATTCTAACGCGCTCGCATCCATTTCCGGTCGTCCGCCTCGTAGGGGGATGCCCTGATTCGGAAACGTTATCGTTGATATAAATCAAGCAAGCATGACAAATGGTGTGAATATATAAATCCACCCATATTTCATATAATCAATCCAATCGGTCATTTTTTGAAGCTGTCAAATAATGCAGGTCGCTGTTTTTCTAGAAACATTCTTCCTAATTCATTCAAAATCCTCACATTCGCTGTATCTCCGGAGAGAAACGGCCAGCGCATCGACATCGCCTTGATAGCTTGAAATGACATCCGCCCGCTCCGGAAATCGTTCGCGTTGCAACGATAATGTCTCCACGGCTGCGGCATGACGCCTGACAAGCTGCCCGCGCGTCACCCATTCGTCATTTCCGCCGGTGCAGGACTTGATGTGCTTCAACACGCCGTCGCCGAGCGCCTTCAGCGGCGCGTGCCCATTGATGAATTCCGCGTAGTGTCCGGAGAAAAACCGCTCCCACTCGTTCCCCTCCGAGTCGCGCCGAAACGCGAGGACATGCCCGCCTAGATCGACCAGGTAGCGATAGGACAAATTCTCATGCGCGTCGGGTGAAGTCAGCTCGGCAGCCCTGTTCGCTCGATGGAATCTGTCGGCGAGCGACCCGGCACCATCGGACAGATGCGCTGCAAGGAAAAACTGGGCCGCGCCGGAGGGGCAGCCGTTCTGAGGAATGACGAACGTTACATGGCTGCCGTGCTGCAATGCGAACGTGTAAGTCGCGAGTATGCTCATTACGATTTCCTCTTGATCCTCATGAAGACGATCGGCAGCGGGACGCTACTTCCCGGCTCACTCGTCGGCGGGCGCAATCTCAGTAGCAAGCGATATGCCATCGCGATGCATTCGATTCGCATGGCGATACGAACCGCCGGAATACACGGAAAGTCGTCGTGAGCGGATGAAAATGTTTCAGCGTTGATACGTTTCGCACGGCTCAAGCGCCTGAGCACGTCGCTCGCCCTTGTCTGAAACATCCGGGTCGACACAGGCGGTCCACCTTCCCGATCCCATTGGGCTCGCCCATTTTCCGATTCGCCTGCCCGGTTGCAACGCTGAAACAGATCGGCTGGCGGGTCGAAGCGCATTCGGGAACACGAATTGCGCCATCGTTTCGGTGAAGCCCAACCCCGGGGGTGAAAGATGCGCAACGGCCATACCGTCGGCAAGGTGGCCGCGTGGCTCGCCATTGTCGTTGCCCTGACGATTGCCGCGCTGTTCGTCTTCATCGCGACGTTCGACTGGAACCGCGCGCGCCCTTGGGTCGACGACAAGGTATCGGACGCGATCGGCCGGCAGTTCGCCATCAACGGCGACCTGCGTGTCGGATGGCACCGGCCCGAGAGCGAGCATGGCTGGCGCGCCTGGGTGCCGTGGCCGCGATTCAGCGCCCGCGATGTCACGATCGCCAACCCGGACTGGGCGCGCGCGAAGCACTTCGCCACGCTCGACGCGATCAGCTTCGAAGTCGAGGCGCTGCCGCTGCTCGCGCACCGCATCGTGATTCCGGCCATCGACCTCGTCAATCCGTCCGTCGACCTCGAACGCCTCGCGGACGGGCGCGTCAACTGGACGTTCCAGCTCAAGAATGCCGATCATCCGGGCAAGTGGACGCTCGACCTGCACGACATCGCGTTCGCCACCGGCAAGCTCCGCTACTACGACCAACAGAAACAGTTCGACCTGAGCGGTGTGATCGACACGCTCGGCAAGCCGATTGCGTTCGGCGACGCGTTGAGGCAGCAGGCGGCGCTGGCGCGCAGCGAATCGGCGCAGGCCGTCGGCCCGGAGGGCCAAAAGAAACTCGCGGCACAGGTACACCAAGGTGCGGCACGATCCCCGGCGCCCGTGTCGGGTATCGAAGCGGCATCCCGCGCATCGGCAGCGGCGTCGCAAGCGGTCGCCGCGGCGTCGCAAGCGTCGGCCGCGATATCCACTACCGCGATCGCTCCGGCAGCATCGGCTGCGTCGAGTGCGTCTGCGACAGCAGCTTCGCACGCGACGGCCCCGGCGGCGTCCGGCGCGTCGGCAGGCGCCGCGCCCGCGGTGTCCGTAAGCGCGGGCGATTACACGATCGGATGGACCGTCGACGGAACCTACAAGAAAGGGCACGTCACCGGCAACGGCAAGATCGGAAACGTGCTGGGGCTGCAAGGCGTTCAGCGCCCGTTTCCGGTCCAGGCCAGTTTGCGTTTCGGCGATACGAAGCTGGCGCTCGTCGGCACGCTGACCGATCCGGCACACCTGGCGGCGGTCGACCTGCGACTGTGGCTCGCGGGCACCAGCATGGCGCACCTGTACGACGTCACCGGCATCACGCTGCCCGAGACCCCGCCCTATGCGACCGACGGACGGCTGATCGGGCAATTCCGCGCGTCCGGCAATGTCTTCAAGTACGAGGACTTCACGGGGCGTGTCGGCGGCAGCGATCTCACCGGCACGCTGGTGTACGTTTCGCGCGAACCGAGGCCGCTCCTGTCGGGCACGCTGGTGTCGAAGGTGCTGCGGTTCGCCGACCTTGCGCCGCTCATCGGCGCCGACACGAATGCCAGCAAGGCGCGCCGCGGCGCGGCGGTCGCGCAGCCCGCGAACAAGGCACTGCCGGTCGAGGCGTTCCGCACGGAGCGCTGGAAGAAGATCGACGCCGACGTCCGGTTCACCGGGCAGCGCATCATCAAGTCCCCGAGCTTGCCGATCACCGATCTGAAGACCCACGTCGTCATGCAGGACGGCGTGCTGACGCTCAACCCGCTGAACTTCGGCGTCGCGGGCGGCACGCTGGCGTCGAACATCCACCTGGACGGCAGTGGCACGCCGCTCAAGGGGCGGTTCACGCTGCAGGCGCGGCACCTGAAGCTGAAGCGGCTATTCCCGACGTTCACGGTCATGCAGACGGCGCTCGGCGAAGTGAACGGCGATGCCGCGCTGTCGGCCACCGGCAACTCGCCGGCGGCGCTCGCCGCAACCTCCAACGGAGAAGTGAAGACGCTGGTCACGGACGGCACCGTGAGCCTGGTGCTGATGGAAGCGGCCGGGTTGAACGTCGCGAACGTGGTGTATGAAAAACTGTTCGGCGATCGCGACGTGAAGATCAACTGCGCGGCGGCCGATTTCGTGGTCACCAATGGCGTGCTCGACTCGCGCGTATTCGCGCTCGACACCGAAGATGCGGTGATCGGCATGAACGGTAACGTGAACCTGCGGGATGAGACCATGAACCTGACGATCCATCCGCATACCAAGGGGTTCCGGGTGGTATCGCTGCGCTCGCCGCTGTACGTCACCGGCACCTTCAAGCAGCCTCACGTGGGCGTGAAGCCGGGGGCGCTCATCGCGCGCGGCGGGGCGGCGGTGGCGCTTGGCCTGCTGAATCCGCTCGCGAGTTTGCTCGCATTGCTCCAGCCGGGCCGCAATCAGCCGCTGCCGTGCAAGCAGATGCTGGCCGACATGGAGCAGCGCCCGACCGCGCCGCCACCGGGAGTACGAAAGGAGAAAAAGGCTGCACCGGCGTATATGAATGCGCCGCCGCCGGCTTCACGGGCTCACGCGCCGGCGGCTGTCGAACCCGAGCAAGCGACGCGCGCGGGCCGAACCGCCTCTCCTGGCCGGTAAGGCCGCAGTATTCGGGTTCGGACGGGGACGTCGGCCCGCTGCGTCGAGCAATGCCGGCATGCGAGCGTAAGGGCCCGGTCGAGCCGTACCACGACCGATCCGCGAGCGGCGTGCCTGCCTGCGGTTGCAATCGGGAGTTCGCGGAGACGATCTTCTAGCAGGCGGCAGGCAGCCGGATCGTCTACCTCGCCGCTGAGCCAGCCGGTGCGCACAACGAAGCGGTCATCGTGCTCGATGGCTTACCGGTAAAGACGGTCGCCGGCCTGAAAGGGCGCACGGTCGCATTCGCGCGCGGGTCGAGTTCGAACTACATGATCGTCGCCGCGCTCGACAAGGTCGGGCTGAGCGATGCGGACATCAAGCCCGCGTTCGTGTCTCCGGCCGATGCACGCGCAGCGTTCGTGGGCGGCAAAGTCGGCGCGTGGGTCATCCGCGATCCGTATCTGGCGCCGGCTGGCCTCACGGCGCTGTTCGACCGCTTCGGCATCACGCCCGCGCGCGAGCGCGTCGTCCGGACTTCCGCCGACGCCGAGCAGCCTGCGCGCGATCTAGACAGTCGCGTCGTGCTCAAACTGCTGTCGAACCGCATCACGCACAAGAGCGATATCGGCGGCGTGGCGGTCGGCCTGGCGGCAGACGAGATCGGCGCGCGGCTCACGCGCATGCGCTGCGACGTCGAGGCCGCGACCGGCTTCGCGCCTGACACATTCCTCGTGCAGGAAATGGTCTCGAGCGGTGTCGAGATGATCGTCGGCCTGCATCGCGACCAGCTCGGCACGGCGATCCTGCCGGGCATGGGCGGCGTGACCGCGGAGATTCTGAACGATACGGTGCTGCGCATGCTGCCGACCGACGCACTGTTGTCGCATCGGGACGCGTGCGAGATGATTCGCGAGCTTCGCACGTGGCCGCTGCTCGACGGCTATCGCGGCCGTCCGAGAGCGGATGTCGACGCGCTCGCTGCCGCGCTCGTGGCGTTCTCGCGGATGGTGCTTCAACTCGGCGAGCGGCTCGTCGAAGCCGAGATCAATCCGCTGTTCGTGCTCGACTCCGGCCGGGGTGTACGTGCGGCCGACGGCGTCGCCGTGCTTGCTTGCCGCGGGGTAGCCGCCGCGAGTGCACACCGAGCCCGCTCGATACATGCGCACAGCGCTTCGGCGATCGCGTCGACCGGTACGCCGGGCCCGAAAGTCGCCGCGACACCCTTCGTCTTCAGGTGTTGCGCGTCCGCAGCGGGAAAGATTCCGCCCAACACCACGGGAATCGCGGCACCATGTAACGCCAGTTCGTCGAGCAGCCCCTCGACGAGTTCGACGTGAGCCCCCGACAACGACGAAATCCCCACGACATCGGCACCGTGCGCCCGCACGGCCGCCGCCACCGATGCGGGTTGCTGAAAAAGCGGCAGGCGGACGACGTCGAATCCGGCGTCCTCGAGCGCGGCTGCGACGACGACCGCACCGCGATCGTGTCCGTCCTGGCCGAGCTTGGCGATCACGATGCGCGGCCTGCGTCCCACGCGTTCGGCCAGCCGGTCGACGCAGCCCTTCGCCGACCGCCATGCAGCGTCGCCTCGCCGCTGTTCACCGTAGGAGCCCTCGCCGCCCGCTTCCACCGCCGCGACATGCCGCGGCCATACCGATTCCAGCGCGCGGGTACATTCGCCGACGGTCGCACGTGCCCGCATGCAGTCGATCGCCAGTGCCAGCAGGTTGCCGTCACCGTCGCGCGCCGCGTCGGCCAGCCGCTGCAACGCCATCGCGACCCGCGCCGGATCGCGCGCTGCCTTGACGGTTGCGATTCGCCGCGCCTGCACGGCGCGAACATGACGGCCGTCTATCTCGCGCACCATGCAGTCGCCCGTCGACTCGTCCGCGACGAAGCGGTTCACGCCGACCACGATCCGGCGCCCGGAATCGACCTGCGCCTGCGTCGCAGCCGCGGTACACAGCAATCGCCGCTTTACCCAGCCGGACTCGATCGCTGCGATCACTCCGCCCTGCGCATCGATGGCTGCCAGTTCGGCGCGCACGCGTGTCGCGATGCCGTCCGTCAAAGACTCCATCATGTAAGAACCGGCCCACGGATCGACCGTGTCGCACAGTCCCGTTTCATGCTGAAGAATCAGCTGCGTGTTGCGTGCGAGGCGCGCCGCCGCCGCGGAAGGCAACGCAAGCGCTTCGTCATACGCATTCGTATGCAGCGATTGCGTGCCGCCGAACACCGCGGCCATCGCCTGCGCCGTCACGCGAACGATGTTGTTTTCCGGCTCCTGTGCCGTCAACGACCAGCCCGATGTCTGGCAATGCATGCGGAGCGCACACGCCCGGGGCGACCGCGCACCGCACGCGTGCGCGATCTCCGCCCACAGCAGACGAGCCGCGCGCAACTTGGCAATTTCCGTATAGAAATCGCTGCCGACGCCGAAGAAGAAGCTCAGACGGGAGCAGGCTTCATCTGGAGGCATGCCCCGTGAGACCAGCATGTCGATATACGCGCGCGCGTTCGACAGCGTCAACGCGAGTTCAAGCACGGCGTCGGCGCCTGCCTCCTGGAAGTGATATCCCGATACCGACAGCACATTGAAACGAGGCGCATGCCGCGCCAGCCACAACGCGACGTCGGCGGCGATCCGCATCGACGGTTCCGGCCCGAAGATACATGTATTGCGAACCATGTACTCCTTCAGGATGTCGTTCTGAATCGTCCCGCCGATCCGGGCGGGCGGCACGCCCTGCTCCTCGGCGGCCACGACGAACGCCGCCATGATCGGCAAGACCGCGCCATTCATCGTCATCGACACGGTCGTACGATCGAGCGAAATGCCATCGAACAGTCGCACCATGTCCTCGATCGTATCGATCGCGACGCCGGCAAGGCCGACATCGGCCCGCGCATCGGCGCAATCCGAATCGTAGCCTCGCTGCGTCGCCAGGTCGAATGCCACCGACAGCCCCTGCGCGCCCTGCTCGAGCGCCGTGCGAAACGCGAGATTGGAATCCGCTGCATCCGCGTGCCCCGTGTATTGCCGGATCGTCCATGGGCGATCGGTATACATCGACGCGTACGGCCCGCGCACATAGGGCCACGCTCCGGGCATGCCGCCTAGATGGGCGATGCCTTCGAGATCGCTCTGCGTGTAGAGTTTTCCGAGCGGCACCGTGCGCGCGCCTCGACCGTTCAGCGCGACGCTCTCCACGTCGTTGCGCGGCTCCATGAATGCAGCTTCTTTCATGTCCGTCTCCAGCGCTTTTGCGTGATCACATCGGCAATCTTGGTCCCGTCGCTGCCGCGCACGATTTCGCTCCAGTGCAGCAGCCCACCGGCATCGGCCCGTGTGCGCGCAAAACGCACGGTCAACGAATCGCCGATGTCGAGATTGCCGTGAAAGTACAGTTGACGCGCCGCCAGCACCGGCGCGTTCTCGAAGCGGTGATGCTGCCATTCCGCGCGGTCGACAAACGCCTGAAAGCTGGCGAAGTAAAGCAGGTCTGCGCCGTTGAAATCCATGTTCGGGCAAGGCAGAAACGAGACGCTAGCACCACCACTCTCCGCGAGGCCGGCAAGCGCCGGCACGATCGATGTATCCCGCACCCGTAACCGCTTCGCGTGTTCCGCCATCGACAGCGCATCGGCCGGCACCGGACCGGTGCCACCATCGACGCCACTCATTCGCGCCTTCGCCACCGAGCGGTTGCTGCCGGCGTGTTCGCGCGTGACGAACGCCGACATCATCCGCACGATACCGACTTCGTCGTCGCCTCGCCGGACCCGCTGTTCGCTGAAATGGCGAATCGGGCCGACCCTGTGAAGCGCGACATGAAGCGTGAATGTGTCGTTCTCGCGAATCCCGTGACGGCGGTTCATGTCGACACGTACCGCAACGAACGATGCATAGGCACGCCGCCCCTCATCGTCGAAGAACTCGGGGACGTCGCGGCCGCTATGCGCGGCCAGCGCGTCCCAGTGACGCTGCCCGCACTCCTTGAGCAGCCAGTTCTCCGCGATCCCCGTGTGCGCGAGTTGCGGCATGCCGGCCCGATAGCGATGAATGGCGCTATGCATCGCGTCAGGCAGCAAGGCATTCGGCCGAGCGTCGTGCGGCCGTCCTCTCGGCCTCGATCTGGTCGACAATATGGGCAGCATCGCGCGCAACCCCGGAAAATCGCCCCGAACCCCACGTGTATAGCCAGGGCAGCCCGACGAAGTAGAGCCCCGGAACCGGCGTCACGCCACGCTGGTGCGCAGGATAGCCGCGGCCGTTGAATACCGGCGCGTCGAGCCAGCCGAAATCGGGGGTGAAGCCGATGCACCAGATGACCGACGCGATGCCGCTGGCCGCAAGATCGAGCGTCGTACGCTCGCCGGACGGACGCCATACGGGTTCATAGCGCGTCGCAGGCGGCGCCGTGATCCCGTTCTTTTCGATATGGGCATCGATGCCGGCATTGATCCGGTTGTACGTATCGTCGGCGCTGTCGAGCCGCGCCGACAGATCCGCGGAGAATCGCAACTGCCCGTCGGCAAAATCCTCCAGCCGGCCGTACAGCTCCATCCCTTCGGCGGCAAAGCGACGCAGATCGATATCGCGTCCGCCATCGCGGCCGGTCACGTAGTGGTTGGTATTGTCGCGAACGCCTTCGCGCAGCGGATGCGCATCGACCGGCATGTCGTAATACTGCATGTCGGCGAGCCAGTCGACGACGTCCCTGCCGCGATAGAAACGGGCACAGCGAGGTGCATCGCCAACCGCCAGGTACACCTTCCGCCCGGCCAGATGGAGATCTTCGGCAATCTGCGCACCCGACTGCCCCGATCCGACCACGAGCACCGGCCCGTCCGGCAATGCGGCCGGATTCCGGTATTCCGACGACTGGATCTGCATCAGCGTTGCCGGAATCCGCTCCGCCATCCGCGGCACGATCGGCCGATGGTAGCCACCCGACGCAACGACAACCTGATCGGCCGTGTACGAGCCACGCGACGTCACGATGCGATAGCGTCCGTCCGCGTCACGCGTCACGCGCTCGACGCCGGTATGTTCGACCACCGGGGCATCGACGCTCCTGATGAATCCGTCCAGATATTCGACGATCTCGTCCTTCGTCATGAAGCCGTGCGGATCGGCACCGCGATACGGATAGCCCGGCAGCGCACACTGCCAGTTCGGTGTCACGAGACAAAACGCGTCCCAGCGCTGCTTGCGCCACGTGTGCGTCACGGTCTCCTTTTCGAATACGAGATGATCGATGCCTGCCTGCTTCAGGTAGTAGCTGATCGACAATCCGGCCTGCCCGCCGCCGATGACGGCTACGCCGAGATGGGATCCGATCTCCGGAATTCTGGATGAAACAATGGGTTCGCTTGACATGATGCAGTCCTGAATGTGTGTTAAAGACGACAGTTGAATCCTGCGCATCGTGCGCCTCAAACGAGCTCGATGACGGTCACGGTCGCGTCTGCCTGCTGCGCAAATCGTTCCGCGTGCGCTTCGATCCGTGCCAGCTCGTCCATCGCGGCCGAGCAAGCGAACCCGAATTTTTCGCGTACGCGATCGGACGCGATACCCAGCGCGCGGCGGGCCCGCTCGACGAAATCGTCAAGCGCGTATTGCGTGTCCGGCGCGAAGAATTCCGACACGACGGTCGAAGGTGAATAGCAATTGGTTTCCGACTGGTCGGGCCAACGAACCCGAAAATGCATGACCGGCATGATTCCTCCTCATTCGATGGACATTGCTTGCGCGCACTGCACTAGCCTGTCCCGGTAGATATCCAGATGCTTGCGCGCACTCGCTTCCCACGTGAAGCGGCCCAGCAGTGCGGGGACGGCATGCGCGAAATCGGGAGAGCGCCGTCCCGAGAGCGCATCGCGCAGCGCGTCGGCGATCGAATCCACGTCGACGGGATCGGCCCAGACACACGCGTGCTCGTCCAGATACTCGGTAAAGGGTTCGATTTCGGACACGACGACGGGCTTTCCGCAGGCTAGCCCCTCGAGCACGACCAGACCGAATCCCTCGCGGATCGACACCATCGACACCACATCGGCACAGTGCATCAGCGCGACCAGTGTCGCGTCGTCGAGCGGCCCCGTCGTCACGACGGGTTCGCCGACGCCGATCCCCAGCCCGAGCGCGGCGGCGCGCGCGACGAAGCGGCGCGCGTACGCGTCGTGGTCCAGCAGGCTCGCACCGCCCCCGATCGCGAGACGTGCATTGGGCATCGTGCTGCGCAGCCGTGCGAACGCCTCGAGCAACGCGATCGAGTTTTTTCGCTCCTCGATCCCGCCGACCGCCAGGACAACCGGCCCGCCGCCCAGGCCGAACCGCTGCCGCACCGCCTGCATGTCCCCACGGTCCGCCCGAGCGAACCAGGCGACGTCGACGCCGTTGGGCACCACGCCTGCGTCGACTCCGAACTTCTCGCGCATCGTGGCCACCCAGGCAGCGCTCACGCACAGCACCTGGTCCGCCTGTCGCCACGCTCGTTCCTGCCAGCACTCGAGCTGCGGGTCGTCGAATACGTCGAGGTGATGCACGGTTCGCACGAATCCGTCTATCGCACCTGCCTGCTTCAGATCGGCCAGCGCGTTTCCCGTGATGCTGTCCTGTGCATGCAGGATGTCGAACCGGCCGACGTCGTGCCGCAGCAACGTGTTCGCGACCGCAGCAATCCGGCCCGATACCATTTCCGCGACGCTGCGCGGATTGCCGTTGACGCGTGCCAGCACGACGCGGCACGGGACATCGCGGAACATCGCCTCGCCCGGCACGGCCGGCGCAAATACGGTGACGTCGCTTCCCGCCAAGTGCAGCGCACTGGCCAGTTCAAGTGCGTGCACGACACCGCCACGCGGATTGACCGAATGGGTAAGAAGCGCTATGCGCAACGCGTCGCGACTCATCGGGCGCCTCCGCTGACGCCGGTAATGAATGATTCGATCCGGAAGTCCCACAGCACCGCCGTTTCGCCCGCCTCTTCGACGACAACCTCGCGAGTCGAGTCGATATCGCCAATCACGGCGCACGCGAGCCCGCGCGCCGCGAAGCGCTCCAGGATCGTGTCGACATGCGTCGGCCGGGCCGCCATCAAGAACCCGTAGCTCGGAAAGGCCGTCAACCAGCGATCGAAGTCGACGCCTGGAGGACGCGGGATCGCGTCGAGTTCGATTCGCGCACCGACGCGCGAGCATTCGGCGAGCATCAGCGCCGTACCGAGCACGCCCGCCATCGAGATATCCTTCGCGGCATCGCACAGCCCGTCTTCAGACAGTGCCGGCAGAATCTCGAGATCGCCGCGCAGTCGGGCCGGCGGCGCACCGACTGACGCATTCCAGAACGGATACGGATCCTCGAATGCGCCACGCAGGTCGACCGCCATCATCAGGCGATCGCCCGGCCGCGCGCCGAAGCTCGATAACAGAACGCGCGCCCGGCCCAGGATCGATACCGCCAGTTGCCCCTGCGCACTGCGCGTGTTGCTGTGGCCGCCGACGATCGGCACGCCATACGTAGACGCAGCCGCGGCCATCCCGGTGAGCACCGGCTGCGCTGCGTCGATCCCATTGCTCCACAGCGCGTCGACGACGGCGATCGGCCGCCCGCCCATCGCGTAGATGTCGCTGACGTTAGCCATCACGCCGCTATATCCGGCGAACCACGGCATCGACTCGACGAAATCGCCGACCATGCCCTCGATCGCAAACAACAGGTAGCCGTCCGCGTCCGCGATCGCCGCGCAGTCGTCGCCGAGTGCAACCGCCTGCGCGAGATCCCGTTCGCCGTTCGGCAAAGCCGCCGCCAGCGATGCGACCACGCCGGAAATATCGCGCTTGTGCTGGAAGCCGCGACTCTTGCGAAGTCTTGCGACACGATCACCGACACTCATTGCCGGCCCTCCGAGCGCAGGACGAAACCCGCGTAAGGCGTGCCGCACGGCGGATAGTGCGCAAGCTGCGCCTGCATCAGTTGGTGGGGGCGGCCAAACAACGTTTCCTCGCCGAGCGCATCCCAGTGAAGCCGACGAAACAACGGCACGTTCTGCGATTGCACGTGCGCGACGAATGTACGGCAACCTTCGGCATGCGCGCTGCTGACGGCCAGCGCGATCAGCATCGAGCCGATCCGGCCCTGACGGCGAAACGCCGGATGCACCGCCAGCCGCGAACCCATCCAGGTTCCTGGCACGGTTTCATGAATCCGCACCGTGCCGACCACCTGCTCCGACAGCCCTGCGCAGCAACTGACCGCGACCAGCAGTTGCGCGTGACGATCGATATCGTCGCGATCGTCGCCGACGAAGATCCCCTGCTCGACGCAGAATACGGCCCGGCGCAGCTTGTACGCCTCGTCGATTTCCCACGGAAGCTCCGCCCATTTGATCCGGTATTCCGAAGGCCGGTACGTACTGCTGCTGTCGGCCAGGCCCATCTCTGCGCAGTACATGGTCACACCTCGTAGGTCGACAGCGACGAGCAGGCGCCGCATTTTCCGCAGCCTGCCTTGATATCGGCAGAGCGCATTCCGGCGTCGCGCAGCATCGCACCGAGCGGCTCGAGCACCGCCCGCATGAAGTCCGGCGACGGTGCAGGATGACTCTCCAGCGGCGTGCCGCTGATCGGAACGAACGGCACGACAAACGGATACACGCCCAACCCGATCAGTTCGCGCGACATGTCGAGAATCGCAGCCGCGCTGTCGCCGAGCCCGGCGAGAATATAGGTGCTGACCTGTCCGCGGCCGAACACGCCGACGGCTGCGCGGAATGCCGCCATATACCGGGACAGCGGGACGCTAGCCTTGCCCGGCATGATCCGTTCGCGCACGGCCGGCGTCACGGCTTCCAGATGCATGCCCAGCGTATCGATCCCGCTTGCCTTCATCCGGTCGAACCAGCCGTCGTCGTCGGGCGGTTCGCATTGCACCTGGATCGGGAGATCGACGGCCGCCCTGATCGCGAATGCGCTTTCGCACAGCACGCGCGCACCGCGATCCGGCGTCGACGGTGTGCCGGTCGTCAACACCATGTGCTTGACACCGTCGAGCAGGACCGCCGCGCGCGCAACCTCGGCGAGTTGTTCAGGCGTCTTGCGGGCGATCGTCCGGCCGGCCGCAAGCGACTGGCCGATCGAGCAGAACTGGCAGGTCTTGCGCCGGCTCTCGTAGCGAATGCAGGTCTGCAACACCGTGGTCGCAAGCACATCGGCACCATGCAGCGTCGCGATGTGCGAGTACGGCACGCCCTCCAGGGTCTGCAACGCGTAGAAGCGCGGGCTCGACGGAAAGCTGATGCTCGCGATCGGGATGGTGCCGCGCGAGAGCAGGCTGACGCCCGCCGCATCAGGCTCCGCCGCGACGAACGGCGAATCCCACGCGGTGCTCGTGTGCACGGGCACCATGATGGTCACGCCGTCGACCGTCACGGCCTTGTGATCGGACGGCCCGGCGCCGCCGCGACGGCTCGCGGCGCCCACCCTTGGATCCGCGAGGCGCAGCCCGACCGACTGCAATTCAGTCATCAATTGCCGGCTCTGCACCGACGGTTTCGCGTTCGCGCTCATGGCAATTTCCTTCGAAGTCGCGTGCGGCCGACCCGCTGATTCCCATCGGAGTCACCGTTGTCGCCGGCCGATCGTTGATGGCAAGACTCAGCAGTTCCGGCCGCGCATAGTGGCCGACCGAATCCATCATTCGCTTGCGCTTGGTGATCAGCGACATGTCCAGATCGGCGATCACCATCCCTTCACCCGATCGCAACGGCTCGGCCAGATGCTGGCCCTCCGGGGACACGATCGCGGTATTGCACCCGCCCCGCAGCGCCTTTTGCAGCGCCGGATCGCTCGTGACCGACTCGATCTGCGCGTCCGTCAACCAGCCGGTCGCATTGACGACAAAGCACCCGGACTCCAGCGCGTGGTGGCGGATCGTGACTTCGATCTGTTCCGCGAAGATCGGGCCGACCAGCGAACCGGGGAACTGGCTGCAATGAATTTCCTCGTGCTGCGTCATCAGCGCGTAACGGGCGAGCGGGTTGTAGTGCTCCCAGCACGCGAGCGCACCGACCCGCCCGACACCGGTCTGCGCAACCTTGAGTCCGGTCGCGTCTCCCTGTCCCCAGATCATCCGCTCGTGAAACGTCGGCGTGATCTTGCGGCGCTTCACCGCGAGGCGTCCGTCGACGTCGAAGATCAGCTGCGTGTTGTACAGGCTGCCGTGGTCGCGCTCGTTCACGCCGAGCACGACCACCATCCCGTGCAGGCGCGCACGCTCGGCAACCGCATGCGTCACGGGGCCCGGCACCGCCACGGCCTGCTCGTAGAGCCGCATGTGATCGGCGCCGGATGCGACCGGCGCCCGCACAAACGAGAAGTACGGGTAGTACGGCACGAATGTTTCGGGGAAGACGATCAGCTGAACACCTTTGCCGGCGGCCTCGTCGATCGCCGCGCAGACCTTGTCGAGCGTACCGCCGGCGCGTTCCAGATCGGGGGCGATCTGGACGGCTGCCGCCCGGACGATGCGTTTGTCGGACATGATGGCACCCGTCATCCGCTCAAACGGTCCAGGTGTGGATGACCAGCGCGTTCTCCTTGCGGTGAAGCAGCTGGATATCCAGCACGTCGAGCGGATTGATCGGTCGAATGCCCTCGATCAGCGACGCTTCGCCGTGCCCGTAAAGTGCTTGCAGCGCAAAACGGCACGCGTAGACTTTCCCGCCCTCTTCCATGAACTTGACGAGTTGCTTGTTGAAGTTCAGGTGACCGGGAAACGCCTCATCACCGAGCGTCGGAAACCCGCGTTGCAGGCCAAGCGTCACGCCGGGGCCATAGAGCAGCACCGACGTCTCGAACCCTTTGCGTTGCAGGCGCGTCGCTTGCAGGAGGTTCACGAAGCCGATCGATCCCTCGAACGCAACCGTGTGGAACGTCACGAGCGCCTTCTCGCCCGGTTCTGCCTTGACGTCTTCGAATACTTTTTCCTCGTAGTCGACGAGGAAATCTCCTTTCTTGTGCAGAGGCTGATTCACTGCGGGCATGACACGCTCCGTTTGAAAATGAGTTGAGTGATGTTCCCGAACGCTTTCGAATCCGGGCGAACTCATTAACGCAACGCATATGCCAACCAGGCGCAGACCTGATGCGATCACTCTCCAATCATTCAGTCGATAAATGCCGCTGCCGTCGGCCCGATCCTTGCCTGACCGAATCCGGATCCGGCCTGAACCGGCCGGACCGGGCCAGAGCGCGCACCTGACTGATGCAGCAGGAGCGGGCTCGTGCGCATCGAGCGTGCATCGATGCATCAATCCGATACACGATGCGATCAATGCAATCATCCGACTTCAAAGTGGCGATATATATATTTTTCGATTAATGCGCCGTGCTAACGTTTTGATGAATCCTCAAATGGAAAACAGATATGGATTACGCAATCGACCATTGGTCGAAGCGACTATTGGAAAGCAGGAAACCGGCGTATCTGCTGATCCCCGATCTCGTCGAGGAAGATCTGGCGGCGGGCCGGCTGAAACCGCGCGACCGCCTGCCCGGGCTGCGCGATCTCGCGAGCGCGCTGAACCTGAATTACACGACGGTGGCCCGCGCCTACGCGGAAGCCCGCAGACGCGGCTTGCTCGATACACGGGCAGGAAGCGGTACGTTTGTGCGCGGTCCGACCCGGACGGTCCCGCTGTCGGGTGGAAGCAGCGTCGAGATGTCCATGAACATGCCGCCGGAGCCGCCCGAGATGGCCAGGCGACTACAGGAATCGGCGGCCGCATTGTTCAAAGCGGCCGACCCTTATCAGTTGTTGCGATATCAGGACTTCGGGGGCACACCGGCAGATCGCGCCGCCGGCCGCACGTGGCTGGCCAATCGCCTTCCCGGCTGCAGCGGCGATGCCGTGCTGGTCTGCCCGGGCATCCACAGCGCCCTCGTCGCGCTCGTCTCTCGACTTGCGCGCCGCGGCGATTCGATCTGCGTTGACTCTCTCGCTTACCCAGGCATCAAGGCTATCGCGTCGCAATTGGGTGTGCAGTTGCAGCCGCTTCCCCGGGATGACGACGGGCCGTTGCCGCATGCATTCGAATCACTCTGCAGAGCCGGACAACCTGCCGCGCTCTACTGCAACCCGACCCTTCAGAACCCAAGCACCGTCACGATACCGTTCAGACGCCGCGAAGCGCTCGCCGATGTCGCGATGCGCTACAACGTGCCCATCATCGAGGACGACGCCTATGCGATGCTGCCGCAAAGCGCACCGCCCCCACTGGCGTTGCTGGCACCTGAACTGACTTACTACGTGACGGGCATGTCCAAGAACCTCGGTGCCGGACTGCGTATCGCCTACCTGCTGGCACCGACGGCGCGCGAGGCGCAGCGTATCGCCGGTGCGCTGCGCGCCACCACGGTGATGCCGAGTCCGTTCACCATGCTGCTATCCACCGAATGGATCAACGATGGAACGGCGAACGATATGCTGACAGCAATCCGATCGGAGGCCCATGCCCGGCAGGCGATCGCCTGCCGGGTTCTCGGCGCCTGGCCTTTCGATACGCATCCCGACGGTTTCCATCTCTGGTTGCCGATTCCGCGCGAGAGCTCGTGGGGTGCATCCGATCTGGCCCAGCATTTGCGGAGTCGCAGCGTCGCTGCCGTGGCAAGCTCTGCATTCTCGACGGACGGTAACCCGCCCGCCGCGATCCGCATCTGCCTTGGCGGGCCGCAGGACCGGGAGCAGTGCCGGGATGGCTTGCAGCTCGTTGCGGATGCACTGACCGACGCACATCATCTTTACAGCGCGGCGATGTAGCAGCCGATCCGGATTCGATGGCATTCGAACTCGAATCGGCATTTGTTTCACTGCAACACTCCTCGCTGCCATGCAGCGTCAAGCGTGTTGCATCGACAGGTTGAATCCGCAGTGCAAAACCGGCCCCTCGACCTTCACTCCAGCGGTATGGGCCCACGGTTGCGCGGACACGCGCCGTCGCAGCACGGTAGCATAGGCAGAATCGTGCAAAATACTCCGTATCTGAAATGCGGAGGTTTACCCTGTGGGGATCAACTTCGACTTGACTGACTTGCAGGCGTTTCGCGCGGTGGTGGAAACGGGAAGTTTCCGAAAAGCAGCCGAAGCCGTCAGCATTTCCCAGCCTGCTTTAAGTCGTCGGATCGACAAACTCGAGGCAGCGCTGGGCGTGCGTCTCTTTGAGCGCACCACGCGCAGCGTCACACTAACCATCGTCGGCCGTGTGTTCGCGCAGAGTGCCGAACAACTGCTGGACGATCTCGACGTCGCACTGCTTGGCATCCGCGATGTATCATCGAGCCGCCTTGGCCATGTGACCATTGCATGCGTGCCGTCGGTGGCCTACTACTTTCTGCCGAACGTGATCGCGAGCTATCATCGCCGCTTTCCGCGTATCAGGGTCAAGCTGCTGGATGCGAGCGCGAACGAGGTGCTGAGCGCCGTTATCAGCGGGGAGGCCGACTTCGGCGTGAGTTTCATGGGCAGCCAGGAGCCCGAGGTCGAGTTCAAACTGCTGCTGCAGGAACGGTTTGTTGCCGCGTGCCGGCGCGACCATCCGCTCGCGCGCAAGAAGCGCGTGACCTGGAACGAGCTTTACGAGTATGAATATGTGTCGGTGGACAAGACCTCCGGCAACCGTCTGTTGCTCGACCAGGCCCTGACGACCGTTGCGCCGCGTGCGCCGAGCGTGTGCGAGACACGCCACGTGACGACCATGCTCGGGTTGATCGAAGCCGGGCTCGGCGTCGCCGCGGTACCGTCGATGGCGATGCCCGGACATGACCATCCCGTGCTCACGAGCGTGCCGCTCATCGAACCGGTCGTCAAGCGCCGGGTGGGCATCGTGAAGCGGCGCGGCCGCCCGCTCACGCCGGCCGCGGAGGAGTTTCGCCGGGCGATCGTCGATGCGAAGCGCGATGGCGCCGCAAGCAGCGATGCGTCGAAGTGACCAAGATAAAGAACACAACCAGGACATCGAGGAAGACCGCATCGTGAGGCCGGCAAGATCGCTTCATTCACTCTACGTGCAGGTGCTGATGGCGATGGTGCTCGGCGTAACCGTCGGCCACTTCTGGCCGTCGGCAGGCGCAATGCTTAAGCCGCTCAGCGATGCATTCGTCGGCCTCGTGCGGATGATGATCGCGCCGATTGTGTTTTGCACGATCGTTTCCGGCATCACGTCGATGGCGAACAGAAATGCCATCGGGCGCACGATCGTCCGTGCGCTGGCGCTTTTCTATCTGCTGACCGCTGCCGCGCTCGCATTCGGGCTCGTCACCGCGTTCGTGCTGCGGCCCGGCGCCGGCATGCACGTCGACCTGCACCATCTCGATTCGACCATCCTTGCGCAATATTCCCGGCATGCGCAACCGCACGGGCTCGTCGAGTTCGCGCTGAGCGTGATCCCTGACACGATACTCGGCGCGTTCCAGAAGGGCGAGGTGCTGCCGGTGCTACTGCTGTCGCTGCTGTTCGGTTTTTCGTTGAATGCGAATCCGCAGGCCGGTCGGCCCGTGCTGGTGCTGATCGACGGCGTCGCGCAGATCGTCTTTCGCGTGCTCGCGATGATCATGCGGCTCGCCCCGCTCGGCGCATTCGGCGCGATGGCCTTCACGGTGGGCCGCTTCGGCATCGGCTCGGTCGGCTCGCTCGCGAAGCTGATGGTGTCGTTCTACGTGGCCTGCGTGCTGTTCGTCGCGCTGGTGCTTGCGCCGCTCGCACGATTGCACGGTTTCGCGTTGTGGCGGCTGCTGCGCTACCTGCGCGAGGAATTGCTCATCGTCCTCGCGACCTCGTCCACGGAGCCGGTGTTGCCGCGGCTGATCGTCAAGCTGGAGTCGTTGGGTTGCGACAAGGGCATCGTCGGGCTCGTGCTGCCGGCCGGCTACTCGTTCAACCTGGACGGCACCGCGATCTATCTGACGCTCGCGGCATTGTTCATCGCGCAGGCGTGCGACGTGCCCCTTTCCGCGTCGCAGATCGCGATGATGCTCGCCATCATGCTGCTTACGTCCAAGGGCGCCGCAGGCGTTTCCGGTAGCGGACTGGTTGCGCTTGTCGCTACGCTCGCCGTCATGCCGAACCTGCCCGTCGCCGGGGTGGCGCTTTTGGTCGGCATCGATCGCTTCATGTCGGAGGCACGCGCGCTGACGAGCGTGATCAGCAATGCGTGCGCGGTGATCTTCGTTTCGTTGTGGGAAGGCGCGTGCGATCGTGTGCGTCTCGCACAGATGCTGACCGCGGCCGAGCCGGCGAACCTGAACTGCGCCGACGATGCTGCGGACAACGCCGGGCGCGACGGGAAGGCGGTCTGACGCACGCGTTCCCGTGGTTCGTGCTCAATGCGCGGAGACGGAATCCAGTCCGGTCGACTTCACTTCCGCCTGCACGTCGGGCGACGCGAGATAGTCGAGGAGTGCCTTCGCTTCCTTTGGATGTTGCGCGCCGACGGGGATGCCGGCGGCGAAGCGCGTGACGGACTGCAGCGATTCTGGAATCTTGCCGACGAAGGTCGCGCCCTGGACGGGCAGCAGTTCGCTCACCTGCTGGAAGCCGATTTCGTAGTCGCCGTTCGCGACCACGGACGCGACCGGAATCCGCGGGATCATCTTCGCCTTCGATTTCATCTGGTCGTCGATGCCGAGCTTCCTGAACAATTCCCGCTCGATGTAGACGCCGCTCGCGCTATCCGAGTAGGCGACCGACTTTGCATGCAGCAGCGCCTGCTTCAGGCCTTCGGCCGAGCTGATGTCGGGTTTCGCCGCGCCGTCGCGCACGACCACGCCGATGCGGGAATCGGCCAGCTCGACGCGCGACCCGGGGATCACCTTGCCTTGCTTGATCAGATCGTCGAGCGCGTAGCCGACCATGATCACCGCGTCGGCAGGCTCGCCGCGCGCAAGCCGGTTCGGAATCGCTTCGGGCGACTTGCCCATCGACGGGCCGAGCGCGGTGTCGAGCGTGTTGCCCGTGCGGGACGCGAACTGCGGGCCAAGGAGCTTGTAGGCCGCGGTGAAGCCGCCCGAGCTCATCACGTGCAGGTCGGCGGCCTGTACGTTCGCGGTGACTGCGGTGGTGGCAACGAGCGCGGTCGCGCACAGTTTCAGGAGCAGGTTTTTCATGGTTGTCGACGTGCGGAGTCGGGGTAGGTTGCTCGGCATGGGGCGTCAGTGCGCGGGTGTCAGCGTCGGCGTCTGGCGGCGATAGAGGGCGAACGTCGCGAGCAGCGCGCACACCGCGGCGAGGCTCATCCAGTAGCCCGGTGCAGCCTTGTCACCGGTCATGTGAATCAGCGCCGTCGAGATGGCGGGCGTGAAGCCGCCGAATACGGCCGTCGCGAGACTGTAGGCGAGCGAGAAGCCTGCCACGCGCACCTCCACCGGCATCACTTCCGTCAGCGCGACGATCATCGCGCCGTTATAGATCCCGTACATGAACGACAGCCACAGAAGGACGAGCAGCATGTTGACGAACGACGGCGCATGAGCGAGCAGCGACAGCGCAGGATAGGCGGTCGCGATCGCGAGCACCGTCATGCCGACGAGCAGCGGCCGGCGGCCGATCCTGTCCGACAGCGCACCGCCGATCGGCAGCCAGACGAAATTCGACACGCCGACGCACAGCGTCACGAGCAGGCTGTCCGCGGTGCTCAGATGCAGAACCGTCTTGCCGAAAGTCGGCGCGTAGACCGTGATCAAGTAGAAGCTCGTGGTCGTCATCGCGACCAGCATCATGCCTGCGAGAACGACGCCCCAGTTCTGGACCAGCGTACCGAACACTTCCTTCATGCCGGGACGATGCCGGCGCGCCTTGAACTCCTGCGTTTCCTCCAGGTTGCGACGCAGCATGAAAATGAACGGCACGATCGTACAGCCGACGAAGAACGGCACGCGCCATCCCCACGCGGCGATGGCCGATGCGCTGAGCCATTGATTGAGCGCGAAGCCGAGGCCCGCTGCGACGACGATCGCGACCTGCTGGCTGGCGGACTGCCAGCTCGTGTAGAAGCCCTTGCGGCCGGGCGTGGCCATCTCGGCAAGATAGACCGATACGCCGCCCAGCTCGGCACCTGCCGAAAAGCCCTGCAGAAGCCGCCCGATCAGCACGAGCGCGGGCGCCAGCAGGCCGATCGTCGCGTAGCCCGGTACGAACGCGATCAGGATCGTGCCGCTTGCCATGATGGCCAGCGTGACGATGAGGCCCTTGCGGCGGCCGACGTCGTCGATGTACGCGCCCAGCACGATCGCGCCCAGCGGCCGCATCAGGAAGCCGGCGCCGAACACGGCGAACGTCATCATCAACGAAGCGAACTCGCTGGCGGCGGGAAAGAACACGGCGGCGATCTGCGTCGCATAGAAGCCGAACAGGAAGAAGTCGAACTGCTCGAGGAAGTTGCCGGCCGTGACGCGGAATACCGCGGCGGCCTTCGAACGTCCGGTCGGAAGGTTGGGTGACGGGTGCATCAGGGTGTCTCCAGATAATTCAGACAATGCGCGGGGGGTGCGGTCGATTGTCGTTTCGGTAATGTTCGCCCGGCGGCAGAGAAACGATAAGTGCGAATTTTGGAAGAATTGATGTTGTTTGGTTATCAATCATCGCCCGGTAGCGCCACTCGACCTCGACGAGGATTCAGGCGAGGCCGCCCGTTTTCCGTCTCGGACACGGCGAGCCAATAGCCGCAAGGCTTTTCGCTCCAGCCCTTGAAATGCGGTTTCCACCATCCGGGCAGGAACAATAAATAAACACTTAAATGCTGACGCTTCGGGAACGGCTGCCAATGCGCGCGCTCAGGACGCTGCGCGGTGCCCCGCTGCCGTTGCGCCGGCAGGCGATCGAGGTGACGCCGCCGCGGGGTGCGCGGGCGACGCGGACGCTGCGGCGCCAGGCCCGGAAGGCGGCTGCGGCGCGGACGTGTGCGCCGCGGCCGGTGGCGACGAGGACGGTTGGCCGGCACCGGTTCCCCCTGCCGAGCCTGACGCGGCGGAACCCGAAGCCGCAGGCGCGGCGCCGGGCGGCGGGCGCAGCCCGCCGTCGAGCGAGGTCCGGCGGGCTGCCATGTCGGCCTGTTCGGCGCCGCGCTGGGCGGCGCGATCGGAGGACAGGCGCGCCGCTTCGGCATCCGGATTGATCGTGTTGACGCGGATGCGCTCGACGTCGCCCACGCCCGCCAGCCGGTTCAACGGCACGTAGTCCGTACGAAACACCAGTTCGACGCCGCTGCTCAGGTTGACGTCGGCGTGCGAACTCTCGGTCGTCTGGGTCCGGTCGGTCGACACGTAGCCGATCGTGCTCTGCACATTGGCCTCCGCGCCCCAGGGCCCGAAGCGTGCACCCCCGCTCACGCCCACCGTGTTGCGCGTGTCGAATTGCGAGCCGCGGTCGTTGGCGGCGGCGCTGCTCGCGTCGATATGGAAATTCATCGCGGCGTTGAGCCGCCCGCTTTCGATGATGATGCGTTGCAGGCCCATCTGCACCATCGTCGCGAGCAACTGCTGGCGGTTGCGGGCCAGCACCTGCTGCGCGAGCGGCACCAGGCGCTCGGGATCGGAAGCCGGGACCGCGTCGCCCGGCCCCATTCCCAGTGCGCTGCGCAGCGCCGCTTCGGCCGGCGGGGACGCGCCCGGGCGCAACGTCAGCCGGGTCGCGGCATCGCGCTCGGCCTGCAGTTCCTGCTGGCGCTGGCGGCGCTCGTCCGGCGGCAGGCCCGCCAATTCGTCGGCATCGTCCGCGGCCTCGTCGTCGCCGGTGACCTGGTAGGCGGCGGGGAAATGCTCGGCCAGCCACTGCCGCGCGCCGGCGATGCCGACGTTGCTGTCCGCGAAGCCTTCGGTGGTCTGCGCGACGTTGCGGATCAGGTCGACGAACGCGGTCAGCTGCTGCTGGTTCGAATCGTTCATCGCCTTGAAGACCCCCGTGATCAGCTCGGTCACGAAGCGCGGGAACGAAACCGCGTTGAGCACCGCCCGGGTGGTGCCGGCCATCCGGTCGATGGCGGTGCCCGAATAGTCCGAGCCGGCGTTCTGCGCAACGGCCAGCGCCGCGCCGGGACCCGCCGCGAGTGCGTCGTGGTCGAGCGCGATCGAGCCGATCCGCACCAGTCCGGACGCGAGATCGCGGCGCGTGGCCGGATCGAGGGCGCCGAAGCCCTGCTGCGCGGACAGCAGTTCGCGGACGCGGTGGCGAACGTCGGGCCGCAGCACCGGCGAACGCGCAAGGCGCGCGGCCGCCGCCATCTCAGCGGCTCCGCCGTGCATCGCGCGTCCCGCGACGCGTGGCGCGCGGCCGGGATCGCGACGGCGCGTCCGTCGCCCTCGCTACCCCGGTTGTGCCGTCCGCATCGCGACGGCCTGAGCGACGAGCTTTCATGTCAGCGTCCGAGTGCCGCCCACGGGTTCTCCGGCGCGGCCGGGCCCAAGGCCGGCGGCACGGCACGGCCGGCGTCCGGGGCGGAAGGCGCCTGGCCGTCGGGTTTCTCGCCGAGGCCGAGCGTTGCCTCGATCCATTCGGCGGCGGCGGCGATCACCGGGTTGTCGGTGGTCACCAGCGGCGACGCGCCGCCCAGCGCATCCGCGACGTCCGCCAGCCACGCGATCACGGTCATCCCGGCTTTGCCGCGCCGGACATGGGCGGCGGGCTGGCGCGGCGGCTGGCGCGAGAGCCGGCCGATGCCGGCGACCACGCCCCAGATGTCGTGCGCACCGAAACCTTGGCGCATATCGGCATGGCCGAGGATCGCAAACGCGTCCCTGAGCATGCCGACGATCTCGCCGGCCATGAACGCGGTCACGCCGGTACACGCGGCGCCGAGGTTCCGCGCGAGCGAGCGGGCGGCGTTGCGGACCCGCGCCTGGTGCCCAAGATCTCCGCGCGGGTCGGCGCCGGGCGTCTCGTCGAGCTTGTAGAGCGCCTCGCAAAGCGCGAGCATGCACTCCTCGAACTGGACGTTGCGCTCGGCATCCGCCGCCGCCGGGCCGTACGAGGTGCCGAACAACCGCGAATAGAACGCCGCGCGCTCGCCGGCCGCCAGCTTCTCGGCGCGGCGGCGCCACCAGTTGGCGACCAGCGGCCCCGCGCCGCCGAGATCGACGCCGACGGCGCCGCTCGCGGACAAGCCGGCGAGCGCCTCGACCGCGGGAATCACGCCCGCAGGCTCGAGATCGGCCGCCAGATAGAGCGACGCGAGCGCCCGCAGCTGCGCCTTGTCGACGCGCGCGGCGACGGGATCGGGGATCGCGATGTCGCCGAGCTCGTCGAGCGCGAAGGCCAGGCCGTGCGCGGTCGCGCGCTCGACGAGCCGCTCCCCCGACCGGATGGCGACCGCGAGCCCGGCATCCGCCAGCGGGGCGATGAGCATGCGCGCCATGATTCAGTGCTGCCCGGCCGGCAAGCCGACGGCGGGGCCCGGCTTGTTGGGGTTGTACGGCGTCGAGTTGCCCTGGATCACCGACATCATCTCGGGCGTCGCCATCTTGTCGAGCGGCAGGTAGTCGCTCTTGAAGTTGACGCGAACCTCGCCCGAGAGCTTCGCTTTCACCTCGGCTTTGGATTCGCTGGTGTCGTCGAGCGCCGACCCGACGGTGGCCACGTGTTCCTGCTGCCCCTCGAACGCGGCGTCGGCCGAATAAGGCGTGTACCAGCTGCCGTAGTGGGCGCTGAGCGATTCCTTGTATTTCTGGCTCTCGCGGTCGTGCATCGACGCGGTATAGGTGCGTTTCGCGGTGTCGCTGGCGCGCATGTCGAACACCACCTTGGCGTTGATCGACCCGTCGGTGACGACGATGCGATTGATGCCGAGCATCACCATCGACGACAGCAGCTGCTGGCGCTGCTTCGCCATCTGCAGGCGCGCCGCGGTGACGAGGCGCAGTTCGGACTTGTCGTCGGACAGGTCGGTCACGGGCGGATCGAGGTTGTAGTTGCGGCTGATCTCGGCGAGCCGCTGCGGCGCGTTGTCACCCTGCGCGACCAGCCGCGACGGGGCCGCGGCGGCCGCCGCGCCGGCGCTGTCGGCGTCGAACGCGTCGGCGCCGTCCTGCGCCTGCACCGACAGCACGTCCGGGAACGAATCGGCGAGATAGTCGCGGCCGGCCCCCTCGCTGATGTTGTCGCTCATGAACTGGGCGGTGGTCTTGGCGACGTTGGCGATCAGCTCGCCATAGGCGCGCATCTGCTCGATCGAGCTTTCGACGATCGCCTGGAACACGTTCTTGATGAGGCCGCCGACGAATTTCGGGAAATCGACCTTCTGCACCATCTGGCCGAACTGCTCGACGCCCTGCTTGACCGCGCCGGCCTGGAAGTCCTTGCCGGCGAAGCCGGGATCCTGCGACAGCTGGCGCTTGGTCGCGGTGACGGGATCGTCGGCCAGCGCGGCGGCGGCCGGCACCGGACGCGGTGCGGCGACGGGGCGCGCGAGGCCGGTACGCGGCAGTTCGCCGTTCGCCTCGCGCGCGGCGATCTCCGCATGCACGCCGTTGGGATCGGCCAGGTACGCGAGCACCCGCACCGTATCGGCGGCGATGCGGCGGCGCTCGTCGTCGGGCAGGTCGAGGAACGATGGAATCGCGGTCAGCAGGCGGCGCACCTCGGGCCGCGTCGCATCGAACGCGGCGGCGCTCGTGGGCGGCCGCACCGGGTGAAGCGCGTCGGGGGGAGCGGACAGGCGCATGGCTCAGTTTCCCCTGGCCGGAGCCGGTGCGGCGGCCGGTGCGGCAACGGGAGCCGCAGCAGGCGCGGCGGCGGCGGCCGGCGGCGTTTTCGGGCTGGGCAGCACGTTGGGGTCGGCCGGCGTCGCGTTGCCGGTGATGGTGGCGATCATCTGCGGCGTCGCCATCTTGTCGAGCGGCAGGTAGTCGCTCTTGAAATTGACGTCGACCGCGCCGGACAGCTGGATCTTGGTCTGCATCGCCGCATTGCTGGTTTCGGATGCAGCGGTCGACGCGGTGATGATCGGCTTGTTCTCGTATTCGTAATCGCCCTTCGCGTAGTAGTCGGCACTGTACTGGCGGCCGTTGTCCTTGTCGTTGCTGGAGTCGTACTTGCCGCCGCGGTCGTAGGTGCCCTTGCCGGCATAGGTCGTCTGCACGTTGCCGTCCTTGTCGCGGGCGAGGTCGACCGCGGTGGCGCTGCGCTGCTTGGAGAGCGTGTCCTGCGCGCGCACGTCGTAGATGATCTTCGCGGAAATCTTGCCGTCGGTAACGACGATGCGGTTGATGCCCATCAGCACGATCGACGCCAGCATCTGCTGGCGCTGCTTGGCGAGCTGCATCTTGAAGCGGTTGACGATGGCCAGCTCCGAGGCCTCGTCGGACAGGTCGAAGGTGTCGCCGTCGCCCATCTGCAGGCGGGCGCGCACGGTCTTCGACGCTTCGTCGGGGTCGACCCCGTCGCGCACCTGCACGCGCGGGCTCGGTGTATCGCCGCTGTCGTCCATGCCGATCTCGAACAGGTCGGGAAACTGGCCGACCATGTGATCGCGCGCCTGGTTCTCGGTCACGTGCTCGTCGGCGAACTGGCCGAGCGATTTCGCCACCTGCGCGATCATTTCCTGATACGCCTTCATCTGCTCGATCGAGCTGTGGGTGATCGACTGGAACACGCCGCTGATCAGGCTGGCGACGAAGGTCGGAAACTTGACCTGGTTCAGCAGCTCGCCCGCCACCGCGGCGCCCTCGCGCGCGGCCGACGCGGTGAACTTGGACTTGCCGATGCCCTCCACCGCCTGGTTATGCGTCTGGAAATCCGCCTCGTGCGCCGAATGATCCGTGTTGTCGTCCAGCGCGCGCGCCGGGGCGATGCCCAGACCGCCCGGAATCTCGTGGCCGGCGAACCCCTCGGGCCGCGCCAGGTAATCGGCGATCAACGCGGTGTTGCGGGCGATGTCGCGGCGATCGGCGTCGGGCATCGCGTTGAAGGCCTGCGATCGGGTCAGCATCTGCGCGACGCCGTGGCGCACTTCGTCGGCCGGCACCGGCGGCGTGTGGCGCGGGGCGGCCGCGGCGGCGCGCGGGGGCGGCGCGATCGGCGTGGGACGGGCAGCTTGCTGGAACATGGCGACCTCGCGGGAAACGCGTGACGAAGCGATTCGGATTCAACTGGCCTGGGCGAACGCGTCGACCGGCAACTCGAACTCGATGGGGCGCAGGTAGAGGCTCACCCGCGCCGGGCAAGCCGCGTCCGTGCGCAGGCTGACGATCGAGAAGCGGCCCGGCCAATGCGCGTCCTCCGGCGTAAACGCGCCCATCCATTGCTCCAGCGCCTGCAGCCCGCGCGGACGCTCGGCGAGCCCCATCGTCAGCAGGCTGAGGAACGCGGGCGGCACGTCGGGGATCGCCGAGAGCAGCACGTAGATCTCGAAATCCGGCCCGTCCGGTCCCAGCCCGAACGCGAGCAGCGCGCCGTGCGGCGGCAGGTCGAACCGCCCGCCGAGCACCAGCCCCAGGAGCTGCATGATGCCGGGCAGGCGATGGCCGATGCCGAGCGCCTCCATGACCGGCTGGAGATCGGCGAGCCGCAGCGCCCGGGTGCACGCGAACGTGAGCCGCTGGCCGCCGAGGTCGCGCTGGGCCGCCATCGTGGTGAACAGCGGCTTGAGCCCGGGCACCATCTGCAGCGCGGCCTGGACGATGCCGGCCAGGTCGCGCGGCAGGTTCTCGATCGTGCCGGCGTCGCCGGGCAGCTCGTAGTACACCTTGGACGCGTAGAGCCCGTCACGGTCATAGCTGGAGCCGAAGAACGCGCCGTAGTCGAGGTTGCCGCCCGGTCGCGCGAAGCCCCGGAACGGTTCGCTCGCCTGGTCGAACCAGTGCAGCGCTTCGCGGCCGATGAAGTCGCGGATCAGCTTGCGCATTTCGCGCGTCGACGCGTCGCGCCGGTCAATCGCGGACGCCTCCGGCGGCAGCGGCTCGATCGTGAAACGCAGCTTGCCCGGCTGGCTTTCCGAGAAGCTGGGTTCGAACGGCACCGCCATCGGCATCAGCGCGTTGTCGCGGAACCGCAGATCGTCGGCGCCGTCGCCGAACGTGCGCAGGAACAGGTCGCGCGACGGCGCGAAAGGATCGGCGGTGCCGAGGCTTCGCGCGGCGCTCTTCAGGCGGCGTTCGACCCGGGCGACGACCGGCTCGCGGATTGAGGTCAGGGGCATGGCTCGGCTCCGGCAGGGTTCGGGGATGGCGCAGCGCACGCAACGCCGGTTCAGTGCGGGCGGTTCGAGTAGTAGCTCGCGCCGTTGTGCGTGCCGACGTCGTAGCCCGCCTTCACCGGCACGCCCGTGCCGAGGCCGATGCCGGCGCCGATATTGCCGACGCCGTCCAGCATCTCGCGCGCCATCGCCGGGATCGGCACCGGCTTCGACGTCATCTGCGGCGCCTCGCGCGGCTGCGAGAACTGCTCGATCTGCGTATCGGTGGTCGCGGTATCGGCCAGCCATAGCTCGCACGCGTTGACGAGGTCGTAGTCGGTGGGATCGACGGTCGACTTGTGGTTCGACGAGACGTCGGGATTGGCGATCTGGTCGATGCTGAGCAGCGGGCCGGTCGCCTTGTTGACGCGATCGACGTTGTTGGCCAGCCACGCGGTGATGATCGTGCCGCAGGTCGCCAGCGTGCGATAGCGCGAGCTGGTACGCGCGCCGCCCAGATCGTAGGTCGCGACCTGGTCGATCACCTGCCACATGTCCTTCGCGCCGTAGCAGCCGCGGATCTCGGGGTCCTGCAGCAGGTCGATCATGAACTTCACCTGCGACTGGATCTCGCGCGCGGCGTAATGCGCCATGCCGTAGCCGTGCAGCGAAAGGTTGCCGGCGAGATCCCGGGCGGCCTTGCGCACCTGCTGGTGGTTGATCGGATTCGGCACGCTCGCGCGCAGCAACGAGTCGACCTCGGTCTGGCGCACGAACGACGACACCGACGACACGAAGCGGATCCACAGGTCGTTGAATTCGCGGTTGCCCGCGGTATTCGGATCGCCGCCCGGGACGCCGAGCGTGATCGCCGCGAAGTTCTTGCGCTCCTGCTCGGAGATGCGGTTCGGCGTTTCGCGCCAGTAGCGATAGAGCAGCTTGCCGGCATTGCCCGGGCCGATCGGCAGCGTGCCGTGCTGGAACTGCTCGACGATGCGGTCGACGACCTGGAACACCTTGAGCTCGTCGAACATCGCGGCGACGATCATCGGGCCCATCACGCGCACATTGTCGGCGACGATGTTCGCGTCCTCCAGATCCTCGAGGTTCGGCAGGTCGATGCCGAGATCGGCGATCGCGTCCTCGCCGCCGATGTTCTGGACGGTGTTCAGCTCCTCGTTGATGCGGCGGCGCAACTGCGGCTCGTCGGCCTGGATCTTGCGGGCCTGCAGGCCGCGCATCACCCGCGCGAATTCGGTGGCGACCACGCCCGGCTTCTCGCCGCCGCGGCCGTCGGGATCGCCCTCGATGCACAGCAGCGCCAGCACCCGCTGCGCGAGCGCCCCGTACGAATTGGCTTCGCCCACCGCCGCGAAGAACTGGCGGGTAAACGCGTTCATCAGCCCGCTGCCGCCGTCCGGCACGGTCCGGCCGTCCGCGACCTTCACGGGCGGCGGCGTGGCCCCGTCCACCGCGAGGATGCCCAGCACCAGCGCGACCAGCGTGATCGCCGCGGGTGCGGGGTCCGCACCGTTCGCGCCATTGGCGCCACTCGCGCCGTCCGCGCCGAAGATCAGCTGGCCGTTTTCCTCGGAAAGCAGCGGCGGGTTGACCAGCGACTTGCTGGCGAGCAGTTCGCGGGTCGCGACGAACAGCGGGTCGCAGACCTCCGCCACACCGTCGGACGACGTCTTGCCGTAGACGACGTCGAGGATGGCCTTGCATAGCGCGAGCTGCTCGCGTTCGGCAGCGACCGGCGGCCGCTTCAGCGACTCGAGCCGGTTGACGATATCGACCAGCCCGTCGCGTGCCCGGGTCTCGAGGTCGACGAAGTCGAGGAAGCGGACTTGATCATTGACATGAAACATTTAACTTCTCCTTGAAATCCGGTCGGTTCGAGGGAATGAACGGGATCCGGCGCACAAGTCAGCCGTCGTCGGCACTGCCTTCCTTGCCCGCGCAACCGTCGTCGCCCGCCGCTTCGTACGCGTCGATGCGGCCGGACAGCGCCTGCAGCGCCGCCGCCGCGTCGAGAATGCCGGCGCCGCAGCCGTCCGCCGCGCCGGGCGCGAACGGGCGGGCGGTGGCGACGAGCAGATCGCGCGCCGTCGCGCCGTCGAGCGGATAGGCGCGGCGCTGCGCATACGCGACGAGCAGCGCCGCGGCGCCCGCGACGAACGGCGCGGCGAAGCTGGTGCCGGTTGCAAGCTGATAGGCCTCGATCGCGCTCGTCAGCACCCGTTCGCCCGGTGCGCACAGCGCGACGTGCGGGCCGCGCGTCGAGAACGGGGTGGGCCGTCCGTCGTCGCCCACCGCACCGACCGCGATCACCTGCGGGTAGGCGGCGGGCCAGTAGCGGGTGACGCTGCCGTTGTTGCCGCTCGCGGCAACGAGGATGCAGCCGCGCGCGGCGGCATACGCAATCGTGTCGGCATGCGGTTTCGGGCGGTTGGCGGCGATCGTCGCATCGTCGGTGCCGAAACTCATGTTGATGACCTTGGCGCCAAGGTCGACCGCCAGCTTGAGCGCGCGGTCGAGGTCGGCGATCGCGCCGAGCCCGACCGCGTGCGCGTTGCCCGGCAGGCGGGCGGCCGCCAGCGCGCGCATCGGCAGGATGCGGCAATCGCCGCCGAGTCCGCGCGGCATCGCCACGCCCTCGGCGGCGATGATGCCCGCGCAGCCCATGCCGTGGCCGACGAAGCGGTCCTCGGGAAAATCGCCGCGATGGCCGTGGCCGCTCAGCAGCTGCACGCCCGGCGACAGATCGCCGGGCTCCAGCCGCACCGTGTCGGCGCCCGCGCGGAACGCGTGGGCGAATTCGGGATGCTGGCGGGCGATGCCGCTGTCGATGAGGCCGACCGTGACACTGCTGTCGCCCCGCTCGATCGCATGCGCGTCGGCCATGCGCACCAGCGCGCGGGCATCCTGCGCGAACCGCGCGGCCGGCGGCACGGGCGCCAGCCGGCCGGGCGCGTCCATCGGCACCATCGCCACGTAGTTGGGCGTCACGCTTTCCACGCTCGCGAGCTGCGCGAGCGAGTCGCACAGCGCGCCGATCGGCGTGCCGGCCGGCACGCGCAGCAGCAGCGTGCGGGCCATGCCCGTCGCCTGCTCGACCGCGTCGTATCCGTGGTGCGCCTGCCCGGACAGCCAGCGCCCGGCCACCGCGCTGAACGGGCGCACCGCGAGGAAGCGGCCGGCGAACGCGACCACGATGCGGTCGACCGGGCCGCCGTCGATGCATTGCGCGGCGGCCAGCGCGCCGCGCGTCACGTCGCGGATCGACGGCACATGCTCGGGCGCTTCGCCGAGCGCCAGCTTCAGGAGCAGGCTGGTCGGCAGGCTGAACTGCCGCTCGCCGGGCGACGCCCACGGCGTGCCGAGTGCATGGATCGTCATGGCCGCGTCTCCTCCTGACCGGGAACGGCGGCCAGGGTCATGGGCCTGGCGGCGGGCGCCGGCGGCGGCGCGAAGGCGCTCAGGTCGAACGCCATGGCGGCGGCATGCCGGCTCGTCGGCGAGACCGCGAGTTCGCCGGCCCACTGGTCGTGACCGGGTGCGAGCAGCAGCTCGTCGTCCGCCGATTGCAGCACGGCGACCGGGCGATTGCCGATCCGCACCAGCGGCGCGTGCCCGCCATTGACGAGATTGCGCCCGACCACGCGCAGCAGCGGCGACGCATCGGGCAGCGCGTCGATGGCGGGCGCCACGGGCTCGACCCGCTCGACGCTCGGCGCGGACGCCCGATCGAGCGCCCGGCGCAGCCGGTCCACGGACAGGTTGGTGACGCGGCCGATCGCATGCACCATGTCGCGCTGCTCGGCCTGCCGAAATTGCCTGACCGTGCGCACGCCGGCCCATTCCAGCCGCTTGCGGTCCTCGGCCGAGAGTTCGTCGCCCAGCGCGTCCAGCGGCTGGTCCTTGCTGTCCTCGGACAGCGCGATCGCATTCTCCTCGATCGCCGGCCGCGTGATGGTCGTGAAGACGAGATGGAAGGTGCTGCTGTCGGTGTCGCCCGGGCCGGCGGGGCGAATCCAGACCTCGCTTTCGACAAATTCGACATGGGCGCGCAAATCGAGGTTGACGTCCTTGATCGCGAAGGTCAGCGGCAGGTTCAGGTTGCGCGCCTTGATCGCCATCGCCGCCTGCGCGTTGTCGAGCTGGCTCTGCACGGCCTGGATGAAATCCTCGAGGCGCAGGCTGGCGTTGCTGTTCATTGCCCCGCTCCGCCAGCCGGCACGGCTTCAAGGACGATCACGAGCCGCGCCGGCTCCGGATCGAAGGCCGTGCGGGTCAGGAACTGCGGCAGGTCGCCGACCAGCTCGATGCCGCCGGCGCCGCGCGCGACGCGCAGGTCGAGCGGCAGCTCCATGGCCAGCGAGCGCACCTGCAGCCCCTGCGCCGCACCCGCGGTCAGCAGTTCGGCAACGTCGGCAAACGCGCCCAGCGTCTCGCCCAGCGGCCGCTGCGAAATCATGCCGGTTCTCCTCGAGTGGATGCGGGCGCAGCCGGAGCGGCCGGAGCAGCGGGCGCGGCAGGTGCGGCCGGCAACGCAGGCGTCGCCGCGGGCGCGGGCGCCGCAACCGGCGCGGCGGGCTGGGCGACCGTCGCGGCCGACGGCGCCGGCGGCGCGATCCGCGCCGCGGGCCGACTGTGCCGCTCCAGCAGATTGCGCGACGCCTCGTCGACGAAACGGTCGAGCGGCAGTGTCTCCGACGCGAAATTGATGCTCACCTTCCCGGTCAGCGTCGCCTTGAGATCGGTATCGGTTTGCGCATTGACCGCAACGGTCGAGACCGTGGTCACGACGTCGCCCGACGTCCCCCGTCCGCCCCAGGTCGTCTGTCCGGACGACGGGTCGTTCGACGTCGCATACTGCACGGCGGCCCGATCGCGCGCCTTGGCCTGGAAATTGAGGCTGGCGGCGATCGTCCCGTCCTTGACCACGACGCGCTGCATGCCCAGCAGCACCATCGTCGACAACGTCGACAGCCGATGTTGCGCGACGCGCTCGCGGGCGCGGGGCAGCACCACCGATTCGAGCGTCTGGGCATCGAACGCGCCGTCGGCGGCGCCGAAATCGGCGAGCCACGCGGGCGCGGGCGCCGCGTCGTCGTCGCCGGGCCGGACCACCGGCGCGAGACGGTATTCGCCGCCGTCCTGCACCAGCGTCACGTCGTGCGGATACTGCTCGACCAGCCATGCGCGCGCCTGTCCGTCGGTCACGTTCTCCTGCGCGAACTGGTCCAGCGGCTTGGCCACCGCGCCGACCAGGTCGGCGAAACTCTCGACCTGCTTGATCGAGCTGTCGACGATCGCGTCGTACGTGCCATGCACGAGGCTCGCGACGAAGGTCGGAAAATCGATCGCGTCGGCCAGTGCCGCCGCACGCCGGCCGATGGCGTCGGTCGCCTTCTCCTTGGGGGGCGCCGACGCGCCCGGACCGCCGGCCGGCGTCGCTTGCGGCAACGCGCCGTCCTGCCTGCCCGGGTCGCTCGATCCGGAGCCGTCGACGATCTCGCGGCCGAACGCGTCGCGAGCGAGCGCCGTCGCGGGCGCTGCCGCACCGCGGGGCGGCGGAGGGGGAATGTGGCGGGCCATCGCGCGTGTCCCTCAGGGGTCAGGCGGGCTGCAATTCGCGCGCCGCGGGTTGCGTGCCCCTTGCCGGGAGCGGCGCCGCGCCGTCGGCGCCGTGCACGGTCTGGAAGCGGCCGTCGCCGTTCAGCACCACCTCGGTCACGCCGATCTGATCCTCCTCGCCGGCATGCCGGAACGTGGTGGTGATGCGCAGCTTGACGCCCGCTCGCTCGGGGGTGCCGGAACCGCGCCCGATATCGGCGCGCACCAGCGCGCTCCAGCCGTCGAGCATCTGCCCGTCGCCCGGCGAAATCGCGACGTCGCCGACCGCGCCGCCCTGCCACGCCCAGTCGATCGTCACCGGCGCCGACGTGCGGCCGCTCGGTCCGTCGATGTACGGCCAGTCGTCGAGGGCGATGCGCTGACCGGTCATGCGCGGCTGGCCGGCGCCGCCCGCCAGCGCATTGGCGGGCTGGACCAGCCCGGCCAGCTGCGCAAGATCGTAGCTGCGCCCGTCACGGCTCTCGGTGCGCCGGGTCAGGGTCACGCCGAAGCCGAATTCGCCGCCCGCGGCCGGCGGTTCGACGCCGAGCGCGTAGCCGGCGCCCGCCGCGCTGCCGCGATTGATCAGGTGGCCGAACGTGCCGCCCGCATGCATGAGCTGGATCACGCCGATGCCGGCCGCGGCCTCGTATTCCGACACGAAATCCTCGTAAGTCATGATGTAGCGGCTGCCGGTCGCGTGGGTCGGCGGCAGGGTCCGCGCGCCGGGATGGCCCGGCGTGCCGACCACGCGGTCCAGCGGATCGGTGATGCGCACGAAATACGCGTCGCCGCTGCGATACATGCCCGTCACCACCACCGCATGGAAGAAGTTGACCGGCGCGCGCACGACTTCGGCGACCCAGATCGGCCCGTTGGCCTCGAGCAACCGCCGAAAGCCTTCGGGCGCGAAGCACGCATTGGGTTCGACCGTGAGGCTCGACGCCCCGGCGAAGACCGCCACCTCGGCCGGCTTCAGGCCATCCTGCATCTGGCGCTCGAGGCTGATGCAGCGCGCGAGCAGCGCCGGGTCGACGCTCTGGTTGTCGCGCCAGCCGATCACCATCGACGCGGCCGTCGCCCAGCACCCCATGTCGGTAGGCTGCGGGGTCAGCTGCACCTCGTCCCAGTTCACCGTCCAGTCGTCGGCGCCCAGCGCGCGCGCGGTGCCCGGCGCGACCGACAGCGCCTGGCCGATGCCGAAGAAGCTGCGGCTCGGGATCGGCGCCTTCAGGTGGCCGACATACGCGAGCGTTCCCGGGGCCATCGTGCCGGTCGACAGGCTGGCGAGATCGCCCGGCGGCACCCAGTGCGGCGGCACGCTGACGATCGGCCTGCCCGCGTCCTGGAAGGACTGGGCGACCAGTTGCGAGCAGAAGAAGTTGTCGGTGTCGGCGCCTTCGCCGAGCTCGATGCGGCCGACGAAACGGCGGCAGCGCTCCGCCGCGTCGCCCGACAGCAGTTCGCACGCGTGGCGATCGATCAGGTAGCCGCCGCAGCGGACCAGCCCGACATAGTTGAAGCCGCGATCGAGGTAGCGCGCGGCGGCATCGGCGACCTGCCGCTTCTGCGCATCGGTCAGGCCCGGCACCCGGAACGCGACCGCGAGGCGCGCGTCGGCCAGCGCATCCGCGAGCGGGCGCAGCTGGACCCCGCCGGGAATCGCCTCGATTACCTGCCCGCCTTGCCCGACATAGAGCATCGCATGGCTGACCTCGGCGCCGGAGCCGGCACGAATGACGCCGGAGCCGGGATTGCCGGTGGTGCTGAGAATGATGTCGCCGATCTCCAGCGCATCGGTGCCGATCGACAGGCCGCCGACGCCCGGATCGAGCGGAATGTCGTCGCCGAGGCCGCGGGCGGCGAGCCCCAGCGCCTGGCCGGCCGACTGCGGCTGGCAGGTGCGGCTGTTGACCAGCCGCATGAAGTAGTCCCAGTCCCAGTTGCCGTCGGGGCACGCGGTATGGCCGGTCGACGTGTCGGCCTCGCGATGGCCCATGATCGTGGTGCGATTGATCGGCAGCTGATACTTGTCGCACAGCGACGCGACCAGCGCCGCCGAGGTTTCGTACTGGAGCGGGGTCGGCGCCAGCGCGTCGAAATGCTGGACGGTGCCGTTGCGGCGCGGGTAGTCGGCGCCGCCGCGCTTCACCGCGATATGCTCGATGCCGATGCTGCGCTGGTTCGAGCCCTTGCAGTGCCACGCCGTGTCGGCCTCGGAGACGAACTGGACGACTTCGCCCGCCTGCCCGACCAGGTAATGCGAACTCACCTTGGACGCGGCATTGGTGAAGGTATTCACCACGTGCTGCACGGTGGGCACGTCGGCGATGTGGATGACGATGCGGTCGATCGTCCTGCTGCCGCGCCCCTCGTCGAAATTCGGGCTGGCCGCGGTGCGCGTGACGAGACTGTTCTCGCGCGCCCCCAGCGCCAGCGCACTGGCCGTTGCGGACGGCTCGGCGGCCGCGTCGTCGTCGCTGTACGGCGGCGTATCGATACCGTACGCCTCCGGGTCGTCGCTCAGGCTGCGCGACCACGCGAGCGACGACGAGGTGGCGAGCGTGCCCGACGCGGCGCGCGAGACGCCGACGAAGATGCTCACCGGGCTGCCGACGCTGACGCCGGCCGACAGCGTGACGCCGACGAATTCGTTGCGGGCGTTGAACAGCGCCGAGATGCCGCCCGCCGGGGCTTCGCCGATCATCACGCCCACCGACGTGCCGGCGCCCGCGAAATCGTCGATATGCCCGCGCAGCAGGCTGACCTGGCCGGTGACGCTCGCCGACACGATGAAGCCGAAGTCGAGCTCGCCCGCCGCGAAAGCGCCGATGTCGTCGCCATTGGCGTCGAAGATGAGGCCGACCGAGCCCGAGCCCCCGGCCTCCAGCCCGGCGCCCGCGCCCGCGCCGATCGAGACCGACAGGCCGTTGCGCATCGCGACCGGCAGCAGCAGCAGCAGCGACGCGGTGGCCGGATTCGCGCTCAGCATCGCGCGCAGCGCGGCCCGCTCGACGGTCGAGAGCTTGCGCGGCCGCGGCCAGGTAAAGCTGCGGCGCTCGCCGGCAATGCGGAAGTCGGCATCGTCGCCCATCCCCTGCGAGACGGGCGCCGGCGCGGCGGCAGGCGCCGGTGCCGGCGCAGGGGGCGTCGCTGCGACCGGCGCTGCGGCGTGCAGCGGCGGCAGCGGGCCGAACCCGTCGTCGTAGTGGACGTCGTGGTGTGGCGCGGCAGCTTCGACGCCCGGCTGCGGCGCGGCGGGAACGGCTGCCGGCGCGGCTGGCGCCGGCACGGCGGTGGCGCCCGGCCGGGTGCCGTCGCCCGCCCAGTTCAACAGCGGGCTCCTGACGCCGGCCCCCCCGCGCGTCGGGAACATGAGGACCCTGCGCAACCCCCGGTCGCTGAGCCCCGACAGCGACACGTAGGGGCTGTCGGCGTTCGGCAGGACGTCCACCGTCCATGCGTCGGCATCGGGCGACGCGGCGGTGGCGAGACCGAACCACAGCCGGCCCGCGCCCGCGAAACGCGCCAGCACCGCCGGCGGCACCATGAACACCGCTTCGCCGCGCGGGATCGCCAGCAGGCCGTCCTCGCGGCTGGTGTAGAACGTCGACGACGTGCGGCCTTCCTTGCGCACGAACAGCGCGGGATCCGAGGCGATCACCAGTTCGGCGACGCACGGCGCGTGGCCGACGCGAATCGTGAAGCCCAGCATCGGGAAGCGGTCGGTCACGACCATGCGGTTGGGATGGAGTTGCGCTGCCATGTCGTGTCCTCAGCTCTGGTTTTGATCGGGCTCGTCGCGACGGCCGCCGAGCATAGGCTTGCTGCGCGCATCGATCGCGCGCTGTTCGAATTCCTGCGGGGGAAGAATCGCCAGATCCGGTTCCGGTTCGGCGATGTCGGCAATGTCGGGGATGTCGTGATGCGTCGCTTCGAACTGGGCGATCGAGCGCGCGAGCAACTGCGCCAGCAGCTTGGCGTGAACCGGGCTGACCGCGATGCGGCTCATCAATTGGACGCTGCCGGACTGCGGCTCGACCTGGCCGGCATCGATCAGGAACTCGAACGCGTTATGCCCGACCTCGAAATAATTCGCATAACTGGCCAGCAGCGGCCGTGGCTGGCCGGCCGGCTGCGCCGGGTCCGGCGGGGCGTCCTGGAGTGGCTCGATGACGTGCACGACGGCCTCCTTGCATGGCGACGGGCGGTCTGTCCGTCGATCTTCGCAAGGAGCGGGCCAACCCGCGGGCGCTGACGCAAGCGCATGATTTGCCGTGGAATTTCCCGGTCGGACCGGAATGCGTGAAGGCTGCCGGGCTGTACCATGTGACAGCCGCGCTGTCACACTGATGCAGTGTTGCCGCCGTCCAGGTTGTACTTGGCCAGCTTGCGGTACAGCGTCATGCGCGACCAGTTCATCTGGCGCGCCGCTTCCATCTTGTTCCAGTTGGTCTGGCGCAGTACCGAGACCAGCCGCTCGCGCTCGTGTTCGCCGGCGGAAAAGTCCTGCACGAACAGGCGGCGAAACGCAGGCGGCAGGTCGCCCAGCCCGAACGGGCGCCCTTCCGGCGCATCGATGAACAACGCCTCGACCAGGTTGCGCAGCTCGCGCACGTTGCCCGGCCACCGGTAGTGCCGCATGCATTCGAGCAACGCCGGATCGGGCCGCCCCACCCGCATCGCACGCCGCTGGTTGTGTTCGGCGACGAAGTGATCGACGATCGACGCGATGTCTTCCGGCCGTTCCCGCAGCGGCGGTATCTCGATGCGCGCGACGTTCAGGCGATAGAACAGATCCGGGCGGAAACGGCGTTCGGCGACCAGATCCTCCAGTCTTTCGTTGCTGGCGGCCACGATCCGGACGTCGACCGCGCGTCGGCGCAGCGAGCCGACCGGCATCACCGTGCGGTCTTCGAGCAGGCGCAGCAGCTTGGCCTGGACGGCGGGCGGCATCTCGCTGATTTCGTCGAGGAACAGCGTGCCGCCGTCGGCCTCGACGAAGCGGCCGGGAAACGCGTTCTGCGCGCTGGTGAAAGCGCCGCGCTCGTGGCCGAACATCTCGGATTCGAACAGGCTGTCGGGCACGGCGGCACAGTTGACCGCGATGAATGGCTTGCCGGTGCGGGCGCTGAGGCGATGGACGGCGGCGGCGACGCGCTCCTTGCCGGTGCCGGTTTCGCCGGTCACGAGCACCGTCGTATCGGTCTGCGCGACCTTCGCCAGATAGCGGCGCAGGTCGGTCATCGCCGGGCTCGAGCCATGCAGCCCGAGTGACGTCGCCTGAATGCTTCCGGTCGTGCTCATGCGCGCGCCGCTCGGCTAGCAAACCGCTGACGGGTTATGCGCAGCCCCGATTTTCATCGCCACTTTCCCCCCGCTGGATATTGAGGAACAAGACAACCATCCTCGATGGCGATTGTCGGCACGCGTTTAATTAGTACTTTGCGATGCGTATTGAATGGATAACCGCGTGTCCCGGCGCCGGCTGATAATCAGTGTAGTGTCATTATCGATATTCGTACAACCTGCCGACCATCGGCGCTTGCGCACGAAATGCCCGGCCGCCAATGCGCCGGCGCAAAAAGCGAACAGGCCATTTCACGCATTTTCATAGCGGAATCGACTGGCCAAGGAGTTTGGTCCGAGCACGCCGACCATCCACGGCCGGGTTGCCCGGGCCGCATCGCGCGTCATCGCACGCGCGGGTGCCGTGCCATACGAATCGCCGGGATGCCCTCAACCCGTCCGACGCGCACTCCGCACCGGCTCACGCGACGGCGTCTCGACCGCAGATTGCATGAACCGCTGATCGACCGTCGCGGAAATGCGTCGTGCGGTATCGCACAGCGCGACGCCGATCTGCCTGATCGACATCGCCCCGGCTTCTCCCGAGAGCGCCAGGTATGGGCAAGCGAGGATGGCGATTGCCGAGCCCGACTTGTCGACGATCGACGTTGCGATATCCGTGATGCCGGGAATGCGCTCATTCGGGCGGCAGATATAGCCGTCTACCTGATGGGTCGGCAATGCTTCGTCACTGCGCGGCCGATTCCATGACTCGACGTCGTGCCCGATTGTCCGAAGCAATCGGGTTCGCACGTCTTCGTTCTGAAAAGCCAGGTACATCTCGCCCGCGGCGCTGCCGTGCAGCGGAACGCGCGTGCCGACCCGGACTGCCAGGTTCCATTCCGTTTCAGCGCTGGCGGTTGCGATGACAACCATCATGTCGCCATCGAATACCGTCAGGTAGCACGACTGGACGGTCTGCAATGCGAACTGCTGCAGCAGCGGCGTGACAAGTGCGCCGAGCGATCGTGTCGGCGCATGATGCTGTCCGAGGAAATAAAGCTTCATGGTCAGCGCGTAACGGTCGTAACGATCCACCCTGTAGATGTACCCCCGCTCCTCGAGCACCTGCATCATCCGATACAGTTCGCTCCGGCTGCGCTTCAACGCGCGACAGATGTCCGCCTGCGCCATTCCGTACTCGCGACCGATGAGCAACTCGAGAATATCGAGGCCCTTCTCGAGCGCCGGCGCACGATAATGCGCTTTTTTCCTGAGCCCTGAACCGTCGGGATCAACCGGATCTTCGTTTGGATTCCGCATGTGAAACGATACCTCTGGAATTCATCTCATTTGAGCGCGCGTCATGCGGCGCTGCTGCGAATGCAGCAAAAATATCGTGGAAACCGCTCACGAAGGCCGAATCGCATGGATCACGCCGCGCAGGTTTCCGGATGACGCCTCCTTTACGCGCGGCAGTGCGGCATGCACCTGGTTGCGCAGTTGCGGAAGCGCCGACACGAACCGGTCCAGTACCGCCGCCAGATGCGTGGCGCGCATCGCGTCCTCGGGCTTCAGCAAGAAGCTGTCCGACAGACCGAAATGACTGAAGAGCCCCTGGAACTTGTCCTGGTAGGTCAGCGCCGCGACGGGCACACCCATGCCAAGACTGGCGATCGCCAGATGCATGCGCCCGGTGACCACACCGTCCACCTGCCCTGAAATGGCCTTCAGTTCCGCCGCCGACATCCTGGTGCGCGGGTAGCAAAGCCGCTCGCCCATCGTCGCGGCCAATGCGTGATGCAACGGCTCGAGACAGGTATCGTCGCCGTCCCGGCCGCGATAGTCGTGGGACAGCAGCACGATGCTGATCCGATGAAGCTTCGCGAGTTCGCGAATGGCTGCCTGTGCCGACGCGACCAGCGCAGCGATATCGTCGTCGCTGGCCCGGCGGATCAGCATCGGGTGAAGGTTGAATGCGATCACGATGTCGCCGGCCGCGCGGCGCGCTTCGACCCACGCGGCCGTGCCCCTGACGCAATCGGACGAATCGTCCGGTTCGAGCATGAAGGCTGAATCCGCCACGAGCTCCGCGCTCGCCGAACTGAAACGCCTGAATCGATCGAGCGAGACGCCGTCGCGGACGTTGACCAGCAGCCGCGCGTCGATCCGATCGAATGCATGCCGCAACTGCATGTACGGCAAGCGGTTGAAGCTGAAGCCGAGAATCGTGCCCGGCACGCCGCGCCTGACCAGCAGATCCGCCGTTGCCAGCAACCTCAGCGACGTAATGGGCGAATAGTAGCCGTCCATCACGTCGGCGCCGATGACGACCACCGCGCTGGGTCGCAGCGCGGCAAGCCGTTCGACCGTGTCCGTCAGGCGCCATGGCTCGTTCCACGCGTCGACAGCATGCAAACCGAGCTGGGTCGCCGCGTCTGCTGCCGCGGGCGTGGCCGTGACGACCGACACCTTCAACTCGCCGTTCGCCTGTCGCAACCGCTCGACGACCGCGCGCAGCATCGCTTCATCGCCTTTCGAGCCGACCAGCGTCCACGGATCGCACGGCAAGATCAGCAGATGGGCGCCGGATGCGCCGTCGTCGCCCGTGATGCCTCGCATGGCCTCACGACGCCATTGCATGGTCAATCGCTTCACATACAACCACACGCGAAGCCGCTGCTTCAGACCGGCCAGTTTAGACATGTTCGATTCCCCTGAATGATTCGATGGTTTCGATGGAGGCATCCGTCAGGCCGGTGCGGCGACCGGCGGCCGCCGCTGGAGCGTCTCGCGAAGAACGCGAAGCTGCGCGTCGTGCCACGCTCGCGCGGAATCGCGCGCCGCCGCACCCTGGGCAATCCGATGCGCGCGATCCGTCGCGAGCCGGACTACCGCATCCGAAAAGCCCTGCGGATCGCCGTCGCGCACGACAGTCACCCCGCGCAGGTCATGCTCGCCGAGGCCGCGCGCGCCCGTCCGGGTACTGACGATCGGCACGCCGAGCGCCATGCTTTCGAGCAGCTTGATGTTGATGCCGGTGCCGAGCAGCATCGGATTGATCGAGATCGGTGCGATGGCGAATGCGTCGCCCAGCTCGGCGACGGGGCCGCGCTTGACGATGTGCGGCCCGTCAGGGACGGCCGACGCAATCGTGCCGGCGAGATGCACGCGAAACGCCGGCAGCCGGGCCACGATATGCGGCAGGATCTCGTCGACGAAGTATCTGACGGCGTCGCGATTCGGCTGGTTGTCGCTGCCGAGGAAGGTCGCGTCGGCATGCGCGGCACAGTCCACCTGCGGCGGAAACGCCAGCAGGTGACTCAGCACCGCGACCGCCGGGGTATCGCCGCTGCCGAGGCGCGCCGCCAGCAGGTCGCCCTCGTCGGCCTGGATGGCCAGCGCGACATGCGCGCGGCGCAGTCCGTCGCACTCCCGTTGCGGCGGAATCGAAAACATGTAGCGCTTCGCGCCGGGGCGGCCGATGAACGGCACATGCCGGTCCGCAAAGATGTCGTGCGTATCGATGACCTTGACCACCGTATCGGGAAACGCATCCAGCGCGCGCGAATAAAACACGTATTCGACGAACACGGCATCGAATGCGTGGTGCTGCTGCAGCGCGCGCAATTGCGCGGTAAAGCGCTCGCTGAACAATTCGTCGAGCCCCGTGTAGTACGCATGTCGGCTGCCGGCCGCTTTCGCGGCGAGACGACGCACCAGCCAGGCCACCCGCTTGACGCGATATAGTGCCAGCGCCAGGCCCGCGCGGCGCAATATCGACACGCGGTCGGCACCAAACTCACGGCGATGCGCTTCAAGATCCATGCCGCCCGTCTGGCGCGATTCCAGATAGACGAAGTGCACGTCGCAGCCGAGCGATTTGACCGCCCGCGCGAGATTCAGCACGCGACTGCGATTGCCGGCATTGACGGGAAACAGCGGAATGGGCGAAACGATGGCAACTTTCATGAAGCGTTTCCCTTGAGCGGAACCGACGGCAGCGCGCCGCCCGGCGCACCGTGCCGAATGGCGATGAAGGCGCCGACGCGCACGGACTGGCCTCGCGCGAATCCGACTCCGTGGACATAAATGCCTTTCTCGTGATCGGTGTCATACGCAAACGGGCCGCCCGGGACAGGCAGCCATCCGAATCGCGCGTCGTCGAGCGTGCGCGCCGGCGTGTCGATACGCAGCGTCATCGGCGGGTAGGCGCCCACCCGCACGGCCGCATCGCCAGCACCGCCCGCAGCGCCGCCTTCCGGCACACGCACCGACGCGTAGAGATCCCAGCGCCCATCGCGCGGCAGCTTGTCGAGCTTGAGCTGGATTGCCCAGACGCCGGAATAGCCGCGTATCGCTATCGCGGCGCCGTCGAGCGCAGCGGGGTCGGCCACCATGCGCGCGCTGTCGTAGAGATTCACGCGCGAAACATCGATCGCGCGCCAGTCACTGTCCGCGAGGCCCGCCACGAGCGGCGGCGCAACGACGGGATGCCGGTCGATATCGAGCAATGCGCCGAGTGCCGCGAGATTGCCGCTTTGCCGATACTGACGAACGCCCGCGGCCGAGATCGCCGCGTCGAAACTAGCGCGCCGCCCGCGGATATCGAGGTCCCAGCCTTCCTGCGCGGCACGCGCCGCATAGCGGTCGCGCAGCGCCAGGATCACGAAATCGAGCGGCATGCGCGCCTGGCGAACGCGCGCGCTACGCACGGCATCGCCGTCGACCGCACGGGCGGCGGCATCGAAATCCCGCTCCGACTGGCGGACGAAGTCGTACGTGTACATCGACATGCCGACCGGTGTCTGTTCGGCCAGCACGTCGCCGCTCGCACGCAGCGCGGCATGCATGCGATCGATGTAGCGCACGACGGCCGGAGCAGCCGCGCCGTAATAGGCGTCGCAATATTCGCGGACGAGCGTGCGCGGGTTCGCGCTCGGGGTCCAGAGCAGCCGAGCGATCAACCACACGCGCAGGCTCGCGAATTCGCCGCCGCGCGACTGCCAGTCGCCTTCCGCGAAGTAGCCGTCGACGCTCGGCAACGTGGCGAGCCACGCGATGCTGCGGCCGATCGGATAGAAATTCGGCGTCGGCTGGATATAGCCACCAAAGTTCACGACGTGATCCCACACGGTGACGTGCCGCGCGATGTCGCTCCATTTGCGCAGGCCGTCGCGCAGCGACGCGTTGCGGTCCTCGTTCAGCGCGGCGCCGTAGTCGACCTGGATCGTCATCGGATACACGCGAACGTGATCCGGAACCTGCATGCCGTCCGGCGGCGTGAAGCCCCAGTGATAGGCCGGCATCGCGAAACGCGCGCCGGGAACCTCCTGCCGGACCCGCGCCGCCACGTCCCGCACCATATCGAGAAACGCCGCCGACGGGGCACCGCCGTGCGCGTCGGCAAACGCGCGGCTGGCTGCGTCCAGGTCCCAGCCCCAGTCCATATCGCGGATGCCGAACCAGATGCGGGCCGGGTCGGGTTGCCGCTTCAGGCGCTTCACGATCCCGGCCGCCATCGCGGCGCGGACGTCGGCCGACATCATCGCGAGTTGCCCGCCGGCATACCAGGCGGGATGTGCGGCCGCATACCGGTCGCGCGGCACGAGCGTCCAGAAATCGGCGTCACCGTCCCGCGCAAGCCAGCTGCGATCCCACATGTCGATATCGGGCGGGGAAGCGCGATACGACGTGCCGTGCGACTCGCCGTTCAGCAGGTTGTGCGCGCGGAACGGCTTGTCCTCCCCTTCCGCGCTCAACACCTCCCGATACGCGAAGCGCGGAACCTGCCGGACGGGCGCCGTGTCGACGCGCAGCTCGGCCTGTTGCGGCACCTCGGTCGCATCGGGCGCGAGCCACTTCACGCCGAGCTTGCGGTCGAGCCACCAGTACGCGCCGAACAGCGTACCGCGCGGGGTGTCGCCGGCCACGACGAGGTCGTCGCCGCTGCGGCAGACGACGAAGCCGTCGCTGCCGAGCGGCGTCGCGTGTGCCGAACGGCATCGTTCCGCCGCATGCTCGCCGCCGACGACAATGGCCGGCGTCCGGTCGTGCCCGTCGTCCGACACGGCGAACGACGCGCCGCTGATCCGCGACAGATAGTCGGCAATCTCGTCCGCCGCATGTCGCGTCACGGCATCCGTCGCACCGGCGCGAACGAGGTAGCGCGCAACGCCATTCCGCGCGAGCAGCACGCGCGGCGCCGACACCGGCGGTTTTCCGGCGACGACATTCACGACATTCGCGTCGTGCGGCGGCCGCACCGGCTGCGCGCAATCGCCGCCGCGCGCGACCATCGCGCACAACGCGACAGCCGCGGCACGCACGACGACACGAACCGGCGCAGCAGGCTTCATTGCCGTGCGATCCGCGAGACGCCGGGCGGCAACGACAGCGGCACGTGGAACTTGCGGTAGAACCGCCACAGGCTGCGCAGATGATGCCGCCCCGCTCGCGACACGGGGCTCGCCGCCGACTGTCGTTGATGATCGTGCACGAGCGTGACGCCCGGCATGCCGAGCACCCGATAGCCGGCCAGCCAGGTCCGCGCGCACAGATCGACATCCTCCATGTACAGGAAATACGATTCGTCCATGCCGCCGAGCGACTCGAACAGGTCGCGCCGCACCACGAACCCCGTTCCCATCACCCATTCCGCATCGAACGGGTTGCCGCACGACCATGCATCGATCATCAGGTGCTGGTTCATCCGCGCGCGAAAGCGGCCCGAGCGGCCGAGCGCGGTGCGTCGCGCGACGATGTCGAGCCAGCTGTAGAACCGTCGCGCCGAGTACTGGCGCCGGCCGTCGGGATACTGCAGGTCTAGCCCGACGAGCCCCGCCTCCGGTCGTGTCTCGAACAGCTCCAGCACTTTCGCCAGCCCGTTCTCGCTGAAACGCGTATCGGGATTGACCACCAGCACGTAGTCGCGTCGACAGGCGGCCATGCCGAAGTTCACGCCGGAGCCGAAGCCGCGATTGCATGCCGCGCGCAGCAGCCTGACGCCGTGCGGCAATGCGTGCCGCAACCGCGTGTACGAGTCGTCCGGCGACGCATTCTCGACGACGACGATGTCGTCGGCGAGTGCGACGCGTAACGACGTCAATGACGCCACGCATCGTATCGTCAGGTCGGGCGTGCCGTAATTGACGACGATGACGCTGATTCTTCCTTCGGTTTCCATCGTGATACCCCGCGCCGTGGTGGATTGTGTCGGCCGGTTTGCCCGGCTCTGTTCGTTGACATGCGCGTCATGCCGACGCGCCGACCTGCTCGACGAGTTGCCAGAACTTACGCGCCGACGTGTCCCAGTCGAACCGGCGGATCTGCTCCCGGCCTCGCGCGACGAGCGCGTCCCGCCATGCGGCCTCGGTGCCGAGCCGGCGCATCGCGACCGCGATGTCGGCGACCGATAACGGGTCGACGAGCATCGCGGAGTCACCCGCCACTTCCGGCATCGCCGATACGTTCGAGGTCAGCACCGGTACGTCGGATGCCATCGCCTCGAGGATCGGCAGGCCGAAACCTTCGTACTGCGACACGAATGCGACGAACAGCGCGCCCCGGTACAGTTTCGGCATCGCATCGTTCGGCAATACGCCAGTGAATACGAGGCTGTCCGCGCATCGGTGCCGCGCGGCGTGCGCAAGCAGCGACGGGTCGGGGTCGCCGGTCAGCATCAGACGCACGCCGAGCGGCAACAGCCCGCTCGCGCCGAATGCCGCGATCAGCCGGTGCAGGTTCTTGTAGTTGCGCCGGTTGCCCGGATAAAGCACGTACGGAAACGGATAGCCGAGCGTGTCGCGATTGCGCCGGTATGCAGCGTCGGTCCCGTTGTGGATCACGTGAACGCGATCCGGCGGCATGCCCGACCAGCGGAGGAATTCGTCGCGCGTGAACTCGGACACGCAGACGATCGCGGTGCAACGCCGGTACAGCGGACGGAGAACCGTGTCGTAGTAGAAGCGGTGCGCGCGCGTGTAGAAGTGGCGATGCGTGAGGTCGTGCACCACGACGACCGACGGGAAATCGGGCAACGCGGCCGGGACGAACCCGGGATTCCAGAACACGGCGTTGCGGGCCGGCAGCCGCCTCAGCGCGCGGCTCAACGCGAGCGGCGACAGCGGGTGCGCGACACCGCCGCCGACCGCCAACGGATCGATGCGGACGGTCGAAGGCGCGCGCTCGGCATAGGCCGCCATCACGTTGTGGATGCCGGTTCCAACCGGCCAGCGCGTGTCGGCATAGACCGTGAGGGGCGCGCGCTCGGCACGGTCAGTGCATTCGGTCGAAGCGGTGAGGATCGTGCTCATCGTTCAATCCATCCAGCCAAGCAGTCGATGCGACGCGGCGATCCAGTAGTACTTCGCACGCCCGGGATTGCGGCGCACGCAGGACAGCAGGCAGCCGGCGACAGGCCGCGCGATCATGTAAAGGACGTAGGCGAGCGGATAACGATTGATGCGCAGCACGTGCCCGAACCCGCGGTTGTAGCGCCGCCCGCGCGCATACGCATGCTCGTCGAGCACGGCGAGCGGTTCGGGATGATGGACCCGCAGATGCGGGTCGTAGTCGATCCGGCACCCCGCTTGCAACGCGCGCACCAGAAAGTCGACTTCTTCCCCCGCTCCCCAGCGCGTGGTCGCGCCCACGCCGAGGTCCACGTCGAACTGCCCCGCCGCATGCACGGCGGACCGGCGCAGGAAGATCGTGTACGACGTCGCGCACACCCACACGTTGAAGCGGTTGACGGTCTGCGCCGAGGTCGCCCACCGTCCTTGAGACGGCCGGCCCGCGGCGTCGACGCTCATGCCCGTCACGCCGTCGAGCATCCGGTCGGCGGACAAGCGCGCCGCGACCGCATGGAGCATCCCGGGCCGATACCAGCAATCGTCGTCGGGGAACCCGACCACGTCGCCCGTCACGGCCTTCAGGCCGACGTTCGTCGCCCGTGACTTGCCCTTGTCGGATCTCAGATGGACGATCGTCAGCCGATCGCGATACCGGTCGACGATCCGCTCGACCCGGTCGTCCGGGTTCTGGTCGACGACGATCACTTCGAGGTCGGCATAGGCTTGCCGCAGCAGCGAATCGAACATGCGCTCGATCTCGTCGCTACGGCCGAGCGTCGCCATGATGAGAGAGAATTTCATCGCGTAGGTCCGGACGGGAAAATGGATCGGGGCCGCAACACGCGCGGCGCAGCGTGCGCTTTCCGGCGTGCCGCACGGGAAGCGAACGCGAACGACGCGAGATAACCGACGAACAGGTATGACGTTTCGCTCTGGTGCATCGGATTGATCAGCGACCATGCCGCGATCGGCGCGAGCAACACCATCGCGCGCCGGCCCTGGCCGAGACCGGCGAAGAACACCGCCCACGCGAGCAGCCCGATCGGGCCGGCGACCAGCATCAGATCCAGCGGCGCGCAAAAGACGGCGCTCGTGCCCTCGCCGAGCCCACGGACGGCGACGGCCGAGTGCGAGAAGTAATGCTCGACGAAGCCGAAGCCGTGACCGGTCCAGTCGCGGCCGACCAGCTTGATCGATTCCGTAAAGGCAAGCCCGCGCTCCTGTTGCAGCCGGACCTGAAGCTGGTCGCCGGTCAGTTCGCGCGTGAACATGTACAGATAGAACCCGGCCCCGGCGGCCATCGTCAGCACTTTCGCGAAAAAATGGCCGCGCACCTGCAGCAGGATCACGATCGCGCATGCGATCAACACCGTCTTCGATTCGCTCAGCAGCGTCACGACGAGTGCGAGCGCAACGAACTTCACGACGTCGGGAATGCGGCGCGGCGACTGCAGGAAACAGGCGTAGGCGGTCAGGAAGAAAAACGCCGCAAACCAGTTGCGCTCCTTGAACGAACCGTGAATCGCGTTCTGCATGAAGTCGACTTTTTCGTACAGCACCGGGACGTCGAAATACTGCAGCGCGTACTGAAACGCCAGGAACCCCGCGATCGCGACATAACCGAACGGCAACGGCCGCACGCGTGCCCGCGCGCCGTAATAGCGGCCGATCAAATAGAACGCGGGCATCACGAACCCGAATTTCACGATCTGCTCGGTCGCCTTGAAGCGCGGATAGCCGGACAGGAACGTCGTCGACAACGCGACGCCGACGAACAACGCAAAGGCCCAGATTTCCCACGCGCCGACGGGAATCCGGCGCCGCACCAGCAGCACCGGCAGCACGAGCACCGCGAACATCTGACCGAGTTGCGCGCCGCCGATCTTCAGGAACTGGATCGAACTCAGCAGCAGCAGTACGAGCAGGACCGCGTCCGCGAGATCGAAGCGCACCTGCGGCCCGATCGTCGACGCACCGGACGACGACACACGTTGCCGCGGCACCTGCAGCGCGAGGCGGCTCATGTCCGTTGCCTCGCATCGCGCAATGCGATCAGCATCGCCACGGTTTGCCGGGCGGCCTGACGAAGCAACGTCCAGGTTGCGCCGACATAAGCGGCGCCGAAGGCGACGATCAGCAGCGGCAACCTGACCAGAGCCGGCACACCGCCGAGGTGCGCGCCAAGCCGCGATACGATCAGCGCGCAGCCGAACGCAATCAGATACGGCGGCACCAGCCGACCCAGCAAGCGGCCGGGATCGATCGACAGCTCGACCACGACGGCACCGAAGCTGAGCGGCGTGATGAACAGCACCGCGCCGACATACAGCCACGCCAGCCCGGCGACATCGTGCGACGGCAGGCAGACCATCGCGCCCAGCACCAGGACGAGCTTCACGACCGTCAGCCACATCGTGACGTTCGGCCGCCCGCGTGCCGACAGGAATGCACCGTTGACGAACTGGACCGTCTGAATCGCGCCGAGCCCCATCAGCGGCGTCATGATCGCGGCACTGTCGGCCCAGCGCGCGCCGAACAATACGATCGTGATGTCGTGGCTCGACACGGCCATCAGCACGAACAGCGGCGCCGCGACCATTGCGGCAAGCCCCGTGACGTCGAGATAGGTGGCCGCCATTTTCCCGGCGTCGTGCGCGACACGTGACAGCACCGCGAGCGCGACGTCGGTCGCGGCGCGGCACAGCAGTTCCAGCGCCGTCTGGTACAGCCGCGCCCCGATCGCATAGATGCCCAGCCCGGCCGCGCCGTACAGCGCGACGACGATCAGGTCCACGGTGCGCGTCGCGCACCAGTCGATCAGCCTCGACGCGACGACGTGACCGCCGAAGCGCGCAATGGGCCAGAACGTCGACGCGTTCCGGCGGCCGCGCGGACGCCAGACCGGTCTGCGCCAGAGCCAGAGCGCGGACATCGTCATGAAGGTCGCCGCCTGCGCAAGCAGGCTCCACGCACCGGCGCCCGCGATCGCCAGCGCGACCGCCACGGCACCCGCGACGCTCACCGAGCCGAGTTGGCGCATCGCCAGCGTACGGAAATCCAGCCGCCGCTTGTACAGCCCCTCCTGGAACGAACTCGCCGAGCCGATCGGCACGAACGCGCATGCCACCCGCAGGTACGGCGCCAGGCCCGGTACGCCCAGCCACGTTTCGACGCGCCCGGCGAGGACGAACAGCGCGGCCGCGAGCACGACCGCCATGCCGATCGAGCACGCGAACGGCCATTCGAGATCGTCGTCGTCGAGCGATGCGCGCTGAACCAGCGCGTCGCCCAGGCCGCCTTCGGCGATCATCAGGACCAGCGACAACGACAGCGTGACAGCGGCCGCAAGCCCGACGTCTGCCGGGCCAAGCCAGCGCGCGACCAGCAAATAGGTGACGAGCGTGACGAGCTTGCCGCCCCACGCCTGCACCAGCGCCCACGCGAGGCTTCGCACCGTGCGCGCACCGAGCCGCTCGCCGGCGGGTGACGCGCGGTCGCTTGCGGCGAGCAGCGCGATGTCGCGAATCCCGGGCTCAGTGCTCGGTTTCATACGCGTATTTCCCTTCGCCATACGCGCCGTAGACGGCCTGACGCCGCGGCACGTCGTTCAGCACGACGCCGCTGATTGCGATGCCGGCGTTGCGCAGCCGACGCTCCGCCTCGCGAATCTCCGGTATCGAACTGCGGCCATGCCGGACGCACAGCAGCGTCGTCGCGCCGTGGCGGCCGATGGTCGCCGCATCGTGCAGCGCGAGGATCGGGGCCGTATCGACGATGACGATGTCGTAGACACGCGCCGCCGTGTCGAGCAGCATCTTGAAGCGGCCGTCGTTGAACAGCTCCGACGTGCGGGCGACGGCACCGCGCGCGAGCACGTCGACGCCGGCAACCGCCGATTTCTGAACGCCGCGCTCGAGCGCGCCGCTCGCGATCGCGTCGGGCAGGCCGGGCGCCGCCGGCAGCCCGAAGTGACGATGCGACTGACCGCGGCGAATATCGGCATCGATCAGCAGCACGCGCTTGCCGCCCGACGCGAACAGCGAAGCCAGGTTCGCGCAGAGAAACGATTTGCCCGCACTGGGCTGCGGGCTCGTGATCATGATCACGTTGTGCCCCGACTCCGACATCGTGAACTGCAGCGTCGTGCGCAGGCTGCGGATCGCGTCGACGGTCACATCCTCCGGAATTTCCGATGCGAGAACATGCGCGCCCTGTCCCGCATGCTGCTGGTTTCGCACGAGACGCCGCTGCTCCCGACTATGCGGCACCACCGCATAGACAGGTACGCCCAGCACCTGCTCGAGGTGCTCGGAATGTTCGACGCGGCCCCATACCGCCCGCTGTGCGAACGGAGCGGCGATGCCAAGGGCAATCCCGACACACAACGACAGCGCGACCAGCAGCAGGCGCTTGGGCTTGACGGGTTTCACCGGCAGGACTGGCTGGTCGACGGCGCGAACATTGCCGATCTCGCTGCGCCTGGCGATCTCGAGCTGTTGTCCGGTGTTCAGCAGGTTCGTATACAGCTCGGTATTGACGCGCACGTCACGCAACACGCCGAGGCCCTCCCGCTCCGTATCGGGCAACCTGGCTTCGAGCGCCTTCAGTTCCTTCGCCTTGCCCGCCAGTTCCGCCAGGTTGGCGTCGAGCGCCTGCACGGCCGGATGGCCGTCGGCGAACCGCGCGATCAGGTCGACGCGCTTTTGCTTGAGTTCGAGCGTGCGCGTCTCGATGTCCACTTCCTGGCCGAGCAGCAGCTTGCCCTGTTCGTCGAGATCCACCGTCCCCGTGCGCGCGCGAAACGCCGCGTATTTGTCCTCGGCATCCTTCAGCGCCTTCATGACGGTCGGCATGCTGCTCTTCAGCGATGCCAGCGTCGCGGCGGCCTCCTCGCTCCGGTACTCCTTGTTCTGCTGGACGTAGCCGTCGACCACGGCCCGCAGGATGTCCCGGATGCGCGTCCGGTCGTCGCCCTCGAGCGTGACGGTCAGGATGCCGGATTGCTTGGCCTTTTCCTCGACGGTCAGATCGTCCTGGAGCTGGGAGACCGCTTCGAGCTGCGGGATACGCCTGAGCCGAAACGCCGTGCCCGGCCGGGCGTCGAGGGCCGCGACCAGCAGCGTCAGCGGTTGTGCCTTGTACTGCCCGTGCGCCGGCACGCCGACCTCGCCTTTCAGCACGACGTCGCCGTCCTCGTCCCTGACCACGTAGCGTCCACCGCCTTCGGCGGTCACGTCGAACCAGAGCCCGTCCAGCGCGTCGATGCCGTCGTGGCTTTTCTTGCCGGCCGTCTCGAACGTGACGACGTCGAATCGCTCGCCACCCCAGGCAAACCTCGACAATCCCCAAAGCGGCTGCGCGACGCCGTCGTCCCGATAGCGACGGGCGACCCAGCGGCCGATCAACGGGAAATAGCGCGGTTCGGCGATGATGTTCAGATGCTGCTTCGTGACGACCGAGTCGATCACCATGCGCGCGCGCACGAGTTCGAGTTCGGCCGCGGTCGTGCTCCCGTTGTCGAGCAACGCCGCGATGTCGTGCAACGGCGAATTGCCCGCCGTGGTCGATTCGTTGACCTGGATCGTCGCGTCGACCCGATAGACCGGCGTCGCGAATACGACATACAGCAGCCCGAGCAGGAACACGCCGGCCGCGATGCCCAGCACCATGCGCCACCGGGCCAGCACGATGTCGACGTAGGACGAAAGGGGCGCATCGTCGTACAACGCCGCGTCGTACAGCCGTGCATCGGAAAGGTCTGTCATGGCAAATCCAGTGTCGATCGGGTTCCGGTGGTTCATTTCGCGACCAGCGCGCCGGTCATGCCGGCATTGATGGCGGGCAACAGCAGCGACAGCACGCGGCTGAGTCGGACGAGGCCGTTGCCGTCGACATAAACGACATCCTTCGGCGCCAGCTTGAAGTCGTTCGCGAGCACCATGGCGACCGGCGACTTCGCGTCGAGATGAAACACGTCGGGGGTACTCGAGCCGCGCCCGCGAATCACGTAGACCTGCGCCGTGTCGGCGGTGCCGCTGTTGAAGCTGCCGGCTTGCTGCAACGCATCGCCGAGCGTCAACGAGCCGTCGCGCAGCGGTAGCGCGAGCGTCGGCTTCGCGACCTCGCCCATCACGAACGCGCCGTTGTCCTCGCGCGACTGCACGCGCAGCACGTCCCGGTTGCGCAACAGGATGCTGGCCGGGTCGATGCGTCGTGCGACGAGCCGGGACAGGTTCAGCACGTAATGCTCGTCGCCGCGCATCAGCTCGATGCGGCTCCGATCGGCCGTCGGCTGAAGCCCGCCCGCGCGATCGATGGCCTCGATCAGCGTCATCGGCACGTCGTTGATCGGCTGGACGCCCGGATTGCGCACCTCGCCTTCGACGTAGACCTGCTGGCTGCGGTACGACGTGACGCGCACGGTGACTTGCGGGTCGCGGAAGGTTTTCGTCAACGCGACGCGGAACGCATCGCGAACCTCGGTCGTCGTCCTGCCGGCAACCGCGAGCGTGCCGACATAAGGAAACTGCACGCTGCCGGTTTCATCGACGACGAAGCCGCCGACGGGATCGCTCTGCCGTTGTGTCGACGACGACTGATTCGTCGGCGCCGCCGCGGAAAGTTCGGGGTGGTCCCACACCGTGATCTGCAACACGTCGCCGGCGCCGATCCGATAGCCGCCCTTCGCGCGCTCGCGCAACAGCGCGTCGACGTGCCCGATCGCGTCGCTGTCGTCGCGCATCGATTGCAGCAGGTTGACGTCGATTTCCCGGATCGGCACATCGAGCGACTGCGCCGGTTCGCCGTTTCGCGCGCTGGCCACCGGCAATTCCTGCGAGCCGGTCATCCGCATGCCGGGCGCAACGGCGCATGCCGTCAGGAACACGGACAGCACGAGCGGGGCGAGCGCGCGGCCCCGTCTGCTTCCTGTCGATATACCGTCGAATGATTTGCCCATTGCTGCCTCGTATGTCGCGCTGTCGTCAATTCCGTCCGTGGCGCCGTGCTCGCGGATGTGTTCATTTCGTCGCGTGAGGGTTTGGCCTGCTTCGCCCTCATGCCGCACCGCCCGGTCGATCACCATGACGAACGGGACCAGGGCGGCGCCATGCCCGGCCAGTCGTCTGTCGCGTTGTCGTTCCCGCCGCGCGGCCGAATCGGGACGCGTGCCGCGCCGCGCGTGCGATGTGCCGCCGGCATGCCCAGCGCGTCGATCGACAACGCCCGCATCTGCCGCTCGATCGGCAGCGGCGCGTAGTTGTTGCCGACCGCCGGCGCCGCGACGCCCGACGCGACCGCCGGCTTTGCGATCGATCCGCGCCACGGATTCGAGGTCTGGGAAGCGCTATCCGCGAGCCCCGCGATCCACCGCGGCGCATTCGTCGAAGGGCGCGCCGCCGGCGCACTGCCGTGCGCAGCCGATGCACACGACAGGCCGATGAGCATCGCGAGTCGACCGAGGTGGCGTCGCATCAGCCGTGCCCCCGTGCGGCAGCTGCGGGAATCCGCGCGATCCAGTGCGCCACCGCGCGCTCGATGTGGCGCGCCACGGCATCGAACACTTGCGCCGACTTGCCGACCGGATCCGCGATATCGCATTTCGCGGCATGGTCGAGCTGGAAGACGCGACCGCGCGCGAACGGGTAACGGCGCTCGATCTCGCGACACTGCACGAGCGTCATCGCGAGGATCAGCTGCGATGCGCGCACGTGGCCGAGATGCACCGGTTGCGCGATATGGGACGTGATGTCGAAGCCGCGTTCGCGCATCACGTCGATCGCGGCCTGTGCGGCCGGCCGGCCCGCCAGCGCGATCAGTCCTGCGCAACGCACCTGCACGGACGGCAGCGCGCGTGCCAGCATCGCGCTCGCCATCGGGCTGCGGCATGCGTTGCCGTCGCAGACGACCAGAATGCGTTCGATCATGGCCGGGCTCAGTACGCGTTCGGATGGACGAAGCCCTTCAGCACCGTGGCGGCGACAATCTTCATGTCGAGCCCGAAGGACCAGTTGCGCAGGTAATAGAGGTCGTGCTGGACACGGCCGACCATCTTGTCGAGGTGATCCGTCTCGCCGCGATAGCCGTTGACCTGCGCCCATCCGGTGATGCCCGGCTTGATCCGGTAGCGATGGATGTATCCCTCGACGAGCGGCCGGTACAGGTCGTCGTGCTCGATCGCGTGCGGTCTCGGCCCGACGACCGACATGTCGCCGCGCAGCACGTTGAAGAACTGCGGCAGCTCGTCGAGGCTGGTGCGACGCAGGAACGCGCCGACGCGCGTGATGCGCGCATCGCCCCGGGTCGCCTGGCGTACGATGCCGGCCGGTTCGGCGTGCACGCGCATCGTGCGGAACTTGTAGATCCTGAACACCCGGCCATCGGCGCCTTTCCGGTACTGCGTAAACAGCACCGGGCCCGGGGACGACAGCTTGACCGCCAGCGCGATCAGGCCGAGCAGCGGCGCCAGCGCGACGAGCACTGCCGCCGCGAATACCCGGTCGAACAGCGCCTTCTGCATCAACGCGTGATGCGACATCGGCGATGCGACGAGGTTGATCGCCGGCATGCCGACGAGATCCATCATCGTTCCACCGAGCAACGCGATGCTGCACATGTCCGGCATGAAGCGGATATTGATCAGATCGTCGCCGAACGTCTTCAGCACGCGCCGGATCGTCCGTTCCTCGGAGATCGGCAACGCGAGCCAGATTTCCGTCGCGGCTTCGGCACGCACTGCCGCGGCGAATTCGGTGAAATCCGCGATCGCCGGGATGATGCCGTTGGACGATCCCGCGGGATCGTGGAGCACGACGGGGCGAAACCCGCTTGCCGGCGACAGCGCAAGCGTTTCGATCACACGCACGGCATGCGCGCCGTTACCGACGATCGCCACCTTGCGAAGATTCAGGCCCGCATGCCTGACGCGCGCGAGCATCGTATAGGCAGCCAGGCGAATGACGATGAATCCGCATCCCGCGATCGCCGTCCAGTAGACGAACCACAGCCGCGACACCTGATCGGCGCGATGCATCGCGAACAGCAGCACGAGGTTGCATGCCTGCACGGCGACCCATGCGGCACTGATGCGGCTGATCATCGCGATCCACGACCGCCCGCGCCACGACTGGTACACCTGACATGCCGGAAAGACGGCGAGCGTCAGCATCGCGACAAACGGGACGACCATCGCGTCCGGCCGGCCGAGCGTATCGTCATCGAACCGCACGTGCGACGCGGCCGCCGCTCCGAGCACCACCACGAGCGCATCGAGCAGGCGCGCGATAATCGACTGAAATCCGAACATGGATATTCTCCAGGCGGCGCATGGTGGCGCCTTATTTGCGGTCAAACGAGTCCGTGCCGCTCACCACGCCGACGGACATTTCCCGAGCGACGCCGGACATGCTCCGCCCTCGGTATCCCGATGCATCGACAACACTCATCCCGGGCGTCATTGGCCCGTCGATGAATTAATCAAGAAATTCGCATTCCTATATGAAATTGAATGCGCCTTTATCGAACGGACGGTTCAATTCACGCCGGGAATCCAGACCGCGGACGAACTACCGGTTACTCGGGCTCACGCCCCGCGCCGATGCATGGCCGCCGCAAGGACGTGTCAACACGATTCGGCATGGCAATGGAAATGCCGCGCCCGAACCATCCTGACTGGATTGGCGAATTGACGCGATTTATCGATTTGAATGTCCGGAATCGACCGCTTCGCCCCCGCGTCGCATCCGGATATAGGAGTGTTGATCTGATTCATGATTGGTCTAGCGTTATGGTATTAACTACTTCTGCACATGGCATTTGATGCACGATCCGTGCCACCGAGACGTTCTCTCGTGCTGCAGCTCGGAAAATCCTCGATAAACCAATGACCTATGTCCCAAATTTGAAAGGTATGAATAAATCAAAATAATCCTGTGTAACGTTTGCGCGACTGCGGCGTTCGCATACGTTACGTAACGACACGCCGTAACGCGGCCGACATGAACGGCATTCGGGAGGCTCAGGTCGCTGTCATGTGCATTGCCATCGACAGGCGCACGTCTCTTCCGCGCGCGCTTGGCCGTGCGAGTCCGGGGCTGGGGCTGGGGCTGGGGCCGGGCCCGGTCAGGGCCGCAACGACCACGGACCGATTTCGTTGCCGACATGCGGGAGAGGGATGCGGATGCTCGCGAATAAGGGCTGAATCGAGGCGAGTCATTTCTCGAAGCATGATCGGACTTCGAGCGATCAGCTATCGAAAATAGGGGTAGACATTCGAGTTCTGACACGGCATGAGCGTTTTTCCCGATTTCCCCCGGGAAATGGCCGATGCGGCAAGAGAGACGTATGGCGCGCTTCTTTCATCGCCTCCGGGCGATTTTTTTAATGCGTGTGCCTTTTATATCGACAGGGGCATAATTTCCGGCTCACCTGCGGCCAACTCTGCGGACACCCCATCCCGGGCTTGCAGCTTCGAATGCCGCACGTTCATTCCCGCTCTCCGAACGGGTACGCTCGTACCGATTCGACACGACGTCGACATTCAGACGAACGCCCCCGCCGCTTCGGCATCGCCTGCGAGCCAGTCGTTCATCACGCGCGCATCCGCCTGCCGGTCCAGCGACAGACACACGTCGCTCAGTGCATCGACCTGCGCGCGGTCGAGCGCCATGCCCGCCAGCGCCCGATATTTCGCCAACAGCGCCGCGTCCGACAGCGGATTGCGCGGGTCGCCGAGCGCGATCGGCACGTGGCGCGATTCCCGCCGTCCGTCGGTGCGATGCAGGATCACCGTCGGCTCGTCGAGATCGCCGAGCGCCGGATCGACGTCGACCGCGATGCGCGCGAGCAGCGCGGTCACGCGCGGATCGGTGCGCCGGTCCGCGCGATACACGCCGATCCCCGTGTCGCCGAATGCCAGCGCTGCCGCCACCGCGTACGGCAGGCTCATCTGCGCGGACGACAGCGTCGACAGGTCGCGACCGCCGCACATGCGGGCCACGAACGCGCTCGTGCGCACGACCACCCGCTCGATCTCGCCGACCTCGACGAGGCGGCCGTCCGCGAGCTGCAGCGCCGCGTCGACGGCCGCATGCGCGCTGCGGCACGATGCATGCGGCTTGATCGAGCAGCGCATCAGCTTCCAGTGCGCGCCGAGGCCGTCGGTCAATGCGTCGGGCACATGCGACTGTGCGGCGAACGTGTTGAAAAAACTGCCCCACACGTCGTCGAACACGTGCGCGGGGCCGCTCACGCCTTCGCGCGCGAGCAGCGCCGCGAGCACGCCGCCCTCCGCCGCACGCCCGGCATGCAGCCGCTTCGTCTGCGCTCCGTCGTGGATGAAGCCCCACAGGCCGCCCGCAAAACTCGCCGCATGGCCGAGCGCGTCGCGCGTGCGCGCGGCGTCGAGCCCGAGCACGCGCGCGCTCGCGGCCGCCGCACCGAACACGCCGCAACTGAGCGTCGAGTGCCAGCCCGCCCCGTTGTGGGCCGAGTAGCCGCCCGCCGCCTCGAGCACGCGCCGGCCGACGTCGTAGCCGAGCACGATCGCCGCCACGCATTCGCGGCCCGTCACCGGGCGCCCCGCGCACGACAGCGCGGCGAGCACGGCCGGCAGCACGACCGCGCCCGAATGATCGCAGCCGCCGGAATCGTCGAGTTCGAGCGCGTGCGCGGCAATCCCGTTGACGAACGCCGCATCGCGCGCGCCAGCGGTCCGCCGCGTGCCCCACAGCGACGCGCCGCCCTGCGCGACGGCGCCGGTCAGCGCACGGGCGCTGCGCGTCTCGACGGCGGACGTGCCCGCCAGCGCGGCACCGAACGTGTCGAGCACATGACGCTTGGCCTTCGCGACGACGTCGTCCGGCAACGCGTCGGCGGGCGTCTGCGCGACGAACGCCGCGAGCCGCGTGGCGCGCGTATCGGTTGTCATCGTCATCGCGCCGACTCCTCCGCCACGCAGTGCGCGAAAACGTCGACCGGATGTCCCGGGGCATTGACGGGCGCTTGGGCACGCCACCAGCGCGCGACGTCGCGCCCCGTCGCGAACCAGACGTCGCCCGCGTCGCGCAGATGCGCGAGCAATGCGCGCAGCAGGTCGATCCGCCCGGCCGTGCCGATGATCTCGGGATGCAGGCGCAGCACGCAGCACAGCCCGAAGCGCCGAAACCCGTCGACGTCGCGCCGCCAGTTGTCGAGCACGTCGCGGTACGCCGCGATGCGCGGCTGACCGGCCGGCACGGGCGGCGACAGGTTGAACTCGAAGTACGGCTCGTCCTCGAGTTCGTAGTGCAGCGGCAGCTCGACGAGCCGCGCACCGTCCGCGCCGCCGTCGCCGCGCGGATGCACGTACGGCAGATCGTCGCCGCGCCACGACGACGACCACGTGAAGCCTTCCGCGACGAGGAAATCCGCAAAACCGTCGGCCCAGTTGCCGGTGAACGAGCGAAAGCCCTGCACGTCGCAGCCGATCGTGTCGGCGAGTGCCGCCCGCCCGGCGCGGCACGCGTCGATCTGCGCGGCGAGCGGCAGCGCATCGAAATCCTCGCAGCGATAGCCGCTGACGCCGAGCTCGTGGCCGGCCGCGGCGATCGCGCGCACCGCTTCCGCATGCGTTTCGGCGACGATGCCCGGGACGAACCAGCTCGCGGGCACGTGAAACGCATCGAACGCATCGAGCAGCCGGTCGACGCCGCGCGTCGCGCCGTAACGCCAGACCGACAGCGATTTCTCGCGGCCGACGATGCGCGGCTCGCGTGTCTGGATGCCGTGAATGTCGTTGAAGTCGACCGTGATCGCGACCGCGCATCGCGCGCCGCCCGGCCATGAAGGGAGTGTCGTCACAGGCCGCTCCGTTGCGTGGGTTGCACGTCTCGCGCGTGCTGCGCAAGCCACCAGTCGGCCACTTCGCGGCAGCGCGCGAACCATACGCCATCCTGCGCGCGCATGTGGCCGAGCCACGCCTCGAGCAGCGCGATGCGGCCGGGCTTGCCGCACACCTTCGGATGCAGCAGCGTCGTCAGGCACAGTCCTTCGCGGTATACGCCGTCGAATTCGCGCGTCCAGTTGTCGAGCGTCGCGCCGTAGCCGGCGATCCGGTCGAGCCCGGCCGGATAATCGGGGTTGCGGTGATACGCAAGCGACGCGTAGTCGTCGGTCTCCCAGCGACCGGGTATCTCGACGAGCGGCGCCTCGCCGTCGTCACCGTGCAGCAGGTACGGCCGGTCGTCGCCGCGCATCGAGCTCGAATAGCGCACGCCAGCTTCGCGCAGCACGGCCACCGTCGCCGCGCTCCAGTCGCCGGACGGCGTGCGGAACCCGACCGGCCGCACGCCGAGCGTACGCGCGAAGACGTCGGCCGACTGCGTCATGATCTCGCGCTGCCGCTCGGGCTCGAGCGTCCAGAACGCTTCGTGCCGATAGCCGTGGTAGCCGATCTCGTGGCCGCGCTCGACGATCGCCGCGCATTGCGCGGGCCAGGTCCGCGCGACCCACGCGGGCACGAAGAACGTCGCGGGCAGGTCGAACGCCGCGAGCATGTCGAGCAAGCGGCCGAGCGCGCGCCACGGCCCGTAGCTGCCGAGCGTGAAATACGCGGGGTTGCGCCAGATCGACCCGTTCAGCATCGCGTCGCCGGTCGGGCCGTCGAGATCGAACGCGAGCGCGACGCACGCGCGCTTCGCGTCCGGCCAGCGGGGAGCCAGGGCCGTCATCGCACGCTCAGTGAGTGCCGTTGATCATCGCCTTCGTCACCGCGTGCTCCTGCAGCCCCCACTTCGCCAGGATCTTCTGGTAGGAACCGTCAGCGATCAGCTGGTTGAGCGTCGTCGTCAGCGCGCTGCTCAGCGCGGTGTTGCTCTTCGCGACGCCGATACCCGTGTATTGCGACAGGAACGGCTTGCCGACCGGCGCGTATGCATTCTGCTCGAGGCCGTTCTGGTACGGCAGCGTCTCGCCGCCCTGCACGGCCGCGTCGATACGGTTCTGGCGCAACTGCATGCGCGCGTCCGACGAGCCGTCGGTGCCGACCACGACGATCGCCGGCTTGCCGGCCTTCACGCAGTTCTCAGCGCTCCACGCGGTCGTGTTGTCCGGGAACGACGTGCGCCGGCTCGAGCCGACGCGCTTGCCGCACAGCGCGCTCATCTGCGCGAACTCGCTGGCGCGCGCTTTCAGCGTGTAGAACTGCGGCCCCGTCTCGATGTAGTCGACGAACGTCACCGCGTCGCGGCGCGTCGGCAGGTCGGTCATGCCGGACAGGATCATGTCGACGCGCTGCGTCGCGACCGCGCTCATCATCTGGTCGAAGCTCGTCTCGACCCAGTTCAGCTTCGCGCCCATCTTCGCGGCGAGCGCTTCGCCGAGATCGACGTCGAAGCCCGCGAGCTTGTCGGTCGCCGGATCCTTGTATTCGAACGGCGGATAGTTCGGCACGATCGCGACGTTCAGCGTGCGCTTCGCGCTCGCGGCCTGCGCGACTGCGAAGGAGGCATGCAGCGCGAGCGCGCCGAATGCGACGGCGGCCAGCGTGCGGGTCAGGACGGATGCTTTCATGGGGAGTATCGCCTTGTCGTGGTGGGCTTGTATCGTTGACGGTGGAATCGTTCGGGCGCTTCGGTACGGGGCGCCCGGCCCGCTCATGCAATCACGGCCGAGATGAAATCGCGCGTACGCGCGTGCGTCGGCGCGGACAGCACCTGGTCGGGCGGCCCGCTCTCGACGATCCGGCCGCCGTCCATGAACACGACGCGGTCGGCCACCTCGCGCGCGAAGCCGAGCTCGTGCGTGACGACGATCATCGTCATCCCGCTCTTCGCGAGATCGCGCATCACGGCCAGCACTTCGCCGACGAGCTCGGGATCGAGCGCCGACGTCGGCTCGTCGAACAGGATCAGTTGCGGATGCATCGCGAGCGCCCGCGCGATCGCGACGCGCTGCTGCTGGCCGCCGGACAGCTCGACCGGAAACGCGTCGCATTTGTGCGCGAGCCCGACGCGCGCGAGCAGCGCACGCGCTTCCTCCTCCGCTTGCCCGCGGCGGCGCTTGAGCACCTGCACGGGGCCCTCGGTCACGTTCTCGAGCGCGGTCTTGTGCGGGAACAGGTTGAAGCGCTGGAACACCATGCTCGTCGCCAGCCGCTGGCGCGCGACCTGGCGCTCCGACAGCTCGTGGAGCCGGTTGCCGGCGCGCCGGTAGCCGGCCAGTTCGCCGTTGACCCACAGCGCGCCCGCGCTGATCGTCTCGAGCTGGTTGATACAGCGCAGGAACGTGCTCTTGCCCGAGCCCGACGGCCCGATGATGCACAGCACTTCGCCCTGCGCGACGTCGAGCGTGATGCCGTGCAGCGCCTGGAAATCGCCGTACGACTTGCGCACGTCGATCGCGCGAACGACCGCGTTCGTCATGACGTTCTCCCGATGGTTGAGGGTCGTGTCGTTCATGTGCGGCCCGCCGCGCGACCCGCGCCGCGCGCGAAGCGCCGTTCGACGCGCGCCTGCGCGAGCGACAGCACGGTGACGACCGCGAGATACCAGATGCCCGCGACGATCAGCAACTCGATCACGCGGGCGTTCGCGTAGTAGATGTTCTGCGCGTTGTGCAGCATCTCCGCGTATTGCACGACGCTCGCGAGCGACGTCAGCTTGACCATGCCGATCAGCTCGTTTCCGATCGGCGGCACGATCACGCGCATCGCCTGCGGCAGGATGATCCGGCGCAGCGCGTGCAGGCGCGGCATGCCGATCGATTTCGCGGCCTCGTACTGGCCGGTGTCGACCGACAGCAGCCCCGCGCGCACGACTTCCGACGTATACGCGCCCTGGTTGATGCCGAGCCCGAGCACCGCCGCGAGGAACGGCGTCATCACGTCGACGGTCCGGAATTCGGCGATGCCCGGAATGCCGAGCGTCGGGAACACCAGCGCGAGGTTGAACCACAGCAGCAGTTGCAGGATCACCGGCGTGCCGCGGAACAGCCAGATGTAGCCCTGCGCGATCGCGCCGAGCACCGGGTTCGACGACAGCCGCATCACCGCGGTGACCACGCCCAGCACGACGCCGAGCGTCATCGCGAGAACGGTCATCACGATCGTGTTGCCGAGCCCCGTCAGGATCGAGCGTGCGGTCAGGAACTGGCCGACGACGCGCCACTCGATCTGTCCGCGCGCGAACGCGGCGGCCACGTAGGCGAGCGCGGCAACGATCGCGATCGACGCGACATAACGGCCCCAGTAGCGCCGGCGCACGCGCACGAGGCCTGCGGTATCGTCCGCCGCGGCGCCGGCCGGCCCGGGTGCGCCGTCGAGACGGCTCGAATCGGATGCGCTCAGCATGACGGCCCCCGGTAGTCGGCCGCCCAGGCGGCCTGGCGTTCGATCGCACCGCTCAGGCGGCCGATCTGCTCGCGCACGCGCGCGGGCGACGTGCCGCCCGCGCCGCCGCGCGCGGCGACGGCCGCGTCGAGCGTCAGATGCGCGCGCACCGCCGGCGCGAGGCGCGGGTCGACGGCCTGCAGCTGTTCCGCGCTTGCGTCCGCGAGCTCGATGCCGTCGCGTTCGCACGCCCGCACGAGCGCGCCGGTGATCTCGTGCGCTTCGCTGAACGGCACGCCCGTCAGCGCGAGCCAGTCCGCGACCTCGGTCGCGAGCGTGAAGCCGAGCGGCGCCTGGCGGCGCATCTCGTCGACGTTCACGCGCATCGTGCGGATCATCCCCGCCATCGCCGGCAGCACGAGTTCGAGCGTGTCGATCGAATCGAACGCGGCGATCTTGTCTTCCGCGAGATCGCGGTTGTACGCGAGCGGCAGCGACTTCAGCGTCGCGAGCAGGCCGGTCAGGTTGCCGATCAGGCGCCCGGCCTTGCCGCGCGTCAGTTCCGCGATGTCCGGGTTCTTCTTCTGCGGCATGATCGAGCTGCCCGTCGCATAACCGTCGTCGAGTTCCACCCAGCGGAACTGTCGCGACGTCCACAGGATCACTTCTTCCGACAGGCGGGACAGGTTCACGGCCAGCATGCTCGCGACGAACGCGAATTCGGCGACGTGATCGCGTGCGGCCACGGCGTCGATCGAGTTCTCGCACGGCGCGTCGTAGCCGAGCTCCTGCGCGGACAGCTCGGGCCGCACGCAGATCGCCGAGCCCGCCAGCGCGGCCGCGCCGAGCGGCGAACGCGCGGTGCGGCGGTCCCAGTCGACCAGGCGGTCGGCGTCGCGATACAGCGACTGCGCATGCGCCAGCAACTGATGGCCGAACACGATCGGCTGCGCGGGCTGCAGATGGGTGAAGCCCGCGGTCACCGTGTCGACGTGCCGGCTCGCCTGGCCGACCAGCGCCTGCTGCAGGTCGAGCACGCCGCGCACGAGCTGGCGCGCCTTGTCGCGCAGGTACAGGCGCAGGTCGTTCGCCGCCTGGTCGTTGCGCGAACGCCCGGCGCGCAGCTTGCCGCCGAGCGCCGGCAGCCGCTGCGTGAGCACGCGCTCGAGGAACGTATGCACGTCTTCGTCGGCAAGCGACGGCGCGATCGCGCCGGCCGCGTAGTCGCGCGCGATGCCGTCCATCGCAGCCAGCAGCTGCGCGAGGTCGTCGTCATTCACGATGCCGGCGCGGTTCAACTCGCGCGCATGCGCACGGGAGCCCGCCAGATCGTACGGCACGAGACGGTAGAAACTCGGATCGGAGCGGGACAGGTTCTGCAGCGCGTCGGACGGCTCCGACTGGAAGCGGCCGCCCCACAGGCGTTCGATCGGTTCGGTAAGGCTCATTGCGGTCGACCTCGACTCGGTTGGATTGCCCCCACTGTAGGCATTCAATTTTTTTTGTTGTAGCGAGAAATTGGCTCCGCTTAAATGAAGTTTTTCTCAGCACCGTCGCCTTCGACGCGCCCGCCGATGCGCAACCGCCTGCCCCCGCTGAACCCGCTTCGCGCATTCGAGGCCGCCGCCCGGCGCGGCAGCGTGTCGGCCGCCGCCGACGAACTGCACGTGACCGCGAGCGCGGTCAGCCACCAGATCCGTATTCTCGAAAGCACGCTCGGCGTCGCGCTATTCGTCCGATCAAAGGCACGCGTGAAGCTCACGCCAGAAGGCGAGGCGCTGCTGGAACCGGTCGGCGCCGCGTTCGACCTGATCGCGAACGCCACCGTCAGGCTCGATTCGCCGGCCGCCGTCGGCGACCTCGTCGTGTCGACGCCGCTGTCGCTGACGTCGCGCTGGCTCGCCCGGCACATCGGCGATTTTCTCGAGCGCTATCCGGGTATCCACCTGAAGGTGATTCCGTCGAACGACGAGCGCGAGATCTATTCGACGGACGTCGACGTCTGCATCCGCTACGGGGAAGGCACCTGGCGCAACCGGCACGTCGAGCTGCTCGATCATCCGGCGCTGTTCCCGGTCGTGAGCCCGGCGTTGATGAACGGGCCCGATGCGATCCGCAAGGTGCAGGATCTCGCCGGACGCACGCTGTTCTGCGAGCATGCGGGCTCGTGGATGCGCTGGCTGGCGGAAGCGAACGCCGACAAGCTGCCGGGCATCCGCATCCTCGAAATCGGCAACGCGCACATCGGCGTCGAAGCCGCGGTGCACGGGCAAGGCGTCGCACTCGGCGACAGCCTGTCGGTGCGCGACGACCTGATCGACGGCACGCTCGTGCGGCCGTTCAACGCAACGGTGCCGTCACGTCATGCGTACTATCTCGTCACGCGTCATGAGCTGACCGGGACGCCGCTCGTGACCGCGTTCACGTCGTGGCTGCGAGCGTGCCTCGCGTGATGCGCGTCGTTACAGCCGGGCTTTGATCAGGAAATGAGATTCGCCAGGTCGTCCCACACCATGACGATGTTGTGCGACCGCCAGATCGGCCCCGCATCGACGTACTCGCCGGCAAACCGCGCATTCAGCGCCTCGTAAAAGGCAATCGCGGATGCGTTTCCGTTGACGACACTCAACGCGGCACCCCGATACCGCAGCCTTCTCAAATGCGTTGCGAGTTGGGCAAGCAGCTTGCGGCCGATGCCGCGACGCTTGAATTCGGGATCGACATACAGGAATTTGATCTCGCCACGGCCGTCGAATATCGGTTCCGACGGCGCGCCGGCCGCGCCGATTCCGACGATCCTGCCGTCGGTCTCCGCAATCAGCACGAGCTGGTCGCCGTCGTTCGACGCCAGCTTTTCCTGCCATTTCCTGCCGCGATAGCGCTCGTCGAGCACGGCATGCGCTTGCGCCGGTGCGAGATCCCGATAGGTGTGCCGCCAGACCTTGACGTGGAAATCGGCGATTGCCTGTGCGTCGTCGATGTTTGCGGACCTGATGGATATTCCGGTCATTGAGGACTCCCTGTCGGGTGGCTTTGCGCCAGTGGGTGCGGTGTATGCAGCGGATTGTAACGATCCGGGCAGCGATGTCGAATGACCGCTTGTGGCCCGCGGCTGGCCACCGGTCACGATCTCCGAAGGCCGGCGGCCGACACCACGTCCGTCGTTTCGTACTCCCTCCTTCGCACCGGCCAACGGCCGCTCACACGGCGAGTTCGAAGAAGGATCGCGCCACGACCCGGCCGTTGACGATCAGCTCGACCTCATGCCGGCCCGCATAATGCCGGCGTGTAGTGAAATCGCGGATCGGCCGACTGTGCCGCAGCGTGATGCGCTGGCCGGGTTCGAGCATCAGTACCTTCAGCTTGAACACCTTCGGCGACGCATCGCCATTTTGCTTCACGTAGGCGATACGATAATCGACGACGAGCCGCTGCGCCGTGCCGGCCGTCGAATGCAGCTCGCAGGCGAGCGTGATCGACTCGCCGAGCACCACCTGCGCAGGCGTCACGCCAAACGGACCGGCTTCCACGAGAGGCGCGCTTTCGGCACCCAGTATCGCGAGCGCTCGCGCATCGCACTGCTTCACGAGGGTGCGAAGCGCATGACGAACGATCCAGCGCGTATGCGGATGGTCGCCGCCCCATCTTTCGGCTCGATCGAGCACCCATGCAGGATGCGTCTTCGCCACATCGTTCAGGTGATTCGCGACCGAGCGGCGTACATAAGCGCTCGAGTCGGCGCGAAGATTGTCGAGTATCCGCGCGGCCAGCGCCGGGTCGGCCTCGATCTCGCGCAGCCGGAACGACCATGGCAGGCGCGGGCGGCTTCCCTCGCTTGCCAGGCGGCGCACTGCGTCGTCCGCGTCGTACGACCAGGTTTCCATCACTGCGAGCGCGCGAGCGCTGTCGATGCGCAGGAATTCGCGCACCGCGAATTCCGACGAGCCGAACGGCGTGAAATATTTCAGCGCGTCCATCGAGCGGTCGAATGCGTGCCGACCGTACTGCCCGACATAATCGGGGGCGATCAGCGAGACGAAACCCCGGCCCAATCGAGGTGCCGCCTCCTGCAACAACGCCAGCACGGCATCGTATCCGCCGGGCAGCGACCGCGCCCCCGTGTCGATCGCCACACTGGCGCGCCTGACGCGCTCCATCAGCGTCAAGCCGTCAAGGCCGTCGAGCGCCGTCGCAAGAAATGCGGCCCGGTCGAAGGCGGGCTCGATCGAATGCAGCACGTCGGACAGCGTGTGGAACTGCCGCTCTCCCAGCGATTCCTTCAGCGGGACTGGAGCTTGAGTGGTGGTCATTGTGAGGAGATCCGACGTGCGCCGCAGATCGATGATTGCGAAAGCACACAGTATCGCCGAAGCCCCTGTCAATTCCTGTCAGCAGTCTTTGCCCGGCCGGCGCACCCGTGCGGGACGCAATCGACGTGCGCGGAACGCGAACCGCGAGCCGGCGTGCGGCGTTCATGCGTCCGTTCGCCGCTGCTCGCGGGATGGATCGTGCGAATCGCCGCTGAAGAGCCTGTTTCGCAACTGACCGCCGACGAACGCACCCGCAATCAACGACAGATACCCGGCAACGAGGAGATGTCGCCAGCCGTCGAGCGCGGCGCGGTGCGCAACCAGCGCCGCGTCGGGCGCCGGCACGGCGAGACTTCCCGGCACGATCGCACGCGTCATCTGCACGAATCCCGCCGCCGACAGCACCGGCAGCAGGACGAGCATCGCCAGCAGCACGAACTTCGCATGCCGAAAAAATGCATGGCGGCGCAAATGAAACCACAGCCCGAGACTGCCGTGCACCCAACCCGGTGCGAGCAGCGCGATCTGCAAGCCCTGCGTGCCGCTCGTCAGGAGCGATACGATGACACGTTCGTAGTTCGGTTCGAAGCCGTAGAACGATGTCGCAACCCGTGTCCCGACGACGTGGCGTATCAACAGCATGGGCAGGCTGAGTCCCGCCCACAGACGAAGCCATTCGGCGGGCGGCAGCGCCCAGTGTCGGCGGCCGTAGATGGTGCGGATCGCCAGCGCGAAATGCAGGCCGGCCGCGCCATACAGCAGGATCGTGCCGGGCGCGCTTTGCCACAGCCCGATTGCCAGGTGCAGCGCGTGCTCAGCGATATCGATCGACCAGATGCCGAGCGCGTGATTGACCATATGAATGGAAATATAGAGCCACAGCAGGATGCCGGAACCGAGTTGCAGCCTTCGCGCGGCCTTGTGCATCCCGTCGTGCGCCGACGCCGGTTTACCGGCATCGGAGTCGATCGCCTGCAGCGCGGGACGCGGCGCGCGGTTGCGCCGCGGCGGGCGCATGCCGATGCGATCCTGGAACAACGATGGCCGCCATGCCTCGTTCACCTGCGGGGCACCGTCGCGATCGCGCCGCGATCGGCCCGGAATGTCCCGGGTTTGCCTCTCCTTGCCGTTCATTGGCGCCTCCCCTCGATGCGTCCGCCGCTTGATCGGCATACCGCGGAGCGGGCCCGTTTATTCCGGCGACGCGCGACATCCCGCGCATGAAGTGCATCGCACGGTTTCGGGAATAGGCGCGGTGCTCGCCGGGTATACGGTGTGTGAGCACGACGGATGACGATCGCAGCGCGTCGGCACCCTGCACATCGAAACGAGCGCAGTCAAGGAGACCATCATGTCCAACGTTCTGTCCCACTGGATTCTGATCGGCTGCGACGCATACGACGAGTATGTGTTCGTGCCGTGGCTCGATAAATCCGTCTATCGGAGAACGGTCACGCTGCGTCGGGTCTGCCTGTTGTGACGGAAGCGGTTCCGGCGCACCTCGCCGCCCCCGCCGGACAATCCGGACCAGAATCCACGCTGCTTGCCGCGTCAGCGCCACCCCCGGCGCAACAGTACCTGTCACGTGCCGCGGAGCCGATGGCGACCGCGTCCACGACACAAAGTGGAGTTACCCCCGTAGTCGCGGACACAGCCTCACGCCATGCTCGATGAATCCACCGCGCGTCGAAACTCGCGTAGTGAGCGATATTTCAGTGCGCTCCGGGGATGCTTCTCGTTGTCATGCTCGAACGCAATGGCCGACATTCCGCACGGCCGTCGCTGCATCCGGTTTCCGCATGAAGGCCACATAGTCGCGCTTCATCGTCTTCACGAAGCTCTCGGCCATGCCGTTGCTACGCGAGCCACGACTTGATGTTCGCCTGCATCGCGCCGATCGAGATCCCGTAGCGCTCGTGCAACGTCGGCAACGCGCCCGCGGCGAGGTACGCATCCGGCAGCGCGATGTGTCGGAACGGGAAGTCGAGCGGCTGCGTGCGGCAATCCACCGGTAACGGGGTATGAACACGGTAAGCGTAAGCCCTGTCATAAGCATTGGGTAATAAAGAATCTCCTGCTTATTACGTGATTACCGGGAACGAGCCGGAGGAGCAACGGAAGCGGCTACGCTACAACCTGGTTGCTTCGGCGGTGATCTCGCAGAACACGGTCGACATGAGGCACCGATTGCTCACTGGATCGGCGGTGCCGCGCCCAGCTTCTCTGACAACATTCGCTCGTACACACCAAAGTGCAGATCGACCTCCTTTTGCGTAACGTGAGTGACCGTGATGTCGATCTGGTCAGGTAACAGGCCCAGCACGACCGCGACGGCGGCTTCGAGTTGCGGTGCACAAACCTTGTCCTCCACCATCGTCGTGCCGACCAGCACGTCGTAGGTCTTTTCCTGCCGGCACACGACCTCGACGAGTCGCGCCCGCGCGCTCATGTTGTTGTCGATCGCGAGCCTGACAACCTCCACCACGGTGCGCATCGTCTCGGTCGGAAAGCCCTTTGTCGAGCGCAGCCGGATACGATGCCTGCCCAGCGTAAGCCAGTCCGTGTCGAATTCCATGGCGTCCTCCATATGCAATTCCAAGCCGCTGCGATGATAGGTGCCAACGCCGAAATTTCAAGTGCAAAAAACTGCCGCCGCCCCTTGAAATTTTCCGCAGAGTTCCTATCTTGAGTTTCGCTCAGGCAGACGCGCGGGCCCTCTCATTCCGCGCGCTGCGTGTTTCGATTTGTTTGCCGGCAGCCCGGCAGGCGAACTGGAGCGCGTAGGCCCGTTCGCCTCCCGGCTGCACTCAAGGAGGATATGATCATGAGCGATCTTTACTTCGGAACCGACCTCTTCAGTGAGTTTGACCGTCTGCAGCAGCAGATGGCGCAACTTTTCGGCGGTTTCCCGTCCAGCATCCGCGCCAGCCGTTTCGGTGCGTTTCCTCAGATCAACATCGGCGCGACCGACGAGTCGATCGAGATTGTCGCCTTCGCCCCGGGAATCAACGCAACCGAACTCGACGTATCGGTCGACAAGGGCCTGCTGACCATCAGCGGCGAACGCAAATCGACACAACCCGACACTGGCAGCGAGACGCGCACCTATGCGCAGGAGCGCTTTGCCGGCACCTTCCGGCGCGTCATCGAGCTGCCGGAAAACGCCGATCCCGATAAGGTCCAGGCGCGCTACGAAAACGGCTGCCTGTCGATCAGCATCGGCAGGCGCGAATCGTCCAAGCCGCGCGCCATCACTGTCCAGTAATCCAAGGAGCCGATCATGACTGACACGACCCAACTGGCTGAACGCGGCCCATCCTCCGTAGCGCGTCGCGACACCGAACAGCCCACGCGCCGGATCACGCTCACCCCGGCAGTCGACATATACGAGGACAGCCAGGGCGTCACGCTGTGGGCCGACCTGCCCGGCGTGACGAAGGACAAGCTGGACGTCAAAGTTCACGACAGCAGCCTCTCGATCGAAGCCGAGGCAGCGGTGACGACGCCGGCGAACCTGCGGCTGCAGCATGCCGAGGTCCGCGAACCGCACTTCGCCCGGACGTTCACGCTGTCACCGGACTTCGACACGTCAAAGATCGAGGCGAACCTTCAGGACGGAGTGCTGAAACTGACGATCCCACGCCGCGACGAGGCGCGCCCACGACGCATTGAAGTCAAGACCACCTGACCCGCCAGCAAGGGCAGGTCAGGTGCATGGGCGGCAGCGATCGCGCTGCCGCCGCCGCGAGAACCAGGAGCAAGAGGCCCCGGTGCCTGAGGTCACTCAGGAGTCCTGGCCAGGGCATGCGATCCGCATCCGCACGATTCCCGTGCGACAGATCGTGCCACGCATCCGCCACGCTCGAAACAGGTTGATGCTGAATCGGAGGACGCTATGAATACCGATCTGAAAAAGTGGAACCCCTTCAAGTTTCTTCGCGGGGCTGCCCGCAAGTCCGATGCGGAAGGCCCGGAAAACCCGCCGCCAAGCGAACCGTGGCGGGCCTCATGGCCTGACATTCCGCGACTGTTCTCACGCGAGCCGTGGCGTGCAATGGAGGAGTTCTTTCACGACCCGTTTGCAGGCCGTGGCGCGCTCGAACGATGGTTTGGCGACTTCAGCTCATCGCGCTTCCAGCCGCGCATCGACGTCGTCGATGAAGGACAGGTGCTGCGCGTGACCGCCGAACTGCCCGGAATGGAGCGCGAAGATCTGAAGGTGAGCGTCGAGGATGGGGCAATCGTGCTGCGCGGAGAGAAAAAGCAGGATGTCCGCAGCGAGGAAAACGGCTGCTACCGGCTGGAGCGCGCCCATGGAAGCTTCGTGCGCACGATCCCGATGCCGGAAAACGCCGACCCCGATCACACCCTGGCCAAGTTTGACAATGGTGTACTCACGTTGACCGTGCCGAAATCGGAGCCGGCGCAGTCCACGAAGCGCACGATCGATATCGGCTAGGGCAAGTCCGCAAAGTCGGTCCGCACGAATTTGCGACCTGGCTGCTGGTTCGCCCCGGACCAGCTCGACATGAATCGCGCCGAGTTCGACGCGCTGCTCGAACGCCAGCCGGTATCGCCGGGCTCGCTCCGGGCGCAACGCTCTGTAGGAGGTGTCACATGCAAACAGACAATGTCATGGAGTATCACGGCTGTGAGGTCCGGCCGGTGGTAACCGCCACCGGAAAGGGGCGCTACGCAGCTGCGGCCATCGTCACCGACCGGGCCGGCGAAACACGCACGCTCGGCGTCGATGGGGACTTCGCCCACGCCCGGGAGGCCCTCGATGAAGCGCTGGAGCTTGCCGTCGCATGGATCCAGCAACGCTCGGTCGTTTCGGAGCGGTATGTCCGACGGATCTAGCGCGCCGGTATGAAACTGCGGGCCGGACGCATGGTGGGTCCGGATATCGGACACTTCACTGCGCGCTGAATGTGCATTCGTTCCCGACCGCGACGCAATCGGCATTCCAGGCGGCCGTCGACCGGGAGGCGCCGGCCGCAGAGTCTCCGAGTTGCGAGCCGGCTCGCATATACGATGCGCACCGCGCACGCCCGACTCGGTGATCACTTCATCAAGCCGGTAGAGACGGCCACGCGCGACGCGTCATTGCAACGTGTCGCGCGCGACCTGCTGCCGGATGCCTGGCCTGCGATGTGCGTGGTTCATCTTTTCGCGGTTCGCGAACCCGCAGTGGAGGTATGAGTCCAGTGCCACCATTCATGGTGGTCCAGATTTCTAAGCAGTTCCGCGCGACGATGTTCGCGGCGATAGCGGTTCATTGCGGCAATTGCCGCAAACGCCAGCACGAACGCGCCGACCACGAACCCGACCCATGCTCCGCTCATAGCAGCCTCCGTCATTTTCGGCCAACTCGGATCACTCAACGCATTCGCGACACCGCTCTCAGGACAGCGCGGCCCTCTGCGGTAACCTGGACACGCCGACAACCCGATGCCGGCTGATCAAGGGCGATCAGGCGATGCTCGATGAGCGTGACGAGTTCGTCGCGATCCAGTTCGATCTGATCTGGCGCATCCCGAACGATCATTAAAGTAGTAATTTCGTGCGGACTTAGCATGGTCTGCATGGAATGTTCGTATCGGACAATTGGATTGTGTATACATGCGCGAACGCATGCCTCCCGCTTTCAACGTAACGAGGTGCTCGAGAGTTTGTAACGCCCTCACCATTTCCTGCGACGATTCAATGCGAAATTTAGTGGGCACATTCTAACGCGCTCGCATCCATTTCGGTCCGCTACCTCATAGGTGGATGCCCTGATTCGGAAACGTTATCATTGATCTAAATTAAGAAAACATGCGAAATGGTATGAATATATAAATACCACCGTATTTCATATAATCACCAAATCATTCATTTTTGAAGCTGTCAGATAATGCAGGTCGATCGATATCTTCAAGAAACATTCTCCTGCATTCATTCGAAATCCTCACATTCGCTGTATCGCCGGAGAGAAACGGCCAGTGCGTCGACATCGCTTTGATAGCTTGAAATCACATCCGCCCGCTCCGGAAATCGTTCGCGTTGCAACGACAGTGTCTCCACGGCTGCGGCATGACGCCTGACAAGCTGCCCGCGCGTCACCCATTCGTCATTTCCGCCGGTGCAGGACTTGATGTGCTTCAGCACGCCGTCGCCGAGCACCTTGAGCGGCGCGTGCCCATTGATGAATTCCGCGTAGTGTCCCGAGAAAAACCGCTCCCACTCGTTCCCCTCCGAGTCGTGCCGAAACGCGACGATATGCCCGCCGAGATCGACCAGGTAGCGATAGGACAAATTCTCGTGCGCGTCGGGTGAAGTCAGCTCGGCAAACCTGTTCGCTCGATGAAATCTGTCGGCGAGCGATCCGGCGCCATCGGACAGATGCGCGGCAAGGAAAAACTGGGCCGCGCCGGATGGGCAGCCGTTCTGAGGAATAAGGAACGTCACATGGCTGCCGTGCCGCAATGCGAACGTGTAAGTCGCAAGTATGCTCATTACGATTTCCTCTTGATCCTCATGAAGACGATCGCACCTGGACGCTATTTCCCGGATCACTCGTCTGCGGGTCAATCTCCGTAGCAAGCGATATGCCATCGCAATGCACTCGATTCGCACGGCGATACGAACCGCCGGAATACACGGAAAGTCGCCGTGAACGGATGAAAATGTTTCAGCGTTGATACGTTTCGCACGGCTCAAGCGCCTGCACACGTCGCTCGCCCTTGTCGAAACCTTCGGGGTCGATGCGGAAGGTTCCCCTTCCCGATCCCATTGGGCTCGCCATTTCCCGACTCGCCTGCCTGGTTGCAACGCTGAAACAGACCGGTTGGCCGGTCGAAGCGCATTCGGGAACACGAATTGCGCCATCGTTTCGGTGCAGCCCAACCCGGGAGTGAAAGATGCGCAACGGCCATACCGTCGGCAAGGTGGCTGCGTGGCTCGCCGTTGTCGTTGCCCTGACGAGTGCCGCGCTGTTCGTCTTCATCGTGACGTTCGACTGGAACCGCGCGCGCCCTTGGGTCGACAACAAGGTATCGGACGCGATCGGACGGCAGTTCGCCATCAACGGCGACCTGCGTGTCGGGTGGCACCGGCCCGTGAGCGAGCACGGCTGGCGCGCCTGGGTGCCGTGGCCGCGATTCAGCGCCGGCAATGTCACGATCGCCAACCCGGACTGGGCGCGCACGAAGCATTTCGCCACGCTCGACGCGATCAGCTTCGAAGTCGAGGCGCTGCCGCTGCTCGCGCGCCGCATCGTGATTCCGGCCATCGACCTCGTCAATCCGTCCGTCGACCTCGAACGCCTCGCGGACGGGCGCGTCAACTGGACGTTCCAGCTCAAGAATGCCGATCATCCGGGCAAGTGGACGCTCGACCTGCACGATATCGCGTTCGCCACCGGCAAGCTCCGCTACTATGACCAACAGAAGCAATTCGACCTGAGCGGTGTGATCGACACGCTCGGCAAGCCGATTGCGTTCGGCGACGCGTTGAAGCAGCAGGCGGCGCTGGCGCGCAGCGAATCGGCGCAGGCCGTCGGCCAGGAGGGCCAAAAGAAACTCGCGGCACAGGTACACCAAGGTGCGGCACGATCCCCGGCGCCCGTGTCGGGTATCGAAGCGGCATCCCGCGCATCGGCAGCGGCGGCGCAAGCGGTGGCCGCGGCGTCGCAAGCGTCGGCCGCGATATCCACTACCGCGATCGCCCCGGCGGCATCGGCTGCGTCGAGCACGTCCGCGACGGCGGCGTCGGGCGCGCCGGCAGGCGCCGCGCCCGCGGCGTCCGCAAGCACGGGCGATTACACGATCGGGTGGACCGTCGACGGAACCTACAAGAAAGGGCACGTCGCCGGCACTGGCAAGATCGGAAACGTGCTGGGGCTGCAAAGCGTTCAGCGCCCGTTTCCGGTCCAGGCCAATTTGCGCTTCGGCGATACGAAGCTGGCGCTGGTCGGCACGCTGACCGATCCGGCGCACCTGGCGGCGGTCGACCTGCGACTGTGGCTCGCGGGCACCAGCATGGCGCACCTGTACGACGTCACCGGCATCACGCTGCCCGAGACCCCGCCCTATGCGACCGACGGACGGCTGATCGGGCAATTCCGCGCGTCCGGCAATGTCTTCAAGTACGAGGACTTCACGGGGCGTGTCGGCGGCAGCGATCTCACCGGCACGCTGGTGTACGTTTCGCGCGAACCGAGGCCGCTCCTGTCGGGCACGCTGGTGTCGAAGGTGCTGCGGTTCGCCGACCTTGCGCCGCTCATCGGCGCCGACACGAATGCCAGCAAGGCGCGCCGCGGCGCCGCGGTCGCGCAGCCCGCGAACAAGGCACTGCCGGTCGAGGCGTTCCGCACCGAGCGCTGGAAGAAGATCGACGCCGACGTCCGGTTCACCGGGCAGCGCATCATCAAGTCCCCGAGCTTGCCGATCACCGATCTGAAGACCCACGTCGTCATGCAGGACGGCGTGCTGACGCTCAACCCGCTGAACTTCGGCGTCGCGGGCGGCACGCTGGCGTCGAACATCCACCTGGACGGCAGCGGCACGCCGCTCAAGGGGCGGTTCACGCTGCAGGCGCGGCACCTGAAGCTGAAGCGGCTATTCCCGACGTTCGAGGTCATGCAGACGGCGCTCGGCGAAGTCAACGGCGATGCCGCGCTGTCGGCCACCGGCAACTCGCCGGCGGCGCTCGCCGCCACGTCCAACGGAGAAGTGAAGACGCTGGTCACGGACGGCACCGTAAGCCTGTTGCTGATGGAAGCGGCCGGGTTGAACGTGGCGAACGTGGTGTACGAGAAGCTGTTCGGCGATCGCGACGTGAAGATCAACTGCGCGGTGGCCGATTTCGTGGTCACCAATGGCGTGCTCGACTCGCGCGTATTCGCGCTCGACACCGCAGATGCGGTGATCGGCATGAACGGGAACGTGAACCTGCGGGACGAGACCATGAACCTGACAATCCATCCGCATACCAAGGGGTTCCGCGTGGTATCGCTGCGCTCGCCGCTGTACGTCACCGGTACCTTCAAGCAGCCTCACGTGGGCGTGAAGCCGGGGGCGCTCATCGCGCGCGGCGGGGCAGCGGTGGCGCTGGGCCTGCTGAATCCGCTCGCGAGTTTGCTCGCATTGCTCCAGCCGGGCCGCAATCAGCCGCTGCCGTGCAAGCAGATGCTGACCGACATGGAGCAGCGCCCGACCGCGCCGCCACCGGGAGTACGAAAGGAGAAAAAGGCTGCGCCGGCGTATATGAGTGCGGCGCCGCCGGCTTCACAGGCTCACGCGCCGGCGGCTGTCGAACCCGAGCAAGCGACGCGCGCAGGCCGTACCGGCGCTCCTGGCCGGTAAGGCCGCGGTATTCGAGTTCGGACGGAGGCGTCGGCCTGCTGTGTCGAGCAACGGCGGCATGGGAGCATAAGTGCCCGGCCGCACTCGAACGCGTCGCGCAGGTCGGCTTCCAGCGCCGAGCACCACCACAACGCTTGCCGGCGCGCCGCCGATCTGATTAGCCAGCGACGGCACACTCAGCACAGGCCCACTACCGAATCCTTACATGCCCGCGAGGCTGGCCTGGCTTTGCTCAATCATCTAAAAGGGCTGATCGAAGACCCAGATATTGAACGAATGGATCAAAGTCCCGACCGCTGTACAGCAGCGAAACGCCGTTCTCGATACAGTAAGTCGCGATCAGCGTGTCGATAGTCTTGCGGACCGTCACGCCTCGCGCCCTCAAGTCGCGATAATTTCGTGCGGCCTGGACGGCGTTATCGGTACCGACCAGCGACACGACATTCAAGCGCGTCGTCATCAACTGGCGGGCCACATTGAATTCGGATTCAGCCGGGAAACCTTGCAACACCTCTGCCACGATCAGGTCGCCCGACAACAGCGCCTCGTTGCCGAGCAAACCGTCCAGCTTGTCGGTTTCCGGCGAAACCTTGCCACGAAAATAGTCAATCCAGACGCTCGAATCCACGAGCGTCATCGATCCGTCCTCATCGCGTCGAGATCGCCTTCCCAGTGGAGTTTTCCGCGAAACTGGCGAATCTGCTCTTGCTGTTTGAGCCTGATGATCGTCTTCAAACCGAGCTCGACGGCTTCCCGCTTGGTTTTGACACCGGTTGCGGCAAGTGCCTCGGCCATCAGCTTGTCGTCGATTTCAATGTTGGTACGCATGGCATGCCTCGCTGTGTGTATAAATCAATTCGATTACACACATTGCAGATGGCTGCATCCGGCCCGGGCGCAATCAACCTACCACCCCTCAGGCAGAGCAACCCCACGGATTTCAGCAAATATCTGCGGCTCCCCCCGAGAGCCCCCTGTCTGCCGGCGCTTGAACGGTAATCCCCCCGTTTTCCACGGGGTTCAGAAGTAGAAACTAAGCGGCCATGGCCAACCGCTGCTTTGGCGTAAATCCGCCCAGGGCCATGTTCGGGCGGTCATGATTGTAAGTCCACATCCAATCGGTCGCGAAGCGCTGCACGTGGTCCAAGTCTTCCCAGTGGTACTGCGACAGCCATTCATACCGCACGGTCCGGTTGAATCGTTCGACATACGCATTCTGCTGCGGCTTGCCCGGCTGGATGTAGTCGAGCCTGATGCCGTACTGTCGGGCCCATTCGATGATCGCTGCGCTCAGGTACTCGGGCCCGTTATCGCACCGAATCGCTTCTGGCCTGCCGCGCCAACCGATGATCTGCTGCAGCGCCCGGATCACGCGTTCGGACGGCAATGAGAAGTCGATCTCGATGCCGAGTGCCTCGCGGTTGAAGTCGTCGATCACGTTGAACAACCGGATGCTGCGTCCGTCGGCCAGTTGGTCGTGCATGAAGTCCATCGACCAGACCTGGTTGACGGCGCACGGCACCGCCAGCGGCTCCGGTACCTGCCTGACCAGCCGCTTGCGCGGCTTGATCCGCAGGTTCAGCTCCAGTTCGCGATAGATCCGGTACACGCGCTTGTGATTCCACCCGAAGCCCTTCACGTTGCGCAGGTACAGGAAGCACAGCCCGAAGCCCCAGTTCCGATGGTTGTCGGTCAGCCGCAGCAGCCAGTTCGCAATCTCGTCGTTCTCGGCGCTGCGCCGACCGACGTACCGATAACAGGCCTGGCTGATCCCAAATGCCTCACATGCCAGCCGGATCGATATGCCCCGGATGGACACCGCATGCATGGCCATCTCACGCCGGCAAGATGGCCTCAATCTTTTTTTGCGAGCGCCTCCGCCACGATCTCGGCCTTGATCTTTTCCTCGACGTACATCTTGCGCAGCCGGGCATTCTCCGCCTCCAACTCCTTCATCCGTGCGATCAGCGAGACGTCCATGCCGCCGTACTTCGAGCGCCATTTGTAAAACGTCGCCGTGCTGATGCCCAGCTCCCGGCACAGGTCCGGCACCGACAGCCCCGATTCCACGCGCTTGAGCGCGTCCATGATCTGGCTGTCCGTGAATCTCGACTTCTTCATGCTGTAGAACTCCCTCAACGAGAAAATTCTACTTCCGATTACACCGGTTTTTCGGGGGGTTTACCAGTTCAGCATTGACGGCCGCCGCCGCTCGGGCGCGCGCCGAATCAATCATGTGGCGGATGTCGGTCAATAGGGATGCGGGGACGAGTTCGGTCATCTTGTCAGGAATGGAGGGCTCGGCGGGCCGGCGCACGCCAATAGGGGCCACGTTACCGGAATCTCAGCCACGGCGGAACCCTGCTGGGCGCTCCCCCAATTCTCTCCGCACCGCGGAGAGAATTCAGCCGCCGGCCCGCCGAGGCCCTTCCCTTTCACCACACTAAATGTGGTCGCTCGCAATTGAGCCTCAGCACCGCCTGAGACGAAGTCGCCTCGCCAACAGCCCCGTCCGGATCGAAGAACACCCCGGCCCGCGTGTGGCGCAATGGCCAAAGAACCCGCCCACGGCACGTCGTCGCCCGCGCCAGAAATCCAGGGGCGCCGGAACGGTGATGGCACCGCTTTTCGATCGCCGCGGTAGGAGCGCTCAACTCCCTAAGGGCGAGTGCCGCCGCTCACACAACTAACGTTGTAACCATCCGCGAGAGCCAAGGAATTCCAGCCAACCCATGCCAGGAAAGGCTAAGCGGGAAATTCCGTTTCAACTAAAGATGAGTCTAGCTGCGCGATCGCGTCAACTAAAGTTGTAACGCGATGGGCGATTTCAACCAAAGTTGTGTGGCAATCGTCGATCGACATGGCTGACGAGCCGGTGCCAGCTGGATAGAGGCTTTGATCGTGCTGACTCGGTTCGGCCGCGAAGCTCCGCTCGAAGATCGCCTGAAGCTGCTCCGCGAGGAGCCCCGGAGTGGCGGGATGCCGCCAACGAACCCTGCCGGCCGCTGGTAGACACAAAATTAGTTGAAAACTAGTAACAAATTTAGTTGCGTGAGCGGCGAGCGTAAGGCTTTCGCAAGATGGCACGAAACGAAGGGTAACATTGACCTGCCCCCTGCAAACAGGGCCAGCCGGAGTCTAGTAAAGTTCGTTTTCGGAGAAGAAGACGAACATGAAGAAGCGCTTTACGGAACAGCAAATCATCGGGTTTCTGAAGGAAGCCGAGGCCGGCATGCCGGTCAAGGAACTGTGCAGGAAGCACGGGTTCAGTGATGCGTCGTTCTACACTTGGCGTGCGAAGTTCGGTGGCATGGAAGTCTCGGAAGCCCGCCGGCTCAAGGACCTCGAGGTGGAGAATGCCCGGCTGAAGAAGCTGCTGGCCGAAGCAATGCTCGATATGGAAGCGTTGAAGGTCGTCGTCAAGGGAAAGCCCTGAGCCCGCAAGCCAAACGCGAAGCAGTATCGGCGATTCGGGAGAAGGTCAACATCTCCGAGCGCCGCGCCTGCCGGCTTGTCGGGCTTTCTCGCAGCGTGCTGCATTACGACGCGAAGCCAGACCACGAGAATGAGGTGCTAGCGGCGCGTCTGGTGGAGTTGGCACACGAACGTCGTCGATTCGGCTACCGCCGATTGCACGCCCTAGTGGAACGCGAAGGCACGCACGCCAATCACAAGCGCATCTATCGCCTGTACCGTGAGGCAGGGCTGGCTGTGCGGCGCCGTCGCAAGCGCCGCGGCGTAATGATTGAGCGCGAGCAACTGGCATTGCCGGGCGCCCCCAACGAGGTGTGGTCAATCGATTTCGTGATAGACGCGCTTTCCAACGGCCGGCGCGTGAAGTGCCTGACCGTCGTCGACGACTTCACGAAAGAGGCTGTCGACATCGTCGTCGACCATGGCATCTCAGGTTTGTATGTCGCTCGGGCATTGGACCGCGCAGCTCGCTTCCGTGGCTATCCCAAGGCGGTGCGAACAGACCAGGGCCCCGAATTTACGAGCCGCGCGCTTGACCAGTGGGCGTATGCGAACGGCGTCGCTCTGAAGTTGATTCAGGCGGGCAAGCCAACGCAGAATGCGTACATCGGTAAGCGACCAGCCAACCCGTCTTGACGAGCGAGTTTAGGCGGCAGTCGAGAGAGGTTGCCAACGATGCGGCAGTAGCGCGTCGATGTCGTTGGCCTTGTGGGTCGGCAAGCGTGTGAGGACGTCCTTCAGATAGGCGAGCGGATCGAGCCCGTTCAGTTGCGCCGATCGAATCAAGCTCATGATGGCGGCCGCGCGCTGACCCGCACGCAGTGATCCGGCGAACAACCAATTGGACCGACCGACTGCCCACGGTCGGATCTGGTTTTCGACCCAGTTGTTGTCGATCGGCACATTGCCGTCATCGAGATAGCGCGTGAGTGCGTCCCATCGTTTCAGGCTGTAGTCCAGCGCCTTCGCAATCGCCGAGCCGTCCGCAACGAGTTTGCGCTGCGCCATCAACCATTCATAGAGGGCGTCGCACACCGGCTTGGCCCGACGCTGTCGAAGCCGCTGCCGTTCGTCGACATCCAGTGCTGCAGCCTCGCGTTCGATGTCGTAGAGCGCGGTAAAGAACGGCAGGGCCTGCCCCGCAACATGGCTGCTGTGGTTGGCATGCAATTCAAAGAACTTGCGTCGAGCATGGGCCGCGCATCCGATCTCGGTGATGCCGTGCTGGAACGAGGCCTTGTACCCGCTGTAGTCGTCGCATACCAGTTTGCCGTGCCAGCCCGTCAGGAACGTGCGAGCGTGCGCACCGGCGCGGCTCTCGGCGAAGTCGTAGACCACCGCGCGCAGTTCGCTGAACTGAGTCGACGTATACGCCCACAGGTATGCCCGGTGCGTTTTGCCCTTGCCGGGACTGAGCATTTGCACCGGCGTCTCGTCGGCGTGCAACACCGCCTGTTGCCGAATGGCCTGGCCGAGTGCGTCGACCAACGGCTGCAACTGCACGCCACACCGGCCCACCCAGGCACCCAGCGTGGATCTCGGGATGGCCAGTCCCGCACGACCAAAGATCTGTTCCTGGCGATACAGGGGCAGGTGGTCGCCGTACTTGGCGACCAGCACCTGCGCGAGCAACCCGGCGGTGGGCATGCCCTTGTCGATCACATGCGGTGGAACCGGCGCTTGGATCAGCGTCTCGCACGCTTTGCACACCCACTTGCCGCGGATGTGCCGTTCCACCGTAAACACGCCCGGCGTGTAGTCCAGCTTCTCGCTCACGTCCTCGCCGATCCGTATGCGTTCGCAACCGCACTGGCATGTTGTGCTGTCCGGTTCGTGATGGACGTCGGTGCGTGGCAGTTGCGGCGGCAGTGGTGCCCGTTTCGGCTGCTCGCGTTGCCGTTCAGCTCGCGTAGGCTCGAGTTGCTCAAGCTCCATCTCGATGGCAACCAAGTCGCCATCGATCGCCTCGTCGAGCAGGTTCATCTGCTCGCTGTTGAGCTGTTCGCTACGCCGGCCGAACTGCTGGCGCTTGAGGATCGAGATCTCATGGGTAAGCTGGTCGATGCGGGTCTGCTTGTAGCGGAGTTCCCGATCTCGTTCACTGGCTTCCCGCTCCTTCTCGTGGATCGCCTGGTCCTTCGACTGGACCTCTGCAATCAGTTGCGCAGTCAGGGCGCGCAACTGTTCCGGGGTAAGTGCGTCGAGGTCAGCGGGATTCATGCAGGCCAGTCTGCCAGAACGCTGTAGGCGGTGGAAGCTGAACTGTTTACGCCTCCGTCGTACTCAGACGACACGGATCACGCCACTCTCGCCAATGCGTTGCCACGGCAGGCCCAGCACCAGGCCGGCCAGTTGTTCGTGCGTCAGTTCATGCTGCTTCGGTTCGCTGCCGGCGTGCGGCCAGGCAAATTGCCCCTGATTCAGACGTCGTGCTGCCAACCAAATGCCGATCCCGTCGTGGATCAGGACCTTCATGCGGTTGGCGCGGCGATTGGCGAACAGATAAGCATGGTGCGGGTGCGCGGCACCGAATACCTTGACCACGCGCGCCAAGGCCGTGTCGAAACCGGCACGCATGTCCAGCGGATCGGTCGCCAGCCAGATCTCGTCGACGCGGATCACCGCATCCACTCGCGCAGCCAGGCGGCACACTGGGCGGCTTCGGACACGGGCCAACTGACCGTGATCGACTGATCGCCCCGGCGCACCTCGATGCGGATCTCTGCCGAGTGCGGACTCGGCGCTCCCAATGGCACCGACACAAAGGCTGGCAGCGACGGTGGCGTGGCCGGTGGACGACCCAGCGGTCTCTTGGGAAGTCGCCCCTCCGCCTGATCGATCCAGCGCCGCAGCAGATTCGCGTTGAGCCGGTGTTCCAGCGCGACCGCAGCAACCGATACGCCGATTCCCTGGCACGCAGCTACCACCTGCGCCTTGAACTCCTCGCTGTACCGTTGCCGGCGACGACGCTCGGGGAGTGCTTCCGATTCGATAGTGTTCACGTGTCCGCTTATTCGTTAGGTGGACACGATACTCCCAAGAGCTTTACCCCAACTCAAGACGGGTTGCCCGGCCGCTTACGTACATCGAATCGTTCAACGGCAAGTTCCGCGACGAATGCCTTAACGAGCACTGGTTCACGACGCTCGCGCATGCTCGGGCAGTCATCGCGGCATGGCGTCAGGACTACAACGAGCAAAGGCCGCACAGCGCACTGAACTACCTTGCGCCGTCAGAGTTTGCGGCGAAACATCGGGCAACCGCGGATACTCCTGCCGCTTTCCAGGAGTTGGTTTAAAGGGACTTTGCTAGAAGCCCATTGGCCCTATTGATGGGGGCAGGTCAGCTTGACGGCAATACCGTCATACGTACCGTCACAATGTTTCCCACGCGCTCCGTGCAAAGCCGACCGGTGCCAAAGGGCTGCTCCAGACGATAGCACCGAAGTGCCGCAGCCAACCCGTGATCAAATCCTAGAAAGTCGTGGCGTTGGCGCCGGTGCAGACGCTTGCCTTCGGTTGATAGGACAGAGTGGGTGATGTACCCCTCGCATCTCCTCGGCTAATGTCGCATTTTGGAAACCAAAACTTCTAGAAGGGTGCGCTGTATCCACGAAGTTTTCGCAGAAGCAGTGGCCTTGCGATCGCCAACGTGAAGGTGTTTCCCACAAAGTGCGCGGCTAGCGATGACCAAATACTCCCTGTTACCCAGACCAAGGCACTGAAAAAACAACCAAGCGCACAAGAATAGGTGACCTGCCGCCAGCCCGAGCTGATGTGCTGCATGCCAAAGATTGCCGATGAGAAAATGATGGCAACCACGAGCAGCCAAGGTTGACTTTTGAATTGCACGTATGGCAGATAGCGGAATACGAGTTCCTCCCAGATTGAACCTGAAATGTTCGCCAACAGGAAAGTCAGCCAAGACTTGACAGTATGCAAACGCGGAAGGGCAACCACGTACTCGCTAAGCCGCGTCGCGTCCACTCGCATCAGGTATCGGAGCGAAACACCGTCCACTAGCAACATGGCAGCAACCCCAACGGTCACCGCGCCGACGCCGACCGTCGCTAATGTCTCCCCGTAAGCGTCGCGTTCCATATCGCAAACAAGGAGACTGGAAGCTGCGGCGAGCAGCGCTCCACGAATCAAAAAGGTCTTTGTATATCCTCGAGTAAAGATGATCCTCAGCAGGAGGCCGAATGGGAAGGGACTAAGGGCAACTATGACAATACATAAAACGAGACCGCGTGTAGACAACACGAGTATGTCTTTCAGTTTAGAAATATTGACTCGGTATCCGGTTGCCCTAAGAACCTTGATGCCATGGAGTCACAATATGCGCCTGCGTCGGCAAAAATCAGGGCATCGCCCACTTTCAGATTCGTAGGAAGTCGGGCGGTGGAAAGCACGTCTTTTGAATACGTCGTACGTCCCGCGATCACGGCATCCATCGTTTCCCCAACGTCGTTCGCTACGCAGTCGTTGATCAGCTTCGCCGCGTAGACTTGGTGAGGTGTTTCTGGATGATGCCACGGCCGAGGGAACTGAGCCACACTAGCGTTCACGCCGACGAAAATCCGGTCGCCTAGCTTCTTGACGTCCGTTACGCGACACGTGAAGTAGCCGGACGAAGCAACGATTGCTCTTCCGGGCTCCACAACGAGTTGCACCTGACGAGCAAGCTTTTCTCGAAGGGCATCAAGCCTCTGTCCGATTGCTCGAGCATAGTCGTTGACTTCGAACTCGTGGTTGAGTCTAGTGTAATCGACCCCAATGCCCCCGCCTACATTGACATAATCGAGAGCCGAGACAGTGGCTGCCACACTGAAAAAGCGGTCAAGAGCCGGGAGCATTTCAATGTGGCTTCGGAAGTTTGTTCCTACATAGATGTGCGCGCCGTTCAAACGTCCGCTTCGTGATTCAACCATGGAACTCAAAGCGGGCACGTCACCCGGATCTAAGCCAAGGCGATCATACGCCGAAACGCTTTCTGCGAGAAGGAGTCGGGTGTTAACTCGTACGCCACAAGCTGCTCCTTTCGAAATATCCATCAGCATCGCTGCTTGCCAAGCAGAGTCGACGTTGCATTGGACTTTAAAGGAAGCAATCTCTTCGAGATCCTCGGTAGACAAGCCTGAAGATGTAAACTGAATTCTGTCCCGCTGCATGCCCGCCCGAATGGCGGCCCTAAGGTGTGCCACTGAGTTCACGCATGCGCCGATGCCGAGTTCACTGAGCGTTTCGAGAATTTCAGGGCGTGGATTCGCCATCGTGGCGAAGAGTACCATTGCTTCCTGATGCTTGAATGCATCCTTGATGTAGGAAGCGGTTCGTCTCAACTGTGATAGATCGTACACGTAGGTCGGTTCGGTGACCAACTTGCAACGTTCAACAACGTTGGCGGGGATTGCATGGTGCACTCACACCTCCTATTGGATACGGACAAGGCCTGCGCCACCGGCTTCAACCATGGTTTGAACCACCCCGTCTATGCCGGCTGCCGTCAGTAAGCAGGGTTCGTGGACCCGCTCGGCCCACAACGATGCCGCATCAAGTGGCTTGTGCCGCAATGACTCGAGCAACTCCAGAACTGCTGGAGCAACCTGAAGCAGGCGAACGCCGGATTGATCACCCGTCCGCTGCAACACGTAGCCACAGCGGCAGAGGCGCGGAGCGGGAATACTTTGCTTGCATGTCCACGCCAGCAACTCACTCAAGTCCCATTCGCAATCAAATGAGCCCACGACTTGCTCCGCTGCGACGAGGCAACCCTCCTCGATGCGCGAGCGAAGTACGTCAGGTGGCATCACGCCTGAACGATACGTTGCCATCGAAAGCGGAGAGAGGTCTGTTGAGGCAGCACTCGCGAACGAGCGTTGAAGAAGGTCCAGATAGGGCACGAGATCGGGTCGAATATCTTCCAGTTGTTGCGCCCGATCGAATAAATAGGTCGCATACTGGAGCGCTCCCCCATAGAAACGCCGATGTTCGGGTCGATCGAGCTTTTCATTCCGAGCCGATATCCAACTGAGCCATCCCTTGTAGAGGTCAAGCATCGAAACGCCTAGTCCGACAAAGATGAGAGAGGGCAGCAGACACGACTCAACGAGCGGCGTGAACTCGTCAATACCTTCTATGAATCCTGGTGCAATACTTCTCAAGGTACTGGTGGCCAACCTTCGGTACACGGAAAAAAGGACGGGGTCGTCAACAATCAATTGTCGGTTAGCCGTGTCGACCGAAGACGGAAGTGGAATGTCTAGGAAATGCTTCTGCGTACCGCGTAGATCTTTTGCGTCGAAGGAAGCAGCGCCGTTGAACGGACAGAATCCGAAGATATGCACTGGCTTTGCCCCGCGCGCTAAAAGCTGTGTATATGCATCAAACGTCTCGCGAACTGAGTCCTCGTCGTCCTCCGGGAAACCGACGACGAGACCAGCGTTTGCCTGGATGCCGACGGAGATGCTGTTGTCTATAGCACGCAGCGTTACATCCCAAGGAATCTCCTTCTTGATGGTCGTCAGGATCCGGCTTGAGCCGCTCTCAACCCCGTAGTAGATGGCATTACAGCCGCCTTTTGCCATCTGTTGCAGGAGTTCAGGATCCACACGATCAGCCCGTGCACTACAGGTCCACGCCGGTACCGCATCGAGCAAGGCGATTGCCTCTGAAACGGCCAAAGCCCAGCGCCGGTCGGTCGTGAAAAGATCGTGCGTAAAGTGGAAGCGACGAGGCCCGTAGAGGTTCTCCACGCGACTGAGCTCGGCGACGATACGCTGCGGAGATTTTACTCTGTGGCGGCGCTCCCAGTACGGCGCGGTTGAGCAGAAGGTGCATGCAAATGGGCACCCCCTCCCGACTTCGAGAAATATCTCTTCGTCCTCCTTCGGCTCGTACATCTCGAAGGCCGGCACCGGTAGTGAATCGAGATCGTCAACCAGATGAGCAGGGCCTCCATTCAGAATTTCGCCGTTCCGGCTACGGAGAACTGCCCCCGGTACATTCCGTCTTTCGACACTTAGCAGCGATTCTACGAGCGGTAGAACAGTCCGCTCCCCCTCACCAACGCATATGGCGTCGATGCAGTTCCATCGCGCAAGAGTCACCGCCGCAGTGGTCGACGCATGCGGCCCTCCAAGTATGATCACTGCACTGGGGCGGAACCTCCGAATTTCGGCGCAAATCTGAAGCACATGGTGATATGAGTCACATTCAGTCATGAAACCCACCACATCTGGCTCCAAAGAGCAAATCAGTTCAGCCGCCGCACAATAGAATTCCCCGGCCGGGTCTACTCGCCGGTCATTGATAGCGTCATTGATATCGAACAGGAGCGCTTCGCACAGCCCACTTTGCCTTATCACCGCCGCGAGCGAAAGCAACCCGATCGGCACAAAGCTATACATCAGCCCTCGCCTGTCTTCAAAATCTGCCTGAAGAACGGCGGGGTGTCGAACATGCGGACTCGTGCACAATACAGTCCTCATATATCCGTCTCCCTTGCACGTTTGCCCTCGGGAACGATATCGATGATACGTCGCCCACTAGACTGACCTGTCTCCGTGACGCCGAGCCTAGCTGTCCTCACAACGGTACTAGCGATCTCGAACTCCGAAGCGCCACAGCTAAAGTACTCACCGTGTCGCGCGAAAGACATCGCCGGACATCGTGCAGCGCAGTAGAACTCTTCTGCGTTGATTGGACACCGAGCGCATGTCTCGGCAAAGTTGTCCCAAGAATACTGTCTTATTTGCCAGTCAGAGCGCCACAGCTTCGCAAAGCCTCCAGCGAGAATACTCCCAGGTGACAGGATCGACTCACCCGCTGTCATCGTGCACGGATACACAGTTCCGTCCGCAGCGATGTAGGCGAGGTAACGCCCGCTAGAACATCGCCTGGTCATGTAGCCAAGGCTTAGCCCATAGTTGAAAATCGAGCCCACGCAGAGACCCACATCTTTGTGGTAGCGGTGCTCAAGCTCGCACTCTCGAATCCAAAATGCGGCGGCTGCGTCTGCCTCCGCGACGGACAACTCCAGCTCCTTGCGGTATTGCTTTCCTCTGCCGAGGGGCGAAAAGGGTACGCTCCTAATCGAAACGTTTTTCTGCTCAGCCCAATCTATCAGTCGGCCGAGTTCGCCGAAATTCTTTCGATTGGTATTGGTCATAATGTTCGTTTTAAAGCCGAACTCATGACACCGGTCGATCGCTTCAGTTATATGCTTGAACTCTCTTCCTTCTTGCTTTCCTGCGAAGTGCAGGTTGTCAAGGCTTACGCTAATAATGACATCATCAGTAGGAAGTGCACCAAGCAACTCACGCGAAAGAGTTAATCCGTTCGTGGCGATTCCGACCAACAGGCCGCGTTGGCGCGCATGCCAGACAAGCTCAACGAATGACGGGTGTAGCGTCGGTTCGCCGCCGGTGAAGGCGACTGCCCACACGCCCATGTCTGCCAGCTCATCCAAGAGTGAACGAAACTGACCCGTATCCATTTCACTAGCCCGTGCATCGCCGCCGCTTATGTAGCAATGCTTGCACGTCAGATTGCAGCGCCGAGTCAACTCGATCCATACCAGCAGCGGAGTATGAAGATAGAAACCCTCTCGAACTTCGAGGTCCTCAAGAAGCAATCCAAGTTCGAGCAACTGTTCGTAGCTTGCCCCTGAAGCCAGCGAGGAACCTGCCGACGGCTTTAATAAGGCAACAGTGCCATCGCTGAAGCCAGCGATGTAGCCGAAGTACTCCTTGTTGACTCGAAGTGGAAGCGCTGACGTCATGCTCGAATGAGAAAACCGTTGATCTCTAGCGTTGCGATCAGGTCTGCTATCTCGGCAGCACCTAGCCCGAATTCCTCATCCAAACGCAATTTCTCGGCGATCTGCGTTTGGGTGTGCGCCCCGTCCAAGAGCTCCCAGACGCGTCTCCTCTGTGGGTCGAGTTGAATCGCCATGTTCGTCGAGTAGTTACGCAGCAAGATGTCGTCTTTGACCATCACCCAAAGAACGCGGCGGTCTTTCTGATACCTTGGCTGATCCCTTCTCGAAGTCATAGGTAAAGCACCGCGTCACCGAACTCAAGAAACATGTACCGCTCAGCATTCGCGTGCTTGTACGCGTCTCGTAGGAGTGATAGCTCGCAAAATGCAACATCAAGAACCATAAGACTTGAGCGGGCCGGATGGAAGCTAGTTAGATAGGCGTCGACGCATCTGAACTTAAACCCTGGTCGGATGCAAAGTTTGGTGGTTCCTTTTTCCGAGCATGGCACTCCATTATCGTCGCAGGCGCTTTCCAGAGCGCGAACGCTCGTGCTTCCAACTGCTACAACCCGATTGCCCGAACGCTTGGCGCGTCGTACAGCAGCGCTGGTGGCGTCAGGGACGCTGTAGCTCTCTTCGGCCAGCGAAAGGTCGTCGATTTGGTCTGTGGTCGGCGATAGCCAGCTACCCACTACATGGTGGGTTAGATAGGCTATCTCGATTTCTCGACTCTGAAGCCCAAAGAGAATCTCCTGCGATAGGTGAAGTCCAGCCATAGGGCTTTCAAACGAACCTTCCTCGGAAGCATAGATCGGGTTGTAGTTCGCGAGCTCGAAATAGCCGTCGTAAAAGAACGAAGTAATCGGCAAGCCGTGCGCGCGAAGCAAGTCGGCGAGCGGCCTTTCCGATGTAAGGCAATAGAGGCCATGAGGGCCACCTGGGCCGTCGTCAATTCGAAGATTGAAATCCCCCACTTGCAGGATGGCGCACGTTTTCGCAAAATGATTCGGAAACAACCGGGCCGTAAAGCAATGCTCGGAGATTTGCCTCACAAGCCGCAGCTCGACTTGTCCGCCTTCTTTGGAATAACCGAAGAGGACTCCTGCAGATCGTCGGCTGTCGTTTAGGATAAGAACATCGCCGGGATCAAGTATCGCCGGAAGTGAACTCACATAATCATCTTCAAAATGCTTCCGCTTGCGATCGACGCAAAGCATCCGGTTGAGCCCTCGCCTACCGAGTCGCACTTCCGACGGCTCACGCGCGACGCACGATGGATCGAGGTCGTACGCCAAATCAGATAAAAGCACGGCTCCTCCTCGGCTTACGCCGACAACAAGGGCCACGGGAACAACTCTGTGCGAGGAGTTACTGTGCTACACCCAGAACGGCGGCGACTGTGGCAATCCGCTCATTGAGTACGCGAATGCCCTTCACCGTTGCCGGTGATTTCGCGCCGGTAGGGTTTCCAACCAAGGCGGAATGTAAGTGGCTAATCTGCCAAACTTTATTGAGACTCCAAACAATGCTCTGCCGCACGACTGAAACCACGCCCGCCTGCGTGATTTGCAGCGTCTGAGTAACTACGGCAGTTGCGTCGTTTAGGTACTTGACCTTTTGATCAAGGACTTGGGTTTTTCTCTTTGCAGCGGTGAGGTTCGGAGAGAAGTGCGCCTCATAGGCCGCGCGACCGACGAATGGGGTTGTCGTTCCAATCGCATATACAGTCGCGTCGCTAGCAAGGTGCGCGAACCACTTCGGGTCTCCGCGGTCGTACTGCTTTAGAGAAGCAGCCATCACCGAGTCAAGGCTTTGGGGACGTTGAGTAGCCATTTGTGCCCTCCATCAAAAGATCGACTCACCGTCAGAGGGGACTGGATACGGCACAGCGCTCTGGCGACCGTGAACTTCTGGAAGCCAAAGCAGATTACGCCCCCAAATCCAAGCGGTCAAGGGCCGCAACTCAAGCTGAACAGAATCAAACAGGATAAGTACCCGCACACAGTAAGCCACTCGTCATCTCTCCCGCTGTCGTCTCTGGTTTCGTTGCTGCAGCGGTGATTGTTGGCTTCGGGATCGCCGCGGCTTTGTTCCTCGTCTTTGGTGACGCTCCAGTGTTCGACTACTTCGCGCAATGCTTTGTCGCGCTCGCAGAGATTGATGCCCCCTCCCCGCTCCGCCCCCGGGTGCCCAATCGGCCCTTCCAAAGCCAACACGCAACGCAACGCTCGGCCCAGCCCGCCGCTCGTGTTGGCAGTTGCGAGGACGTCGTTGGCGCATACGACTGACGTTGCACTAGGAGTCGTGGTGCATGATGTTGCCACGCGTCCGACTAGCGTGCCGCGGAACGTTATCCACTTAGCATAGTGCTTCGCTTGCCCCCAACTTCTCAGATGGCATGCCAAGCTTCACCAGCACTAGCTAGTCGACCGTTCCGTGAGGTCGTTTGGCCGTCAATGGAAGCGCCCTGAATCCGAGTGCTCCCCACAGTGACGGTACAATCACCGCATTTCCCACAAAACTGCACGCAGGGGACAACAACGTGCCACTCTTCCAGGAATGGTGCACATGCGAGGTCGATCGGGATGGCCGCAAGTGCCTGTTCAAATTTACTGAGCGGGACGGCGGGAGAGCTGAAGTCGCTGCTCGATTACCGGGACTGGTGCGCTCACACTACGACGAAACTGCTCGCATCGCAGAAGACATTCAAGCCTTAGGGTACGTCGGAGCCGCCGCTGTTCTCGCTGAGCGGATGCCGCGCTCGGCGCGCGCCCGCTCGGGGGAGCTTGGCGAAATCCTTGCGACCGAGCTGGTCGAAGAGCAGTTGGGTTTCGAGGTCCCTGTCAGGCGGCTTCGCTATAAAGACGGTCGCGAAATGGCCTTGCGCGGCGATGATTTCATAGGAGTGAGGACCGACGCCGACGAAGAGCTGCACCTGCTTAAAGGTGAAGCCAAGAGTCGGGCCAACCTGACCGCAGCTACGATTACCGAAGCAAGAGCCGCATTATCGCGCGATGACGGGCGGCCAACAGCAACGTCACTGCTGTTCATCGCCGATCGTCTCATGGATCGGGAGGGAGCGCCCGGCGCGCTCGGCAGGAAGATCCGGAACGAAGTCGCGCTTCGATCGGTCCCGGCGGCCCGTATCAACCACGCGCTATTTACGATGTCCGGGAACGGGCCGCCGAGGGCACTCGCAACAGATCTTGCCGCTGCGAGTCTGGACAGGAATCACGTAGTAGTTCACCTGCACATAGCGGATCACCAGGAATTCATTCGCATGGCATACGAAGGAGCGCTCGTCCTTGGAGACAATTGACGAACTCACAGCGTTTCTCACGCAGGTCACGGCAGACGGCGCGCGTGGGCGCCTCCAGGCAAGGGGGGAGGCCCGCGCCCTGGTCCGCCGGGACGGATTGCTCGCCGAAGACGCACCGGCATTTGGTGACTCGATCGATAGCGACCTGGCCGAATACGCCTTCTCCCTTCTACGAGCGTCCTTAGCACTTCGCGAAGCGAATGGTGCCCCGGATCTCTGGCGTCACGGATTTACGCGGGCGGGCAATGCCTTTGAAGCGCTCGTGCAAAACGGTTCCCCGGATGATCCGGCACGAGGGCTATACCGCATTGCCGGCGCAGCCGCTTTCCATCTCGGCAGTTATTCCGCACTGGCCTTCTCCCTTATCGCGCAACCCTCCGGCAACCGTAATACGTCGCCCGCCGAAGACGCTGTTGCACTGCTCATTCTCCGGGATCTTGATACGCTGCGCGTACGTACGCGTGGCTGGTTGCTCGACGCCGCTCACAATGATGACCGGATCACTGAACTGGTGCGTGCGGACGAACTCGAGGTCGACGATGTCATTCAGATTGTTCTGTCCTCGACCGTGTTCCGCGCTCTGGCATTCTTCGAATTTGGCCTCCAGACTGGAGTATCAACACTGATCGACGAGGCAAGATCGCTACTGGAGCGCGCGACCGCGCTGGCGAAAAGAGCCAACGCGGTGACCATGTGGTGGATTGCGCGCATTTCGCTTAACCTGATCGACGACCTGTGGCAAAGCAGCCTTCACGTCACTCTCCCGCGCATTGGCCCGACCGGCGCAGAGAACTATGAAGCGCTTCGAAGACTCTTCATCGGCGAACTCTTCTCCAGGCGCGTTGCCGAAATTGAGCTATGGCCGTCGCAAACCGAGGCGGCTCGCCGTGCTGCGGATACCGCGGACGACCTTGTTGTTGCTTTGCCGACAAGCGCCGGTAAAACGAGAATCGCGGAAATTGCATCCCTCATGGCACTGACTTCAGGTGCCCGTGTGCTCATTGTCACGCCCCTTCGCGCTCTCTCGGCCCAGACCGAGCGCTCCTTCCGGAAAACTTTTTCGAGCCTTGGCTTTTCCGTGTCATCGCTTTATGGCGCAAGCGGCGCCGCGCTTGGCGATGAGGACGCGCTGCGGTCAAGGAACATCGTTATCGCGACTCCGGAAAAACTAGATTTTGCGCTCCGCAATGACCACACGATCATTGACGACATCGGACTCGTCGTGCTCGACGAAGGCCATCTGATCGGCCCCAACGAGCGGGAGATACGCTACGAAAACCTGGTGCAACGGCTGCTTCGTCGGCCAGACAGCAACCGTCGTCGCATCGTTTGCCTTTCGGCGATACTGCCCGAAGGCGACCAGCTCAACGACCTTACCGCATGGATACGCAATGATTCTCCCGGCGCTCCGATCCAGTCCGGGTGGCGTCCAACGCGGCAGCGTTTCGGGACGCTGGCGTGGCTGGGGCGGTCGGCTCGACTAGGCTTCGACCTGGAAGCCGATGGCCCCTTCATTCGCCACTTTATTGACCAGCAACCCGGACGCGGTCGCCGCAGGACGCCATTTCCACGCGACACCAAAGAATTGACGCTCGCCGCCGCCTGGAAATTTTCCGCCCAAGGAAAGCGTACCCTTGTTTTTTGTACCCAGCGGGATCACGTCGAGGGATACGCCGAGGCGATCGTCGATCTGCATCGACGTGGCTACCTCGCGCCCCTCATCGAAGATGCCAACCTGGTTGCGCAGGCGATGGCGGTCGGCAGGGAGTGGCTGGGACAGAATCATCCGGTCGTTCACTGTCTTGGCCTCGGCGTCGCCATTCATCACGGCCGCCTTCCTGGACCCTTTCTTCGCGAGGTCGAGGCGCTACTCTCGGCCAATGTTCTTCGGGTCACGATCGCTTCCCCCACATTGGCGCAGGGGTTAAATCTTAATGCAGCTGTCCTGCTGATCCCTACCCTCTACAGGGCCGGCGTTCCGCTCTCAGGCGAGGAGTTTGCGAACGTCTCGGGTCGAGCAGGACGCGCATTCGTCGATCTTGAAGGTCTCGTACTGCATGTGATGTATGAACCAGTGCCATGGAGGATTCGTGCGTGGCGAACACTCGTGAACTCCGCCAAGGCTCGATCACTTACCAGCGGTATCGTGATCATCGTCGCACAGGTGCTCGAGCGCCTCCGACGCGCCAACGTATTCGCGCGCGACGACGCAATGGAATACCTGGCCAACGCTCAAGAGGCATGGTTTCCGAACGATGAGCCGGGCGATACCGAACCGATCGAGAATCTGATCGAAAAGCTCGATGCGACCGTGCTCGGGCTGGTCGAGGCGTTAGACGCAGACATTGCCGATCTTCCCCGTCTCATTGATGAAGCGCTTGCAGGATCTCTTTGGGCTCGTCAGATCGCCCGACTAGGCCAGCAGTCGCACAATGATCAACGATGGGTCCTGCAGGCCCGCGCGCGGCTCATCTGGAACGGGTCAACCTTCATCCAGCGCAAAGCAATATTCGCGATGGGTGTTAGCCTGCGATCCGGCCTGGCCATCGATGCGATCGGCAATGAACTTACGGCGACGCTCGATCAGGCTGATATCGCGGCCCTGCGGGAAGACCCCGACGCGCTCAGCGCAGCACTCATCGCAATCGGCCGACATCTATTCGCGATACGCCCGTTTGTTCCGGACGATCCTCTACCTGCCAACTGGGAGGTACTACTCAGTTCCTGGGTTCATGGCACCGAAGTTTCCGAGATCGGTCTGGAGAACATGCGCATCATCGAGGATGCGTTTATCTACCGGCTCGTCTGGGCGATGGAAGCCATCCGCATGCGGCGGCGCGCCTACGGTGGCGATTCGGAAGTCCTTGAGGGAGGCGCTGCGGCGACACTGGAAACAGGCGTACCATCCGCGATGATGGCAATGCTTATTCGTAACGGCCTGCCGTCACGCGTAGCCGCCATAACGGCGGTCCACGCGACGAACCCTACGTTCACAAACAACGCTGAAATGAATCGATGGCTATCGAGCCCGCAGATCACAGCGCTCTCAAGCCAGCCTGAATGGCCGACACCGGAGACATCAGCGATCTGGAACAAATTTCGCAATGACGCTTTGGTCACGGCCAGTCACAAGTGGAACACGCAGGAATGGCCTTTGAGAGGTCCAGTGCCCGATTTCGTCGATCCGAGGTTCCCTGGCCGCATCCATCTTGACACCGCGACTGGCGCAGTATCGGTCACGACGCCGGACTACCGGCTCGTCACCGGAATCCGGCAGAGGCTGGAGCACCTACAGCCATCGCTGATGGAGGTGACGTTCGCCGGGGACCGCCAGGAATCTCGGATATTCCGGCAAGGACGCGGCCTCGCGGCTTGGCGAGAGCCTCAATAGGCTTTCTGGCGAAACGGCCTCGCTCCACGGTAAGCACCCGAGCGACACCGTAGTGCGGGTAGTTGACGACGGAGATTCGCGAAGCTATCGGATGGGCTCGACGCGAGCAGTAGGCGACAGCGACGGCGCCACGTTCCATGGAAGCAGTTCGTCGACGCGGTTGGCCGGGTGGTCAGCGATGTGGTCGAGCACGTAGGCGAGATACGCCTCGGGATCTAAGCCGTTCAGACGTGCCGTGCCGGTCAGGCTGTACATCGCGGCGGCACGTTCGCCGCCGGAGTCGGCACCGACGAACAAGTAGTTGCGCCTGTTATGCAAAGCTCGGCATAAGCGTCGTTATGGCAAGCCTGCAATTATGTACGGTCCCCGACACGGGACCGCCCCTTGTGGAGCGGCCCAGTGTTGTCGGCTGTACATAATCACAGGGCCTGAAGGAACTTCAGTAGCGCGTCTGCTGGACGGTAGCGTGTACGCCGAATGTCGGGCGGCGAGATCGCGGCCAGTGCATGTTCCTTCATGGTGAGATCGGCCTCCACATAGCCGTGCGTCGTCACTGGACTCTCGTGCCCGAGCCATAGGGCGATGACCGAGAGATCAACGCCAGCCTGAAGCAGGTGCATGGCGGTTGTGTGACGTAACGTATGCGGAGAGATGGCCCGCCCATGCAGGGATGGACAGTGATGCTCTGCCGTGCGCACAGTCCGCGCAATCCGTTCGGCAACGTTTGAACGGGTCATTGCCTGTTTCCAGTGATTGGGCAGCAAGGGCTGATCGGGCTGCAGCCCAGTGAATTCGAGCCACTGACGAATCTCCGCAACGGTTTCCTTCCATAGAGGCACAGTGCGCTGCTTGCGCCCCTTGCCGTGGAGCCGCACCGACGGCGTCACGTCGAGCGTGAGATCTCGAACGCGGATGCTGATCAGTTCAGAAACACGGGCACAGGTGTTATAGAGGAGCTTCAGCAACACCCGATCGCGACGGCCATACCACGTGGAGGCATCGGGTGCGATCAACAGCGCCCGCACCTCGTCCCGAGCGAGGAAGCCAAGAAGGGGCTTGTCGAAGCGCTTCATCGGGATGGCCAGAATTCGTTGGACGAGATGCAGCGCCGGCGGACACTGGACGGCCACATATCGAGTGAAGGCTCGTACCGCTGCGAGCCGTGCATTGCAGTCGTCACCGGCAGGCAGATGGACGCGCTCTTCGCGTTCAAGATGTTCGGGTAGCGGCTTGCGGCGCGGACCTTCGCGGCGCGGCCGCTTTGCCTCGGGAGCGGCTGCCACATCGGCGGCGAGCCTATCCGAATGTTTGTGTGTGAGGCATAAACTGATGGCCAAGGAGCCACGTTATGCCACGCAAACGCAAGGAAGAAGTGACGATTGAACCGGGCAAGGGTTTGAACCTGGACCCGGAACTGATCAAGCAACTGGTACCCGGCACGCTGGATCGGGCGACGATCAACGAGCAGCTTGCGGCGCTCAAGAAGGCAATCTTCGAACGCGCGCTGGGCGGCGAACTGACCCACCACCTCGGCTACGAGAAGGGCGATGCCAAGCCGGCAGGCCGCACGAACCATCGCAACGGCACCAGCCGCAAGCGCATCACGACCGACGACGACCTGCTCGACGTCGAGATTCCGCGCGACCGCGAAGGCACTTTCGATCCGGTGCTGATCGCCAAGGGCGAGCGACGCTTCACCGGCTTCGACGACAAGATCATCGCGATGTACGCACGCGGCATGAGCGTGCGGGAGATTCAGGGCTTCCTGCAAGAGATGTACGGCATCGAGGTGTCACCAGACTTCATCAGCACGGTCACCGACGCGGTGATCGATGAAGTGCGCGAGTGGCAACAGCGGCCGCTCGAGCCGATGTACCCGGTCGTGTTCTTCGACGCCTTGCGAGTCAAGATCCGCGACGAAGGCGTGGTGCGTAACAAGGCGATCTACCTGGCGCTGGGCGTGCGCCGCGACGGCACACGCGACGTGTTGGGCCTTTGGATCGAGCAGACCGAGGGGGCCAAGTTCTGGCTGCGGGTAGTGAACGACCTTAAGCTGCGCGGCGTGCAGGATATTCTGATTGCCGTGGTCGACGGCCTGAAGGGCTTCCCGGAAGCGATCAACACGGTGTTCCCGGAAACGACGGTCCAGACCTGCATCGTGCATCTGATCCGGAACTCGCTGGACTTCGCCAGCTGGAAAGACAGGAAATCGGTCGCGGCGGCGCTCAAGGAGGTCTATCGGGCAGCGTCGGCCGAAGCGGCCGCCGTGGCGCTGGACGCGTTCGATACGAGCCCGTGGGGTACGAAATACCCTCCGATTGCCGCGCTCTGGCGCCGAGCCTGGGATCAGGTGATTCCGTTCTACGCCTTCGCGCCTGACATCCGGAAAATTGTATATACGACCAACGCGATCGAGTCGCTGCACATGCAGCTTCGGAAGATCATCAAGGCGCGCGGCCACTTCCCGTCGGACGAGGCCGCGCTCAAACTGATCTGGCTGGCGCTGCGCAACGTCGTGGCCAAGTGGACCGGCTCCCGGCACGATTGGAAGAGCGCGATGACGCAGTTCGCACTGCTTTACCCGGAACGATTCAACATTGGAGTCTGAATCTCAACCCGCCTCACACACGGAATTCCGGATACCTCCTCGGCGGCGCCTTCGTCGGCCTGCAGATCCTCCAGCCGCAATTCGAGCTGTTCGATCTGGCGATCTAGTTTCTCCGATTTCCGGCCGAACTGCATTCGGCGCAGTTTCGCGATCGTGAGCTTCAGATGCTCGATTTCGAGTGCCCGCGACGAGAGCTGCTTTCGCAGCTCAGCAACCTGAGCATCACGCTCAAGCAGCAACGCTTTCAGAGCGTTGATGTCGTCGGGCAGCGCGGTCGAGGTCGATTCCATGAGGACAGTTTACGACTGCCCACGATCACGTGAACGCCAGTTAACAATGGTTTATAGCGCGCTACGTGGGCGCGCGGCTTCGACCGGCTGTCGCCAATCGAAGCCCTCGAGCAACAACGACAGCTGAGCGGTTGTCAGCGCGACCACACCAGAGTCGGCACGGGGCCAAGCAAAGCGTCCTTTTTCGAGCCGCTTCGCCAATAAACATAGCCCGCCGTCGCTCCAATACAAGCACTTCAGCAGGTCACCGCGCTTGCCCCGGAACACGAACACGTGTCCAGAGAACGGATCTTTCTCCAGCACCGTCTGTACCTTTGCGGCCAACGAATTGAAGCCGCATCGCATATCGGTGACGCCCGCCGCGATCCAGATCCGCGTGTTTTGAGGCAGACCGATCATCGTAAAATGCGATCGAGAACAGAACGCAGCACGTCCGGGTCCGGCGCGCCTTCGATGCGAATCGACGTCTTGCCATGCTGGATCCGGATCGAGCCGGACGGTATGTTGTTGGTCGCAGTCGGCACCTCGAGCGCCATCGACGGCTGAGACGGTTCGTTGACGACAACCGGCAGCATTGCGTCTGGAATCGCATCGTCCGTTAGCAGACCTTGCGCATGGAGGCGGCGCCATGCCCACACCTGATTGGCATTGATGCCGTTCTCGCGAGCAACACGGGCGACCGACGCGCCAGGCTCGAATGTCAGCGCGACGATGGTCCGCGTCCATTCCGTCGGATGTCGGCGAGTTTGCCGTTTCGGCGGGATCTCGACTGTCTGAGTCACTCTGCCCACAACTCCTATCGTGGACACGACCGGTCATTCGTGTCCTTCACAGGACATCATGGCACTCGTCACCGAGCGTTCACAGACGGTACTGGTCTTGTGCTTACAACTTGACTGCAGGCTCGGGATTTTCGGCGTACCGCGCTCGCCCTTCCCATAGTGCGTAGAACCGCGTGATCAGCCGGTGATTGAAGGTCACGGCACCAAACCGATCTTGTGATCGCTGGTGTTCGACTGCCTGCGATAGGTGGAGCTCATCGTCGGCTCGCTTGTGGAACGCCCACACGCTTTGCAGAAACAGCAATAGAGGACTTGTTCGTTGGGTCGCCATCGTGCGAGGAACCTGCTCTGGCAGGACACCCCCCTTGTCGGGATGGCAAAACCGGCGGCGGAGTTTGCCCTCTACGTTGCCCTGCTGGCAGACGAAAACGGACCTGTCCCGTCACGGTCCAATGTCCCACTGACCGCTTGTGCAACGAAAACAACGAAGTCGGAATGCCGCGCACGATCAGCAGACTGCGCGCGGCTCGATTCCGACAGAATCAGTTAATGGTCTGTAGCGCCGACTATCGGATAGATGCCATCTTCATCGGCTGGTTCAAGCGACTTCGTAAAGAAGGTTGAATCGAGCCGGATCATATCGGGATCAGCCGGTTCAGTCGACTCCGTCACGTAAGTCGAGGCCGACATGAATTGATCCGTGTCGTGTGGCTCGACACTGCGGGTGATGACTGTAGACAAAACGGCGCTATCCGGATCGACTGGCTCCACGGTGGCCGTGAGCACGGTACTGTCCAATACGGAATCCGCGTCCGGGCGATGTTGTTGCAGACGGCGACCAGGCGATTCCGGGATGATCGTCCTGACTGAGTCACTATAGTTAAATATGTATGGTTTCATCGGGTGCCTTCGTCCAATTTCACTACTACGCTCGCATCGCCCCAAACAGACTGTGGCAGTCTGATGTCACGAATGTTCTCGTCGCCGCTGGCAAGCTTGAGTATGCCAACGATCCTGTCTCTGTTGCGATTGGCATGTTGCCCACTAACGATCACAAATTTTTCACCTCCGTCGGACAAATGTTTGCCAAGCTCCGCAAGAAGGGCGGCGACCTCTTTGGTGGCCAATGATCCGTTGGCGCTTATCACTTTTGCGTCCATCCCGGATCCGCCGTCTGTGGCTGGCTGTTCTCGCTCGGGGTGTGACATGATGAATTGCGCAGCGATCCATAACGGGACCGCCACGCACAAGGCAAGAATCATATTCGACTCAATATTCTTCACCTCGCTTGCCAGCGCGCGAACTTCCTGATTTGACGCATACCAGTTTGTATAAGCAAGTACGGCCTGGGTGCGAGGCGAGGTGTCTGCGGCAAGATCCTTGAACGTGGATCGAACAATGCCCTTGACCTGCATGCTGGACCATATGAAAGCGCCGCACGCGAACATAAACAGACACCCGATTCCAAAGACGAACCCAGCGACGCACGCGCTTCGCGACGAGATCGGAAAAATCATGGTCAGTATGTAACCGTAAAAGCCGACCAGTGCGAAATAGCTCGTGATGTGTGCCGCAATCCGTGCTTCCAATGAAGATTTGGCATCTTCGTTATTGTTGAATCGTTCCTTCAGGAATTCATACTGAATCTCAAGCTGTTCGTTCGTGAGCGCGTTAGTGTTGGTCCTGTAGTTCGCCGTCAATGTGTCTATGGTCTGCTGCGAATCAAGCAGGCACATTTCGCTGAATCTGAGAAGCTTGACCAGACCAGGACGTCCCTTATGGAGGGTTAGCAGGTAAAGCTTCGCCCTGCCAAAAACCAGCACGAGCAGTGAGAAACGGCGTGGCAAACCAGACCTGTACGCACCGTATGCGTCGTCGCACGATATGTGAAATACGGGTATCCGGTTGAAGAGGTAGAGCAGAAAGTTCACCCGTGTGTTCCCGTCAGAAAATGGATAATAGAACGCGATATCTGACCTTGCGCCATCTTGTCCAGCCAGGCCCACTGCCCGTTGGCATTCATTTCCAGAAAGTACGGCACCCCGTCTTTCAGCATGAAATCGAAACAGCCGAAGTGCATCCCGAGCGCGCGCATGAAGTCCTTTGCTCTCGACTCGAGTAAGTGTGGTAACGGTTCGAGCGAGTACGTGGGGTTGTTACCCGGTTTTCGCCAATCGACCTTGTCGGGTGAGTCGATCCTGATAGCGTGGCAATCGTTTCCAACAATAGTCACTCGAAATTCGTAATCTTTTTCGATATATTCCTGAAAGTACGCGGATACATATCTGAGACCCGAAGTATCGATTGAGGGATCCAGAAGATTGGTCTGTACAAACTCCTTACGTCCGTCGTATTCAACGACCCCGGTTGCCAGTGGCTTGACGATGAGTTCACCATTACCAAGTCGGGTCAGGGCGGATGCCGTATTGGTGATCAACCCTCGTGGTAGCTTAAGCCCCATTCTTTCGGCCAACTGCAGTTGCACAATCTTGTTGTTGGCTCTTCGCATGATTGATGGCTTTGACAGGCAGACGCCTTCAAAACCCTCGACGATACCTTCGATCGTTGAAAACATCTCGGTATGAGCGAAGGTGTGATACTGGGGTTCAAAGATCCCACCAAGATCCTCCGGGATGGGTTTGCGGTACAGGATCGAATGGCATGTTGAAGTCGTGATCGTTGAATCGTCACCGATGATCTCGAAGCCATGTTCACAGATGACGATCTGATAGGTCGAGATACGGTCAAGGTTCAAGCGGAAAAACCGGACGTTCGGGTAACGCTGAATCAGGTAGTCACAGGTTCGATCATGACTGCCCGTCACCATGAGAATTTGTTTATCCATTTATCGGAATACACTGAATCTTGCGGCGGGAACGCCGCGTTCGCTTTCGAGAGCAGGAGCCCTGGCGGTGCCCCACGGCCACCATTCCTCATCATCGTTCAAGGTCAGGCTACGGGGGAACCAAACGAAGTTCGCGACTCAACGGGCGAAAGCGAGGCGACTTGAGGTATATCGATAGAAGCCGCGCTCCCAGCCAGAGTACGAGACAAGTAACGCATACCAGCCCCGGACGGCCACTCGCCAGGCCGGTCCGGCCAGACGGCCTACAGGCCTGGACCATCTCCTCACAGCGCTGAGGCGACGTGGGTAGCCAGATGTCGGTGCGGCCTGCAAATCTCATCGTTCAAGGCGCACTCTCAGGCGGCGGGCCCGCTCCTGGAACGCACCCTCTCCACCTTCCAGGATATCGCACACCGCTTTCCGGATCTCTGCGTTTTCAAGCCCGCCGGATTTGTAGGTAATGGGCGGAAGCGCTCCTGGCGGATGGGGTCCCGACTCCGCAATGATGATCTGATCTGCATCCGTGTTGATCACGAGGTTAGCGTTGTGCGTCACCATGATGACCTGGCGATACGCCTTCGCTTCGACGAAGAGATGAACCAGCTCCTCGAAAACAGATTTCGGATCGAGATTTTCTTCAGGTTGATCAATCACCAGTGGTCGGTTATCGCTGTCGTCAAGCGCCAGATAAAGAAGAAGCAGCACGATACCGCGGGTGCCGGGAGACAATTTGCGGATATCGACGCCGTCATAGTCGATTCCGTAGCGCACCGCGATATGATCGGTGCCGAACAGCCACTGCGCGAAGCGCTTGGACCAGGCACGAAAGTCTGCCTGCTCGCTTTGCGCCACGGGTGAATGCTCAAGGAGATCCTTCTGATACAGATGGCGGAACTCGGCCATCGCGGCGCGCACCGCTGCGGAATCACCCGTCTCCCACGCGCCCTTAAGCACGTCATTCGCCTTCTGGAGTAACGTGCCTTTCCCACGAAACGCACCGGCCATCCGGAGATCGATGAGGTTGTCCTCCGCCTCAGCCGCCCACTCATCCACGTTCGCCACCCGTGCGACAGAAAACGACAGCTTCTTCAGCGTACCGGACGCAGCGGCCAGCCGGGCCATAAGCGGCGCGTACAACTCTCCCAGCACCGTCTGTTCGGCGATCAGTGCGTCGAATGCCCGGCCATAGGCCTGCTCGCGCTCCTTCTGGAGTTCGCGCGCACGATCCTTCGCACCCTGAGCGTCCCTGATCTTGTTGTTGAGGGCCTGCAAGGCCGCCGTCTCCTTCGTGATGCGACCGGATAGCGCCGCATATTTCCGCTGTGTCTCCTTGTCGGCGCTGACCAGTTTCTCCAGGCGCGCCATTTCCGCCTCGAGCATCGCGAGCGACAGCTTGCTGAGATCGGCGTCATCCGGGAAGAAGGGCTTGTTGGGATCGCCCGGTGCCGGAGCGACTCCCTTGACTAAGGCGATCTCGCCATCGACCCATTTCACGTAACCGGCAAGATTGTCGTCCACCGGACCTTTGTAATCGAGCAGGAACGAGGCCCACTGCTCGTCCGACATTCCACTGTGAGGATGCCGCACCTGAGCCTGGCGCAAAGCGTCAGGGGCCTGGTTAACGCGGAGATCCTTCACCTCGTCCTGCATGGCGAGGAATGTCTGCCGCTGGCTGGAAAGGTTACGTAGTTTTGATCGCAACTCGTTTGCGGCTGTTCCGAGTTCCGTGTGGCGCTGGGCGCGCCGTTCACTGCCCGCCGACACAAGCTTCGCCCGGTCTGCCGTATAGGCGTCAACCAGCTTTTTCTTCTGTGCCGCCTGGCTCTCGAAGCCGGGCAGGAGCTTCTCCTTTTCCAGCTCATTATTGATCAGATCGGAAAGCTGAGATACGGCCTCGGCCTCGCGTTCACGCGCAAAACGATGCCGTGATGCGCGCCGTTCGAGTAGTTCCTCGAAATCCAATGCCCCATCGCGCGACTCGTCGGGGTGCGCGTTGAAAATGACCCGCTCGATTTCCCGCAGGAGCCCGTCGGTCAATCCGTTTGACGAGCACAGCTCTTCCACGAATTGCTGTGAGAGATAGCGCACGCGCTCGTAAACAGCGGGACCATCTGCATCGGTCCCATCGAGCCTACGGACACTTGGCTCACCCGCCGCCCAACTGACCTTCACCTTCCCGTTTCCCACCAGTTCGCGAGCGCGGACGAGAAAAGAAGGATTCGCCCATTCATTCGCATGCCACGCTTCGCTGGAAATCGAATCGCAGCCGGCCGCAATCATGTCCGCGAGCGCGGTCTTGCCGGACCCGCGCGCGCCGATGATGGCCACCAGTCCTGGATTGAGCGGAATGATCGGCGTGTTGACCCAAGGCGCGTCCTGTATTTCGATCTGAGCGATGACCTGCGATGGCGTCGCGGTGGCAGGCGGCTCCGAGCCGACATAGGCGCGTCCGCCGGGATCGATGCATGCCTGCCGGAGCGAGTCAAACTCCAGTCCACCCTTGACCCAGGAAAAGCGATCGCCGAATGGGGTGGCGACGTCTTCGAGCTTGTGCGCGTCACTTCCGTGCAGACACGGTTTAAGGCCGCCATACAGCGCGTGGATTTCTGCGGGTCCGAGGCCACGCTGGCCGAGCCAAAATTCTCGCTGTGACGCGCTGCTGGCGAAGATCACATGAGCAAAACGCTCGATCTCGCGCCGGATCGTCTGATCAGCCGCCTCACGAACGCCGGATGTGCCGTCGGTTGCTCCGCCCGCAACGGCAATCAGAATGTTCTTCTTTGCCCATCCGCTTTCGCTGAAGACCTCACGCAACTGCTGGAAATTCACCTTGAACTGGTTAGCTCCGTAGGCGAGCGCCGCCCGATCATCAGTGATATTCGGATCTGCCTTCTTCCCAAGGCGGATCAGCTCCGATCGCGTACAGTCGAAACGATCCTGCATCACATTGAACTGAAGACGGGACAGCAGCCGCTGAAGTTCCTCCAGATGCTTCGGGTCGTCGGGACTCACAAACAGGTGAAGATTGACGAAGCCCCCCTTGGCAGTGGCAACGTCGAGTCGAAGCTCGACATTCGGGAAGACGAGCTTCACCCCTGGCAAGCGGCCTGCAACCTTGTGCTGGCACACTGCCTCATACGTATCGGTAACGTAATAGTCAGTGACTGCAATCGCCTCGATAGCGGGCGTCGCATTTTCCAGGGCGGCGAGGTAGTCCTCCCATGCTGTCGGTCCGTTGAACTGATTGTTCATGACGGTACCGGGCGCGTGAATATGTGGCTCCCACCTGCGCCATTCTGACCCCCGACTCATCATTGTCACCAAGCCCCTATTTCCGAAAAATTTTTGGCAATCTCGCTACGTGTTCGCGCGCACAACACTGCAGGGATAGCACGTTTCAATGCTTGCGCCGCTCCTTCCTGGACGCTTTGGAACAACGCACACGCGCCAACAAACCACCATGGTCTGCTCCATGCCTCGGCTCGCCTACGACATGAACGAACGCTATGGCGTTTGCCTGTCAATCTTCGGCTCCTGTAACCTGGCGCCGGAATTTCGGCTCAAGCATCAACTTGTGCGTCACATAGGTGACGGCCCCGGATGGATTTCGCGGGTCCTTAGCCGTCTTCTCCACCCTGTCCTGCGCCCGCCAGATGCCGAACATGACGATGACGGCACCCACGGGAAAGTTCAAAAGCCAGTTCGCGTCCTCATGAGCAATGCTGACTTCGAACGTCTCGACACGGTCTGAAGCACCGGTTTTCCGGTAGAGCGCATCGCAGTTCAGAAAAGCATTCTTGAACTTGTCTCCCGGTGACGGAACGTAGTGCGAGCGCACGGTCGCCGCCAGTGCGATCGGAAAAGCGTTCGTCCCGCCCTGCCTCACCAACTCCCACGCTTCATCGTACCGCTCACGCTCGAAAAAGAAGTCCTTCCATGCGATGCGTCGCGTACCGAAACGCAGGATCAGTTCCGACGCCAGGAACGTATCCGATTCGCATAACGCGCGAAGGGCGACGAGATCGGCCGTCGTTCGCACGTAACCCGAGAGCTTCTTCTCTGACTGGACAACATCGATGGTGGCATTCCCGCCCGGCGTCCCGGCACCCGTGCCGGGACGGACCGGTGTCGTGCCGGAAAGCCCCTTGCCGCGCAGGCCATTGTGAAGCACAAGCAGTCGCAGTTCGCGTTTGCCGGTATCGAGTGCCTTCACGAAATCCGGATCGGACTGCGCGACGATAGCCGTCAACCGTCCCGGTGGGTCATAGCGGCATCCGGCGACATGCTCGGAATCACTCGTCAGGCCGATGTAGGCGGGCACATCGATTGGCTCGATCCGGTTGGAGCGGTTCTGCTGGTAACGATGCACGAATCGCACCGCACATCCGCATGGCGGATGATCGCAGACAAGATCCGGTATCTCCCGCTGCCCGTCATGAAGCGCCTGTAACGCCTCAACGGTCCACGCCTTTCCCCGTCGGTCCAGTGCGGACCGCATCCTGATTCCTTTTCCCATCGTTCTGAGTCTTTTACTGTCAGGAATAGGCATGTTATCCCATCAAGACGCCGATGTGCGCGCAACAGCAACGTTGAAATACGACCTATGGCGAAGGTACCGCGGGGACCCGCGAGCCTGGCCGGCGACAGCGCCGGTGGTAAATCGCGCCGGGCACGACCCGCGCAAACCTCTCTGAAAGACGAATGCGAGATCCATCGGCATGCCCGAATTGCGGGCTGGATTTGTGCAATGGACACCGATTGCTTGCGGGAAAGCGGATCCGCGAGCCGGGCATCCTCCGCGCCGCTGATGCAGGGCTCGCCTTTGACCGTCTCCGCGCTTGTTCATCCTGCATTCGAAGGCACCCCGGCGGGTGCCGCAAGGGTGCGACCTGGCTCAACGTCGGGCGCCCCCTCGCCGCTTACGCGTCGTGACCGGGCTTTCGCGCTGAGCGTCGAGCCCCGTTCCGCGTCTCGCCCCCTGACGGGCATCAATCCCTGGCGCAGCAGTTGACCCCGTCGCCTTCGAGGAAGATGCCGCGTCCGCGGCACCGCTGCCCGGTCAACCCGAGGCATGGCATGCACCCAGCTCCCAGCTTCCCGCCCATGACCCGCGACTGTAGCCGATAGCGGACAGGCGTCAAGGGGCGAGGGACCGTGTTGCCCGCCCCCCCTCCCTCGCCTGTTTCCTTGACGCCTGTCCGCTATCGGCTCCTTCAGTCGCACGGGCGGGAACCCGGGAGTCAGGCGGCAGCAAAGCCAACCCCGAGTTCCACCGGGAGGTGTCCAGCCGCAACGGCAAGGCACACCTCCTCGCCCAGTTCTGGTCCTCAACCTTGACTGTGGAGATTGCCATGCGACTCGCTTCCTCATTCCATTACAGCGCGCCGATGCTGCGCGCGGATGCGCCCCTTTCTGACGATCAGATTCGCCGCGTCGCCCCGTCCATCTTCGCGGACGGCAAGCATGAAAGCCGTTCCGAACGCTACACCTACATTCCCACCATCGACGTACTGCGCGGCCTGCGCAATGAAGGCTTCCAACCATTCATGATCTGCCAAACGCGCGTGCGCGATTCCGGTAAGCGCGAATTCACGAAACATATGCTCCGGCTGCGCCATGCCGGCCAGATCACCGGCGAGGAAGCCGATGAAATCGTGCTGCTGAACTCGCACGACGGCACCAGTAGTTACCAGATGCTCGCCGGCACATTCCGCTTTGTCTGCCAGAACGGCATGGTCTCGGGCGAGAACATCGCCGATATCCGCGTGCCGCACAAAGGCAACGTGGTGCGGAACGTGATCAACGGCGCGTTCGATGTGCTCGACGGATTCGAACTGGTCCGAGAACAGAAAGACGGCATGCGCTCGGTAACGCTCGACCGCGAAGAACAACAGGCGTTCGCACGCTCCGCGCTCGCGCTGCGGTACGACCCGACCGACGCCGAAGCGCCGGCTCCCGTCAGCGAAAGCCAGTTGCTAGCTCCGCGCCGCTTCGAGGATCGCCGCGACGACCTCTGGACCGTCTTTAACCGCGTGCAGGAGAACCTGACCAAGGGTGGCCTGCATGGCCGCTCCCGCTCGGGACGCGCGATATCCACTCGCCCCATTACCGGTATCGACCAGAACGTGAAGCTCAACCGCGCGCTGTGGATGCTCGCGGACGCCATGCGCCAGATGAAGGTGTAACGACTGACGGGCGGCGCATCTGCGTCGCCCTACCGTTCGGCTTTGCGCCATGACGCCCGTCGGGTCACGTCCTGACGCAATCGCACCTTACTGGCCCGGCATCTTCCTACTATCGGGAGTCGATCATGCAAACCCAATCTGTCGAAACCGTCACCGGCGCCGTTGACGCCACCGCACCCTCCACCATGCTCGAAACCAACTTCGGCAACGAGCAGCCGGTCGTGACGGTGCCGTATTCCAGCCTGCAACGCTCACCCTTGAACGTGCGCACGAAACCGCCATCCGGCATCGCCGGACTGGCCGCCAACGTTCGCGCCAAAGGGTTGTTGCAAAACCTCGTGGTCCACGAGATCAAGGGGACACGCGGCAAGCACCGCAAATATGGCGTCTGCGCAGGCCAGCGACGCGAAGCCGCGCTCGATCTGCTGTTCGAGCAGAAGCACATCGCCGCCGACTATCCCGTACCGGTGCGCATCGTTAGCGAAGGCGAAGCGCTCGCCATTTCGCTGATTGAGAACAGTGAGCGGGAAGGACTCGACCCGTTCGACGTGCTGCGCGCGTATCGGATGCTGGCCGATGAAGGCCGCAGCGTCGATTACATCGCCACGCTGTTTTCAGCGTCGCCCATCACCGTCAAACGGCGCATGAAGCTCGCCAACGTGTCGCCCAAACTACTGGCGCTGTTGCGCGAAGATGCAATCACGCTCGACCAGCTTGCCGCACTCGCGATCGCGGACGATCATGACACGCAGGAGCGTCTGTGGTTTGAGACCAACGAGTGGCAACGTCAACCGCACTATCTGCGGCAAGCGATCACCCGTGCCGAGATCGATGCGAGCCGCAGCCGCCTCGTGCGCTTCGTCGGCCTTGCCGCCTATGAGGCGGCAGGCGGCTACGTGCGTCGGGACCTGTTCAGCGACGACGAGCATGCGGGCTTCATTGCCGACGCCGACCTGCTGCAGCGCCTCGCCGCACAGAAGCTCGACGCAGCGGCCGAAACGCTGCGTGCCGAAGGTTGGGGCTGGACGGAAACGCGTGTCGAACGCGACATGCTGGAACTGAACCGTTACGGCAGACTGCGCCCTGTCCAGCGCCCCTACACCGATGAGGAGCAACGCGGACTCGACGCACTCACCGCGCAGCAGACGGAACTGAGCCACAAGCTCGATGCACTGGCAGAGGACGACGAGGACGCTTACGACGAAGCCGAACGCCTCGATGCTGAGATCGGACAGGTCGACGCCGCGATCCGCGCGCTGGAAACCAGCACTGTCGTGTGGGTGGCATCACAGATGGCCGAGGCCGGGGCGTTCGTGATCGTCGGCCCGCAGGGAGAACTGGTCATCGAGCGCGGTCTCGTACGGCGCGAGGATAGCGCAGCGCTCGATGCAGCAGGCGCGGCCGTGACCAGCACAGCCGAGGCAGATGTGCCGGACACGGCAGACGCACCGGCCAAGATCAAGCCAATCCACAGCGCGACGCTCTGTCAGCGGCTGACCGCACATCGCACTGCCGCCGTCCATGCGGAACTGGTCGAGCAGCCCGCCGTGGCACTCGCGGCCCTGTTGCGGCATCTGGTTCCGCAGGCGTTTCCGGAGCACTACGGCCACGGCTTCACGCCGCACTATCTGGCACTTTCGGGCAACAATAATCGCGATAGTCTGCTGCGCGCGGCGGATGATTTACCGGTCAATCCGGCGTGGAACACGGTCGAGATGCAGCGCACACGTTGGATCGCGGAACTGCCCGCAAGCCAAGCGGATCTGCTGCCGTGGTTGCTCAGGCAGGATGTGTACACGACCTTGCTCGACCTACTCGCGTTTTGCACTGGAACCGTGCTCGACGGTATTGCTGCCTCCGAAGCGCCACACGCGATCAACGCGCTGGCCGATGCACTGAGTCTCGATATGACCCGGTACTGGACACCAACGCGCACCGCGTACTTCGACCATGTCAGCAAGGCACGTATCGTGGAAGTCGTGACCGGTGCGATTTCTCCCAAGGTCGCGGCGGACCTCGCCAAGATGAAAAAGGGCGACGCGGCAGCAGCGGCGGAACTGCGCCTCGCGAAGGTCGCATGGCTGCCGAAAGTTCTCACCGATCGCGAGATTCTGACATCGCCGTCATGGACTATCCACGCCGACGACGAGGACGACAACGATGGCGAGGAAGTCGATGCAGATGAGAACAGCGGAAATGAGGACGGCCCCCTCAACCACACGCCTCACGATGTCGAGTCGTCCACCGGAACCGCCGAACAGCCGCCGTGGCCTTTCCCGACCACTGAATCGGTCACCACTGCACAAACTGACCCGGACGTCGCGTAACTGTCGATCCTCATCCAATGACGCAACACAGCAGACGGCAGCCCACTTCAGGGCCTGCCGTCTGCTGACCCGGCCTGCGCCGCTTGGCTAACCGTACCCGACGGGTCGTGCCCTGACCGCCCGTCCACCCAAGCACTCGCAACCAGCAGCATCAAGCAGAGGACCGTTGCGCTCGCCAGCCATAGACACCGCATCGTACGTACAAAACGTCGTTCTATCGCCGTCGTCGTTGCGTCCACCCGCGCCGCCGCCGCGTCCACCGCTTTCTCGAACCGGCCGACAATCTCATCCAGCCGCTCGCGCTGTTCGCGCCCCGAAATTGCCACCGCACCGATCATCCGATTGCCGGTTGTGCGCACGAGGTGACTGGTCAGCTGTGCACTGAGCGCAGTCAGTGAGGTCTCGTTCAGATTCGCCAACGCTTCCCGGTACCGCGCCTCATGTTCCTGAATCAGGTTCTCCGCCACCGTGATCGTTGCCTTGCACCGTTCAAGCGCGCTGCGGTGTTGTTGCATCAACGCATCGTTCGCGCCACCGATTTCCCGCCGAGCCGCTTCGAGACTGCCCTCGCTCGCCCATCGAATACGCTCCGGCATTGCCTCATACAGGCGCGCGTAGTACTCGAGCGCCGCGATGATGGACCAGAGTGCGTCGTTATCCTGCAGATTCAGGGCGCCCGATATCCGGCGCATCCGGGCCAAACTTGTGTCGTCCGGGACCTCACCGGATACCTCCTGAAACAGGCGGACCAGTGGCTCGACCGGCCGCCTACGGCTCATCGTCGGTCCCCGCGTGATCGATCATGGTCGAGAAGATTGTGTCGCACAGCGAACGCCAGCGCAGCAGCTCCGCCCGTTCACCGATGTGCATCGTCTCCGACGCAACGCGAATCGACATCCGCTGACTACGCAGTTCGTCCGCGACGCGATCCGCTAGATCCGGGAAGTCGAGTGTGCGTCCTCGTGCCTCGATCGTTTTGCGCAATTGCGACGCCTGATACAGCGTAAACTTGTCCGGCGTACCGAAATGACCGTTGCGCACGACATGGATCGTCGCCTCGGGAAATGTCGGACTGAACGCACGCAGCAATTCCAAACTGTCGCGCTGCCGGTTGATCACCCACAGTACGACGAGCTCGCGCCGCAGTTCGCCGAGCGTACTGGCAAGTGTCGCGCCAAAACGGGCAATGCCCGGTTGGCTGCGCGCCGCCGTGTTGACAACAATGGCCGCGTCCCGGCGTTCGTCACAGAAGTTGACCAGACCGATCCAGCCTTCGGCTTCGTCCAGGCTGTAGGCAATGCACGGCACCTCGTCCTGAATCGCTTTCATCACGTCGGGATTGGACGTATCAGTTTCGACCAGTGCGACAGGAAGATCACGACGCTGGAGGTAGTCGGCCAGCGCGAGCGAGACAAAGCTCTTGCCCACACCGCCCTTGCTGCCGCCCACCAGATAGATTGGGTAAGTCGTCGCCATATGCACCTCTACAGGTCCTCGGTGTCCGGCGCTATCTCGAACGAGAACGCGTCCTGAATCACCATGCCCCCCGGTTTGGTCATCGCCCTTCGACTACCCTTCCGGTCTCGATTCTCTGTTTGATCGACAGTCGGCGGTCTCGTTTGCTTCGGCTTCTTGATTCGCGGCGACGCGGTACCCGGCCCCGGTGAGTCGGCTCTTTCCACACGCCCGGCCTTGTGATATTTCGCTACGCGTTGCATCGCGTAGCGCAACGTGCTGGCGCTGATGTCCACACCCTCGTTCGAAAGTTGCTGAACGATTTCTTCGAATGTGTAACCCTTCTGTTGCGCCGCGTCGATCTGCGGCCGCATTGCATTCACCGCCTCACGCACAGTGACGTGATGCTCGTGTGCAGGCTTGGGTGGCAACGCGTCGAGACGGCGAGCTACCGCGTCCCATTGCGCTTGGGTAAAGCGTTTTACGATCGGCATGATCCGCCTCGACACACTGCCTAGAGACCATCTTGCTGATGGAAAAGATGGTCGTCAATGCCTGAAACAAGCCGAACTTCGTGCATCGGATCGAATGGGAACGGACCGGAATTGCACGGTATCGCAAAATATTTTTTGTCGTCGCGTTGAGGCAACGCCAACTCGCATCGACCATGCCTTAAGGTGCAAACGACGATTGGAGCTGGATGAATCTGATCATGCGAGCGATGCTCGTAGAACGAACCTCTGTATTCGACCGACGCGACTTACTCCGCATCCAGGTCGTCACCTACTGGTTGATTGCTCGCTCGCACTAATGCGGTTGCATGTTCAACCAGTCGCTTTTGTTGCGCCACGTGTGACGATGCCGATCGCTCACAACGCTTCGTTTTCCTACATCACCTGGCCACAGGATTGACACGACGCAACATGTGTCGTTCGCTATCTTTGATTACGTGCGCACCGTCTTGTTGCGCGAGACGTACACCCTTCCTACTTGCTATGAACGCGTCTTTTTGCAGCAACGGCCCCGTCTTTCTGCGCGACCACACTGCATCGTGCGTGGCAATTGACGAACGACGGGATGAAAAGACAAAAGACAAGATACTGCAGGATAGGCTTGCGCCGGTTTTGGGCGCCATTGCACTTCACCGCGACAAGACATTCTCTTTCCACCAACCACGTCACTTTCGAATTCAGCACCTGCAGCGTGAGCACGCAGCACCATGAACTGGGAAATTTTGAATGTCATCACCATGAACGAAAATTTTCAATATTCTGGATAACGATATTGTTGCGTTCACGGAACGGACGTCTATATTTGAAGGAGCGGCAGTCAGCACGTCGCATTTCGCTGCACCCTCATGTCGACCAACGAGGCACCACCGGGCCCAGCTCTGGAGGAACATTCCGTGGCATTTCTTAAACTTGCGATCGCATTTGGCACAATCATTGCGATTGCGAAGAGCATTCAGCTCTTCGGCCATCACGCTCGACGCCAGTACGGCTACAGTTTTTTCACGGCACGTGGCTTTTGGCTCGCTGCGATCGGCATCAATCTCGTGTGGTGGGGATATTTCGGATGGGGAGCCGCACTGCTTCGGCATGGACCGACGTGGAGCGGCCTCGTACTCATGGCAATGGGGCTTGCGGCAGTGATCCGGTTGATCTACGAAAACGTTCGGGGTACGGGCGCGGTACACGGCTTCTGCGGATCAGTACTGCAGTTCATGTTGTTTTTCCCGGTGGCACTCTACGGCGTACCGCTTCTAGCGATCGCGTTGCTGTTTCTACTCTTTGCGACATTCAAGGCCGGACCGGTATGGTTCGCTGATCGAGAATAAGCAGGTGCCAAAGGACAGCAGTGCCGATGCATCTGACCATGAGCAATATCATCACAACCGGTCGAATCACCGTCAGAACAGGCTCAACGATCATCCCTTAGTTCCACAACTCCAGAAGAGCGTGGCCCAGGTTGAACAAAAGACGCCACGCAACTGATCGTGTTTTGGATTTTCCTACACTTAGGATCGGGTATCGCAGCATGAACTGCTGTCACCCCACGCATCGGACATCAACGCTCCATATCCCGAGTCGCGTCGTCTAACCGATCGACGTCCGGTCCCTGCCTGCTCGGCTGCTCACGTCCATTATCCGGATTGCGCCCTACCACTGGTCGCTCTCGTTGCACCGGCATGGCCCCCACGAAGTACGCCATTTCAACGGCCATCAAGCGATCCTCGCGCATGCGCGATCTTGCCATCGCGTAGGCCATCTCACGCCACGCGGTAAATACGCCACCATGCGCGCCCCATCGGGCATCGCACTGAGCATCAGTCGGCAACGGTTTCCAGTACCTCGGCGTTTCGCCGCGTGCGACCATATGAATGACAGCCTGCTTCGGATAGCGTTGCGTTACGCCGCGCGCACGCCGAGGCGTCGCATTCGCCTCGACTCCATACTCCCTCAGTTCCTCCGCAAAGCGCTCGCGCCATCGCTGCAAATCCTTGTGCCGCGGATTCAGGCGGCGCCCGTTAGGGCCACGGACCTGGACGCTCAGATGAACATGCGGATGCGCTTCGTCTTCGTGCGCGGCGAAAACGTATGCGCGCCCGTCGCCGAACTCACGCGCCGAGAAATCGCGCGCCGCATCGCGCACGGCTTTTCGATCCGTTCCGGGCGGCATCGACAGCAGGATGTTGAAAGTTTCACGCCGCGTACTGGCCTCCGGGATGCCCCAGCCGCCCAGTTGCCATGTCTTTACGAGATCGCTCAGCGCTTCCTTGCCTTCAATACGGTTGCCGTTCTGATCTTCCAGTTCGATCCGGCCGTTACGGGAGATATAGCGCAAATGCCGACGTACTGCTCCCAACCCTTGCGCACTCCCCGCCTTGTTGGTGATCTTGACCATGACCTCCGGGGTACGCCTGAGCGTGCGGGCGACCCGAGCGCGCATGAGGGCGGCGGCGTTGCGAATATCCACATGTGAGAGCCGTGCGGCACGCGCATGTCGTAGTGGCTCCTGAAACAGGCGGTCACCCCAGTTCACGAGCATCGCATCGATATAGATCCTCGGATATGGCATGTCAGCGGCTCCATCGGTCAAGATTCGCGCGAATGATGACAGCCGCCGTACGCAGGTGTTCATCAACGCGCCTTCGCAACCCTACCCATTCGGACCTCAACTCCCGACGGGCCGGCTCTGCCTCGTCGGCCCGTGCAAGTTGGCCCAACAGACGGCCGATCTCGGCAAGCTGCCGATTTGATACGGATAGGGCATGCAATTCGGGCTCGCCCAACTGCGGCTCTCGGGTCAATTGCGCACGAATTAGCGACACGATCCAGCGATTACCGCGCAGGCCCATTGCCATCGCATGTCGTTCGACCGCTCTCCGTTCTGCAATAGTCAGCCGGATTTCGATACGCGTGCGCGGCTCCCCGACCACCGGCCGAGGTAAGCCACACGTGGTCGTGCCAGGTTCCCCGGCCGCATCTTCACGGATAGCGATTACAACCAACTGGCGCACGCCCTGGCCTGCGGTCAAACCGCGGCGCGCACACCAGTCTTCCCAGTGTGACCTGAGTGCACCGAGCTCGACGCACAGACGCTCGCGGCCGACCACGATTCACCTCAGCGAGATGGTGATGGCGGTGACGGTTCGCCAGGCATTCGCTCGATCTCTCGGGTAGGCGTGCGTTCGGAGGTCCGATGCTTGCGACGATTCCGGTCCGATGGCGCGTTCGGATCAAACACCTTCGGCGTCGGTACCGGGATGCCCTCGCGCTGGAACGCGACCAACATGCGCTCCGCACGCTTCTGTACCCGAGCAACGGAACGCTGACTGAAACCCTGCTCGCGCATAGCTGCCGTCAGCACGGCCAGATGCAGTGCCACTTCATCTCCTGAATAGGGCGCGTCGTAACGGCCTTGAAGCTCTGGCTCCCCGACCGGGGCAACGTGCGAATTCGCAGCTCGGGCTTCTTCGCCCGGCGGATTTTCTGATTGCCGCGCGACAGAAACATCACGCTCCCGCTGCGCGACTTCCACCTGCCACGTATTGCGGTAAACGTCTTTCTCGTCCTCGCCAATCACCAGTCCTTCGTCATTAAAAATCGGCACTCGAACCGTGACGAGGCGTTTGCCGAGATTCTCGAGCATCACCTGCTGCCCGATTTGAGCATTCGTTTCACGCACCGCGCGCTCGAGATCGACACCCCACACCACCTGATCGATTCCAGTCTCGTCGCGAAACACGACGTAATACGAGCCGCTGCGCGCCGAATTGTGTTGGTATGGCGCGCCACCATGCTCACGCAGTTCCCCGACGTAGCGCCGTGGACCATCGATCTCGTCGTTTGCGGCGTTCTGGTTTCCCTCGGGAATGGCCGATCCAGAACCGGCCGGACGGCGTGGTGCAAATGAAGGAGATGGGTTGACGGCCATCCTTGCGTCGACGCGAGGCGCGGATGAAACCATCGTTCGATCATCTAGGCGACCCAGTGCGTTCGCGACAGGCGGTGACCCGACGTGCGCCGCCACCTCGATGCGATTGTCCAACCGCGCCTGCCGCGCATCCGCCAGACGCGCCAGATCAGCCGCTTGTGGCTCGTAGCCGCTCACCTCGATCCCGAGCAGTGTGCCTTGCAGCCACGCCTCGCCGCGAAACACCTCGTGCCCGGACACTCGAATGCGCCGCCACGACTTCGCATGCGCCATGTCGATCATGGACTCGACTACGTCTGGGTGGTTGTGCTCGGTAACGAGATACGGCCCCAGATCTTCAAATGCGAGCTGATACGGCGCGTCCTTTAGGAAATACTGGTTGCCGGCGCGCAGGTAGCGCTTGCGTATTCGTTCAGGCGGTTGGTCGAGCGGCGCACGGACTCGATTCGTCTCGTCCGGTATCCCGTGCGGCGATGGAGTCTCGGCATACTGCGGAACGGTGGCATCGTCGCAGATCGCTTTCTCTCGCAATCTAGCCCGGGCAGCATCGAAGTCACGTCGGCGTCGAGCCGATACTGCCTCTTCAGCGGCCAGATTCAGCCTGTACTGACGTTCGTCCAACGCAACCGGACCGACACTATCGCCTGTCGAATCCTGTTCAATCATGTTGACAACTGGATCGGCTTCATCGGCGGAAACTCTCTGGGCCATGTCACCACCTCGCATTTTCAAGATCGACATTGCACGTGCGCGCTATGCTGATGAGCCTTATCGGTCGGGCCTCGACCCAGTATCGCGAGACGCCTCCTGTTCCCGCGACTTTTCGAGCGCGGCGGCCCGCGCCTCCCGGATGCGTGCCCACGATCTCGCCTGCAACTGATCGAGCATCCCCTCCAGATTGGGGCTGTAATTCAGCTCGCGGGCGGATTTCTTCAGCGAACCGACCATGCGTTCGAGCAGGTCGCGGGCCCGGTCCCATGGATAGACCTTCGGCTGGCCGCCGTCGTAACCTACTTGTAACTCGGCCCCGTTGAGCCGCGCGTGTTCGTCCATCCATTTCAGACGCTCGGACACAAATGTCATCTGATCCTTGCGGTGGAACACGACACTACGCGTCGCGACCTCCTGTACCAGATAGTGTTCCGTGTTGAATACTTCGCCGCGATAGAGTCCGCCGTTCTCGCGCGGCGTTGCCATCCTGAGCGGCGAACCGAACCGGTGTTCAGCCAACGCCCTGACCTCGCTCGGAACGTCGCCCACCTCGAACAGCGGCTCGCCTACCGGCGGTCGCGACGATGCAAACCTCGGCGGATCGGCAACCGGAGGGGCAACAGCCGGCGATACAGCAGCGGAAGAATCCGTCGATGGTGGTGCCGAACCGGACGCGCCATCCGTTGCCGGCACATCTGGTGCATCCTGTTTTCGCGTACTGCGCTTCGAGGACCGGCGACGCGGCGTCCCTTCGTCGTCGGGTAATAGCTTTTCCTTGACGTTGCCCATCTTTTCGCCCTCCTCATGCTGGTCCACCTCAAACACTGTCGTACCGGATACGGTGGAGATATCCGGTTGACCATGCGCCTTCTCAACAAAACGGACCGCGGCGTGCAGGTATGCCTCGACGGCATCAAAACCCGACAACACCGCCATGTCGCTGAAGTCGTTCGGCACGTTGCCGTCGATGGCCTCAGGAGCAAACTTCGGCCAGACCACACGCGCCTGCGCTGCCGCCGCGGCCTGTCGCGCCTGCGTCTCACCGCGGCCTAGTTCACCCAGCACGATCAGGTTCGCATCGGGAAATCTTTCACGCAGGCTCTGCGCCACCAGCCTCAGGTTCCCGCTCGACAACGCCGCCACTGCGAACCAGTCCGTCGCACGCGAAGCGGACAATGCCGTCGCCATGCCCTCTGCGATCAGAATCTGCGAAGATTCGTGTCCGAGAACGAGCGTCGGCGCCGTCATCCAGTAGCCACCCTTTTTCACACCGCCGGCCAGCGACGATTTCCGCCCGTGCTCGTCGATCAGCTCCAGTGTCGAGATGGGCCCGTTCCAGACTGGCAGGATCAGCACGCGCCCCGTCAGCGGTTCCTCCTCGCTGGCCGGCGTATAGCCAAGCAGCGCACGCAGTTCAAGCGCATCCAGCTCACGCAGCGTGACGGTCGGATCAAGATGCTTGCGCACAAGGTAGGGATGCTCCGGACCGACTGGTCTCGCCCACGCCCAGATTGATGCTGCCTCGCGAGCTACTGCTGCATGACGCGCCTCTCGCTGCTCCTCCTGCTTTGCGCGCTGCGCCAGCACCTCGGGCGAGGCTGCGAGTATGGCTGTCACGCGGTCGGGATAATGCGTTCGCTTCAGGTCAAAGCCATGCTGGCGTGCCTGCCAGAACAACGTGGCAAGCGTCTTGCCACCCGATGCGCTGACCGAGCGCCACGTGGCCCGAGCCGCACGCTCGTTATAGTTGGCGGCCGTCCGGCTCCACGCATCCCACATTTCAAAACCTTCTTCGCCGAAGCCCTGCTTGAGCGCGAACGCCATATCGACCCATGTCTCGTAGTCGTCGGCCGGAATCACCGCAAGTGCAGCACGCGCACGGTCTGCATCATGCACTTCAGATGTCGTCATTGCCGGGCTCCCATACTGAGCGGGCCGCTCGCGGCTGCATGCCGCGCCGACTCAACAAAATCGAGTTCAGCCACGTCCAGATCGGCCACGCTCAGGTGACGACTTGCCTGGACAACCTTGCTGGCCGGGACGCCCAGCAGCGTGAAATGCCGTTCCACGTAAGCCACGGCGTCCTCCTCACTGATGTCGTTTAGGTTCGGCGGCAGGTCACGTGGATCCCATGCCTGTAATACTTCGAGGTATTCGGGCGGCAGACTGATGAGCCCCGCACCGTCCGGATCGATCTCAGCGGGATGCAGATCGCGCAATCGGCGCTCGACAACCGCACTGAAATAGGCCATGTTCAGGGCCGGCACGGACGGCGCAGTCAGGACGCGCGACGCAAACTCGGGATCGCGCCAGTAGCAGATCTTGTCGGCCAGGATCGGCTTGGTGTTTTCGAGCAAGATGATTTCCTTGTCACGCCCCAGTTCCTTCAGTTCCTGCGGCAACAGCAACGGCCGGCGTTGTTCCGATACACTTTCGCTTGATCCACCGCGGCCAAAGATCGCATTGGAGCGGCTCACACTGCGCGACTGGTCGGTGAACGTACCGAGCATTTCCGAGTAGTCGTTCGCGTCCTTCTGCTCGCGCGGTGCATAGATAATCTGCATCGCGTGATTCGTGATAAACGTGCGCGCGTCAGCTCGCCCGTACACCGATTCGAGTTGCGCGATCGACTGGACAATCGACAACAAGCGCAAGTTGTAGCCCGCCATATAAGCGACCGCGCGCGCAATGATCTGGATCTTCCCGATCGAGGTCATCTCGTCGAGCAGCAGAAGACACTGAAATTTCAGCGTGGGATCGGCTTCAGGTAGTTGCTTCGTGTTCAGGTTGACGAGCTGCGAGAACACAAGATTGACGAGCAAAGCCGCTTCGGACAGATGGTCGGGCGTAATGCCGATATAAATCGACATGCGGCGACGGCGCACGTCGCGCAAATCGAAATCGTTCGCGCTGGTTGCCGCGTCGACGAGCGGATTGGCCCAGATCGTCAGTGGCGCATTGAACGTCGCCAGCACGCTCGCCAGTACCTTGTCGTCGTTGGACAGGAAGCGATTCAACGCATCGATGCATTGTCCCGAGAGCAGCCCACGGTGCCGGACCAGCGCACGTTGCAAGTAGCCCTTGACCGGCATGCCATTGCCCGACGATTGCCGTAGCACCTCCCCCATCGTGACGGGAAAGTCGGGGATCGACGCTCCCCTGCCGACTCGGCGCGCGTCGCGCCATTCGCACAGCAGAAGCACGATGCCGAGGAACAGATTTCTCGCCTGGTCTTTCCAGAAGTCGTCGTGGCCGCCTGCGGGATACAACGCATAGCCGATCGCGAGGATGTCGCCCACCCGAAACAATCCATCGGAGATCGCCGACAGCGGGTTGTAGCGATGCGTGCGGCCGTCCTCGGCAAACGGGTTAAACAAGTACACATCCTGCCCATGTGCTCGGCGAAAGCCCGCTGTGGCTGCATAGTTTTCCAGCTTGATATCGAGCGCGACCACCGAATCGGGAAAGGTGAGCAGATTCGGGATCACTACACCAACACCCTTGCCCGAGCGGGCCGGCGCCGCGAGCAGCACGAACTGCTGGCCGGCAAACCGCAGGTAGCGCCCGCGCCAGCTCCCCACGACAATCGCCGGAGGAGTATTCAGGTGGGGGCGCGTCGTCATAGCAGCCCCGCCCGGCGAATTTCCGCCTCGCTCGCAAAGCGCGCGCTGCCGTACAGACGACGTCGACTTGCTCCCGCCCCTAGCACATGCAGGCCCAGGAGCGGGGCACCGAACGACAGGAGTACGGCCAACAGCGCAGCGCCCGTGAGCTGGCGGCCGATATTCATCATCATCCCGTCTCGCCACGCCAGCGCCGCATCGAGCCAGCCCCAAAGCCCTGCGTGCAACGGATTGATTCGCAGACTGACATACAGGAAGAACGATGCGAGCCAGAGCGACGCGGCGATTCCCCCGATCAGGCAAGCCAGCACCGCCGCCGTCACTGCTGCCGTCCGCGTATGCTTGAGCAAAGGGGAAGCGATCGGGTCCATAACCGCCACTACACGAAGGCGGTGCGCGCCTTGCGCACCGGATCGAACCAGACTTCGGTCATGCCCCAGCGCCTGCCGATCTGTTCACCCACCGCATTGAATATCGGGCGTGACTTCATGTGCGCAACAACATCGACGGTCAGGAACAGCAGCCTCTTGAGCGCGGCATCGTCCCAGGCGACAGCCTCCGGGTGTTCCTTCGCCATCAGCGCGAAACGCTCGATTGCGACGGCCGCATTGGGGGCGTGATAGCTCGTAATCGAACCCGCATGCCCAGTCGTCAGGAGCTTCAGGAAGTCGTAGGCTTCGGCACCGCGTAGCTCAGCCAGCAGCACACGGTCCGGACGCATGCGCATTGCACTCGCGATCAGATCTGCGGGTGTTACGCGTGCGTGTCCGTGCCCACCCTTGCTGTACTGCAAATGCACGCAGTTCTCGATATGCCGGATGAACAACTCGCGAACGTCCTCGATCGTCACGATCCGCTCGGTGGCCGGAATCGAACGGCACAAGGTCTTCATGAAACTGGTCTTCCCAGACCCTGTATTGCCGACCACAGCGATATTGAGTCGGCCCCTGACAGCGTGATCGAAGAAGGCGCTCCAGTCGTGCGCGTCCAGGGTTTCGATAAGCTCGCGATCGTCGGCTCGCAATGCCGACAACGCTGAATCGAGTCTGTCTGGCCGGCGCCATACCGTCTCGTCGAACAACCCCTCGTCACGACACGCATCGAGCGTCTTTTCGTCGGAGGACGGACGACGGATCGTGACCGACACCGTTCGCTGCGGCACGACCGGTGGCACCACGATCTGGATACGTGCGTCATTCGGCAGCAGCGCTGAAAGGACCGGATACTGAGACGATATTTCCTGATGGGTCAGCGTGGCCACTGCTACGGCGAACGACATCAACCGGTCAAAGTCAAGATCCTCGCAATCATGGCCATGCCAGCCGAGCGAGTCCTCGGTCAAAGCACGCTGTGGCCGATTGATCACCAGCTCTGTCACGTCGGGATCGTCGAGCAGCAGCGCAAATGGACGCATCAGTTCACGAACCGATGCGTCCTCCGGCAGCCGAACCAGTTCGGGGTCACGTGACGAATCCTGCCCGTGTGTGCGAATCGTCATCGCATCCCCTCCGGCTGCAGGGCATACACCGATCCGAAGTCCAGATCGCGTGCAATCACAATCGTGAACTCCGCACCCTGGTTCTGGGTGAGCGTCGGCGGAATATTGATCGTGCTATCAAGCACGCGCGTGGCCATGTCGTTACCCTGCTGTTGCGTGCTCTGGAACACCATCGAGCCATTGGTATTGCCGCCGCGTGTAGACAGATAGCCGACTGCGTCCTGAACTGATCCAAGCAGGATCGCCGCGCCGAAGCGCTGGCGCCAGTGGTTATCCACATAACCGTCAATACCCATGCGGCCGAGCGCATCGGCCGCCGGCGAGTCGATTTCGACCGTGACGCCGTAGGGCGTCTTGATGCGGGCCGACAGCACGAACACCCGCTTCTGGCCCGGGGACAGGTTCGAGCGGTACTGGCTATTGATCTGCGAACCCCGTTCGATCAGCACGACGCTGCCATCGTCGGAATACACGTTCTTGCTCACGGTACAGGTCGACAGGCCTGCCTCGGTCGAGTCGAACGCCGTGTCGCCCACGCAGTCGATCTTGGCGCCTTGCGCGAGCACCAGACTCCGATTGCCGAGCGTCACGGCCTGAACACGCGGCGTAGCGCTCGGCGTCAGCGCCTGACCGAGTGAGCCGCCAGCTTGCCCCGATCCTGGCGCTAACGCGCCTGCGGCCCTCGTGACACCTGCTGCAGCTGAGGAAGTTGCGTCCGTCACCCCATCCGACTCCAGCACGCCGGGCTCACCACCCGCGGAATCCTGTCTACCGACCGTTTCGAGCAACGGCGCGTCGTAGTAGCTGCGAGGAACTGCAGCGCGTACGGTACGAGCAGGCGCGAGTGCCCCCGCCGTGGACGCGGGAAGGACGGTAATCGGGCTTGCGGGTACCGGCGCCGAAGCTGGGCCACCGGCCGACGACGCGGGCAGCTCCTTGAACAGGCGTCCCTGAGAAGATGTGCCAACCATCGCATCGCGTCGCGCCTTCGCTTCGGCATCGTGCCGCGCGAGGAAACCGTGCACGGTCCACACCGCGCCGAAGCCGACGACCAACACGATTCCGATCGGCGTCAGCCACCAGGCGCGTGGACGAGCACCGCGGTATTGCCCCAGTTCCGGCATACCGCGATCTGCGGAAATACTTGATGTCCCCTCGTCCTGGTCGTGTCCAGACTGCGAGCCAGCTGCATCGTCGGGCTCGATCGCATTGCGCGGTGTATCGTCATTCATCGCGATGGCTCCGCAGCACGCGCTTCACCCCATTGACCGTCGTGCCGTCACGGGCCGGTACGCCGTCCATGTCGTAAGCGTCATTCCAGATTCCAACGACCTCTGCTCCCAGCCGCAACACGAAACGCTTCGCCACCTCGTGCACAACGATCGTGTCGCCGTCGACGTGCTTGTCGACGACGCTCTCCGTGCCGTCGTCTGCCACCCGAAAGATCGCTGGCATACGTCGATTGTTCGGAATGCGCAAATAAGTAAAGCGTCCGTCGTCCCATGCCGCGGTCGGTGCGATATCGTCGGAGTTCGGCATGACCTGCATCGAATATCGTGCGTTACGCACGGCTGCTGGCTGCGCAAGACGTTTCGCGACCAGCTCGACATCCGAATTCCCCTGTGCCTGCTTGGCCAACTCATCCAGATAGACGAGCGTCACGCGATACATCACACGGCCATTGCCGAACTTCGACTTGAGCGGAAGCACCATCAGATCGAAGCTGTAGCTGTGCCGATCGGTGCGGATTTCGAGATTCGAGTCATGCGCGGCGAGCTGCGGCTTCAGGTACACGTCGTGATCGCCCTTATTTGCCACGACCTGCCAGCCGTCTCGATCTCCGGGTGCGACGACCTGAATATGCTCGCGTGGACCCAGAGCAATGTGCGTCGCGAAGCCACGCTGGGCCTCGACGCGCACCACGTCATCTGCTCGATAGATCACCTGGCGGACACGCGAGTCTTCATTCCATCCAGGGAGATCGACTGCCTGCACTGCACCTGCGAACAACAAGATTGCCAGCACGGTTGCCAACGGAAGCGCCTTCATGGTGTGCCTCCTGCTGATGACGCTGGCGGCGTGTATTCCACATCGCGACTATAGGCGGTGACCTTGAAGCCGAACGGATTGGCGATCGCCACGCTCTCGCGAGTGAACACCGGCGGTCGGTAGGTATAAGCCAGCGTGATCACGAATCGCTGCGCACGCTCGGCGTGAGCCTCGCCGTTCTTGAACGACGTCCGCTCGAGATGCACGACCGCATGACCCGGTTCGTCAGGCTGCAGCGTGATCGAAAGAATCCGGACGCGCCGTTCGATGCCCGCTCCTAACTGCTGGTCCAGTGCGTCCGGACCGCTGTAAATACCGCGATAATCGCGGGCGACGGCGTCATCGCTCATCGCGAGCACGCTGTCATAGTCCATCTGCAGCAGTCCCCAGTCGTAGCGCTCGCGGGCTCGCACATAGTTCTCGACCCAGTGCTTGTCCTGGATTTCCTTTGTGTGCACATGGCGCGCGTCGAGCACGTCGATCACCTGGGATTCGCCCGTGAGACGATCGACCTCGATCGGCAAGGGGACCACGCGATAGAACGGCACCATCACCGCAAGCGCAATGGCACAAAACACCGCGACACCGACCGCCGCATACGCGACGTACCACGCACGTCGTTCAGAGCGCTCCTGGAGGTCAGTCAGCGACGCCTCGATGTCGAGCACGCGGCCATAGTCGTGTGACGCGTTCATGATCGGTCTCCGACATCCGACGATGCCGGCTGGTTCGGAGCGGTGGGCACCGCCATTGGCCAGTCCGGGACGGGCGGCACGCGATTGATCGGCACGCGATGCAAACCGTCCGGCAACACGGGTTTCGGTGGCCCGCTGCTGCAAGCGGCCAGACTCCAGGCGAGGCACCCGGCCAACGTCAGTGAGCTCAGCTTGCACATGGCGTCACCTCAGTTTCCGAATGACACAGGCACCATTCGGTCCTGTGGCCGGTTGGTCTTGCCCGCTCGGCTCAATACCAGTTCGCTCCGCTGTTCGGCCACGAGCTTGTCCTCGGTCTCGGCCAGCATCCGGAAGAGCTGCAGCTTCGTCATCTCGTTGCCGACCGCTGTCGATTCCGTCTGAATGCGCGCCTGCAACTCGGCCACGCCCTTCGGGTCCTGCGTCGCATTGATCTGTTGCGCCAAGCTCTGAATCTGGTTCAGCTCCTGCAACTCGGTCTGGTATGCCTGCAGGCCAAACGCCTTATCCTGGTAGGGCTTGTTGAGCGCGCGCTGGCACAGCTGTCGATCGATTCCGGTCTGATCCTCGCAGTTGTAAATTTGGCTGGCCGAGCGCAACGCCTGCGCGCTGCCGGTCAGGCCCGCGTAACCACCGTTCTGGATGGCGGTATAGATGCTCTGCCAGTTCGATGGCAACGAGTTCGCGACGACCGGATTACTCAGCAGCGCACCGAAGCCGCGTGTACCGACCGTCGACTGGTAGATCTGGATTTCCTGCTGCACCTGCTGCTTGAGCTGACCGACAGTCGCAATGGCCTGCACCACGTTCTGCGCGTCATAGACTGGGATCCCTTGCGCGTGAGCGCCGGCGCACCACGCCGCCCACATGCATACGGCACGCAACCATCTGCTTCGTCCGTTCATGGTCGTCACCTCCCTTTCAGATGCTCTACTGGCCCAGATTCGCGCGCGCAACGCGCTGGTAAGCCGGCGCTGCGCCGCCGCCCGATCCACCACTCGATCCGCCACCCGAACTGGTCCGGTCGCGAATCTCACCTCCGGAGCGCGGTCCTTGTCCGTTACGGCTGAACGCCCGTCCAATCGCCGTGACGAGACTTCGTGATGCCATGCCAGCCGCAAACGCCCCAAAACCCGATAGGGTTGCGCCGCCAGACAGGCCGGCCGCAACAGATGGCAACTGCCAACCGACCATCGCGAGGAACAAGCCGGTCGCAAACATGCCAATCGCGGCGGCGGCCGGAGCGGCATCGTCAAGGGAGGCGGAAATGGCTTGCATCAGGGCTGACGAGTCGGCACCGGGTGAACTGCTCGTCGCATGGAGTGAGGTGAGCTCGGCCGAGAACGCTGTGAGCGCCATACCGAGGAACGCTGCGACAAGCACCTGCAGCAACGCGTAATTGGCAAGCTTCGCGGTCCACGCTTCGAAAAACCGCGCGGTCGGCGCAAATGCCCCGCACGCGATGAAGATCGGGCCCAGTCCGAGCACGAGTTCGAGCAGCATCCTCGCCATCACCACCTCGAAGGCCAGGACAATCAAAAAGATCGAGCCACCGAGCGCGGCAATCAGGCCGCAGAGGAAATCCCCCATCGCGGCGGCCAGGCCGCTCGGGCTGATTCCCTCGTGCGTCGCCTTGTTGAAGTAGGCGTCCATCACGAGGTCGACCTGCTGGTCGTAGCAGTCGAGCGTCTCATAAATGCTGGTCGCAGCAGCCTGTCCTGTTACGCTACTGCCATTGGTCGAGCCGCATCCCGGATTACCCCCACCCGTCGTGTTCGCCGCATTCTGGATTGTCTGGGCCAGCCCCGCCGTTGCACCGTTGACCGCACCGACGACGTGCTGCTGGTAGATCCCGGCGCTCAACGCGAACGCCAGCGTGATCGCCACTTTCAACCCTCGCCAGGCAAATGCCGGCACGGCCTCGTGGGCCTCGCCGCGTACCACCGCGAGACCATAGGCCAGCACCCAGATCGTCACGGCCGTGGTCGCAACGGGCACGAGTGCCCCGGAAAGCGCCGACGACACATTCGTCACGTAGCTCGACATGCCGTTTTCAAGGGTGCCACCCACGGCGGTAAAGAGGCCGCTCATCACGCACCTCCCGGACCTGGCTTTGAAGACGGTCGCGCTCCGACCTGCGCCGCGCGGCGCTTCGCGAGCCCGTCATGGAATACGGGTAGCCAATCCTGCGGTGCGTCGCCAACATGAGCGCGAATCGTGTCGAGCAATTCCACGTTGTCGGTCGTGCCAGAGAGCACATCGAGCACATCGCCAAGCCGGGCGAGATCGAGCCGGCCGATCGCGGAACGATGGCCTTGCTTGACGAGGAAAAGGCGGCTGCTCTCGCCCAGGTTGCGCACGATATTGAATTCCGCTTCGGTCAGCTTGAAGCCATGCACGTAATCGTCGTAGTCAGCACGCGGATTCGGCAGGAAAAAGAATGTCGCGCTCTGCTCGATCAGCGCACTCGCGATGTCGCTGCGCAACACATCGGCCGGTGACTGAGTGTCGAAAATCCCCAGCCCGTTCTGTTTGCGGATCGTCTTCTGCTTGTTTTTGGCGAAATCCGTAAAGACAGGATCGCTGAGCCGCTTCCAGAATTCGGTCATCACGTAAATGAAGCGTCGACCGTCAATCAAGTGCTCGGTCCGATGCAGCAGGTACATCGTGACGGGCGTCGACACCTCGGCGTCGTCCAGCAGCTCGGTATCGTCGAAACCAAACAGGTCCGCGTGCGCCAGATCGATGCGATCGGCCGGATTGTCCAACACCCAACCCAGACGCCCGCCCGCACACCATTTCGACAGTCGCGCGTGCAAGCTGTTTTCACCGACGTTCGGCAAAAGCTGCCGTACCATCGACAGGCGGCGCAGCGGTTTATCCATACGCGCGACCTCGCGAACAGCACGCGAGATGTCGAGTTCGTCCTTCGCCGACAGCGGCGCACCGATGTCGACGAGTTTGCGCACAAGGCGCTCCCAAAAGTCCATCACCAGTTCATCCGGCGCCATCTGGAACGGATTCAGCCCAGTTGGTTCACCGCGGCGGAATACCGTGTAGGTCCCACCCATCGCACGAATCGCGATCTCCGTGCCGCGGTCCTTGTCAAACAGCACGGCTGTGATGCCATATTTGGTCGCCATGGCCAGCAGGAATAGCTCGAGCACCGTCTTGCCCGCGCCGGCTCGGCCGATGATCTGGGTGTTGGCAAGCGCCTTCTCGTCGAACGAGTCCTGCTTGTCCGGTGTCGCGTGGAAGTTCAGATAGAGTGGCTGGCCGCTCGGCGTCTTGACGATCGTGATTGCCTCGCCCCACGGATTACCGTCACGTTTGCCGGTCGCGAAGTTGTGCAGACTCGCCAGGCCACAAAAATTGCGCGACGTGAGCTTTGCCTCGCGCGGCCGGTAGCGCCAGTTGGCCGGCAGTTGCGCGAACCACGCCGCATCAGCCACCAGATCGATCAGTGCCGTCTGGAATCCGGCATCGGCCAGTTGCGTACGGGCTTTGGCGATGCTTCGTGACACTTCGTCCAGCGTGTCACCGAGCACCGCCAGCGAATAGTGGTACTCGCCGAGAACGAAATTCCCGTTGATCAGCTCATCGAGCGCCTGGTCGATCGCTTCGACCTGGGACACAGCGACATCTTCACCGGCGATGAGCTGACTGCGCTGCCGCTCCAGCGCTTCCTTCCCTGTGGGTTTGTCCAGGATCGTGAAGCTCTGCGTCTCGATATACTCGAAGTCGCCGTACAGCAAGCCATTGAGCATGCCTGGTTCGGTGTCTTCCGGATAATCCTTGAGGTCGAGCATCGCCGCGAAGCGCGTTTTCGTCGGCATACGAATCTCGACTTTCTCGGCACCGACGAAAAGCCGCGAAATCGGCAGCGCCTCGCGAATCGAGCCGGTGGGCACAGGCTCACGCTCCCAGACCCCATTGATCAGATAGCCGAGCAGTTCCAGCGCCGACGAATAGCGGCGCGAAGTCCGCCCGACGGGGCTGGGTCGGCGATAAACGCCAAGCGCAATCGGCTCGTACGGTTTGAGGCTGGATTCAACCTGGGCGGCGAGCTCCGTCATGACCTTCAATGCGTCGATCTGATCGCGTCGGATATCGTCGCGCGTGCGGCGTGCCGCACGGCTGAAGACACGTCCCAGTCGCGTGCGGTTTGGCCGGTAGACCACCGTCAGATACAACTCGTTGGCCATCATCCGGTAGCCCGAAAAGCTCGCGTAGTAGCGTGTCGCCAGCTCCTCGCAAAAGCGATTGCGGTACTGGGTCGAAAACTGGTCCGACACCCGCCGACGCAAACGATGCGACCACAGCGACACATGGCCGCCCGCGAGTCCACGCACGAACTGGTTGAACCCGTCATGCCGCGCGAGGATGTCGGCGGGATCGGCCGCCTCAAAGGCGATGCCGGCGATCTTCCAGATTTGCACGTAGTCGCCTTCGCGCGTCTTGATAACGTGGTCGGTCACATGTGTCGAGTACGGGATATAGCCGGCAAGCGGTACTTCCCGGTTCGCGACGGACACGATCGGCATCTTTCCCGCCATCTCACGCCCTCCTCTTCAGGCGCACCGGCACATAGGCATGCACGCCCCAGAAGCGGCGATTGCGCTGGCATAGCGCCATACGAACGCGTCGCCCGTGCTGCGCGAGCCGCTGGTCGTCATGGCGCGTGATCCACCGCATCGCGACGAACACGGGAATCATCAGAAAGAGGATCGCGACGCCCAGCGGCGGACTGGCCAGTAGGGCCCAGATGGCCGGAATCAGCATGCCGCCGCCGATCATCAGGAACGGAACCAGCGGCACCCCCCACAGCATCGCGGGACGGGTGCAGCCTTTGAAGACGGGATCTTTGAGTGAGTGCATGGTTCGGCGCCGCCCGGATCAACTCGTCGGGATCAACATGCCGGCGATGACCGTCGCGCAACCGACGAACAGGCCGCCGATAAACACATTCGCGATATCACCGAACCGGGCGTGCTGGAACATCATTCGAAATCCCGCCCAGATAATAGAAATCGAACAGATCACGCCGCCGACGCTCAACAGTGTTGTCTGGATCATGTTCAGCAGCGCATTGACCTGAGAGAGTTGCGCCCATGCCGGAACAACGAACATCAGGGACGAAGCGGCCAGAGCGATTGCGCGAGCCGTTCTTCGCCCGGATAGCAGTCTCACCATCCACACATCGACCGCCCATTTATTGCATCGCATTCCTAAGTACATGTCCGACTCCGCGTCGATTGATCACCACCTGATTCCTAAAATGAAGAGCTAGAACACCACTGCACTCGCGTCCGGTTCGCGCTCCGGATCCGCAGCGGGCGACACCGCGTTCACTCCGTCGTAATCCCGTCGCGATGGCTGCTGAATCAAAGATCGAGAGCGTGATGAACGGATAGGCGGAACAGAACCGATCGGTAAGACCAGAATAGGCACGATCTCCGGTACGGAAGACTTCAGCGTCGCGGCGTTCTCGACGACATGCTGTACGTAGCCCGTCCGGTAGCCGGTCGAGAAATTACCGCTCGCATAGCAGGACAGGCCCGCGCGTAGCGCGGCTTGGACATCAGATTGATGATCGGTCAGTACACGGAACTCGCTGGCCTTCGCCGCCGCGCTAAAACAACGGTGGAGGATCGCCGCACCGGCCGCCAAGTTGCGGCACGGCTCAAACGCGTTCTCGGGGGTCATGCCGTAGGCCGGCCAATTCTCCCGATTCACCTGCGCGAGTCCGACGCTGAAGTTCCAGCCGGTCTCCTCCAACGCACGTGCTGTCGCGACCGCTTCGGCGGCACTCAATGGCTGTCGACGCAACCGACCGTGTACGACGCCAATCGCGTAGGGATTGAATCCAGATTCGGTCCGCACGATCGCCGCCATCGTGGTCGGGTCGATCTGCGGCGCACAGCGTTGCGCGATGGACAAGAAATCGAGCGGCATCATCGATTCCTCCAACCAAGTCGATTGACCTGCTGAAGGTGATCCGCTGTCGAATTTCCAATGTCATAGGTCGACGGTGCGCTGCCAGCGCCATAGAATTTCGTGACCGTCGGTCTCTGGTTTCCGACACGCCGCCAGACACGATCATCGAGTTGATAGTCGACCTTGGCGTTGATCGCACCAATTGCCCGGCACATACGTTCGCTCTGCTCCGACCCGGCCCAGTACAACATGGGTTTTCGGCAATAGCTGGCGTCGGCGAACGTGTTGGTCGCCGATCCGCCTCGCGCGCCACCTGTAGCGAAATCGCAAGTTGGAAACGGATCACCGTGTCGCAGCGCGTCCCATAATCTTTCGATTGGCGGTTCACATTCCGCGTACTGCTCCGGGCCACCCGGATTAGACAGACACAACATCACCTGACAGCCCCAATCGTCCGCATGCGTCACATCGGGCCACGCCATGAACGTGCCAAGCACGACGGCAATCGAAACCACACCGAACCGCACAGTTCGACGTATATTCGGAATCGACGTGAACTTACACATGACACGCCTCGCTCCATTCCGACTGCAACGGGGCCTCGCGTATGGAATCGAGTCGTCGAGCGATCACATCGAAACACGCGCTCATGGCCATCCATTCGCGATGAACATTCACATCGCCCTGGACAAGTTCCGCTACCGATATCCCACATGCCTGCGCCCGCGGAATGACGTCGAACCGAGGCAGCAACAGATGGCCTGTTGGACTTTGGTCATGCGGAACCAGCCATGCGCCCATGGGCACCTCGAACCAACCACGCCGAGTCTGCTGCGAGGTCGGCTCGATGCAGTTGGGCACGATGCCGATAAAGCAGAGCGACGGATTGAGGCGCGCGCGTACATCGCGCACGCCCTTTTCGCCGTTGACAAAATCAACGATCGGCTCCAGCGCGTCTGGCGACAACGTAACTGGACTGATCAGCGCATCCGCGAGTGCCGCCGCGCATACGGCACGCAAATCAGGCCACGGTGAACTATCGATCAGGCAGATGTCGAACAATGCGTCGACCTGGGACAACAAGTGTCGCAAGTTGGCGTAACAACGCGCGCCGACCGGATCGTCCCGATACGCAATGCCGGCGATGGTGGCTGCGGCGAGCACCCCAATGTGCGGTCTGGCCGTGTCAGACAGTCGATCGCGCCGAACATTGGATGACGGGCACTTCGTCATGCGCGCGCAGGTGCCGCGTGTGAGCGAAATGGCACTGCATGCCGGCTCGGCCAGATCAAGCACCAACACCCGGCATCCACGTACCAGACGAAGATAATGGGCGAACTGACACACGAACGTCGTTCTGCCTGTACCACCATGGGCCGAAGCCACCAGAAGCGATTTCATGACCGTCTTTCCTCGGATGAGCTCCGAGCGTCGACGGCCGTCCGAGAAAAAGAGAACCCGCGGCGTTACAAAGACCACCGCGGGTTCAACGGGGAATCTTGAAACCCAACCAGCAAACAAAAAGCCTGCGATTGCGAACCAATCGCAGGCCTTCTCATGTGCGCTACGGCACACCTTTCACAGACATCGATGCATCGGGGCCGCTAACGCGTACTCGGTCGTGCTACGCACGTTGACCGGATCAGATTGTTGGCTTCACTGTAGGTCAGCCGTCACGGCGATTCAAGCGCCGACGCTCGTCAACAGAACGCATCTCGCTCCCAGTCGCGCCGCAATATTCCTTGATGTTCCTAAATTTATTTTGCGTTTGGTAAGAACGCGATCTTGTCCACGGCTCACCATCACGATGCGCCTGCGCTTCGCGCTGCATGAGCGCCTATTCAACTGAACTTGCCGAACATTCGTCCTCGGAACGCTACTGTGTGAACTTGCCTTCCTCAAGGGCGCGGGCGAGCGCGGACCGCGCAACACAGAGTTCGAGATCGAACAGATGACGTGGATGGCGAACGATCTTCAGCCGTCGACACACGACCTCCCGACTCGCATGCCAAAGGTAGACCATCCGCAGAACCTCTCGATGTCGTGGCTGCAGCGTTCGCCACGCCCGGGTTACACGTTCGGCATCGCTGGGATCGTACGCGCCGCGATTCGACCGCCCCCAATTGCGAAGACGCTCATCGAGTGACGGCGGTTGCTCATCGTGCTTCACCGCCATCTCCCCTGCCGTCCGCCTCGTGCGCCTGGGATGCTCGATATCGCGACGGGTCGGCCAAGAATTGTTCGATATCGGTCGCACGCCACCCTACCATTCGCCCACCAAGCGGAATGGTGGGTGGAAACGTTCCGTCTCGCATGCGCTTATAGATTGTCGACCTCGATAGGCCCGTGCACCGCTCGACTTGTCGGCGGCGCAAGATCGTCCGCGTTCCATCATCATTCCAAGACATGATTGACCCTCCATATCCGGCACGAACATGGCCGGAACTGAAAGGCATTCAAGCAGCAAGGATGATCAGATACCAAACCCGTCGTACCGACGGGACATTCCGTCGGTTAAAAATGGTGTCTCTCCAGAGATTGCACGCGACACGCTCGTGATCCGTCGCATCGAAGCCTGGCAACGCCATCGCGTTTCGATACGACCTTTCCACAGTGACCGATGTGGTATTGGTCACGCGGAGGCTGAAAGGATGATCTCAGGATGCGCTTACGGTAACCTGTTTGGCTTCACGGCGCCGCGCCCGACGTCGGAATGGGTGACCGGATCTGTCCGGTCATGAATCGTTGAAGGTATTCCCATGCGGTGCGGTACCTGTGCATCGATACCGCCGCCAACTGCTCGTCATGGACGACTAACATCTGCTCGATCGTGGACTGCTCGCGATCGAGCAACAACCAGGCAGCGCCCTGCTCCGCACGTGCAATGCAGGCCTCCAAAGCGGCCTCGGCTTGCCGGTACAGGTTCAAATCCGCTCCGGTCTCGTTGCGCATATAGAATGCGAGATAGACGACCCGTAGCAGACAACTAATTTGCTCTTCTCCCCCGTGACCAGCCCTTACAGCGGCCAGTGCCATATGATTTTCGAGGGACAGCGCTCGGACCTTCGCGGTCGGCAACGGCAGAAGGTCGCCTTTGGTAAGCGGCTTGCGCCCCGCGCGTCGGACTTTCGGCAAAACCATGAGCCATGAAGTGTTCGTGATGATGTTGGGACATGATACCGCGAGCCTCACGTCGAGGCAGAGCGCACCGTGCTCTGTCGAATCGATGCGTGCGCAACGCAGCCGAAGTCGGATACCCGCCCGGCCGCGTTCTGCTGCAACGAAGCGGCGCAACTTAGAACTTGACCCGCATCCCGGCGCCTACACTATTGCCAGTCGACACACCTGTGATCGTGTCATAACGCCAAGCCGCATACACATCCGTCCGCTTCGACAACGGGTAGTCGTAGCCGAGCGCGAGCGTCGACCAACGGAGATGATCTCCGACCGACGGTCGCCGCCGCGTTCCCGCCCACGACATCAGTACGCTTCCTAACCCTATCCGAACGCTTGCGCCAAACTGCACCGTATCGTCCGTGACGTGATTGTTGTTGTCCACGCGCTCGTACTGGGCGAACAGCTTGACCACACGCAACCGATACGCGCCGCCGACCATCCATGCAGTCTGCGTAGTGGCGCCGTTGAGAAACAGCGATGCCGTGTGCAGACTCTGCACGGCGGCCGTCGCGGAAAAGGGACCGGCAAAGTACAACACGTTCGCGCTGTAGTTGGCCTGCCCGGCATGGCCGGCAACGCCAGCGTTGCTGTACAGCAGGCTTCCGGACAGACCGGCAACCTCGGGAGTCTGATAAAGGAGCGAATTGTCGATCGCCGTGTCGCTCTGGAGCGACGCAGCACCCATGGCCGAGCCAAGGAAACTATGGACGACAATCGGCGAGAAGACGAACGAATTGCCGAACGGATTGAACAGCAGCGTCGACACGAATAGTGGCGCGGTATTGCGCCCCAGCGTCAACTCTCCGAAATGACCGCTCAGACCAACGAAGGCATTTCGCCCAAAAAATGACTGTCCGGGAAACGAACCGACCTGACCGCCGTTGATACGATAAAAGCTCTCGAGCGTGAAGACGGCCTTCATCCCCCCGCCCAGATCCTCCGTACCGGACATCCCCCAATACGAAGTCGTCATCCCGCCAGAGCCGACTTGCCACGCGTTGCCGGCTGCACCAGCAGGATGCACTTCGCCAATGAATGCGTCCGCTAGCCCATACAGCGAGACCGATGATTGCGCATGTGCGATCCCAGCACCGGTGCACACGCCCAACGTTACAGCCAACTTAGCCACGCTTCCCCGAAATGTTCTTATCTGCATGATGTCTCCTTCGTCTTTGTGATTGTTTGTTCGTGTCGTGCCGTCTTGGCATCGACACTGTTCAGTCCGGTCGAACACGCGCGAGCGGTCTACCCCTGTCGGCCAGCGCGATCGCCACCACGATCTCGTTCGGCGCTGGCGCATCGGCGAGCGTCAGCGAGACCGTGTCAAAGTGGTCAAAGCTCCACATGTCGGTGCTGCCGTGGAGCGGAATGTCCACACATGCGCCTGGCGCGGCACGTTTGGTCACCGACGGAATCAACGACGTGGCGCCTGGCAAGCTCTCGCGCATGGCCCTTCCCATACGGGGATGCAAGAGCGCCGCCGCACATTCGAGCGGTACCGCGCTGCCCACGAGCGCGGCCTTGCCGTAGGCCTGAATTGCCGACGGCGCGACATCCAGCGCCCACCGCGCGCGGCCTGTGAGCAACGTGCCGAGTTCAGCGCCCAGTTCATAGAGCGGCTCGAGCGCCGCGAGCGGCGCGTCCGCGTGCCAGTCGTCGAATCGGAGAACTGCTGCCGCCACGACCTGCCGATGTGGCGGGTCAACCGGTACGTGCAACTCGGTGCGCCGCTCGAGGAGGTGGACGACGAATTTGGTGATGGGCGGATTCATGTCAGCACCTCCACGCCCTCAGTCTGGCCTTGCATTGCTTCTGGTGGAGCCGGAAACGGGCCACGTGCGCACTCGTACGCCCGTGCCGCGCGCAGCACCAGGGCATCGCCGCCCGACGGCCCGATGATCTGTAGGCCCGTCGGCAACCCGCCAGGCAAACCACACGGCACGCTCGCCGCCGGCAACCCAGTCTGGTTGCACCACGATGTCAACGGCGGCGCCATGCGCGAGTGCTCGGGGCGCCCCTCCGCGAGCGGTGGGGCACAATGGAATGTCGGCGTGAGCAGTAAGTCGTAGTCTTCAAAGAACGCGGCCATCGCGACCGTGAGCGCGTGGCGCGCCTGAAGCGCATCGACGAATGTCGAAGTGAGGACGCTACCGCCGGCCTCAGCCAACGCAGACACGTCCGGATCGAGCCGCGGCCGCGCAGAGGGAGGAAGCTGCCGGGCCCTTTGTGCAAAGAAGACCGCCCATTGGATTGCGTGCATGCGACTCTCCAGATAGCCGTCCAGCGGCTTCACATCCGTTTCCTCGACCTGTGCCCCGAGCGCTTCGAACAGGCCCACCGCCTGACGGACACTCACGGTGATGTCAGGCTCAACCTGCACACCCGCAGGCGCCGGGCAATAGGCAATGCGCAATCCGGCGATGCCATCATCCAGACCGATGCGCAGATCGGAACCAGCAGAAACCGGTCTTCGAGCATCGCTCTGGCGGGACATCACGGTCAGCATCAGCGCCGCGTCGCTTACGCAACGCGCGATCGGACCAAGCGTCGACAGGTGAGTCCAACTCACCGCCGCGCCAGCTGGCACCCGGTTGAACGACGGTTTCATTCCGACCACCCCGCTCCAGCATGCTGGGACGCGGATCGACCCACCGCCATCGGTGGCCAGCGACAACGGTCCCATGCCGAGTGCAACCGCTACAGCTGATCCGCCGCTGCTCCCGCCGGACGTGAGACGCCGATCCCATGGGTTGCGGGTAATGCCCGTGAGTGGACTGTCCGTGACGATCTTGTTGCCAAACTCTGAGGTCGTGGTTTTGCCGAACAGCAGCGCGCCGGCCTGTCGCAGTCGTGCGACCGCGGGTGCGTCATCGGCCTCCGGCGCGCTGGGTGACGTGAGCGATCCATATCGGGTAGGCAGTCCGCGCACGGCGACGAGGTCCTTGACCGAGACCGGCACGCCATCCAGCAATCCGCATGGCTCCCCGCGCATCCAGCGTTGCTCCGACTCGCGTGCGGCGGCCAGCGCGCTGTCCTCGTCGAGGTTGCACACGCCGTTGACAAAGGGATTGACGAGCGCGACCTGGTCCAGAACCGCGCAAATAACCTCGACAGGCGAGAACGAGCGGCGCCGGTAGCCGACCATGAGCTGCTCGACGTTCATTCCCAGTACGTCATTCATATGCATTCCTTAATAATCTATAGAAATTAAAACGTGTTTGATTACCTCATGCCTATCCCTCGCACTGCGGTGGAATCGGTCCGGCCGAGTCCAACACCGCGAAACCGTTGTCCGACAGCGCCCTGCCGATACGGGTTTGGCACAACACATGGTCGCCGTCCTGGCTCACGCCCGCCTTGCCACGCGGCAAATTCAACGAAACCCCCGACAGCGCGGCTTTCACGCGGGTAACGTCGACGCTGCCGGCCACCTTGACAGCCGCTGCAAACAGGCGAAGTCCGGCATACGTGCACTCGCCGTGCGGTAGCACCACGGCCAACTGCCCTAACCGAGGGTCGTTTGGGCCAGCTTCATGCGCCGTGTAACGCGCGAGAAAGTCCCGGTTCTCCAGGTTGTCGACGCTCATGAAATACGAGGAAACGCCAACGATCCCGGTCGACGCGCCCGTGGTCGCGATCGACAGCGACTCGTGCGCAATGTCAGTCACCAGTTGCGGTTTCATGCCGAACGAGCGGTACTGCTTGACGAAGGTGACCGGGTCGTCGCCGATGCTGTGCCAGACGATCTGTGGGCGCTGGCTTGCGATCTGCTGCAACACCGCACCATAATCGCGTGTGCCGAACGGCAACCAATACACGTTGAGAAACTGCCCGCTGTAACGCTTCACCGCTGCCTGCAGCGCGGGCACCAGCACCTTGCGGTTGCTGCCGATGTCCGAGACCACCGCGCAGACCGTGCGACCACCCTTGCGCATCAGCCAATCGATCAGTGGATCGACGCGCTGGTTGACAGTCAGGCCCGTAGTGAACAGATTCGGATCGCAGCGCCCCTCGTCGAAGTTCGGGTAGATCACGAGCCGCCCAGCGGACTTGGCGGCCTGCAACGCAGCTTCGCGCTCGGACGGTAGCACCATGCCGGTCAGGACAGCGACCTCATCGCGCATCAACAGTTGCCGGGCCTTCTGCAGCGTCACGGCGGTGGACATCTGCGTATCCTCGACGCTCAGTTGCAACGGGCGTCCCAGCAATCCACCGGCGGCGTTGATTTCGTCGACAGCCAACTGCGCACAGTTGCGGTTGGTCTCGCCCACGCGGGTGAGCGGACCGCTCAATGGCGCGAGCAAGCCGATCTTGAGCGGCGTGGTGGCCCGTACCAACGACGGCATAGCAGAAGTGGTGAGTGCGCCGACGGCACTGAATAAGGCGGTTCGGGTAAAGGCGCGACGATTCATCGTAGTCTTCATCGGGTGAGGTCCAGGTGGGAATGCGTCGAATGCGGTGAAGAAATTGAAGACGTGTCAGACTCGGCAGCCGGCGACAGGTATTGCGCCAACGGATGAGCCCCCGCCGAACCGCTTCGTGGCTCGATGCGGCCGGCATGGGCAACTCGTCCATTCTTGAGCACGATGCAGCGCTGCGCGCTGCGCAGCACGAGATCGAGGTTCTGCTCGACGAGCAGCACCGCGAGCTGCGATCGGCGGCACAACGTTGGGATGACCTCGCCGATCAGCTCGACCAGATTCGGCTGCACACCGTCGGACGGTTCGTCCAGCAACAGCAGTTTCGGCCGACCGCACAGCGCGCGGGCAATCGCGAGGACCTGTTGCTCACCGCCGGACAGCGTGCCGCCGTGCTGCGAGAGTCGGGACTTGAGAATGGGGAAATACTCGAACACCTCGTCGAGAATCGCCCCACCACCCACAGCCTGCGTGGCCACCATGAGGTTTTCGCGCACGGTCAGTTTGGGGAAAATCCAGCGCCCCTGAGGAACCAGTCCGATGCCGCGTCGGGCGATCGCATGGGTGCGCAAGCCGTTGATGGATTGCCCCTGAAACCGCACGTCACCTGTCACGCGTGGCAGCAAACCCATGATCGCTTTGACCAGGGTCGTCTTGCCCACGCCATTGCAGCCGAGTACTCCGACAACTTCGTTTGGCCCGACGTCGAGGTCGAGTTGATGCAGCACTGCTACGTCGCCATATCCGGCAGAGAGATTCTCAATGTGTAGCATGACCCGCTCCCTGACCGAGATAGATGCGCCGGATCTCTTCATCGCGCGCGATGTCCGCATAGGAGCCCCGTCGAACGATCCGGCCGCGGTGCATGACCCAGGTCTCGCACCGTAGCGCTTCGACAAAGCTCAGGTCGTGCTCGATCGCGAGTACCGCGCAGCGCTCGCGCAGACGGTGAATCAGGCATACGAGCCGCTGCGCATCGGCGACCGAGAGACCAGCGGCCGGTTCATCGAGCAAGAGCAACGCGGGTTGGCACATCATCGCCATACCGATCTCCAGCCACTGGCGTTCACCATGCGGCAGGGTCATCGCACATAAGTTGGCCTGGTCCGACAGTCCTATCTCGTCCAGAATGGCGTCCGGGTTCGGCATCGGCGTGTCCCGGTACGCGGTAACACCAAGGCCCGCGACGACGAGGTTCTCGCGCACGCTCATTGAAAGAAATGTGTTCGTGCCTTGGAACTTGCGAACCACGCCGCGTCGGCAGAATCGGTGCATCGGCCGCCCCGTCATGCGCTCACCTGCGAGATACAACTCTCCGGCCCCTGGCGCGATCGCACCGGACAACAGCCCGACCAAAGTGCTCTTGCCAGCGCCGTTCGGGCCAATCACGCACAGCAGGTCGTGTGAGCCAATCGACACATCGACGTTGTCGACCGCGTGAATGCCACCGAACGCGCGCTGCAACCCTTCACCCTTTATCAGCGGCGTATCCATTACCGGCCTCCTTCCACGCGTTCGGCACGACGTAAGGGGCTACGTCCCCGTCGAATTCGATCGATCCGACGTGTCCCGGCATTCAAGCCATCGAGTCGTACGCCGTTGGGCAGGAACAGCACGCAGCAGAGGAACAATGCGCCGAGCAGCAGCGGCCATCCGTCAGTAGTTACGCTCGATACCGTTTGCTTAAGCAGCGTCAACCCAACGGCGGCGAGTACCGGACCACCGAGCGTGCCTTTACCGCCGATCGCCACCCATAGAATGACTTCGGTAGCCAGCACCGGCGAGAACACATCGGGCGCCACTACCCCCGAACAGGCGGCCATTAACGTTCCTGCAATAGCGGCAAGTCCGGCCGATGCGACGAACACCAGCAAAAGGTGCCCCGACGTGTGATAGCCGCACGCCTTTGCGCGCCATTCGTTCGTCGCGATCGCGGTCAGCACTTTGCCGTACCGGCTGCGGCATACGAACCAGGTCGCGACGAGCAGCACGGCAAGCACGATCACGACCGTGTACCAGGACCCGCGCGCCCCGCTCAAATCGAACGTCTGCCCGACCGGTGAGAAGGACAATCCCGGAATGCCGAGGAGGCCCGTGTCACCGCCCGTGACCGACTGCCAGCTTGTCGCCAGTTGCTGGACGACAATCAGCACGGCCATGCTGATAATGGCGAAAAAGTGCAACCGCACACCTGCGAACAACAGGAAATAGCCCAACACGGCCGCGACGACCATGGCACAGATCAGCCCCACGATCACTCCAACGGCGGACGTCTGTCCATATTGCACGGTGGCGATTGCGAAACCGTACGCGCCGAGTCCGAAGAAGGTCGTGTGTCCGAGCGTGAGCACACCAGCCCTGCCCCACAACACGTCGTAGCTCAGCGCGAGCAGTCCCATGATCAGCGCATCCCGCACGGTCGAAAGCTGGTAGCTCCCCAGGCAATATGGCAAGATCAATGCGGCAGCAACAATCGCGGCGCCGATTGTCATCGGAGAGATGTCTTCGATACCGAGCGCTGGCTGAAACAGCCAGCGGTGCGTACTCGAAAGAAGTTGTCGGAGCATGATTCAACCTTTACCGTGGAGCTGATGGGCGGCGCTGAAACCGGGCAACAGCCCTCGTGGCCGAAAACGGATCAGAACGATGGACAGAATCAGCACGATCGCCGAGGCGAGCGACGGATCCACGCGATAGCTGAGCAGCGTTTCAGCCGTGCCGACGAAGGCGCTGCCCAGCAGACTGCCGGCGATCGAACCGATACCGCCCAACACGATCACGAAGAACGCCTTGGCCAGATAGGCGACGCCAAGATGGGACTCAACCGATATCATCGGCGCGACAAGTACACCGGCCAGCGATGCGAGTGCGGCACCGCCACAGAACGCCAGCCGGTTCAGCCGTCGCGTGTCGATACCGACGGCCTCCGCCATCGCGGGGTGTTGGATTACAGCACGCAGTTGAATCCCGAAGCGCGTATAGGCGAATAGCAGCCAGCAACCGGTCGTCACCACCGCTGCAACGCCAATCACGAAGAGTCGATACGCTGGATAGCTGCCCCCCGGCACGGGAATCGCCCCATCTACGGGCGCGTACACCAACATCGGATGTGTGCCGAAAATCAGTTCGAGGGCTTTCTGGACGATCAAGCTGATCGCGTACGTCGCGAGCAATGTGTCGAGCGGACGATCGTAGAGCAGTCGGATCACGAGGCGCTCAAGGAACCACCCGAGCATCGCGCCAACCGCCGGCGCGACAAACAACGCGAGCCAGAACGCATGCGGCCCGCCCAACGATTGCGCCACTGCCAACGTGTAGGCCCCGATCGTCACCCATTCCGCGTGTGCGAGGTTCACAATGTCCATCAGGCCGAAGATGATCGCGAGACCTAGCGCGACCAGCGCGAGGATGCTCACATAGCTGAAAATGTTCAAGATTGTCGCCATCGTCAAAAGTCCGTCATTTCATGTCCGCCACGCCAATCCTGTCCAACTCGAAAGGCTGGGGAGTCTTGGTTGCACCAAACAAAGAAGTCGCCACTTCGTCGCCATCAATCTAAGTATCTCTTAGCCTTCAGGCTAAGAGATACTTAGTAAAAATCCCGCACTAACTAATGAAACTCTTAGGATGCCTCGATCCTCATCGACATCCTCTGTTTTCCCCAAGCGCCTGAAACAGGCTCGTCTGCGCTCGCGCCTCACCCAGGAGCAACTTGGGATCGCAGCGGGAATCGACGAATTCTCCGCAAGCGCGCGCGTGAACCAATATGAAAGCGGAAAGCACACCCCCAAGCTGCAGATGGGGCAACGGCTCGCCAGTGCACTGCAGGTTCCGACCAGTTTCCTTTACGAAGAAGATGATCTTCTCGCAAGTCTTCTCGCGACTGCCGCAAAGTTGCCTCGCGAAAAGAAAAAGACCCTCCTCAAGAGCGCTGAAGCGTTGGCGCAAACTGCCGCCCTGACCTCTCAGACCAAGTAATTTGTAGCTCACAGACTAAGAGTTACTTAGCAAAAACTGCGCTCCTGTCCCGGACACTCCGGGAATGTCCAGCGATGCCACCTCTCCCTCCGTGTTTCCCAAGCGCCTGAAACAGGCTCGATTGCGCTCGGGCCTAACACAGGAACAGCTCGGCATTCAGGCTGGCATCGACGAATTTTCCGCCAGCGCCCGCGTCAACCAATACGAAAAGGGCAAACATACGCCCACGCTTCAAACCAGCCAACGCCTGGCGCGCGCGATGCTCGTCCCGACCAGCTTCCTCTATGAGGACGACGACCTGCTCGCAAACCTTCTTGCCATCGCCGGCCGACTAAGCAAAGAGAAGAAAAGAGCACTCCTTGCGAGTGCGGAAGCACTCGCGCAGGAATAGCCCTCAAAGTCGCTCCTCATCGGGCGCATCGCAGCACCCTCTGTGCCGGCAACGACACCACATCCCCTCCCAATACGCCCCCTTGTTCTCTCGAGCAAACGACGCGTCGCCGATTTCGGTGACTGGACACCTTGCGCCCCGAAATACGCGACATGTCACGAATTCTGCGTCTCCGCTGCGGATCACGCTTGGCGCATCACCTATTTATTATCATTAAATCTACGCTCGCCGCGGCCAGTCGTCAATGCGCCCCATCCAAGCGTTTACCCGGTAATCCTCCTTCTGGCAGGATACTCCGCAGCTTGACAAGCACGGCCGATCACGACTACCGTTAATTTATTATAATTAATTGGAGGATGACATGAGAAGCGACCTGTGTGAACTGACTGCGTGGGAACTTAGCGGACTGTATGCGAACGGACGGACGTCGCCCGTCGATGTGATGAAGACCACCTTGGAACGGATCCAGTCATTGGATCCGACGGTCAACGCATTCTGCAAAGTCGCCGATGAGGCTCTCGAATTGGCGCGGGCGTCCGAGGCGCGCTGGCAACGTGCCGCGCCCCTCAGCCAACTCGACGGCGTCCCGGTCAGTATCAAGGACAACATCGCCGTTGCCGGACTCCCCACGCAATACGGATCGCGGGCAACAATGCCTGAAGCCGCCGCATCGGACAGTCCTAGCGTCGCGCGCCTGCGTGAGGCGGGGGCAATCTGCTTTGGCAAAACGACCATGCCGGATTTCGCACACAAGATCGTCACCGACAGTCCCCTCACCGGCACCACGCGCAATCCATGGGACCGCTCGCGTACGCCGGGTGGCAGCAGCGGAGGTGCGGCCGTCGCCGTTGCGCTCGGAATGGGCCCGGTGGCCATCGGCACGGACGGCGGCGGATCCATTCGTATCCCAGCTTCCTTCACCGGCGTCTTCGGATTCAAGCCCAGTTTTGGGCGAGTGCCCCACGCACCTCGCGGTCCCTTCGGTCTGCTCAGTCATGTCGGACCGATCACACGTTGCGTTGAGGATGCCGCGCAGATCCTAACGATCATCAGTCGCCCGGACAGCCGCGACTGGTACGCATTACCGTTCGAGGGAGCAGACTATGCGCGCGGGCTGTCATGCCTTCCCGTTCCGCGCGGTATTCGTATTGCGTGCAGTCCCACGCTCGGATTGCCTATCATCGCCGAGGCTGCAATCCACGATGCCGTGGTACGAACTGCAGCGATGTTTCGCGAACTTGGAGCACTCGTTCACGTCGCCGATCCGCCTGGCGTCGCGCAATGCAATGCGGTCCACACAACACTTTGGCGTGCATGCTGCCGTCAGCTCACGGATGGCATGACCGACAGGTGGGCCGAACTCGACCCGTCGCTGCAGGCATACGCGCAAGCCGGCAACGGTATCTCGCGGGGTGAGCTATTGGGCGCGCTGATCGAACGGGGAGAGCTGGGCGCCGCCGTCAATGCGTTTTTCGAGCGGCACGATCTCCTCATCTGCCCGGTGTATCCCGACGTGGCCCCCTCACTTACCGAAGTGAGTTTGAACGAAGCGTCGTTTCCGCATTTCACGGCTTGGTGCAATCAGCTGGGACTGCCGGCGGCAAGCCTCTATGCCGGTATGACCGCCACGCGCTTGCCCGTCGGCATCCAGATAGTAGGCAGTCGCCATGCCGATGCATTGGTGTTGTGGGCGAGCCATATGCTCGAACGCACGTTTGGGCGCCCCCCGTTCGGTGAGCTGACACGCGAGCTCTCCGCCGCTGCGGCCGGAGCAACGCCTGCCTAACGAGCTAGGAGCAGAAGTGGACTGGAACTCACCTGGATGCTTTAGCCGGCGTCACGATCGGAGCTCAGGTCCAACTCCGAATCCAGCACCAGCTTCTGCTGCAGCGCAGCGTGCACTGTGCGCAGCTGCGCATACGCTTCGTCCATGTGCTCGGTCATGAGCTGCGCGACCGCGTCGGCATCCCGGCGTCGCGCGGCGTCCAGTATCGCGCGGTGCGCGGCAACCGTGTGCCGCCCGAATGCCTGATAGTCCTGCTGTGTCACGTTTCCCGCCACGATCACGAGCGTGTGCAGCATCTGATTGATGATCTGGCACAGGCTGCGCAGAAACGCATTCGGATGCGCGGCAGCCAGTACATCGTGGAAATGGATATCCTCGTGTCGCTGGTCGAGCGCCTCGGCGTGACGTGCCTCGAACGGCTCGCAGACGGACACACTGCGCTCGAGCGCATCGAAGTCCGCGTCGCTCAGATGGGGAACCGCACCCGCTGCCACCATGGGTTCCAGCGTGCGGCGTACCGCATAAATGTCCTCGAGCGTGACGCTCTCGAAAAACAGATAGTTCTGCAGCGACTGGAATGCTCGGGCCAGTGGCACGCGCGTAATCGTCGCCCCGCCATCCGGCCCGGTACTCAGGCTCACGAGTCCTTGTATCTCCAGTGCCTTGAGCGCATCGCGCATCGAGCCGCGGCTGACGTTGAACATTTGCTGTAGCTCGGCCTCCTTGTTCAAGCGCTTTCCTGGCCGTGCCTGCCCGTCGTTAATCCAACGCTTGATCTGCTCGGCCACTTGGTCGCCGCGCTTGACTGCGCGCGAGCCTCGTTTATCCGGCTGCGCCGGCGACATCTTCTTTTCGGTTGTCGGTTTTCGCCCTGCCATATCGGTCACGTCCGTCGTTGGCCATTCACTGCTGTATTCCGGCGCCATTATCGGGCATCCGCGCCCGATACGGACAAATTTCCGGTTCCATGCAAGCCTCCCTCCCAAGGTTGGGAGTAGCCGGGATAGTGACCAGGGCCTACGCTGCAATCCGAACACCATACGCCGAGTACCCATCACTTCCCTGCATGTCTGTCACTCGATGTCGGTTGCCATCAGGAGAAATCCCTCATGTCACAGTCGGTGAAGTCATCTCAGATGCAATCCGCGCTTGCGACCATCCGGGCCACCCTCTCGGCCGACGGGCTAGATCTGGATCAACTTGCTGCACGCTTGCGTTTGCACGGCCCGGAAGCCGACCGGACACGGCAGATTCCAGATGCAGTTTGTGCACCCTCGGACGTTCCTGTGCTGAACTTGAATCTCGTTCCCGCCGCGTATGGAGGTTGCGTGGACGTGCAATCCCTGATGTCGCGCACCACACTGATGGAATATCTCGGGTACGCCGACGCGGCACTCGCGCTCGCGCTGCCCGGCCCCGGCCTCGCAATGCCGCCCGTCCTCGCACTCGGCAGCGGCGGGCAACAGACCCGCTTCTTCGAACGATTTCGCAGCGACACCCCGCGCTGGGGTGCGTTTGCCATTACGGAACCCGACTGCGGCTCGGATGCGACCGCGATGCGGACCACCGCTCGCAAGACGGCTCGCGGCTGGGTGCTGAACGGCACCAAGTGCTTCATCACCAATGGCGCACGCGCGGACGATGTCATCACGTTCGCCACCATCAATCGGCACGCTGGTCGCTTCGGTGTTCGAGCGTTCCATGTCGATCGCAATACCCCGGGCTTCTCCGTCGATCGCGTCGAGCAAATGGTGGGGCTGCGCGCCAGTCAACTCGCGGTTCTCTCCTACAACGACTGCGAAGTACCTGACAACGCGCTTCTCAGACGCGGTGACGAAAAGCCCCTCAACGACGCATTCTCGGGCGCACAACACGCATGGGACTACTTCCGTCCCCTGCTTTCCGCAGTCATGGTGGGCGCATGTCGACGAGTACGCGACGATCTCGCGGCCTACTTCGACGCAGGCGGAAATCCTGTGAATCAACGCCATCGCACTGCCGACGTGAACGACGCTCTGCTCGATATCGATCGGCAAATCACTACAGCCCAGTTGCTCTGCCGACACGCGGCGTGGAAAACAGATCAAGGAATGGCCACTTCGGAGGACGCGTCAATGGCCAAGGCGTACGCGTCACAAGTAGCCGCCCGCATCACCCGAGCTGCAATCGATCTCGCCGGCCTTGATGGTATCGCTGCCTTTCCGTCGCTTGAGCAAAGCTATCGCGATGCAAAGGCCTTCGACATCATGGAAGGTACCGGGGACCTGCAGCGACTCATGATTGCTCGCTCCACACTCCGCTCGGCTTCTCTTCCCTGGGAGGTCATCTCTCCCGCGCCGCACCGCTCTACAGAAGCGCACCCATCCTGAACCCATCCGAAACTTCGCACTGGAGATCGTTCATGGCAACCCATCCCGTTTCCCCCAGCTCCGCCAGCGTGTCCGAGACAGTGAAAGCTTGCTTGCTATCGGTACTTGGCAGCACCCTGAGCACCGAACTCATCGTAGACGACACCAACCTCTTCGATGTCGGTGTGGATTCGATGAATATGACGGACTTGCTGCTGCAACTCGAACAGCGCTTCGGTTTCACGCTGGCCCCCGAGGATCTATCCGCCGATCTGTTCCTGCGCTTCGGCAATCTCGTCTCTTTCGTCGAATCCCATGCGTCCTTCGACTAACTTCACTGGCGCCGAACCGCGCATTGTCGCCACGGCGCGATATATCCCACAGCACGATGTCCCGGCCGATGCACATTCCGAACCATTCATGGTTTCCGGTGGGTCCGCACGAGAGGACGTGATGCAAGCAGTGTATGCCGATACGCTGCGGTGGCGCGACAGTGGTGCCCCATTCGGCGTGGCCGGTATTCCGTTGCCGCAAGCATCACGGGCTACTGAAAACCGGGTCGCTGCGGAATCCGACCAGACATTGTCCGACATGGCACTTGCCACTGCGCGAACGCTGCTTGACTCGTCAGCTCAGGTCGAGGCGCTCACACTCGATCAAATCATCGTATGCACAACGAGCTTCGAGCATGATCTGGCATTGTCGTGCGCCTGCCGTCTCCACAGCGAACTTGGATCAAGCCGAGCACCGCTGGCGGTCGGCCAGCTTCAAGGCGTGTCGTTTCTGATGGCGTTGGAAATTGCCGTGGCGATGATGGCCGCTGACATCCGGCTGAATACCGTCGTGATTGTCGCCGCGGAGCGCTGGCGCCGGCCATTCTCACGTCGGATGGGTGCACTGGTCGACATGGGCGACGGGGCCGCTGCCGTCCTGATCGCGAGACACCCCAGCCCCGGATGGCGGGTACGCGGGCTCACGGTACGGACGCCAGGAATCCCACCCCTGGCAAGCGAGCGCGAACCCATCTACACATCGACCCTCACGGATGTCATTGGCGAGACGTGCGCAAGCGCGGGTTTTCAACCTGGCAATGTCGACTGGGTACTTCCGGCGCCAATCGACACTCATCTGGCTCACGAAATCCACACGCGCTGTGAATTGCGGCCCGAACGTGCCTGCCACATATGCATGGACGCGCCCGGCCATTTCTGCGCAGCCGACACGCCCGCGCGACTCGACGCGCTGCTGCAATCGATCAACCCTAACGAGGGGCAACATGCCCTCGTTTGGTCTGCCGGTTTCCAAGGGCAAGCCGGTTGCGCGCTCCTTGAATTTCGTCGAGGTGGATCATGATTGCGTCGCAACAAGCCAGCTCCCTTGCTCTGTCTGGCATCGCGTTCAACCTGCCAGATCGGACTGTGGATGCGCATCGCTGGGCGGAGCGCTGTGGTCAGCCGTCGACTCGTGCGCGTGCACTGATCGAAAACGGCGTAACGCAGTTCCACGACGCAGCTGGCGAATCACCCGTGACACTTGCCGTCGACGCTATATCGTCCCTGCTGCGCAACACCAGAACAGCACCCGAAACGATCGATGCATTCGTGTACACGCACACGATTCAGACCAGCGTTATCGCACCACCCGCGAGTACTACGCAACAGATCCAGTCCCAAATGAATCTGAACCGTGCGCTGGCATTTTCAATCATGCAACAGCACTGCGTCTCACCAATGGCCGCGATTCGTGTGTTGCAGGCACTCGCCTCGCGACAACTCACCATCCGGCGCGCGATTGTGGTCTGCGCCGACGTGATCGGTTCCCACTGCGATCGGCTGCGAGCAATCCAGGATCTTGCGCTCCATAGCGACGGTGCCTGTGCGCTGCTGCTAGAACGAGGCGGTCACCGAAACGCGATCGCGGGCTTGCACTTGTATACAGACGGACGATCCTTCCGCGGTACGGACGAGGATCTGCAGCCGGTTCCCGACGATCGATACTACTGGTCAGCGTTCACGACCATGCGTGCCGCCATTCAGCAAGCGGGCATTACGACACGCGAGATTACGCACGTACTGCCTCACCACGCCAATCTTCCGGGCTGGTCCAGGCTGATGGCAATGCTAGCCATCCCTCGCGAGCGGCTCTTCACGGCGAACTTCGCGCCGATCGGCCACGTCTTTGGCGCCGATCCCTTCATTAACTTCCAGACATGTTCGAACCGGGAACCGGGCGGTTACTCGCTGCTGTTCTCATGTGGCCTAGCAGGGTGCTTTGGTGCGATGGTGGTCCGCCACTGATCAGCCCATCGATTTCCTTTCAACACTCGACATTCGATCCGGATACCATCATGAGAAACATACTGGACCTCGTGCAAGCCGCTGCAAGCCGCACACCTGATGCGGAAGCGCTCGTCTGCGGTTCCGCCCGAGTAAGCTACCAGGATCTGGCTCTCCGCGCGCGCGGTATGGGTGACGCGCTCCACGCACTTGGGTTCACGGCCGGCGCGCGCATTGCGATTTATCTGGACAAACGTGTCGAGACGGTCGTGTCGATGCTGGGTGCCGCCGCGGCGCAATGCGTGTTCGTTCCCATCAATCCGCTCCTCAAACCCCAGCAGGTCGATCATATCCTGCTCGACTCCGGTGCCGATTGCCTGATTACCAGCGCGCTGCGCGCGCGGGTCCTTGACGAACATGGTCTTACCGGCGTTTCCAACACAATCATCGTGGACGATGCCGGCTCCGCCAGCCGACATCTCCGAACAACAACACACGTTCAAAGCTGGCCCGAGTCCGCAAGAGGAAATCGCACGAAACGCGATAGTGAAAATCCACCACAATCACCGGCGTCGGCCAATGTCGACACGGATCTGGCCGCCATTCTCTACACATCAGGCTCGACTGGATTGCCGAAAGGCGTGATGCTGAGCCACCGCAACCTGCTCGAAGGTGCCTGGAGCGTTGCTCACTATCTGAACAACGTCTCATCCGATCGAATCCTCGCCGCCCTGCCGCTCAGTTTCGATGCTGGCCTGAGTCAGCTCACATCGGCCTGGGCGGCGGGAGCCACCGCCGTGCTCATCAACTATCTGGCACCGCAAGACGTCATTGATGCCTGCGTGAGCGAACGCATTACAGCGATCACGGGCGTACCGCCATTGTGGATGCAACTGGCCCGTGCGGCTTGGCCCGAAACGGCACGCCGGACGCTACGCTACTTCGCGAATACCGGCGGCAAGCTGCCGGCGCCCGTCTTGCAGCAACTCCGGGCATTGTTTCCGCAGGCCAAACCCTATCTAATGTATGGCCTGACCGAGGCATTTCGCTCCACGTTTCTCGACCCCTCAGAGGTCGATCGTCGCCCCGATTCCATCGGGAAAGCCGTACCTAACGCCCGAATTCTGGTCGTTCGCGTTGATGGCTCGCCTTGTGGACCGGACGAAACCGGAGAACTCGTCCATGTCGGAGCCTGCGTCACGCTCGGTTATTGGAATGACGCGACGCGCACAGCCCAGCGCTATCGACCTTCGCCCGAGATGAAACCCGGTGGCGCGCCGCGAGATCGCGCTGTCTGGTCAGGTGATCTGGTACGGCGAGATGCAGAAGGATTTCTGTACTTCGTCGCACGCAACGACGCCCAAATCAAGAGTTCCGGTTATCGCATCAGCCCGGAAGAGATCGAAGAAGTCGTTTACGACAGCGGTCTTGTCACGGAAGCGCTTGCCCTGGGCATTCCTGACGATGAACTTGGCGAAGCGATCGTCCTGTTGGTCGTGCCGGTCGCCAATGGCTTCGATGCTCAAATGCTTCAGGCCTGGTGCGTGGAGCATTTGCCACGCTACATGGTGCCGCATCGCATCGTGGTCCGCGAGACAGTTCCGCGCAACCCTAACGGGAAATTCGATCGAGCCGCATTGCGCGCCGCCTTCTCCAGTCCGAACGCCGCCGCCGAAGTGAGGCAATCATGAACGGGCTGTTTGGCGAGCGCGAAGGCGTCCTCACCGTCGGCGGCGTCGAGATCAATCGCCTGGCCGATCGCGCAGGGCGCACGCCGTTCTTCGCCTATGATCGCGCAACGCTCGACGAGCGTGTATGCACGCTGCGCGATACGCTGCCAGCCGGTATCGACCTGCAATACTCGATCAAGGCCAACCCAATGCCCGCGGTCGTCCATCACCTCGCGACACAGATGGACGGGTTTGACGTGGCATCGGCCAACGAGATGGCACTTGCGCTGAACGCGGGCATGCCCGCAGAACAGATCGGCTTCGCCGGCCCCGGAAAGAGCCGCGACGACTTGCGTCGCGCCGTCGCAAGCGGGGTCAACATTCACCTCGAATCGACCACGCAGTTGCACCTCGTGACTGCGCTCGGCTGGGAGCTCGGCGTGCAGCCCAAGGTCGCCATCCGAGTCAACCCAGACTTTCACGTCGATCACAGCGGCATGCGCATGGGTGGCGGGGCCACCCCTTTTGGGCTCGATGCGGAGCAGGTGCCCGAGCTACTGCGCGAGCTCGATGCAAGGGAAGTGGCACTGGCCGGCTTTCATATTTTCTGGGGGTCCCAGTGTTTGCACGCCCCGACCGTCGTCGAAGCTCAACGCAAGAGCGCGGATCTCGCCGTGAGATTGGCCGGCGGCCTGCCAGTCGCGCCGCAATACGTGAACTTCGGAGGCGGTTTCGGCATCCCCTATTTCGCGGGGGAAACACCACTCGACCTCGCTGCGGTCACCGATGCCATGCATGATTGGCTCGACGTATTCCGCGGTCGTTTACCGGGCACACGCACGGTCCTGGAATTTGGGCGATATTTGGTCGGGGAAGCCGGCATCTATGTCTGCCGAGTGATCGATCGCAAGGTATCCCGAGACCGAACGTTCCTGATTACCGATGGCGGCCTGCACCACCATCTGGCTGCATCGGGAAACTTCGGGCAGATCCTGCGCCGCAATTTTCCGGTCACCATCGGGAATCGCCAAACACAAGCCCCGACGGAGCGTTGCCACATCGTCGGATGCCTGTGCACGCCCCTCGACCGGATCGCCGACGACGTGCTGCTTCCCGAGGCTCGCATTGGGGACTTTGTGGTCGTATTCCAATCAGGTGCGTATGGCCGCTCGGCCAGCCCTAGGGACTTTCTCGGCCACCCTGATGCGATCGAGATGCTCGTCTGACCACCCTCGTCCTTTGTGGAGGATTGTGATGTTCTCCCCCGACTCCTTCCCGCCAGGGCCCGCTCCGGCGCCGTGGGCACTGACCGATGATCAACGCAACCTCTATATCGCGAGCCAACGCTTCGCGCGCAACCGACTGGAGCCCCTGCTTGCCGGTTCACCCAGCGTAGCAGCGTGGCAAGAAACCGTCAGACTCGCGGCCGCAACACTTGATCTTGGAGCAATGGTTTTACCCGAGGAATTCGGCGGCCTGGGAATCGACCGTCACGGCCTGGCACTTGTTGTCGAAGCGCTCGCCGCTGGACCGCTTGAGCGTGCGTTGGAGTTGACGCTGACAGCACCCGCGCTCATTGTGCTCCGGACGCACAATGCACTCGGTCCAGTTCTGGCTCGGCCAGTTCAGGCGTATTTTGACGGCACAACAGCGATCGCGTTGTCCGTGCCCGACATCGACAACGCAACAATATGGCAACTCGGTCCACTGGGCGACGCTGTGACCCTCGCCATGCGGATAGATGACAAGCGGCGCCTCCTCCTCACCGAGCGCCCACGTGATCAGCGACCGTCGAGATCGACAGGCATCGCGACGCTCAGCACCCTCGTTTTGGAGCAATTGCATTCGGACGAAGCCGCGGCCGAAACGCCCCTCGCCGTGATTGCGCGAGCCGACAGCGATAGCGTTCCTCCCGCGCAAACGTACATGACGGAAATCGGCCTCTATCTCGCTGCGCTCTTGACGGGCGCCATGCAACATAGCGTCCGGTTTGCGTTCGATTACGCGACGACTCGGCAAGCGTTCCGAAAGCCGCTAGCAAGCCACCAGCTCGTCGCGGCGCGATTATCCGACATACTGATCGTCACCCATGGCACTCACCTGTTTTTGCAGGCAGTAAGGACGGCTCGCCCGTCGGCGCCGGTCCCGTTAGTCCGTCAGTTACTGCGACACGTCGCGGCCGAGTCTGTCAGCGTCAGTCGCGAATTCGTGCAGCTTTGCGGCGGCCATGGTTATGTTGAGGGGCTCCCGCCGGCAGCCCGGTTCCAGACGGGCCACTGGTTTGCCTTCCTGCTGCAGCGCATCGACACAGCGCTCGGCTGGCTCGCGGAGCCGCGGATGGCGAATGGGGAGGTCGACGGATGAATGGCTGCGCCCCTACGGATGGCACGCCTCAGCCCTCAATAGACAACGCTGCATCGCATGCAACGTCCTCTACTTTCTGGCTACGCGAACCAAGGCCGGATGACATCGACGACATCGTCACCTGGCTCACCCAGCCGACCATCAGCCGGTGGTTCGACTTCGGGCTCGGCCGCCAAACCCTACCCGCATTGGCGGTGCAAGCAATGGTCCATAGCAGACAGCATCGAATACGCGTATTCGGTTCGGTTGGCTATACAGTGCCGAGCGGTGTGGTCGCCGTCAGTGATGTCACGCATTGCTTCGCGACGGGCTCATTTTGGATCCTTCGCGACCGGTTACGGCCAACCTGCGTCAATATGGCTTTCAACGCAGCGACATACCTTCTTCATGAAGCGTTCGTCCGTGATCGGCTGCGGTGCATCACTGCATGGGCTGTCGACTGCAATGTTCCGTCGCAACGTCTGCTCGCGCGCCTGGGTTTTCGTCTGATCGGACTGCAACGAGACTGTCATCTCATCGATAGCACGCGCGTCGGGCGGCTCCTTTATGACCTGCTGCCCGAGGACCTTGCGCGACCACGCACACCATGAATGCACCCGTGATCACGGCACTTGCCAGCTATGTGCCGCGCACTGTCGCTGTACATCGCGAGTGCGGAATCGAGCCGACGCACGGTGCTCCGATACGGTCCGGTTGGCACGCATGGGTCGCGTCGTGGCAAGCAGATTACGCCCCCAACACCACCAAGAATGCGGCTGCAACCAGACGCGCTGCAGCCGACAGAGCGCCGGACGAATCTCGCTGTGTGCCGGTTGAGCGCGATACCGATCTGTCCGGCCTGGCCGCCAAAGTGGCGCAGACAATATGTGCTGCGCGGCCAGCCAGTGCAGCGCCGATCAATATTGCAATGTTCTGCCACAGTAGCCTCAACGAGCATGTGTCCACAACGACCGCTGGACGCTTGCGTGCAGTAATCGGCACGCCGTGCTTCCCGTTCTCCATCTCCCAACAGCAGGGGGCCTCCACGTTCACGGCCCTCCAGCTGGCAAGTGATCTGCTGATTGCGGAGCCCGCAATCCACACCATTTTGATCGTCGCTGCAGAAAAGTGGTGCCCGCCGTTCTCGCGATGGACGGATCAGGGAATCGTGCAAGGCGACGCAGCCGGTGCCATCCTGGTGGAACGCTCCAGACCCACGGCTTGCGGACTGGTGGTGATCGACGCACGCGCCAGCCGCCTCCACCGGTTCGCGCCACCCGCCCCGCTCTCAAGCCTAGACATCCGCACCGATTGGGTTCCGGCGCTGCAATCGACGATCGATGCGATACTGCTCCGACACGCGCTTCAGCCCAACGACCTCGACACCGTCGTAGGAGCAGGAATAGATCCGCAGCTTGATGAAGCTATTAGCCGACATCTCAGTCGCCGTGTCGTTGAATTTTCTGACCGCCACCGCGCCCATCTAGGCGCCGCCGAACCTATCGTGCGGCTCGCCAACGCACTCGAATCTCACGACCTGTCAGTGTGCGATCGAATCCTGACGTGGAGCATCGGCATGGGCGGTTTCGTCGGTTGCGCACTGTTCGAATCGCATGGCAGGCCGCTCTTATATCTCAATCCGCCATGAGCACCTCTATCGGGATCGTCCATACCGCTTACTATGTGCCTGAGCCGGTCGAAGACGTCCACAGCTGGGCCCAACGAACCAAGCAGTCCGCCGAGACCGTCAAACGCCTCGAAAAAGCGGGGGTGCGCTTGTTCTATGACGCTCGGGGACAGACTGCGCTTTCGCTCGCCTCGAATGCCATCCAATCGCTCGTTCGTGCGACCCATCTTGCTCCCGACACGATCGACTTTCTCGTCTACGTTCATACGCTTCAGGGCAGCGTCGCCCCACCACCGCTATCCTTGCCACGCCTGCTATGCGAACACTTTGGTTTCGAGCAGGCTGAGGCATTCTCGTTTGCACAACAGCATTGCGCCTCATCACTGGGCGCGCTACGGATCATTCGCGCGATGTTTGCCGCCCGTCCGGCCATCAACCGCGGCCTGCTGGTCGGCGCGGACGTCATGCCCCTCGCAAACGACCGGTCAATAGCCGGGGCGGGATTACTCAGCGACGGCGCATGTGCTGTACTCGTCGAACGCGATACCTCGATCAATCGATTGGTCTCGCTGGCCTTTCACGCGAGTGGAGAAGGTTGGCGAGGCACACTGGGAGAAGATGAATCGCGTTTCGCAGCTCAGTACTTCTTTGCGGCGCGTCGACTCGCGACGCAAACGAGCGCTGAGGCGAATGTGCCCCTAGCTGAAATTCAGCGCATCTTGCCTTCCCATCTTGATCTGCCAACCTGGCGCCGAACTACGGCATCGCTCGGTCTTCCAGCACGCTGCCTGTTTACTGACAACTTTGCTCGCGTCGCGCATGTGACGGTCAGCGATCCATTCATCAATCTCGTCGACTGCGATGATCTGGTTCCCGGTAAGCCTTTCCTGCTATGCGCCCGCGGAGTGGGAGGATTTTCCGCGGCGGCGCTCTTCATTCGCTAACAGGATCGTTGAATTCAGGAAATTTCGCCGACGGTGCGCCACACGATCGCTAAATACGTCGCAATATCGCCCCAGTTCCGGACGATGATATTCAAAATAAAATCGCGTATTCTATTATTACAATCTATTGGATGACGTTCCGGTTCAAACCATTAGACTCCACATTAGCTACGCACCCAACGTCCATCTCGACGCAACCTCCGACGTCGGCCATCGCATAGCGAGTGCGCAGGTATTCAGCACCCCACTACCATACCGTTTGCCGGAGTCGCTGCCACAGTGATGGCGCCCTGCTCCAGCATTTCTCTTGAATGCCACTAGGCAATAAGTGAGGCAGAAGTCATGAGAACGCGATTTCGCCATCGCACAAGCAAAAAAGCGTCCAAGCCACCACCGTGGAATGTCACATTAGCCACCCGAATGGCACCAATCCTGTCTCTCTTTACCGATGCAAAGGATATTTCTTCTCTTTCTGACTTGCTTGGCAATGCGGTGCTTCCATTGGGTTTTCCATGTTACGCCGTCACACGGATCTCCCTGACTTGCATTCGCTCTAGACCTAGCATGTCTATGGAGGCAATCTGCTCGCATTATCCCAATAACTGGGTGCAGCACTATCTACAGCACAACTATGGCCCCGTTGATCCCGTACATCGAGCGGCTTTTACTTCCTCAGGACCTTATCGCTGGGGCGATATTACCGACTTGAACCATGCTGAGCGACATGTGCTCGTGGAAGCATGCGACGCCGGACTCAAAAACGGGCTGAGCATTCCAATTCGTGAGATCGGGGGCAGTATTTTGCTCATCAATCTGTCAGGGCCGTCATCCCGTATCAATGCGGGGACGAGTCGGCAACTCGCGAGCGTAATCAGCAATCTATTCCGTTTGGAGCTGGATCGGTTCGCTCCTCCCCATCCGAGGGCGTTCATTCAGCTTTCCCCGCGTCAGCGCCAATGTCTTTCATGGGTCGCACAAGGAAAAACATCGACGGATATCTGCATGATTCTCGAAATATCCCGCCATACCGTCGAATATCATATCACTGAAGCAATGAAGGTCCTGAACGTGAATAGCAGGATAGCAGCCGCCGTCATTGCCTCCAATTACGGCCTACTTGATTAGCCACCTTATTTTCAGTCAAATTTTCCCGTGTGCGAGCGCGTCGCCGGGATGATTTAACCATGCCCCCGGGCCTCTCGAATCCCATATATTGAATAATTCCGGACCAACCAGAGATCTTCAATCTCGCACGGATTATGCACGGCCAATATTCATTTTCGCCTCCTCCCTACCTAACTAGTTCCTGTTGTTGTTTCGACTTGATACGGTGGCGGCCATCAATAAATGATGGAGAACGCAAATGCCACTCATTATCGCGGGTAGGTTGAGCGACTTACCGCTTGAACTTCGTGATGGACTCGGCGCGTTCCGGTACGACGTGTTCGTGCGCCGTCTCGGCTGGCCGCTACCCGATGTTAAGGAAAATGAAACCATAGAATGGGACCACTTCGATGGCGAAAACACCATTCAGATTGTCGAACTTGCTCCCGAACGGCAGATATGTGGTTGCGCACGCCTGATGCCTACTACCGCCCCATACCTGCTCCGAGAACTACTTCCTCGATCGTCGGACCTCGACTTTCCCTCGTCACCCACCGTATGGGAGCTATCGCGGTTTGCCGGCTCGGGCATGCAACTCTTTCCCTATGTTATGGCCGTCGCGGCATCCCTCGGCGCGACCCGCATCATTGGTGTCGTCACCCAGGCCATCGCACGACTGTATCGCCGCTTTGGCCTCGATCTTCAGTATGTGGGACCTCATCCGGAGACCGCTAGCTCCCCGTTCGTCGTCTGTGCCATTGATCTGACGCCCGCCGCGTTCGCCAAACTTGGATCCGATCTCGATAGTCTCCGCTCTTCAATCACGTGGCATCGTCCGCTCACGCCGAATGTTCCTGGCTCGCTGGGGACCGCGCCACGGGTTGCTCATTGCGCGTTGCGCGGCAGACGTGTAATAGATCCCGTCCCGGCGGGAACCGTCGCGCTCCGCCGGAATTGATGCGCTCGACTTCCAAGACCACAGCTAGGATGTGGATCGCCGCCGATGATGCCGGTTATCCGCATCCTTTACCCAATCCGGCCGAATGGCGGACGCGTAGGCCTGACCGGTGCGTGAACCTTCGCCGCTTGCCTGTGCCCTCAGTCCGAGACGTTCGTCAATTGCATGAGCGACAGTCGAAGATTTTGGCAGACGGCCGTCATCGCAGTCGGCCCAGAACATGTGCATCGCGTCGAACAATACTGCGAGGATCGCGGTCAGGTAAGGCAGCCGGACGGTTACACCGCCGCCCATTGAATCGCCATCAACAGGACCGTAGTGCTCGCTCGGCACGTCGGCCGGCATATCAATCCGTAGCGCATCGAGTTCACGCTGCAATCGCTCTTCAACGCAATAGTGCGCGGTCGCCGAGTTCGCCAGGACCTTGCCGAGCTCGCACAGCTTCTCGTCTTTCAGTTGAACGCATCTTGTGAGACGACGAATCTGCGTTTCGGCCCTTCGCAAACGGAACTGTAAGGTCGCGCATTCGCAGGCCAGTGCCGAGCATGCGTTTGTATCACTCGATCGCCAAACATTATCGCGTTGCTCCATAGCAGGCCTCGCCTCGAACGTGGCGATATGTACTCCACACACCGCGAGAAATCGGATCTCTGATGCACCGAACTGACCGGACTCATCGCGCCGGCCCAGATGAGTGCGTCTTTTTTCGTTCCTTCACGCTGCAGTGTCAACTGTGAAGATTAGGGGGACACCAACCAGCAATCAGCACGTCTGCCGAATTTGAGCTATCTGGACAAACGAAACATCAAATTACAACATTGTGGAAGAGTGAGTCTGTCAATGGCAAGACATCACGCACGTACGAAAAAAACGCGGCTTGTCAGACGTTTTACGCTTTGGCACGACTTGGCCAATACAAAATAGGTATCCTCATTGTGTCCTCAACGCAATCCAATGGAGACAGCTCCAACCCGCCCTGGCGGATCAGAGCGGTTGACTGCACATCGGCGCCCAGCGGGCGACCGTCCAACAAGCCGCTGATGATCGTCGGCAATTTGCGTACCCAACCTCGATCGCCCAATGGACGACTTCGATTGTTCCACCAGGTCCGCGGCCTCGGAAGCGACAAATAATCGACTCCCGGTCCAAACGATGAGAAAATCGCGCAATCGTTCCGATTGCGCTGTCGACAATGGCATGTCGCAGACATGATGCGTCGCCCCGAATTGGACTCTTCGAAGCGACCATTTCAATACTGTTTCTTTTAACCACGTGGAGTGAAGAATGGCCACCTATCAAGAGTTGAAAGCCAAGGCTGATGCACTGCTCGTGCAAGCGGAAGAAGCTCGGCAGGCCGAACTAGCGACCGTGCTCGAGGAAGTTCGCGCGCGTATTCAAGAGTATGGTCTCACGCCGGAACAGGTCTTCGGCCGTAAGCGCGTACGCAGCGCGAATGGCAGCCAACCCGCGACGCCAAAGTATCAGGATCCGAAAACGGGCAAGACGTGGAGCGGGCGTGGCCGCGAACCGTCATGGATCAAGGGTAAGAAACGTGATCGCTTCTTGATCGCCGAATGATCACCGCAGCGTAGCGATCGGTCGCCCTACGGACACTCTCTGGGCCTGCAGCTTCATGCTACAGGCCCATTGAATCTGTATCAAGCCGTGCCGGCCCAAGCGATTCAGATCCGCCTAAGCTGCCCAACGTTTAAGATACCCCGTGGTCCTTTGGAATCCATGCCGTTCGTCTCCGCTGCGACTCTATTTCACGCATGGCAGCGATACGATCAAATATCGGCAAATTCGGTCGACCTCGCATTAGGTGGCAGCCTCCAATCACCGCTCGCACAGACCCTTTAGGTAACACTCCCGCAGTCGCAGATCGCTCGCCACCCACGGCCCTACCCATATTTGGGCCAGCCGCAATCCAACATCGGCCACAATGCCTTGACGGCAGAAGGGGCCCCGAGCAGATTCTCGACAAGTGCCGACCCCAAGGGGCCCTCGCGGACTCTGTTACGTCCGGGACGCTCCCGACAAGCCGCCACGATGCTGGCATGCTGTGTAGGTCCCAAGTTCAGATGTCGCGTTTCCGCTAAATAAAAATGTCGTGTTTTGGCCTGTAGGTTGATCGCCTGCACCCTTGGGAGCGCCGGCGATGAACGCGACTGGGACGATCACCATGACGATGCGTGAAGTGGATCGGCTGAAGGTCATCGAGGCTGTAGCCGAGTGTCGGCTCAAGCCTGGCCAGGCGGCCGAACGGCTGAAGTTGAGCGTGCGGCAGATTGAGCGTCTGGTATTGCGCTATCGCGCGGCCGGCGTGGCCGGATTGGTGTCAGGCAAGCGTGGGCGCCCGAGCAATCATCAGTTGCCGGCTGGAAAGGCGCAGCGGGCGCTGGCATTGATCCGCGAGCGCTACGCCGATTTCGGGCCGACGCTGGCCTGCGAGAAACTGCGCGAATGTCATGGCATTGACCTGGCTGTCGAAACGGTTCGTACGCTGATGAGGGCTTCCGGGCTCTGGATTCCACGCAAGCAACGCCCGCCGAAGGTCTACCAACCGCGCAACCGCCGTGCTTGCTTCGGCGAACTGATTCAGATCGACGGCAGCGATCACCGTTGGTTCGAGGACCGTGCGCCAGCCTGCACGCTGCTGGTATTCCTCGATGATGCAACCGGACGGCTTATGGCGCTGCACTTCACGGCGAACGAATCGACCTTCAGCTATTTTGAGGCGCTGTCGAAGTACCTGGATTCGCATGGCAAGCCGGTGGCGTTCTATAGCGACAAGGCCAGCATTTTCTACGTGAAGAAGCGCTCGGAGACCGCGGGCAAAGGCGTCACGCAGTTTGGCCGGGCGCTGTACGAGCTCAATGTCGACGCGTTCTGTGCAAACTCAAGTCAGGCCAAGGGGCGTGTGGAACGGGCCAACCTGACGTTGCAGGACCGGCTCGTCAAAGAGCTTAGACTGCGCGGAATCAGTACACGGGAGGCCGCCAACGCGTATGCGCCCTCCTTCATCGCTGATTTCAACCGCCGTTTCGGCAAACCGCCGAAAAGCGATCACGACGCACGCCGGCCACTGCGTGCCGATGAGGATCTGCGACAGATACTGTCATATCGCGTGCCGCGCAAGGTATCCAATGCGTTGACGGTGCAGTACGACCGCGTGATGTACCTGCTAGACGATTCGGCGGCCAATCGGAGCCTCGTGCACGAATACGTCGAAGTCGTTGAGTATCCCGTTGGCGTGATTGAGGTCCAGGCCAACGGTGTGGCGCTGTCGTGCCGGCAATACGATCGTATTACGCGCATCGACCAGGGCGCCGAGGTCGAGAACAAGCGGCTGTCCAGCGCACTGGAAGTCGCACGGCGCATTCAGGATATGCGTGACGATCGTCGCGCTTCGGGCTCACCGTCGCGCACCCACTGCGGTGCCGAGGTTCAGGCAAAGAAGGCGCTCATCGGGCTGAAGAAGCAGCGTGCCATTGAGCTTGCCGACCTGAATCAAGCCATTCTTGAAGTCAGCGTTGAAGGAATCAGGGAACGGGGGGCGGCTTCGCCGCCCCACCCCAATACCTTGAATAAGGACAAGAAAAAGCCCAAACACCGCGACATTTCAATTTAGCTGGAAACACGACAATTGAACTTAGCGGGGACATGCGGTCCGACGAGAGTGTTAATTATGTCAAGTTAATCAGGAGTCCACATTTTTTCTCCGCTTTGGCGTGACGGATATGTCGCTCGGAAGCCGGAACTGTCGCCCTGGTTCCACCCGCCCCGTGGACGGGCAGCACATCGATGGCGATGTCAGTTGCACCGCTCGCGGGAATATAATGTGTGCGCATCGTAGTCGACAGCCTTTCGCTTTACCGAGAGGCTGATCGCCCACTGACCAATTTTCCAAGAGGAGATCTCTTCACACTCATGGCTACCTATCGCGAACTTAAAGCGCAGGCAGACGCGCTGGCACAGCAAGCAGAAGAAGCGCGGCTCGCCGAGCTGGACAGCATCATCACGACGATGCGTGAGCAGATCGCCGAATATGGCATCACTCCGGAGCAGCTTTTCGGGCGGCGCCGTGTGGTTGCGACGAACACGCGGGCGCCGATCGCGCCGAAGTATCAAGACCCGAAGACCGGCGCGACCTGGAGCGGGCGTGGCAAGGCTCCCCAATGGATTGCAAGCGCGAAGAATCGCGATCGGTTTTTGATCGAACAGTAAGCCCGATAGACGGTTGAGCACGATGTCGTCCTCGTTGCCCGATGGGAAGTACTGGGCGACGTGTCGTGAGCGGACAGTCTTTGCTGCCGTGGCAAACGGGCATGGCGACGTATTTCCGCGCGCAGAGATGATCGTAAAAGATGGATGGGCTACGTTCACCCGTGACGGCGTCGAAGTGTGGAACTGCAGCGCGCGCTACGCTGCTGCGCACTTCGACGTTCAGTCCGCTTAGGAGGATCTGCCGATGAGCCAGCTTGTTCGGATTGCGCCGGGCGTCGTGTTCTCCGTCGATGTCCTTGGTGCCGAATGGGCGCGCAAGTATCGGCAGACCAACGCGCATGTGAGTTCGAGTGAGAATCCGGAACCCGGACACCAGTCGAGCCGAACTGCCCCGGAAAGCAACCCTGCGGCTCCCTCGAGCATGCCGGACCAGATGTCGTTGTTGTAGGGAGCGATTCAGGCCCGACAGAACTAACGTGTGGGGACGTCTGGCTGCGCACTGTCCGGGCACCTGAAACAACTTCCGTCAACAGAATCAAACTAGGCTTGAGATCAGGTGACACCCACACGTCGCCCGATGCCCGTGCCGCGCAATCGGGATGCCGTCATCCGTCATCGAAGCATCACCCTCCTCGATGACATTCGGTGAGACGCTGGGGTGCTGCGGACAAGAGACAAGGTCACCTTTGCGAGCTACAAAGCGACCATCGAAGCGCATCTTCGTTGACCCGGTTTCGACCTTGCCGCCGTGGTCAGTGGCATCCCCAACTCGAATCAGATTAATCACTCAGGTTCCTTAAGTTTTTGATCTCCAGAGGCGCTGCTCGCGCGTTATCCATCATCAACGTCATACCCAGAAACTGCTCAATGCCCCACCTCGTTCTAAATTTCACTTCGACAATCCTGAATGAAACTCATATTCTCGATTGGGGCTTTGCAACTTGCATCATTGCTTGATCGAAATCTGATCGGCTTTGATCCAACGAAGCAAATGTTTACCTGATGCGTTAACGTAGTCCACGTAGGCCCACCCCGTCGGAGACTGCTTCAGTACGGTTACGACATCATTCTGGACGAGATAGGCTCGACTTGCGGTCGCGTCGTCGGGAGCGGTAAACAGAGTCGCTTTAGCTACCGATACAGTGGCGGTCCGGCCTTCTGCGTTCGCTTCTTGCACCACTGGTTTAACAGCAGAGGCGCCGGAGTCTTTCGAAAGTGCCGCTTCGATCAAACGCGCGTCGTTTGTTGCACCTTTCATGCGCAAAGCGGCTTCAATTTTTCGATAAGATTCCCGGTTACTCGACGATAATGGGTCACAACGAAGTAAATTGTCGGCACCAGAATCGTCGCGAATAATCCCGTCGGCTGACTGCCCTGCCTCAATAGAACTTAAGACATTGCTTGCCGACGGACGATCGCTCTTCAGCATTGTGGTAGTTTGCTCGTCTGTCCCCCATTGGGCGGGATGACCGGCTTTCCAGCCTTGTCCGCATATTTCACCCGTTTGACTTGAGGTAATGCAACCCGTGCGTACCTCGATAACTGGGCAAAATTCCCGACTCAGGACAGACTCCGGTTTCCCTTGCCCTTGCCATACTGTTCCGGTTTCCACTCGCCCGATGACAACATACTGGCCAGACGGCGAAATGTTAGCGGTATTCGGCGGCTCAACCTCTGTGCCTTCCGTGTTCTTTTCGCCTGAGCGCGGCAGCAGACCGAACGTCGTTCCGTCCGGCAACGCAAATACCGCACGCTTCCAAGATCGATTGGACAAAGGTGCCTTAGGGTTTGATGGATTGCTGTAGATGATCGCGCCACCAGCCGGTAAAGAAAACCGGAATGTCGACGATGATGTCTTGGCAAGTACGGGTGTCACAGTGGCAAGTGAAACGACGGCAGTTGCCACGCCGATACAAATAGCATGCATGGAGGCGAAGCCGAGCCGAAGATGGGAAGCCCCAGGTTTCATAGATTTTAACGTTACCTTTCTCAAGACGGCAGTCCGAGAGCACTTACTAAATGTTGATATCGCGTTCCCGCGACCGACACACCATTGACCACCGCCATACTGCGCGTTGGCCCATAGTCCTGCAGGATACTGGTTTCGTACGTAGCCCTGTTTGCCCCCCATTCTGCCGGATTGCGCGATGCTTGCGGATGGTTCTTGAAGAACCGATCCAAAGAAGCCTGCATACTTCCTGCCGTCGCACCAGGATAGTTGACGTCCTGGTCCAAGGCGGTAGCACGACCGAGGGGTGATTGCAAATAATCCTTGATCCGATATGGATAGCCGCTTGGAGACTTGTTGATCGCCTGATTGAGGCGATCAACAAAGTCCTTGATTTGCAGTTCTTGGTATAGCGGCGACGATACCGCGTGGGCCATCGATGCGACTGGCGGACACTTGATCACCTTGCCCATTGTATCTTTCGAACAATCGCGACGTAGCGCGCGATAGAGGTCGTCACCGATAAGCCGAACGCCATTCGTGAACGTCGGATGTGCGTAGCCTAATTCCGAACTGTCACCCGACCCATTCACAGTCCAGCCACAGTTGGCAAAGTACTGTTGGTACGCATCTGGCTGCGTATCTCGGAATGTCGCGATCTGAACAGCTAACTCCCCCTTGCTCGCCGAACCGCGAATGATCTTCTGCATCGCCCCAGCGCTAATGATCGCAATATCAATTGCTTGAACGGTATCCACACAACCTTCATTCTGAGCCATGGCGCGAAGAATCTTCTCTTCCACCTCGCCCAAGGTTCCTTTGGCACGCATTGTTGCTAGCGCTGGGCAATTGCCTAGCGAGATTTTTCCCGAATGCTGTGGCCCGTACCACGGATCAGTCTTGGTATGCATAAAGCGCGTTCCGGTAACGGTCATGCAGCAACCGCAATCGCACTCACCCCCACTCTGAACGAAATTCCCGATCAAGCCGATCGGATGGAAATGCCATGGCTTCGGGTCCTTCGGAAGGATTTTTACGTCAGTACATTGAACGTCCTCCCACCATTGCAGCTTCTTGATTCGCTCCATTTCGTTCTGCCACTTCCAAGGCACGGCCTTCATGAGTGGGGTGATTTCTTCCCACTGTCCCATGTTGCCGCCCCATTCGCTCTCACATTTGACGACCATGTGCGAGATCGCTTCAGCCAACCAGGTCGTCTCCTGTGCCTTAGCCAGTTCGGCCGCGGTCACAGTACCATCGTGATTCGCATCAATGGCTTTTTCGAGTTTCTGAATGAGGTCCGTGGCAGCCAGTTTGTCAGCGCTCGGTTTGAAGTCGGCCTGGTCTTCCTCCATTGCTAGCCCTGCGACAAACAGATATCGCTTCGACATATCGGCCATTGTTACCGAGCTGTTGTCGACGAGTTCGAACCCCGGCCAATCCCAAGGGCTACACAAATTTACCTTGGGATGATCCTTCTCACGCACCCACCCTTGAAGTGACTTTCCATCCTTCGTACCAACGATCACGTTCCACCAGCGTTTTACTTTTCCGCTCGCATCCTTGTCTTCGCGCGCGACATCTTGCGGCGCCTTTCTATTGAGATCGGCGACCCGGAAGACGTCACGGAAGTCTGTTCCGGGACCGTCCGCCAGGCCGACCTTCAGCGGAAAGTTTTTCCAGCCCTTGACTGGCGCCGTCGTAGTCTTATTGACCAGACTGCTTTCGACCCAGAACGGATCACCGGTCGGCGTCTCGGTCGGATCCTGCTTTGACGGCGGCTTCGCCTTGGACTTCTTCCCCTTGCCAGCAGGAGTAGCCGGCGCCGGCTGGGCAGCAGGAATGGTGACGGTCTTGGGCTGTACCTTGACCCATCGTGATTTCGGATCGCTGACCGGCACCAATTTCAAGTTCGCCTGCTCAAGCGTGTAGTCAGGATCGGGAATCTTCGTGACAAGCTTCGCGCCCGTGAGGATTTCCAGAAACGGCTTATCCGAATCCGTATCCGGCAACTCCTTCGCGCGCGCCTGACTCTTTGCAATGAACGCCGGCAATTCTGGCCCCGCAAATACTTCTAAATGCAACAGCGGTCGACTCGGCTGCGGGGGGCTCAGCTTCGCCTCTCTGTAGCGCTGATATTGACCGATATGGGCAATGACGTCGCCCGCATTGACGTGGAATGGCTTCTTCAACACGACCACCTGATCGAGCGGTCCTGGCTGGGGAATGGCCTCAAGTTCCGACTTAAATACGTAACCCCAGGGCATTTGCTTGTCAGGTGGATGCCCCATAGTCGAACCAACCGGCGTACCGGCTATGATCTTTGTGACCTTAACCCAACCGTGCACGCCCCCATTGTCGGATTCGTTCACGGTGAGTTCGGTACCCTCCGGCAACAAACCGATGAGCTTCCCCTTGCCCGGCGTAATGCGCACTCGAACGCCCGATACCGGCCCCGGTAGCGGCGTATTTGCGTCACATTGCTCCGCGGAACCTTGCCCACCGAGCCGGTCCAGATCGTCCGACTTCGGTTTAGGTAGGTCTTGCTGGTTCGGCTTCAGCGCCTTGTACGTGCGGTCAGCTTGCCAATACGCTGGCGGCGTAAGCTTGGGCGCCTTGGGGTCTGCGCCCGGTGCTTTGACCTGATCGAGGGCCGCCCTATAGCTTTCCCAATCAAGCGTGTGCATGTACAAGCTGAAAAACGTCAGCGTTTCATCGGGGGGAGGGCTCGATGGTGCTGGAGCCGGCGCTGGAGTGGGTGCCGCTGATGCAGGAGGAGTGCCGTTGGCCCCCGATGCCCCGGCTGGCGCTGACGCACCGTTCGGTGAAGTCGACGCCGGCGATGCGGGTGTTCCGTTCGAAGGCGTAGGCGCAGGATCCTGCTTTTTCGGCGCGGGAGGAAGAGTAAGGGTGTGCCGGACCAGCACGAAGCCCGTCGAGTAGAGTGCGCGGCGCTTGTCCTGGTAATTCAGTTCGGGATATTTCTTGTCGAGTCGATACGCAACAACCTCACCGGTTGCAATCGCGTGTACGCCCTCGTCCTGTTTCAGGCTCTCGGCAGTTTTCTGCCCGAAGTGAATACCGCCGTGCCAGATGCCGCTCGCTCCAAGCGGATAGAACCCATCCTCGGCGGTTGCAAGCGCCTTCATATAGGTCATCGGGTCCGTCGCATCTGTCGCGTTCGCCGGACTCGTCGCATCCGTCGCGGCATCGGCCTTAGCGGTCGGCGAGAACGGGTAGCTCCACGCTAGCGGTCCAGATGCAGGCTTGGAGGAATCGGACGCGGGCTTCGCTTCTGGCGCGGATTTCTTAGGGGGATGATGGGGGGCGTGCTTGTTCGTCATCGCAGTTGGAATAGGAATTCGTGATCGCGTTTAGGGAACAGGTTGAATCCCGGTCAGCCTGAAAAATCGTCCGCATAACCACCGTGCTTCGACACCGGCGTGCCGTTCAGCGGGTCGCGTAACGTCATGGTCGATGCACCCGGCTTGTCCCATGACGCGCATTTTTCGAGAATCTGGCCAGACGTTCCGTTCTCGATCAGGCTCGGCGTGATCTTGATATACGAGCCGCCGACGTTGAGAATCAGTTCCTTTTCCGCGCGTAGAACCACCCGTCCGGACGCGCTCTCGATCATGATGTCCTGTTGCGCGAGCATCGTCAGTGCATCGTTCTGAGCTTGGATCTCGACAGGACCTTTGGTCGCGAAAATCTTGATCCCGAGGTTTTGAGCGTACAGGCTGATCTTGTCCATGACGCTTGCGAGAAGCGACTTCCCGGCCGCGACGTTGACGTTCTTTCCCGACACCACGTTGACCTGTTGATTCGCTGAGGCGTGAAGCGATTGCTGGCTGGAGATCCCGACACCTGCCGGACTCGACAGCAGCATGGCCGGCTTCGCAAAGCCGTTGGCATTTCCCGTACCACCGCCGGCAGTTCGCCCCCCTTTGGTGACGCCCGGAACGCTGCCCTGCGTCATCTCGGTAAAGGCCTTCAGCGCATCGCTGCCGGCCTGCAGGCTCTCGGCCCGGTTCGTCTCACTCGCCTGCGAGACTGTCTCGAACACAGCTTCCGCGGCCGCAAGCTGATCAGTTGCGGCCGACACGTTCATCGGTTGTACAGAAGCCGGGTGGGTCGAGATCGACAGGCCTTGCACCGCCCGAATCGCACCATGCGCCTCCGACTTGAGATCGAAGCCGCTGCCGACGAACGCGCCGCGCGTGTTGTCGGACTGCTCGATCAGGTAGCCCAAATGAAGGTGAGAGCTGTAGCTTGACGAGTAAAGGTGAGCCCGATTCTGACCGCTCGAGTCGTCCATGACGAGCTGGTTGAAACCGTCGCCACCGTATTCGCGAGACCTGAAGCCGGACAACAGGCCGTGCGTATGCCATACGGGCATCGTCGCGCCCCCATGCAGCCTCGAGATGATCACCGGCCGGTCGCAATCGCCGTTCACGAATCCCAGGAGCACCTGGTCATCCTTGCGCAGCGGGAAGTAGCCGCCGCGCCTCGCGCCGGCGTCCGGCATTGCCGCGCGAATCCACGTCGTCGACTTCTGATTGCGATCGTTCCGACTGTTCGATGTGCGGACCCGTACCCGGTTGCCATCGTCGGTGAGAATTTCCTCGTCACTGTCCGTCACCACAATCGCCGTCTGCAGGTGCATCTCTGGCTTCTCGTGTTCGAACGGGCTGCGGAACGGTGTCTTGCGGCGTTGTGCCTCGATCTCGACATGGAAAAATCCAACGCCGCCATCTCGATGGCTCACGGTCGCACCGGTGCCGGCCGCCTGGACCTGTTCGATCTCGCTGCGCAGGCTGCGCGGAAACCGCGTGAGCGCGTCCATGCCGGGCAGGTTGTTTTGGATCAACCAGTCGCTCGCGATGATCGACAGCTCGCGCTCGTCCTCCGGCTGCGTGTCGAGAACGGGATGCCCCGACAGCTTGAACCAGTAGCCGGGTAGCGCGTACCGCGGGCTACCGATTGCGAAATAGCGCTTCGACCGGGACGCCCATTCCTCGGTGCGAATGCGAGCCTGACGCTCGCCGACGTCGGATGCTTCCCAAGTCTGCGAGCCGGTATAGAGATAGTCCTCACCTTGACCTGGCAAATCCTCGAGGTCGGCCGCCGGCATGCCGACCTGTTTGTCGAGATCCGGCCGCTTGTAGTCGGCTGTGCCGAGCATCAGCGACGCGCTTTGTGCGTCTTGCTGCTCACTCAGCTGGGTGAGCCCATCGAAATCTTCGTCGGTGCCCGCATGGCTGAACCTCATCTCCGGGCCCGGCAGCGACGGCCCGAAATAGAGGTCGTCCATCATGACGACCTTATGCGACTTGCCGTCCTTCGCGAAATCGAAGCGCGGAAACACACCGATCTCTTCCAGGCTTCGGTGCACGAAGTTCCAGTCGGTTTCCCACTGCACGCGGTGCGAATACGAGCGCATCGCCGCGCGCAGCTCCTGCGCATAGTTGCCGGAAGCCTGCGGATGCTTGTCAAATACGTCGGTGAGAATCTGCCAGCCACTGGCTTCCTGCCAGTCACGCCGGTCGCTGCTGAGCTTCAAAAAGCTCAACCAGGAAGAGAACTGGAGCTGGAAATAGGAGACTGTTCCGTCGTATCCCAACCGGCGAGCCCGCTGCACGTAGCCATGAATCGGCAGGTAACCGCCGTCCGTCTGTCGAATCCAGAGCGTGACGGGCTTCAGGATCAGCGCATTAAGCTTGATCTTGTCACCCATGACAGACGAGGCGTCGACTATCACTTCGAAATTGCGCCCGAGTCGAGCATGGAGCTTGACGTACAACGGAACGAGCCAATCTTCACCTAGCGGCGTGTCGAGCTTGATAATGCGATCGAACTGCGCGTGCCCGCCGCGCAGGGCCTTCAGCAAAACTTCCCCACTCATGAGGATACCCCGTCCCATGTTTACAAGTTCGGCTGTTACTGCCCTCTCAGAGCCGCACCTGCAGATTTTAAATTCGACGCCGTTGTAATGTGATCGCCATTTCTTTCAATCACCATACACCTCGGGCACCAATTAATTGTGTCGCGTATGAATCTCGATTTCAATCAATCCGCAGCGAAGTCAAACTGGGATCATATGATAGTACGTGTATTCATCGTAGAGTGTTCCGTCAGGGGGGAATATCAGCGATTGTTAAATCTCGTTCGAGTGCCGCCCGGCCCCTCTAGTACCAGTGCAAAGTATGCTACCCAGTTGCGCATTTCACGAGCCGCTCCCGGGCGTGAAAGGTCTTCTCAATGTTTGACATACTAGCGACCGAATCTACGGGGCAACCACCGCGCTGAGCCATCTTCCTGGATCGTTATGAGATTCACTCGCTCGAAAAATAACCATGGGGCTGCTGAACCATGTTGAATCGCCCAGTGATTGCGCCGTCACCCGAAACAGTTGCGCTCTTTCGCGCACTGAATACCTGCGTTGGAATCGGCTCGATTCCACATCCGATCGAAGCACGAAACGCTGAGCTTCTGACGATTTGGAGACGGTTCGTTCGGCGCCACGAAGGCGAACGTTCAGCTGCGTTCGTCGACGACATGCTGACAACGACACGATGTCGGTTCGAGCAGAACATTCGGCTCTTATGCGACTCCATTCAGCAGGATCCTGCTTGGCGCGCACGGGCTATTGATCCGGATCGCATGGTTAACTCCCGAGGTCCAGCGATGGTATTGCCGACGGCGTCGCTAATGTACTGGTCGCGCGAACAGCGCTTGCTGATCGAGTCGACCGCGGCGTTGGAGGAATGGCTGGTGCACTCGGACGTCGGCGACGACCTACCGTGCGATCTAGTGCGCGCGCCAGCCGGCGCATGCTATATACGCTTTGGCAAAACCTTCCAGAAGCACGTCTCGATGCTGCCGAGCGAGACGAGCAACCATGCGGCGGTACAAGGTGTGTATGTCTTCGATTCCCCACGAGATGAAAACCGAGCGCTGACATTGATTCCGGTCTTTGAAATGCGTAACCTCGGTCGATACGGCGCAAGCGTCATCGAATTGATCATCAACGACGAGAGTCGAACGATCAACGAGGAGATCGCGGCTGTCTGTTCCGATCCTTTGTTGGAAAAACACTTTCGGTCGGTGACCGAGATCGTAACCAAAGTCATCCTGTACATCGCACAGGCTCAGAACGTTCAGCGCCGCGTCCGCGATTACTCGGATGCGGAGTTGCAGCTACAGCGCCTTGGCGTGAAGAAGATGGCGAAACTGGTCCGGAAAATCCCGCAACTGTACGACAAGATCGTTCTGGGTCCGGCGCAGCTGATGGTGCATCCACATGGCGGCGAAGTCTCACCCCACTTGCGGCGCGGACACTTTCGATTGCAGCCACATGGGCCGCAATTTTCGATGCGAAAAGTGATCTTTGTCGCGCCGACTTGGGTACGCGCAGATCGAATGGCCGAAAATTTCTGACCGATAGCACTCGATGGAATGCCGCGGTGACTCACCCTGCCTTCGCGGCGAGTGCACCGATGGCTGCGATCGTCAGCACCGATCTCCCGCTGTCGCCGTAGCCTCAGTACGTTGTGAGCGATTCATCTCACGTATCGAGCTTCAAATGGCCATATGATGAGAGCGCTATTCTCGAGCATCTACTTCTTCGCTACTGTCGTCGGGAATAACTTTGTGGCTGTATACGTAGCGTACGAGCGCCGCGTCGCTCTGTAGCCCAAGTTTTTCGAGAACGTGCGCTTTGTGCGTACCGATAGTTTTTTTACTCACGCCAAGGGAATGTGCTATTGCATCAAGCGATTCTCCGGAAGCAATACGCACGAGTACATCTAGTTCCCGGCCCGACAAACCGTGGTGGGGAGATGCATCGACCCTATTGTCGAGGCTACATGCCAATTGATCCGCAAATGCGAGACTGACATAGATACCACCACGCGCAACTTTTCGAACTGCGGCAACCAGATCTGCAGCCGGGCTAAATTTGCTAACGAACCCCGATGCGCCGCTCTTGAACGCTCGGACGGCCCACTCCTCCTCCGATCGCCTCGTCAGAACGAGTACGCGAAGCGAAGGGCAATCCTTCCGAATTAACTCGATGAGTTCAACACCGCTCACGCCGGGCATTATGAGACCAAGCGTCAGCACATCCGCATCAATCGAGTGCACTAGCGCGAGAGTGCTGTCGCGATCGTAAGCTTCGCCCACGACCGTGAATTCATCAGTCGCCTCAAGCGTGCCCCGCACTCCCGAGCGTATCACTGAGTGCGCATCGGAGATCGCCACTTTGATCATACGGAACGTCTCCGGAATTCGCCGTGCGTGGTGAAAGATACCGAACCCTGTTCAGATATTAGCAAGAATTCTTTATGCTTGATGTGTTCGGCTTGCCTGCTAGCGGCCGCCGCCCGGACTGTCGCGATCCCTACACCCAAACCTACGCCGACGGCCCCCTTTTCCAGCGAAAATCTGCGCCCACCACGATAGCGAGCGTGCTTTAATTGAGTGTGGAACCGGTGCATTAGCGATCGCGTTGCAATCCGCAGACTATTTGAGTCATGTGCCAAGAGGCGCTTCAGCGAGCGGACAAATTCTTCAGAGGCTGAGGCACATGTATTGCCAAGCTTGCACGCGAATGTGCACGATCCCGGATCAAGTCGCACATGACGAATTGGTGGAATTGCACAAGCCCAAAAGGTTGCGACCACTAGGACGGCCCGCAATAGTCGTCCGACAGTATCACTGCCGTCAGTGTGGTACGAACTGGCTGTCGGAGTCCGATCCGCTGCAACCCGGTACCACTGAGTGGCTCTGTCTCAATGAGGCATCGAACATTCTCGCCCCCGCCTCGATGGCACAGCCAGGTATCAGCGAGGTTGCATCCGGGCACTCCGGAGAAGCAGCCATCGAGAACACGGCAATGCCGCTTACGCCGCCAAACGCCCGCTTCAGTTGACCGCATTGAGGGGCCAGTAAGCGCAACGCAACGGCCGCGATTCAAGCGCGGCGCTTAGCTATGTCCGCACCATGGCTAGTCATTGCGCAGGCCGATCACTGCGCGTGACGAGATTTCCCTTTAGCGCCGCGCTCATCGGCATGTTGAGATTCGCGCCGCGCGGCGGAATCGGTGATTCGAACCACTTTGCGTACATGCGAGTGAATTCGCCACTTTTCATGAGCCGAGTGAGCGTGCCATCGACGAGTCGCTTGAACACCGGATCGTCTTTGCGCACCATACATGCGTACGGCTCCACCTGCAGTGCGCCCCCGGTGACGACCCACGTACTCGGGTCGTCAGCGTTCGCCCTCAACCCATACAGCAGAACGTCATCGAGCGCGAGTGCTGCTGCTTTGTCGTCCGCGACGATCTTCAGGGCCTCCGCGTAGTCTTTTGTCAGCACGACTTCGGCATCGATGTGCTGCGCCTCGAGTTGGCGTCGCAGCGTTTTTTCATTCGTACTTCCGCCGACTGTCACGACAGCCTTATGCGCGAGGTCAGCATAGTCGCCAATGTGCGCCGCCCGTTTCGCCATCAGCCGCGTACCGGCATAAAAGTAATTGGTCGAAAACGCGACGTCCTTGCCGCGCGCCGATGTGTTTGTCGTCGACCCACACTCTAGGTCGTAGGTGCCATTGACGAGCAGCGGAATTCGATTTTGTCCGGTAACCGGAACATAGGCGACCCTCAGATCCGGCCTGCGAAGTGCCTTGCGAACGTCGTCGACGATTGCTTCGGTTACGTCCATCGAAAAGCCCACGGCTTTATGCGGCGTCAGCAGATAGCTGAACGGCACGGCGGCTTCCCTGTACGACACAACGATTTGATTGGACCGGGAGATTTTGTCTAACGTCTGCGCACAGGCAGTCGTCGACGTAGCATACCCCGCAAAAAGTGCGGCGAGCATGGCAATGGATTGATATCTCATGATGCCTCTGTTCACGACGTTTACCCGCGCATAAGCTCGATTTCCCGAGCCGTTTCCGTCAGTGGCAGACCCGTGGTATCCCTTCCCGCGCGTCCATCAACTCCGACGTGAATTTACTTTAAGCGGAGTCGATCGCCGCCGATTGACTCAGGTCAACGGCGCAGTCGCCATGGAGCGAATGCCGGGAGAGAGCTTCGGCACATCTGGAGGGGCTGACCTAAGGGCAAACTTGGCCCCTCCGTGTCTGGGCCGCTGGTACACTCGGGCAGCCAAAGCAACTTTTCCCGGTCACATGAGCACGCAACCCGCCGCAGCACCTGCAACTGTCCCCCCCAATGATGCAGCAGTACCTGCGTCTTATCTAACAAGGCTCCGCGTACAAACCTACGCCGAGAACTACGCTCAATCTTTTCAGGACCGGCCGCTGCCGACCGAGGCAGTGTGGAAACCGTCGGTGCAGTGACCGCGACGGAATCCACGTGGCGCCGGTGTCCCGCGGCTCATGACGCCTTGTTTCGTCATGAGACACTGGGCCAAGACAGAGCGATGCAACAGTGCATGCGTTCTGCCTTGCTGCCGGGGCTACCAGCGCCTACAAGCGCTCGCCAGGCATATAGCCTTCATCGTTTTCGCGAATCCCAGTATCGCGAGGACACGCCTCAGGTTATAAGCCAGAACATGCAGACTCATTTCGGTACCGACGTTTTTCAGGGTTCGGGTGAGGAAGTGCGTGTATCCCATCCAGTGCTTGAATGTTCCGAACACGTGCTCGACGGTGCGCCTCCGTACAGTCATCGCATCCGGCATCCTGTCGAGACGTCGCTGGACGGCTTCTAGCGTCTCTTCGTGCTCCCGTCGGCTGATACGCCGATAATCGCTCGGCGTACAGCGCGACTTCAACGCGCAACAAGGGCAGGCGCTGCTCCAGTAGCGGCGCAACTGCAAGCCGTGCTCCTCTCGCGTAAAGCGGTAAATGGCACGCTCGCCAGCTGGGCACTAATATTCGTCATCGCGGGCAATGTAGATGAAGTCCGCCCCGTCAAAGCGGCCATGTGCCTTCGCGCCGGACGTTGTTGGCTTGGGCAGGATGACTGCGATACCGACAGCCGCACATTATTTGATCTGTGGCCCGCTGTAATACCCTCGGTCTGCTATAGCCTTGAGCCGAGGTCTGTCCATTGCATCACGGGCAGCTTTTGCCATCGGACGGAGCTGGGCACGATCGTGTCCAGCATTCGTTACCTCATGGGCCACAACGAGATGATACTTAGCGTCCAGCGACCTTATAAGAGATGTCGCGTCTTTGAGCTGGCACGCTGCCTGCTTTTGCGGATATGCGGGAGCCGGCCATGAATCCAGCGGGACTGGTGACAGTAACTATACGAGAACTCGACCGACTCAAGGTGATCCAGGCGATCGTCGAGATGGGTTCGGTGCCCGAACGTTCTCACGCGCCCAGGGAGCCGAGCGCGTTGGTCAATTCGTCGCGCAGCGCAGGCCAAAGTTCCACGAACACGCCGAGGCCCTCGTCGTGCACGACCTGTTCCAACCCGCCGCACAGCTCCGCGAGCACGCCATGCCCGACCGACAGGAAACCACCGCTCAGCCCATGTAACTCGCGCACGACCGTCTGCGTATCCTGCCCGGCCAGCGCGCAGTCGATCGAATCGAGCGACGCGAGCGTCACCTGGTGCATCGCGGCCATCACGGTTTTCGGCAATCGCGGATTATCGTGCGCGGCGCGCGTCTGCACGCCCGCATATCCGCCGCGGACATGCGCGCGGAACGCCCGCTCCAGCGCACGCAACGATACCGGCTTCTGCAAAAGCGCGCGAATCGCGGCGTCCGCACAGCGCTTTTCCTCTTGTGGCCCGGCGTGCGCCGTCATTGCGACGACGGGCAGTTGCGCATCGCGCTCATACATCTCGGCCGCCAGCGTCCAGCCGTCCATGTCGGGCAGGCCGAGATCGGTCAGCACGACATCGAAGCCGCCGCGTGCAAGTGCGGCCAGCGCCTGCTCGCCGCTTTCGACGATCGTCGCGTCGACGCCCAGTTCGCGGAATTGATCGGCCAGCAGCAGCCTGCTCGCGGGGTGATCCTCGACGGCGAGCACGCGCAGCGGCATGGCGTTGCCTCCCGTCAGCGGGGCCGTGTCGAGCAAGTCATGCGTCGTGTCGGCTGCGGGCGCATCGGCAGCAATCGCCAGTGGAACGCGAACGCGAAACTCGCTGCCCTCGCCCGGCTTGCTGCGCACCTCGATCTCGCCGCCTAGCGCGTCGACGAGGCGCCGGCACAGCGCGAGACCGAGCCCCGTGCCGCCATACTGGCGATGGATCGATTCGTCGGCCTGCTGGTACAGCTCGAAGATCGTCGACTGCGCCGACTGCGAAATGCCGATGCCCGTGTCGACGACGCGTATCTCGACCACGTCGCGCCCGCCCGCGTACAGCGCCACGCTGCCGCGCTCCGTGAACTTGATCGCGTTACCAAGCAGGTTCCCGACGATCTGGCGGATCCGGATCGGATCGCCGACGCGGAACGGCGCCATGTCCGGCGCGATGTCGCATTTCAGGTCCAGCCCTTTCGCGATGGCGAGCGGCCGGAACGACTGCGCGACTTCGCGCAGCAATGCCGCACAGTCGAACGGCACCGCGTCGATCCGCAATTGCCCGGCCTCGACCTTCGACAGGTCGAGCACGTCGTTGAGGATATGCAGCAGCGCAGACGACGACGAACCGACGATCTCCAGCCGCCTGCGCTGCATATCAGCGAGCGGCCCGCGCTTCATCAGCTCGAGATTGCCCATCACGGCGTTGAGTGGCGTGCGGATTTCGTGGCTCATCGTCGCGAGGAACACCGACTTCGCGCGGTTCGCCTGATCCGCCGCATGCCGGGCCGCGACAAGGGACTGCTCGGCCTGCTTGCGCGCGGTGATGTCGTTGACGGTCGCGAGCAGCGCATCCGCGCCGCGATATCGGACGCGCGCGATGTTGACGAGCAGATGCATGTCTTCCGCGCCGTCGCCCGCCCCCGCGAGCGCAATCTCGTGGCCAACGATCGCCCGTCGCCGCGCCGGGGCGTGCGGATCGGGCGATTGTGCGAACGTCCGCCAGATTCGCAGCGACAGCGGCTCGCCCGCCGCGCCGGTCTCGTAGCGCGCCATTGCTTCGTTTCGCAGCAACTGTAGAAGTTCACAATCAATGCTAGCCGTGCCCAAAGTAGTGCTAGCAATGTTCACTAATACTGCTAGCGTAGTGTTTTGCTCAGCCTAAGCGGTGGGCATCGATAACGTGATATGGCCCGCAGCGCGGCGTCGAAATTCGGAGCTCTTGCAAAAATCGATTGCGGAACAGTCTCGAGCAGGCTGTGGTGCACCCGGCAGTAGTCGGCTGACGGATCGAGCCACTCCCTCTTCCACCGTGATGCAGTGACATCGGCGTCGTTCAGAACAAGACATCTGAAGCAATACACCAAGTACTTCTGGTCGAAGACCCACTCATGCGGCGTCTGGATCATGCTCAGAATGCCGTCGTTGAGCCGCGCTACGCGAGATAGACGGCTCAAGGTTGGGGATGGAACTGGGGGAAATAGGATCCAGCCGGCCTTGGTCAGGCTAGGCATCGCTACGCCTGTGCCCGATTCCCAGATCAAGTCTACGCTCGTCTGATACCGCGCCGCGATTCGACCCAACCAGCTACCAAACGCCTCTTCCAGGAAGGGGCGAGGTGCGATAGGCCACGGCCTGTGGGTGTCAGACATGCGCGCGGGCAACTCGTTCAAGGTGAGCGATATCGATGCACTCGTCATCGTTCCTGATCGCCAACTCTGCTGCTTCGTTGAGGATCGTAGATATGGCGCCAGTTAGCCCTCCGCTTATCTCGAGAACGAGCTGGACAATCTCACGTCGCGACAGATTCGATGGTTTTCGTAGCGGCAAGACTTTCTCGAACGCAGCCATGAGCCTGCGAAGACTTTCACTTTCCCTCCACCTTGGGATCTCGAATGGTCTGTAGCGGCTGATCATCTGTGAATCGGTCTGAAGCCCTAGAACGGCATCGCGCGTACCGACAAGGACCATGCTAATCTGCAGGTCGTTGGCCAGGTATTTTAGAAGGTTCAAAGAGGCGCGTTGCTCACGGTACGTTCCGGCGAGCAGGTGATGAACCTCGTCTACGATTAGCATCTGCGGCGATATCCGCCGCAAGATGTCGCGAGCGAGCCGCTCGAGTGTGGCAAGCCCCGCGGCGGGGTTATGTGGCGCACCGAGCTCAAAGAGTAAGGCGGCGTAAAAGCGGTGCTGATCGGGGGTGGGAGGCATCTGTACGCTCACGACCGGACACCGCTCTACCCCGGTTCTCTCGTCGAACTCGCTGGGGTGCGCTCGCCTGAACTTGGCAGTTATCTTGGTTTTCCCGATGTTCGAGTCGCCGTGCAGCAGAAGACACGGCATGCGCTCACGTCTCGGCGTGTCATAGAGCCGCTGCAGTAGCTGCAAGGCTTCAGTCGCTCGGGGATAGTCGATCCACCGGTCACGTAGCAGACTCTTTATGCGATCCTCTTTTCCGAGTAGGACCTGATCTCTTGCTGCGGGTAGCAGATGCGCGAAATCATCTTGCTTCATGCTGGCCCCCCTACCACTGTTCAACGTCATACGCGGTAACTGGTGCGTCGTAGTTCACCTGCTCGACCTGCCGCTGTTCAGTGAGTGAAAGATCTTCGATGCTGCTCTTCGGAACCAAACCGCCAGCTTGACGTGCCATGCGGCGTCGCGCTCGAGTAGCCCGCTGGGAAGTGACGACCAGTTGTCGCTGCTGCTCAACAGTCTCGAATATCTCCCTCTCCGATACTGCCCGTTGTCCCCTAGCCCGGATAGCTCGCAAAGCTGCCCGCTGTTCGAACAGCGAGATGGGAGGCCGACGCAAGTCCGCGTATCGCACTTCAACGAAACTGCCTCTGCCAGCGCTTACGAAGATGCGCGAGAGATCTTCTGGGTGATAGCGGATCGTCACGGACCGGCGTGTTTCCCGCCATGCCGCGAACAAGGGATGCCAATAGCGGATCAGGAAGAGCTTGAGGCCGTCCTGACCCTGCCTCGTTTTCACGTACAGCATCTTATGCGGCGATCAAGCCAGCCTCGTAGTCGACGGGGGTAAGGAAGTCGATCGAGGTATGCAGACGTTGCCGATTGTAATAGCCCTCGATCCAATCGACGATATCCAAGCGGGCGTGTGACCTGAGACGGAATTTTGTAGCCAATCAGGCAGTGAGTCTCGTGTCGATATTATCGGAATCCAGCCAGGCTCGACGGACCGTGGCGGGAGGTTGATAGCGGTGCGCGCTATGGGGCCGGCGCTCGTTGTAGAACTGCCGCCAGCGTTCAATGAGCACCTTGGCTTCGGCGCGGCTGCGGAACCATTCCCGGTTCAACAATTCGTCACGCAACTTGCCGTTGAAGCTCTCGACGAACCCGTTTTGCCACGGACTATCATCAACGCTTCGCCACGCGCGAGCAGGCGCGCCTGGCGATCAGCGAATACATCGAAATCTTCTACGACCGGCAGCGCACGCAGGCGCGTCTGAACTACCAATCGCCTGTCACGTTCACGCAGCGCTTCTATTTGAATCAGATCGCTGCTTAACCCGTTGGCCTCCACGAATTCCGTCCGACCTCATTTCCGCTAGCAACGTTTCTGAACACGGCTAGCGCTAATAATGAACGCCTACAGTTGCACTCACGCTGCGTCGATTCCCTGAACTGAACGGGTTCCATCGGGCGGGCGTCTTCCAGCCTGCCGGCGCCGTGCATCCCGGCGTGGCCATCTCGCTGCGCCAGGGGGGACTGGTCGCGCCGGCGCTGCTCGATGCGGATACCAAGCCCCTGACCCAACTGATGCGCGAACTGCTCGACCTGACGCAGCGATGCCGCGCAGGCTCGCTGCGGAGTTCGGAGTTGTCGGAATCGACGATTACCGTGACGAATCTCGGCGATCGAGGTGCCGCGGCGGTATTCGGCATCATCTATCCCCCCCAGGTCGCGCTCGTCGGGTTCGGGCGAATCACCGAACGGCCGTGGGCTGAAGACGGCGGGCTGAAGATCATGCCGGTGACGACCGCCAGCCTCTCGGCCGACCACCGTGTATCCGACGGCCATCGCGGCGCGCTGTTCCTGGTCGAACTGAGCGAATTGCTGCAGCACCCCGAGGAGTTGAACCGATGAACGACGTCAACATCCTTTCCATCGTGCTGGAAACGCTCGCATCCATCGCGCCGGAAATCGACCCGTCGACGCTGCGTGCGGATCGTCCGCTGCGCAGTCAGGTCGATCTCGACTCGATGGACTGGCTCAATTTTCTGACGGGCCTGCATGCGCGACTGAAGGTCGAGATCCCAGAGCGCGACTACGGTCGTCTGGTGACGCTCGACGATATCATCGGCTATCTCGCGGCCGCAGACGCACGCCGACCGGTGCCTTGAGGCCTGTCCATCGCGCAAGCGGGCGTTTGCGGGCCCGGGCATGCATCAGCGTGCAGCAGTCGCCGCAACCGCTTCCGCGAGCCTGCGTGTCACCTGTTCGGCAAATGCCGCCAGAATCGGGCTGGCATCGCCATGCAATGTTTCTCGCGGCGTCACGCGACATTCGGCCAGCGGCGACTTGCGCGCGAGCATCCGCATTTGCGTGAGTGCGGAGTCCGCACCACGTTGCGCGAGGCTGCAGAAAAATGCGACGCGCGGCAAGCGCCCTTGATTCGCGACGAGATAAGCCCGCACCGGCGACGATACGCTGCCTGCCCAGACCGGGGAGCCGATCACCACGAGATCGTACTCGGACGGATCCCGCTTCGCTGCAACGATCTCCGCCGGTTTCTGGTTGATTGCCTCGACGAGCGAGCGCAGATATCCGAACGGGCCGGCGCGACCGCGCGTCACGACGATTTCCTCGACGTCGGCGTCGAGCATCTCGGCCAGCGCGGACGCGGCCCGGCGGGTCGTGCCGGTGCGCGAATAGAACACGACGAGTACCTTGCCGGCATACATGACGACCTCCCTGCATCGGCATCCGCCGGCATGCGCCGGCGGATGGGCGGCAACCTGTTCAGCTCGCCTTGACCTCGATCTTTTTCTCGGCCTTGCGCGCTTCCGGCGTCTTCGGCAGCGTGACCGTCAGAACGCCTTTCTGGAACGACGCCTCGATCTTGTTTCGGTCGACCCCGTCGGGCATGCGGAAGTAGCGCTCGAACGAGCCGAAGCGGCGCTCGTGGACGTAATAGTCCTTGTGCTGCTCCTCCTTCTCTTCCTGCTTTTCGCCGCGAATCGACAAGCCGCCGTTCGCGAGCTTGACCTCGATGTCCTTCTCGTCCAGCCCGGGCAGTTCGGCGGTGATTTCGTATGACTTGTCGGTTTCGGTGAAGTCGACCGCGGGCTCGGCGCTCGATTCGTGGTCACGGCGCCAGAACGGCTGGAGGTTGAAAATCGGTTGCCGCACCGACGGCATGCCCGCGCTGCGATTGAATTCGTCGAAGAGACGGTCCATCTCGTGCCGCAGCGTTTCGATCGGATGCCAGTACGACGTCATCGCCGCATGCTCCGCACTCTCCTGCGGTTTCTTGACCGGCAGTTTGGTAGACGACTCTTTCATGTCGTGCCTCCTTCGCGTCAGTGATGCATTCATTCTCGATTGGCGATGACCGCGGCAATTGATGGAGATCAACGCCGAGGTTCGAAAGACCGAAGGGTTTTGTCGGCGGATACGGCTGTGCGCAACGCATTGCGCTCGTTGACCCAGGTCAATCGGCGCGACGCGCAGGCAGGTGGAATATCGGTATCGGTAGCCGGTCCCGTGACATGTCGTGCCCGGCTTCGTCGCACAGGAGGCGTATCGTGCCCGCAAAATCGCTGGTCTTTCATCAGGATGCTCGCCAACGGCTGCTCAAAGGCGTCAATGCGATGGCCGAGGCAGTCAAGATCACGCTCGGTCCGGGCGGGCGCAACGTGATCGTCGAGCGGGCCGGCGCCGCGCCGCTGGTCGCGAACTCGGGCGTCGTCGTCGCCGGTTCCGTCGACCTGCCCGATCCGTTCGAGGAGATGGGCGCCCGGTTGCTGCGCGAAGTGGCGACCCGCACGAGCGAAGTCGCCGGTGACGGTACGACCACTGCCACCACCCTGGCGCAGGCAATCGTTGCCGAAGGCATCAAGTGCGTCACGGCCGGGCACGATCCGATGGCGCTCAAGCGCGCGATCGAAGCGGCCGGCCGCGACGTCGTCGCCGAACTGCACCGTGTGTCGAAACCATGCGCGAGCGCCGAAGAGATGCGCCAGATCGCGACGATTTCCGCAAGCGGCGACAGCACGATCGGCTCGCTCGTCGCACAGGCCGTCGAGCGTGTTGGCAGGGACGGCGCGATCAGCATCGAGGACGGCACGAAGCTCGACGACGAACTCGAGACGGTGGACGGCTCGCTGATCGATCGCGGCTATCTGTCGCCGCTGTTCATCGATTCGGACGATCGTCGCATCGTCCTTGACGAGCCTCGCATCCTTCTCTGCGACATGAACATCGGCGCGATCGCACAGCTGCTGCCGGTGCTCGACGCGCTCAGCAGCACCGGCAAGCCGCTCCTCGTCGTCGCGAACGAAGTGGAAGGCGAAGCGCTGGCGACCCTCGTCGTCAACCACCTGCGCGGCACGCTGAAATCGTGCGCGATCCGCTCGCCCGGATTCGGCGAGGCGCGCGCCGAGCAGCTCGCCGACCTGGCCGCGCTGACCGGCGCAACGGTCATTTCCGCTCAGGCCGGACGGACACTGGAGCGCACGACGCTGGACGATCTCGGTGCCGCGCGGCGCGTCGAGATCACGCGCGAGACGACGACCGTCATCGCCGGGCGAGGCGAACGCAAGCACATCGACGACCGCATCCAGGCGCTGCGTACGCGCGTCGCCGCGACACCGGCCGGATACGAGCGCGACGCGCTGACGCGCCGGTTGACGAAACTCGCAGGCGGCGTCGCGGTGATTCGCGTCGGCGCCGCGACGGAAACCGCGCTGCGCGAGCGCAAGAATCGCTTCGAGGATGCGTTGCACGCGACGCGCGCCGCGATGGAGGAAGGCATTGTGCCGGGCGGTGGCGTCGCACTGCTGCGCGCACGGCGCGCGCTCGAAGGCAATGACGAAAACCTGACAGACGCGCAGCGCACCGGCGCGCGGATCGTGCACGACGCGCTGGCGTCCCCGCTGCGCCAGATCGCCGAGAATGCCGGAGCGGACGCACAGGCCGTCGTACACGCGGTCGATGCCGCGACCGGACCGTTCGGCTATGACGCGGCGACGGCGACGTATGGGGACATGATTGCTGCCGGAATCGTCGACCCGGTCAAGGTGGCACGCTCGGCGCTGCAGAACGCGATCTCGGTCGCGTCACTGCTGCTCACGACCGATTGCATGATCGCGCATCGCCCGCGCGCTGCGTCGTCACCGGGCACCGCGGGCTCGGGAAACTGGGGCGACGAACTCGGCTGATCCGTGCGCGTGCCGGTGGATCCCGGACGACTTGCCTGATCTCCGCCCGGTCAGGAAACCGTCAGACGGTCGACAACCTCCCGGACACCTTTGACTGACCACGCCGCGCCACACGCGGCGCGTCTTTCTGCCATCGAATCGACCGTGCCGGTCAGCGTGACGACACCGTCGGCCGCCTCGATGGCGATCGCTGCACCGGCCGGATCGCGGGACAGCTCCTGTTCGACATCGCGTCCGAGCGTCGCGTCGGACTTCATGTCGATCTCCCGTCGGGCGGCGTGCCTGCCATTCGCCCCCAGTCCTGCAGCCCGGCTGTCTGGCAATCCCGCAGCCAGTCGATCGCCGCATTCATGCACTCGCGCTGTGCGCGTACCGCCCACGCCGCGGTGTCCAGCCAGATGATTGAACTCGCCTGCGCATACGCACTCAATGACTGCTGCCAGGCGTCGCCGAATGCATGCCAGTCATGTGCGTCCCCGAGCGCGGCCTGCAGCCGACGCGTCGTGTCGCGATCCCGATCGATCCTGCGCTGCTGCAGTGCATGCCATTCATTGCGCAAATCCTGTCCGCGCGCCACCATCCGAAGGGTTGCGTCAACGGCTGCCCACCTGTTGGCGGATGGCTTCGCCATGCTTGCCGTGCTCATCGTCGTGTCCTCGAAACAGAACGATCCTGAAATGCCGATCGATCGACCGGTGCCGGTCGTATCCGCATCAGGCCTGCATACACAATGAGGGGGTGCCGCACACCGTCCGTTGATGTTCGTCAAACTTGTCGTCCGGGTTACGCCATTGCCCGGACATTCTCTCGATGGAATCGTCGCGTTTCGACGCGCCGGCTCACGCTGAAAAAGCCGCCGTTGATGCGTGTCAAGCAGCAAGCGCTCCAGAGGCCTAGGCTGGAAAGGTGGACGACATCGTCCCGATGCACGCGTTCAGGCTGGGAGGCAACCATGCAGACCGGACATCATTTCCTTCCCGAGTTTCGGCATGCGACCTTGCCGACTTATTTCGTTTCCTACGTGTTTCCCCTGCTGCTGGCCGGCTATGAGGTTTACCGGATCGCCTATTGGGTGAGCCGGCATGGCTGGAATTTCTCGCAACTGCCGCAGGCCGGCTACGAATTCACGCTGATGCTGTTCGTGTTTGCAATGCAAGTGATTCTCGACGGGTTGTTCTTCATGACGGCATGGGTAGGCAAGCATCCGGACGTCGAACATCGGCTCTCGAACATGGCGCTCGGCGTTCTGTGCTCGACACTGGTCATCGCGTTCGATGTCGCCCTGCAGGTCACCGCGTTCTGAATCGGAATCGTATGGACGCCAGCACGACGGGGCCCCGACGGGTATTCGCCGACTATCGACGGATCAAGCAATGAAGCCACCTTACGAACTGACCTTTCAGGGCATGCCGCGCTCGGACGCGCTGGAGACGGCAACAGCCCGGCATGTATCCAAGCTCGATCGATTCCGGCAGGACATCGCGCATTGCCGGGTCAATGTCGTGCTGGACGAGCAGCGCAATCAGCAGGGGAAACCGTTCCATATCCGGATCGAAGTCACGATTCCCGGGCATCAACTGGTATCCAGCAAGGAACGTGACGAGGACGTCTACGTCGCGCTGCGCAATGCATTCGGCAATGTCACGAGAATGCTCGAAGACACGGCACGGAAGCAGCGAGGCCGCGGCAAGCGACACGATGAACGTCCGGTCAGTCCCGCCACGCAATCCGGTGCGCACGACTAGCGCGCGCACCGACCGATGCCTGCCACGGTGTCGCAAAGACGCTCCATCGGGAGTCCGATTTCGACCTGTGGCACCCATTCCGGGATGTGATCGCCCGTCAAATCATCGAGCCTGATGGGTCGAGCCGTGTCGGCGAAGGCGCGGCAGATCTCAAATCGGCGTCACGTCCACCGCCTGCTTTCCCTTCGTTCAGTACAGCAGAAACGCGGCTCGCTCTTGCGCGAACGCCGTATCGTGAGCCTCAACCACCCGCTCGATGTCGTCGAGCGGCCGCCCCGCCTCCAGCATGTCCGCCACCTCGCGCGAGCCGACCGATGCCCGTATCGCATCGATCCGGAACTGCACCGGATAACGCCGGTGCAGCGCCAGTGCGAGTGCCAGCCCGATCTCGCCCGGTCGCGCCGCGCCGGGCGGCCGTTCGATGCGCACCCCGTCGCACACCCTGCCGCGATACGGCCCCTCCGCCGGGACAAAGCGAACCGGCGAGAACGTCGCATCCAGCCGCATCGCGCGGAGATCGTCCACGAGGATGCGCCCGTCGATCCACGGCGCGCCGACCACGCCGAACGGTGTCGCGGTGCCGCGCCCGACACTGACGGCCGCCCCCTCGATGAGCCCCGTCTCCGGGTAGAGCGACAGCGCGGCGCCATCGCGCAGGTTCGGCGATGGCGGTACCCGGCCGAGTCCGGTGTCGTCGAAGTGCATCGTCCGCACGTAATTCGCCATCGGCACCACGATCAGCGCCGCACCGATATGCAGGCGGTCGTTGAACAGCCGTGCCAGTTCGCCGAGCGTCATCCCGGGCTGCAGCGGCAACGGGTAATAGCCGGTAAACGTCGCCGGCCCTGCATCGGCCACGGGGCCGCCAAACGCGTCGCCGCCCAGCGGGTCCGGGCGGTCGAGCACGAGCACCGGGCGATGCGTGGCGGCGCCGGCCTCGAGCGCGTAACCGAGTGTGGCCAGATACGTGAAGAAGCGTACGCCGGCGTCCTGCAGGTCGATCACCAGCACGTCGACATCGGCGAGCAGCGCGGGCGCGATCCGGCGGCGCTCGCCGTAGAGGCTGTGAACGACCAAACCGGTCGCGGCGTCGATCGTGTTGCCGAACGTTTCGTCGACGTCGGTGCCGAGCCCGTGCTCGGGCGCGAACAGCGCGACGAGCCGCGCGTCCGGCGCTTGCGCGAGCAGGTCGACCGTGCGCCGTCCGAACCGGTCGAAGCCGCTGCGGTTCGTGACGAGCGCGATGCGCTTGCCTGCCACGGCCGCGAAGCCGCTCGCCGCGAGCACGTCGATGCCGGCCAGTACCGGCCCGTGCGATACCGGCAACCGGACGGCCTGTGCAACGGCCGCCGCCATCGCGGGCACACGCGTCGCGATCTGCGACGACGTCACCGGCGCGGCCTCGCTCGATACGATGCCGAGCACGAGCGCGCGCAATGGCATCGCCGTGCCGGTTTCGTCGGGATACAACCGGCTCGTCAGCACGATCGCGAAGCGGCGCGTCACGGGATCGATCCACAGCGCCGTGCCCGTGTAGCCGAGGTGCTGCAGCGCGCCGACTGGCGGCAACCGGTAGCGGTTCGCGACGAGCGGCGGCCCGACCGCCCAGCCGGGCGTGTGCAGGTCGCCTTCCGCATCGAGCGTGGCCGGTGTTTCGAGCTCGGCGACGCTGCGGCGCGCCAGCACGCGCGCCGGGCCGAGCGCGCCGCCGTTCAGCAGCATGCGTGCGAAGCGCGCCAGATCGTCCGCACTCGCGAACAGGCCCGCATTGCCGGCCACACCGCCCATCGCGGCCGCGACGGGATCGTGCACGCTCCCCCGGAGCAGACGGCCGTCGCGAACGACGGTGGGCGCCACGCGTGCGAGCAGCGGCGCTGGCGGCCGGAACGCGGTGCTGGCCATCCCGAGCGGCGCAAACACGTGCGCGGCGCACCACGCGTCGAGCGGCCGGTGCGCCACGCGCCCGACGATCTCGCCAAGTGCGACGTAGTTGACGTCGCTGTAGCGCACCCGTGTGCCGGCCGGCGCACCGGGTGTCATCGCAACGATGTCGGCCAGCACGGTGGCGCGGCGGCGCAGCGCGTGGGGCGACGACACGCCGGCCGGCAGCGCCGACACATGCGCGAGCAACTGGCGGATCGTGATGCCGGCCTTGCCGTGCGCGCCGAACGCGGGCCAGTAGCGCGCGACCGGCGCGTCGAGGCTCAGCATGCCGCGCTCCGCGAACTGCATGATCGCGACCGCCGTCGCCACCGGCTTGGTCAGCGACGCGAGATCGAAGACGGTATCGGCCGTCATCGCCTCGACGTGCTCACCCGTCACGCGCAGGCCGCGCGCCACGCGCACCCGCACGCCGTCCGCGTCGCCCGTCACGACCACCGCGCCGGCAAGATGGCCGTCGGCGATCTCGGCCGCTATCGCCTCATCGATCGCGGCGGCCTGCTGCGCTGCGGCCGTACCGGGTTCCGCGTGCGCACCGGCTGACGCAAGCGCGAACAGCAGCGCGCCGGTCAGCGCGGCGGCACAGCGGGATCGTAGCGATCGAGCGTGTTCCACGGCATCCATTCCTTCGTGCCGGCAGCATCGGCGGTGTCGAGCTGCGCGCGGATGTCCGCTGCGCCGGTGGCGTGAACGTCGCGCATCGCCGCCTCGCCGGCCTGATCGAACACGCGGCTAGGGGGTCGGTTGCCGCCGCGGGTCAGGGCACCCCGTACACAAGCGCATCGTCCCTTGCCGTTCAGGGTCGTGCCAGTTAAAGCGCACATCGACGGCGCCGCGTGCCGGGACGACGACGTGCCGGACTTCGTGAACGGCCCTGTCGTGCGCGGACACGGTGTATCGTCCCGGCGGCACGCGGGCGAACAGGAACGGCCCGCTTGTGTGTACGTCGAGAACCGTCGACTTGCCGGACGACAGCGTGACGTCGACATCGGAAAGATACTGACCGGTCTTCGATGCGAACGTGAGCCGCAGGTTGTATCGAGGGGCGACGTCGCGAAACGCGGTGACCTCGTCCTGGCCGATTCCGCCGGTGATATACGCGACACCGTTGCGCACGATCGGCTCGGTCGACGTTTGAGCCAGCGCGTTCGCACCGGCGTTCAGCAAGCAGGCTGCCAGCAGCAGCATCTTCACGGTTCCGGTCCACATCTTCACTCTCCCGATTGAGCACGCATGGCGGCAACGCATACCGTCCGTTCGCGGAACGTGTTGCGTGCGGTGCCGTCGCGCATGCGTATCGACGACGATGTCAGCGTCGCGCGAAACGCCAATCTCCCGTTGACTCAAGTCAAGCGCGCTCCTGTCGAAGCCGAACGAAGCCGCGCGGATCGCCCGCGAGACAGTCATCGCGCCCCGATTTTCCGTGTCGCACGGCAAGCTTGAAACCTAGGGACACAGCATCCGGCCGGCGCAGTTGACCGCGACGGCTGTCAGCCGATATTGCATGGCCTGTCGGAAATGTCCGACACCGCGGCCCGATGTCGGACAGCAAGCTCAGGCCACGCTGATTGTTCCGCGCGGCGCCACTGCCAATACTGGAGACGTGACAGGACGCAACGTGTTTCGCGGCCGGCGCGCAGTTCTTCCGCTCCGCCGCCGCAGGATCGAGGAGCTGGCGATGATTCATCCGACCGCAACGCCCGCCGACGACGCCATGCCGGATGGCGAACCGCCGGTCGGTGCCCACCTCGTGACCCATCGCCACGGCTATCTGCATCACGGGATCTACGTCGGCGACGGCAACGTGATTCACTACGCGGGATGGTCACGCCACCTGAGCGGCGGTCCGGTCGAGGTCGTCACCCTCGACAGCTTCCGTGCCGGTTTCGAGCTCGCGGTCATCCGGCACGCGCGCACGCTGTACGACGGAACGGAAGCGGCACGGCGCGCGGCATCGCGTCTGGGCGAATGCCGCTACCGACTTCTCACAAACAACTGCGAGCACTTCTGCCTGTGGTGTCTGTTCGGTGTCGGGCGGAGCGAGCAGGTCGCGTCGTGTCTGCGCAATCCGGCGCACGGCGTCGCGGTCGTTGTCATACTGATCGCGTGTGTACTGGCTGCACGGTTGCATCCTGCGACGGCCGAGCGCGAATGCCCGATCCGGTATGTGGCCTAGGGCAGTGTCGCCGCTTGTCGATCATCACCTTCATCCTCACCCGCGCCCGCGAACGACGGCATGCGCATGCCCCCAACGTTTCGCCTGCGCGATCGCAATGCGGATCGCGCTGCCCTCGGTACGCCCCTGCCGCAGCAGCGCGTTGGCAATCTCGATCGCCTTGCCGCGAACCGGCGGCTGCAGATTCCGCATCGACGGCGGATAACGTTCGTCATTCCATGGCATGGTCCGCTCGGCTCGTACAGGATCGCGTGTCGCCCCGCTCCGGAGGTGCCGATCGGCTCGGCAATGCGGCAGGATCGTAGTGATTGCGCGGGTTCCACAGCATCCAGCCGTCCGTGCCCGCCGCATCGGCCGCGTCGACCTGTGCGCGGATCTCGTCGACATCGAACGGCCGGCGATCGAACGCATAGTCGCGAAACGCTTGGAGCCACGGCCGGAACCGGACACCGTCCAGCCCGGTCCGGCGCTTCGCCTCGGTCAGCGACCGCGAAACGATCTCGCCGGGATGCTCGGTCGGCTTGCGGCAGCCGGGCAGGCCCCACGTGAAGCCGGACGGATACAGCATCGGCGACACATAGTCGACGACCGGTCCGAGTGCGTCGAGCCGCTGCCCGATCGCGGTGTCGTCGGCGTTCCAGCAGACGTACCCGAAGATGTCGGCCGACACGTAGAGGTTGTACGGCCGCAGTCGTTCGCGCGCGCCGGTCAGGAATCCCGTGATCGCCGCGACCCGGTTGGCCTCGGTATTGGGCTCGGCGAACCGCAGGCCGTTGGCGTCGGGAAAACGCAGGTAGTCGAACTGGATTTCGTCGACACCCATGCGGGCGGCCTCTTCGGCCACGTCGTAATTGTGTTGCCAGGCCGCACGCGACGTCGGGTCGATCCAGCGCTGATGCTCGCGGTCCTGCCAGATCTCGCCGGCCGCATCGCGCACGGCCCATTCGGGGTGGGCGCGGGCCAGCGGATCGTCCTTGAACACGACGATGCGGCCAATCAGGTAGAGGCCGCGCGCGTGGAACGTCCGCAGCAGGTCCGGCAGATCGGGCGGACGAACGATGGCACCGGCGACATGGTTCGCGGCACCGGAGATTTCACGCGCCAGGCTGCGATAGGGCGTCACGCCGCTGTCGCCCTTCACGTCGATGACGAGCGCGTTGATCGCCGTCTTGTCCTGGAGGGACAGCGCCGCCTCGCGCAGCGTGCGGTCCGCGACGCCGTAAGCGGACAGATACACGGCTTTCGGACGCACCGGCGTCATCCGGATCGTATGCGCGCCCTCGGCGGGCGCCAGCGTGACTTCGGTTCGCGCGTAGCCCGGCGCACGCACGCTCACGCGCGCACCCGCCGCGTCGATCTCCAGTGAAAACGCGCCGTCGCGATCCGCGGTCCGGTTCGCGCCCGACGCGTGGCCGATCGCGCCGGCCAGCGGGTGCCCGTTCGTGGCATCGACGACGGTGATCGTGACGGGCGCCGCCCGGGCAGCGAAGCCGGCGAGCGACACGAGCAGGCAGACGATCAGGCGTTCAATCACGGCTTCCTCCGGTGGTTTTCAGCAAACCGTTCATGCATCGTGTGTCGCACGCGTCCGTCATCAGATAGCGCGGCAGCGCCATCGCCGGATCGGTGACACGAACGGGGCGCGCGTCGAGCGTGAACGCCGCGCCGTAGCCTTCGCGAGCGGCCAGCTGGTCGGTCTGCGCATCATGGACGCCGAACGGCCAGGCCAGCAGCCGGACCGGCTGGCCGGTTTCGGATTCGAGCCGGTCGCGGGACCGGCTCAACTGGAACGACACGAAGCGCCGGTAGTCGTCCGGCGTGAGCCGGGCGCGCTCGGTGCGGAAATTCGGATGCCAGTACGTATGGGACTCGATGTCGAACCCGCCGGCCCGCCCGAGCGCGCGCAGTTGGTCCCACGTCATCGCATAGCTGGCGTTGGAGATGGCAGACGGATAGATGAACAGCGTGACCGGCATCGGATGGGCAGCCAGCAACGGGCGCAGCACCTCGTAGACGGCGCGATGACCGTCGTCGACGGTGATCGCGACCGCTCGCGCCGGCACGGCATCGGCCTGCCCGTCATGCCAGCGCACGACGTCGGCGAGCGGCACGACGCGGTAGCCGTTCGCCTCGATTGCCTGCAGCTGGTGGCGGAACGTTTCGATACGCACCGTCATCGAATCGAGGCGCGCGGCGGCGAACCGGTGGTAGACCAGGATCAGCACACGCCGCGGTGGCGCATCGACGGTCGCGACGTCGGCGGACGAAACCGGCGACACGCACGACAGCAGGAGCAGGCGGGCGATCAGGCGAGCGGCCATGGCGGACCTCGAGGAATGGCTGCCCCATTTTTCGCGATCGCGACGCGGATGCCGCTGAGCCAGATCAACGATCGATCGCGCATCGACGCGATCGTGCACGCGTCGAGCCGGTTGGTCGTCAGCTTGCGTGCGCAACCAGTTCGGCATGAATCCGCTCGACATCGTCGCGCGTGCACAGCGCCGTCCCCGGATGCTCGACCGACGCGGCCGAGGCCGCCAGCGCATAGCGGCATGCTTCGTCGAACGGCACGCCGCGCGCCAGTGCCCAGACCATGCCGCCGACGAAGCTGTCGCCCGCGCCGACCGTGCTGCATACCGCTGCCAGCCTGCCGGGCAGGCGCAGCGCGCGGTCGCGCGTGACGACCCATGCGCCGCGCGCACCGAGCGTCAACGCGACGATGTCGGCTTGCCCCCGTGCCACGAGTTCGCGCGCCTTGTCGCATGCCGACGTGTCGTCGAGCGGTTCGCCGGCCAGCGCGCTCAGTTCGCCGAGGCTGGGCTTCACGAGATGAACGCCGGCCTCGAGCGCCGCTTGCAGCGCCCTGCCCGCCGCATCGACGACCACCCGGCTGCCCCTTGCCCGGGCCGTCCGTGCGAGGGTTGCATACAGGTCGTCGGGCGCGCCGGGCGGCAGGCTGCCGCTCAGCACGAGATAGCGCGGCGCCGGTTGCAAGGCGTCGATGCGGGCCGCGCAGTCGCGCCACTCGGCCTCCGTGACCAGCGGCCCCGGCATCAGGAAGCGGTATTCGCGGCCGGTCGCGGTCTCGGTCACGCAGACGTTCTCGCGCGTCTCGCCGGCGATCCGGATGCGCACCGCCGGCAGGCGCTCGGCTTCGAGCAGCAGCGTCAATACGTCGCCGGTCGGCCCGCCGGCCAGGTACAGCGCGACGCAGTCGCCGCCGAGCCGGTGAACGGTTCGGGCGACGTTGATCCCGCCGCCGCCGGGGTCGCGCCGCGGCCGTGCGCAGCGCAGCTTGTGCGTATCGACGATGTGTTCGACGAACGTCGCGACATCGACGGCCGGATTCAAGGTGACGGTAACGATATCGGTCATGGCGTTGGTTCGCGGTCGATGGCGGGTGCGACGGACGCCGGCGCGGTGATGCGCGGCAACCGCTGCGTGCCGGCCGTGGCTCCACCTTACGTTCGACGCTGGTCACGGCGTTGACCGCCATCAAGCGGTGCCGCGAAAGCGCCCGGTTGCGCTCGATCAACGACACGTTCGGGCAGGCTCTTACAGTGAATCACTCATCGTCGCCGAGCCCCGCCATGGACGAGCAGCCGCTTTGCACCACCGTGTTCGCCGAACGCTATGCGCGGCCCGGCGAAACGTCTCGCACGGCCGTCTTCCATCGCGTCGCCCGTGCGCTGTCGCTCGCCGAGCCGGCCGAGCGTCGTGCGCAGGTGGAGCGCGCGTTCTTCGTGAACCTGCAGCGCGGCGCGATCGGTGCGGGCCGCATCCTCGCGAATGCCGGCGTGGACAGCGGCGGGACAATGGTCAACTGCTTCGTCCATCCGCTCGCGATTCCTGCCGACACCCCCGTGCAGGCCGTCGACACCGCGCTCGCGCGTGCGCTCGACGACGCACGGGTCACGCTATTGATGGGCGGCGGAATCGGCTACGACTTCTCGCCGGTGCCGCCCGCCGGCGCGTACGAACGGCGCCGGTCAGCCGGGCGCGGCGCATGCGCGGCGATCGAGCGCTTCGATGCGATGTGCCGGGCGCTGCCGTTCGCCGGCCCGCGCCGGGGCGCGCAAATGGGTGTGCTGCGCTGCGATCATCCGGATCTCGCCGAATTCGTCGCGGCCAAGCGCGGACGCGCGCTGGCCGACGTTCAACCTGTCGGTCGGCGTCACGGACGCGTTCATGGAGGCGGTCCGGCATGACCTGCCGTGGGCGCTCGTCCATCACGCGCCGCCAGGCTGCGCATCCGGCACACCGCTTCAGCGGCCGGACGGACGTTACCTTTACGCGACGGTTCCGGCCCGCGCGCTCTGGCATGAGATCGTCAACGCCGCGCGCGACAGCGCCGAACCCGGGCTGCTGTTCCTCGACACGATCCGCGCCGCGAATCCGCTGCGCGAGCACGAACGGATCGACGCGACGAACCCGTGCGGCGAGCAGCCGCTGCCGCCCTACGGCAGCTGCGTGCTCGGGCCGATCGACCTGTCGCGGTTCGTTCTTTACCCGTTCGGTGTCGACGGCACGCCGCGCTTCGACCTCGCGACACTCGCCGACGCGGTGCGCATCCAGGTCCGCCTGCTCGACAACGTGCTCGACCTGACCGCGTGGCCGCTCGCCGCGCACGAGCACGAGGCGCGGCGGACGCGGCGCATCGGGGTCGGCGTGACCGGGCTGGGCGACGCGCTGACGATGCTGCGGCTGCGCTACGACAGCGTCGAAGCACGCGCGCTTGCACGGGGAATCGCGCTGACGATGCGCGAGCATGCGTTTGCCGCATCGGCCGCGCTCGCCGCCGAGCGCGGCGTGTTTCCGGCCTACGACCCGGCCGCCTATCTGACCGGCCCCGCGCATCGCATGCTGTTGCCGCTGAAGGTGCATCACGCGATCGCGCGGCACGGGCTGCGCAACAGCCATCTGCTGTCGTTCGCGCCGGCCGGCAGCGTGAGCCTCGCGTTCTGCGACAACTGTTCGAACGGGATCGAGCCGGCCGTCGGCTGGACGCAACGCCGCATGGTCCGCACCGCGGACGGGCTGGTCCGGCCGTTTCGTGCGGAAAATCACGCGTACCGGCTGTTTCGCGAACTGCATGGCGACAACGTGAAGCTGCCGGGCTATTTCGTCACGGCGGCGGATATCGCGCCGGCCGATCACGTCGCGATGCTCGCGGCGCTGCAGCCGTGCGTCGACGCCGGCATCTCGAAGACCGTGACGATGTCCGGCCAGTGTTCGCTCGCGGAGGTCGACGCGCTGTTCTTCCAGGCGTGGCGCGACGGGCTCAAGGGCATCACGGTCTTCCGGCCCGATCCGCGGCTCGCGTCGGTCGTCGCCGATGACGCGGCGCGCGCGGCGCGACGGCCCTGTCTGCATCGGTTGTTGAACGATGCGATGGCCGGCGGCAAGCGTCCGACGCGATGGCGGGCGGCGGGCGGCGGTCGTTCCTTCAGGCGGAAGCGCTCGTGGTCGCTTCCGTGTCGGCTTCGGCCTGACGGGGCGTCTCGCCGGCATCGTCCGGCGGCGTGATGAGCGCCACCAGCATGTCGTGATCGATCGATTCGTGCTGCAGCAAGCTGCGCGCGATCCGTTCGAGTGCATCGCGGTGTTCGCCAAGCGTTGCCGTGACCCGCGCATGCGCATCCGCGAGCAGCATGCGCACCTCTTCGTCGATCAGTTGCGCCGTGTGCTCGCTGCAGTGGCCGTCGCCCGGTGTCCACACGCCCGGCGCCCCGCCCTGGCGTGCGCCATCGTCGAGGGTCGCGAGGCCGATCTTCTCGCTCATCCCGTACTGCATCACCATGTGACGCGCCAGCGCGGTCGCGCGTTCGAGATCGTTCTGCGCGCCGGTCGACACGTCGCCGAACGCGATTTCCTCGGCCACCCGCCCGCCGAGCAACACGTCGAGCCGGTCGAGCAGCTCGCTCCTGCGCAGCACGTAGCGATCCTCGGTTGGCACTTGCTGCGTATAGCCGAGCGCCGCGATGCCGCGCGGGATGATCGACACCTTCTTCACCGGGTCGCAGTGCGCGCGGCTTTGCGCGACGAGCGCATGCCCCGATTCGTGGTACGCGATGGTCCGCTTCTCCTGTTCGTTCATCACCCGGCTCTTGCGCTCCATGCCCGTCATCGCGCGATCGATCGCCTCGTCGAAATCGGCCATCCCGATCGCGGGCTTGCCGAGTTCGGCCGCATGCAGCGCGGCTTCGTTGACGACATTCGCGAGATCGGCGCCGACGAAGCCCGGCGTGCGCGCCGCCAGTTCGGCCAGGTCGACTTCCGCAGCCAGCTTCACGCGCTTCGAGTGCACGGCCAGGATCTGCTTGCGGCCGGTCAGGTCCGGCCGGTCGATCGCGATGTGCCGGTCGAACCGTCCGGGGCGCAGCAGCGCGGGATCCAGAATCTCCGGCCGGTTGGTCGCGGCCATGATGATGACGCCCGAATTGGCCTGGAAACCGTCCATCTCGACGAGCAACTGGTTGAGCGTCTGCTCGCGCTCGTCGTTGCCGGACATCAGGCCGACACCGCGTGCTTTGCCGAGCGCATCGAGCTCGTCGATGAACACGATGCACGGCGCTTTCTGCTGCGCCTGCTCGAACAGGTCGCGCACGCGGGCCGCACCGACGCCGACGAACATCTCGACGAACGCCGACCCGCTGATCGAGAAGAACGGCACCGCCGCCTCGCCGGCGACCGCGCGGGCAAGCAGCGTCTTGCCGGTACCGGGCGCGCCGACGACGAGCACGCCCTTCGGAATCTTGCCGCCAAGCCGCTGGTAGCGCTCGGGGCTGCGCAGGAACGCGACGATCTGCTGCAATTCGGCCTTCGCCTCGTCGATGCCCGCGATGTCGTCGAACGTGATGCCGGTTTCCTGCTGCGCATACACGCGGGCCTGGCTTTTTCCCATGCCGCTCAGGTCCCGCATTCCGCCCGGCCTGCGCATCATGAAATTCCAGATCACGACGAAGCCGATCAACGGGAAGATCCATGCTGCCAGCGTCCCGATCCAGCCCGTATCCGTCGCGCCGTGATAGCGAATGCCGGCGGCCGTCAGCGCGGTGACCAGATGGTCGTCGCTCACCCGGTTCGTCGTGAAGCGCCACGGCGGTCCGGCCTCCTTCACCTCGGCCGCGTCGGACGCGGGTAGCGCGGCGCCAGCTTCCGGCATGCGCAGCGTGCCCGAGATCGACGACTGGCCGATCTCGAGATCGTCGACGAGCTGTGCGTCCATCAGGTGGTGAAAATCGCTGTAGGAAATCGACGTCGCCGCCGGCTGGCGCGCCAGCAGTTGAACCGCGACCAGCACGGCGAACGCGATCGGAATCAGCAACCCGGAATAGTCGAATGATTTTTTCATGGGATCGAACCTGGCCGGCGGACGTCCACCCGCTCACGCATCGTCGCGCTTCCATTGCGCGCGCAGCACGTCCTCGCTGTCGCGATAGTTGAGCGCGAGATCGCCGTGATGCGCATGCAGCAACGCTTCCGCCAGGCGCCGGATCATGTGCACGCCCGTCGTCCTGACGATGAGCGCATCGGCGGATTGCTCGATCTCCATGATGCGCTCGAGCGCGTGCTCGCTCGTCTCCATCTCGGCCTGACGCTGGAGCAGCTCGAGAATCGTGGACCGATGCGCGTGCAGGTACGCGCCGTGCAACATCAGTTCGCCCGCCGGCACGTTCTCCCGTATGCGCTTGCAGGCCGGGCATTCGAGCTGGCGCCGGTCGAGCGGGGTCGCGTACCAGGTCCAGCGGCCCGCGTCGCAGACGGCGCCGCAGCCTTCGCAGATCCGGTCGCCTTTCGGCCGCTTCGGATCACGGTAACTGTCCTTCGTATGCGGCTGCATGCGCTTGTCGCGGCGCAGATGGTTTCGGCCGGAGCCGGTATTCGAACGGTTCATGGCTGCTTCTCCTGGTAATGGACAACACAGGCAAAACGGTCAGGCAACGGTCAGCCGGTCGACGACCTCCCGGACGCCCCGGACCGATCCCGCCGCGCCGCACGCGGCGCGCCGTTCCGCCAGCGACGCGACCGTACCCGTCAGCGTGACGATGCCGTCGGTTGCGTCGATCGAGATGCCGGCGGATTCGCGCTGCGCGCGACGCGCAAGCGCGTCGGCGATCCGGGCGCCGACGTCCGGCACGGTATGATCGGCGCGCACCCGGATGCGGTTCGCCACGCCGACGACGCCGATCATCCGGCTCACCATCGCTTCCGCCGCACGGCTCTGGAACGCATGATCGACTTCGCCGTCGAGTGTCACGCAGCCGTGATCGACCTCGACGCTGATCTTGTGATCGCGCAACGCCTCCTGCCAGCCGAGCGCGAACGTGATCGCGATCGCCAGTTCCTGGTCCGCGCAGGCATTCTCGGGCGGGGTGACGTTCACTTCGAGCGCCAGCGCGCGCATCGGCGACATGCAGCGCCGTTTTCTGGGCCTCGAGCTTCTGGGCCCAGCTGTTGACCGTGCCGCGCAACGTCACGATCCGGTCGTGGACCTCGACGTCGATCCGGCTTGCATCGATCGCCGGATTCCAGAACAGCGCCTGCTCGACATCCTGCTTGAGTACTGCATCGGACTTCATGTCGGTCTCCCGTCGGCTCGTGCCGGCCGCGAAGCGTGCGACCGGATGCGTGCTGCACCACATTCAGCATCGCGCACGGCCGCGCCGGCGGCTTGACGAGGATCAATCAACGACCGGCTTGCGGCGGAGGCTACCGGGCATCCGAAGGCCGATTTTGTCCGTTGACGCAGATCAACCGTGCGACGAAGCGCGACGCGATCATGAGTACGCCAGACGTCGTGCAGGCCACGGCAACCGGGCCGTTTCGCATCCATACGACCGTCGACGCCCACCGCTTCCCGGGAGACCGTCATGATCCGCAAGCAATACCGCATCTTTCTCGCGACGCTCAGCGTGTTCATCGCGATTGCGTCGCTGGCCGGTATCGTTCACGGGATGCTGTTCGACGAGGCGGTTTTCAGGTACTCGATCGTCACGCTGATCTCCAGCATCCTCGCGTTCGTCGTGCTGCTCAATCCCGGGCCGGGCGACCGCCCGTGACATGCAACGCGCGGTCCGGTAGCCGCGTCAACCGAGGGGCCGATCGACACGCATTCCCGCCCGGGTGACGCAGCTCAAGGGGAGGCCCGGCAATCGTCGGATATAAGTGAATCCGACGCAGCGACGCCTTGAAGGCGGCGCCATCCCGTATTCGACGAGGCATTCCATGCGCGCTGCCGCGCCTCCCGCTCACTTTACCCCTGCCGAGATGACTTGATCGGCTCGCCCGTGGCATCAGGATTTGTCCGTTGATACAGATCAACCGGGACGGAGCGCGGCACGCGATCATGGCGCCATATCTTGCGCAAGCAGCGGCGGCGGCTGTTGCGGTAAAGCCATGCCGCCGACGGCCGCTTCCCGGGAGAACCTCATGAGTCGACAGCACTATCGAAGCGTTCTTGCGACGCTATGCGTGTTCATCGCTCTCGCGTCGCTGCTGGGCGTCGTGCACGCGATGCTGATCGACGCACGGGTGGTCCCGTACGCGATCGTCACGCTGGTCTCGGGCGTCGTCGCGTTCGTCGCGCAGATGAATCCCGGGTCGGCCGGGCGCTAGCGGCACGGCCCGGACGCGCCGGATTCACCATCATGAACGGCATCCTCCGCCTCGCGTTCAAGCTGCTCGTCAACGACAGCGCGAAATTCACCGCGCTGACCGTCGGCATCACGTTCTCGGTGCTGCTGATGATCGAGATGACGTCGCTGTTCGCCGGCATCCTGAACAAGTCGTCGGCGTCGGTCATCAATATCGGCGCGAAGGTCTGGGTGATGGACCCGGCCGTGAAGACGATCGCGAACAGCATCGGCATGCCCGGCTACGTGCTCGACGCCGTGCGCAGCATCGACGGCGTCAAGTATGCGGTACCGCTCTATTCCGGCGGCGCGCTGGTCAAGCTGCGCTCCGGCACCTACCAGGCCGTGACGGTCGTCGGCCTCGACGACGCCAGCCTGCTCGGCCGCCCGACGATGCTGCAGGGCCGCATCGAGGACATCTACGCGGAAAACGGCTTCATCGCGATCCAGGATCCCGAGTTTCCGAAGCTCGAGAATCCGTCCGTCGGCACCGATTTCGAGCTGAACGATCATCGCGGCGTGATCGTCGGCATCGCGAAGGTCGCTGCGAGCGGCCTGTTCGGCACGCCGACGCTTTACACCACGTACGCACGCGCGATCCGCTACATTCCGTCGCCGCGCTTCACGACTTCGTACATCCTCGTCGAGCCGAAGTCGGATGCGGAAATTGCACACATCAAGGCCGTGGTGACGTCGCTCGGCTATCGCGCGTACACGCGCGACGAATTCATCGCGCAGATCGCGCGCTTCTACAAGTACGAGACGGGACTCGGCACCAACATCATGCTGATGACGATCATCAGCTTCATCATCGGCCTGTCGATTTCAGGGCAGACGTTCTATGCGTTCATCCTCGAGAACCTGGACAAGTTCGGCGCGCTGAAGGCGATCGGCGCGAAGAGCCGCGAGCTGGTCGCGATGATCCTGTTCCAGGCGACGTTCACAGCGCTGACCGGCTACGGCATCGGCGTCGGGCTGTGCGTGCTGATGATCACGATCGCCAAATTGCGGATCCCCGACTACGCGGCGCTCATTACGTTCGGCAACCTGGCGCTCGCGTTCGGGATGGTGGTCGTGATCGCGGCGATCTCCAGCTATCTCGGCGTGCGGCGCGTGCTGCGCATCGAGCCGTTCGACATCTTCCGGGGCTGACGATGAAGCACGTCGCGATCGACGCACGCGGCGTCAGCAAGTGGTTCGGCGAAGGCGACGCTGCTCAGCGTGATCTCCGGCATCCTGCGACCGGACGACGGCTTGGTGTCGATCGACGGCGTCGACCTGTGGGCGCAGCCGAACAATGCGATCGCCGATTTCCGGCTGAACCGGATCGGCTTCGTGTTCCAGGACTATCACCTGTTTCCGAGGCTCACGACGGCGGAGAACGTCGCGATCCCGCTGATCCTGAAGCGCCGGCCGTGGGATGACGCCATCAAGGAAGCGCATACGTACTTGGACGTCGTCGGACTCGCGAATCGCGCGCAACTGCCGCCCGTCAAGCTGTCCGGCGGCGAACAGCAGCGCGTCGCGATCGCGCGCGCGATCGTCAGCCAGCCCGACCTGCTGATCCTCGACGAACCGACCGCGTCGCTCGACGGCGACACGGGCCGCATGATCATCGACTTCGTCAAGCACCAGGTGCTGAGCGACACGCGCTGCATCGTGATCGTCACGCACGATGCGCGGATCTTCGAGTATGCGGATCGCATCCTGAGGATGGAAGACGGCAAGCTGAGCGGCATCGTGCGCGGAGGTGCGCGATGAAGCACAGGCTCGTGTTCGCGGCGGCACTCCTCGGCTTCCTGGCAAGCCTCGTTGCCGCGTGGGTGTACAGCCGCCAGGAGCCGCCGCAGCCGCCGGTGTTCAAGCCGGCCGCCAATCCGTACGCGCGCGGCGTCTATGCGAACGGCATCGTCGAGAGCGAACAGCCGGCCGGCGCGAACGTGAACGTCTATCCGGACGTGTCGGGTGCGGTGACACGCATCCTCGTACACGACGGCGATCCGGTCAAGGCCGGCGACGCGCTGCTGACGATCGACGATTCGGTGCAGCGCGCGACCGCCGCCCAGCTCGCGGCACAGGCCGATGCGGCCACCGCGCTGCTCGACGAGCTGAAGGCTCAGCCGCGCCGCGAGGTGCTCGACGTGGCCAGTGCGCAGACGGCGGCCGCGCAGGCGAGCCTGAAGCTCGCACAGGACCAGTACGACAAGCAGCGGCACGCGTACGACATCGATCCGAAAGCCGTCAGCCGCGACGCGCTCGACACCGCCGCGAACGCGGTGCGCGTCGCGGCGGCCAACCTGGATGTCGTGACGCGGCAGTATCGTCTGACGAAAGCCGGCGCGTGGCGCTACGACGTGCTCAACCAGGAAGCGCAGGCCGTCGCGCTGCGACGCGCGGCGGATGCGGCGGCCGCCCTGCTCGCCCGATACACGCTGCGCGCGCCTGCGGACGGCACGGTCCTGGCAATGAACGCGGCCGTCGGGTCGTACCTGACCTCGCAGGGGCTCTTTGACACCTATACGCGGGGCAGCACGCCGGTTGCGGTGCTCGGCACGCCAGTCGACCGGCTGCAGGTGCGCTGCTACATCGACGAAATCCTGATCCATCAGCTACCCGACTTGCATGCGTTGAAGGCGCACATGTTCGTGCGCGGCACGTCGGTTGAGGCCGATCTCCAGTTCGTGCGCGTGCAGCCGTACGTCACGCCGAAGATCGAATTGTCGGACCAGCGCACTGAGCGCGTCGACGTGCGCGTGCTGCCAGTCATTTTCCGTATCGTGCCGAACAGGAATGTGCGGCTGTTTCCCGGGCAGATCGTCGATGTCTACGTCGCAGCCAAATAACTCGCCCCGTCTGGCGCATGCGCCACGCCGCCGAACCGGTGCGGTGATCGTCGCCGTGCTGTTCGCGGGATGCACGGTCGGGCCGAACTTTGTCCCGCCGCCCGCGCCGCGCGTCGCGCGCTTCGTGCCGCCTGACGGGCCGGGCGCGATAACCGGCCCGTGGACCGGCGGCGGCCGCACGCAGGCATTGTCGGCGGACGCGGCTCTCCCGCGCGACTGGTGGACGCGCTTCGGTAGCCGCGCGATCGACCTGACCGTCGACGAAGCGCTGACCGGCAGCCCGACGCTCGATCTCGCGGAAGCGACGCTGCGGCGCAGCGAGCACGCGCTGCGGGCTGGCCAGGGTGTCTTTTTCCCGCAGGTGGACACGCAGGCCGGCGCGTCGCGTGAGCGCGCCACGCCGCTGCGCACTGGCCAGACGGTGCCGGCGTCGGTCTTCAACCTGTTCACGCTGTCGGCGACGGTCAGCTATACGCTCGACCTGTGGGGCGGCGAACGGCGCCAGATCGAGGCGCTCGCGGCCGGCGTCGATTCGCAGCGCCAGGCGCTGGCCGGCGCGTACCTGATGCTGACCGCCAACGTCGTCAATACGATGGTCGCGCGCGCCGCCTATCGTGACGAAGCCGCGGTCACACGCGAAATGATCGCGCTGCTCGACGAGCAGATGCGCCTGACGCGCGCACAGGTGACGGCCGGCGCGGCGGCCTACGTCGCGGTGCTGACGCTGGAATCGCAGCGAGCGTCGCTCGAAGCGACGCTACCCGCGCTCGACCAGAAGCGCGCGCAGGCCGACGACCTGCTTGCGCTGCTGGCAGGCCGCTACCCGGTCGACTGGCAGACGCCGGACCTATCGCTCGACGGGATCGAACTGCCCGCCAGCCTGCCCGATACGGCGCCGTCGTCGCTGGTGCGCCGCCGTCCCGACATCCTGCAGGCGGAAGCCCAGCTGCACGTGGCCAGCGCGCAGGTCGGCGTCGCGACGGCCGCGCTCTACCCGAACCTCACGCTGTCCGCGTCGGGCAGGTTCGACAGCATCGTCGCCGGCAAGCTGTTCGCGCCGGCTGGCCGCGCATGGAGTGTCGGCACCGGACTCACCGCGCCGCTGTTTCATGGCGGCACGCTGCTGAACCAGCGGCGTGCCGCGCAGGATGCGTACGCCGAAGCCGATGCGACCTATCGGCAGGTCGTCCTGTCGGCGTTCTCGCAGGTGGCCGATACGTTGCGCGCGCTCGCGAACGACGCGACAGCGCTCGATGCGCAGGCGCGCGCGATGGCCGCGGCCCGCGATGCGCTGAAGCTCACGCAGGCCGGCTACGACGCGGGGATCGCCGGCTACGTCCAGCTGCTGGTCGCCGACGTGCAATATCATCAGGCGCGGATTGCGTGGCTGCAGACGGTCGCACAGCGTCTGCAGGACACGGTCGCGTTCTACGTCGCGCTGGGCGGTGGCTGGGGCGAAGCCGGCTGACGAGCGCGTCGCGCCCGGCATTCGGCCCAATTCAGCCCGTCTGGGCGACGACGTCGGGCCGCTGCCACGGCGGCAGTTCGGCCCAGCCGAGCGAGCCGTAGACGGTCCCGCCGGCGGCCTCGATCGTTTCGACGAACGCGGCGAGCGTTATCCCGGCCGGAACGATCAGCGTCATCGCGTCGATGAAATCCTCGCTGCGCAGCCGTGGCGCCGCGCCGTGGTTGATCTGCTGGACGCTCCACGGGTGGCCGTGCCGCCCGGCCTCGGGCGGTAGCAGGCTCGGCGCTTCGACCGCAACCCGCAGCAACTGCGCGCGCGAATCGCTATACGGCGGCTTCGCGGCGTTCTGGTAGGGCACGTCCGCCCAGTCAAACATCATCGCAAGCAAGTTCGCCTCGCTGCGCGCTCGCATTCGCGCGCTTCGCTTCCAGGGCTGCTCGTCGCGCATCGCGCGCGCAGCGCACGGTAACGGGCGCTTGATGTGGGTCAACGGGCGCCGGACGGTTGCTGACAGGATGAAATGGCGTACCGCCGCTGGCCGGCTCCCTGGAGATTGCCGAATGATATCCGTTACCCCCGTTGCTGCAAGCCCCCGCCTCGACGATCGACTGCGGTCGCTGCTGGGCTATGCGGTGCTGGCGCCGTCCAGCCACAATTCCCAGCCGTGGCGCTTCCTGGTCAACGGCACCACGATTTCGGTCTGCGCGGACCGCGTTCGCGCGTTGCCCGTGGTCGATCCGTTCGATCGCGAGCTGATCATCAGCTGCGGAGCGGCATTGCTCAATCTGCGTGTCGCGCTCAATCATGCAGGGCTCGCGTACACGATCAGCACGTTTCCTTCCGAAGTCGACCCCGATCTCCTTGCGCTCGTGCGCGTGTGCGACGACGGCTATTCCGATGCGTCCCTCGGCGCACTGTTCGACGCGATTCCGGACCGCGTCACGACACGCGCGCCGTTCGAATCGAGCCCTGTGCCCGAAGACATCCAGCACGAGTTGATCGCGGCCGGTGTCGCGGAAGGCGCCGAGGTCGCGTGCGTCGACTCGATCGCACGCCGCGCGCGCATCGCCGAACTGGTCGCCGAGGCCGATCGTCAACAGTTCGCGGACCCGCGCTTCCGGCGCGAGCTGGCGAGCTGGATCGATCCGCGCCGGCACGTCGACGGCATGCCCGCATTCGCAGCCGGCGTGCCGACGTTGCTGGACTTCGCCGCACCCGTCGTGACGATGGCGGTGCGAACTTTCGATCTCGGCAACGGCCTCGCCGCGCTGCATCACCAGCTCGTCGGCGCGTCGCCGTTGATCGTGTGCATCGCGACCGTGCGTGACGATCGCGAAGCGTGGCTCGCCGCCGGCCAGGCGCTGGAGCGGATCCTGCTCGTCGCGACGCGCGCGGGTTATACCGCGTCGTACCTGAACCAGCCGATCGAGACGGCCGGGCTGCGCGCCCACCTGTGCCACATGCTCGGGCTGCGCGGTGAGCCGCAATTGCTGCTGCGTGTTGGGCGCGGCCCGCATATGCCGCATTCGCCGCGTCGCCCGCTCGACGAAGTGATTTCCTTCATGTGATCTCGACGAGAAAACGAACATGAGTGTCATGCGTTGCGCCGTCTTCTGCGCGATGGCCGTGACGGCCGGCATGGCCGCCGCGCAGACGGCCGTGCCCGAGCCGACCGAACTCGTCGACGTGCAACACTGCATGTTCTGCCATATGCCCGACATGACGTTCCTCGGGCCGTCATTCCACGAGATTGCGCAGCGCTACCAAGGCGATCCGAATGCCGGCGCGGAACTGGACCGCAAGCTGCGCGTCGGCAGACCGCCTGCACTGGGGCGGCACGCCGATGCCGCCGGCGATCGATCGCGGCGGGCCGCTGTCTGCCGACGACGCGCATCAGTTCGTGCAATGGGTGTTGAGCTAGTGAGCGGCGCGCGTCCCGTCCATTCATGCCGACCATGACCCGACGTGCGCCCGCAGGCATTGCGCAAGACAGCACGCGCCACCGTACTGCACCCGGCGCAACGATCGCGAACGCGCGCAGCAAACGGCCGGCCACGCGGCCGGATGCTATCGCCGGCAACAACGGTATCCTCCGCATCCCGCGTCGCTCGCGGCGCGTCGCCCAGCGTTCGAGCTGCACGCCCGCCGATGACAGATGCGGCGCTGCCGCAGCGCGCGAGCATGCGAGGCATCCGGCTGCAACTCAACTACTGGAAAGCAGGAGAGCGCCGGCAGATCGAACGAATCGGCCATGCAGTCGTGATCTACGGCAGCACGCGCATCGTTGCACCTACCGTCGCGAATGCGCGGCTGGGCGAAGCGAATCGCCTGCTCGCTGAGCGCCCGCACCACTCGGGCAGATCGCGCACGTTCGCGATCGCCAGCCGGCTCGCCGAGGACAGCATGTATTACCCGTCGCGCGCGAATTCAGTCGTATCGTCGCGCGTGCCGACCGCTGCACGCGCGCCGCACCGCCCGCGATCGTGACGGGTGGCGGCCCCGGCATTCTGGAAGCCGCCAACTGCGGCGCGTACGAGCGAGGCGCATCCAGCGCCGGCTTCAATATCGAGCTGCCGCTGGAACAGGCGCCGAATCCGTACATCACACCCGATCTCTGCTTCCGGTTTCACTACTTCGCCATCCGCATGCTGCAACTGCTCGAGCGCGCGAAGGCAGCCGTCTTTTTCCCCGGCGGCTACAGCAGTTCGACGAGCTGTTCGACGAGCTGTTCGAGGTGCTGACGCTGCTACAGACGCGCAAGATCGCGCCGCTGCCGGTCATCCTCGTCGGCGAGGCGTACTGGGGGTATTCGTACGAATACCCCGTAATCCTCCCAAAAAGCCGCCCCCGTGGAAAACGGGGGGATTACCGTATCGCGTCGCGTTCAACATCCTCCGCGCGCGTCGGAGACGCCCGCTGCAATCAGGCTCTTCGCCACTTCCCGCAGAAGATGCTCGGTTAATGCGCCTGCGCCGTTCCGGGCAAGGCGTTGCAGTTCGATCAGGTCTTGTGCCGCGCGGCTCATGATGGCCTCCGTTCGCGTGTGTGACGCCGGAAATAAAGTTGCTGGTTCGACAAGAGAGCATCCAGCCACTTAAGCCTCATGCAATGTTCGTTCACGGAACCGGGCACGAAGGCGTCCGCTGTGTGGGTCTCGCTACCCGCCTCGGAACGAGGTTCGATCACGTCGGACGAAAAATGTAAAACGTTTGTTGTGATGAAAGTATCGGCGACAGCCGGCGCGATTCAAATCGCCGGACGCTGATCTTCACGTCATATTTTTGCGGTCCGTCGTGTAGGGATTCGCCGACAGGGTTGGTACGGCACTGTCACGTTGCTAGGGATGATCGCGTAGGATGGCGGAATGACGAACGGCAAGTCACTCTACCGCGGACACCGTTTCCCGGCGGCGATCATCAACTGCGCCGCGCGCTGGTATTTCCGCTTTCAACTCAGCCTGCGCGAAGTCCAGGAGCTCCTGTTCGAGCGTGGCGTTGTAGTGAGCCACGAAACGATTCACCGCTGGCGCGACAAAATCGGCGCCGGCTTCGCCCATCGCCTCACGGCCGAGCGACGCGCGCCGGACCACACCTGGCACCTGGACGATATAGTCGTGACGCTGGGCGACGAGTCTTGGTTGCTGTGGCGCGCGGTCGACGAGTATGGCGCCGGGCTCGACATCCTATTGCAGAAGCGGCGAGACACGGCGGCGGCCAAGCGCTTCGTAAGCCCCCCGGTAAAGGCACCGCGGAGCGCTATCAGACAGTAGCGACGCCACGCCTGAAATTCTGTCTGAGCCTGACAAGCTCGTGGAGTGAATGAGGCGTGAGTCAGCGGATTTCATAGGGGCCCGCAGCGAACAAGGCTGCAACAAGGCCGAATATAGAGCTGCAGCCCATCCTGTTCGTCAAAACCTCGAAATCCTGGCGCAAAGGGGGGCGTTCATGTAGACAGAATTAATTTGCTCTACGATTTCCGGTTTAAATACGACAAGGGGAAGCCGACGGAGCGGACCGTGGGCGAGGACGGTCGCGAACTGACCGAATGTTGCGATGCACAACGACACCCGGTATAATTTTTGGTTCCCCTTTCTGCGCGCACCAGAATCCGCAAGAGGCATTCCAGCCTCGACTGTCCGTGCGCCATCCCACGATCTCGTTCGCACCCAACAAGCTTGACCAGCCTGTCACGTCCGCGACGATCGTCGGCCAACTTGTCGAGGAGAATGTATTGGCAAACCCAGTTCGCAACGGTTCAGCATCCCGAGTGATCGCGGTCACGTCAAAGACCAGCCGCCGCAGCCCAACGGAAAAGACGTCGGGCGTCGCAACACCGCTGGACGTGGCATCGATGGCGCGCCAGGACGAGGAGCGCCAGCGGCAGATGCGCGCGATGATCGCCCTTGGCCGCGAGCGCGGCTATCTGACCCACGCGGACATCAACGACCACCTGCCCGACAACTTTACGCAAACGGCTGCGATGGAATCGATCGTCAGCACGTTCAGCGAAATGGGGGTGGCCGTCTACGAGCAGGCGCCGGACGCGGAGGCACTCCTGCTGAGCGACGCCGCGCCTGCTGCGGCATCCGATGATCAGGCGGACGAGGAAGCGGAAGCCGCACTGTCGACCGTCGATTCCGAATTCGGCCGCACGACCGATCCGGTACGGATGTACATGCGTGAAATGGGTGCCACCGAGTTGCTAACCCGCGCGGGCGAAATCGAGATCGCAAAGCGTATCGAAGGCGGCCTGCAGGACATGATTCAGGCAATCGCGGCGTGCCCGTCGGTTGTGTCGACCATTCTTGCCGATGCGGACCGCATCGCTGCCGGCGAACTGCGTATCGACGAACTGGTCGCTGGTATTAGCGACGCTGCGGAAGAAGGCGAAGTGACCCTGGAGTCCGATGACGTCGAGGCGGAAGAAGACGCCTCCGACGATGACACGGACGGCGACGACGTTGACGCGGACGCTGGGGATTCCGAGAAAGCGAACGCGGCCCGCCTCGAAAATCTCACAAACGACAGCCTTGCGATTTTCGCGCGGGTGCGTGCCCTGTTCGAGCAGTTGCCGGATGCGCCCATTAACGGCAAAGCGCGTTCCGCAGCAGTTGCGCAAGTGTGCGCGGAGATCCAGCGCGAACTCGTGCCGATCCGCTTCACCGCCAAAACTATCGACCGCCTATGTGCCGGCGTGCATGAACAGGTGACCGAGGTTCGTGCAATCGAGCGCAGCATCCTGGCAATCGCCGTCGACCGCTGTGGCATGTCACGCGAGGCGTTCGTCGAGTCGTTTCCGGGCCACGAGACCGACCTTGAATGGACCAGCCGCACGGCGGCGACTTCGCGACAGTGTGGCGCGGCACTCGAGCGGCATCTGCCGGCCATCCAGGCCGGGCAGCAGAAGCTCATCGACATCGAGGCCAAGGTCTCACTGCCACTCCAGCAGCTCAAGCAGATCAACCGCCAGATGAGTACCGCAGAGTTGAAAATGCGGCAGGCCAAGCGGGAGATGATCGAAGCGAACCTTCGTCTCGTCATCTCGATTGCCAAGAAATATGTGAACCGCGGCATGCAGTTCCTGGATCTGATCCAGGAAGGCAACATCGGCCTGATGAAGGCAGTGGACAAGTTCGAATACCGGCGCGGTTGGAAGTTCTCGACTTACGCGACCTGGTGGGTCCGGCAGGCAGTCACGCGTGCGCTTGCCGATCAGGCACGCACCATTCGCGTGCCGGTCCACATGATCGAGACGATCAACAAGCTAAACCGGATTTCGCGTGAATACCTGCAACAGACCGGGCAGGAAGCGCATCCCGCCGTCCTCGCCGAGCGCATGGAGATGTCCGAGGAGAAAGTGCGCAGCATCCTCAAGATCGCCAAGCAACCTGTGTCGCTCGAAACCCCGGTGGGCGACGATGCCGACGCGACGCTCGGCGACATGATCGAGGATGCCTCCGCGAGCTCACCGGTCGAGGCCGCGACTCATGCGAACATGCGCGTGGCGATCGATGAGGCACTCGACGGGCTGTCGCCGCGCGAGGCCAAGGTCTTGCGGATGCGATTCGGGCTCGACACGACTTCTGATCACACGCTCGAAGAAGTCGGCAAACAGTTCGACGTGACCCGCGAGCGGATCCGTCAGATCGAGAGCAAGGCGATGCGCAAGCTGATGCATCCAAGCCGCGCGGACAAGTTGAGACCCTTTCTCGAGCATTGACCCAAGGCGGCAGTGCGCCCGCCCTTTCGACGCCTCGCCCCAAACGCGCAGCGATCATGCATGGGCCTGATCGCTGCCCTGACAGCCCGCGGTCGCGTAGCGGAAAACTTACAGCGGCTTGATGTTTGCCGCCTGTTTCCCTTTGGGACCCTGCTTGACGTCAAAACTGACCTTCTGGCCCTCTTGAAGCGACTTGAAGCCGCTTCCCTGAACCTCGGAGAAGTGCGCGAACAGGTCATCGCCGCCGTCGTCCGGCGTGATGAACCCAAAACCCTTCGTATCGTTAAACCACTTGACGGTACCTGTTGCCATGTTCTGAAAGTTCCACGAATGTCTAGTTGCAGATGACGCCTCCGGCCTGCGCCCGGCGTGCGGCTACCTTGTATCACAGGTAAGCCGGCGTCGACAATCTAGGCTTGCTGCATCAACATCGCGACCTCCTTGGGTCAGTGGTAATACTCGGGCCCGCGCACGTTCTCGTGATCGGGCGAATGCCATTCGGTGGACGGAATCGGGAGCATCGGCTGTCGGTCCAGGCCGGATTCGAGGATCGACAGCACGGAGCGACGGGTCGGTGATCCGATCACGAGCGCCCGCTGACAGGCGGCTTCCAGCCGTTCCTTGCCGTACTTGCGTGAGAGCGACAGGAGTCCGAGACAGGCGCGGTACCCCATCTCGGGATGGGGCCGGTTGGTCAACAGATGTTTGACGATCGCCTCGGCGCCGGGACCGACCGAGGCACCCCAGTTCAACAACCGGCCTGGCGTCCATTCCATGTGGGCACGGTGCGCCGCCGGCATGTGCTCGGGCAACGTCGTATGCTTGTTCCGGAGTCGGCTGCGGGCGTGAGCGGCAACGCGCTTGCCGCGGTGCAGGATCTCGACGCCGTGGCGCGTCACGCGGGCATAGACTTCCTGACGCACGAGGCTGTGCGGGACGCTGTAATAGTGGTGATCGACTTCGACGTGGTAGTCGATGTTGAGCTTCCCTCGGTTTTTCGCCTTCCAACGGTTCCGAGTTATGCGGCCACATCCTTGGTCTGCTGAGCTTTGATCCAATCCCGAAGGAACCGCTCCGGGGAAACAAAGCCGAGCGACGAATGACGACGACTGCGGTTGTAAAACACTTCGATGTATTCGAACAGATCGGCCTTCGCGTCCTGATGCGTCCGGTAGCGCGTAGCGTGAACCCGTTCGTTCTTCAAGCTGTTGAAGAAGCTTTCCGTCGGGGCGTTTTCCCAACAATTTCCCTTGCGGCTCATCGAGCAGCGCATGCCGTATGCGATCAGCTTGCGCTGAAACTCGTGACTCGCGTATTGGCTGCCCTGATCCGAGTGGCACAGTGCGCCCGGCGCAGGTCGACGGCGAAACCAAGCCATTGTCAGCGCGTCCGTCACGAGATCCGCGGTCATGCGCGGCTTGATCGACCAGCCCACCACTTCTCGGTTGAACAGGTCGAGCACCACGGCCAAGTACAGCCAGCCCTCGTCGGTCCAGATGTACGTGATGTCCGATCTGAACACCTGATTCGGCTCGGCGGGCGTGAACTCACGATTCAACAGATTCGGCGCAACCGGCAGCTTGTGCTTCGAATCGGTCGTCACCCGGTAGCGGCGCTTGTGCCGGGCCCGGATACCGTTCTCACGCATCAGCCGTTCCACGCGCTCCTTGCTGGCCGGAAAGCCGCGCTCACGGATTTCCTCGGTCATGCGCGGCGAGCCGTATGCTCCCTTGACCTCAGCGTGCACCGTGCGGATCAGCGTCAGCAATTGCGTGTCCGTCAGTCGCGTTCGCCCCAGCGTACCGCCGCGCTTCCATGCCCGATAGCCGTTCACGCTGACCGACAGCACACAGCACAGCGACGACAGTGGATATTGCCCGACCTGCCGGTCGATCCAGGCATACCTCACAGCAGGTCCTTCGCGAAGTATGCTGCCGCTTTTTTTGCGATCTCAAGCTCCATCTGCAGGCGCTTGTTTTCCGCTCGCAGACGAGACAGTTCCATCTGCTCCGGCGTGACCGGCCTTGCTTCGGCGCCGCTGAGCTTGCCCGATGCCTCGGCCTTCACCCAGTTGCGAAGCGTTTGCTCAGAAATGCCCAGCTCACGGGCCACCACGGCTACTCCCTGGCCATCCTTGACCCGCCGTACGGCGGCCAGCTTGAACTCCGCCGTGTACACTTGTTTCGGTACCTTGAACATGCCTGACTTCCTTCCTTTCCGTCGAGTTTATACGCGACCTCTTGGAAGGCGAAATTTCAGGGGAAGCTCACCCGACAACTGCATGAATCGAGGTGGCCATGCCATGGAACGACTCCCTTTCAGCCTGTTTGCCTTCGCCTCGTGTCGCGCCTTCGGCGAACGAATCGCGGCCCGTCTCGGCGTCACGCTCGCCGCGCACGAGGAACGTCCGTTCGAGGACGGCGAACACAAGACGCGCGCGCTTGTCAGCGTGCGCGGACACGATGTCTACGTCGTGCAGTCGCTGCACGGCGAGCCAGGCAGTTCCGTCAACGACAAGCTGTGCCGGTTGCTGCTGTTCATCGGCGCGTTGAAGGATGCGTCGGCGGCACGCATCTGTGCGGTGACGCCGTACCTGTGCTACTCGCGCAAGGACCGCCGGTCTCAGCCGCGCGATCCGGTCTCCACGCGCTATGTCGCCACGTTGCTCGAAGCGGTGGGCGTCGATCGTGTCGTCACGATCGACATCCACAACATCGCGGCGTTCCAGAACGCGTTTCGCTGCCCGACGGAGCATCTCGAGGCGAACGGCATGCTGGTCGATTGGTTCGCCGCGCAAGCTGGCGAACGGCCGGTCGTGGTCGTATCGCCTGACGCTGGGGGCGTGCGGCGAGCCGAGGATTTCCGTGCCCGGCTGGAAGCGCGCCTCGGGCGCCCGGTCGACGCGGCGTTCGCCGGCAAGCTGCGCAGCGGCGGCATCGTGACACCCAAGCCGATCGTGGGCGAGGTCGCCGGCCGTTGCGCGGTCATCGTCGACGACCTGATCGGCACCGGGACAACATTGGCCCGCACGGCCGAGGATTGCCGCACGCTCGGCGCGCAATCCGTCTACGCGGTCGCGACGCATGGGATGTTCTTTGATGACGCGGCCAATCTGCTCGGCGGCGACGCGCTCGCCGGCATCGCCGTGACCGACACGGTGCCGCCCTAGCCCGTGCCGGCCGGGCCACTCAGGGACAAGCTCGCGATACTCGACAGCGCGCCACTGTTTGCCGAGGCGATTGCGCGTATCCATCGCGGCGGCTCGCTCACGGACCTGCTGCGGCGCTGACGTGGCTTGCCACCCACGTGCGCTCGCAGTCGTCGGCGTGCCGCCGGGCGAGCACGATGTACGTGCTCGCGCGCTCGCGCCAGACCGGCGTCGCCCTGAATGCGGGCTCGCGCAGGTGCCACACGGCAAGCCGCGCGCGCGTCATGGCCCGGCAGCTCTGGTAGAAATGCACGCATCCGTCGTCGACATCGTCGCCACTCGCCGAGTGATAGGCATTGACGAGCGCGTCCGCGAAACCCGATGCGCCGAGACGCTCGCATTCGAGCGCGAGAAAACCGACCTCGTCGGCCGCATCCTGGACTCTCAGTCGTCTGCAGAATTCGAGGCAATCGATGATCGCAACCGGATCGTCGATGCAGACGTGTTCGGGACGCAGATCGCCGTGCCCTTCGACGACATGCCCCTGTCTCGCACGCAGGTCGAAGCGCGCGGCTTCACACACGAGCAACGAGCGCTGCCGCGCACAGAGCGTCCGCACGGTATCGGCTGACTGGCCCGCGAGCGGCTTGCACAACGCGCGTTCATTGGTGTCGATCGTGCAACGCAGCGCTTCTCGATACGCCGCACCGTCGATTCGCGCGGGTGCCAGGGTATGGTAGAACGCACTCAGGCGAGCCGCGATGCGACACGCATCGCCTGCCGTAGCCATGCCGCGCGACAACACGCGGTCGAGCATGCGTGCTGCCGGCAGGCGCCGCATCCGGACCAGCCAGTCGACGATTTCGCCGGGTCCGTCCGCATGCAGGCAACCGCGGGCGTCGACGACGAGCGGCACCACATCGAGATAGACGTCGGCCGCAAGCCGACGGTTCAATCGCACCTCCTCGCAACAGAAGCGATGGCGCGCGGCCAGCGTTCGAAAATCGAGTTGCGGCGCGCGCACGGGCTTCTTGAGCTTCCACGCGTACCGGTCCGTCAGGAATACCCATGACATGTGCGTCTCCACGGCCTCGACCGATCTCGTGCCGTCTGGCCAGGCTGCTGGCTCGCGCAATGCGGCCACCTTGTCGCGCAACGTGATCGCGCGGCCGGCCGGGATATGGGCATCGTTCATGCCGCTTGCTGCCCCGCGTGCGTGTCCGACCTGGCATGCTCCTGCGCGACGAGTGCCGCCAGCGCCGGAGAAATCGCCGGCTGCAGCGGCATGACGGGCGCCAGCGCATGCATCGGATCGGGCAGCGTGGACAGTTCGCGCATTGCGTGAATGCGGCTGTCGCCGAGCGTGGGGGCCGCGAGTCTCGCCCCTCCCATCATGACGGGACGCAACAGCGGGGTTCCGTCGATATGCTCGCCGTCGAGTCCGAGGCAGTCGGCGGCGATTCGCCCGTCCGGGCCGTATTCCCGGAACACCTGCTTGCGGCCGGGCAGCGTGGCCTTGCCTTCCGAGTGTTTGCAGCGCGCACGGCCCGCATACTCGACGAGCTTGTACGCGCAGTCGAGGCACGGTGCGTCCGCCGACGTACTCATCTGCGTGCCGATTCCGAAACCGTCGATCGGCGCGTGCTGGTGGACGAGCTCCCGCAGCCGGATTTCGTCGAGATTGCCGCTCGCGAAGATCGTCGCGTCCGTCAGACCGCCATGGTCGAGAATCGCGCGCACGTTGCGCGCGTGCGCCGCCAGATCGCCGCTGTCGATCCGGACGCCCCTGATGCGCACGTTGTCGGGCGCAAGCTGCCGCGCCAGTTCGACGACCTTGTGCGCCGCGTGCTCCGTATCGTACGTATCGATCAGCAGCAACGCGTTATCCGGCTGCGATCGTGCGAAATGCTCGAACGCGAGCGCTTCGTCGTCGTGCGCCTGGACGTATGAATGCGCCATCGTGCCGTACACGGGAATGTCGTAGCGCAGCCCTGCGAGCAGGGTCGCCGTGCCGTTGAATCCTGCCAGGTAGCTGGCCCGCGCGGACAGCATCGCCGCCTCCGCGCCATGCGCGCGCCGCATGCCGAAGTCGACCAACAACCTGCCATGCGCGACGAGCGTGACGCGTGCGGCCTTGCTTGCAACCAGCGTTGCGTAATGGAGCAGGTTCATCACGCGGCTTTCGACGAACTGCGCCTCGCGAAACGGCGCCGTGATCCGCAGGATCGGTTCCTCGGCGAAGAACACCGTGCCTTCCGGCATCGCGTCGACCGTACCCGTAAAGTGGAAGCCGGCGAGCGACGCGAGGAAATCGTCTCGCAAGCTCCCGGTCGCGGCCAGTCGTTCAACGGCGGCAGCCGGAAAGCGCAGGCCCTCCAGATAGTCGAGCACGGGCGCCAATCCCGCCGCCATCAGGAATGCCCGATGCTCGGGAAGCGCCCGTACGAAGAACTCGAAGCTGGCCATGTCGTTCATTCCGGCATCGAACGCGGCCTGCATCATCGTCAGTTCATACCAATCCGTCAGCAGCACGTCGTCGACGTCAGCGTCCGGCCAGGATCCGTTCATCATGCGCCCTCCCGCGTCGCTCGCGCGCAATCGTGCAGCCGGGACCCGGTCGCTGCGATGCTAACAAGCGTCGCTTCCGTCATTGCGGCGCGGGGCCCGGGGTCGACGGAACCGCGGTCCACACGCCATTGCACGACGCGACATACGGATAGTATCCGCGCGGGTCGTTGCAGTAGTACCACGCACGTGCCGGCGGTAGCCGAGCCGGGGTCGGTGGCGGCCGCTGAACGACGATCGCAGGCGGAATGTAGGTCGGATACGGATACATCGGTTCAGGATAGATGTACCAGTAACCGTCGACGATCCACCACCACGCGTAACGCCCGCCGTGCCAGTCCTGGACCCATCGACCGCGCTGCCACCGCGTACGCTCCCTCGGCGCAAAATGGCGAAAGTCCCGCCCGTGGAAATCCCTGCTGTGGAAATCCTGGCGGGGTACATGCCGCGCATGCTGCGCATGTGCCGGCTGCGTCGGCACGCAGCACGCTGACGCGCACAGCGCGAGAACGCGGCATGCGCATCTGAGCCTGTTCATGGTCGTCTTTCTTCGCGGAGATGCGATCCATCGTATTGAGGCCGTGCCGCGCGGCTTTGACCGGGATCAACGCATGCTGGCGGCCCGGCTGGATGCCGGCGACGCGGCATTCGCAGGGCCCGGGTCATGACGCGCGCGCAGGGTCCGTGTCGCCGTGCTCGCCGGTTCGCATGCAGCGCAGATGACCGTGAGCAACGCCGTCCGTCAGTACGTGAAGGTGTCCGATTTCTTCATTTCGATCCATGTCATACCGCTGCGCAGCCCCTCCAGCGCTGCCTCGCGCTCGGTCGCGAATACCCGGTGATGCGGAAAGACATGCTCGCACTTGCAGTCGGGCGAGCGGATCATCACGTGGACACGGCAGCGGTAGCCGCCGGTCGCAACGCCAACCGTTTCGATCGCCACGGTCCAGTCCGTCTCGTTCAATTCACCGGAAATCGTCATGATTACCCCCTTGCTTGCCGTGCGAGCGCATGCCGCTTCCATCATCGGTTGCGCCACGCCGCGAGGCGCGATGGTGATATCCGGCCCGCCGCCGGAAGATCCATATCGGGCCGACGACGAGGCCCAGGATCGCGGCCCACAGCAGAAGCACGTAGCCGAACAATTGCCAGAACTCACCGACCCGTTGCTGCAGGATCCATGTGCGGTACGACGCGACGTCGCTCGCGGCGTCCGGATACGACGCGCGATAAACGAACAGAGGCAGGCAGACGTCGTGTTCCGGAATCGGTGCTGTCAGCAGCGAGCCGGCCGGCCGAGCGCTCACGCGCCCGCATTCCGGCGCGGTCATGCCGGCCAGGACACCGATGCTCACCGGATGATCGTGGATCGCCCCGAGCCACGTCGTCGCGCTCGACAGCAGTAGGCAGAGACCGATTGCGCCGAGCCACCGGCGTATCCGGTTGCGCGGGCCGGTTTGCCGGCCGCGTATCATGGGTCCGCGCGCGTCCGGAGGGCGCGTCGCACCGGCATTGAGATCGTCGCTGCGCCATACTCGGCGCGACGGAAGCTGGAATCGACCGGATCAGCCACGCTGCTTCTCCTCGAAATACGGCTGGCGGGCCGCCACGAGCCGCAACTCGTCGAGCAGCGCCGCAGCGGCACGCAGCAGATCGTCGAGCGACACAATGCCGACCAGTTCGCCGTCGCCGCCGACGACCGGCAATCGACGGACGCCGTGCTGGCGCATCCGCTTCGCGAGCAGCCAGATGTCGTCGTTGACGTTCGCGGTCGCGACGGGCGCCGACATGATGTCACCGACGAACAGCGAGCCGGCCTGCGCATCGGGGCTGACCACCGTCAGCACGATGTCGCGATCGGTCACCACACCGACCGGCACGCATTGCCCCTCCTGTTCGCGCACGACGATCAGATCGCCGGCGTGCGCGTCGCGCATCATTTCCGCCGCCTCGACGACGGTTGCTTGTGCCGAACACGTGGCAACATCGCGGGTACAGAGCATCGCGGCATTCATGTTCGTTCTCCCGGCCGGGGCGAGGCGGACCATCGATCGATGTCCGCCGCCGCCCGAACCATCATGCAACGGTAAGTTGATCGACCACGTCGCGCACGCCGGGCGCCGACCATGCGGCATCGAAGACAAGCCGCCGTTCGCTCAGCGAGCCCACCTGGCCGGTCAACGTCACGCAACCATCCTGGACGGTAATGCCGACGTGTGCGGCCTCTTCCGTTGCATGCCGAATCAAGGCCGCCTGGATCTTGCCCGCGATGTCGGATTGCGTCGGATGCGGCCGGACATGGATCTCGTTAATGATCCGGGTGACGCCACGCAGCCGCTCGACGGCCCGCTCCGCCTCCTGCATCTGGTAGCTCCACATCACCTCGCCCGACAGCGTCACGCACCCGTTCTCGACGGTCACGTGCACGGCCTGCTCGCCGAGCCCGGCATCCCACTGCAGGAGCGAGCGTGCGGCGACGGCGATGTCCTCGTCCGAGCGGCGCTTGCCGTCGTCCGTCCGCACCCCGAGTTCCAGCACGATGCCACGCACGCCTTCGATACGCTCGACGGCCTTGCGCACGGCGACCTTCTCCAGATAGCTGGAAACGTGTCCGGTCAGCGTCACGATGCGTTCGTGCACTTCCACGCCAATGCGCACCGCATCGATCGACGGATCCCACTCGAGCTCCTGCTCGACGTCCTTCTTCAGCTCGCTGTCGGTTTTCATGGCCATCGACTCCTGTCCGCAATCGATGAAAACAACGGTAATTCCCGCTGCACCGCGTGGAATTGATACAGGTCAGTGCGCGGCGTGGTGCGCGATCGCGGCCGATGTCTCCGCCGCGATCGCGCGAAACGCCGTCATGACGTCGACGTTGCGCCCTTGCCTGGCGCGATCGCGTCTGGCGAGTCGCAACACCATCTGGCGCCCGTCGGCCGACAGGCGGGCGGGCGCCTCGGCAAGCGACGCTGCATCCAGTCGAACGAGACCGCGATCGACGAGGCAGCGCAGGTCGGCGAGATCGCCCTGCTGGCGCCGCGGCTCGCTGGCGAGCACCATCAGGATCGCGATTTCGTGGGGACTCAGCAGCCGGTCGCCGTCGCCGTCGATCGGGTGATGCTGGTGAGGCATGGCAGCCGACACGCTCAGTGCCGATGCTTCGGAACGGGAAATGATCTGGCGATTCGACGTGTTCGTAAACAAGGCGGGCATGATGGTGTCCGTATCATGAACGTGAAGACGCAGAAGGCACGGAACATGTCGGTCGAAGTCGACATGCAAGAAGATGAATATTCGCTCCTGCCGGCCAAGCGTTCTTGATGCAGGTCATCCGGCAGACGCGAGCGATCGAAACGTTCCCCGATTCGTCTGATGCAATGCCGTCGAACCACCGATGCGCACGCCTTGCGAGACCGGGCCGGATTGCTTGCCCGGTCTTCGCGTCGAACTTCTCGTCTCACCGTGCGGCGTGAAATCGCTCGATCCAGTACTCCGAATCATTTTTCATTCACCGAAATATCGGATGAATTCGATGCATTGAGTGAAATCAAGACGAGACCGATATCGGGAATCCAACATGGGTCATGTCAATGCAACGGAGACCCTGCATGAACTGGTACTGCGACGTCGAACGCGAGCTTTCACATATCGAAGGATCCATTCGTCTGCTGGAGCAGACCCGGTCCTACTTCCACAAGCAGACATCCATCACCGACCCCGCGTACTGGCGCGCAAGACTGAATACCGTCAGGCAGACGGCCGAGCGGAACAGGACGCTGCTGCGGCGGACCGATGAGATCCTCGCTCGGCTCGAACGGCTGTGATCGCTACGTGTGGTTCGACGGCGATCGGGGCGACCGCAGGGCCGCCCGTGCTCCGACTTCGACAACCGGATTCCGCGTCAGCGCGCAGCAACGCACGCCCCCGTGCCAACAGGAGGTGAAATGATCTTCGACGACCGCCGGGACGCGGCCAATCAGCTTGCGTCCGTGCTTCAGGCCTACCGTGGCGAACACCCGCTGGTCCTTGCGATACCACGCGGCGCATTGATACTGGGAAGCATCCTCGCAACGCGCCTGCATGGCGATCTCGACGTCGTGCTGGTGCGAAAGTTGCGCGCGCCGTGGCAACCGGAACTCGCGATTGGCGCGATCGACGAATCCGGCTGGTGCTATTTGTCGCGCGATGCCGTGCGTATGGCGATTCCGTCACGCTATCTGGAAGCGGAACAGCAGGAGCAACTTGCCGTGCTTGCGGCACGCAGGATGCACTATGCGCGATTCCGTCCGCCCGTCATCCGGGAAAACCGAATCACGATCGTGGTCGACGACGGCATCGCGACCGGCGCGACCATGATCGCCGCGCTACACGCGGCGCGCATGGGGCGCCCGCGACTGCTCGTTTGCGCGGTACCGGTGGCCTGCGCGCGAGGCCTCGATGAAGTCCGCCCCTATGCCGACGAGGTGGTGTGCATCGAGCAGTCCGACGAAGCCTTCTCGGTCGGCGCGTTCTATCGATCGTTTTCGCAGGTGGATGACGACGAGGCCGTCGCGATACTGGCAGCGGCGTGCCGGTCGCGGGCCGGAGAGGGCACGCTGCCCCGTTGACAGAATGACAGGCAGGCACGCGCGCTGCTGAGGCCACGGTGGCTGATATGCCGAACGGTCCTGACTGCTGCGGTTGACCTCCATCAACGTTCGCGCGCGACATCGCCCATAGATTTCAAGGGAACACGCGGAGCAATTCGTTCCGCCATTCCGGACGCCACTCATGCCAAACGAAACCGAAGCTCGCCGCGCCTTGCTCGTGCATCTGGGCAGCATTCTTCGAACGCTCAGTTGCGTGCTCGAATACGAGCCGGATGACATGACGCTCGATTCGCTGCTGGCCGCACAGCCGATGCTCACGGACATTCCACTGCTGAATCATGTGTTCGCGCACATGACCGTGCGTGAATTCGCGCGCGCCGTCCTCCACGCATACTGCCTGTGGCCGCAGCTGTTGCTCGACGAACCGCTCGATCGCGATGCCCTCGCGGAGCCCGTATGCGCACGGCTGTTCTCCGACAACCCGGGAGGCTGGGCTCGGTATGTCGCGTCGCTCCGTGCCGAGATTCCATGGTTCGGGCAAGGCTTGGGACCGTCATCGTCGTCCGCCCGGCGACCGGCTCGCACATCGCCGATCGTGTGATCGACCGTCCATTCCTAGCTCCGTCACGGGGCGACACCCTGGGGATTCGTCATGCCTACCTTTGTCATGCTTACACGCGTGTCGCCGGACGCAGTCAAGACGCCGGAGAAACTGGCCGAGCTCGAGCATCACGCCGTCCACCGATTGCAGAAGACGTGCGGTCAGATCGAATGGCTGCACAATTTCGCATTGATGGGCCGCTATGATTATCTCGACATTTTCACCGCCCCCGATCTGGACACCGCCTTCAGAATTTCCGCCGGCATGCGCACACTGGGCCATGCGAGCGTCGAAGTCTTCCCCGCCGTAGAGTGGAAAGCGTTCAAGGCGTTGGTGGCCTCGCTCGACTAGGCCGGCCGGCTGCGCCCCCGAGCGGTTCCGTCGCGTTCGACGCGAGCACTGCGAGCGCCGCGCTGCGGCCGAGTTCGAACAGCGCTGAAATCGATGTATCGGAAAAATCGAAGTCGCGCGCGAAAGTGTCCCTGGCTCCGGCGGGGCCATCCAGCGCGATCCTGAAGACCCGTACGGGCGCACGACTCCCCATCAGCCGGATGTATTCCGGGAGTTGTCGCATGCGTGCCGCCGTTTCGGGATCAAGCTGGCTGGTTATACGTTCGACGAGATCGCGAAAGTCGTTCTCGTTTTCCTCGAACCGCAGGTCGTTACGAACCCGATCGGCATAGACGATCTCATCGCGCCGCAGCATGACCTCGATCAGGTTCGACGGCAACGGGCGCGACCCTGAAAATAGATCGACAACAAATACGCGCCCTGCTATCCGCCCGCACCGTTCGATCACGAGATCGAGCGGCGAGTTGCTAATGATGCCGCCGTCCCAGTAAGCGCGGCCATCGATGCGCGTCCACGGCATCGCGGGCGGCAGGCTGCCGCTGGCGAGCGGGTGCTCGGGCGTGATGCGATCGACATAGCTGTCGAAGATGCGCCGTTCCCCGCTTTCCACGTCCACGGCTCCAAGCAGCAGGCGCGTCGCGCTGCCCGCCAGGGCAGCGAAATCGACATGGCGGCGCAGTAGCGCGAGCATTGGTTGCGTGTCGTAGCAGCTCGTCCACCACGGAGCAAAGCCGGACGGCGGAATCCCGTCAGGCCACCAGTGCGGCCGAAGGAAATTCGGAACGCCGAATAGCGCGATATGCCACGCGAGCAACGCATGTCCCGCATAGGCGGACGATGGCACGCCCACTGGACTCCTGATCGACAGTTCGCGCCAGAATGCGTCGAGTGCTTCGGCCGCATGCCCCGGATGGCTCGCGGCGATCGCGCCGTTGAACGCGCCGATCGACACGGCCGCGATCACATCCGGACGGACGCCCCTCGCCTCGAGCGCGGCGATCGCGCCGCTTTCGAATGCGCCGAGCGCACCGCCACCCTGCAGGATCAGGACCGTTTGCGCGGGCAGTTCGCACAGCCGCAATACGTCGTGCGTCGCAGCCTCGACTTGCGCGCCGAGATTGACCCGATGGCGGATTGTCTCCTCGGCGGCGGTCATTTCATCCGCGCGCACACCGATCGAGAACATCGCACGCAGGACATGATGTCTCAGATAGAGCAACGAGTAAGGAGCATGCGGGAATCGGCCCTGTTCGACGATTTCGGTCGCATCGGCAGCGTTGCCGAGGAAGTTGTACGGTACATCGAATACATTTCCGTAGAAAATCGATACATCCCGATAGGGCAAGCGCGCACCGCGCATGTTCCTGGCGGCCAGGCGCCCCTGACGCACCGCGTTGTCCCAGTGCTCGATACGCCTCTGCACACCGAATACCGGATCGCGAAACCGCGCGACGTCGCCGGCCGCATGGACGTCCGGATCCGACGATTGCAGGCATTCGTCGACAAGCACGCCATCCACTGTCGCAATGCCACTGCCCGCGAGAAACCCGCAGTTCGGCTCGACGCCCATGGCGATCACGACGAGGTCGCATTCGATAACGCGGCCGTCGGTGAGCACGGCCGCCTCGATCGATTGCTTTCCGATGAAGCGCTCCACCGTCGTTCCGGTTCGAACGTCAACGCCGTGCGTCGCACACAACCCGGCAAAATGATCGGATAGCCGAACGGAATTCAGCTGTGGCAACAGCCGCTCGCAGCGTTCGACGAGCGTGACCTCCAGACCGCGCTCGCGCAGCGTGGCCGCCGCCTCGATACCCGTGAAGCCGCCGCCCACGACAAGCAGGCGTCGTTTCTGGGCGACGTTGTCGCGAAGCACGAGCGCGTCGTCGAGGTCGTGAAGATGACTGATGCCCGCCAGCGTTGCCCCCGGCACCGCCAGACTGCGCGGAGACGCACCGGTCGCGATCAGCAGCTTGCCGTACTGTACCGCGGAGCCATCCGCCAGCCTGACGACATGCGCGCCGCAGTCTACCGACGCGCCCCTCGCCCCCAGAAGCAGATCGATCCTGCGCATCTCGTAGAACCCCGCCGGGTGTATCGAGATTGCCGCCGGAGCGAGGCTTCCTGCGAGAAATTCCTTCGTCAGCGGCTGTCTCTGATACGGCAGCACGTGTTCGCCGCACAGGATCGCGATGCGAGCGGACGGATCTTCGCGCCGCAACGCATGCGCCGCGGACACGCTGGCAATGCCGCCGCCGACCAGCACATGATCGTAGTCTCGCTTGCCCCCAGACTGCGCCGTCACGTTGCCCGCTCCGCGCTCATGTGCCGTTCACGGGCGGCAAGCCGGCGGGCGATCGAACGCGCAAAACGGGCGAGCTTCCGAGCGGCCAGGCCGCGACCAATATCGCGTCCGGAAATCGCGCACGTCGCGATCGGCCTTTGCCGCGCCACCGCCTGCAGCTGCCCGAATGCCGTGAGGTCGCCGCGCAGGCCCATCGTGCAGAAGAATGCGGTCGCGCGCAGTTCGCTCCCGTGCCGAGCGAGCCAGGTCGAAACCGGCGTCGATGCACGGCCAGCCCAGACCGGCGTGCCTATCACGACCACATCGTATGCCGACGGCGAACAGGCTGTCGGCCGAAGGTCCGCGGCACGATCGCGGATCACGTCCGCGAGCGAACGCAGGAAGCCGACGGCCCCCGTCCGCCGCCGATCGTCAGCTTCCCGCAGCCGTTCGCACTCCGCGCCAAGCTCGGCCGCAAGCCGGCGCGCAACCGCCGCCGTCGTTTCACTGCGCGAGTAGAAGACGACGAGCATGCGTTGAGACGTGTCCATGTTCCGCTCCGTGCATCCGTCCGGGATCCGTAGACGAGCTTATGCACCGGCGATCGGGGCGACGCTGATGCAGGTCAACCCGTCGCCACACGATCCGGCGACAGTAGGCTTGTCCGAATCCCCGGCGGCTTCTCGTCCATGCGCGATGTGGTATGACCTGATTGAACAGCAACGGCGATGGTGGCGTACGTGGGACGCGGCCGCGCGGTTCGCGCGCGGTCTCTGGCCCGGTGTGGCGACGGCGTGTTACGCCGATCTGGTCGAGCCCGTGCTCGACCCGCAGCCCGGTCCGCCGCGGTTCGCGATCAATTCGATCGCCCTGGACGGCCGACGTGTCGACGTCGGCGAGACGATCGTCGCGCACACCCCATTCTGCTCGCTGCGCCGCTTTGCTCGCGCCGGCGCACCGCGCATGATTCTGCTGTGCGCGCCGCTGGCCGGCCATGCGGCCGTGATGATGCGGGAAACGGTCGAGACGCTGCTGGCCGATGGTGACGTCTGCATCACCGACTGGATCGATGCGCGCGACGTACCGCCCGACGCGGGTCGATTCGGCCTCGACGAATACGTGTCGATGCTCGACCGCTTCATCGATACCCTGCTTGCGGACGCGCGTCCGGTGCACGTAGTCGCGGTCTGTCAGGCAACGTTTCCGTCGCTTGGCGCCATCGCGCTGCGCGCGCAACGCGATGCCGCACTGCCGGCGAGCCTGACGTTGATCGGTGGCCCCCTCGATGCCCGCATCAATCCGAGTGCGCTCGGGACCGCGGCTCGCTCGCATTCGCTCGACTGGTGTCGCGCCACACTGATCGATACGGTGCCGCACGGCTTCGCCGGATGCGGGCGTCAGGTATTTCCGGCCTATCTGCAGCGTGCCGAGATCGCGGTCACCTACCCACAACGCTACATGGCGCTGGTCGATGGCTATCGACGAGCGGTATCGAGCGGCGACGCCGACGCACTCGCAACCGCCCGCCGGGCGCTGCGCGAATACCTGACGCTCCTCGACATGTCGGCCGAGTACTTCCTCGATACGGTCGACATCGTCTTCCAGCGAGCATGCCTGGCAACCCGAACGTGGCACGTTCGCGGCCAGCGGGTCGAGCCCGCCGCGCTGCGCTCGATCGTGTTGCTGACCGTTGAAGGTAAATGCAATGCCGTCACCGGTGCCGGCCAGACCCATGCCGCGCTGGCCATGTGCAGCGGGCAAGTAGTCGCTAACACACTGGTACGTCGAGACGATAGCCCCCCGTGTCCGTCACGATGCTTGGGATGAGCCGGGTCGCGCTCAAGCTTTTGCCGAAGATGCGCGACGTACACGCGTAGATAATGGTGATTCATTGCGCGTGATGGCCCCCAGATCTCCGCGAGCAACTGTTCGTGTGTAAGCACCTGTCCTGGAAACTGGGCCAACAGGGCGAGGAGACGATATTCTGTTCGGCTCAAGTGAACCGGCATACCTTCACGTACGACCATGCGCTTACCAAGGTCGACCTCCACACCACCGAAGCAAACGATTCCATTCGACGGAAGCGAGCCCATCGCCTGCCGCCGAAGGTGGGCGTGAATTCGCGCAACGAGTTCGGGGACGCCAAGCGGTTTGGTCAAGTAGTCGTCCGCACCGGTATTGAGTGCGGCGACTTTGTCCGTCTCCCGATTTCGTGATGACAAAATGACCAGCAAGGCGTTCGACCTTCGGCGAATTTCTCGTATCAGATCCAGACCGCCCATATCGGGTACGTCGATATCGACAATCACGAAATCCGGGTGTCGCCGCTCGATATCGGCAAGCCCGCTTGCACCTATGCCCGTCGGGACTACAGCCATTCCGTCCGCTTCGAGCGCCGCACAAACAAAGTGCCGGATACCGGCGTCATTGTCGATCACGACGCCAGTTAGATGTGGTTCGTTCATGTCCGAGGCATATCGCCGTGTCAACGCATGGGCTTCAACTCGTCAAGGGCGAGATTCAACTTCAGCACATTGACTCGCGGCTCCCCCAACACCGCAAGCTGGCGCCCTGATGTGTTTTCGGCGATCAGCCGGTTGACCTCGCCGACGGGCAGGCCGCGCGCTTTCGCAACCCGTTCCGCCTGATAAGCCGCGGCGGCCGGCGTGATGTCCGGGTCAAGGCCGCTGCCCGACGACGTCACGAGGTCGACGGGAATCGGCTTCGAGACGTCAGTTCCCGCCGCCTTGAGGGCATCGATGCGACCTTTGATCTCGTCGGCGAGCGCCGGATTGGTCGGCCCGAGATTCGAACCTGTCGAACCAGACGCGTTATAAGGATTAGGCGTGGTCGCAGAGAGGCGCCCCCAAAAGTAGTGCGCCGCGTCGAATTGCTGACCGATGTGCGCAGAACCGATAGTCTTTCCGTTCTTCGTAAACAGACTGCCGTTCGCCTGCCACGGAAACACCGCCTGCCCGATCGCGGTCACCACAAGCGGATAAATGCCGCCCGTCACCACAGTCAACAGCACGAACAACACGAGTACCGGTCGAATGACTGTTTTCATGATGTATGCCTCTTCAATCCTTCAAGCCCATCCGAACGCGGTCAGGATCATGTCGATCAGCTTGATGAACGGGAACGGCAGCGCGATGCCGCCCAACCCGTAGATCAACAGGTTTCGACGCAGCAGCGACGCCGCGCCGAGCGGACGATACTTCACCCCTTTGAGCGCAAGCGGAATCAGCGCCACGATAATCAACGCATTGAAAATCACCGCCGACAAAATGGCGGATGACGGTGACGTCAGCCGCATCACGTCCAGCACGCGCAGTTGCGGGTAGGTCGTCGCAAACGCCGCGGGAATGATCGCGAAGTACTTCGCGACGTCGTTCGCGATCGAGAACGTCGTCAGCGAGCCGCGCGTCATCAGCATCTGCTTGCCGATCTCGACGACCTCGATCAGCTTGGTCGGATTCGAATCGAGGTCGACCATGTTGCCGGCCTCCTTCGCCGCCTGCGTGCCCGTGTTCATGGCGACGGCGACGTCGGCCTGCGCGAGCGCCGGCGCGTCATTGGTGCCGTCGCCGGTCATCGCGACGAGCCGCCCTTCGGCCTGATGTGCGCGGATCGTGGTCAGTTTCGCTTCCGGCGTCGCTTCCGCCAGAAAATCATCCACCCCCGCCTCCGCAGCGATTGCCGCCGCGGTCAGGCGGTTGTCGCCGGTCACCATGATGGTCTTGATGCCCATCTTGCGCAGCTCGGCGAAGCGCTCCTTGATGCCGCCTTTCACGATGTCCTTCAGTTCAATCGCCCCGAGCGCACGCGCGCGACCATCGTGCAGCTCCGCGACCACGAGCGGCGTGCTGCCGCGCCGCGCAATATCCGTGACGATCTGGTCGATATCGGCAGGAAAACGACCGCCGCGCGCCTCAACGTAGTGCTTGATCGCATCGGCCGCACCCTTGCGGATTTCCCGGTCCGGCAGATCGACCCCGCTCATGCGCGTTTGCGCACTGAAAGCAAGGAAAATCGGATGCAGTGCCGTCATGTCGCGTTGGCGAATATTGAATCGCTGCTTCGCCAGAATGACGATGCTGCGGCCTTCCGGCGTCTCGTCGGAGAGCGACGCCAGTTGCGCCGCATCAGCAAGCGCCTCTTCAGTCGCGTTCATCACCGGAAAGAAGGCGGACGCTTGGCGATTGCCAAGCGTGATCGTGCCGGTCTTGTCGAGCAGCAGCACGTCGACGTCGCCCGCCGCTTCAACTGCGCGGCCTGACGTCGCGATCACGTTCGCCTGCATCATTCGGCTCATTCCGGCTACGCCGATCGCGGACAGCAGGCCACCAATCGTGGTCGGGATCAGGCACACAAGCAGCGCGACGAGCGCGGTAATGGTGACCGCGTGCCCGGCCTTGACCGCTGCAACGGAAAAGATCGAGAACGGCAGCAGTGTGGCAGTCGCCAGCAACAGGACGATCGTCAGCGCGACGAGCAGGATCGTCAGCGCGATCTCGTTCGGTGTCTTCTGGCGCTTCGCGCCTTCGACCATCGCGATCATTCGGTCGAGAAACGCCTCGCCCGGGTTCGCCGTGACCTCCACGACGATCCAGTCGGACAACACACGCGTGCCGCCCGTCACCGACGAAAAGTCACCGCCCGACTCACGAATTACCGGTGCCGATTCACCTGTGATTGCCGACTCGTCGACCGACGCGACGCCTTCAATCACCTCTCCGTCGGCGGGGATCGTGTCTCCGGTCTCGACCAGGACGACGTCCCCCCGGCGAAGATCGCTCGCCGCCATGATGCGGACTGGCGATTTCGGGTGAGGTCCCTCGAGTTTCTTCGCCATCACGTCGTGACGTGCGGCGCGCAGCGATGCCGCCTGAGCTTTCGAGCGACCTTCCGCAAGCGCCTCGGCGAAGTTCGCGAACAGCACCGTGAACCACAGCCACAGCGCGACCGCGAGGATGAAGCCTGCCGGCGCCTCGGCCTCGCCTCGCAGCGCGGCAATCCACAAAATTGTTGTCAGGATGCTGCCGACATACACGGAGAACATCACCGGATTGCGCAGCTGCGTGCGTGGTGCCAGCTTGCGAAATGAATCCACCAGCGCGGGCCGAACGATGGCCAGATCGAACATCGACCGCGCCGCGAGCCGGGCATGGCCGAGGTTGTCTTTCTGATGCGTCGGTTGTTGGGTATCGATAGGCATACGTACCTCGTCATCCGAGACTTCAGTGCCCAGCGACCATCATCAGATGCTCGACGACAGGCCCAAGCGCCAAAGCGGGCACATAGGTGAGCGCGCCGACGAGTATCACCGTGCCGAGCAGCAAGACCACGAACAAGGGTCCGTGCGTCGGGAGCGTGCCGGCGGTGACCGCAATGCGCTTCTTGTCCGCAAGTGAACCTGCGATCGCCAGGACTGGAACGATCGTGCCAAGGCGGCCAAACCACATCACGACGGCGAGCGTCACGTTATAGAAAGGCGTATTGACGGACAGGCCTGCGAACGCGCTGCCGTTGTTGTTGGCCGCCGAGCTGTAGGCGTACAGGATCTCGGAGAAACCATGCGGCCCGGGGTTGGCGATACCCGCCACGCCGGCAGCGGACAATACGCCGACTGACGCGCCGACCAGCACAAGCAACGGCGTCAGCAGCACCGCGATCGACACCATCTTCATCTCATAGGATTCGATCTTTTTGCCGATGTATTCGGGCGTCCGCCCGATCATCAGACCGGCGACGAACACCGCCAGCAGCGCGAAGATGAGCATGCCGTACAGGCCCGATCCGACGCCTCCGTAGAGGGGTAATCGTCCTAATCGTGCATGTATGGACCCGACGCCTTTTGCAAGCCTCTTGTTCGTGATGTCGAAACGGTCTGCATGCATGTATCCGGCTCGCCTGATGGGTCATTGCCGAAGCATGCCCGCAGCCTCGATGAGATCCGCGCACCCTGTCCTTAGCAAAATCGCGGCGCACCTGCAGAGGTCGCCGGCACGAAAAACAGGCTTCAGGATGCTGGTTCAACCAATTTCGTCATCGCTTTGAGAAGCTTCGCAAACCTGCGTGGGTATTCCCTCCCTGCAAGCGGTTTGGGGTTATGCCGCCGCGCTACGAGTCGTATAGATTGTGTCGCTGCTGAGCAGCACCTGGATGACGCGCGCATTCTTGTTGGCCAGTGCGACAGCCGCGCAGTTGTGTCCGCGGCGGGCAATCAATTGTTGCAGCCAGCGGCTTTGTGGATCGGTTTTCGCCACGGCATACCGCAACACCGCCCGTGCGCCGTGGATGAGCAAGGTCCGCAAGTATGTGTCACCGCGCCGACTGATACCGTGTAGCCGAGACTTGCCTCCCGAAGAGTACTGACGTGGCACCAGTCCGAGCCAGGCGGCCAGATGCCGGCCGTTCCTGAATTGCTTGGCGTCGCCGACAGCGGCTACTACGGCGGTGGCGGTGATCGGGCCAATGCCGGGGACTTGCGCGATCTTCTTGCACAACGTGGACTGCTTCATGAAGGACTGAATCGATGTTTCAATCAAGTGAATGCGCTCTTCAATCGTAAGCCGTCAATAAACGACGCCCTACCAATGGTAGGCAGAAGGTCAGATGCTAAGTGTCCGCGTGGACACATGCACTCAGACCGTGATGACAGAGAAACAGGACCTTCGAAGCAGACTGGTGGTTGGCCGCAGACGGGATGGCCGGCGGGAATTTGATGAAGATGCCGTGCGGGAGCTGGTCGAGTTTTGCCTGAGGCCGGGGGTATCGATCGCCCGGGCGGCCATGGACCATGACGTTAATCCGAACCAGTTGCGTCGCTGGATCTCGCGTCATCAGCAGCATACGCTGCAAACACCAATGAGACCGGACCCGCTGGTGATAGACGGCGTATCGATCGACATCCCAGGCCCAGCGCGTCGTGTTCCGGTGAGTGAAGCGCAGGCATTTGTCCCTGTCGTCACCGCGCCATCGACAGTGCCTGCCGTTTCCCCTGTACTGCCACCGGACACGTCGTTGATGGCGCTCTCGTTACATGTGCGCCTGTCGAATGGTGTCGAATTTGATCTTGGCGAGGCGAGCGTCGATGAACTGGCCACGGTGATCCAGATGCTCGGGAGGCTGCCGTGTTCCGGTTCGACGAAGGGCTGAAGGTCTACCTGCATCGCGATCCGGTCGACTTCCGCATGGGCATCAACGGGCTGTCGATCCTGGTCGAACAGGCGATGCGCCTGAACCCAATGACCTCAGCGCTGTTCGTCTTCGGCAATCGCCGTCGCGATCGCATCAAGATTCTCGGCTGGGGCGGCAACGGCTTCTGGTTGCTGCTCAAGCGACTCGAAGCCGATCGCTTCATCTGGCCGAACGGAAGCGACACGATCACGCTCAACGCCGAGCAGTTGCACTGGCTGCTCGACGGAATCGACCTGACCGTGATCCAGAAGCATCCCCAGCGATATTACGCGCGGATGAGCTGAACACTACGCAGGTGGCATGGTCTAATCGGCCATGCCGAATAGCCCCGTCATGTTGAGCGCGGAGGAGTACGAAGCGCTGATTGCCACGAGCGCCGAACGCGATGCGCTGCGCGGTGAGCTTCGACTCGTGACGGCCCAGCGCGATCTGGCCGAAGAGAAGCTGCGGGCCTACAAGCACGAACTGTTCGGTGCCTCTAGCGAGGCGCGCCATGCCGACCAACTCGGCCTGTTCAACGAAGCTGAAGCATTGGCCACCACTACCGATGCGCCCGCGCGCGAGGACGCGCCCGGCACGTCTGTCGCCGCCCACACGCGAGGCAAGCGCGGACGCAAACCACTCGATCCGAACTTGCCGCGCGAGGTCGTGCGGCACGAACTACCCGAGTCTGAACGATTCTGCGCGCACGACGGCTATGCCCTCGTGGAGATCGGCGTCGAGACGAGCGAACAGCTTGACGTGATTCCCGAGCAGGTCCGCGTCGTTCAGCACCAGCGCGTCAAGTACGCGTGCCCGTGCTGTGATCTCGGCATCAAGGTCACGCCGGCGCCAGCGCGTATCATCCCGCGCGGGTTGCTCACGGAATCCGCGCTGGCGTGGATCATCACTGGCAAGTACCAGTACGGTATGCCGCTGTATCGCCAAGCCACGCTGCTGCGTCGCTTCGGCGGCGACATCTCGTCCAACACGCTGGCCGCCAGCGTGGTGCGGGTGGGACTGGCCACGCAGCCGGTGATCAACCTGATGCGCGACGCGCTGCTCGAATCGGACCTGATCTACGGCGACGAGACAACGTTCCAAGTGCTGAAGGAGCCAGGACGCAGGCCGCAGGCGAAGAGTTACCTGTGGGCGCAGGTCAACGGCTCGGGGCCACCAGTACGGATGTTCTCGTACTCGCCGGGGCGCGGCGCCCAGCATGCGCAGAAGCTCTATGCTGGCGTGCAGCCTGGCACCGTGCTGATGACTGACGGGTACGAGCTCTACAACGGAATCGCCCACGATCACCAGCTCGTGCATCTCGGATGCTGGGCACACGTGCGCCGCGGCTTCATCAAGGCCGAGGAGTCGGTGCCGAAGGCGGCACGCTCGCCGGATCTGCTGGCCACGCGCTTCGTCGTGCTGATCGGCAAGCTGTTCGCGGCCGAGGCGCGCAGCGCGAAGTGGAAGTCTGAACGTCGGCAACGACTGCGCGCTCGGTACAGCGCCCGCGTGCTCGCCATCATCGAGCGCATGCTGGTCGAGCATCTGCCGGGCGTCGTGCCGTCGAGTCTGCTCGGCAAGGCATTGCAGTACATGAGCGGACAGTGGCCCAAGCTGGTCCGATACGTCGGTAACGGCAACTGGCCGATCTCGAACAACCTGTGCGAGAACGCGATCCGGCCGTTCGTCGTCGGCCGCAAGGGCTGGCTGTTCTCCGATACTGTCGCTGGCGCGCAGGCCAGCGCCAACCTGTACTCCCTCGTCGAGACGTGCAGGGCGAACGGCGTCGAGCCGTATCGCTATCTGGTCTGGCTGTTCACCAGGTTGCCGCTCGCCGCAACCGCCGACGACTATGCCGCCCTCATGCCATGGAGCATGCCTGCCACTCCCAACCTCTGATGGGCGTCGTTAAAAGACCGCATACCTTCAATCGCATGCAGGTGCTGCAACAGTTCGGTCAACAACGTCTGGCAAAACGACGTCAGCTCGTCGGCGCTCTTGCTCAGCAGTTCAGGAATCGCGCGCTTGAACGCCTCAGGCGAGCGCGAAATCGTCAGTCCTCGCTCGCCGAGCAGGCCGCGCATCTGGTTGATCATCGCAGTGCGGTGGCGCAGCAGGATCGCGCGCATACGATGGGCAGCCTGAATGTCTTGCTGCTCGACCGATTTGACAGTAACGAATCGCATCGCGGGCCGGCTCGCGGCCTCGACGATCGCTTCGGCATCGTTGCGGTCGTTCTTGTTCGTCTTGACGAACGGTGTGACATATTGCGGGCTGATTAGCCGGACCTCAATATCGAGCGACTGAAACCGCCGTGCCCAATGGTGTGCGGTACTGCACGCTTCCATGACGACCATCCCCGGCTGCAGAGCCCGCACTGTCTCAAGTAGCGAGCCGCGCGAGACCTTTGCTCGATGTACCGGCCGGCCGTGCCGGTCGGCACCATGGAGCTGGAAGACCTGTTTCGCGAGATCGATGCCGAGGATGTCGATTTCCATGATGAACTCCACGTATCAGGTTGAGGTCGATAGTGTCCCCCGAAGGGAGGCGTCGGGTCCATACATGCACGAAAAGGACGATTACCCCACGACGCGCCTACGATGCCGGGCAAGCGTGCAACGTTGCGGATCTGTTCGAGCACTTTGTCGTCCATGCCCTGGATCAGCCGACGGTCGCCGAAAATGATGCCGGGCACGCGCATGCCGTCGCGCACGTGAATATGCCATTCGAATTCGCCGTGACTGGCCTGCTGGCAGAGTTTGGCCTCATCGTGAGCGGCCCACGCTTCATGAAAGGCATGGCCGGACTCGGATGCCCGAACTTTATCGATTTCTATCGACGCGGCGCCTGTTTCATCATCAACACCCATGATGAGCCTGATTCACATGGTTTAAGTGGTCGTGTCGTTTTGGTCTCAACGCGACGATCTAGCGCCGACGATCCGCGTCAGCGTTTCTTCCAACAGACCCCGATCCGCCGCACGCTTGGCGTCGCTGCGCTGGGCCAGGTTGAGCAGTTTGCGTCGCACGGCTGGCAACCCAGCCGCGTGCGGAAGTCCGATCAGATCGAAGTCCGGCCGTTCACCCTCCACTGATCGCAGAAATGCGCACGATGGCTCATCCAGCCACCCGGCCACACGCGCCAGCAGGCGCTCATGGATGTCCAGCAGGACCTGGGCTTCGACAGGCTCTGCCGTCATCCCCCTGAAGTGCGCTTCGAAGGTCGCGGCGAAATCCGCAGGCACGCGGGGCGCCAGCATTTCCCACGCAGGCTTTGGGCTGCAGGTTAGGTAGACGAGAAAGGTCCGCCAGAGCGCCTGATCCGCCCGCTCGTCTTCCAGCAACAAGCCAACATCGAAAAGGTCGCGCGGATGCTGTCTCGACAATGCCGCAGCCAGCTTGCCGGCATAAAGGTCGGCGAAGTGCAGCACCTGCACCGAAGCAAAGCCAAATGCCTCCTCGACCCTCGGGCGCACCATCATGTTCCGCGCGGGATGCACCGTGCCGCGCATCACTGGCGTCGTCTCGATCTGCACGCGCGCACGACCGCGACTGGCTACCAGCCGCGTAACGCCTGCGCCCTCGCCTGCCGACAATTGCACCTGCAGTAGCAGAGGCCGGGCGCGCAGAACATCAGCCAGCCGCCCAAGCGCTTCAGCGATTAGCCTTGCGTCCTCGGCATAGTCATGCACCGGCAACCAGGCCAGATCAATGTCCACCGACAACCGGGGCAGGTCGTGCTCGAACAGGTTGATCGCCGTACCACCTTTGAGCGCGAAGTGCGGCTCTCGCGCCAGCGCCGGCAGAATCTCGACCAGCAGCCGTACGCGGTCGGTGTAGCGCCGATCCCAGTGATCAAGCCAGGTGTTCATCGAGGTCTCCCGGCAAGGTGATCTGGTAGACCGGATGCAAGCGGCCGCCAGGCACCAGCGCGCGCTTTCCCCGACCCAGATCGATACCATCCCGCGGCACATGCGGCAGCCACGCATGCCGATGGCGCTCGGCCAATGCCAGGAACAGCCGTTTGGCTTTGATGCTTCGGCAATGGCGCAGTAACACGCCGACGCGCTGCGGCCGTAACGTGGTCATAGCCTGCATCAGCGCATCCACCTCATAGATCAAGGCAGCGTCTGAGACGTCATCGCACAGCTCCAGCATGGCCCGTTCCGGCATGGAACAAACCAAGGCATCGGCACCGGGAGCGGCATGATGCCACGCCAGACCCTGCTCGGAAAGCATTGCCGCGGACGCCTCCACCTCGAACGGCATGGGCGGCCAATCGAACGGCCCCTTCCCCAGATACTCGAAACGCTGCGTCAGAGGCAGTTTGCCAAGCCAAGCGGGTGGCCGCTCCGCCCCATACAGGGTGATTGTGCCGGCATCGCCCAGACGTAGATAGTGCTCGTGCCCTTGCAGGCTGAGTGCAAAGCGACCTCCGACGTGTAGCGGCATGCCCTCACCGACCTGCAGACTGCGAACCACGCCCTCCCACTGCAGACGCCCACTCTTGCGCATGTAGACGCCGCGCGCCGGCGACACCAGCCAACCGCTGCTCACGTAGCGCGCGACGAGGCTATTGGAGTAGCCGTGAACCCGCAGCCAGCGGCTCGACACCAAGCTCGTATCACCTAGCTCAGCTAGCAGCAGGTTTAATTTTCGATGATTTTGTTCACTCATAGTGAACAAAATACACCTTTTGAAAACTTCTGCCAAGGGAGGGTGGTTTGAATTTAAATAAAAAAGGTCACTATTGGTGATCTTTTTTTACGACAAGCAAACCAGACTCGGCCGAGGCGCGCCCGGTACAAGGAAATCCGGAAGGCCCCTCTTCTGATCTTTGCAGCGTCGAGATCGACGACAAATCGATACGTGGGCTTTCGCACACGAGGTCGCGGGTGCGGCAGGGTTGCTTCATGGTGGGCGCCGGATCGACATAACTTCAGTTGTATGAGCGTCCGGCCGGGTTTTGGTGCGTATCACCCCCAATGCCCCCAACGTTTATGAACGGCATGCCGCCGTATGCCCACACAGCAAACGACTTTTGTCATATGAATTCACGCCGAATCGCCTATATTGAACGTTCGGCAGCCAAGGATCGGGCTTGACCGCGCTGCGTTCGAAAAATAGTCCATGTTGGCGGTGGACTATGCTACCGATCACTGAACACTACGAGGAGTGGCAACCATGGGATCGTCTCTGCAGGGCATTGCGTTCAGGTCGGCGTACAACAAAAAGTGGATCTCGCTGGTTACGAGCTTCCACGGCCGAGATTGTTACGTCGCATGCAAAGACACACCGGACGCGTTTTGCATGTTTTCGCTGAGTCCGATGATGGGGGTCTTTAGCGATGTGGAGGGCAATTGGATCATGCAAAGTCTGGACGATCCGACGAAATTGGTCCCATATGAAGGCCGTATGCCGCCGGATGACAATACCCTCAATCATGCGCGCTTCTCGTTTACCAAGACCGCGCTCGGCCAGGGCACGCTGGTATCGATTGTTACACTGGAGAAGCACTTGGCCTGGGCGATCGACGACAACGGAACCGACCAAGGCGTGCTGAGTCTGGCCGCCCCTTATACGTTGGATTACGTCGGTGACGAAGTCGACGGCAAACTGACGTTCGAGTACTGGGACAGCGTGCTTTCGCCGTGGCCGCCCGCCTAAGGGCGATCGGGCCGCCTGACCGCCCCGCCTGCCGCTCGCCCTCGTGGCGGGCTGACGCGGACCGCTATAAATCATGCCTCTACGGTTGTGCGAGGGAGTGTTCGACGCGAATTGACGACTTTGCTTCGGACATAGACGAAGTGACGACTTTATTTCGGTGAGATTGTCGATAAAATCGTCAACTCGGGCGCCGAGAGCCCCGTGCTACGCGCACCTCGAATTGACATCTTTGTTTTGCTCTACGCTCGCAGTGTACTGCGCGGCTCACGTCCCTTTGAGGCGATGAGCCGCGTCGTGAAAGTCCGTGGAGGAAGTGGTGGCTAGACGGTTGTCCGGTCAGTAGTAAGAATGGCGGAGAGACCCGGCGGTTGTTGTTGCGCTTCCCAGTATCGAAGCGCGGCGGGAATCTTTCTCACCTGTTCGACGCGAAACCAGGCCACAAGGGCGATGATTTCACCGACCGCCAAAAGGCCCAGCGTAGACCAGTATGGCAAGCTTTTGGTCATGGCAAAACGTCCACCATTCGCGTAAGCGTCGACCACTCCGACACTCACAGCGACCACCATCATCAGGATGCCTATCCATAATCTCAAGATCTCGGATCGCCGTTCTCGACGGCGACGCTGGTTGTTTTCGATATCGATCTCAAACAGGATCTGTTGCTGGATCGAGCCTTTCATACCGTTCACGGGACCCGAGAGGCTGAAGGAGACCGGTGTCTTGCCAAGCGTGCTGTATTCGATTTCGAGGGCTAATCCATGGCCGGGCGCCATGTATGCGAACGTGATTTCCCTCTCGGCCAGGTGGTTTTTCGGACGGCGCAGAAAGCTACGTTCCCCCGTCAGCTTGATGCCAGCTATCTGGTCGCTCTCGTAGCGTGTTCTGACGTCGACCAGTTGACCGTCGCCGGATAGCCTTAGTTTGAGCGGGGTGGATTTGAAAAGGTCGTCGCTGCTGAGCGGAACCCGTCCATTGTTCGCAATGAAAACCACTACCTTTTGTGTCGAAGGCGCTGGCAGCACGATCTGATCCATCGGCTTCCGAAAGCGGCTCGTGAGCACGGACGCCACAAAGGTGATCCAGCGAGGCAAACGAACCGGAAGTCTACGTGCGCCGTACCAACAGATGAACACCAAGCTTTTCGAGCTGCGCCTTTCTTTGCGCACGCCATCGAACTGGCTAAGAGCATAAGTGACGAGCGTGCCTATGACGACTGCTTGTACGGCTGGCGGCAGAAAGCTATCAATTATTTTCATAATTCTCGTTCCGTTTTGTGGCCGTTGATCAAATTGAACGTATGCTGTTGAAGTTCGCAGATTCTGCTAATGGTGTCAGTTCGAGCGCTAATCGTGTCCAGTGATTCCGCTAATGCGGGGCGGCGAACGTCAAGCTCAGGAAGTGAGCAGCGGCAGGTCGCTGGCGAGGTATTTCATCGACGTGCGCTGAATTCCAAGCGATGGAGTTGAAGCGCGACATGGGCGTGCACCACGGCTCAATGTCGACAGCATCCCCCACCCTGGAAAACACGCATTAAAGTCGCATCCCCGTCCTTCTGACGAAAGGTATATTGTTGCGCACGCACCCAAGTTGTTGATCATCGGTTACGTGCACGCCATGCTCTCGTCATGAGCGACTTTCCTCATTACGCCGCTCGTGAGCCACATCTGGCATCGCAAGCTCTCGAAGGCGCATTAGCAAAATCTTTGCACATACACCCCCTCATTGTTGCATCAGCCCAACGCGGGTGGACACGAACAGAACGTGGCTCTCGGCCTTTGCAGCCGGCGCGTTCACGAGTTTTCCCATTAGCAGTATCTCTGGTCACTGTTAGCAGAAACTTCGCACACCAACAGCTGTTCGAGAAGAGCGGATTGCTCGACTGGATGCGTGCCTCGTCGGCCCGCGCCGAGCACGACAGCTTGCGCCAGGCGAAAGACCTTCGTTTTTACCTGGGCTTTGTCGCCGTGCATCTGCAGGCCGACCTGATCGCGGCGGCCTATACGATTTTGGTGTTCCTGGTTCGGCTTGGCGTGCTCTGCCTGACGCTGCCGCTGTTCGTCATGGCTGCGTTCGTCGGGCTGGTCGACGGCCTGGTACGCCGTGACGTGAGGCGCTTCGGTGCGGGTCGCGAATCGGGGTTCGTCTATCACCGGGCAAAGGCCAGCCTGATGCCGCTCGCCGTGCTGCCCTGGGTGACCTATCTCGCTCTGCCGATCAGTCTCAGTCCCTTGCTGGTGTTGCTGCCGGCCGCGGCCTTACTCGGGCTCGCCATGGATATCGCCGCCGGCAGCTTCAAAAAGTATCTCTAGGCGTCCCGCCGATCCACAGGGGCCGGCGCGACCTCAATGACAACCGCCGCCCAGTGCCTGCATGCAATCCCACAGCGACTGGCAGCCCGACAGGGCCACGACACTCGCCAGCAGTAAAATCATCCCCATCCACGTCCTGATCATTCCGTGATCCTCTCTGAAAAGAACCGCACCGACCCTCGGCGTCGGCCAACCACCGCGGGGCTACACATCCACATAGGACGTTTGCTGCGACGGCACCAGGCGCGGCGGCGGCGTGCACAGGCAGACACACAGATCATCGCTCAGTGCCGCTTGCCGTCCGTCGGGACCCGTCGTGGAAACGCGCGACCCATCGCACTGGATATGTCCCATGGTCTTGCAGACGGGACACCAGACCGGATCGGTCTCGTACGCCTGCTCGCGGCCACCGATCAGGTCGTGCGCGTCGCCGCCCTGCACGACCCCGCCGACCGTCGTCAGGTCGCCTTTCACAATATCGTAGCGGCGCATCGTTCACCCCGCTCAGGCCGCACCTGGTCGCGCGCGCAGGCTGTTCACCAGCGTGTCCCACGTCTGCAGTGCCCCCGCTTCGTCGACCGGCGAGGTGGCCTGGTCCGGCGGCAGGTCATCACGCGCCGGCGCGCCCAGCAGCAATTCGACCGAGGTATGCGGCTGCGCCACCGTCGCGGGATTCCCCGGCGCGAGCAGGTAGAAGCGATACACCGTGACATCGCCGTCTTTCAGCGCAAACAGCACTTCCTCGGCGTCCATGCCAGCCACCGTCCGCTTGCCCTGCCGCAGGATACGATAGCTGCCGGGCATGCGATCGAGTTTCGCACGCAACGCGGACAGGCTGCTGGTCAGCGGCTGGGCCTGATCCCCATCCACCGCGTCGCGCAACTTGATCACCAGCAGCGCTGGCCGGCCCGGCATCAACGCGAACGACTGGCTGACCTCTTCCGTGTAGGTCGACGAACCGGTGACGATGCCGCCATCAAAGCAGAAGCCCGATTCGGTCGGCACGGTCCAATTATCGCGCACCTTGATGCGGCGATAGGTGTCGTTATAGATGCTCTCGGCCCGCTCCAGGACATCCGCGCCGATCATGCCCGTCGTATGGACGAGCGTACGGTTCGCGAACAGATAACCTTCGGTATCGAACGGTAAGGTCGCCGCCTTTGCCACCGCATTGTTGAAGATGAAAACCCGCGAGTGCGGCACTGGAGAAAACGCCTTCTCCAGCCACGCATGCCCCGTCTTTTCCTCCAGATTGACGGGATTCACGCGCTGCTTCGTGCGCAGTTCCTTCTCCCGCGCCGCGACCTTGGCGTCGTAGGTCTCCACCGGCACATTATGGGTCGTGACGAGCTTTTCCCCGCGGTACTTGTAATTCTCATTCGAGATCTCGCTCGATACGGGCCGGTCGAACACAAGTCGGCCGATGCACCACGGACGTGCTTTGGACAGCAAAGGATTGTTCATCGTCGGTTCCACGGAAAACGCTAGAGAGCAGGCACACAGACCCGCCAGCAAAAAGAGTGTGCGAATGAAACGTGCCATCACGCCCCTCCCGGCACATCGATATCCTTCACGATCTGCACCACGCTGTAGAGAAGCGCCCAGCGTGTCCAGGGGTGCGCGTAACTCTTCATGTGCTCATATCCGGCTTGCACAAACGCCATCTGCACGCCCTTGGCCGGATCGCCCGGCACATCCGGCTTCAGGCCACGCGCCTGCGCGTCCGCCGACCACGCCGGCACGGTGCCATCGCCGCGAATGATGCCGGTCTTGTCCGCCACGCGATCCCAGTCCGTCGTGGCGCTCACGTCGGGGACCTTGTTGGTCTTCTGCATCGTGAACGTGACACTCAGGTTGCGTTGCTGTAGCAGCACGCGGAGTTCGCCCTTGCCCGAATCGTGCAGCAGCTTGGCGGCGCGGAGCTCGGCAGGCTGCACATCGGCCGGCACGTCGCCCGTCCAGATGGCATTGCCCCAAGCCAACAGGTTCTTCGTCGGTTCGCCCTGTTCGACGGTGGGCTTGTCCTTGCTGGTGGCCTCGGTCGCCGTGCCGGACGCGGGCGATCGTGTATCCAATCCCCCATTGCCATACGCCACATACGTCTTGCCATGGTACTGGTTCTTCAACTGGCTCTGCCGGATGACCGTCTGCTTCAACGTGGCCTGATAATGGTCGACCAGGACATGGGCGCCGGTCGCGTCCTTGCCCAGCCGCTTTTTCACCAGACCGGCCGGATCAAGTTGGTCTTCCTTCGGCAACAAACCGTACCAGTTGGCATTGAGATACAGCTCGTTGTAGGCGTCACCATTCTCCGGGAACTGCATCAGCACTGTTCCGTCAGGTCGAGCGAAAATCCACCATGCCGCGCCGTTGTGATAGTCCGGCATCGGCGTCAGCTCCATCGGCCCCGGCGCATTCGCCATCACCGCGACGAACTCGTCCGCGTCGCGCCCGAGCAGGCTGCCGTTAATGAACCCGTTCAGGCCGCCTTCGGGACCGCCGCCCGTCTTGTAACGCTTGGCCGCCAGCGGCGCCCCGGTGGCCGGTTGCGCACCGTGAAAGACCCCGTGAATCAAGTCTTCCGCGTGATGGTTCACGACGGCGAAGCGAGCCACCAGGCCACCCATCGAATGGGTCAGGATGATGGCCTTGCCCGTATCGTTCTCCTTGCAGATTTCGGTAATCCCCATCAGCCGCGTCTTCTTCTTGGTCTGCGGGTCGGGACAGTCCAGACCGCTGACGATGTCGCGCCCCGAATCGTCGTTCGACTGCAGCCAGTTGTAGCCGATCGCGTAGACGCGATAGCGGAACTTGATGAAACGCTCGAACTCCGGGGAATTCTCGGTAATCGCCTCGCCTTTCCCGTATGCACCGTATTGTGTGGGCGCCGTGCCAAGCACTGGATGCAGTGTCCACGTCTCGCCCTGGGGATCGGGCTCGCACCAAGCTCCGTGCAGCGTGCCGCACAGCTTGGGGTTGTTCAGCTGTTGCTCGAGCCACAGCAGCACGGGTTGATAGCCGGTCCGATACACCGAGCCCCAGCCGCGCCGACGCGCCTCCTTCTCTGTGATCGTCTTGCCATCGCCCACATTGACGGGCCCCAGCGGCGTGGCCGAGACGTTGAGCGGATCGAAACGGGTCTCGCGCGTCGATGCGCTTTGAAACCAGCCAAAAAGGACCGACAGCAATCCGCCAAGCTTCGCACCGAGCGTGTCCAGGTTCGGCGCGGAGAAGACCTCCTCGCCGCTCTCCCTGGCCACCACGGGCGAACCCATGACGCCGGGGATAAAGATCACCGGGATGATGGGACGCAAATCGTGCAATGTCTCCTTGGCGCGGGTATCGTCGGCCGGCGTCAAGGTGGCGTGGGCATACGAGTCGCCGCTCTCGTCGGTGTGCGATCCCAGGCGAACGACTTGCTGTTCGGACTCGTCGTCGCCGGAGCCCGGGCCCGGTGCGTCCGGGCGGTCCGGTTGATTTTCACTCATGGATGCTCGCTTAAAGAGGTTCCGTGAAGGGGCCTAGGCCGGGTGCTTGCCCGATCGCAGCGCACGGACCATCACGGTTTCACCATCGTCGTCGCTCGCCTGCTCGCTCGTGTAGCCCAGCGCGTCGGTGACGCCGCTCACGCGCGTGCCGTCGCCACGAACGATCTCGTACGGATGATGTGTGAGCGGATTGCCGGTGACGCGATCGCGCAGCAGGTACCGGTCGTTGAAGGCCGGCTTTACCGCATGGACGACGTCCCGTGCGGCCTCGTCATCACCGGGGCCTTGGCCCGGCGCACCGGGCCGGTCAGGCTGATTTTGGTTCATGGATGTTCCCTCATCGTGGTTCTGTGAAACCGCCTACGCCTTGTTGGCGCTGGGTCGCAACGCACGGATCATCACGGTTTCGATGTCGTTGTTCTTCTGCTCGGTCGTATGGCCCAGCTCGTCGGTGATGCCGCTCAGGCGGGTGCCATCGCCACGAACGATCTCGTAGGGATGGTTCTTGAGCGGATCGCCCGTGATGCGATCACGCAGTACGTACTTGTCGTTGAACGCCGGCTTCGGGAGGCTGTTCATATGCTCGGCCACCGAACTGGGTCCCTGCCGGCTGAACGCTGCCGACTTGACGGTACGCGCACCGCGGGTGCCGTCCTCGATGCCATCGGCGGTAATCCGGATGTACGAGCCACCGCACTTCAGCATCAGTTCGGTCTTGGCGTCGATCACGATGCTGCCGTTGTTGCTCTTCAGCGTCATACCGAGTTCGGAAAGCAGGCGCAGCTGGTCGCTGAGGGCCTGGATGTCGACCGCGCCTTTTCCGGCGATCAGCTTCATGCCAGCGCGCTGGACGAAGATACTGATTTTTTCCGCGACGCCCGCCACCAGCGATTTGCCGACCACCCAGTAGGTGTCCTTGCCGCTCACCAGATTGAGGTGCTCGTCGGCCACCAGCTGCGCCGACGCGCGCGTGGTCAGGCCCATGCTTTCCTGGCTCGAACCGAGCATGACAGGCTTCGCGAAAGCGTTCGCATTGCCGGTCCCGCCGCCGGCCGTACTGCCGCCGTTGGAAACGCCTGCCTTGCTGTGCTGGGTCGCCTTCGCGAACGCGGCGAGGGCCTCGCGTCCGGGCTTCAGATCCTCACCCCTGGCCGTCGCACTGGCGGAGGACAGCGACTCGACCAGCAGATCGGCGCGCGCCAGAATCTCGCGTGGCTGACTGGTATCGAGCGGCTGCCCGTCGACACTGGTGGAATGGGTGCTGAAGTACAGCCCCTCGCCCGCATGAATCGCGCCGGCGTTGTCGGTACGTAGCGTGAAGCCACTACCCACATAAGCGCCCCGGGTATTGCCGTTCTGGACGATCTGGTAACCGAGATGCAGGCCGCTCATGCCGTGGCTACTCATCACTCGCATCCGCGGCTGGCCGGTCGAATCGTCCATGACCTGCTGGTTGTAGCCGCCACCGCCGCCATACTCCCGGGACTGATAGCCGGATAGCAGGCCATTCGAATGCCACTGCGGTTTCGTGGCGCCGTTGTAGACGCGATGCAGCGCGATCGGGCGGTCGATATCGTTGCCGATATGGCCGATCAGGAGCTCCTCTCCTGCGCGCGGCATGTGCACGCTGCCATAGCCCTCGCCGGTGTCGGACTGCGCGATCCGTACCCAGCACGACGCGCGCTCATCGCCCTCGTTGTGCCGATCCCAGATGAATAGCACCTTCACGCGGTTCAGTTCATCGGTATAGCATTCTTGGCCTTTCGGACCTGCCACGATCGCCGATTCTAGCTTCGCCTCGGGCTTGCGATGGTCGAACGGACTGCGGTACGGCACGGTCGTGCGCTGCGCCTCGATGGCGATCCGGTAAAACCCCGTCGATCCGTCAGCATGACTCACCCCGAACATCTGGGCAGGATCGTGGGCACGTGCCTGCTCCAGCGCATGACTCAGACTGTGGGGGAAGCTCGTTTCATGTCCGGAGAGCGGCAGGTTGTTCTCGATGGTCCACTCCACCTCGATGCTCGCGAATTCGTTCTGGCTCGCCGCGTCCTGATCGTGCTCCGGATGTCCGGTCAGCGTGAAGCGCCGACCCGCATCCACGGCACGCAGGCCACCGATGCCATGAAAGCGCTTGGCCTGCGACTCCCACTCCTCCATCCGGATCTTCGACAGATGGTCGCCTCGATCCTGCTCCGGATACGTATAGCCACCGGTGTACTCATAGACTTCCGCTTGCGCGGGCAACGCGCCCTGGTTCGCCATCGTCGGCACCGATGTCGCCTTCGGATTGAAGGGCGTCGAAGGACTCTTGTAGTCGAAGGTGCGCGTCGACAACAACACGGATTGCAGTGTCCGGGTCCCCGCCCAGTGGGTCAGTGCGTCGGCCTCGCTATGGATACCCGCACGATAGAACTCAACGGTGGCCGGCGACAGCGGTTCGAGCGTGTCGAGGCGATCGGTGATCACCAGCGTATGCGATTTACCATCGGCGGCCTGTTGCCAGACCCCGTACAGACCTTCCGACTCCAGGAGCCGGTGCACGAAGTTCCAATCGGCCTCGTCCTGCCGACAATAGGAACGGGATGGCAACGGCTTCGAGAGCGCAAAGCGGTACATGCCCTTCGCCTGCGGATGCTCATTGAATACGTCTGCAATGATTTCTTCCGCGGTCTTGTCCTGCCAATGCCGTTGGTCGCGACGGAACTTCAGAAAGTGCATCCACGAGGAAAAACCGAGCTGATAGCTGGTGAGACCGCCGTCCGCTCCCAGCCGGCGGGCCATGTGCACGTAGCCGTGATGCGGGCGGTAGGAACCATCGGCCTGCTGAACCCAGAGGGTCACCGCTTGGGAAATCAGCGTTTTGAGTTGAACGTCGCTGGACGTGGAAACGCAATCGAGCAGGAAGAGATAGTCGCGACCGATCCTTGAACGTCCAGTCACGCGATGCGGCAGCAGGACATTCTGGCCTGCCGGCGTGTCCAGTTTTAGAAGACGGTCCTGCTGAGATAATCCACCGGCCATTACACCGATTATGTCGCGCGCGCCCATACCGCCTCTCAGTCAATTATTTTTTACTGCCCGCGCGATTTTACGGTGAAAACCCTCAGACGATTATGAGGAATTGCAAAAAATATGGATTGACTGGGACGTCCGCCAATATTAAGGGCCTGATTAAGTGGCTACGGACAGGCCGGATCACTCACGCAGTGTTGATTCGGGAGATCACTCGAATAACGGCGATCCTAGGCGGGAACGAGACCCTGGGGCCAACGCGCTGTCGAGCAACCATCGTTCTTGGGCTGACATCTTGGGATCAAGCCGCACGGCGAGATGGGCCCCACACTCCCCGAAAAAAAACGACGCCCAGCCCCGCGGAGGCGAGCACGATGCGGTCGCGAGTCGCTCAATTCCCGAGGGTTGTAGCGCCCGTCAGAAGATAGGCGCAGAACGTGTCGAATGCATCACCAATCACCGCGGTCAGGTCGGGACGAACAACCGGCCACTCGGACACACGAAACGTCCGGCACAATGTGTGGTTCACACTAATGAATGATTTCTGGACATGTGGGACCACGCCGCCCGGCCCCCCTGGCGTTCGCGCGCCCGGAAGGTTCGATCGGTTCAAGAATCCGCCCCATGTCAGGTTCATGGGGTTACGCAATGGGGGACGGATGTAGTACGGAAGAAAGACCAGTTCCGTATCGACCATGGGGCGTAAATTTCGCTGGTCACCCATCACGATCGTCGGACGCCAGACCGTGCAGAGCAGGAACTGAAGTACCTCCGTTTTGTCGAGCGTCGCTTGAGGCCGGGTCACGCACAGTTCGAGACCGGAAATGGGTTTCAGAGCGCTCGATTGATCCCGGAACGGGAGCACGCCAGGCAACCGCGGATACTCCTGCCGCTTTCCAGGAGTTGGTTTAAAGGGACTTTGCTAGAAGCCCATTGGCCCTATTGATGGGGGCAGGTCACTTTGACGATACAACTACACACGCCGTGACTCACTTCCTAGAGTTTCTACGTAGAAACTGTCGACTACGAGGTCCACACACGGATCACGCATTGGCTGCGCCAACTCGCAGATTTATCCGTGCACATCAACCGCCGGCGTATTCGCCACGACAGGCAGAAAACGTTCAGCATCAGTCCGATTCGATCGGCAAGTTAAAGGAAGGCGTGCCAACATGCTGCACCTGCTCCAGCGCTTCAAGATAGCGATGGACCGGCACCGCAGCAAGTTGCTTATCATGAACACGAAGCAACGCTTCGAGTGCAGTCCGTTCCGCGTCTGTAAAAGTCCACTTGCCACCCGGCTCTGCCCGCGCAATGCATTGGTTGAGTGCGAAGTCCGCGGAGCGATAAAGTTCCGCTTCGCCTTCGGAACGCAAATAGAACGCGAGCGCGAGCGCGAGCATATTGGACAGCGTGGCGATCGACTCAATATCACCACTGCCGCCGCAAAGCAGTGCAAGTGCGAGGTGGTGTTTGAGAGAAAGACAACGGACCTGGTCAACCGGAAGAGGTAGTAGTTGCGCCTTCGTCAGTGGCCGTCGGCGCACGGTTGAGTGTTTTCGCATAGCTTGATTGCCGTGCCAGCAACATCAAATTTAACCGGGCGACCGCTTCATCGTATTCGCCGATCCGCGCGTGTTTGAGCACCTCGGAACCTCGGACGGGAAGTCACGCCTTGCGGCCCCGGCGCTCCAGTTCGATCCTGGTACGTTCCAATTCTCGCGCGAACGTGGCCTCATCCGGGAGGACCGTCTGATACTCCGCTGCGAGTATCTTGTTCGGTAAGTTGTCGAGTGCATAATGCGCCTCGGCCGCGCCTTTTTCTGCACACAGAATCAAGCCAACCGGGGGGTTTTCGCCGGGCTTCATCCAATGTTCACGCGCGTAGTTGAGGTAGAGATGCATCTGCCCCGCGTCCGCATAGCTGAAGCGCCCGACCTTCAAATCGATAATGAGCAGGCATCGCAAGCGCCGGTGAAAAAACACGAGATCGACTCGAAACCAGGTGTCATCGATCCGTAGACGCCGCTGCCGACCTATGAACGCAAAGTCATCGCCGAGCTCGAGGAGGAAATCCGCCAAGTGCTGGATCAAGGCCGCCTCGAGATCCGACTCCGAATATTCGTCCTTCATGTCAAGAAATTCGAGGACAAACGGATCGCGGATCGCTTCCTCAGGCGATAGAAGATCGCCGGGTTGCGCTACAGCCGCCTTCCCGAGCAAGGACGCCTTGTTGCGTGACAGCACCAGCCGCTCATAGAGCTGACTACTGATCTGACGGTCAAGCTGCCGCACAGACCAGCCCTCACGCAACGCTTCAGCCTCGTAAAAGTCGCGAGCAGCCTGCGCTTTCACCGCGAGGAGGCGAACATAGGCGGACCAGGGCAACGGAAAAGCCTGAGCGATAGCATTCAGCTCAAACGCCACGCCCGGCGGCGCCTTCACCGCCGCCTTAGTTGATTTTGCAGACGCTGTCGGGACAATCCGGGCGGGCGTGGATTGTGCAGACAGTGTCTGCACAATCCGATCCGCAGGCCACGTCAAGTAAAAGGCGCGCATCTGTGCGAGATTGCGCCATCCGAAGCCGCGACCGAATCGCTCTGACAGATCGGCGCCCAAACGGCGGATCACCGCCTCGCCATAAGCGGCCCGTCCCTCCCCGCCCTGCTCGAACTCAACGATTCGTCGCCCGATCTCCCAATAGGTCGCCGTCATCAGGGCGTTCACCGTGCGAGCCGTCGCTTCGCGCGCCGACGCGACTACATCAGCAATTTCACGGTGCAGTCCCGCATAAGCGGCCTGCCCGACATCACGCTGCGTCACAGTGCGTTTACCACGTCCTTGAACGCCTTGCCGGCGGTGAACTTCACAGTATTCGCGGCCGGGATGGCAATCTCCGCGCCCGTCGTCGGATTACGTCCCGTGCGGGCAGCGCGCTGCCCCTGCGAAAACGCGCCGAAACCGATCAGCTGTACCGATTCGCCGCGACTCACCGCGTCCGTGATCGCGTCCAGGACCGCCTGGACGGTTTTGCTCGCGTCGGTTTTGCTGACGCCCGCGCCCGCTGCGACCGCGTCAATGAGTTCCTGCTTGTTCATGAACAGCCTCGGCAACAAAGTCAAAGCTGCACCCTACCTCATCCCGCTGCACACACGCAAATCGCTGGCCTCCGCCCCACCACTGCCTGCGGCGGGCAGCCTACCAATGAACTCCGGCTTACACCTGTCGCAGCCACGCTCGCCAAGAGCAATCGCGAACGTTTTCCGCCCGGCCCGCGCTCACACGACCAGCGCGCCGGTGCGGGCGCCATCACTGGCGCAGACTACGTGGTCCGGCTTCCGGTGTCACACAACCTGACTGTTTCTCCAGCCAAATCTGCCCGGCCGACCTGCGCGGACTACGGCATCGGTTCGTGCCGCGTCTCCTGCCTCCCCTCTGCCCGCCACCGGCAGCCGGGCCTCGACTCAACATTAGTTGTGTGAGCGACGACGCTTGCACAACTAAATCTGTAACCAATCCGGTGCGGCGCAGCATTTCCGGCAATCCCTTGATCTACAAGGCGAAGCAGCCGGATGCGATTTCAACTAAATCTGTAACTATCGCGTCCGCGACGTCAACTAAATTTGTAACGTACTGCGCGATTTCAACTAATCTTGTGTCGTAATGGTCGACGCGCTGGCGGAGGCGACCGATGGCACGACGCTCACGCTTACGGGCAGGCGGTTCCTTGAACGACGGCACGGGATTGAACGACGTCGATCTTGCCGCTTGGCCGTCGATCAACGAGCTCGCGCTTTCCGCCGAGCGACGCGCGCTCTATCGGCGACGCGAGCGCGCGATCCGCCTGTACCTAAACGGCGCGACCGACCGCCAAATCCAAGCGGCCTGCAGCCTGGGCCGCGTCCAGACGTACCGGCTGCTGACCGAGCGCTGCCTCAAAACGCACCCGGATGGCCGCGTCAACGGCTGGCGAGGCCTCCTGCCATATACCCGCGTCAAATCCTACGAACGAACTGCACCGCTCAAGCTCAACGCCTGGAGCGGCGGAGCCGTGGGAGCCTTGCAGTGGGTGTTCGAGTCGCCTGCGGGGCGTGGCCTCGAAGACCGCCTGCGTGAGCGGATACTCGGCAAACGTAGTGACCTAGAAGCCTCGCGTCGGCCGCGCATGGCGGTGTTCCGCTGGTTTCTGGCCGAACTGCGTGCACGCGGTTTCGAGCGTCGCGGCGAGTGGCCGTTCAATGTCGAGAAACGCGGCTACGTCACGCTCGCCCGCTACATTGATCGCGTGCTTGCCGAGCATCCCTCTCGGGCGCGCCAATTGGCCGGCGGAGCCGAGGCGGTGCGCAAGGCGCGCGCCGGCGACGGTACGCGCCGGCCACCGCTGGCGCCGTTCGAACGCGTCGAGTGTGATGCGCACAAGCTCGACGCCCGTATGACAGTACTGGTGCCGTCACCGCATGGCGGCACCGAGCCGCGCCTGATCCACCGCCTGTGGGTTGTGGTGCTGATCGAGGTCGCCTCGCGCGCGGTGCTAGGCTACCACCTGAGTCTGCGGCGCGAGTGCGCAGCCGAGGACGTGCTGCGCGCCGTGCGTTGCGCGCTCGTACCGTGGATGCCGCGCGACCTGCAGTTCAGCGACGACGCCTATGTGCCGGGTGCTGGCTTGCCGTCGTATCGTCTTCCTCCGCTAGCCGGCGCGTGCTGGAACGAATTCAGCGTCGACGGCGCGCTGGCCAACATCTGCGCGCGCGTCGAGGGCGTGCTGCGCGACGTGGTGGGCGCGACGCTCGTCAAGCCGCAAGATCCGGCGAGCTACAGCCGCCGACGCAGCAAGGACGACCGTCCGTTCGTGGAATCTTTCTTCGGGCATCTGGCCGCCGGCGGCTTTCACCGGCTCGCAACCACGACCGGCAGTTTGCCTGCCGACAAACGCGGCGCCGATCCCGACGCGGCCGCACTCGCCACGCAGTTCCAGCTCGAGTACGCGCAGGAACTGCTCGACACGCTGATCGCCAACTACAACGCCACGCCGCATTCGGGACTGGGATACCGCAGCCCGCTCGAGCAGCTCGAACGATTGATGGCCGAGCGCGCGTGGACGCCCCGCGTGGCTGATCCGGAGGCGGTCCGCCGCATAGTCGGCGTGCGCAAGCTCTGTACGCTGCTCGGCGGCGTCAAGACCGGCCGCCGCCCGCATTTCAACTTCGCCAACGCCCGCTACTCGGCCGAGTGGCTGTGCCTGCGTACCGATCTGCTAGGCCAGGCTTTCTGGTTGCAACTCGACAATGAGGACGATGCGCGCTATGCCGCCGTGTCGACCCAGCGTGGGCAGTTCGTGGGCGTGGTGCGCGCTGCACCCCCATGGCACCGCACGCCGCATTCGCTGTACGTGCGCGAGGCAATTCGCGCGCTCGAAAAACGCCGGCTGCTGTATCTGGCGAACCACGGCGACGCAGTCGAGGCGTTGATCCGGTACGCGGAAGCGGCGCCTGCGGGCAAACTGCCGGTACACCCCGCCTATCTTGAGGCGCGGCGCATCCTGCAGCAGCACGCGGAGCGGCTCGCCGGGCAATCGATGGTGAGCCTCGCCAAACGCCCCGAGGAGGCTGCCGTCGCCACAGCACCCGTGGCGCAGGAGCCGCGTCCTCCCGCGCCCTTGCCACCGATGCGGAGAGCGCAGCAATGGTGACATTTCCCGGGCCTGCGGAACCGCTCGTAGCCGCCCATGTGCCACGCGATCACCCGGTCGTCACGCGCGACTATTCGTTGTTCACGGTCGCGATTCACGACATGGTCGAGCGTATCGGCACCTGGCTGGACGACCAGATCGACGGCGCGACTATTTTCGGGCCGTCGCGCTTCGGCAAGTCGAGCGCCGTCGACCACTGGCTGCAGCGGCTGCTGTCCGAGCGCTACGGCGGTTATGTGCCGCTCGTCGTCTGGAGCCATACGGACTCAGGCAGCGCAACGGCCGTGGGACGCTTTTACGCGCACCTGCTCGAGGCCAGCGGGCACCGGCTGGCGCAGGCGCGGCGCAGCCCGCTCGAGCGCCAGACCATGCTTGTCGAGCGCTGGATCGAGCTTGCCGCGCAAGGCGGTGGCCGCTTTCTCGTGCTCGTGATCGACGAAGCGCAAGGCATGAGCCAGCGCGAATGGCTGTGGCTCGTCGAACTGCATAGCCTGCTCGAAAAGCAACGCATTCGCTTGTGCGTATTCTCGATCGCGTCGCTGCAGTTCTTCGACGAACCCCTTGGCATGGCACTGGCTGGGGGTGCTCATGTTGCCGCGCGCTTCATGCTGGCGTCCGCCCCGTTTCACGGCGTGCGCACGGTAGACGAACTCGCCTATGTAATGCGCGGCTACGACGAGGGTAGTGAATGGCCGGCCGGTTCCGGTTGCTCGTTCACAGCAGGCCTGGCGCCACGTCCGTGGGCCGGCGGGTTCCGGATGGCAGATCAGGCCGAGGCGCTGATGCTGGCGATGCAGGACGCCTTGCCGCCGCGGTACGCGGGACCGGTCGATTTCCCGATGAAAACCGTCGCGCACGCGTGCCGGCACGTGTTGCTGCGCGTCGCCAGCGGCGCGAACGTTGACTCAGAGACATCGGCCACGGCCTGGCAAGCCGCCGTCGAGAATGGCGGCCACCGCACGCTGATGGCGCTAGTGTCTGCGACCGCGGCACTGCGCGGCGCAGGTCGCCGAGAATCCGGCCATGCCTGAGGTCCGCTTGACGTGGCACATCGGTAGTGTGCTGCCGTACGCGTCGCTCTGGCACACGGTGCTACGCGCCTGTGCACTCAATGCGCTGCATCCGCGCGACTTACCGTCGTGCCTGGCTCGCCCGCCCGCTAACGTAGAGTTGATCGAGAACTGCGGTCATGTTGACGAGACGGCATTAGCGCTCGCACTTGGCGAGTCGCCGACTGCCTTTCGGTGGTCGTCCCTCGGTGCGCTCCCACCTTGGCTGGATTGCGCGCTCGTGGTGCCGCGGCCGCGACTGTGCCTGGCCTGTCTGGCGGCTGGCTACCATGCCGCGCTGTTATCCATCGCGCTGCTCGATACGTGCCCGATTCACGGTGTACCACTCGTCGATCGCTGCCACTGTGGAGCGCCATTTCCTGCGAGGTTGCGCTCGCTGACCGACTACGGGACGGCAGGCAGTTGCCGATGCGGTCGACTGCACTTTTTTACCCGCGACACTTGCCGCCAGCCCGTGCTCACCCCGGCCGCGACCCGCTGTCTCGATCCAGTTGCCGCTTGGCTGGAAGCGATGTCGAGCCTGATCCGCCCCGCTCGACTAGAGGAGGCCTTGCGTCAACCAACGGCCGACAGCATCGCATGGCTGGCCGCCGCTGCCGACACACTCGGCGTGCCGTTTCCCGCGTGTTTCCGGACGATTCCCTCGATCCGTGCCGCGGCAGTAGCGTACGGCACTCGGGTTCCCGCAGAACCGTTGCGTCGTCCCGTGTCGCAGGAAACCGTCGCGCGAAACTATGAGCGGACGTCGTATTGGCCGACGACGCCCGCCATCACGGTTTACCGAGCGCTCGCCCGCCACATCCGACGACATCTGGCACCCGGCAGCGCGCGTTGGGTGGCTGGTTTCATCGACGCCTGCGATTCGCTGGTGATTGCAGAGCAGGTGGCCGGTAGCCACCACGCGCGTCAAGCCTTTGTCGAGTTGCTCTGGGGGCGTGCGACCGAGTCCGGCATCGAACAGCGGCGCTGGCCCGATCGGCCGCCGCCGGAGGGGGTTAGAGCGAATTTCGTCGAGCCGGTGGCAGCCGATTGCCTAATCCGAGGCGCGGCGGATGTCGAGGCCGAGGCCCGACACTGGCTCGCTTGCCATGCCGCGCGCGTGAGCCTCGGTGCCGCTTGGCGCGACGCGCAAGCGCGCGCGACGGCTACTGCGCGATCCGGTGTGGCCGACTGGTCGGCCACCGCATCCATCACGTCCTGGCGCGACAGCGCTTGGCTTGCGCGCGTGACGCCCGCCGGGCTCACCTTTGTCTACTCAAGTCAGGCGAACTGGGCGGCAACCAACCGTGTCGACAACGCGACGCGCCAAGCGATCGATGCGGCCCGTCGACAAGGGCGTCGAGACACGATGTGGGCGGCAAGCCGGGGCGCGTGTCTGACCTGGTCCGACGACGCTGGATGGCACGTGAACGACGCGATCACCCCAGCCGATTGCGATCTGCGGCGGCGCAGACTATTGGGGCTGCCTGCTGGGCGGCCTTGGTGCTGGCTCTATCGGTCCGCCGACGGCCGCTTTGTCGCGCGCGTGGATGGTGCCCGGTTGCAGGTGCTGGCCGCCACGCCGGCCGCAGCGATCATGACGCTCCGACGTTGTGCGACGGACTATCGCCGGGTCTGCCAGGTTGCGTTGCCGCACGCGACGTCGGTGCCGCTTGTTGTACCCGAGCCGCTCGCGTCCCGACCGGCGGCGGACTATCGGTTCTTCGTGGCATGTGTGCGGGGCGCGCGAGGGTTCTGGGACGACGCGAGCAAGCTAGCCGAGGCGGCACGTTGCTATCGTCGCGCGCAGGCGCAGGTAGTTCGGGCTGAACCGTGATGCGTAGTGGCTCCTGTACCGTCACGGGAACCTGTCCGCATTTTTGTGGGCGAGGCGGTTGAACAACAGGTTATCCACGCGCCTGCGTAAACCGTTCGCCGAACAGAATAGCAAACTGGTTCATCGCTGATTTCCAGTCGAAGGCGGCCCTCACGGTCTTGGCCAGTACGTTGCGCAGCGCCAGCCAGAGCAGCTTGATGGCCGCCTCGTCGTTCGGGAAGTGACCGCGCGTCTTGATGATCTTGCGCAATTGCATGTTCAAGCTCTCGATGGCGTTTGTCGTATAAACGACTCGCCGAATTTCCGGCGGGAACACGTAGAACGGCACGACGTGCTCCCACGCGCGTTGCCACGACTGCACGATCGTCGGGTACTTCGCGCCCCAAGGTCCGTCGGCGAAGTCTTGCAGCGCTTGCCTTGCTGCCTCTTCGCTGGCAGCCGCGTAGATCGGGCGCAGCGCCGTGGCGAGTACCTTGCGGTCCTTGTAGCTGGCGTATTCGAGGCTATTGCGGATCAGATGCACGATGCAGGTCTGAACGGTGGTCCGCGGATAGGCCGCGCTGATGGCTTCGGTTAGCCCCTTCAGGCCATCGACCACGGCGATCAGGATGTCCTGGCAGCCGCGCGTCTTGAGTTCATTGAACACCTTGAGCCAGAACTTGGCGCCCTCGGTCTGCTCGATCCAGAGGCCCAGCACATCGCGCTGGCCATCGGCTTGGATGCCCAAGGCCAGATAGACGGCCTTGTTGCTGACCACCCCGTCGTCGCGGATCTTGACCCGCAGCGCATCGAAGAACACGACCGGATACATCGCCTCGAGTGGGCGGCTCTGCCAGCTCAGCGCTTCGGCCATCACCTCGTCGGTGACCGAGCTGATGAAGTCGGGCGACACTTCGGTGCCGTATTGCTCGGCCAGAAACCCTTGAATCTCGCGCACGCTCATGCCACGCGCGTACATCGCAATGATGCGTTCGTCGAAGCCGGTGAAGCGGCGCTCGTGCTTGGGAATCAGGATCGGCTCGAAGCTGCCGTCACGGTCACGAGGGACTTCGACACGAACCGGGCCGCGATCCGTGATGACCGTCTTGCCGCTGGCGCCGTTGCGCTCGTTGGCTTGTCCGGCCGGCTTGGACTGGCCCGACGGGTAGCCCAGATGCAGATTCATCTCGGCGCCCATCGCCCGTTCGATGATCGCCTTGTTGAACGCCAGCATCAGATCCTGAACCTCGGTCGGCGTCATCGGCCCCTTGACCAACTGGTCCAGCAGTTCCTTGGGCAACTCAGGCAGCGGCCCGCGGGCCGCTGCCTGACGCGCTACGGTTTGCCTCTTCTTCTTCATCGGCATATCCATGACTTTTATACCTCATGATATGCCCCGCCCACGAAATGACGGATAGGTCCCGTCACGGAAGAAAGCCCCTCCCCCACTCCAACAGTGTTTTGCCACGCATCTCCAGCCGAAAGACTGCCCACGGCGGCTCCGCGCCCTACCGATGCCCGGTAGTAACAAAATTAGTTGAAAACTAGTAACAAATTTAGTTGTGTGAGCGGCCGCGCCCACGCGGGCGTCGTCTATGTCCCGAAATGAAGGGTAACATAGCCCTTACTATGTTCCCCTTCAGCTCTCGCGATTGAGTGCCCCTCTACCCGTCTGGCTCGCCGACGCGGCTACAACTCAAGGTGCGTTCACTGCATCTTTGAACGCCTTGCCGGCACTGAACTTCACCGTCTTCGCAGCTGCGATTGCTATCTCTGCGCCCGTCGTCGGATTTCTACCGGTCCGAGCGGCACGTTGCCCTTGCGAGAACGAGCCAAAGCCTACGAGTTGCACGCTGTCCCCTTCGCTGACGGCACGCGCAATCACATCCATTACGGCCTGAATTGCCTCGCCGGCGGCAGTTTTGCTAAGACCGGTATCGGCTGCGACAGCATCAATGAGTTCCTGCTTGTTCATGAGTCGACCTCGTTCGATGCATCGGATATCCGCTCTACCGCATTGAGCGCCCCAAGTTACCGCTTCCTTACGAATCCGTGAAGATGAGGTGGATGCGACTCATACCTGTCTTGCCGAGTCACCCGCCCGTCAGGCACACTGCGATATCAGTTAGCGATTTACCGTACAAACGCATTCCGGTTATGCACTTGTCGATGTCCGGTGTGCAACCGTTGGATGGTAAGACAGTCACCGGCAACATAACAGCACCTGATCGTTTGCTGCGACGGATCACGACTTGAACAGGAAGCGCACGTTTCCCGTATCCTCGCCGAGCAATTCGGCCAGGCGGTCGCCCCATAGCCGCCATGCGTCGCGCATCTGCTCGTCGTAGTTGAACTGCAGATAGATTCGATCAAGCGGATCGTTACGCGCGTGGTTCAGACATCGATGCACGATGCTCTCAGCAATACCAAGCGACTGCATCATCGTTCCGCAGGTACGACGCAGGTCATGGCATTTCCATTGACCATCCGAGACAATAAGCGTATCCGTTGCTGTCGTGCGACCTTCGGTCGATGCACCCTTTCCGCGTTGCCGGTCACGGATTGCCTTGCACGTTGTATGGATAGTGACGTGCGGAATCTTGCCCTGTTGCGACGGAAATACGTATTCGCGACGCACATCGCCCTCAGGCAATACAGCGCGCACAATCTGCTGTGCCGTAAACTGCGCAAGGACGAAATCGGAAAGATGAATCGTAATCGCCGTGCTTGACTTCGTGCGTTCCTTTGGAATCGTCCACGTCCGCGCCTTGAAATCAAGATCAGCCCATCGAGTCACAAGGGTTTCACCGACACGCGTTCCGCAAGCAAGCATCACCCATACCGCTGACTCAATGGAACGCGGAAGCCGTGCAGCCGGCATAAGTTCACCCAGCGCGCGAATTTCGTCGTCCGACAGCGTGCGATGGCGTTCGTTGTCACGTACCGGGTCGTAATCACCTGCAACGACATCCTCTTTTGCGAGCGCGAGCACATCACAATCGATCAGCAAGCGTTTCCACGGCTGGTTGCGCTCGCCCCATCGAATCATTTGCTGGACGGCCCCCAACACCTCGACTGCGCGCCGGTTGTATCCCGCGTCGGAAATCGTGGTAAGCAGCGGCAGAACGTTCGAGGCAAACACGCCTGTAATCCTGTGTGTACGGAGGGCCGGCAGCACATGTTTTTCCATCGCACCTCGAAGCATCCTACCGCCATCCTTGCGTCCTTTCTTGCCGCGCTTCTTGTTGACGGTCGCGAACCACGTATCGAACAAATCGCCGAACGTGAGTTCCGCTGTCGCCGCCTTTTCAACCTTGGCCTGGCGTTCACGCTTCTTCGCATCGAGATAGTCCACACCGTCGCGCGCTTGTGAACGAATCGTCGCCGCGGCTGCGCGTGCATCCTCCAGCGACAACTGCCCTTCAGTCATGGTGCGCCCCCACGCCTTGCCGAGCGGCTTGTCCCGTTGCTTGCCATTGATGCTGACGCGAACAAGCCAGGTTTTCGAGCCATCCGGGCCGATGCGCAGGAACAGCCCGCGCCCATCAGAGAGGAAATACAGCTTCCCGATCGCCTTTGCGGCCTCGATTTGCTTAACCGTCAGAGCACCCATGATCGCCCTCCTTTGATATCGCAACCAGGTCGGCCCGTGCATCTCTAAGCAGAGCCTACCCCACATCGCGAACACTAAAAAAACACTAAGAAGTTGCGGCTCGTGGAGGATTTCCGCAGAACTTGGTGGACCACCAACTTCCCGCAACCCCTTGACGGACGGGGCTTTGACGGATTTCAACGGACCTAGCAGGATCACCCAAGAAACAATCACAATTCATTTAACTTTCCGTGAGGACTTCGACACCGGCCGCTGCCTACGATAGGTGCATGTTTTCAGGACCTGCTTCCAGGAGCCCATCATGCCCACCCGCAGACATCTGCTGTTCGCCGGCGCCACCGGCCTCGCCGCGCTCGCGGCGCTGTCGTCCGCCGGCCGCCGCGCGCTGGTCGGCCGCGCGTTCGCCGCGCCGCCGGCCGCCCCGCCGCCGGCCTCCCCACGGACGGCCGCCCCGCGGATGGCCGCCCCGCGGATGGCCGCCCCGTTCGAACTCACGCTCAGCGACGCCGAATGGCACCGCCGGCTCACGCCCGCCCAGTACGCGATCCTGCGCGAGGCCGGCACCGAGCGGCCGTACAGCAGCCCGCTGAACGACGAGCACCGGCCCGGCACGTTCGCGTGCGCCGGCTGCGACCTCGCGCTGTTCTCGTCGGCCACCAAGTTCGACAGCCATACGGGCTGGCCGAGCTTCTGGAAACCGCTCGACCATGCGGTCGGCACCCACGCCGACGCATCGTTCGGGATGGTCCGCACCGAAGTGCACTGCCGCCGCTGCGGCGGCCATCTCGGCCACGTGTTCGACGACGGCCCGCCGCCGACCGGCCTGCGCTACTGCATGAACGGTCTCGCGCTCGCCTTCCACCCGGCCGCCGCCTGATCCGGCCCCGATCCCGACCGACTGGAGAACGCACCATGCTGCTCATCGTCCTTGCCTATCTCGGCGGCGTGCTCACGATCCTGAGCCCGTGCATCCTGCCCGTGCTGCCGTTCGTGTTCGCGCGCGCCGACCAGCCGTTCGTGCGCACCGGCCTGCCGCTGCTGGCCGGCATGGCGCTCACGTTCGCCGTCGTGGCGACGCTCGCCGCCGTCGGCGGCGGCTGGGTCGCGCAGGCCAACCAGGCCGGCCGCTGGATCGCCATCGTGCTGCTCGCGGTGTTCGGCCTGACGCTGCTGATGCCGCGCTTCGCGGAACACCTGACGCGCCCGCTCGTCGCCGCCGGCAACCGGCTCACCGGGCTCGCGCAGCACGACGGCCGCCCGGCCGGCCCCGCGTCGTCGCTGCTGCTCGGCGTCGCGACCGGCCTGCTGTGGGCGCCGTGCGCGGGCCCGATCCTCGGGCTCGTGCTGACCGGCGCCGCGCTGCGCGGCGCGAGTGTCGGCACGACGCTGCTGCTCGTCGCCTATGCGGCCGGCGCGGCGACGTCGCTCGCCGTCGCGCTCGTGATCGGCGGCAAGGTATTCGCCGCGATGAAGCGCTCGCTCGGCGCCGGCGAATGGATCCGGCGCGGGATCGGCGCGGCGCTGCTGGCCGGCGTCGGCGCGATCGCGCTCGGCCTCGATACGGGCGTACTCGCACAACTGTCGACCGTCACGACGGGCGGGCTCGAGACGCAGCTCGTCGACCGGCTCGGCGGGCGCCCGAACGGTGCGCCCGCAACCACGGCTGCCACGGGCAACGCGGCAGGCGACGCGAGCAGCGGCGCGATGATGGCCGCGACTGCCGATGGCGCGCAGGCCGGCGGCGGTGCGATGGCCGGCAGCGCGATGATGCGCGCGGCCGACGTGAAGCCGTCCGCGCTGCCCATCGAAGGCACGCTGCCGTCGCTCGACGGCGCCGTGCAGTGGCTGAACTCGCCGCCGCTGACGGCAGCCGGCCTGCGCGGCAAGGTCGTGCTCGTCGATTTCTGGACGTATTCGTGCATCAACTGCCTGCGCACGCTGCCGTACACCAACGCGTGGGCGCGCAAGTACGCGCCGTACGGGCTCGTCGTGATCGGCGTGCACGCGCCGGAGTTCGCGTTCGAGCGCGACATCGGCAACGTGAAGAAAGCCGTGCACGACCTCGGCATCGACTACCCGGTCGCGATCGACAACGGCTATTCGATCTGGCGCGCGTTCGGCAACGAATACTGGCCCGCGCACTACTTCATCGACGCGCAAGGGCGCATCCGCCATCACCACTTCGGCGAAGGCGAATACGCGCAGTCGGAACGCGCGATCCAGTCGCTGCTCGCCGAAGCCGGCCATCCGGAAGCGCTGAACGTGCCGCTCGGGCTGGCCGGTGCGCCCGCGAAGGGCGCGCTCGCGGCAGCGGACGCCGCGGACGTCCGCTCGCCCGAAACCTATGTCGGCTATGCGCGTGCGGAAGATTTCTCGTCGCCGGGCGGCGTCGTGCGCGACGCGGCGCACCGCTACGACGCGCCGGCTCGCCCCGGTCTCAACGACTGGGGCCTCGCCGGCACGTGGCAGGTCGGCGCCGAGCGCGCGTCGCTCGCCGCACCGTCCGGCCGGATCGTCTACCGCTTCCACGCGCGCGACCTGCACCTCGTGCTCGGCCCGGGCGCGAACGGCCAGCCCGTGCGCTTTCGCGTGACGCTCGACGGCGCGGCGCCCGGCGCCGCGCACGGCGCCGACGTCGACGCACTGGGCTACGGCACCGTCACCGGGCAGCGCCTGTACCAGCTCGTCCGGCAGCCCGGCGCGATCGCCGACCGCACGTTCGCGATCGAATTTCTCGATCCCGGCGTCGATGCGTACGCATTCACATTCGGTTGAACGCGGGCGCCGCACACGGGTAACGCCGCCACCCGAGCACCGTCTTCCACAACGCATTTCGAAGGAGCAAACGATGAACCCGACACCCACCCGCGATTCCGTGCCGCGACGGCGCGCAGCGATGCTGCGCCGCATCGGCGCCATCGCCATCGCTGCCGCCGCCGTGTTCGGCTTCCAGCGCATCGTCAATTCCGCCGAGCCGATGCGCACCGTGCCCGCGCCGACGCTCGACGAAACGCCCGGCGCGTCGCACGACGAGACGGCCGTGCTCGCCGGCGGCTGCTTCTGGGGCGTGCAGGGCGTGTTCGAGCACGTGAAGGGCGTGAAGCAGGTCACGGCCGGCTATGCAGGCGGTGCATCCGAAACCGCGCACTACGCGCTCGTCGGCTCGGGGTTGACCGGGCATGCGGAATCGGTCCGCATCGTCTACGACCCGACGCAGATCACGTACGGCCGGCTGCTGCAGGTGTTCTTCTCGGTCGCGCACGACCCGACCGAACTCAACCGGCAGGGCCCCGACGAAGGGCCGCAGTACCGGTCCGCGATCTTCCCGACCAACGCGCAGCAACGCGCGGTCGCGACCGCGTATATCGCGCAGCTCGGCAGCGCGCACGTGTTTCCGGCACCCGTCGTCACACGCGTCGAGGCATACAAGGGGTTTTATCCAGCCGAGGCCTATCACCAGAACTACCTCGAACTGCATCCCGACGCGCCGTATATCGCGTTCAACGACCTGCCGAAGGTCGCCGGGCTGAAGCAGCGCTTCCCGGCGCTGTACCGCACGGACGCGGTGCTGTGGCGCGCTGCCGGCTCGTGACCGGCAGCCGGCCCCGCGCGGTCGGGTTGCCGCCTGCCGCACGGCCGGGGCCGGCGCACCGTCTGCGGCCCGGTTTGCGCCGCATCAACGAAACCCCGGCCGTCATGCCGGGGCAAACCCGCATCGCGTCCGCCACGTCGGGCAACTTCGCGTAGACTTCTTCAGATTCCCGCCGTTTCTTGCGGCGCCCGGACTTTCTGCCCAGCCAGGAGACGTCACGCATGCTCGCAGTGCCTTTGCCTGACAGCAGCACCCTCGAAGAATCGTCTTCCGGCGCGCTCGAGCGCGATCTGCGCCGTGTGCCCATTCACCCCGATCACTGGTATCCGCTCGCGTGGTCACGCGAGCTCAAGCGCGGCAAGACGCTCGGCGTGCGCTTCGCCGGCGATCCGATCGTGCTCGTGCGCACCGAATCCGGCGCCGTGTACGCGCTCGAAGATCGTTGCGCGCACCGCCAGGTGCCGCTGCATGCGGGCGTCGTGAGCGGCGAAACGCTGCGCTGCTGCTATCACGGCTGGACCTACGCGTGCGACAGCGGCCGCTGCGTCGACGTGCCCTACCTCGGCCGCGAGCGCTTGCCGAACGGCGTGCGCGCGTATCCGTGCCGCGAGGCGCACGGGCTGATCTTCGTCTTCCCCGGCGACGCGACGCTCGCCGACACGCGGCCGTTCCCGGCGCTCGAATCGGCGGACAACCCCGCGTACAAGACCCGCCGCTTCGGCCGCGAGGTCAAGTGCCACTACTCGTTCATGCACGAGAACCTGATGGACATGAACCATCAGTTCCTGCATCGCAAGCAGATGGGGCAGATGCGTGCTCGCTCGGTGGGCCGGCGCCGCGGCGACGACTGGGTCGAGGTCGACTACACGTTCGCGCGGATGGAAGGCAAGCAGCCGGTCGGCGAAGCACTCGTGTTCGGCGCGAGCAAGAAGCCGGCCGACCAGTCCGACAAGAGCGTGATGACGGTGCGCACCGGCTACCCGTACCAGACGCTGCGGATCCGTTCGAGCGAAGGCACGCTCGTGATGGACCTGTGGATCGTCTACGTGCCGCTCGACGCCGAGCAACGCACGAACCGCACGTTCGGACTGCTGTCGATCCACAAGCCCGGCATCCCGTTCGCGCTCGATCTCGCGTGGCCGCTGCTCGTCTGGTTCACCGAGCGCATCTTCCGCGAGGACCGCTGGATCGTCGAGCGCGAGCAGGAAGCTCATGATCGCCAGGGTGCCGACTGGAACCACGAGGTGTTTCCGGTCATCAACGAACTGCGCGACCTGCTGCGCCAGTGCGGCGCGCGCACCGTGATTCCGATCCGAGAAGCGCGCGACGGCGCGTGATACGTGCGGCGCACCGCACGACGGCGCAGGTTCGCCGCGACGCGCTCCGCTACAACCGGAACGCGCCCGGCAGCAACGCGTGTGCCGTCGTGACCTCGATATCGCCTTTCAGGTTGCCCAAGATCACTTCGATGTCCGGTGTGCCGATCTCGATGATCACCTGACGGCACGCGCCGCACGGCGCGATCGGGCCGTCCGTGTCGCCGACGACCGCGAGCCGCGCGAAATCCCCCGGACGATAGCCGGCGGCGATGGCCGAAAACATCGCCGTGCGCTCCGCGCAATTGCACAGTCCGTAGGACGCGTTCTCGACGTTGCAGCCGTGAAAGATCGTCCCGTCGCGCGCCTGCAGCGCCGCGCCGACCTTGAAGCGCGAATACGGCGCATACGCGCGTTCGCGCGCCGCCTTTGCCTGTTCGAGCAATTCGTCTCGTTCCATCTCGATGGTGCCTCCAGTGGTGTGCCGGGAGCATCAACGCAGCCGCATCCCGGCGCGCACGATACTCCAGTGATGTGAAGCGGCCGCCGATGCCCGCACGCGCCCGCCGTGTGGGTATAAACGATCGGTCAACCGATCCGCTGGTAAATGGTCGGCGGCGCATCTCCCGTCTCGCCCAGCACGTAGCTGCGCTGGACCGCGTCCACAGCGCGCGCCGCCGCGGCGGCGTCGCTGGCATGCACGCAACCGAGCGGTTGGCCGGCCTCGACGCACTGCCCGATCTCCGCGAGCGCGGACAGGCCGACGCGGGTGTCGATCGCATCCGCCGCGCGCGTGCGGCCACCGCCCAGCGCAACGACCGCCAGCCCGAGCGCGCGGCAATCGACCCGCTGCACGACGCCGCTCGCACGCGCCGGAACCGGCACGATCACCGCCGCCCGCGCAAGATGACGCCCGGGCGCATCGATCAGGTCCGCGGGGCCGCCGAGCGCGGCGACCATTCTCGCGAAGCGTTCCGCCGCCGCGCCCGAGTCGAGCGCCTGTTGCAGCATCGCGCGCGCCTGGGCGGCATCGCGTGCCAGCCCGCCGGTGACGAGCAACTGTGCCGCGAGTGCCATCGTCACTTCATGCAGCCGGGCCGGACGCGACTTGCCCGTCAGGTAGTCGATCGCGCACGCCACTTCGAGCGCATTGCCCGCACACGGTGCGAGCGACTGGTTCATGTCGGTGAGGATCGCGGTCGTCTTCATGCCGGCGCCGTTGCCGACGTCGACGATGCTGCGGGCCAGTTCCGCCGATTGCTCGATGGTCGGCATGAACGCACCGGAGCCCACCTTGACGTCCATCACGAGCCCGTCGAGCCCTGCCGCGAGCTTCTTCGACAGGATCGACGCGGTGATCATCGCGACCGACTCGACGGTCGCCGTCACGTCGCGAATCGCATAGATGCGCTTGTCGGCCGGTGCCAGCCGCTCGGTCTGCCCGATGATCGCGACGCCGACGTCGCGCACCGTGCGGCGAAACGCGTCCGTATCGGGCGTCACGTCGTAGCCGGGAATTGCGCTGAGCTTGTCGAGCGTTCCGCCGGTGTGGCCGAGCCCGCGCCCCGAGATCATCGGCACGTATCCGCCGCACGCGGCCACCATCGGCCCGAGCATCAGCGACACGACATCGCCGACGCCACCGGTCGAGTGCTTGTCGATCACAGGTCCGCCGAGATCGAGCGCGCGCCAGTCGAGCACATCGCCCGAGTCGCGCTGCGCAAGCGTCAGCGCAACCCGCTCGTCGACGCTCAGGTCGTTGAAATACACGGCCATCGCGAATGCCGCCACCTGGCCCTCGGTCACGCTGCCGTCGGTCACGCCGCGCACGAACGCGGCAATCTCGCCGCGATCGAGCGGCTGCCGGTCGCGCTTCTTGCGGATGAATTCCTGCGGTAGAAACATCGTTGCATCTCCTCGATCGGTCAGTGGCCGCAGCACGGTTCAATGCAGGGAGAAGAACAGGCCGGCAATCGCGGCGCTCATCAGGTTCGACAGTGTCGCGGCCGTCAGCGCACGCAAGCCGTGCCGCGCGACTTCCGACCGACGCTCCGGCGCGACCGCGCTGAAGCCGCCCGCGAGAATGGCGATCGACGAGAAGTTCGCGAAGCCGCACAGCGCGAACGACACGATCGCGAGCGTCTTCGGGTCGAGCACTTTCAAGCCGGCCGCCGCGACGTGCTCGCTGCCCTTCAGGTACGGCGACAAGTCGCCGTACGCGACGAACTCGTTGAAGATCAGTTTCTCGCCGATGAAGTTGCCGGCCAGCGCCGCGTCGTGCCACGGCACGCCGATGATCCACGCAAGCGGCGCGAACAGGTGGCCGAGAATGCCCAGCAGCGTGACCTGCGGAAAGCCCGCGAACGCGGCCACGCCGCCGACGATGAGGTTCATCAGCGCGATGAGCCCCACGAACGCGATCAGCATCGCGCCGACGTTGATCGCGATTCGCAGGCCGACCGACGCGCCGGACGCCGCCGCCTCGATCACGTTGGCGGCCCGCTTGTCGTCGAAATCGAGGCCGTCGACCACGACACGGCTCGGCTCGACGGTCGGAAACAGCAGCTTGCCGAACAGCAGCCCGCCCGGCACCGCCATGAACGACGCGGCGAGCAGATACTCCATCTTCACGCCGAGGCCGGCGTAGCCGACCAGCACCGAGCCCGCGACCGACGCCATGCCGCTCGCCATCACCGTGAAGATCTCGGCGCTCGTCATGTTCCGCACGAACGGCTTCACGAGCGCGGGCATCTCGCTTTGCCCGAGAAAGATCGTCGCGACGGCCGAGCACGCCTCGATACGGCTCACGCCGAGCACTTTCGCCAGCCCGGCGCCGAGGATCGCGACGAGCCACTTCATCACACCGAGGTAGTACAGCACCGCGATCAGCGCGGTGACGAAGATGATCATCGGCAGCACGCGCAGGCCGAATACGAACCCGCCGTCGCCGAACAACTGGAACATCCGGCTGTCGACCAGCCCGCCGAACACGAACGCGATGCCGTGATTGCCCATGTCGAGCACGCGATTGACGCCGTTCGCGGCCGCTGCCAATGCCGCGCGGCCGGACGGCACGAACAGCACCAGCGCGCCGATCGCGAGCTGCGTGGACAGCGCGGCGATCATGGTCCGGCCGCTCACCGCGCGCCGGTTGTTCGACAGCAGATAGGCAACCAGCAGCAGGAACGACATACCCAGGAGACTGCGCAGAATATCCACCTTGTGCTCCTTTCTCTCGATGTTATTGATTTGTCCAGCACGCGGCCGGGAACGCTCGTGCAATATTGTCGGTGGATATTACCCGGTCGGCGCCCTCAAATGCGTGCGGGGCGTGCCGTGCGAACGGACACGCCCCGCGCGACACGCGCCGTTCAGCCCGCGCGCTCGACCGGATGCGGTTCGCGCAGCCGGTTCGCGATCCGCGCAGCCTCGTAGTAGCCGGCTGCCGGCGGCCGCTTCAGATAGCGGCCCGCGCCACGCACCGCGCGCAGCTCGCCGTCGGCCCAGGCGAGCGCGCCGCGCGTGAGCGTGTGCGTCGCGACGCCCTGCACCGTCATCCCCTCGAACACGTTGAAATCGACCTGCTGGTGGTGGGTCTTCACCGAGATCGTCTTCGTCGCGGCCGGGTCCCACACGACGAGGTCGGCGTCGGCGCCCACCTGTACGGCACCCTTGCGCGGATACAGGTTGAAGATCTGCGCGGCATTCGTCGACGTGATCCGCACGAACTCGTTCGGCGTGATGCGGCCGTGATTCACGCCGTGATGCCACAGCACCGACATGCGATCCTCGACGCCGCCGCAGCCGTTCGGAATCCTCGTGAAATCGTCACGGCCCATCGCCTTCTGCGATGCGCAGAACACGCAGTGATCGGTCGCCGTCGTATGCAGCTGCCCCGACTGCAGCCCGCGCCACAGCGCCTCGCGATGCTCGGCCGAGCGGAACGGCGGGCTCATCACGTGCGCAGCCGCACGCGTCCAGTCCGGGTCGCGATAAACGGCCTCGTCGATCACCAGGTGGCCCGGCAGCACTTCGCCGAACACGCGCAGCCCTTCGCTGCGCGCGCGCGTGATCGCGTCGACCGCATCCTTCGACGATACGTGCACGATATACACGGGCACGCCGAGCACCTGCGCGATGCGGATCGCGCGGTTAGCGGCCTCGCCTTCGACCTCCGGCGGGCGCGACAGCGGATGCGCCTCCGGCCCCGTCATCCCGCGCGCGAGCAGCGCCTGCTGCAGCCGGAACACTAGCTCGCCGTTCTCCGCGTGCACGGTCGGCAGCGCGCCGAGTTCGAGCGAACGCGAGAAGCTGTTCACGAGGATCTCGTCGTCGGCCATGATCGCGTTCTTGTACGCCATGAAGTGCTTGAAGCTCGACACGCCGTGCTCGCGCACGAGCGTGCCCATGTCGCGGTGCACGCTCTCGTCCCACCACGTCACCGCCACGTGGAAGCCGTAGTCGGCCGCCGCCTTCTCGGCCCAGCCGCGCCATTCGCGGAACGCGTCCATCAGCGGCTGCTTCGGGCTCGGGATCACGAAGTCGATGATGCTCGTCGTGCCGCCCGACAGCCCGGCGGCCGTGCCCGAGTAGAAATCGTCGCTCGCGGTCGTGCCCATGAACGGCAGTTCCATGTGCGTGTGCGGATCGATGCCGCCCGGCATCACGTACTGGTCGTGCGCGTCGACGACGCTCGCGCCGGCCGGCGCGTCGATCTTCTCGGCGATCTGCAGGATCGTGCCGCCGTCCTGCGGGTCCGCGCAGAGCACGTCCGCGCGATAGGAGCGGTCCGCATCGACCACGGTGCCGCCGCGAATCAGGATTGCCATTTGGTTGCCTCCTCGTTGACTGTCGGGTGCCGTGTGCGGCAGGTTTCGTCCGTCATGCGCTCGCGATCTGCGCGCGCTGTCCGGCGCGCCACTTCATCCAGGTGTCGTACACGCCCGACGCCAGCACGAGGCCGACGAACCACGCGTACGTGTAAAGCGTGTTGAAGAACGCCGGCACGTTCGGAAACGACGCCGGAAATGCCGTGTGCAGGAAACCGGGCAGGTTCGGCAGCACGCCGACCGCGAGCGCGGCCAGCGCGGCCGGGTTCCAGCCGTGCGCGTAGCTGAAGCCGCCGCGCTCGTCGAACAGCGCGCGCGTGTCGAGCTGCGTGCCGCGAATCAGGAAGTAGTCGACCATCAGGATGCCCGCGACAGGCCCGAGCAGCGCCGAATAGCCGACGAGCCAGGTGAAGATATAACCGTCCGTCGTCGCGAGGATCTTCCACGGCATCATCACGATCGCGATCGTCGCGGTGATCATCCCGCCCGCGCGGTACGAGATGGCCTTCGGCCACAGGCTCGAGAAGTCGTACGCGGGGCCGACGAGATTCGCGGCGAGGTTGCAGCACATCGTGTCGAGCGTGAGGATCACGAGCGCGATGCCCACGCCGATGCCCGTCATCCGGCTCGTCAGGTCGATCGGGTCCCAGATCGCGTTGCCGTAGATCACGACGGTCGCCGACGTCACGACGACCGACACCACCGACAGCAGCGCCATCGGCAGCGGCAACCCGATCGACTGCCCGATCATCTGGTCGCGCTGCGAATGCGCGAAGCGCGTGAAATCGGGAATGTTCAGCGCGAGCGTCGCCCAGAAGCCGACCATCGCGGTCAGGCCCGGCCAGAAGGTCGCCCAGAACAGCCCGGCCTTCTTGCCGCCCGCCGCGAACTGCGACGGCGCCGACAGCATCGAACCGAAGCCGCCCGCCTTCGACGTCGCCCACCACACCAGCGCCACGCACATCACGACCTTGATCGGCGCTGACCAGCTTTCGAGCCAGCGGATCGAATCGGTGCCGTGCAGGATGAAGTACAGCTGCAGCGCCCAGAACACGAGGAAGCACGCGAGCTGCCCGAACGAGATGCCGACGACCGGCAGCGCCGCGCCATGCAGCGCGTTACCGGTCAGGATGTTCAGCAGCGTGTAGATCGCGCTGCCGCCGAGCCAGGTCTGGATGCCGTACCAGCCGCACGCGACGATCGCGCGCAGCAGCGCCGGCAGCTTCGCGCCCTGCGTGCCGAACGACGCGCGCACGAGCACCGCGTACGGAATCCCGTGCTTCGCGCCCGCATGGCCGATCAGCAGCATCGGCACGAGCACGATCAGGTTGCCGAGCAGCACGGTCATCACCGCCTGCCACGGCGACATACCTTCCTGGATCAACCCGGCCGCGAGCATGTACGACGCGATGTTCATCACCATCCCGACCCACAGCGCCGCGAAGTGATACCACTTCCACGTACGCTGCGCCGGCGTCGTCGGCGCGAGGTCGTCGTTGTACAGGCTGCCGCCCGGCGCCGCGGCGCTGGCGGGATCGGCGGGGGTCGCTGCTGGTTTCATCGAAGGCACTCCACGTAAACGTCAGCGCCGGCATCGCGCGATGCCGGCCCACGGAAACGAAAAACGGCGGCGCCGGATCTCCCGCACCGCCGGACGCAGGTCAAGCCGCCTTCGCGTGCTTCTCGGGCGCCGCCGGGCTCGCCCCCGCATCCGTGCGCGCCGGATTGTTCGGATGCGTGGTCCAGTTCGCGTACTCGCCCGAGTCGACGCGCTCCATCGTGATGCATTGCTCGACCGGACACACATGCATGCAAAGATTGCACCCGACGCACTCCGAATCGATCACTTCGAAGTGCCGAACGCCGTCCTTCTCGCGCGTGATCGCCTGATGCGACGTGTCCTCGCACGCGATATGGCACAGCCCGCACTGGATGCAGCGGTCCTGGTCGATGCGCGCCTTGATGTCGTATTTCAGGTTCAGGTATTTCCAGTCGGTCACGTTCGGCACCGCGCGGCCGCGCACGTCGTCGAGCGTCGCGTAGCCCTTTTCGTCCATCCAGTTCGACAGCCCGTCGGCGAGATCCGACACGATCCGGAAGCCGTAATGCATCGCCGCGGTGCACACCTGCACGCTGCCGGCGCCGAGCACCATGAACTCGGCCGCGTCGCGCCACGTCGAGATGCCGCCGATGCCCGAGATCGGCAGGTTCGGCGTTTCCGGATCGCGCGCGATCTCGGCGACCATGTTCAGCGCGATCGGCTTGACCGCCGGGCCGCAATAGCCGCCGTGCGTGCCCTTGCCGTCGACGGTCGGCATCGGCGCCATGTGGTCGAGATCGACCGCGACGATCGAGTTGATCGTGTTGATCAGCGACACGCCGTCCGCACCGCCCTTGTACGCGGCGCGCGACCCCATCCGGATGTCGCTGATGTTCGGCGTGAGCTTCACCAGGCACGGCAGCTTCGTGCCCTCCTTGACCCAGCGCGTGACCATCTCGACGTATTCGGGCACCTGCCCGACGGCCGCGCCCATCCCGCGCTCGCTCATCCCGTGCGGGCAGCCGAAGTTCAGCTCGACCGCATCGGCGCCCGTATCCTCGACGAGCGGCAGGATCCATTTCCAGTCGCGCTCGTTGCACGGCACCATCAGCGACACGATCAGCGCGCGGTCCGGCCAGTCGCGCTTGACCTGCGCGATCTCTCTCAGGTTCACGTCGAGCGGACGGTCGGTGATCAGCTCGATGTTGTTCAGCCCCGCGATGCGCTGGCCGTTCCACTGCACGGCGCCGTAGCGCGAACTGACGTTGACGACGTGAGGATCGAGCCCGAGCGTCTTCCAGACGACGCCGCCCCAGCCCGCCTCGAACGCGCGGTTGACGTTGTAGGCCTTGTCGGTCGGCGGTGCGGACGCGAGCCAGAAGGGATTCGGCGAAGTGATGCCCGCGATGGTGCAGCGAAGGTCGGCCATGTTCGGCTCCGTGAGAGTGGGGTCGCTATCGTGGATGCGTGGATGCGTGCGCGGTGGACGCGTGCGCGGGCGCTTATGCGGCCTTCGCGTCGCGCTGCGCGAGCGCCGCGTCGATCGACGCGGCCGCGCGCTTGCCGTCCTGCACGGCCTGCACCGTGAGGTCGATGCCGTCCGTCGCCGCGCAATCGCCGCCGGCCCACACGTCGGGCAGTGCCGTGCGCCCGTCCGCGTCCACCGCGATGCGCGTGCCGTCCGCCGTCAGCAACGCGGCCGCGACACCGTCCGGCACAAGCGTCTGGCCGATCGCCTTCAGCACCATGTCCGCGTCGACGGTGAAGCGCTCGCCCGACGCCGCGTCGAACTCCACGCCCGTCACCTGCCCGTTCGCGCCCGCCATGCGCACCGGCTTCGCGTGCGTGACGAGCGTGACGCCGCTCTGCTGCGCGAACTCGCGTTCGGCCCACGTCGCGCTCATCGCATCCACGCCACGCCGGTAAACCATCGTCACGCGCTCGGCGCCGAGCTTGCGGCTCTGCACGGCCGCATCGATGGCCGTATTGCCGCCGCCGATCACGACCACGCGCCGCCCGACCGGCACGTTCTCCAGCGCATCGGCCTGCCGCACCTGCTCGATGAAGTCGACCGCGTTCATCACGCCGGCCAGTTGCTCGCCGTCGATCGCGAGCGCGCGCACGCCGCCGAGGCCCATCGCGAGAAACACCGCGTCGTGCTGCTCGCGCAGCGTGTCGAGCGTCGTGTCGCGTCCGAGCGCGACACCCGTTTTCAGCGTGATGCCGCCGACCGACAGCAGCCATTCGACTTCACGCTGCGCGAAATCGTCGACCGTCTTGTACGCAGCGATCCCGTATTCGTTGAGACCGCCGGCCTTCGGGCGCGCGTCGAACAGCGTCACGCGATGCCCGGCAAGCGCGAGCCGGTGCGCGCACGCGAGCCCGGCCGGCCCCGCGCCGACCACCGCGACATGGCGGCCCGTATCGGGTGCGCGCGTGAAACGCACCGCACCGGTTGCCATCGCCCAGTCGGTCGCGTGCCGCTGCAGCGCGCCGATCGCGACCGGCTGCGCATCCTGATGGTTGCGCACGCATGCGCCTTCGCACAGGATTTCGGTCGGGCACACGCGCGCACACATCCCGCCGAGCGGATTCGCGGACAGGATGTCGGTCGCCGCACCCTTCAGGTTGCCGTTGCCGATCTTGCGGATGAAGCTCGGGATGTCGATCTGCGTCGGGCACGCGTGCACGCACGGCGCGTCGTAGCAGTAGTGGCAGCGGCTCGCGGCGGCCGCCGCGGCAGTCGGATCGAGCAGCGGCGCGATATCGGCGAATTCGCACGAGAGTTGCGTGGACGACAGGCGATGCGCGGCGATGTCGCCGGTTGGCTTGGTGGTCATACGCGTTCCTTCGACTGGGTGGAGACAAAGCCGCCCCGCCGGCTGCGGATGCACAGTCGGGGGCGGTCACGCTTAGGAATGCTGCGGTCAGGCGACGCTCAGCCTGCCGGCTGCTACGGTCGATTCGTCATGAAGCCGGCTCGCATGCGCGCGACAACATCGCGTGCAGTAGCACGTTCGCGCCGGCCTCGATCCACGCAGGCGTCGCGTCCTCGATCTCGTTGTGACTGATGCCGTCGACGCACGGCACGAACACCATCGACGTCGGTGCGACCTGCGCCAGATAACATGCGTCGTGCCCCGCGCCCGACACGATGTCGCGGTGCGAGTAGCCGAAGCGATCGGCCGCGCCCCGCACGGCCTCCACGCACGCCGGATCGAACGCGACGGGCTTGTAGTAGAAAATCTGCTCGAGTTCCGTTTCGAGCCCGATGTCGGCCGCAATGCGCGCGACGCCGTCGCGCAGCGCGGCGTCCATCTTCGCGAGCACGGCGTCGTCCGGATGACGGAAATCGACGGTGAAGAACACGCGGCCGGGAATCACGTTGCGCGAGTTCGGATGGACCTGCATCATGCCGACCGTCGCGCAGCCGGACGGCGCGTGATCGAGGCCGATCCGGTTGACGAGATCGACCACGCGCGACGCACCGAGCAGCGCATCGCGGCGGCGCGGCATCGGCGTCGGCCCCGCATGCGCTTCCTGGCCGGTGAACGTGATCTCGTACCAGCGCTGCCCCTGCGCATCGGTCACGACACCGATCGTCTTGCACTCCGCTTCGAGAATCGGCCCCTGCTCGATGTGCAGTTCGAACGCCGCGTGCAGCTTGCGTCCGCCGCACGGCACGTCGCCCGCGTAGCCGATGCGCGCCAGCTCCTCGCCGATCGTCTTGCCGTCGACGTCCTTGCGCGACAGCCCGTACTCGAGCGGGAACACGCCCGCGAACACACCGGACGCAACCATCGCGGGCGCGAAGCGCGAGCCCTCCTCGTTGGTCCAGATCACGACCTCGACCGGATGCTCGGTTTCGATCCCGTGATCGTTGAGACTGCGAATCACCTCGAGGCCGCCGAGCACGCCGTAGATGCCGTCGAACCGGCCGCCCGTCGGCTGCGAATCCGCGTGCGAGCCCGTGACGACCGGCGCCGCGTCGGCCACGCGGCCCGCGCGGCGCATGAACACGTTGCCCATCGTATCGACCGTCACCGTGCAGCCGGCCGCCTTCGCCCAGCCGACGATCAGGTCGCGCCCGGCCTTGTCGAGATCGGTCAGCGCGAGGCGGCACACACCGCCTTTCGGCGTCGCGCCGATCTTCGCGACTTCCATCAGGCTGTCCCATAACCGCTTGCCGTCGACCTTGATCGACGGGTCGAAGACCGGCTGCTTCACTGCTTCCGATACCGCGTTCATTCGCATCGCTCCTGTGGGGTCGGTGATGTCGTCAGCCCGGTCTGTGCCGGTGCATGCAATGCCTGTCTCGGGGCAAACCCGCCCATGCGCGGTGCATGCCCCGGTCGTGCGTGAAGTTCGTCCGGCGAATCGTCGGAACCGCGTTGCGCCGCTCGCCGAATCCTGTCCGATTGGACAGGTTTTAGACGATCAAAATGACCAAAGCAATGTCTTTCTTTCGTGGTTCGATAGAGCGAGAAACGTGCCATCGCAACGCAGCATCGCCGCGGATGCATCGTGTCCGCGCGCGTGCGTTCGACGCGAATCAGCGGCTAGAATGAAGCCCAACGCGGCATGCCCGCCGCGCGAGGGTAACGATGAGACATGACGAGGCGGCAGCCGAAGCGACCGACAGCGACGAAACGTCCGTGCCTTTGCGGCGACGCAAGGCGCACATCCGCGAGTCCAACGAAGCGCATCTGCTCGCTTGTGCGGAGGCCGTATTCGCGGAGCGCGGGCTCGACGGCGCGAGCACCGCGATGATCGCGGAACGCGCCGGCCTGCCGAAAGCGAACCTGCATTACTACTTCCCGACGAAGCTCGCACTGTACCGCCGCGTACTCGACGACCTGTTCGAGGACTGGCATCGCGCGGCCGGCTCGTTCGAAGCAAGCGACGATCCGGTGGAAGCGATCGGCGGCTACGTGCGCGCGAAGATGGATCTGTCGCGGCGGCGCCCGCTCGGCTCGAAGGTCTGGGCCAACGAGATCATCCATGGCGCGGAGCACATGCAGGACATCCTGTCGCAACGCGTGAAGCCGTGGTTCGACACGCGCGTGAAGGTGATCGACGGCTGGATCGCGCGCGGGCTGCTCGCGCCGATCGACGCACATGCACTGATGTACCTGATCTGGGCGACCACGCAGCACTATGCGGATTTCGATGCGCAGATCCGCGCGCTGAGCGGCAAGCGTGCGTTCACGCGAAAGGCGTTCGACGAGAAGACCGAGCAGGTCGTGCAGCTCGTGATACGCGCGTGCGGCGCGGTGTCGCCGAACGCGAAGCACGCGCCGTGACCGGGTCGCATGTCCCGTGCGCGCGGCCGGTGCCCGGCACGACCGTACCGACCACGCCGGTCGCGCGCGGCCGGCCCGACCGACGCGCGACGCTGCATCACACTTACACGGCAACCTTGCGCTTGGGCATCCCGGTGCGCTGCTGCGCCTCCCATCGCTCGACGAAGCCGACCGCTGCATCGGACGGCTCGAGCGTCTTGCGGCCGCGCACGAGATCGGCGGCGCGTTCGGCCAGCATGATGGTCGGCGCATTCAGGTTCCCGTTCGGCTCGGTCGGGAACACCGACGAATCGATCACGCGCAGGCCCTGAACGCCGCGTACACGCAATTCGGAATCCACCACCGCCATGTCGTCCTCGCCCATCCGGCACGAACCGCACGGATGCATCGTGCTTTCCATGTTGGCGCGCACGAACGCATCGATTTCGTCGTCGGTCTTCACGTCCGGGCCGGGCGCCAGTTCCACGCCTCGGAAGCGGTCCATCGCCGGCTGCCCGACGATCTCGCGGGTCAGGCGCACGCAACGGCGGAAGCCCTCGCGGTCTTCCTCCCGGTCGAGATAGTTGAACCGGATCTCGGGATGCTCGTACGGATCGGCGGATCGGACCCGCACATGCCCACGGCTCTTCGGCTTGTTCGGCCCGGTGAGCACCATGAAGCCGTGCCCCTTGTACGGCTTGTCGCCGTCGTAACGCATGGCTGCCGGCAGAAAGTGGAACTGGATGTCCGGCCAGCGCAGGCCGGCTTCGGACCGGATGAAACCGCCCGCTTCGAAATGGTTGCTGGCGCCCAGCCCGTCCTTGAACAGCAGCCAGCGCAGGCCGATCATCGCCTTGCCGAGCAATCCCATCTTGCCGTTGAGCGACACCGGTTCCTTGCACTGGTACTGAATGTAGATTTCCGAGTGATCCTGCAGATTCTCGCCAACGCCCGGCAGGTCGTGCAGGACCTCGATCCCGGCCTTGCGCAACGCGGCGGCCGGCCCGATGCCGGAGCGCTGCAGCAGATGCGGCGAGCCGATCGGCCCGGACGACACCAGCACCTCGCGCGTACAGCGAACCGTATGCCGGACGCCGCCCTGTTCATAGATCACGCCGACCGCGCGCTTGCCTTCCATCAGGATCTGACGCGTCATCGCGTGCGTGACGACCGTCAGGTTCGGACGTTGCATCGCCGGGCGCAGATACGCGTTGGCGGTCGACCACCGTACGCCGTTCTTGACCGTCATGTGCATCGCGCCGAACCCTTCCTGCATGTAGCCGTTGCAATCGTCGGTCTTGATGTAGCCGGCATCGGCGCCCGCTTCCACCCACGCGCCGTACAACGGATTCCGCATGTTGTTGCCGTTGTTGGTGCTGAGCGGGCCGTCCGCGCCGCGGTATGCGTCGCCGCCGAACTTGTAGCTCTCCGCCTTGCGGAAATACGGCAGGCAATTGCGGTATCCCCAGTCGCGGGCGCCAAGCGATTCCCATTCGTCGAAATCGCACGCATGGCCGCGAATGTAGACGAGGCCGTTGATCGACGACGATCCGCCCAGCACCTTGCCGCGCGGGCAATGCAGGCGGCGTCCGTCCAGGTGCGGCTCCGGTGCGGTCTCGTAGTGCCAGTTGAACTTCTTCGTATTCATCGGCATCGAGAACGCGCTCGGCATCTGGATGATGACGCTGCGATCGCTCCCGCCGTATTCCAGAACCAGCACGCTGACGTTCGAATCCTCGGTCAGGCGGTTCGCCAGCACGCATCCCGCCGACCCGGCGCCCACAATGATGTAATCGTAGTGTTTAGTCATCTTGATTATCCAGATCGATGAATGATCCGCGAGCGCCGCGTCAGCCGCGCTTTTTCTCGCCGGTCGTGTATTCCGGCATGAGCTCTTCGATATGCGCGATTTCCGCTTCCTCGGGCCGCAGGTCGAGCGAGCGGCAGAGCATGTAATAGGCGAGCGCCGACACGATCAACCCCACCAGCCACGCCAGATCGACACTGCCCATCGCCTTCGCCAGCGGACCGACGTACACCTCGCGATCGCCGTCGAAGATGCAGAAGAACGGGATCATCGCGACGAATCCGATCAGGTACGACAGCAGCCCGCGCCCGCCCCAGTTCCCGTACAGGCTGTCGTGCGGGCGGAAGAAATGCGGCACCGCGTAACGGCCCTTGCGCACGAAGAAGTAGTCGGTCAGGTTGACTGCCGTCCACGGCACCAGGAAATACAGCATCACCACCAGATAGATGTTGAGCACCGACAGGCCGGACCCCGACTCGTAGATGCGCAATGCCACCCCGAACTGCAGCAGCACGACGAACAGGATCGCCAAGATCCGCACCTTCGCGGTCGGCTTGATCTTCCGGAACGAATCCACGCTGGTGATGGCCGTGAGCTTGGCGCTGTAGATATTCATCGCGATCACCGGGAGGAACGCGAAGATGGTGATGGCCACGACCACGGCGCCCAACTGCGGCGCGACGCCGGCGCCGACCGTATGGAGCGCGACGAGCACGTCGGTCGCGTGCAGGTGCGCACCGAGCCATCCGCCCACTGCGATCATCCACGCGCCGGACAGCGACGCGCCGACGAACACCGCCGCAATCAGCCTGCCGCTCGGGGTGTTCTTCGGCAAATAGCGCGAATAGTCCGACACGTACGGCGCGTACGCGATGTTGTAGCTGGCCGCCGCCGCGAACTGGGCGATGAAGCCGGTCCAGTTGAAGCCCAGTCGAGCGGCGGGCACGCCTGCCGCCGCCGGCGCGTCATGGACCCATCCCGTCAGCACGGCCAGCGTCACGAGCCCGTAAAGCGGCAGTGACAGATAGAGCGACCATTTGAACGTCCGGTGCATCCAGTCGTGGCCCAGGATGGCGAGGATCGTCGCCGGCACGGTCACGACCAGCGCGACCTGCATCGGGTCCCAATGAAACAGCGTCTTGAGACCCTGCATCATCAGCACGAGGTTGACGATGTTGAAGCCCGCGAAAACGAACAGCGTCGCCAGCAGCACGAGCACCACACCGCGATAGCCGAACTGCGCGCGCGACTGGATCATCTGCGGCAGGCCGAGATGCGGGCCCTGCGAGCCGTGGAACGCCATGAACAGCGTGCCGAACATGATGCCCAGCGTGCCGGAAACGGTCGTCCAGAACGAATCGAGTCCGACGCTCGGCCCGACGAAGCCGATGGTCATCGTGAAGAACGTGAAGTTGCCGACGAACCAGAACGGCCCCTGGCTGGACAGCTTGTCCGTGCGTTCGCTTTCCGGGACGAAGTCGATCGAACGCGCTTCAATCGCGCTCGGGTCGCCGTGCGACACCTACAATACGTTTGTTTCTGCTTGCATGTCGTACCCCATGATCGCAAAGGGTAAAGCAGGATCAATTCATCAGACCTGTTCCGACGAACGGGCCGATGTTTCCATTTCAGGATCATGCCGCCTGCGGCCGGCTGCGGGTTCTTGCCACGCATGCCGGCGCAGCGGCACATCACGCGCAACGGCTCAGGGTAGCGTAATGCAGACCGCCTTGGTCTCCATCAGGTAGTCGAGCTGCTCCGGTCCCAGGTCCTTGCCGAATCCGGACGTCTTGAATCCGCCGAACGGCAACGCCGGATCGATGGTGCTGTGCGCGTTCACGTAGACCGTGCCGGCCTGCAATTGCGGAATCAGGCTGTGCACGCGCCCCAGGTCGTTCGAATAGATCGCAGCAGCGAGGCCGAACGCCGAATCGTTCGCGAGCGCCACGCCTTCGTCGAGCGTGTCGAACGGCGCGGTCACGAGTACCGGGCCGAAAATCTCCTCCCGGACGATGCGCATGTCGTTACGGCAATTCGCGAAGATCGTCGGTTCGACGAAATGACCGGGGCCCGCGTGCGGACGCCCGCCGTAATAGCACTCGGCGCCCTCCCGGATGCCGGCTTCGATATACGACAGCACCGTATCCTTCTGCCTGGCCGACACGAGCGGGCTGATGAAGCAGTCGCGGTCGAGGCCGGGCGCGATCTTCAGCGTCGACGTGTAGTCGGCCAGCGCCGCGAGGAAATCGTCGTAGATGTCGCGATGAATATAGGCGCGGGTGCCCGCGTCGCAAACCTGCCCCGAGTTGAAGAACACGCCGTTGGCCACGGCCTGCGCAGCGGCGCCGATATCGGCATCGTCGAGCACGAGCACGGGCGATTTCCCGCCAAGCTCCAGCGTCACGCGCTTGATGCTCTGCACCGCGTTCTGTCCGACCGTGCGGCCGACCGGCGTCGAGCCCGTAAAAGTCAGCTTGTCGATGCCCGGGTGGCTCGCCATCGCGGCGCCGATCACGCTGCCGCGCCCGGTCACGATGTTGACCACGCCGTCCGGAATACCCGCTTCCTGAACCAGTTCGGCAAACCGCAGCGTCGACAGCGACGTGAGTTCGGCCGGCTTGACGACGGTCGTGCAGCCGACCGCCAGCGCAGCCGCCAGCTTCCACGCCATCGTCTGCAGCGGATAGTTCCACGGCACGATCGCGCCCACGACGCCGATCGGCTCCTTGCGCGTATAGGCCAGATAGTTGCCGGGCAGCGACGGCTCGACCGTGCGCCCATGCAGCTTGGACGCCCAGCCGGCGAAATAGCGGAACGTGTCGACGGTGCCCTGGATGTCGATCGCACGGGCCTGCGCGACGGATTTCCCCATGTCGATCGATTCGATCTCCGCCAGCTCGTCGGCATGGGTTTCGATCAGGTCGGCCAGCCGGTGCAGCAGGCGTTCGCGTTCCAGCGGCTTGAGACGGCGCCATTCGCCGTGGTCGAACTGACGACGCGCCGCCGCGACGGCGCGGTCGAGATCGGCCGTGGTCGCAAACGGAATCTGCGTGATGACGCCTTCGGTCGAGGGCTCGGTCACGTTGCTGAACTGGCCATCGCTGCCGTCTACCCATTCTCCGCCGATGAACATCTTCATCGGCGTGGCCAGAAAGCTGCGGGTCGCCTGGGAAACGCCATGGCGATCGAGATATTGCGCGACTACGGCATCCATTTTGCTCTTCCTTGATAGCCTGCCGGGCCCTCGCGACGAGGTTCGCCGGGCCGTGCGGTGATGACTTCGGACGTGCTCCGGGACGTCGGCCCCGGTTCCGGATACGAACGCTCAGCGTCCCTTCGCGAGGCTGCGCGCGTGGAAAATGAAGCCGATGCTGTTCAACAGCAACTGCGCGGCGAGGATCGACGTCGTGCCGGTCGGGTCGTAAGCCGGCGCCACTTCCACCAGGTCCACGCCGATGATGTTGCCGCGGCTGCGCTTCGCGAGCGCCTGGATGATCTCGAGCACTTCGTAGTACTGGAAGCCACCGTGACTCGGGGTGCCCGTGCCCGGCGCGATCGACGGATCGAATCCGTCGATGTCGATCGTGATGTAGTACGCGCAGCCCTGCGGAATCTGCTCGAGCACGCCTTCGGTGCCGAGGCGCCGGACGTCGCGTACCGACAGGATGTTGGAGCCCGCCGCACGCGCCGCGTCGTAGTCGCTGCGGTTGGACGACGATACGTTGCGGATGCCGAGCTGCGTCATGCCGGCGATATGATCCATCTCCGACGCACGGCGCAGCGGATTGCCGTGGCCGTATCGCACGCCGTGGCGCTCGTCGACGAAGTCGAGGTGCGCATCGAAATGCACGATGTGAATCGGCCCGCGGCCCTCGAACGCCTTGATCACCGGCGCATGCACGGAGTGATCTCCGCCGAGCACCACCGGCATCGCACCGGCGGCGAGAATCTTGCGCACGGCCAGTTCGATGTTGGCGTTGCTCGAGACCATGTCGGTATGCACGATGTCCGCATCGCCGACGTCCACCATGCGAACCTGATCCTCGGTCAGGTACAGCGCGTCGTCCTCGTGATCGTAGGCGCCCGCGTGCCCGAACGAAAACAGCGTCGACGCCTCGCGAATGCCGCGCGGGCCGAAACGCGCGCCGGAACGCCACTGGGTGCCCATGTCGTTCGGTGCGCCGAGGATCGCGACATCCGCGTCGATGTGTTCCCAGTCGAGGCACACCGGCGCTTTCGCGAAGGTGCAGTGACCGACGAACGGCAGGTTCAGCCTGCCTTGCTCATAGCTGTTGCTCTGCATTGTCTCCGTCTCCAATCGATGGATCTGTTTTCATCCGCACGGTGGTCCGTGCGCTTGCCTTTGCAGCCACTATGGGCAAAAATTTTCACCGGAAAAATAGAAAGCATCCGATGTTCATATCGACATTTCCGATGCAATGAACGGAGCGAGACATGAAACAATTGCAGGACGTCGACCTGAAGCTGCTCAGGATTTTCATGACCATCGTGAAATGCGGCGGCTTCTCCGCCGCGCAGGCGGCACTGAACGTGAGCCAGTCGACCATCAGCGAGCAGATGACGAGCCTCGAAACGCGCCTGGGCGTCAAGTTGTGCGAGCGCGGGCGCAGCGGCTTTCGTCTGACGGAACACGGCGTCGCGACCTACGAATCCGCGCAGCGCCTGTCGCTCGCGGTCGAGGCGTTCTGCATGGACACCCATGCGCTCAAGCAACGCATCTCGGGCAAGCTCCATCTCGGCATCATCGACAACACCGTCACCGACACCGACAGCGTGCTGCCGCGCGCGCTGCGCCAGTTCGTGTCGCGCGGCCACGACGTCCAGCTCGACATCTACATCGGCACGCCGGCCGAACTCGAGGAGCGCGTGCTGGACGGGCGGTTGCACATCGCGATCGGGCACTTTCCGCTCACCGTCGCCGGCCTGTCCTATACGCATTTGTACGAGGAACCCGACGGGCTTTACTGCAGTCGTTATCACCCGCTCTTTTCGAGCGACGCCACCGGCGATGCGCTGATCGATCGCATCCGGCAAAGCCAGGTGGTCGCCCGCGCGTTTCTGCAACAGCGCGATCTGCAGCTGCTCGAAAGCGGCAGCGCCGCTGCGACCGTCGACAACGTCGAAGCGCAAGCGATCCTGATCCTGACGGGCGCCTATCTCGGCTTTCTGCCCACGCACTACGCGAAGCAATGGGTCGACGCCGGCCAGATGCGCCAGATCGCATCGGAACAGCTGACGTCGACCTGGCCGTTCTCGTCGATTACGCGGCGCGGCGCCGCGCAGCCGACCGTGCTGCGCGCATTCGTCGACGATCTGATGGCGCATGTGAAGCGCCACGCCCCGTCAGCGGACAGATAGTCGGCATCGGATATTCATTTCGGACTCCACCGAAGTATCGGCTCGCCGCGATCGCCGCAAAGCGTTGTCGCGCAACGCATTTCATCGTCGTCGTGATGCCCGCGCCGCGCATCGGCATCCGTGTGCCGCATGCGCCGGGTTCGAATGGAGTGTTGACAGCGCGGCACGCGTGCGACTAGATTGTCGCCAGCTACAGGGATGTGTCAGGAGAGACCGCCACCCGGCGGCGCCGAAGGGGAATCGCCCCAGAAACTCTCAGGCAAAAGGACTGACGCATCGACTAGCGCTCTGGAGAGTAGGCCTCTGGTCGCCGACCAAGCCTCGCCGAAGGAGAAGCGTCCCGTCGGGTCGCGCAATCTCTCAGGCAAATGGACAGAGGGGGCATCAGGCACGCAGCCTGGAATGCCCCTGTCAGGTCCGGATGCCGACACATCGATCATCCCCCCGCCATTGCACTTCCGGCTTGCGTTTGCCGTTTCACTCAACGCAACCCTGTCAGGAAGAGAGCACATGAGCGAGGTCAGGTACACCGAATCCCACGAATGGCTGCGTCTGGAAGACGATGGCAGCGCAACGGTCGGCATCACCGATCATGCGCAGTCGCAGCTGGGCGATCTGGTCTATGTCGCGCTGCCGGGCGAAGGCGCGGCCTTTGCGCAGCACGACGAGGCCGCCACCGTCGAGTCGGTCAAGGCCGCCGGCGAGATCAAGATGCCGGTATCCGGCACCGTGCTGGCGACGAACGCCGCCCTTGGCGACACGCCGAGCCTCGTAAACGAATCGGCGGAAAGCGCCGGCTGGTTCTTCAGGATGCGTGTCGACCGCCCGGACCAGCTGGCCGGGTTGATGGACGCCGCCGCGTATCGCGCGTATATCGGCGAATGACGGAGACGACCATGAGCGCTTTCGATTCCGTCGCGCAGCGCGAGCTGTTCGTCCGCCGCCACATCGGCCCCGACGCTGACGAGCAGGCAGCGATGCTGGCCGAGCTCGGCGTGGATTGCGTCGACGAACTGATGAAGCAGGTGGTGCCGGCAACGATCCGCAGCGATGCGCCGCTCGCGCTGCCCGCGAGCTGCACCGAGGCCGAGGCCCTGAACAGGCTGGCCGCGCTGGCGAGCCGCAACCAGGTGTTCCGGTCCTTCATCGGCATGGGATACCACGACACCCACACCCCGCCGGTGATCCAGCGCAACGTGCTGGAAAATCCGGCCTGGTACACGGCCTACACGCCGTACCAGCCGGAAATCTCGCAAGGCCGCCTGGAAGCGCTGCTCAACTTCCAGACGATGATCGCCGATCTGACCGGCCTCGAAATCGCCAATGCGTCGATGCTCGACGAAGGCACGGCCGCCGCCGAAGCGATGACGTTCTGCCAGCGCCTGGCGAAGTCGGACAGCCGCGTGTTCTTCGTCGCACGCGACTGTCACCCGCAAACGATCGAGATCATCCGCACGCGTGCGGAGCCGATCGGCATCGAGGTCGTCGTCGGCGATCCGCGCCGCGATCTGGCCGGCGTCGGCTGTTTCGCCGCGCTTCTGCAATACCCGGGCACCTTCGGCGACATCCACGATTACCGGAGCGTCGTCGAAACCCTGCACGCCAACGGCGCGATGGCCGTGGTCGCCGCCGACCTGCTCGCGCTGACGCTGCTCGTGCCGCCGGGCGAATTCGGCGCCGACGTCGCGATCGGCACCACGCAGCGCTTCGGCGTGCCGCTCGGCTACGGCGGCCCGCATGCCGGCTATTTCGCCACACGCGATGCGTTCAAGCGCACGATGCCGGGGCGGCTGGTCGGCGTATCGGTCGACTCGCACGGCCGCCCGGCGCTGCGCCTCGCGATGCAGACACGCGAGCAGCACATCCGGCGCGAGAAGGCCACCAGCAACATCTGCACGGCGCAGGTGCTGCTCGCCAATATCGCCGGCTTCTATGCGGCCTACCACGGCCCGCTTGGCCTGGCCACGATCGCGCGCCGCGTCCACCGCCTCACGGCGACGCTGGCTGCGGGGCTGCGTCAGCTCGGCCATGCCGTGCCGACCGAGTACTGCTTCGATACCGTCACGGTCAACAGCGGCGGCCATACGGATGCCGTGCATGCGGCGGCGAACGCGCACCGCGTCAACCTGCGCGCGATCAGCGACCGGCAGGTCGGCATCGCACTCGACGAGACGACCACGCCCGACGACGTGGTCATGCTCTGGTCGATCTTCTCGAACGGCAGGGCCGTTCCCGATTTCGCGGTCGTGGAAGCGGCCACCGCCGACGCGCTGCCCGCTCCGCTGCTGCGCCGCAGCGCGTTTCTCGCGCATCCTGCGTTCAACAGCCACCATTCGGAAACGCAGATGTTGCGCTACCTGCGCCGGCTCGCCGATCAGGATCTCGCGCTCGACCGCACGATGATTCCGCTCGGCAGTTGCACGATGAAGCTGAACGCCACCGTGGAAATGATGCCGATCACGTGGCCCGCGTTCGCGAAGCTGCACCCGTTCGCGCCGGCCGAACAGGCCGACGGCTATCGCGCGCTCGCGCAGGAACTCGAAGCGATGCTGTGCACGATCACCGGATACGACGCGGTGTCGCTGCAGCCGAACGCCGGCTCGCAAGGCGAATACGCGGGCCTGCTCGCAATCCGCGCGTATCACGCGAGCCGCGGTGAAGCGCAGCGCGACGTCTGCCTGATTCCGTCGTCGGCGCACGGCACCAACCCCGCCTCGGCGCAGATGGTCGGCATGCAGGTCATCGTCGTCAAATGCGACGACGCGGGCAACGTCGACATCGACGACCTCGCCGCCAGGGCCGTCCAGTACAGCACCAGACTGGCCGCGATCATGATCACCTATCCGTCGACGCACGGCGTGTTCGAGGCGCGCGTGCGCGATGCATGCGACATCGTCCACGCGCACGGCGGCCAGGTATACATCGACGGCGCGAACATGAACGCGCTGGTCGGCCTCGCGCAGCCCGGCGCGTTCGGCGGCGACGTGTCCCACCTGAACCTGCACAAGACCTTCTGCATCCCGCACGGCGGCGGCGGGCCGGGCGTCGGCCCGATCGGCGTGAAGTCCCATCTGAAGCCGTTCCTGCCCGGCCACCGGGAAGGCCGCGTGCCCGGCATCGGCGCGGTGTCCGCGGCCCCGCTCGGCAGCGCGGGCATCCTGCCGATCACGTGGACCTACATCACGCTGATGGGGTCCGGCGGGCTCAAGCGCGCGACCGAGACGGCGATCCTCAACGCGAACTACATCGCCAGCCGCCTCGCGCCGCACTATCCGATCCTCTATGCAGGCCCGAACGGACGCGTCGCGCACGAATGCATCATCGACCTGCGGCCGCTGAAGGACAGCAGCGGCATCAGCGTCGACGACGTCGCAAAACGCCTGATCGACTTCGGATTTCACGCACCGACGATGAGCTTTCCGGTGGCGGGCACGCTGATGATCGAGCCGACCGAGTCGGAATCGAAGGCGGAACTCGACCGGTTCATCGACGCGATGATCGCGATCCGCGCCGAAATTGCGGCGGTGGAAGCCGGCACGCTGGACGCGAACGACAATCCGCTGAAACACGCGCCGCACACGGCGGATGAACTCGTCGGCGACTGGCGTCACGCGTATTCGCGCGAGCAGGCGGTCTATCCGCATGGCGTCGCGAAGATGGCTTCGGCCAAGTACTGGCCGCCGGTTTCGCGCGTCGACAACGTGTACGGCGACCGCAACCTGGTGTGCTCGTGCCCGCCGATCGACGCGTATCAGTCATAAAACGAGCAACGCCCGCGACTACCGCACTCAACCCATACAGATGCGCAGGAGACGCGCATGCGCCAACACCCGGCCGGGTGTTGCGCACGGCCACGCGGCTCCGGCGCCAGGAGAAAGACGAATGTTCGGCAAAGACATGAAAATCGAAGGTTACGACGATGAACTGTGGACGGCGATGGAGCGCGAGCGCATTCGCCAGGAAGACCATATCGAACTCATCGCCTCGGAAAACTACACGAGCCCGCGCGTGATGCAGGCGCAGGGCTCGGTGCTGACCAACAAGTACGCGGAAGGTTATCCGGGCAAGCGGTACTTCGGCGGCTGCGAATTCGTCGACGTCGCGGAGCAACTGGCGATCGACCGCGCGAAGGCACTGTTCGGCGCAGACTACGCGAACGTGCAGCCGCACTCCGGCAGCCAGGCGAACGCCGCCGTCTACATGGCGCTGCTCGAGCCGCACGACACGATACTCGGCATGAGCCTCGCGCACGGCGGCCACCTGACGCATGGCGCGCACGTGAACTTCTCGGGCAAGCTCTACCGGGCCGTGCAATACGGACTGAACGTCGAAACCGGCGAGATCGACTACGACCAGGTCGAGGCACTGGCCCGGGAGCACAAGCCGAAGCTGATCATGGCCGGCTTCTCCGCGTACTCGCGCGTGGTGGACTGGGCCCGCTTCCGCCAGATCGCCTACGCGGTGGGCGCGTACCTGTTCGTCGACATGGCTCACGTGGCCGGCCTCGTCGCGGCCGGCCTGTATCCGAACCCGCTGCCCCACGCCGACGTGGTGACCACGACGACCCACAAGACGCTGCGCGGCCCGCGCGGCGGCCTGATCCTCGCTCGCGCGAACCCGGAGATAGAGAAAAAGCTCAACTCGATCGTTTTCCCCGGCATCCAGGGCGGCCCGCTGATGCACGTGATTGCCGCGAAGGCCGTCGCGTTCAAGGAAGCACTGTCGCCCGAATTCAAGGCTTATCAGCAGCAGGTGCTGGCCAATGCCCGCGCGATGGCCGCCGTGTTCGTCGAGCGCGGCTACGACATCATCTCCGGAGGGACGGACAACCACCTGTTCCTCGTGAGCCTGATTCGTCAGGCGCTGACGGGCAAGGCTGCCGATGCGGCGCTGGGCAGCGCGCACATTACCGTGAACAAGAACGCGGTGCCGAACGATCCGCAGAGCCCGTTCGTCACCAGCGGGATCCGCATCGGCACACCGGCCATCACGAGCCGCGGTTTCAGGGAAACCGAATCCCGCGCGGTAGCCGGCTGGATCTGCGACATCCTGGCCGACATGGAGAACCCGTCGGTCGTCGAGCGCGTCAAGCGGCAAGTCGCCGAACTGTGTAGTGCATTCCCGGTATACGGCAAGTAGCGATCTCCGAAACCATCGCGTAGCCGCTCCCCCGGGCAACATCGATGGCCCGGGGGCATAGCAAATGTTCAGGAATGACGATGACCACCCAACTTTCCCGTACCCCACTCCACGCGCTGCACCTCGAACTCGGGGCGAAGATGGTTCCGTTCGCCGGTTACGAGATGCCCGTGCAATATCCGCTCGGCGTATTGAAAGAGCATCTGCATACGCGCGACAAGGCAGGCCTGTTCGACGTCTCGCACATGGGCCAGGTCAGGCTGTCTGGCGCGGATGCCGCTGCCGCGCTCGAAACGCTCGTACCGATCGACGTCATCGATCTCCCGGCGGGCATGCAGCGTTACGCGCTGTTCACGAACGAGCAAGGCGGCATTCTCGACGACCTGATGATCACCCGCTTCGGTCACGACGAGTTGTACGTGGTCGTCAACGCCGCCTGCAAGGCGCAGGACGTCAGCCATCTGAAGAACGGGATAGGCCATCGTTGCGACGTCGCCGAACTGACCGACCGGGCGTTGCTGGCGCTGCAGGGGCCGGCCGCCGCATCGGTGCTGGGCCGCCTCGCTCCCGCGCTGGCTGAACTGACCTTCATGCAAAGCACCCGTATCGAACTGGCCGGTGCGCAATGTTATGTCAGCCGCTCCGGCTACACGGGCGAGGACGGTTACGAGATCTCGGTACCGGCCGACCGTGCGCAAGCGCTGGCGCGCCTGCTGCTCGCCGATCCCGAGGTCGAGCCGATCGGCCTCGGCGCACGCGACTCGCTTCGTCTCGAAGCCGGCCTGTGCCTCTACGGCCACGACATCGATAGCGGCACCACGCCGATCGAAGGCAGCCTGCTGTGGGCCATCTCCAAAGTGCGCCGCCCGGATGGTGCGCGCGCCGGCGGGTACCCGGGCGCAGACATCGTCGCGCGGCAACTCGCCGACGGAGTGCAAAGGAAGCGCGTCGGCTTCGTCGTGAACGACAAGGTGCCGGTGCGTGAAGGTGCCGAGATCACCGATCTCGACGGCCGGACGGTCGGCAAGGTCACGAGCGGCGGGTTCGGCCCGACTTGCGGCGGCCCGGTGGCCATAGGATATGTCGCCACCCGTTGCGCGGCACTCGGCACGACGCTGAACGCGATCGTTCGCGGCAAACCGGTCCGGATGGAAGTGGCCAGGGCCCCGTTCGTTCCGCAACGATACTATCGGGGCTGAGCCATGACAAACACGGCAACCCGCCCTGCATCGATGGCCGCCGGAACCAAGCTCTCCGCTGCCGAAAAGATGGCGCGCATCCCCGTGAAGATCGTCGCCACCGAGCCCGCAGGCATGTTGCGCAAGCCGGAATGGATTCGTGCGGCCTTTCCCGGCTCGCCCGAGGTCATGGCGCTCAAGAAGGTCCTGCGCGAACAGAAACTCCACACGGTTTGCGAAGAAGCCAGTTGTCCCAACCTCGGCGAGTGCTTCAGTCACGGGACGGCAACCTTCATGATCATGGGCGACATCTGCACGCGGCGCTGCCCGTTCTGCGATGTCGGTCATGGTCGCCCGAATCCGCTCGATCCGGACGAGCCCGCGCGGCTAGCCGAAACCATCGCTGCGATGCGGCTCAAGTACGTCGTGATCACGTCGGTGGATCGCGACGACTTGCGCGATGGCGGCGCCGCGCACTTCGCAGCCTGTATTCGAGCGGCACGACGGGACAATCCGCAACTCAGGATAGAAGCGCTGACGCCGGATTTCCGCGGGCGGCTCGACGTCGCATTGAACCTGCTCACCGCCTCTGCGCCGGACGTGTTCAACCACAATCTGGAAACCGTGCCGCGCTTGTACCGCGAAGCGCGTCCGGGCGCCGACTATCGGCATTCGCTCGATCTGCTGAAGGCATTCAAATCCACGTTGCCGAACGTGTCGACCAAGTCGGGCCTGATGCTGGGTCTCGGCGAGCAGATCGACGAAGTCGAGCAGGTGATGCTCGACTTGCGCGCACATGACGTGGATATGCTGACACTCGGCCAGTACCTGCAACCGACGCGCCACCATCTGCCCGTGAAGCGCTTCGTCACCCCGGCGGAATTTGCCCGGTTGCGGCAACGCGCGCTCGCGCTCGGGTTCAGCCAGGTCGCGTCAGGGCCGATGGTGCGCTCGTCCTATCACGCCGATCTGCAGGCGCGAGGCGAAACGGTCGAATGACCGCAATGCGTCGGCACGCGACCGCATCGCGCGTTTTTCGCCGACGATGACGCAGGCGGTACGGCATGCGAGCCGTATCGCCTGCGCACACGACGCACGCGTTACTCGTTACTCGTTACGCGACGCGTTCGATCGCGATCGCCGTCGCCTCGCCGCCGCCGATGCACAGCGACGCGACGCCGCGCTTCAGGCCATACGTTTCGAGCGCAGCCAGCAGCGTTACCATCACGCGCGCGCCCGATGCGCCGATCGGGTGCCCGAGCGCGCACGCGCCGCCGTGCACGTTGACCTTCTCGTGCGGCAGGTCGAGATCGCGCATCGCGGCCATCGGTACCACCGCGAACGCTTCGTTGATCTCGAACAGATCGACGTCGCGCAGGTTCCAGCCGGTTTTCTCCGACAGCTTGCGCAGCGCGCCGACCGGCGCGGTCGCGAACAAGCCCGGCTTGTCCGCATAAGTCGAATGCCCGACGATCACGGCCTTCGGCGTAAGGCCCAGGCTCTCCGCTTCCGAGCGGCGCATCATCACCAACGCGGCCGCACCGTCCGAGATCGACGACGCGTTCGCTGCCGTCACCGTGCCGCCTTCGCGGAATGCCGGCTTCAGTGTCGGGATCTTGTCGAGCTTCGCCTTGCCCGGCTGCTCGTCGATCGACACGACGGCTTCGGTCTTGCCGGCCTTCACGGTCACCGGTGCGATCTCCGACACGAATTGCCCTTCGGCGATCGCGCGTTGCGCGCGCGTCAGCGACGCGATCGCAAACGCATCCTGCGCTTCGCGCGTGAACTGATACGCCTGCGCGCAATCCTCCGCGAACGTGCCCATCAGGCGGCCTTTTTCATACGCGTCCTCGAGCCCGTCGAGGAACATGTGGTCGAGCACCTGGCCGTGGCCCATCCGCATCCCCGCGCGCGCTTTCGGCAGCAGGTACGGCGCATTCGTCATGCTTTCCATCCCGCCCGCGACGGCCACGCCCGCCGAACCTGCAAGCAGCAGGTCGTGCACGAACATCGCGGCCTTCATCCCCGAGCCGCACATCTTGTTGACCGTGGTCGCGCCCGCCGCGAGCGGCAGCCCGGCCTTCAGCGCGGCCTGCCGCGCCGGCGCCTGGCCCTGCCCGGCCGGCAGCACGCAGCCGAACACGATTTCATCGATGCGCTCGGCCGGCACGTTCGCGCGCTCGAGCGCCGCGCGAATCGCCACCGCGCCGAGCTCGCTCGCGCTGGCCGCGGCCAGGTCGCCCTGAAAACCGCCCATCGGCGTGCGCGCCATACCTACGATTACGATCGGATCCTGAGTCGTCATGATTCGCTTCCTCCAGTGTCAGCGCGGTGCCATGCGCAACGCGCCATCGAGACGGATGACTTCGCCGTTCAGCATCGTGTTCTCGGCGATGTGGCGCACCAGCGCCGCAAATTCTTCCGGGCGGCCGAGCCGCGGCGGGAACGGCACGCTCTTGCCGAGCGCATCCTGCACGTCCTGCGGCATGCCGGCCATCATCGGCGTCGCGAAGATGCCCGGCGCGATCGTCACGACACGAATGCCGAACCGCGCGAGTTCGCGCGCGATCGGCAGCGTCATGCCCACCACGCCGCTCTTCGATGCCGCATACGCGGCCTGCCCGATCTGCCCGTCGAACGCCGCGACCGACGCGGTGTTGACGATCACGCCGCGCTCGCCTTCCGCGTCGGCATCCTGCTTCGACATCGCTTCGGCAGCCAGCCGGATCATGTTGAACGTGCCGACGAGATTGATCGACACCGCGCGCGCGAAGCGGTCCAGCGAGTGCGGACCGTCGCGGCCGACGACCTTCTCGCCGGGTGCGACGCCCGCGCAGTTGACGAGCGCGTCGATGCGGCCGAACGCGTCGCGCGCGGCCGCAACGGCTGCCTGCCCGTCGGCTTCGCTCGTCACGTCGGTCTTCACGAAGCGCGCGGCCGCGCCGAGTTCGTGCGCGAGGCTCGCACCGGCATCGTCATTGACATCCAGCAGCACGGCCTTGCCGCCGTGCGCGACGACCATGCGCGCCACCGCGGCACCGAGGCCCGAACCGGCGCCCGTAATCAGAAAAACGCGATCCTTGATATTCATTAGCAATCCGTATTCAGGGTTGAGCGGCCTTCTCGGCTTCCATCTTGCGCAACACGAAGCGCTGGATCTTGCCGCTCGGGGTTTTCGGCAGCGCGTCGACGAAGTCGATCGCGCGAGGATAGGCGTGGGCGGACAGCCGCCGCTTCACATGCTGGCTCAGTTCCTCGGCCAGCGCCGGCGAGCCGTCGAAGCCCTTCGACAGCACGACGAACGCCTTGACGATCTCCGTGCGCTCCGGATCCGGCACGCCGATCACGGCGGCTTCGCTGACGGCCGGATGCTCGATCAGCGCGCTTTCCACGTCGAACGGGCCGATCCGGTAGCCGGACGACGTGATCACGTCGTCCGCGCGGCCGATGAAGCTCACGGTGCCGTCCGGCTCCAGCTCGACGTTGTCGCCGGTCCGGTAGTAGCCGCCCGCGATCGCCGGCGTGTCCTGCTGCCAGTAGCCGTGGAACCACAGCAGCGGCGAGCGAGCGATGTCGATCGCGAGGTTGCCCGGCTCGCCGGGGCCGAGCTCGCGGCTCGCTTCGTCGAGCACCGCGACGCGATAGCCGGGCATCGCGAAGCCGGCCGAGCCGGCGTGCACGACGTGCGCGAGGCCGTGATGATTGTTCACGACCATCCCGAGTTCGGTCTGGCCGTAGTGATCGTAGATCGGCGCGCCGAGCGCCGCGTCGAACCAGCGCACGACTTCCGGATTCAGCGGCTCGCCCGCGCTGCTGACCACGCGCAGCTTGCCCTTCACGCGCGCCGCCGCTTCCGTACCTGCCGCCATCAGCATCCGGTATGCGGTCGGCGAGCCGGCGAGGCTCGTGATGCCGAGCCGTTCGATCACGTCGTACGTGCTGTCGACCGTGAAGCCGCCCTCGTAGAGCGTCGTCGCGTGACCCAGCAGCAGCGGGCCCGTGATGGCGTAATAGAGGCCGTACGCCCAGCCTGGATCGGCGATGTTCCAGAACCGGTCGCCTTCGCGCAGGTCGACCGCGTCGCGCATGTACGTGCCGAACGCGAGCAGCGCGCGCAGCGGCACTGGCACGCCCTTCGGCAAGCCCGTCGTGCCCGACGTCGACATCATCATGAACAGGTCCGTGCCCTTGCGCAGCACCGGCTCGAACGTGTCGGGCTGCGCGTCGAGCGCCGCGCGGAAATCGATGTCGCGCTCCGGCAGCGACTCGCCCGGCGCGCGCACCGTCGCAACCGGCGGGCAATCGGCGATCTCGTCGAGCTTGGCGCGATTCGCGACGTTGGTCACGACCAGGCGCGCATCGCTCATCCGCAGACGGTGCTCGATCGCCTTCGGGCCGAACGCGGTAAACAGCGGCTGATAGACGGCGCCCGCGCGCCACGTGCCGAGGATCGTCGCGACGAGTTCGGGCGTGCGCGGCAACAGGCCGGCCACCACGTCGCCTGGCTTCACGCCCTGCGCGACCAGCAGGTTCGCCACGCGTGCCGACAGCGCCTGCAGCTGCGCGAACGTGAAGCGGCGGTGCTGCCCGCCCGCATCGATCCAGTCGAGCGCGATCGCGTCCGCCGATGCGTGCCGGTCGCAGCATTCGACACATGCGTTCAGGCCGCGCTCCAGGTCGCCGTGCAGATGCGCGGCGGCGGTCTCGATACTGAACCGGGCCACGGCGTCGGCGTAGGCCGGCACCGCCCGGGCGGTTGCTCCATCAGGCATGCGTGTCTCCTGTTCGTTATGACCGCCGTCGGGCCAGCGGCGCGACGGGGATACATCGATAGTAGACAGCCGGCACATTGCAATCAATGACAAACAGAATCTAGAATCGTGATCGCTTTTGCCATGTCGGGAGGACGGAGGAAAATGGGGCCGCAGATGATTTCGCCGGATTTCGTCGACGACGCGCTCGCGTGCCTGCGCCGGCAGCGCATCGCCACGGAGCCGGTGCTGCGCGCCGCCGGCCTGCCAGCCATCGTGCGCGAGCCCGTCACGCCGCAACAGTACGGCCGCCTGTGGCTCGCGATCGCCGGTACGATCGACGACGAATTCTTCGGGCTCGCCGCGCGCCCGATGCGGCAAGGCAGCTTCAAGCTGCTGTGCCACGCGGTGCTGCACGCCGGCACGCTCGACAAGGCGCTGCGGCGGGCGCTGCAGTTCCTGCGCGTGGTGCTCGACGAGCCGCACGGCGAGCTCGTCGTGGCCGACGGGCAGGCGCAGATCGTGCTGACGCAGTCGGGCGCGCCATATCCGGCATTCGCGTACCGGACGTTCTGGCTGATCCTGCTCGGCGTCGCATGCTGGCTGACCGGCCGGCGCATCCCGCTGCAGCGCATCGATTTCGCGTGCCCGAGCCCCGACCAGCGCAGCGACTATCACCAGTTCTTCGGCGTGCCCGTGCATTTCGACCGCCCCGACAGCCGGCTCGCATTCAACGCCGCGTATCTCGCGCTGCCGACGATCCGCTCCGCACAGGCGCTGAAGACCTTCCTGCGCGGCGCGCCCGGCAACCTGCTGGTCCGCTACCGGCATGACACGGGCTGGGTCGCGAAGACGCGCGCGCACCTGAAGGCGCTGCCCGCCGCCGAGTGGCCCGACTTCGATTCGCTGGCCGTCCGCCTCGGCACGACGCCCGCGACACTGCGGCGGCGTTTGCGCAGCGAAGGGCAGAGCTTCGCTGCGATCAAGGACGAGTTACGCGGCGCGCTGGCCCAGTCGCTGCTGCGCGGGCGCGCGCTCAGCGTCGCGGAGATCGCGGCCGAGCTCGGCTTCACCGAGCCGAGCGCATTTCATCGCGCGTTTCGCAAATGGACGGGCACGAGCCCCGGCGCGTTCCGGCGCGACGTGCATGCGGCGAATCCGGAGCCCTGAATCGCGCGCGGATGATGCGGGTCGTACATAGCGGATACGGAGCCCCTCGTCACACGACGCTGATAACGATGCGAAGCGCCAGCTGCTGTCCGCGACCGATGCCTAACGGCAAACGACCGACAAGCCACCACCGCTCCCGTACCGATGCAAGGTCATTTCTATTCATTCGGCCGTCGTGCAGTGGGTGCTCCAGCTGCTTCACGATCCCTGGGCCGTTTGTTTGCGTTCGTGTGCGTTTGACCGCATCGATCGCCGGCATCGGCATTCCGGTGCGATGCACCGCGCGACTGCCCGCGGTGCTGCCCGACGCGACGTTGCGCAGCGGCCCTTCCGACCACATACTGGTCGGCCTGTACGAACAAGGTTGCGTCGAGGGTGAGTGTCGATCAGGGTGCCGCTTCGATCTTTGGCGTTATCGGAACTGCCGTGTCTTTGCTGGCAGCGATTCCGTACGCGCTCGCGATCTACCGGCGCACCGTTCGCCCGCATCTGTTCACGTGGCTCGTGTGGTCGGTCGTCACGGCGATCGCGGCGGCCGGCCAGTTCGTTGCGGGTGCGGGGCCGTCCGCGTGGTGCACGGCGGCGATTGCCGTTACGTGCTTCCTGACGCTGGTGGCCAGCATTTTTCGCGGCGAACGCGGCTGGACAGCCATCGACTGGTTTTTCCTGTGCGCAGCCCTTTCGGCCATTCCGCTGTGGATGCTGACCGACGATCCGACGGTCTCGATCTGCCTGGTCACGCTGATCGAGCTTGCCGGTCTCGGGCCGACCGTCCGCAAGACGATCCGCAATCCGTGGAGCGAGAGCCTTGCCTATTTCGCGCTGTGCGTGCTCAAGTACGCGCTGGCGCTGCTGGCACTGAGCACGTGGAGTATCGCTGTTGCGTTCTATCCGGCCGTCAACATCATCGCGTCGATCGGCATCTGCCTGATCATGCTGGTTCGACGTCAATCGCTGTCGAATGCGCGGTAGGCCCGTTCCGTCGCCGCTGTGTTCGAAACACGTTGCGTGCCGCAACAGGTCACAACCGATGAGCGAAACCACACACCTTCAAAGATGACGCGAGGTCCCGATATGGATGCAATCCGTACAGTCATCGAACCCTACGAAGCTGCGCTTCGGGCTGCGATGCTGGCCAACGATGTCGACGCGCTCGATGCGTTGCTGGACGACGATCTGGTGTTCACCGTTCCAACCGGACAGGTCATCTCGAAGGAGCACGATCTGTCCACGCATCGCGCGAAGCTGCTGCGTCTCGACGGACTCGATTTCCATGAAACGCATGCACGCGCGATCGGCGAGATGATCCTGACCACGACAAAGGCGACGCTCGCCGGCCGTTTTAACGGCGCTGCGTTCGACGGCACGTTTGCCTATACGCGCCTGTGGCGTCGATCGGGCGCCGGCTGGCGCATTGTCGCCGGGCATGCATCGCAGATCATGTAACCCTCGCCAGATAGGTGAGGGAGAGGGAAGCGATATGGCTCACCGTGTCGCGCTCGAGAGAACCGAGGCGACCGACGGTCGTGGGTGAGTTGCTGTTGATGCGACGAAAAGGGCGCGCTACCCCCTGCGGGACGCGGCACGCATTTGCGCCGCGCCAATGCAAAAACCCCCGCCTTTTGGGCGGGGGTTTCTGGCTTAGGGAGCCTGACGATTACCTACTTTCACACGGGAATCCGCACTATCATCGGCGTAGAGTCGTTTCACGGTCCTGTTCGGGATGGGAAGGGGTGGGACCGACTCGCTATGGTCATCAGGCAAAGAGGGTTGTCGCGCTGCTTCGCAGCGCGACCAATCGGGAAGAAGCAGTAATTAGGTTGTGTGTATCACACACGAGAATCCAACTTGTCGCTCTGGATCTTGCAGCCAGTGCTTTCGCACGGCGCCGATCTACAAGGCAGACTTGTTATAGGATCAAGCCTTACGGGCAATTAGTATCAGTTAGCTGAACGCATTACTGCGCTTACACACCTGACCTATCAACGTCCTGGTCTCGAACGACCCTTCAAGGGGATCTAGTCCCCAGGGATATCTCATCTTAAGGCGAGTTTCCCGCTTAGATGCTTTCAGCGGTTATCTCTTCCGAACATAGCTACCCGGCGATGCCACTGGCGTGACAACCGGTACACCAGAGGTTCGTCCACTCCGGTCCTCTCGTACTAGGAGCAGCCCCCTTCAAATATCCAACGCCCACGGCAGATAGGGACCAAACTGTCTCACGACGTTTTAAACCCAGCTCACGTACCTCTTTAAATGGCGAACAGCCATACCCTTGGGACCGGCTACAGCCCCAGGATGAGATGAGCCGACATCGAGGTGCCAAACACCGCCGTCGATATGAACTCTTGGGCGGTATCAGCCTGTTATCCCCAGAGTACCTTTTATCCGTTGAGCGATGGCCCTTCCATACAGAACCACCGGATCACTATGACCTGCTTTCGCACCTGCTCGACTTGTCGGTCTCGCAGTTAAGCACGCTTATGCCATTGCACTATCAGCACGATTTCCGACCGTACCTAGCGTACCTTCGTACTCCTCCGTTACGCTTTGGGAGGAGACCGCCCCAGTCAAACTGCCTACCATGCACTGTCCCCGACCCGGATCACGGGCCAAGGTTAGAACCTCAAACAAACCAGGGTGGTATTTCAAGGACGGCTCCACCGAAACTAGCGTTCCGGTTTCATAGCCTCCCACCTATCCTACACAGATCGGTTCAAAGTCCAATGCAAAGCTACAGTAAAGGTTCATGGGGTCTTTCCGTCTAGCCGCGGGTAGATTGCATCATCACAAACACTTCAACTTCGCTGAGTCTCGGGAGGAGACAGTGTGGCCATCGTTACGCCATTCGTGCAGGTCGGAACTTACCCGACAAGGAATTTCGCTACCTTAGGACCGTTATAGTTACGGCCGCCGTTTACCGGGACTTCAATCAAGAGCTTGCACCCCATCATTTAATCTTCCGGCACCGGGCAGGCGTCACACCCTATACGTCCACTTTCGTGTTTGCAGAGTGCTGTGTTTTTATTAAACAGTCGCAGCCACCAGTTTATTGCAACCCCTTCACCCTCCTGGCGCAGGCCAGTCAAGCTACAAGGGCGTACCTTATCCCGAAGTTACGGTACCAATTTGCCGAGTTCCTTCTCCCGAGTTCTCTCAAGCGCCTTAGAATACTCATCTCGCCCACCTGTGTCGGTTTGCGGTACGGTCATCGTTAGACTGAAGCTTAGAGGCTTTTCTTGGAACCACTTCCAATTGCTTCGCTCCCTAAGGAGCTCGCGCCACACCCTTGAATTACGCGCCCGGATTTGCCTAAGCGCCTTCTCCAATGCAGCGACCGGGACTTCCAACACCCGGACAACCTTCCGCGATCCGTCCCCCCATCGCATCTAACAATGGTGCAGGAATATTGACCTGCTTCCCATCAGCTACGCATTTCTGCCTCGCCTTAGGGGCCGACTCACCCTACGCCGATGAACGTTGCGTAGGAAACCTTGGGCTTACGGCGAGGGGGCCTTTCACCCCCTTTATCGCTACTCATGTCAGCATTCGCACTTCCGATACCTCCAGCACGCTTTTCAACGCACCTTCGCAGGCTTACGGAACGCTCTCCTACCATGCGTGCAAAGCACGCATCCGCAGCTTCGGTATATAGCTTAGCCCCGTTACATCTTCCGCGCAGGACGACTCGATCAGTGAGCTATTACGCTTTCTTTAAAGGGTGGCTGCTTCTAAGCCAACCTCCTGACTGTTTTAGCCTTCCCACTTCGTTTCCCACTTAGCTATATTTGGGGACCTTAGCTGGCGGTCTGGGTTGTTTCCCTCTTGACACCGGACGTTAGCACCCGATGTCTGTCTCCCGTGATTGCACTCTTCGGTATTCGGAGTTTGCTATGGCGGGGTAATCTGCAATAGACCCCCCAACCATGACAGTGCTCTACCCCCGAAGGTGAGACACGAGGCACTACCTAAATAGTTTTCGGAGAGAACCAGCTATTTCCAAGTTTGTTTAGCCTTTCACCCCTATCCACAGCTCATCCCCTAACTTTTCAACGTTAGTGGGTTCGGACCTCCAGTACGTGTTACCGCACCTTCATCCTGGCCATGGATAGATCACTTGGTTTCGGGTCTACGCCCAGCAACTGAACGCCCTATTCGGACTCGCTTTCGCTACGCCTGCCCTATACGGTTAAGCTTGCTACTGAACGTAAGTCGCTGACCCATTATACAAAAGGTACGCCGTCACCCCTTACGAGGCTCCGACTGTTTGTATGCATGCGGTTTCAGGATCTATTTCACTCCCCTCCCGGGGTTCTTTTCGCCTTTCCCTCACGGTACTGGTTCACTATCGGTCGATCACGAGTATTTAGCCTTGGAGGATGGTCCCCCCATCTTCAGACAGGATTTCACGTGTCCCGCCCTACTTGTCGCACACCTAGTTCTTTCATACTGTTTTCGCCTACAGGGCTATCACCTGCTATGGCCGCACTTTCCAGAGCGTTCGGCTAACAATACAAATAAAGAGTGCAAGGCTCATCCCATTTCGCTCGCCACTACTTTGGGAATCTCGGTTGATTTCTTTTCCTGCGGTTACTTAGATGTTTCAGTTCACCGCGTTCGCTTCACTGGACCTATGTATTCAGTCCAGGATGACCCAAAAGGGCCGGGTTTCCCCATTCGGACATCTACGGATCAAAGCTCGTTTGCCAGCTCCCCGTAGCTTTTCGCAGGCTACCGCGTCCTTCATCGCCTGTGATCGCCAAGGCATCCACCACATGCACTTGTTCGCTTGACCCTATAACGAGTCTGTCTCGTCGACAGTCGCTACAGGTTGAGTTCTCGCGTTGTGCCGTATTCCAAATTGAGTCAAACATAGAGTTCGAATCATCTTGAGATACATCGATACAATCACAACCCGGATAACTTCCACGTCCATCTCAAGACGCTTCCGCTATCCAAATTACTTACTTCTTCCAGATTGTTAAAGAACGACAGCCGATACCTACTACGTATCACTCTGACTGGCTCAATCGCCAATGGCAAATGCTCGTCTCACACATCACTTTCGTGTGAGCCAAACGCTTCCCATTGAAGATTGGTGGAGGCAGACGGGATCGAACCGACGACCCCCTGCTTGCAAAGCAGGTGCTCTCCCAGCTGAGCTATGCCCC
>NZ_CP029826.1:0-575000 GCF_003233675.1 Burkholderia sp. JP2-270 | reverse complement strand
CAACCCGGCGACGCCGATCTCCGCGACGAATATGCAGCGCTGCGCGAGCGCGCCATCCTGCTCGAAGAACAGGCCCCGCCGCTTCTGCAACGCATCTCGGATGTATTGCCGCGGATCAGCGGCGAATCCGAACTCGCGGACGAGCATCGCGAACGGCTCATCGGCGCACGCAATGCGGCGCTGGTTTCGATCGAAAACTATCAGCAGGCGATTCCTTTCCTGCAGACGGCCGACTCTATCATCGAGCAGATGGACAAGACGCCCGAGCGCGACGAAGACATCGAGTGGCGTGAATCGCTGCTGCAGCGGCTCGACGAGCTGATCGACGTCGCGGTCGTGATGATCGACGACGCCGAAGGCTACTTCGAACAGGCGCAAGCCTGCGATCTGTCCAGCGTGCCGAAATCCATCCTCGAGGATTGAGCAGTGCCGCTCGGGATCGCGCGGCACACCAGCGTCATGTCGTGGGCGCCCGCACCCGATGCGTGCCGACAGACAATCGCTGCCTGGCACTTTCGTCGTCATGCCAGCCGCATACCTCCCGCAAAAGCTCACCTTGTCGCAACGACAATCCTGCGATCTGCGCGCGCCCGCGGGCGCGCGTCGCAACTACAGTGAGTCGAGCACGATCGTCTCGCTCACGATCGGCACACGGATATATCCGCCCTCCGCATCGCCATACGCGTGCGCGTTCCCGTCGATGACGTATTGCGCCGTCAGTGCGCACAGGGTCGCGTCTCGCGCATCGACGGATAGCAGCGTCGACACGTCGATCCCCAGCCGCGCCAGCAATTGCCGGCGCTGGTTGCGCTTCTGCTTCGCCGATGCAACCGCGTTGCCCAGCATCGCGCAGGTAATCGCGTACGGATAGGTTTCGAAGCTCGCGCGCCCGCCCGCATAGTGCGCGCCGGTCAGCAACGGATAGGCATCCGCGAGCGCGCAGTAGACACGCTCTCCGATGAACATCCAGTCGAAGAAGCCCGACGTGCTCGCGACCGCCTGCTCCCGCGACGGCGTCGGAAAGCATGAGATCCGTTCGCGCGCGAGCGCCTGTTCGGCCGCCCGGCGCCCGCTTCCCGCCCACCACAGGCTCGGCGCGTCGACGCCAACGGCCACGACGTCATGGGCGAGGCATAGCGCAGGCAACGCCTCGGGCTCGATCCGCCGTTCGCGGCAGACAACCGTCGACCCGTGCAGGATCACGAGATCGCATAGCTTCCTGTCGCCCCCGACGTCAACACCCGCCACGGCAGCCGGTTGCCGTGCGGCGGATCCGACGGATCGGGCCGATCGCATGCGGACGCCTCAGTCCGCCGGCCGTGCGCCGTACGCGGCGTCGAAGATCGCCTCGAGACCGGGATGCACGCCGCGCATCGGATCGACAACCGACTTCGCCCAGTCGAAGTACGCCTGCTTGCGCTCAAGCGGCCAGTCCGCGGGCGGATGCCGCGCGATGTCACGCAGGTTGCAGATCTTGTCGGCCAGCTTCACGAGCTTCGCGCGCCGGCTGATGGTCGCCGCATGCTCGACCTGCAGGCGCTTGCGCTCGTCCTTCGGCAGCGACTTGTCGTCCGTGACTTCCATCACGATGTCCGCTACGTCCTTGCCGAACAGCCGCAGCAGCTCCTGCTCGGTCGTCTCCGTATCCTCGATCGTATCGTGCAGCACGGCCGCGACGATCACGCGCTCGTCCTCGACGCCGGCTTCGTTGGCCAGCACGTCGGCGAGCGCGATCGGATGATTGATGTACGGCGACGCCTCTTCGTCCTTGCGCCGCTGATTGCGATGCTTGTCCGCCGCGAACGCGATGGCGGCTACCAGCTTTTTCATGTTCCCCTCTCGTGTGGCCAGTCCCGCGACCGGCAGAACCGGCCGCGTGCTTTTCGGAACCGCACATACTACCTGTACGTGATGACCCTTTCCGCGCGCCGGCATCGCTGCGCACCCCGCATCACGCGCCGGCCGGCGCACGCTGCAGCTCGACCACGTTGACCCGCGCGCCGAAAACGTCCTTCACGAGCGGCAGCAGGTGATCGTGGTGCGTCAGGAACAGCACCTGGGTTCGCGTCGACAGGTCGCGCAGCGCGTCGAGCCCGGCCTTCGCGCGCGCGTCGTCGAAGTTGATGAACAGGTCGTCGGCAACGAACGGCAGCGCGGTCCTGCTGCCGAGCTGCAGCTCCAGCGCCGCGATCCGCAGCGCGAGGAACAACTGGTCGCGCGTCCCTTCGCTCAACCCGGCGACCTCGACCGACGTTCCCTTCGTCCGCCGTGCATACAGCGCGGGCGGCGTCCGCTCGGCATCGACGGTCAGCTTCGCGAACTCGCCCAGCGTGAGCCCGGCGAAGATCTCGCCCGCCCGCCTGAGCATCGGCCCCTGCTTCTGGTCGCGATAGCGATCCGTCGCCCACTTCAGCAACCGGCTGGCGGTGGCCGCCTCCAGATACTGTTCGGCGGCGTCGCCCATCGCTGCCAGCGCTTCCTGCCGCTTCGATTCGGCGACGGCCGCGTTCGCCTGACCGTCGATCGCGCCGAACGCCTGATCGGCCACGACCTGCTGCTGCGCGAGCTCGTTCAACCGCTTGCCGACATCGCCCAGCGACTGCTTCACCGCCTCCAGACGCGCCGGCACGTCGGCGATGTCCTGCTCCGCGACCTCCGCCTCGACGGCCGAACGGGACAGCCCGTCGCCGTCGCGCACCAGCGCCTCGTGCGCGGCATCGACCGCCTGCCGAAGCTGGCGCTGCCGATCCGAGCGTTCGGCCAGCGGCAGCGCCGCGTCGATCGACGCCACGCCGGCCAATTGAAGCAGCGGCTGGATGCGTGCATCGGCGCCCGCCACCGTGGCGGCCGCATCCGTGACCTTGCCGTCGGCCTGCCGCACAGCCTCGTCGGCACGCTCGATCGCGCGCGCGATTTCCTTCGCGGCCGCGAGGCGCATCGCCAGCCTGCGTGCAACGTCCAGCCAGTCGCCGCTCGCCAGCCATTCCGGCGCGAGCGCTTCGGCAAGCCGTCGCGCGCCGGCCTCGAGCGCGGCCAGCTCGGCGCGGATCGCGGCGATCCGGTTGCGCGGCGCATCGGCATCGGCCAGTTCGGCCGTCACCGCATTCGCGAGCCCGAGCGCGCCTTCGGCTGCTGCGAGCGTCACCGCACTCGCGGAAAGTTTCGCGTCGGCCAGCGCGTCGCGCCATTGCGCGTGCCACGCATCGTAGGCTGCTTGCGCATGGCCGACTCGCGACTGCGCCATTGCGCATCCGCGTTCGGCTTCCCGCGCGCGGTCGTCGAGGCTGTCCTTCTGCGCGATCGCTTTCTCGGCCGACTGCACGAACGTCTCGGCAATGGCGACGAGTGCCGCCAGTCCGTCCGTCTCGCTGCCTCGCGACACCGTATGCAGCGCCGAACGCAACGCAGCTTCAGCGCCGGCGCGCGCCGCGCGAATCGTGTCGAATTCGCGGCGCTGACGGTCAAGATCGGCCTGCGCAGCGAACACCGAATCGCGCTTCGCGAGCCAGTCGCCCATCGCCGCCAGCGGCATGCCCGGTACCGCGGCCGTCGTCGCGAGTTCGGCCCACGCGTCGCGATGCGTGGCCAGCTCGCGCTCGCGTTCGTCCGACGCAGCCTGCCTGCGCGCCACGCCGGCACGCGCGGATTCGACCTGCTGACGCAGCGACTGCAACGTCGCCGCCGCCTGCGTCGCGCCGAGCTGCGCATCGACGAGTTCGTCGGCCAGGCGAATCGCGTCGTCGACCGCCGGTGCGCCCGTTGCCAGATCGACGGCGCCGCTGCGGATGTCGCCCCATGCGCCATCGCGTCGTGCGCGCGCCGCCAGCACGTCGGCGGTCGTGACGACCTTGTGGTTCTCCGCGAAATGCTTCTCCTGCAATTCGAGCCGCTCGAGCTCTTCGAGCGCGCCGTCCCGCGCGTCGCGCGCGGCCGCGGCCGCGCTGGCGCGTTCGCTGTCCTCCTTGAGCAGCGCGCCGAGCCGCGCCGCCGACGGCACGTCGAGCGCGCGCAGCGTGTCGACCGGCATGCGCCACTGGCCGAGCGCATCGAGCGCGCCGGACAGGGTACGTTCGGCGGCGGCGATTTCGTGTTCGAGCGCCTGTTCGCGCTGGCCGCTGTTGCGAAAGCCTTGCGCATCGGCGAGCGCCGCGCGCAGCGCTTCCGGCACGTCGGCGGTCGACAGGCGCGCCCGTTGCTCCTGCACCTGCGCAAGCTCGCGCGTGCGCTCGTCGAGCGATTCGCGCGCGCCGGCGAGCGCCTGGTGCAGCGCACCGTGTTCGCGCAGCAGGTTCGCGACGGTCTTCAGCGACAGCGCCGTCGGCAGCGACGCGCGCAGCGTCGCTTCGTCCGTCGGCCAGTCGAGTTGCGCGGCGGCCGAAAACGCGGCGGACAGGTGCCGCTCGACGTCTGCGCCGAGCAGCAGCAGATCCTGCGCGTGATTCATACAGGCGCCGCGCAGCCGATCAAGCGCTTCGATGTCGGCTTCGAGCGCCAGCGTGTCGGCGTCGGCATCGATCGCATCGCGCGCCTGCCGTTTCGCGAGCAGGTCGGCACGCCGCTCTTCGAGCACCTTCTGTTCGGCCGCGAGATCGCCCTGTGCCTTCAGCAGGTCCGCATACGCGGTCGGCGGCAACTCGACGACCGCGCCCAGTTCTGCCAGCGCCGCATCCTTGACCGTCAGTTCCTTCAGGTACGGCGCCAGCCGCCGCACGCGCTCGAGCTTCGAGCGCAGCGATTCGAGCCGGCGCTGCTCCGCGCGCGCGTGCTCGATCTGCTGTTCGACCGCGTCACGCGCGTCCTTGCGATCGACCCAGTCGCGCGTGCGCACCTGGACCGTCTTCAATTCGGTCACGGCTTCGTTGAACGACGTTTCGGCCAACGCAAATGCACTGCCGCTGCGGCGCGGCGCCCAAAGTTCGACCGAACGCGCGTCGAGCTCCTCGCGCACCGGCCCGAGACTGCCGACACCGGCGGCCGATTCGAACAGCACCTGGCCGAGCTTGTCGGATGCGTCGAGAATGCTGCGGCCGCCGTCGACCAGCCGCCCGTGATCGAGCCCGAACATCTGCTCGAAGAATTCGCGCGTCGCGCCGTCGAGGATGGCGGCCAGATAGTCGTCGGGAAGTTTGTCGTCGGCAGGCGTGCGCAACGGACTGCGTCCGCGCGCACGGTGGAACGCAAACTCACCCGTGCCGTTCTCGAGCACGCCGCCGATCCGCAGTTCAGGCGTGCTGTGCAGGAAATCGAACGGCGTCTGCAGCTTCATCCCGAACAGCAACTCGGACACGGCCGTGCGGATCGTCGACTTGCCGGCCTCGTTCGGCCCCACGATCACATGAAAATCCTCGCCGGCCGACGGGAACCGCAGCGTTTCGTCGGTGAATTTGCCGTACTTGATCAGATCGAGCTGGCTGATGCGCATCGCTTAGTCCCCCCTTGCCAGCCGCGCGAGCAGCGCGGGACCGATCTGCTCGACCAGCGCCGTGAGCTTGCCCGCGCGGGCCATCGTCAGCAACGGCACTTCCTCCTTCACGTCGCTGCGCACCTTGCCGACGAACGGCTTCAGGTCGCGTTCGAGCAGCGCGAGGAAATCCGGATCATGCGCGGCTTCGGCCAGGATCTGCTTCAAATCCTCCAGCGCTTCAAGCTGCTCGCTCTCGCCCTGCTGATGATCGGCGGCGGACGTCGCGAGCCGGACCTTCTCCAGCCACAGCCGCTCGTTGCCGATGATGCCGATCTGATTCAACACCTCCGCACGCAGTTGCGGCGCGCGGCCGAAAAAGAGCCCATGCGCGGGCGTGCGCCCCGTGACCGTCACGCGCACCGCGCGCGGCACGTGGCCGTCGACGGTCAGCAGCGCCTCCAGCGACTGGCCGATCTTTCTCGACAGGTCGGCGACCGTGAAGCAATCGGATGCGTCGACCGACACGGCTTCCCAGCGCAGCACGTCGAGATACAGGCGCTCGACCTGCGTATGGCCTTGCTCGACCGTCACGAGCACCGCGCCGCGGCGTCCCGTCTCGCGAATATGGCGCCCCTGCAGGTTGCCGGGAAACACGACGGTGGACGGCCCCGTCCATTGCTGGAATTCGTGCACGTGGCCGAGCGCCCAGTAGTCGTAGCCCTTTGCGTGCAGTTCGGCCAGCGTGCACGGCGCATAGTTCGCGTGCGCCGCGTAGCCTTCGAGCGCCGTGTGCAGCACGCCGATGTTGTAGTACCCGGGCACCGGGTCCGGATAGCCGATCGCGAGATTGTCGACGACGGCCTTGTCCTTGAAGCTCTGCCCGTGCAGCGCGACGTCGAATTCCGGCAGCTTGTGGGTTTCCGGCTTGCGGTGGCTGAACACGGTGACGTTGTCGGGCAGCGTCAGCTTCTTCGTCATCTCGCTTTCGGCATCGTGGTTGCCGCCGAGAACGAACGCGCGAATGCCGGCCTTGCGCAGGCGTCCCATCTGCTGGCCGAAGAAGATGCCCGTGTTGTGATCCTTCCAGTCGCCGTCGTACAGATCGCCGGCGATCACGAGAAACGCGACTTCCTCTTCGATCGCGCGGTCCACGAGTTGCCGCAGCGCCTCGCGCGACGCGTTGCGCAACTGCGCGGCCGGCGCGTCGGGATACGCGTTCAGGCCGTGCAACGGGCTGTCAAGGTGAATGTCTGCCGCGTGGATGAACTTCACGAAGATTCCTCTGTTTCATAACGAAGGGCGGCACCGCTCGCGCAGGCCCGGCCGTCAATCGCAATCCTGGTAGCCGCGCGCGTCCGACCGGATCACGCTGCCGGTTGCCAGCGGGTCCGGATGGTACCTGAAAGCGGGTAACGACATGGGGGTTCTCCGTCGGTCCGGATGGTGGAGGAAGCACGCGATGCGAATTCGAACGGTCATTGTGCCTGGCGCGACTGTCTTACTGCGGAACCTCGACTTCGGCAAACGTGCCGTTCACGAAACGATAGACGCGATGCGATGCGCCGTCGTGCGCGAGATATTCCCACCGGATGTCGATGCCGACCGGTACGTCGCGGCCATTCGATCGCGTGGCCGCTGGCGAGACGCGCCGATTCGGGCGCCGGCGTTTGGAAACCGACAGCGTCAGCACCGCGGACTTCGACGCAACCGATATCGTCCGGCTGTTTCGTATTCGCATGGATCGCGCGAGATCGCCGTCGGGTTCGTCGTATGCGCCGGCGTGCCACCCGGGTAATACCGTTTCCGGATCGCGCCGCGTGCGTCGTTCGTCGCGACGAACGCGGCCGATCCGCTGCATGCCGTCACTCGCCGCGCTGCACGGGCGGCGGCGCAAAGCCGTTGTCGTTGCCGGGGAACGGATTCGCGTTGCGGCGCAGCGCTTCCTCGTCGTTCTCCTTCTGCGCGAACAGCGCTACGCCGATCACGCCGACGTTCGCGGCATCGCCGTACTTCGAGTTCGCGACATAGCTGTCGGGTACCGCCGCGAAGCGGAACGCGGCGACTTCGTCGCGGCTCTTGCGGAAGCCCTCGATCGTCAGCGTACGGCCCGGATACAGCACGTACCCGCCGTTCGTATAGCTGCCCGGCCGCCCCGACAGCACGTCGAGCCCGTCGACCGTCGACACGACTTCGAACGTACGGCGCCCCTGGTTGCGCAGCACGATCATGTAGCGCGAACCCTCGACGCCCGCCATGTGCCAGCGGCCGTTGCTGCGCGCGAGGCGCAGCGGCGCGCCCCTCTCGTCCGTAAACGACAGCGCGATGTCGCCGTTCGCAAGCGCGACGCGGGTCGGCAGCCGGCGCACCTGGGATGCGGGAAGATGTCCGGGCAGCGCATCGTTGTAGTAGACCGACGCGAGATCCGCCGGCTTCGCCGGATCCGCGCGTTCGAATTCGACATTGCGGGTTTCGGATCGCACCGACTCGCCCCACGCGGTGCCGAGCCCGCGGCGTTCGCTGGCGTCCGGAACCTGCGGTGATGCGGCGAACGCGCCGGTACTTGCCGACGGCGGGGGCGGCGCTGCGCAGGCGGCCAGCCAGAGCGCGCAGGCGAGCGCGAAAAGACGGAACAGGATGGTCATGACGTGATGCCTCGGAATGTTATCGGGCCGCGCCGGGCAGGCCGGAACGCCGTTTTGGTGTCGTCTGTCGTCACGATGTCGATCGGACATGCTTGCCCGCGTCGGCCGGCGCGGCCATCGCGACGGCCCGGCAACCGGGAGCCCCGCTATTTAAGCATGGCGAGCGGGCAACGGGCAGGGGCCGCGCGCGTCGCCTGTCGCGGGCTCGTGCCCGGTGCGTCAGGTAGCGCCCACGTGCCCGCCGTGCCATCGGATTTGTGGCGAACGCCAATGCATCACTGTATTTCGACGAACGTCGAACGGCGCGCTGTGTGCGCCGATAAAAAACGGCCCGGCCCGCTTCGAAGCGGGCCGGGCCGTGATTGGAAGCGTGCTGCTTACAGCGCGCCGCCTTGTGCCGAGGCCGAACCCTTCACGCCGACCGATGCGCCGCCCTGCACCGAGTTCGTCGCGCCTTCGAGCGCTTCGCCGGCCTTTGCCTTCGCGCCGCCCGCAACGTCGCCTGCCGTCGACACCGCACCTTGCACGTGGCTCTTTGCCGTGCCCGCGACGTGCTTCACGTGCGACTTCGTCGAGTGTACGGCCGAGGCCGCGGCATCCTTCGCCGTACCCGCTGCCGAACCCACCGCCTGGGTCGCGCCGCCCACCGCATTGCCGGCTGCCGCGCCGACGCCGCCGACCGTCTTGCCGACGCCGTTCAGCGCGCCGCCGACGAGGTTGCCTGCGCCCGAACCCGAGCCTGCCGCATTCGCGCCAGCACCTGCCTGCACGCCCACGCCGCCGCCAAGCAGCGGCGTCTGGACCTGTGCGCCGACGCCTGCGGAACCCTCTGCGCCGGTCTGGGCCGTCTGTGCGAAGGCAGCCGACGTCGCCATCGCCGTCAGTGCGGCACCCAGCAGAATCGTACGAATCTTGTTCATGGTCATTCTCCCCAAAGACGTTGTTGCTGCGGGCCGCATCCGTGCGGCTTGTCGCATGCCTCGCCGCGACGTGCGGCAGGTGGAGCTAATGTAGCGGCGCCGACGCGCAAAACGATTGATTTGCGGGGACTGTTACTTCAGTTGCAAATGCTGACGATTGACTCACACTGTTTGACAATCGGGCCTTGCGGCGGGACGGATGGCGTATTGGCCTGTGAGCGGGCACGAACCCCGCGGCTTACGGCACGGGTCGCCCCGCGATCACGATTCACCCGATCGCCACGCATCGGGAAACCACAAAAGTGAAGCGGCGAGCAGGGAAACCAGCCGTTTTTATAAGCACCCCAAAGCATGCGTATCGGCCAATCGTCTGTGCGGCCCGACAAACGGCTCCTCGCGATCGGTTCGAGGTCGTCGGATACGCACGCCGCCACGCCCTTGCCCGATGCGCCGAAGGCGAGCTTGAACACCGTCTCCCGCAATGCGTCCACTGCCGGCCTGTCGATCGCCGTACCCGGATCGCCGTCGATTGCGTCGAATGCCGCCATCCACTGCGCATCGAACGGCTCGGCATCGCGACTGTCCGGCGCGCTGTCGCAATCGACATCGACGAGAAAATCGAAAAAGCCCTGCGCCGACAGGACTGCATCCAGTTCGAGCAGGCATGCGTTCGTCATTGCAGCCCCTTCAAGAAACACGGCCCCGATCGCCTGTTGGCAGATACAGGCAGATCGGGGCCGTGCGCGTTCCGCCCGGTTACGGCCGGAACGTATCGCCGAGTACCACGCCTTCGCGACGCGGATCGGTGCCGCCCTGCAACGCGGGCGACTGGCCGACCGTCACGCGCATCACGGTGTTGACGCCGCTCGCCTGCGCGGACGTCGACACCTTGTGCCCGAGCGCGAGCAGCCCCGTGATCAGCGGATCGTTCGCACCGTTGTTCGCCGCGTTGACGTTCGGATGCTCGCCGCCGATCGTGGTCGTCGGGCTGTTGCTCGCGCCGAAATCGACGAGCCCCGCGGACTGCTGCGCATCGAGCCCCCAGTCGAGCGCGCCGACCAACGTCTTGACCACGTATTGCGGAATCGTGCCGCCGCCCGGCGAACCGGTCGCCATCACGAAACCGCCGCGCGAACCGTCGGCGGCCTGCCCGAACACGATCGTCGGCGCCATCGAGCTGCGCGGCCGCTTGCCCGGCTGCAGGCGGTTGGCCACCGGATTGCCGGCGCTGTCGACCGGGTTCGCGGAAAAGTCGGTCAACTGGTTGTTCAGCAGGAAACCGTTGGTCATGTGAAACGAGCCCATGCTCGACTCGACCGTCGTCGTCGCGCTCAGCACGTTGCCGTCGCCGTCGACGATCGTGAACTGGTTCGTGCCGTGCTCGATCAGCGTCGTGTCGACGCCGAGCGGCACCGCGCCGAAATTGCCGGGCTGGGCGGTGCCCATGCTCTTGGTCGTGTCGATCAGCGCCGCTCGCGATTTCAGATACGGCTTGTTCAGCAGCGTGTCCCACGTGCCGCCCGGCAACGGCACGAAATCCGTATCGGCCACGTACTTGTCGCGGTCGGCATACGCGAGCCGTTCGGCCTCGGTGACGAGGTGCACACCCGCGACGGTCGGCTTGCCGCCTTCGAGATCGATCGCCGTCGGCTTCAGCGACTTCAGGTCGAAGTTCTCGAGAATGCCGAGCGCCGCGGCGACCGCGATACCACCCGACGACGGCGGCGGCATCCCGCACACCCAGTAGCTGCGATAGGTCGTGCATACGGGTTCGCGGCGCTTCGCCTGATACGCGGCCAGATCAGCGACGGTCGTCTTGCCCGGCGTGAGCGTCGAGCCGTCCGCGCCCTTCGTCGTGGCGATCTTCGCGACGATGTCCTGCGCGATCTGCCCGGTGTACAGCGCATTCGCCCCCGACTGCGCCATCAGCGTCAGCGTGTGCGCGTACGCGGGGTTCTTCAGTACGGTGCCGAGCGTCTTCGGCGAGCCGTCGGCATTCAGGAAATATGCGGCTGCCTCGGGGTCGCGCTTCAGGTTCGCGGCGTTTGCCGCGATCGCGTCGGCGAGCCGGCCGCCGATCGGGAAGCCGTTGGTCGCGAGCGTGATCGCATCGCCGAACAGGTTCTGCCACGGCAACCGGCCGTGATCCTGCTGCAGTGTCTCGATGAGCCGCGGCACGCCGATCGTGCCGATCGAGCGGCCGCTGGCGCGCGCGTTCGGCAGCGGCGCCGAATGGTCGGTCGTGTCGTCGACGTAGCGCAGGTAGTTCTCCGTCGCGGCGGCCGGAGCGGTTTCCCGGCCGTCGTATGCCTGCAGCGTCTTGCCGCGCGCATCGTAGTAGAGCAGCACGCCGCCCGACCCGAGGCCCGTCGCCTCGGGCACCGTCAGGCCGAGCACGGCCTGCACGGCGACCGCCGCGTCGGCGGCCGTGCCGCCTTTCTTCAGCACCGCGCAGCCGGCCGCGCTCGCGTAAGCGTTCGACGTCGCCACCAGGTAGGTCTTCGCATAGACGGGCTTCATCCCGGTGCGATAACCCGACGACGCTTCCGGCAGCGACGGATCGCCTGGCTGGTTCGAGCCCACCACCACCGTCGCGCCGCTGTTGTCGACCGCGAGGCAGCTCGTATCGGTCGAAGGTGTCGGCGTGCGACCCGCTTCGTTCTCGACGTCGCCGCCGCATGCGGTCAGCAGGGCGGCCGCGAGCAACACGGACGCATACGGGAAAATCGCTGTTCTGTTCATTGTCTGTCGATGTTCTTTTAGATCGTTGCGATGGGCATCGCGCTGCCTGCAACCCCCTCGGTGCACGGGCAACGCGTTCGATAGTCCCACGAACAATTTTTTTTCCGCAATAAGGAAATGACGCGTGCCGCGCACTGATGCACCGGTTGCGTTGCACGGGCCCGGCCGGGTGGGAGTGGACATCGGGACGATTGCCGGCGTCACCGCGTCCGGCTATAAATCGTGGATGGATACGAATCGCTGGATTCACGATCCCGTCGGCGCCTTTCGCGCATGGCAGGAAACCACCGCGACCGGCGCCGGCCGCCGGCCGTTCGCGCCGCGCTCGGTCGTGCAGCACGTCGCGATGTTCGAACGGTTCCTGCGCCATCTGATCGCGCACCGCGTGTCGCTGGCCACGTTCGGGCCCGACCACGTCGCAGCCTTCCTGACGGAGCTCGAACGCACATGCGCTCCCGGCACCTCGACGCGCGTGCGTTACGCGAAGCTGATCGACCGGCTGGGCCGGCATTTGGTCGACACTGGCGTGCGAACGATTCATCCGGCCGGCCGGACGACGCGCCATCTAGCGTGGCCGGACGGCGAGCCCGAGCCGTGCTACCTGCCGCCCGACGCCGACGCGGCGCTGCAGCGCCATGTGCAGCCGCGATCGGACGACACGCCGGCCGACTGCCGGAATCGCGCGATCGTCACGCTGCTGCTCGCGAGCGGCATCACGTCCGCCGAGATTCGCGCGACGACGCATGACGCGCCCGATCTCGACGCGCTGCCGCCGGCGCTAGCCGTGCCGCGTAATCGCGCGCGGCCGGCGCGCCGGATCGAACTCGCCGCGTTCGCGCTGGCGCCGCTCGCCGCATGGCGTGCGCGCTCGGCAGACGCACCGGCATCGGTACTGCTGTTTCCCGCGCCGCGCGGCGGTCGCGCGATGAACGACATGTTTCTGCTGCTCGTGGTGCGCGACGCGCTGACCTCGATCGGCTTCCACGCAGCGGACATGAGCCCGCGCGTGCTGCGCAACACGTATGCGCGCCGCCAGTTGCTCGCCGGCCACGCGCACGCCGATGTCAGCGCCATGCTCGGCCTCGTCAGTACGCGAACGGTCGCGCGCATCCGGCAGACGCTGCCGCCCGATGCGGCTGCGGATCGCGCCGCGCACGAGCGTTGAACCAGCGCACGGCACGGGCCCTATTCCTTTTCTATTCGCCCGGCTTCGACTCGATCAGCCGCAGAATTCGGGTGTCGTACGGCGATTGCATGACTTCCGCGACGCGAATCTCGGACGCGGCCGGATGCAGCGGATTCAGCAGGAAGTTGTGCGCGTGCGGCACGACGACGCTCGGGACGCGCAGCAGCGCGCTCGGCTGCATTTGCAGCCATTCGGTGCCGGCGCTGCGGGTCCAGTCGACGTTCGTTCGCCAGTCGTCCGGCGCGTCGCCTTCTGCGATCTCGGCGACGTCCACCGATTCCGGCACCTCGATACGAAGCAACTGGTATCCGCTCGGCAATTGCGCAACGGTAGCGATTTCGAAATGCACGAGCGTCTCGAGCAGCGCGAGCGCCGGATGCTCGGCGAGATACACGACGGGCTGTCCGGCAAAATGCCAGCGCCCGCCGGCGCGCAACCCGCCGATGCCTTTCAGGTCGGCGTAATTGCTGATCCGCCACAGCGCCGTCAAGCGAAGTACCCCTCGTCGATCTGCGTGAGGACCTCTTCGACGAGCCGCGCGCCATGCTCAGTGCTCGCCATGTCGAGCGACGTGCGGCCGCCGAAGCGCTGCAGCCCGTTGCGCAGCCACGCCATCGCCTTGTCCTGGTCGCCGAACGTGGCCGTCGCCTGCGCGACAATGCGCGCGAGGCGGATCGCCTTGTCGGATTCCTCCGGCGACAGGCGTTCGTGCGCCTGGCGACGGTGGCTCAGCGTACGGCGCGGGATGATGAAGGCCAGTTCGTCCGATTTCAGCCCGCGCTCCGACAGCCGGTCGATCACCGAGACGTCGACGCGTGCGCTCGCCAGATCGGCAAGATCGGCGCCCGATCGGACGCGGATCGCCAGCAACTGCTCGAGAATCGTGAATTCGGCCTGACGCGGATGTGTGACGCCCGAAGGATGGAATGCAATGGTGCTCATGGCCTCTCTCCGGCAATTTGCCCAATCATTATAGGCGTTTTGCCTAAGACTTGTGGGAGTGGGTTGTGCGAGCCGTTGTGGCCTGTCCGTCAGGCGTCGGCGAAGGAAGCGGATGTGGGCCTGCTGTCTGGGGGCAGATTCCGGCGGTCGCGAATCGAAGATTCGCCTGGGTGAGGGGATGTATTTCTTCAGTATATAAAGTCAAAGAAACATCCGATGATTGTCACGTAACAACTTTTTTACTGAATTAAGTCAATTCTGCCCGCAGCGATGCCTGCGAAGCGTTTTCGAGCACGCTTCGACGGAGCGTGGCCGCTACGCCTGTTCCGCTTGCGAGGGCAACGTCTCCAAGCGTCGACGCGGTGATCCCAGTGCGCGGCAGCACCATCGAGTTCAAGCGGCAATTCGTTCAACTACGGCCGATCCGTCCACACACCTTTTCTGTTGGGCCAGTACGACGGCGTGCCGCCGAGATTGCCGTCGGTACGCATCGCGCCGTCACGGTGACAGCTGTTGAACGGACACTCGGACGGGTTCACCGGAATCCGATTGAAATTGACGCCGAGACGGTAACGCTGCGCATCTCCGGCGAAAAACAGGCGCACCTGCAACACGGCGGCCCGCCACTAGCTCGAGATCGGACACGACACGCCGAAACAGGTCGCCGCGAAATGCGGCTTCGCGAATGTCGATACGCTCAGGCGCTCGTTCACCCGGCACGTCGGGATTGCGCCCGCCGAATACCGGAAGCGTCATGCAGTCCTGACCGAGTGACGCGGAAATGCATGAGATATGCAGACCATTTCGCCCAGATACTTCGGAATGCGATTCAATTGATCATCATGCGACCACCGGCCGATCGATCACCTCAGGACCTGAATGGCTGCGCGTTGCCCCCATGCAGCGCGAGCCGACAGCCCTCCGGCATGCCTGCAACCACCAGACAAAAACGCCAATCCCCACGGATCGTTTACCCAGTTGCAATAATTATTCGCTGGAACGCGTATTTCCGACCGGTACCGCGATCGCTACGATGCAATCAACCGCTGAACGCAACAAGCGAAGCGCGAAATCAACAAGACCGGAGGTCATCATGAAGTCGTTCATCTACGCTGTCGTCGCCGCCACCGTCCTGTCCGCCTCGTACGGCGCATTCGCACAATCGAACCCGTCGGGCCAGTTGACGCGTGCCCAGGTGCGCGCGGAACTCGTCCAGCTCGAACAGGCCGGCTACAAGCCCGAAGTCTCCGATCAGTACTACCCCCGCGCGCTGCAGACGGCACAGGCCCGCATAACGAACGCCGATGAAACCGGCTACGGCGCACAAGCCGCGGCAGGCATGCGTGCCGGCCGCGCAATTGCGGTCAAGCAGGATGGCCGCGACTCCGTGTATTTCGGCCAGTAAGCCCGACGCACACGGCGCGTTCCGATCAGCGCGCGGCAAACGAAACACCCCGCCCCCGATGAGCGGGGTGTTTGCTTTTCGGTGATCCGCTCCGTGACCGGATCGCGACCGTCGATCGCGCGCCGCGTGGCGCCGTTCACGCAGACAACAGGCGTTTGCGCATAGAATGGCCGCGTGGTCGGTGTCGGCCGAAACGGACGCGAGCGAAACCACGACGCCCGGCATGCCCGATCGTCACCGCGCCCGCTGGCCGCCCCGATGCCGCACTCATCGAATTTTCCGAAAAGGAGCGGTTTCATGTCTCAAACATCCGGTTCCACGATCACGTTTCGCCGCCCGGACGGCCAGGAACTTCAGGGCTATCTCGCCAGGCCGGAAAAGACCGAAGGCGCACCCGCGGTCGTCGTCATCCAGGAATGGTGGGGGCTGAACGACCAGATCCGCGGCGTCGCGGATCGCCTCGCGCGCTGCGGCTACTTCGCGCTCGTGCCTGACCTGTATCGCGGCAAGTCGACGGTCGAGGAAGAAGAGGCACACCACCTGATGACCGGCCTCGATTTCGGCGACGCCGCATCGCAGGACATTCCCGGCGCCGTCACATATCTGAAGACGCTGGCTCCGCGCGTTGCGGTGACGGGCTTCTGCATGGGCGGTGCGCTGACGCTGTTGTCGCTGCAGTTCGCCGACGCGGACGCGGGCGTCACGTGGTACGGCTTCCCGCCGCTCGACTACCTCGATCCGGCAAAGCTCAAGGTGCCGCTGATGGGCCACTGGGCCAAGCAGGATGCATTCTTCGCGATCGACCAGGTCGACGCGCTGGAAAAGAAGCTGACCGATGCGCAGGTCGGTGTCGAATTCCATCGCTATCTCGCACATCACGCATTCGCGAACGAAACGGCCGTCGGCCCCGGCCGCATCTCCGGCACGCAGTTCGATCCGGTGTGGTCGCAAATCGCGTGGGATCGCACGTTGACGTTCTTCGGCCGCACGCTGTGGGCGAAGCCGCAGTAATACGCGATCGACGTGCTCGCGATAAGCCGGCGCAAACAAAAACGCCACGGACGAAAGTCCGTGGCGTTTTTGTTTGCCGGGTACCGTCTGCGCGGCGGCGCCCGGGCCGGCATGAAGGAGTCGGCGGCGGGTTGTGAATCGCCGATCTGCCATGTCGTTCCAGGAGGTTGGCGCCGCGCATCGAACCAACGCTGTTCGATATCGAAAGCAAGCGATTTCATAAGGAGTGCCGGTTTCCTGGGGCATCGTTTACCCGGGCGATCGCATCGCTAACGTCCGCCTTAAATACAGGATTACATATTATTTTGCTTTCCGGAGCAAAGCGCGCATACGAACAGCGGCAGTGCTGACTCAGGATTTGCAGGACGCGTCCAGCGCGGCCTCATCGGCGGACAGCATTTCGGGCACGCATTCGCGCAGGAAATCGACGAACGTGCGAATCTTCGCGTCGAGATACTGACGCGACGCGTACAGCGTATAGACCGTCAGCTTCTGCAACCGGTATTCGGGCAGCACGCGCACCAGCGCACCGCTCGCGAGCGCGGGCAGTGCGGACGACATCGGCAACGAGCCGATCCCGAGGCCGGCGCGCAGTGCGGCACCCAGCGCATCGGCGATGTTCACCTGGAAATCGGGCAACGGCAGGTCGAACGTCTCGTGACCGTCCGGGCCATCGAGATGCCAGCGATCGCGCGGAAACACCGGCGTGACGATCTGCAGGCACGCATGCCCTTCGAGCTCGCGCACCGTGCGCGGCGTGCCGCGCTCCTGCAGATACGCGGGCGACGCGCACAGCACGCTGTGCACCTCGCCGAGCCGCTGCGACACGAGCCCCGAATCGGGCAACTCGGTCGTGCTCAACTGCAGCGACACGTCGTAACCTTCGTCGATGATGTCGGGCACGTGCTGCGACAGCGTCAGCTCGACCGCGACCGACGGATAGCGCTGCCGGTAGCGCACGACCGCGGGCACCACATAGGCCTGGCCGAAACTCGTCGTCGCGTGAACATGCAGCCGTCCGGACGGCTTCGCCTGTGCGTCCGCCGCCTCGGCTTCCGCTTCGTCGATATAACCGAGGATGCGCTGACAACGATCGAGATAGCGCTGCCCTGCGTCGGTCAGCGCGATGCGGCGCGTGCTGCGGTTGAGCAGACGCGTGCGCAGATGCGTTTCGAGCTGCGCGACCGAACGCGATGCGTATGCCGTCGTGATGTCCAGGCGCTGGGCCGCGCTCGTGAAGCTGCCCTCCTCCGCGACCCGGACGAAAATGCGCATCATCTGTAACGTGTCCATCGGCCTGTCCCCGGGATTGAGATCACGGCGCGCCGCCGTGCGGCCGTGGTGCCAGCGGCTCCGGCGCAGGCCGGTCTGGCGCGAATTGTGCGGAACAGTACAGCAGCGCTGCAGGCGTGTCCAGTTCGCCGTGTGCGGCGTGATCCAGACGCCGAATCGTGTCGCTGACCTGCCCTTCGCACCGCGTCCGGGCTGCGCGTATCCGCGGTCGAACACGCCGGCACGCGAACGGCATCGGGTCGGCAAAAACTACCCGGCGACCACGATGCCGATCCGCAATTTACGCCATCGACGGCACGTTACGCGGCGGCCGCCTCATCGAACGGATTACGCAACACGATCGTGTCGTCGCGCTCCGCACCGGTCGTGATTATCGATACCGGCGCGCCCGCGACCGCTTCGATGCGCGCGATGAAATCCTGCGCCGCGCGCGGCAGCGCCGTACGCTCGCACACGCCCTTCACGGTGCCATGCCAGCCATCGAACCGTTCGTAGACCGGCTTCGCGCGCGACTGCGCATCGAGGCTCGCAGGCAGATGATCGACCCGCGCGCCGTCGAGTTCGTAGCCGACGCACAGCTCGATCGACTCGAAGCCGTCGAGCACGTCGAGCTTGGTGAGCGCCAGCGAATCGATGCCCGAGATCCTGACCGCCTGGCGCAACTGCGCGGCATCGAGCCATCCGCAGCGTCGCGGCCGGCCGGTGTTGACGCCGAATTCCTGCCCGCGCGCACGCAGCGTTTCGCCGGTTGCGTCGGTCAGCTCGGTGAGGAACGGGCCGCCGCCGACACGCGTCGCATACGCCTTGGTCACGCCCAGCACGTGGCCCAGCTTCGACGCGCCGAGGCCCGTGCCGGCCGCTGCCGCAGATGCGACGGTGCCCGACGACGTCACGAACGGATACGTGCCCCAGTCGATGTCCAGCATTACAGCCTGCGAACCCTCGAACAGGATGCGTTCGCCGCGATCGGTCGCGTCGTTGAGGTCGGCCCAGACGGGACGCACGAACGGCAGGATTTTCGGCGCGAGGTCGACGAGCGTCGCCAGCATCGCGTCGCGCGACCATTCGTCGAGCCCCAGGCCACGGAACCACGCGTTGTGATGGTCGACGAGCACGTCGAGCTTGTCGGCGAGCCGGCCGGGTTCCGCGAGATCGCCGACGCGCAGCCCGCGGCGCCCGACCTTGTCCTCGTAGGCCGGCCCGATCCCGCGCAGCGTGGTACCGATCGGTTCGCGGCGCAAGCGCTCCTGTGCCTGGTCGATCGCACGGTGAATCGGCAGCACCAGCGTCGCGTTCTCGGCGATCGACAGGTTGTCCGGCGTCACCGACAGCCCGAGCTCGGCCATCCGCGCGATCTCCGCGAGCAGCGCTTCCGGATCGAGCGCCACGCCGTTGCCGATCACGCCGCGCTTGCCGCGCACGATGCCGCTCGGCAGCAGCGCGAGCTTGTACGTCTTGCCGCCGACGACCAGCGTATGACCCGCGTTGTGGCCGCCGTTGTAGCGTGCGACGAGGTCGGCCTGAACCGCCAGCCAGTCCACAACGCGCCCCTTGCCTTCGTCGCCCCATTGGGCACCCACGACCACCACGTTCGGCATGCTTCGCACTCCATGTGAGAAATTCAGACACTCGTTCGGCCGGGCCGGCCGTTTGTGTGCCATATTGGCGCAGCTGGATCGCCCGATCAAACGATTAAACCTGAACTATCGCGTGAGAAAATTTCACGCGAAACGACGCAATGGCCCGACGTCTCCCTCCGTTGAATTCGCTGCGCGCGTTCGAAGCAGCCGCTCGACTCGGCAGCTTCACGCTTGCCGCCGACGAGCTGTGCGTGACGCATGGCGCGATCAGCCGGCACGTGCAGCAACTGGAGGCGTGGCTCGGACGCCCGCTATTCGAACGCCACAACCGGCGGGTCGAACTGACCGACGCCGGCCGCGCGTATCTCGCCGAGGTCGGTGCATCGTTCGACCGGATCGCGCTCGCCACCGCGCAGCACTTCGGCCACGCGCAGCAGCGCGTACTGCGCGTCAGCGCGCCCGCGACGTTTTCGTTGCGCTGGCTCGTGCCGAAGTTGTCGTCGTTCCAGGTCGCCCATCCGACGATCGAGGTACGGCTGTCGACGTCGAACGAGCCGATCGAGAAGCTGCGCGACAAGGTCGACCTGATCATTCGAGGCGGCCCGCAGGCCACCGACGGTTACATCGCGGAGGAATTCCTGTCCGAAGTCCGGCTGCCGGTGTGTGCGCCGAGGTTGCTGGAAGGCCGGCCGTTGCATACGCCCGCCGATCTCGCCGGCTTCACGCTGTTGCACGCGGCGACCTATCCCGGCATGTGGCCCGAATGGCTCGCGGCGGCCGGGCATCCGAATCTCGTGCCGCGACATTCGCTCACGCTCGAGCATTTCTACCTGACGCTGCAAGGCGCACTCGATGGGCTCGGCGTCGCGATGGGGCCGATCGCGCTCGTCGCGGACGACATCGCCGAAGGCCGGCTCGTGCAGCCGTTCAGCGAACCGGCGCTGCCGCCGTGGCGCTACTTCACGTACGTGGCATCCGCGCGCGCGGATGACGATGCGGTGCGTGCATTCAAGGACTGGCTGAAGGTGACGGGAAACGCAGCCGCATCGGGCGAGCAGCACTGACCGCATCGACCTGCCGGTCATGCCCGCCATTCAATGCAGGATTCCGAATCAAATTGCGCAAATGCACAGATCGAGTTTGCGCTCGTTCATGAGCGGCATACCGCTTTTGACGTGCATCGCGTGACCGCGATGCACGCGACAAGCCGCAGATCGTACCACGGCTTGCCGCCGAACGGCGCTTACTGGCTGGCGCCGGCGGCTTTCTTCTCCGCGTTCTGCAGGTTTTGCGGATAGTTCGGGTCGTTGGCCGACGGCTTGTAACCGGCGTCTTCGAGCTTCTTCAGCTCGGCGGTGTTTTTCGCGCGCGCAGCCTTGCGCTCCGCTTTGCGTTGAGCCCTGGCCGCCTTGCGTGCCTGGCTCTTCGCCGCCTTGGCGTCCTGTGCAGCAGGCGCACTGGCGGCGTCGGTCTGGGCAAATGCAGGAACTGCCGAGCCGAACAGGAACGCGGCTGCGGTAGCAGCCAGCGTGAGTTTTCTGATCTGGATTCGCATCGCTGAACTCTCTTTTCTGATGATTATCACGGTTGGAAAGACCATCGAGATACCGCCCCTGTCCTGATCGGTCGTCATGTCGTGATCGGGACCTGTGCATCATAACCGCGTCGTGAAAAATGTGGCGCCAACGTGCAAACAGAGTTGGGGATACACGTATGGGAGAACACGTGGACGTCGGTCTACCGTCGCGCGGAGCTGGCAGGGACGGTATATCGCGTTTCGGCACGCGTGAAGGTCGCGTGGTCGAGGCAGTGGAAACGTCGGACGTACAGCACGCTTCGGTGATGAAGATCGATTACATGGCGTGATGCGAGATTGCGATTCCGATGACATTCGTATCGTCGTGTCTTGCTCGCATGCAGATGGTTGTTTCATAGGTGGTGTTAGCAACACGCTCATGCTTGCCGTGACCTTCATCACACGAAGCGCCATCACCGCAGGAGTTGTCGATCTGTGTGCAAAGTTGCCGCTCGACGCGGCTTCAGAGACGGGTTCTCCCATAAACGACCACGATTCGGTTCGTCCGGTGATCGATGCGATCGTCTCGCGTTACCACACCGGAAGGCGACGTGCATGGTTACCTTGGCCGGTGAAGCTCATCGTCGTCTGGTGTGTGTAGCGAAATGGGTTGACGCTCGGTGGAGGGTGAAGACATTGACCGGCCCCCTCGCGAATGCGTGGGGGAACCGCACACGCGTTGCGATACTCGTCCGGCACACGTTGCGCGTAGTGTTGATGCCGCGACAAGGCTTGTCAGCCAGCCCGACTCTGCTCATGGACACTTCAGGCAACGCGCGCGCAGGCCACAGATTTTCCATTCGACGATTTTGGCCGCCCCGTATCCCTTGCGGATGCCGCGGCTGCACAGCTTGTATATACCTGTGGGACGCGTTGTCGGTGAGCTTTTACGGGACCAGGAAGCTTCTGACGGTGAGAATGTTCGGGATCGTTGCCCGAATTCGTTTGCGGTGAGTTTCTTCAACGACTGCATCTTCACGTTGGCTCGTCACTTTCACGAGATCGGCCCAGGAGCCGGCGACCTGTGCGGCCTGATGAAGCGGAGACTACTCTTGCTTCCGGGAGGCGGTGTTGCCCTCTCATTGCCATCCAAGTGCACAGCGTTACTCTTCGGTCGATCCAAAGGTAGAAAGTTGCGGGACCTCAGGGCGGGGATGCAAGCCGCGTCTATTTCCTCTGTGCACGGTCCACAGGCTAAATGTGACGAGAAGCATCGACAGGCGACCGGCAAAAAACTTGTCTGCAGACCGGGAAGCATGAGTACAAAAAACCATTCGCGTGCCGTCCAGGATGATTTCGAACTTCCGTGGGTGAATCTGACGATGTCCGTGCGTTCGGGCGCCGATCCGATTTGCCCGTCGATCACAGGAGTACGGACCATCGCTGTCCCGGCTTTTCGATCCCATAGATGGGAACCTGAATGCGGAAACCGGTGATTTCTGCCCGATTTCCTCCCATAGGTTTCTACTTTTAGGTGTTTGTGAGTGGGCACTCACCTCTCCGGAAAGCCTTGTCGGGCTTGCGGCCTTGGTGAAACGAGGCGTCAGGCCGCTGTCCAGCAGGGCTGAATCGAAGCATCGAAACACTTGGTGGACCGCGGACGGGTCCTATGGGTAGCGGTTTATGGGGCTTGTTTTTCTGCGGCCGCACATGTGTGTTTACATCTTTGGTAAACCACGTTTACTTCTTTAACTACTTTTAGACGGCTCAGAGCCTTATCCCACAAGGGTTTGATCGGTGTTCGGTACCCATTTATGGGAGCATAGGTGGAAGGGTTTGGGGTTTCAGGTCTGTGGATTTGGGGTTTTGGGTACCGCGTTGTGGGGAATCGGGGCTGTGGATATGGGGCAAGCGTACCCGGTTATGGGAAATCAGCATGAACCCGAGTTGGGTAGCCGTCTATGGGAACGCAGGAAGGTAGCCTTTTATGGGGCGTTTTTTTTGATCCGTAAGTGCTTGCGTGCACAGCGATTTTTTTCGGGTAGCCGTTTATGGTGTCTCTCTATGGTAACCGTTTATGGGTGGTCGATCGGGCCGGTCGAGTATGTTTCACCGGGACCCCTCTGCTGGCTGCTCCCATAGGCAGGATCGACGTCGCGGACAGGTAGCCTTTTATGGGATAACCAAATGGTTGCCGTTTATGGGAGCGATTTCTCCGTTCGAGGCCGAAAGTAACGCAATCGGCCATGTCGAAGACTGCCGACAGGTAGCCTTTCATGGGAGTCAATGAAGGTAGCAAGTTATGGGAGAAAAATACCCGCGTGCTGCAAGGCACCACGAATCCGGTCGTCGATCGCGATTCCGCTCGTTTGCCCCCATGGATGGGTACCTTCCCTGGGGCAAATCTCGTGCCGGGTGTCTGTAGCCGGACACGAAAGGTAGCTTCTTTTGGGAGGAATTTTGGCCAAAAGGTAGATGGATATGGGGCCCCGCGAAGATTACTTCATCGTGAATTTCCCTTTTTTATCAAAAAGTTAGCCGTGATATTGCAAGTGATGCTGGAGCAAGGGCGTTGCCCTGTGGCGTGAGAAGGTATAAAGTCCGCTCTCAACAAGGTCACCTTATCCGGACATCACGATGCCGCGCAAGCCCGCAAGCAAAGGCTCAGACAAACAGGTTTCACTGTTTCAGACACCGGAGCCTCCCGACTTGCTGCGCAAGGCGGTCCAGGCGATTCATATCGCGCCCAAGTCGGGAAAGATCGGTCTGCAGCAGCGCAAGATGTTCAGCTCGCTGATCAAGAACGCGCTTCGGCAGGAGGCGTTCGAGCCGGGCCGGACGAGTTTCTCGATCTCGATCGCCTCGCTTTCGCACGAGAGCGGGTTGAACAGCAACAACACGAAGTACGTGAAGGACACGGTCAACTCGCTGATCAGTACCGTCGTCAACTGGGACTACCTGGCCGCGGACCGTTCGACGGTCTGGAAAGCGTCGGGCCTGCTCGCGGGCGCGGAGCTCGAGCAATCGGTGCTGAAGTACAGCTTCTCCGACCAGATTCGCAGCGAGCTGCTCAATCCGGAAATCTACGCGCTGATCGACATGCGGATCGCCCGCGAATTCCGGCGCTCGCACTCGCTCGCGCTGTGGGAAAACACGGTGCGCTACGAAGGGATCGGCATCACCGCGAAGATTCCGCTGCCGAAATTCCGTGACCTCATTCTCGGCCAGGACAAGGCGTCGCAGTCGTACAAGGAATACAAGCTGTTCAAGAGCAAGGTCCTGGTGCCGTGCATTCAGGAGGTGAACGAAGTATCGGATCACACGCTCGAGCTGATCGAACACAAGTCTGGCCGCAGCGTGGAAGCCGTTCAGTTCAAGGTGACGCGCAAGCAGAGTGCCGATACCGTCGAAGACGGCGACGTCAAGAACGAAGCGCTGGTCGAGGAGGTTGCGAAGTTCGGCATTCCGCGTTCGGAAGCGCGCCGGCTGATCACGCAATACGGCGTTCAGCGCATCAAGGCGGCGATTGCCTATACGCTCAATCGGACTACGAAGAAGAACGCGGCGCCGGTCGACAACGTGGCCGCATACTTCCGCAAGGCGCTGACGCACGGCTACACGCTGGCCGACGGGCAGGGAACCGAAGCGGCCGCACCGGCGAAGGAATCCGCGCAGAGCAAGCAGGAGCAGATTCGCGACAAATATCTGGCGGCGAAGGTAGAGGAAGCCGGCGCGTATTTCCGCGAACTGGAGATCGACGACCAGACCAAGCTGATCGATCGCTACAACGAGACGGTGGCGGGCTCGAAGGATCTCACGCTGTCGCCGAAGAAGAAGGCGAGCAAGCTCGCGCAGACCAGCTTTTTCCGATGGCTGGCGCTGGATACCTGGGGCGAACCGACCTCGGACGACCTGCTGGAATTCCTGCTCAAAAGCAGTCTCGCAAGCAACTGAACAAGGCCTCGCAACCGGGAGGGCGTCGTGCGCCGGACTTCATCGTCCGGTTTCGCGGCGCAACGCGGATGCGAGGCCTTTTGCTTGGGCGAGTTACTTTTGCGTGGCGGCTGCCAGTTCGGCGACGTAGGCGTCGATGACGGTCTTGAGCCTGTCGGCGAGCGCTTCCTGGTGGGACGTGTCGACGCCCTTGAGCTGCAGGTCCAGACGCCCGTCCGGGTAGGTCTTCAACTGGCCGATCGCTTGCGATTCGAGCGCGAAGTCGTGACGAACGCTGTAGCGCGTGCGCCCCGCTTTCTTGTTGTCGGCGCTCTGCGCACGCAGGAAATTCTCGAGATCGCGGACCGATTTCTTCCGGTCGATTACGGCCGTGAGCAGCCGGTCGGCCGTCGGTTCGCCCAGGCGCTCGAAGATCAGCTTCAGGAAGTACGCTGCCTGCAGGCCGACCACGTCGTTCGCGCTGGCCATCCGCTCCAGCAGCGTGTTGGGCAATGCGTTGAGCGACAGCGTCTTGCTGATCGATGCCTTGTCCTTGCCGATCTTCTCCGCGAGCGTGTTCTGGTCCTGAAAGACCTTCTCGTCGAGGAGACGCTTCCATGCGACCGCATCGTCGAAGATCGTCTGGCGTTCGTGATCGTGGTTCGCCCGATACGCGATCGTATAGAGCTGCTCGGGCGTGTGGTCCGTGCGGAACGTGGCATTGATGATTTCGTCGCCGTTGATGCTCGTCGCGCGCAGCCGGCGTTGCCCGTCGATCACGACGAGCTTGCCGGGAAACTCCGGGAGCCGCGTGACCTTGATCGGCTCGATCTGCCCTTCCCGTTTCAACGTCAGCGCGAGCTCGTGCAGGCTCGACTCCGAATAGAACACGCGCGGGTTGAACGGGTTCGGGATGCAGTCCTTGACCAGCACCTTCTGCGGCGCGCCAAGATCCGGTGTGCCGGCGGGTGCGGCCGCGGCCGGGGGCACGGCGGCGGGCGTCGCGTCGACGACATTCGGTGCAGCCGGCGGTTCGGGCAAGCGGGTTTCAAGTGCAGCGTTTTCCTGCGCGAGCCCGCGCAACAGGCCGGCCGCGAGATGCAGGTTGCCGGTCGGCTTCTTGTCTTTCGATGTGTCCTTAGCCATGGGCGGCTCCGGTAGCGCGCGTCGACGCGATGTATTGGGCCATTTCCGTGACCAGCCTCTCGATTTCTGCGCGGGCTTCCTTCAGCCCCTTCAGGTATCGATTGTGATGATGGATCGTGGTACCGAGTGCGAACGTCTGACGGTAGACCTCGCGTTGCGCGATCTGGCTGTCGAGCAAATGCTCTCCTATTTCTTCAGCTCTTAGAATTTTTAAAATTTCTTCACGCATTTTAGTTTTTCCATTAACACTATTCAGCATTAATGCGGAAGAAAGATTCGGGTTACGAACGGCTCGCATCGACTCGATCATGCGAATCATCGCGACGGTGCTGTACAGGTCCGCGGGCGACGGTGACAGCGGCACGAGGCAGAAGTCGGCGACTTCGAGCACGGACGCGATGCGCGGATCTTCGAGGTTGCCCGGACAGTCGACGACGATCACGTCGAAGTTTGCGTCCTGCTTCTTGATCTCGCCGCCGATGCCGCGACCGGCGGGGGCCAGCGAAAGGACCGTCATTGGCAAGGTGTTCTCGCCGCTCGTCACCCATCGGACGGAAGTGCCTTGAGGGTCGGCATCGATCAGCGCGACCTTGTTGCCACCGGCCTCGAACGCAGCCGCGATATTGACGGAGATGGTTGTCTTCCCAGTACCACCTTTTTGATTACTGACGGCGATCTTGAAAGCCATTAAATTCCTCCAAGGAGTTTTGCGTAATATATTCAGTTGTTACCGAAATGTCCAGAAAAGCGTTCGACGTGATGCATATCTGGGAGATCGTTGTTGTTGTCACGTGACAAGTAGGTCGAGCGGCTAACGAGCCCATCGTGAGTAGTGATCGAGTAAAAATAAAATTGTCGATTACGGTCGCGAAGAATGTGAAAAGGGCTGAAGGAAATTCGACGGTCATTGGTGTCGATGATGAAACTCGAACGTAGACACTTATGGGATGGCATTGCCTTTGGTGCTAACAAAAATCCCTTGCGAATCTGATTGGCCGGTTCACAAATGTCCTTGAGGGTGTAGTTGTCACGTGACAAGTAGCCAGGAATTGGTCGCAGCCGATGTTACGTGTCGACAGGAAGAGGTTGATTCGATCGGAAGGTGCGCTTTCGGTTGCTCTCGCAACGCGCGATAGGCCAGCTAGTGGGTGGGTCGATTGCGTGCTTGTAGGGTGAGTTGTCACGTGACAAGCGGCTTAGGATGTAACGCAACGGCGTTGCTACCTTCTCGAAACGGTGTTGATCGGTCAAATCTGGATGTATTAAGCAGATCAAGGTGGATCGGATTTATAGGTAATGTCCGGCGCCACGTTCAGTTGGTATCTGTGTTGTCCGGGAAGTTGTCACGTAACAACAAAGGCAGTCCGGGCATCATAGAAAACGGCAGGACGGCAGGACGGCAGGACGGCAGGACGGCAGGACGGCAGGACGGCAGGACGGCAGGACGGCAGGACGGCAGGACGGCAGGACGGCAGGACGGCAGGACGGCAGGACGGCAGTCGCAGTCGTCAGAGGCAACGCCGATGATTGAGGCGGCATTCATCTTGACCGTCCTGATGGCCAAGATGTCCCGACATTCTCATGGCGGCTGAATACCCTGATCGCTTGGTGAGCCGCACTCAAGCGGAGACGATTATCGATGTGAGTGATGTGACCCCAATTAATGGGGCGACCCTCGCCGGCTTGGTGCGTGCATAGTCCGACAGGAGAGCGTGCGAGGTTCGCTGTGCTTTCAGTGCTACAACCGGCGCGATGCCGTATCCCACATTTCGTATCCTGTATCTATTCGCAGCCATGACGACAGACGGCACAGGAATGACGGCAATCCGTAGCCAAAGGCCGTGTGCCGGCACAAACAAGTCGAATCGTGAAACATTTGCAAAAAATGGGGCGTTGCCGGAAACCCTTATCCAGCAATGGCTTGCGCCATATTCTTCATGCTGTTTCACGCAAAACAGGCGCGATTCTCCTTGGAATTGGGGGCGCATGATTTTTTCATGCGCCACTGACGCCGGCTAGGAGTCAGGCAGTGAGTTTTGTTGTGATTGATACGTCATTCGTGATTTTTGATACATTTCAAGCCGAGGGGCGCTACCGTAGACAACGTCAAGTGAGTGTTGGTCCGGTGTATGACGATGGCTCGTCGAGTCATTGATCTGATGTCCAGCGCTACCATTTAACGCGAGTTGTCACGTGACAACGCTTTTCACCCATCGCGCGATACAACGAGCTGTGGAATTCCTGGAGCCGACCGATGGCTCATCGGCCGCAGCAAATCGGTTGAGCAGAGAGGTCGCATCTATTCTTCTGCGCGCTCATGTCGGTGAGCTGGTGGAAGTAATGATGGAAGATTGAGCCGCCTATCTAAACTTGCATGCGAACCTGTCGACTCGTAACGATCTGTCGAGCAGAAGGCGGTTGGAGTGGTCGATATAAGGTTAACGCCCTCGAATTATCCGATTCTTGCCCTGAACGACGAGGCTGAAGCCGTGGACAATCATGCAGCCTATCCGGTGTGTAGGCGCTTTCCTTCGATGGAAACGTAGATTCGAAACGGCAGTCGCTAGGCACTCAACGGTTTCGGCCGAATTGGCAGATGGGACCAGCCAGCATTTGCCGAAGCCTGCTGTCGCGGCTGGTCAACCGGTGCCCCATATTATTGAATGAAGCTGTCGGGCCGGCGCCGTGTGCATCATTTCCGATTCGGGTGATCGCATCGACAGACAAGCCGCCAACGACCAGATGCCCCGAAAACGCCATGGCCAGAACGCGGCACCGCCGCGCTTCCGAACGAAAGGCATCACGACAGGCGAATCTATTTCGTCGCTTGCGACGCGCAAAATTGCCACCGGCGCGATTTCGTTGCTGCCGGCGCGTTCGCGTGCTCGTCTGCCGTGCGCCACCACCGCTCGCCGCGATGCGGCTCGTCGAGATCGAGGCGCTCGCCCATCCTGGGCGTGGACAACTCGATGCCGCGCACGATCGACAGCGCCGTTACCCGCTCGAACGGATCCTGCCAGCGATGCATCGCGAGATCGAACGTGCCGTTGTGGATCGGGATCAGCCAACGTCCGCGCAAATCGATGTGCGCCTGAACGGTTTCTTCCGGCTGCATGTGCACGTACGGCCATTGCGCATCGTATGCGCCCGTTTCGATCAGCGTCACGTCGAACGGCCCGAGGCGCTCGCCGATCGTACGAAACCCGTCGAAGTAGCCCGTGTCGCCGCTGAAAAACATGCGCAGGTCGTCGTCGACGATGACCCACGACGCCCACAGCGTGCTGTTGCCGTCGAACAGGCTGCGCCCCGAGAAGTGCTGCGCGGGTGTTGCGGTCAGCGCCAGGCCGGCCACGTCGACGCTCTGCCACCAGTCGAGTTGACGGACCTTCTTCGCGTCGATGCCCCATTCGATCAGGCGGTCGCCGACGCCCAGCGTTGTCACGAACACGCCGGTGGTGGCCGCGAGCGCGAGCACCGTGTCGCGGTCGAGGTGATCGTAGTGATCGTGCGACAGGATCACGCCGCGCAGCGGCGGAAGATCTTCAAGCGCTATCGGCGGCGCATGGAAGCGCTTGGGGCCAACATTCCGAAACGGCGATGCACGCTCGGCAAACACGGGATCGGTCAGCCAGAATTCGCCACGCAACTTGAGCAGCAGCGTCGAATGGCCAAGCCGGTACAGGCTGCGATCGGGTGCCGCGTCGAGCTGTGCACGGGTCAGCAAATCGACTGGCAGCGCGCCAGCCGGCACGGTATTGCTCGGCTTGTTGAACAGCATGTTCCAGGCAATCCCGAGCGCCTTGCCGATACCTTCGGCAGGACGCGGCGCGAGATTGCTGAAGCGCTCGCCATTGTGTTGCGGCGAACCGCCGGACAGCGCGCGTCCGCGCCTGGCGGCTGCAAAACCCAGAATGCGGTGAATCAAAACAAGAGGCGATGCCATGTCGGTTCATTCGAAGATAAAAGTACACTAGGGAGTGTAGTTTATTTTCTGGGTAAGTAAACTGCCCGGTGTAAAATTTCCGTATGGATACCAGCACTCTCCCTCAACGCCTGACCGATCGAAAGCGTGCGGCCATCATCGACGCGGCTATCGAGGAATTTCTCGCTGCAGGCTACGATGCAACCAGCATGGATCGCATCGCTGCGCGCGCGGACGTGTCGAAGCGTACGGTCTACAACCACTTTCCCGGCAAGGAAACGTTGTTCGCCGCGATCCTGCACAAGCTGTGGGATGCGACCCAAACCGGGAGTTCACCGACTTATCGCACCGACGTCCCGCTGCGCGAGCAACTGCTCGCCTTGCTGGACCGCAAATTGCGCTTGCTGAGCGACGATGCGTTTCTTGCACTTGCGCGCGTCGCCATCGGCGCGGCCATCCATTCGCCGGAGCGTGCGCGCGACATGGTCGAACGCCTCGGCGAGCGCGAGGAAGACCTGACGGTCTGGGTGCGTGCGGCAGCGGTGGCCGGCCGCCTGTCGATCACCGATCCGGTGTTTGCCGCGCATCAGTTGCATGGTGTCGTGAAGGCATTTGCATTCTGGCCGCAGGTGACGATTGGCCAGCCGCCGCTCACGGCGCCGGAGCAACGGAAAGTCGCGGAATCGGCTGCCGACATGTTTCTCGCGTACTACGCGCGTCAGGACGACGGCGACGCATCATGCGTCGCGCCGGATTGACCGCACATCAGGAAGATCATGCGCGAATCGAAGTCGATGTCATGCACGCGATCAATACACGCCTGGCATTGCCGAGCCGGCAAACCGACTGATCCGCAAGAGCGAACGCACAACCGTCCCCCACACGTGGTCACTGGCGATCCAACGGAAACCGGTGATACGCCGCCCCACCTGAAGCCTGACGCGAGCGACTACGAATGAAGACGCTGTTGATCGTCTATCACACGATGACCGGAGGCACGCAACAGATGGCCGAAGCGGCGGCCGATGCGGCGCGCGAGCAATCCGGCGTCGACGTCAGGCTGCAGCGCGCGGACGCGACGAGCGCAGACGATGTGCTGGCCGCCGACGCATACCTGTTTGCGACGCCCGAGAATCTTGCGTCGATGTCCGGGCTGATGAAGGACTTCTTCGATCGCTGCTACTACGCGGCGCTCGATCGCGTGAATGGCCGTCCGTACGCGGCAATGATCTGCGCGGGAAGCGACGGACAGAACGCGCTGCGCCAGATCGACCGGATCGCGACCGGCTGGCGATTGAAGAACGTGGCGCCCGGCCTGATCGTCTGTACTCACGCGCAGACGCCCGAGCGCATCCTCGCGCCGAAGACGATCGACGACGATGATCGTGCGCGCTGCGCCGAACTCGGCGCGGGCCTTGCCGCGGGACTTGCGCTGGGCGTTTTCTGATTTTCGGAGTGGCAGCAGCAGCGGCGCCGGTCGGTGCAGACAACGCACGCACCCATGCGCGTCACCGATCCTGCAGACGCCGAACCGGCCGAATGCCGGGACCCTGGCTGCCTTTTGCCGCCGGCTCGGGCCGGTGGTATTCGGGCCAAAGACGTTTCACGAGATCGCGCGACGCGCCATACGCATGGCAACTGTCGATCTTGAGCGGCTTGCCTTCTCGGTCGCGGGCGTCGAGCGACGACCGCCGCACGCCGACCATCGTCTGATAGGCCGTGGTTGCGACCGGATGAACGTGGATACGGCGCGGACGACCATGTCGACGTCGAAAACCAGCGTCACGCCGAGATCGTGGATCGGAGACAGCGCAGCGACCGTCCGCGTGCCGCCCGGTGGCGTGAAATCGCTGGTCTTGCGGTCCGCGAGGCTGGCCGTCACTTCGAACAGGCCGTCGCTGCGCCGATAGCCGCGCATGTCGATCTGCCGATGGTGAATCTCCTCGCGCGTGATGCCGTCGTGCGGGATGTCGTGTGGGAGAACCATGTATCCGCTCCGCTTCGTACAACAGGTTCTTTGAGCAGGCTAGAGGGATGTCGCCGACCGGGGCGCCGCCAAACGGGCCAAGGTCCGTTGCCGACGACATTGACCCGGCCATACTACGCACTTTCCGGCATCTTCGTACGCCACGCTATCGATGCGGACGCAACGAGTCGTGCCTGGGTCCGGTGCAGTCGATGGGCGTACCGGGATGTCACGACAGGCAGCGTCGATCCATCGCCATGTGCGTTCCGTTGCCGCGATCGCCGATTCGCATGCAGCCGACGGCGCCGTCCGCGATCCGGAATCGTCGCCTTGGCCGGCGATGCGCTCGCGCAGCACGATCGTTTTCGGCTTCGCAAGGCGCAACACCACGCGTCGGGTGACGATCAGCGGCGGCCGTCGCGCCGATCGTTTCGTTCGTGACTGGCCCGATTTTCGACGACGGTTGTGAACGACGTGACTTCCGGAAACGTATCCATATAATGCGCAACACGGCCGCGCGGACGCATTTTCCGCACGCTGGATCGAGCAAATGCAGACCGACGAGTCAGCCGGCCGTCGCGCGTACCGGTATACTTCCCTCCTGCCTTGTCCGGCATCGTGGCCGGGTGCCTGAAAACAGAGTGGCGTGCGCGATGCGGCCCCGTAGTGTTCCGCATCGGCGGCAGACGGGGCGCACGCGTGGCGGCGAAGCTTTTTGCGCCGCGCGGAATGGCCGCACGAACCACACCTTATATTCCTGGTGGATTGAATTTATGGGTTTTGAACAACTTGCCGAATTGCGGGCGCAGCTCGCAGCGAAGGCCAAGCAGGAGCGCAACGCGAAGCGACCTGCAGCGCCGACGGACGCCGGCGCGAAGCCGAAGTCCGGCGACCAGCCGGTCCGTGGGGCCAAACCGGGTGCCGGCGCCAAAGCGCAGCACCGCGCGAAGCCCGCTTTGGCGAAGCCGTCGGCGCCGGTCGATCCGGTCATCGTTGCGATCGGCAAACTGCAGCGGAAGTTTCCGCGCGCGTTCCCGAAGAATCCGGCCCCCAAAGTACCGCTCAAGGTCGGCATCTGGGACGACCTCGCACGCGAGGCTCAGGCCGTGGGCCTCAATGAAGCCGAACTGCGCGAAGCGATGTCGACGTGGTGCCGCGGCAACCGCTACTGGTCGTGCCTTGTCGAAGACGCAGTGCGGGTCGATCTGCAGGGCAACGAAGCAGGGCGCGTGACGCATGATGACGCCGCGCGGGCGCGTCGGCTGAAGGCACGCCGCCCCGGTAAGGGTGCGGCGCAATCGTCCAAGGGCGCGCAGCAGCAGCCGAAGGCCGAGCTGCAGGCCGAGGCCGCAGCAGCAGCGCCGGAACCGGCGAACGCGGAAGCGCAGACCGACGTCGCGCCGCAGGTCGAGCAGCAGGTCGAGCAGCAGGTCGAGCAGCAGGTCGAGCAGCAAACGGCCGGAAACGAGTAACGCGTACTGGGCCGCCGTCGACTGTACGGCGCTCACCCGCATGCATGTCGCATGCGGCGAATCACGCGACAGACTGACCTGCCTCGAAAGGGCAGGTCAGGACTGCCTCCATCGGCGGTTGACCCGCCGGCACTCCCGCTGCGACGTCAGACCGGCAACGCAACCGGACGAACGGATTCCGTCAATCGGCGCTGCATCTGCGATGCTTCGACTTCGAAGTTTGCGCATGGATAGTACGCATGCCTGATTGCGATGGCACTTCAGTCACATAATTCGGTTTCCTAAAATAGTGATATCGGGATCGTCGATCGGCATGTGAATGACCCCGCCCGGCCATCGTGACATGACGACGCGCGATAATCCCGGCTGGATCGTGACGCCATGCGCAGGTTGTTCAGCGCGATGTGGCTTGCATTTCGAAAGGTGCGGGAGGCTTGCACCGACACGAACCGACCCGACGCCTCGGCCACCGTTTTTTACGTCAATTCAACCCAGATCATGAACCCGAGACATTCCGCGATGCTCGTCGCGCTCACCGCGGCCGCGTTGTTCGGCGCCGCGACACCCCTCGCCAAGGCGCTGATCGGCGCAATGTCGCCGTTCATGGTCGCCGGCCTGTTCTATCTCGGCAGCGGCGTCGGGCTCGGCATCGGGATCGTGCTGCGCCGGTTGCACAACCGTCGTGCACCGGCCGCGGATGCCGCGCCGCTGCAGCGCGCCGACCTGCCGTGGCTGGCCGGTGCGATCGCGGCTGGCGGCGTGGCCGGCCCGGCGTTGCTGATGCTCGGGCTGTCGAGCACGCCGGCTGCGACGAGCGCGCTGCTGCTCAATCTCGAAGGCGTGCTGACGGCCGTCATCGCGTGGGTCGTGTTTCGCGAGAACGTGGATGTGCAGGTGTTCCTCGGAATGGTCGCGATCGTTGCGGGCGGCGCGCTGCTGTCGTGGACGCCGGGCCGGGCCGGCGTGCCGGTCGGCGCGCTGCTGATCGTCGGCGCATGCCTGTGCTGGGCGATCGACAACAACCTGACCCGCAAGGTCGCCGCGAACGACGCGATGGTCATCGCATGCGCGAAAGGGCTGATCGCCGGGCCCGTGAACATCGCCATCGCGCTGGCGACCGGTGCAACGCTGCCCGCCGGACCGATCACCGCCGCCGCGATGCTGACGGGGCTCGGCGGCTACGGGATCAGCCTCGTGCTGTTCGTCGTTGCGCTGCGTCATCTCGGCAGCGCACGCACGGGTGCGTATTTTTCAATCGCGCCGCTGTTCGGCGTGGTGCTGTCGCTGTTGATCTGGCCCGCGCTGCCGCCAGCGACGTTCTGGATCGCCACCGCGCTGATGGCGCTCGGCATCTGGCTGCATGTGCGCGAACGGCACGAACACACGCATGCGCACGAGCGGCTCGAGCATACGCACCGGCATCGGCACGACGAACATCACCAGCATACGCACGACTTTCCGTACGACGGCGACGAACCGCACACGCATCCGCATGTGCATCTGCCGATCACGCATAGTCACGCGCATTTCCCGGACATTCATCACAGGCATCGGCATTGACTGCGTCGTAAGCGGCGAACGGCCACGACGCATGCGATGCGTATCGCAAGGTGGCCGTTTATGGGGGATGCATCGAATCGTGCGCCCGTGCATTTCCATCGCCGCTCGATCGCGGCAGCGACAGTGGTTGCGAACCTAGTCTTCCGTCTGGATCAACCGGATCAGCGAACCGTCCGGATCGATCAGTGCGCCGACCGTGCCGCCCCACGCTTCGCGTGTCGGCCGGTGCGCACGCGGCCAGCCGGTCCTTTGCTCCGGAATGCCGGCTGCGAGCACGTCGTCGAAGAATGCGCCTACATCCGCGAGCCGGAAGCAGCAACTGAACCAGCTCGCGGCCGGATCGAGTTCGGGGTGCGGAAAGAATTCCAGCAACAGGTTGCCGCGTTTGAGGATCATCCAGCCGTCGTCGCGCCACGTTTCGACGAACCCCAGTTTTTCATAGAAGCGGGACGTGGTTTCGAAATCACGCGACGGCAGGTTGGGGCTCGCAATGTCGGTCAAGGCGGATTCTCCGGTGGGCGATGCGACGAAACGCGCGGGCAGCGCAGCCGCCGCTGCGGTTATCGCGCGTGAGGAAAGCAGAAGCCGAAATCTTTGCAGCCCGGGCATCCGGGGGCGGGCCCCGGCGGCATGCCGAGCGATGCCGCCACTTCCTGGGCGAGGAATTTTTTCCAGCGCAGGTGAGCGACGTTGCGCGCGGCGAGCGCGGGGAAATAGCAATCGAGCATCGCCGATACGGCGTCGCGTCCGTCGAGCCCGAGATCGCGCCACAGATGATCGGGGCGCAGGCACGCATGCGCGATGATCGACGCGAGGCAGTCGGCGTCGTCGCGGGCGGCGGCGGGATTCGCGTCGTCCATCAGCCGCGCGTGCAGCGTCGCGACGAATGCCGCATGGGCGGATGGCAGCAGCGCGATTGCAACCATCGATACGAGTGCGGCGGCATCGACGCAAGGCAGGTGCGGAAACCGCCGGGCAAGCAGCCCGGCCAGTTGATCATGAGACAGGCCGAGCAGCGCGAGTTCGTTGCGGCGCGCGCGTGCCGCAACGAGGGCGCCGAACAGGCGTACGTCGGGCGTATCGGCGTTGGCCGCCGCGAGCACCAGCGACTGTAACGCACGTTCCTGGGAGGACGGTTCGGTGCGATCGTGTGCGGCGGTCATCGTGCGCACCTGCGTGACAGCCCGGTGATGCGACCCGCGCGAATGAGCGGCGCAAACCGGATCGCGATCGCACTCGTCACGCGATCACTCGACGCCGACGATCACGCTCGATGCCTTGAAGATCGCGGACGCGGCCGTGCCGCTCGCGAGCCCGAGACGATCGACGCTGTCGTTGGTGACGATCGCGACGATTTCGGCGCCGCCTGCGGCCTGGATCACGACTTCCGAATTGACCGCACCCTTCGCGACCGACGATACGGTGCCCGCGACGCAGTTGCGGGCAGACACCTTGCTGCTGTCGACGTCGACCATCACGATGACCGACGATGCCTTGACGAGCGCGAACGCCTGCGTGCCGGCCGCGAGGCCCAGCGAAGCCGCGCTGCCGTGAGTGATCACGGCGACGATGTCGAGGCCGTCCTGCGTGCGGAGCGTGATCTCGTCGTTGACGGCACCGGGCTTGACGGCGCTGATCCGGCCGGCGAAATGGTTGCGGGCGCTGGTTCGCATGATGACTCTCCGAGGGGATGCCGCTGCCGGAGCGGCAGCGGAAGATGAATGGAAGTGCACCGCGCAGTTTACCGTCAACGCGAGCGCCCCGTCGTTCTCCGGATGCTATGCCGCGAATCAGGAAACCCCTTTGCGCAAGGCGCTTCACGAAGCCGGCGCCATATACCGAGGCCTATGGCGCTTGAGCCATTACTCGGTCGCCGCGGGGGGCGACGCGGCAGAGGCGGCACGCGCGGTGGCGGGCCGGGCATCCCGTGCGGTCGCCGCGTTGTCGCTGTCCCATCCGCCGCCAAGCGCGAGGAACAGCCGCACCTGATCGGCGGCGACCTGCCCTTCGGCCGCCGCGACCTGCGCTTGCACGCTCGTCAGCGTGCGCGTCGCGTCAAGGTCGGAGAGGAACGACTCGCGGCCGGCCGTATAGAGCCGGTGCGTTTCGTCGGCGGAATGGCGCGCCGATTCGTAGGCCGTGCGCAGCGCATCGGTGCGCTGCACGTCGGCGGCATAGGTCGCGAGGCTCGACTGCGTTTCGCGCAGCGCGTTCAGCACGACACCATCGAAGTGCGCGAGCGCGCCGCCCGTCGCAGCCTCGGCTTCACGTACACGCGCACGCTGGCCGTTGACGGGGAACGACCAGCTGATCAGCGGTCCGAACGACCAGCGATTGGTCGTGGACGAAAACAGGTCGGCGGCGAGGCCGACCGAGCCGGCCGACGCGCCGATGCTGACCGACGGGTACAGCGCGGCGGTCGCCACGCCGATTCGAGCGGTTGCGGCGGCGAGCTGCCGCTCGGCTTCGCGAACGTCGGGGCGGCGGCGCAGCAGCGCGGCGCCGTCGCCGATCGGAATCGGCTGGCGCAGCTTCGGCAGGTGTTCGCATTCGGCGACGGCCTTCGGCAGGTCGGCCGGCGTGCGCGCGAGCAGCGCGGCGAGCTGGTATTGCGCGACCTTGCGGCGGCCTTCGAAGCGCGGGATGTCGGCGGCGAGCGTGCGCACCTGCGTCACGCCGCGCGTCACGTCGGTCTGGTTGCCGCGCCCGGCATCGCGCAGCCGCTGCGACAGCGCGACGCGCTGCTTCTGCAGCGCGAGCGACTGCTTCGCGATCGCCAGCTCGTCGCCGGCCGAACACGATTCGACGTACGCGCGCACGACGTCGGCGACGACCGTGATGCGCGCCAGGTCGCCGGCCGCCCTGACGGCCTCGCTGTCCGCGCGCGCGGCTTCGACGCCGCGCCGCAGCTTGCCGAACAGGTCGATCTCGTACGACACGTTGAAACCGACCGCGCCTTCGTTGACGACCGGCAGCTTGTTTTCGAGCAGGTACTGTTCAGCCGATTCCTGTGCGCGTTGCACGGCCGCCTCAGCACCGCCCGAGAACCCGCCCTGTTCGTTCGCGACTTCCAGCGCCGCGCGCGAGCGCGCGAGGTTGGCTGCGGCGACGCGCAGGTCGGTATTCGACTTCAGCGCGCCGCGCACGAGCTCGTCGAGCACGGGATCGTCGTATAGCTGCCACCAGTTGCCGGGCACCGCGTCACGTGATACGAGCGTGCCGTTCGCGTCGTCGAGCGCGTGGTTCGCGAGCGGCGCGTTCACGTACGCCTGCTGCGGCAGCTTGTAATCGGGACCGACGGACTTGCACGCGCCGAGTGCGAGCGCGAGCGGCGCGAGCGCCGCCGCGAGGCGCAGACCGTGCCGTTTCATCGCGATGCTCCCGCCGTGCTTGCGGCCGTACCGGAAGCCGTCGATACCGGCGTGACTGCCGACGTCGCGCTGGCGGCTGCCGGCTTCGCGTTGTCGCGGCGGCGCGTGTCGGCTTCGCGCATCGAAACCGTCGCGGTGCGGCCCGCGATCATCCGGAAGTCGTCTGGCACCTCGTCGAGCACGACGCGCACCGGTACGCGCTGCGCCAGCCGCACCCAGCTGAATGCCGGGTTCACGTTCGGCAGCAGGTTCGCGCCCTGCGTGCGGTCGCGGTCCTCGATCGCGGCGACGATGCTCTGCACGTGGCCGCGCAGCGCATGCGGCTCGCCCATCACGACGATGTCGACCGGCTGGCCGATATGAATGCCGCGCAGCTTGGTTTCTTCGAAGTAGCCGTCGACGCGGAACGAATTGCGGTCGACGACCGACAGCACCGCGCGGCCGGCCGGCACGTATTCGCCGACGCGCGGCGCGCGGTCGTTCAGGTAGCCGTCGACGGGGCTCACGATCGTCGTGCGCTGCAGGTTCAGCTTCGCGGTGTCGAGCGACACCTGCGCATCGGCGACTGCGGCCTCGCCCTGTTCGACGCGCGTGCGGCTTTCCTCGACCTGCTCGCTCGCGACGAGGTTGCCGAGCTGCAGGTTGCGCGCGTATTCGCGCTTCGCCTGGGCGAGCGTCGCGCGGCGCTGCGCGAGCGTCGCTTCGGCGAGCCGTTCCGCGAGCGTGTAGCGGGCCTGGTCGATCACGAACAGCACCTGGCCGCGCCTGACCTCCTGGTTGTCGGCGACCCGTACCGACGTGATGAGGCCCGACACGTCCGGTGCGACCTGGATCACGTCGGCGCGTACGTGCCCGTCGCGCGTCCACGGCGAGAACATGTAGTAGTTGATGATCCGCCACAGCACGAGGCCGGCCACGACGACGACGATCAGGGTGAGCAGGATTTGCCCTGCCGAGAGCCAGGATTTTTTCACGTTAGGTAGCCACGAGATGGTGGGAAACGATCACGACGGCGGCAAACACGAACACGTAGATGCCGAGGTCGAAGATCGAACGGTGCCAGACGAGGCGGTAGAAGCCGACGCGCTCAAGCACCGCGCGCACGACGATGTTGATCAGGTAGGCGATCAGCATCAGCACGAGCGGAGCCGGCACGAATACGCCGAAGATGTCGATTTCGCCGATCATGGTCGCGCTCGGAAAGACAGGTTGGAAAGCCGGATCATGCGCGTGCTCCGTCCGGTGCCTGCGGCGCTTGCGCGGCCGCGGCCGGATAAAGCGACAGGCGCAGGCCGACGAGCGCGTGAAGCGTGTCGCGCAGCCGGCGGTGCGTGGCGGGCGTGGCCGGCGCCGCGGGCGCCGTGCCGCCGTCGGCCGGTGCGGTGCCCGGCAGGTTGCGGCCGGCCACGCGGTGCAGCGCATCGTCGATCGACGCGAGCAGCGCCGGCGGCGCGGGCTGGCGCGTGTTCGCGGCCGCGCAGCGCGCGTAGTGGTCGGTGACGCCGGCCAGCACGCGATCGATCGCGTCGGGCACGTCGCCCGACAGCCGGCGGCGCGAGCGGCGCAGGTCGAGCGCGTTCAGTGCGATGCGCAGGTCGCGGAAACTTTCGATCGACGGGTGGCGGTGGTCGTCGGATGCGCCGAGACGCGGCAGCAGTTGCGTGACGCGATCGAGCATCCGCGATGCGTGGTTGCGCTGGTCGTCGAGCGGCTGCGTCGATGCGGAGCGCGCCACGTCTTCCCAGCCCGAGCGCAGCAGGCGCCGCACTGCGAGTTCCGCGCCGAACGGCCGCGTCGCGCGTGTCCACAGGTATGCGAACAGCAGCCCGGCAACGCCGGCGAGATTGCTGTTCAGGAACACGAAGAAGTCGGCTTCGTATGCGCTCTGGATGCTGATGAAGGTGGCCGTGTTCACCGCGACGAGCATCGTCACCATGTTGAACTGCGGGCGCGGCAGCAGCGTGCCGATCAGGATGAACGGGCCCGCGAACATCAGCACGAGCATCGCGAAGTCGTGCACGTGCGGCAGCACGACGAACAGGTACAGGCCCGCGAACACGACGCTCGCGGCCGTCGACAGGAAGAACTTGAACACCAGCGGCGCGGGCTCGTCGAGCGCGGCGAAGAAGCTGCACGACACGGCCACGAGCGTGACGGCGGCCGCGCCGTCGTGCCAGCCGGACGAGATCCACAGCCAGCACGCGAACACGATCGCGAGCACGACGGTCAGCGTCGAGAACAGCATCATCCCGCGATCGAAGAAGCGTTCGGTGCCACCCAGCCGCCAGTGTCGGTAGCGCGGCTGCCAGACGCCCGACTCGGTCGCGATCAGCGCGCGCAGCGAGCGGCAGTCCTGCCAGATGTCGATGACCTGGCGCAGCCGCCACAGCGCATTCGACAGCAGCGCGCCGTCCCAGCTCGTCAGCGCGCCGTCGGCGGGCTGCAGCGCGGCGATGCGCTTGCGCAGATCATCCGCGACCGGATCGTGGGCCATGTCGCCGTCGGTGCCGGATTTCACGGCCGGCAGCGGCGCGTCGAACCACTTCGCGGCGTCGGCCAGCAGCGCGTCGAGCGCGGGCGGGCGTACGTGCAGGTCGCGCATTAGCGCGATCAGCGGATCGGCGAGCGCCGACATCAGCGGCAGGAACAGCTGCATCCGGCCCGCGAGCGCCTGCGCCCGCGCGAGGATGCTTGGATGCGCATGGTCGTAACCCAACTGGCTCAGCAGGAATTCGAGGCCGGTGATCGTCATCGCGAGGCGCTGCCGGCACGCGGACAGCGCCTTGCCGGCGATATGCCCGGACAACGTCTCGCGACCGTAGAACGCGGCGTCCTTGAACCATGCGTCGGTGCGCTCGATCAGCGTCGGTGCGAGCCGGTTCGGGAACACGGCGCTGCCGACCACGCTCGCGCACACGATGCCGAGCACGATTTCCTCGGTGCGCGCGATCGCGACGTCGAATACCGTGGACGGATCGGTCACGGTCGGCAGCGCGATCAGCGGCATCGTATAACCGGCGAGCATGAACACGTAGCTGCGTGCGGTGCGGTCGGAGATCGCGAGGTAGAGCAGCGTGCCGCACCACGTCGCGACGATGATGCTGAACAGGATCGGCGTTTCGACGAACGGCGGCACGAAGAAGATCGCGGCGGCCGCGCCGAGCGCGGTGCCGAGCGCGCGATACAGCGCCTTCGAGCGCGTCGCGCCGACGAACGGGTTCGACACGATGTAGACGCTCGCCATCGCCCAATACGGGCGCGGCAGCTGGAAATACAGGCCGAGGTACAGCGCCAGCATCGACGCGGCGAACGTCTTGCCCGAGAACAGCCAGTCTCGAAGGCTCGGATAGGTCATGACGCGGAGTCGGCGGCGTGGGGCGGGTGCGGCGCGGGCTGCGCCGCGTCGGACGCGTTGAAGGCGTTCAGCACGCGCAGCGTCGTTTCGAGATCGGCGCGCGTGACGCCCTTGAGCACCTGTGCGCGCAGCACGCGCAGGTCTTCCTCCATCTTCGCGGTGACCGCGCGGCCGGCGGCCGTCAGCGAGATCGTTTTCGCGCGGCGATCGTGCGGATCCTCGTCACGGCGCGCGAGGCCGGCCGCGCACAGCTGGTCGAGCAGGCGCACGAGCGACGGCCCTTCGATGCCGACGTGTTCGGCGAGCGTGCCCTGCCGTACGCTCTCGCCGAGGCGGCCGGCGATCAACAGCGGCGTCGCGCAGGCTTCGGACACGTTGTACGCGTTCAGCACGCCGTCGCTGGTACGGCGCCACTTGCGCGCGGACAGCACGAGCAGGCTGCTGACGGCGAGGCGGAGGTCGTGCAGATTGGTCATGGGCGAGATGATAGGGGCAAAAACATTCGATAGCAAACTATCGGTTTGTTGTCACCCGCGTGTCATGTCGCGGGTAGCCCGGCCGGCCCGTTTGAAGCAATTTAGGCGGCGTGCCGGCGATGGTCAAGCTGTAAGGCGGGTATCCGGGAGGCGCGTGCGCAGGTGCGGCGACTATATTGAATAGTCGGACGAGATCCGTCGGGCAGGGCTGCGCGTCAGGAAAATTCGGAGCGAGGGTTCGGGAAAGTCGACTTCGCGAAACGGCGCGCGGCGCGCATATTAGGACCATTGCAATCGCATCGGAGACTTCACACGTGCCGACCTCATCCTCCCAGCCCGCCGACGCGGCGTCGATCGACGCGTGGCTCGGCAAGACCGAAACGCTCGGCGACGACATCACCGCATTCCCGCTGAACGCGCTGGCTGCCACGCTCGACCGCCCGTCGCCCGGCGATGTCGTGCCGCCGCTGTGGCACTGGCTCTACTTCCTGCCGGCCGCGCCGATGGCCGAAGTCGGCCCCGACGGCCACCCGAAGCGCGGCGGCTTCCTGCCGCCCGTGCCGCTGCCGCGCCGCATGTGGGCCGGCGGCCGCCTGACGTTTCATGCGCCGCTGTGCGCGGGGCGCAGCGCGACGCGCGAATCGACGATCGCGAACATCGAGGACAAGACGGGCCGCGGCGGCCGGCTCGTGTTCGTGACGGTGCAGCACCGGATCGAGTGCGACGGCGAGCTGTGCGTCGAGGAAGAGCACGACATCGTCTATCGCGACGCGCCGCAGCCGGGTGCGCTCGCGTCGAAACCCATCGTGGCGCCCGCGGGCGAAACGTGGTCGCGCATCGTTACCGCCGACGCCGTGATGCTGTTCCGCTATTCGGCGCTGACGTTCAACGGTCACCGCATCCACTACGACCGCAGCTATGTGACGCAGGAAGAAGGTTATCCGGGGCTCGTCGTGCACGGCCCGCTGATCGCGATGCTGCTCGTCGATCTCGTGCATCGCGAACGGCCCGACGCGACGCTCGCGAGCTTCGCGTTCCGCGCGGTGCGCCCGACCTTCGACGGGCAGCCGTTTACGCTGTGCGGCAAGCCGTCGGATGACGGCCGGACGATCGAGCTGTGGGCGAAGGATCAGGATGGCTGGCTGACGATGCAGGCTACTGCGACCGTTGCATAGCGCACGCGCTGTGTTCCCTCCATTCATCGGCGACGTTGTTGCCCGGGCGGACGAGGTAGCGCACGGCGCGCCCGGGCGCGTTTGCGCTTACCGCACGTGCGGCTGCAACGCGCGCACCCAGTACGACACCGCAACGGCCCCCCCATCCGGCGTGCCGATCGCACGCTCGCCGAGATAGCTCGCACGCCCGGCGCGTGGCGTCATGCGCGCCGTTTGCTGCGCGCCGCGTTCGGCGGCCTCGACGGCCGCCGCCCAGGCGCTCGCGGGATCGCGATCGCCGTCGAGCGCGCGGTCGAATGCATCGGCGGCCGGCACCAGCGCATCGAGCATCGTCCGGTCGCCGGCGTGCGCGCCGCCGAGTTCGCTGATCGAATCCACCGCGCCGCGAAACGCCGCGGCCCAGTCGCGCGCCGACGGCTCCGCGATATCGGCCAGCCGGCGCGACGCGCGCAGCAGCGCGGTCGCATAGAACGGTCCCGAACTGCCGGCAATGGCACGGCGCAACGCGGCGCCGAGCGCCGCGAGCGCACCGGCCGGCGTGCCGTACACGGTTTCCGGCAGTTCGAGAATCGCGTGCGCGGCGCGCAGCATGCTCGCGCCGAGATCGCCGTCGCCGGCTGCCGCATCGAGGTCGGTCAGCGTCTGCTCGTGATCGATCAGCGTCTGCGCGACCGCGTGCAGCGCGGGCCGCAGGCGCGCGGCCCACGCGCGGCCGGCCGCATCGAGCGGCGGCAGCGGCGCGTCGTGCGAGTCGGCCGCGGCCACGCGGACGTGCGTATTCACGGCACCGCCGCCCGGCCATGCACGCGCCTGCGTCGGCGCGTCGAGCAGCGCCGCGCGTTCTTCGTTAAGCCGCAGCACCGAGATCGAGCAGCCGGGCATGTTCAGCGCCGACAGGAACGTGCCGGCCCACACGCGCGCGACGACGATGCCGCGCCGGCTCAGGTTGTCGTACGCGGCGCGCAGCACGATCGCGAGTTCCATGTCCGGCGTCGCGCCGAGACCGTTGACGAACAGCGCGACGCGCTCGCCGCCGTCGAGCACGAGATCGGCGACGATGCTTGACAGCAGCGTGTCGACCAGCGCGTCGACCGGCAGCGGCGCGCGGCGTTCGACGCCTTTCTCGCCGTGGATGCCGAGGCCGAGCTCGATCTCGTGATCGGCGAGGCTGAAGCCCGACTTGTCGGCGCCCGGGATCGTGCAGCCGTCGAGCGCGACGCCCATCGTGCCGAGCTCGGCCGCGGCGTCGCGCGCGATTCCCGCGACGCGGGCGAGCGGCAGCCCGCGCGCGGCGGCCGCGCCGGCGAGCTTGTGGATCAGCACGGTGCCGGCGATCCCGCGCCGCTGACCGCGCTCGACACGGTTGCGCAGCGACACGTCGTCGGCGACGATGACGGTCTCGACCGGAATGCCTTCCGCCCGCGCGAGTTCGGCGGCGAGCCCGAAATTGAGCCGGTCGCCCGTGTAGTTCTTCACGATCAGCAGCGCGCCGTTCGGGCCGGCGCTCGCGCGGATCGCGGCGAGCACGGCGTCGGTGGACGGCGACGTGAAGACTTCGCCGCACACGGCCGCGCTCAGCATCCCTTCGCCGACGTAGCCGCCATGCGCGGGCTCGTGGCCGCTGCCGCCGCCGGAGAGGATCGCGACGGGCCGTTGCGCCGGCTCGGGCAGCGGCTGGCGGACGAGCACGAGCTCGTCGCCGAGGATCGCGAGATGCGGCGACTGCCGCGCGATGCCTTCCAGCATTTCTCGCACGACGTCGGACGGGCGGTTCACAAGCTTTTTCATGGCGACGGTTCCTGACGGGTGAACGGGGCTCGGTCGGGCCCGCGCGGGCGCCGGACGGCTTTCGTGCAACGGACGATCGTGCGGGTGCACTGTCGCGGGCAGGGTCGGCATCGCCGGCCGCATGCGGCGACGGGCGCGCGCTTCGCGCCACGATACATCAGGTCGGGACGTCGCTGCACGGATCGCGGGCGCGATCGTGCCGTGTCGGGGCGAACGATGGTCCGCCCAGGGGATGCTGCTACTTCGCCGCTGCGATCTCGTTCGCGCGAATCAGCCGCGCGCGCAGCACGTTGCGGCTGATGCCGAGCAGCCGCGCCGCCTGGATCTGGTTGCGGTGGCTGAACTCGAACGCGACGCGCATCACGGTGTCCTCGATGCGTTCGAACAGGTTGCCGTGCCCGTCGTCGAACAGGTCGCGCAGCGCGCGTTCGAGCGCGTCCTGCGCGGCGGCGGACGAATCCGGCGCGCGCGCGGCGGCCGCCGGCATGCACGGTGATGCAATGTGCAGGTCGGTGTCCTGCAGCGCATCGTGGCGGCTTACGAGCAGCGCATGATGGATCACGTTCTCCAGTTCGCGGATATTGCCGGGCCAGCCGTGCGCCTCGAGCCTGCGCTCGGCGCGCGGATCGATGCTGCGCGGCCCGTAGCCGAGGCGGCTGCGGTAGTCGTCGAAGAAGTGGCGCGCGAGCGGCAGGATGTCGCCCGGCCGCTCGCGCAGCGTCGGCACCGCGAGCTGCACGACGTTGAGCCGGTAGAACAGGTCGCCGCGAAAATGCCCGGTCGCGACCGCCTGCTGCAGGTCGACGTTGGTCGCGGCGACCACGCGCACGTCGATCGGCATGCTCGTGCGCGAACCGAGCCGCACGACCTCGCGCTCCTGCAGCACGCGCAGCAGCTTGACCTGCATCGACAGCGGCAGGTCGCCGATCTCGTCGAGAAACAGCGTGCCGCCGTTCGCGGCTTCGAACCAGCCCGGTTTCGCGCTGAACGCGCCCGTAAACGCCCCTTTTTCGTGGCCGAACAGTTCGCTTTCGACCAGCGTTTCGGAGAACGCGCCGCAGTTCACGGCGACGAACGGCCCGCTGCTGCGGCGGCTGAGGCTGTGCACGTGGCGCGCGATCAGTTCCTTGCCGGTGCCCGTCTCGCCGATGATCAGCACGTTCGCGTCGCTCGGTGCGACGAGGCGAATCCGTTCGAGCAGCGCGACCGAACGCGGATCGACGAACACCTGCGCGCGGGCGCGGATCGACGTCGCGAGCGCGGGCCGGTCGGGCAGCGTGAGGACGGGCGCGAGGCGTTCGGCTGTTTGCCGGGCGTCAGACGGGCCCGGTTCGTCGCGGGACGGTGTGACGACGCGCAGGTCGGCCGCACGAGGCGATACGGAAATGGAGGTCATGGCTGTGTAGGCGTCGGGTCGCTGCACGGATCGGCCGGGTCGCGATGAACGTTGCTGATCAGGTGCTGCGTGATCAGCAGAGTGTTCAACGTTTTGCGCAACGCGGGAAACATCGATTTCTGATAACCAATGCCGGATTGCTGCGCTGGACGCAGTTGCGTGACGCGATGTCGCCCGGTTAAGCGAAATGCGGCGTGCAGATGTCGATGAAGCAGCAGCTTCGACACTGTTGCAACGATGTGCCGCATTGCGGCGGCGTGCGATCGCTGCGAACGGGCGCCGCGTGCGTTTCGGATTCCACGCCGAAACGGAAAGACGCCTTCGACAACCGCCGCTGCTGCTGATCAGGCAGCAGCCAATCAGCACGACTGTCTCTCACAGTTCATCTCGCTGCGGAATATGGTTGTGATGCGATGGCTGGCCAGCTTATCAACGTGCGGCGATCGGCGAATACGCCGCGACAGGCTGTCGATCGCGACGCATTTCGTCATGCAGATGATCGTTTTTCACGGCGATCTCAGCATTGGCACGCTCCTTGCGGGCCCATGACGTGACGGGCGCGTTGGCGCCCGACTCGACAATGGGAATGCAACCGATGGGCAATGCCATCAACGTGGTCGCGATATCGGGCGGCCTGCAGCGGCCGTCGCGCACGCTGGCGCTGACGGACGCGATCGTCGCGGCGCTCGGCGCCGCGCTGCCGATCGATACGCGGCTGATCGAACTCGGCGAGATCGGCGGCCGGCTGGCCGGTGCGCTGACGCGCGCGCAGGTGCCGGCCGACCTCGAAGCGCTGATCCGCGCGATCGAGACGGCCGATGCACTTGTCGTCGCGAGCCCCGTGTATCGCGCGTCATACACGGGACTCTTCAAGCACCTGTTCGACCTCGTGCGTCACGACGCGCTCGTCGACGTGCCCGTGCTGCTTGCCGCCACCGGCGGCAGCGAGCGCCATGCGCTCGTGATCGACCACCAATTGCGGCCGCTGTTCAGCTTCTTCCAGGCGCGCACGCTGCCGATCGGCGTGTACGCATCCGAAAGCGATTTCGACCGATACGAAATCGCGAACCCGGCGCTGCGCGCGCGCATCGCGCTCGCCGTCGATCGCGCGGTGCCGCAACTGCGCCCGCATACGCTTTCCGCCGCGGCCGCGTAAGCCGCTTCCGTTTTCCCTTCGACCAGGACACCTTCATGAGCCTTACCGCCCCTTCCGCCGACGGCGTCAAATTCGCCTACTGGGTGCCGAACGTCAGCGGCGGCCTCGTCGTCAGCACGATCGAGCAGCGTACCGACTGGAGCCTCGAATACAACCAGCAGCTCGCACGCACGGCCGAAGCGGCCGGCTTCGACTACGCGCTGAGCCAGATCCGCTTCACGGCCGGCTACGGCGCCGAATACCAGCACGAGTCGGTGTCGTTCAGCCAGGCGCTGCTGCATGCGACGACGAAGCTCAAGGTGCTCGCCGCGATCCTGCCGGGGCCGTGGCATCCGGCGGTGGTTGCGAAGCAGCTCGCGACGATCGATCACATCTCGAACGGACGCATCGCGATCAATGTCGTGAGCGGCTGGTTCAAGGGCGAATTCACCGCGATCGGCGAGCCGTGGCTCGAGCACGACGAGCGCTATCGGCGCTCGAAGGAATTCATCCAGGCTCTGAAGGGCATCTGGACGCAGGACAACTTCACGTTCAAGGGCGATTTCTACCGCTTCAACGACTACACGCTGAGCCCGAAACCCGTGCAGAAACCGCATCCGGAGATCTTCCAGGGCGGCAGCTCGCGCGCGGCGCGAGACAACGCGGCGAGCGTGTCCGACTGGTATTTCACGAACGGCAATACACCGGAGAACCTGAAGGCGCAGATCGACGATATCCGCGCGAAGGCGGCCGCGAACAACCATCGCGTGCGCATCGGCGTCAACGCGTTCGTGATCGCGCGGGACACCGAGGAAGAAGCGCGGGCCGTGCTCGACGACATCGTCCGGCACGCGCACGTCGAGGCCGTGCATGCGTTCGGCGATGCGGTGAAAGAGGCCGGCAAGGCGTCGCCGGAAGGCGAAGGCAACTGGGCGAAATCCACGTTCGAGGATCTCGTGCAGTACAACGACGGCTTCCGCACGAACCTGATCGGCACGCCGCAGCAGATCGCCGAGCGGATCGTCGCGCTGAAGGCGATCGGCGTCGATCTCGTGCTGGCCGGGTTCCTGCATTTCATCGAGGAAGTCGAGTACTTCGGGCAGCGCGTGCTGCCGCTCGTGCGCGAACTCGAGGCGCAGCGGCAGGCGGTGGCTGCGTGAGGGATGCCGGCCGGCGCGCGGCTCGCGGTTGCGTGAGCCCGCGCCGCGCCGGCGCGACACTCACGCCACGCCAGCCATCTTCGATGCATCGACAACCATCTGCGCGCCGAGGCTGCCGAGGATGAGGCCCATCGCCCAGCGCTGCGCGAGCAGCAGCGTCGGGCGCCCGTGCAGGAATTTCGCGATGCTGCTCGAACAGATCGCCACCAGTCCGTTTGCCGACGCGAACGCGGCGATCAGCAGTGAACCGAGAAACAGCGACTGGCCGAACACGCTGCCTTGCCGGTAGTCGATGAACTGCGGCAGCAGCGACACGAACAGCATCGCGAGCTTCGGATTCAGCACGCTGGTCGTCGCGCCCATCGCCAGCAGCCGCAGCGGCTGCTCGTTCGGCAGCGCCCGCACCTCGAACGGCGAACGCCCGCCGGGCCTGACCGCCTGCCATGCGAGGTACAGCAGGTAGGCCGCACCGACCGCGCCCAGCACGCTGCCCGCATAGGGCACGCTCATGAACAGCGTCGTGATGCCGAACGCCGCGCCGAACATGTAGAACAGGTAACCGATCATCACGCCAGCCAGCGAAATGAGCCCGGCTGCGCGCCCTTGCGCGATCGAGCGCGACATCACGTAGACCATGTTCGGTCCCGGCGTGACCGCGAGCATGCCGCCGATGACGAGAAATCCGTAGAGCGATCCGGACGTATGCATGTTTTCCGCTTCCTGCGACGAGTGCTGACGGGGTTCATTGTCCGACCGTGGAGGTGAACAGTAAAACGGGATAAACTGAACGGATTGATCAGATTATCTGAATGAAATGAAAAAGCTCGACCTCGATGTGCTGGCGATGGTGGTGGCCGTGGCCGAATCCGGATCGTTCGCGCAGGGCGCGCAGGCCGTGCATCGGTCGCCGTCGGCGGTGAGCATGCAGATCAAGGCGCTGGAAGATGCGCTCGGCAAGCCGCTCTTCATCCGCGACACGCGCAACGTAACGGCCACCGACGACGGCAGGACGCTCGCCGAATACGGGCGCCGGATGCTGGCGATGCGCGACGAGGCGTGGGCATCGGTCGTGCGCCCGGAGATTCGCGGCCGCGTGACGATCGGCGTGCCCGACGACTACATTTCGTCGCTGCTGCCGCAGGTGCTCGGCAAATTCGCGGCGATGCATCCGCGCGTGGAAGTGCGCGTGATCGGCCAGCCGAGCAGCGCGCTCGTGCCGATGCTGAAGGACAACACGGTCGACCTCGCGTGTCTCACGCGAATCAAGGGCGTGACCGGCGAGCTGATCCGGATGGAGCCGATCGTCTGGACCGGGTCGCGGAAGCGGAACGTATGGGAAGAGCGGCCGCTGCCGGTGGCGTTTTTCACGCACGGCGGCAGCATGGCGCGCGATCACGCGATCAAGGCGCTGAACCGGCAGCGCATTCCGTTCCGGATGTCATACGAAAGCCCGAGCTACCTCGGGCTGCTCAGCATGGTCGAGGCCGGGCTCGCCGTCGCGCCGCTGGCGCGCTGCTGCATTCCCGAGCATCTCGTCCAGCTTTCGGAGAGCCACGGGCTGCCGCCGCTGGGCGAACTCGAGGTCGTGCTCGCGCGCAGCGCGCAGTCCGCGCGCCCGCCGTGCGACTACCTCGCCGAGCAGATTCTCGGCGAATGGCGCGCGTGACCGGCACGTTGCCGGCGGCATTTCAGCACGATTCCAGCAACCATTCGCGGAACGCGACGAGCGACGGCAGCGTCTCGTTTCCCGGCGGGTAGACGAGGTAATAGCCGCGCTGGCTGGTGATCGCGTCGCCAATCGACACGAGCTCGTTGCGGGTCAACTCGTCTTCCACCAGCACCTTCGGCACCAGCCCGATCCCCATCCCGGCACGGACAGCCTGGATCAGGTGCGACGTCAGCTCGAAGCTCGGGCCGATACGCATCCGGCGATGGTCGAGCCCATAGTGCGAGAACCACTCGGCCCACGCCTGCTGGTTGCTCGTCACGCCCAGCAGCGTCTGCTTTGCGGCCCAGGCCGGCGCGCGCGCGCCGGCCTGACGGCTGCCCGCATCGGGGCTCGCGATCGCGATTAGGAACTCGTTGTACAGCCGATGCGCGTGCAGGCCGGGCCAGTCGTCCGCGCCGACGGTGATGGCTGCGTCGAGGTCGTCGTTGAGGAAATCGATCGCGCCGATCCGCGAATGAAGGTGCACGGTCACGCCCGGATGCGCGGCGTAGAAGTCGTGCAGGTGCGGCAGCAGCCACTTCGAGCCGAACGTCGGCAACGTCGCGAGCCGCAGCGTGCCGGCGCCTGCCTGGTGGGACATCGCCTGCAGCGTCGCGCCGCGGATGCGCCCCAGTGCGCCATTGAGCTCGACGAAGTAGCGGCGCCCGACTTCGGTCAGCTTCACGGAGCGGCCCTCGCGCCGGAACAGCGGCACGCCGAGTTGATCCTCGAGCGTCTGGACCTGCCGGCTGATCGCGCTCTGGCTCAGCGACAGTTCCTCGGCCGCGCGCGTGTAGCTTTCGTGCCGCGCCGCTGCCTCGAACACGAGCAGCAGCGACATCGACGGGGTGAGACGACGGTAATTCATGAGTTTTATGCAATATTCGCCGGGCGAGAATTCGTTTGTTTCTCGAGGAAGTACCAAAGATACTGGAATTCCTGGTTGCGCGGAAACTTGCTCAAAACTCATGTTTACGAGCACGCGGGCACACCGGTTCACCCACCTTGCGCCTTTACCCCATGTCGATCGCCCCGTTGCCCCGTCCTGCCAGCCCGCCCGCGAATGCGTACCGTGACTTTCTCGCCGCGCTGCAGGCCGCCGGGTTCGCCGGGGAAATCCGCGCGGACCATGCGAACCGGACGGTGCAGGCCACCGACAACTCGATCTACCAGCGCCTGCCGCAAGCGGTGATCTGTCCCGCGCATGCGGACGACGTCCGGCTGGTGGCCCGGCTGCTCGCGGAACCAGCGCATCGCGATGTCGCGGTGGCCGCGCGCGGCGGCGGCACGGGCACCAACGGGCAGTCGCTGACCGACGGCGTGGTCGTCGACCTGTCGCGCAACATGAACCGGATCCTGGAAATCGACGTCGAGCAGCGCTGGGTGCGCGTGCAGGCGGGCGTCGTCAAGGATCAGCTCAATGCGGCGCTGAAGCCGCACGGGCTGTTTTTCGCGCCGGAGCTGTCGACGTCGAACCGCGCGACCGTCGGCGGGATGATCAACACCGACGCGAGCGGACAGGGCAGCTGCACGTACGGCAAGACGCGCGATCACGTGCTCGAACTGGACTTCGTGCTGATGGGCGGCGAGCGCCTGCATAGCGACGCACTCGCTGACGACGAGCTGGAGCGTCGCTGTGCGCGGCAGGACCGCGTCGGCAAGGTCTACCGCACCGCGCGGCGCATCAGCGACGACAAGGCGGCGCTGATCGAAGCGAAGTTTCCGAAGCTCAACCGCTGCCTGACCGGCTATGACCTCGCGCACCTGCGCGAACCCGACGGCCGCTTCAACCTGAACAGCGTGCTGTGCGGCGCCGAGGGCTCACTCGGCTTCGTCGTCGAGGCGAAGCTCAACGTATTGCCGATCCCGAGGTATTCGGTGCTGGTCAACGTGCGCTATGCGGGTTTCATGGACGCGCTGCGCGATGCGCGCGCGCTGATCGAACACAGGCCGCTGTCGATCGAGACGGTCGATTCGAAGGTGCTGATGCTCGCGATGAAGGACTTCGTGTGGAGCAGCGTGGCCGAATATTTTCCTCAGGACGACCGGCGCCCGACGCTCGGCATCAACCTGATCGAATTCAGCGGCGACGATGCGGACGACGTAGATGCGCGCGTGCGCGCGTTCGTCGACCACCTGCGCACCGATACGAGCGTGGAGCGGCTCGGCCATACGCTCGCGGCCGGCGACGATGCGGTGAAGCGCGTATATGCGATGCGCAAGCGAGCGGTCGGCCTGCTCGGCAACGTGCAGGGCGAGGCGCGTCCGCAGCCGTTCGTCGAGGACACCGCGGTGCCGCCCGAGAACCTCGCCGCGTACATCGCCGAATTCCGCGCGCTGCTCGACGGCCACGGGCTGCAGTACGGGATGTTCGGCCATGTCGACGCGGGCGTGCTGCACGTGCGTCCGGCGCTCGACATGAAGGATCCGCGGCAGGCCGCGCTGGTGCGGCCCGTGTCGGATGCGGTGGCCGAACTCACGCAGCGTCATGGCGGCCTGCTGTGGGGCGAGCACGGCAAGGGCGTGCGCTCCGAATATGCGCCGGCGTTTTTCGGCGAACTGTATCCGTCGCTGCAGCAACTGAAGGCCGCGTTCGATCCGCACAACCAGTTCAACCCGGGCAAGATCGCGACGCCGCCGGAGAACACGATGCGGCTGCTGAAGGTCGACGAAGTGCCGACGCGCGGCGACCACGACCGGCAGATCGACGAGCGCGTATGGCAGAGCTACGGCACCGCGATGCACTGCAACGGCAACGGCGCGTGCTACAACTTCGATCCGGACGATGCGATGTGCCCGTCTTGGAAGGCGACGCGCGAACGCGTGCATTCGCCGAAGGGGCGCGCGTCGCTGATGCGCGAATGGTTGCGCCTGCAAGGACAGGCCGGCGTCGACGTCGTCGCGGCGGCGCGCGCGCGGCAGCCGTTCCTGCGCGGCGTTGCCGCCCGCTGGCGCAACAGCCGCGCCGCGCGCGGCGGCGCGGCCGATTTCTCGCACGAGGTGTACGACGCGATGGCCGGGTGCCTCGCCTGCAAGTCGTGCGCGGGGCAGTGCCCGGTCAAGGTCAACGTGCCCGAGTTCCGTTCGCGCTTTCTCGAGCTGTATCACCGTCGTTATCAGCGGCCGCTGCGCGACTACCTGATCGGCTCGCTCGAATTCACGATGCCGTGGATGGCGCGGGTGCCTGCGCTGTACAACGGGCTGATGCGTGCGGGGTGGGTGCGCACGCTGCTGGAGCGGCAGGTCGGCATGGTCGACAGCCCGCTGCTGAGCCGCTTCGATCTCGCGGCCGTGATCCGGCAATGGCGTGTGAAGCCGGCCGATCCGCACGCGCTCGCGGCGTTGAGCGATGCGCAGCGCGCGCGCAGCGTCGTCATCGTGCAGGACACGTTCACGCGCTATTTCGATACCGAGCAACTGGCGACGCTGATCGAGCTGGCGGCGCGGGTGGGTTTTCAGGTGTGGCTCGCGCCGCTCGCGCCGAACGGCAAGGCGCTGCATGTGCAGGGCTTTTTGCGGGCGTTCGAGAAGGCGGCGATCCGCAATGCCGCGCAGCTTGCGGCGCTCGCGCAGTCGGGCGTCGCACTGGTCGGCCTCGATCCGGCGATGACGCTCACGTATCGACAGGAATACCTGAAGGTGACGGGGCTCACCGATGTGCCGAAGGTTGCGCTGCCGCAGGAGTGGCTGTTGCAGGCGCTGCCGGAAGCCGGCGCGGGCGACGTGTCCCGTGCATACCGGCTGCTGCCGCACTGTACCGAGAAGACCAATGCGCCGGACAGCGGCAAGCAATGGGCGCAGGTGTTCGCGCGGCGCGGGCTGCGGTTGCAGGTTCAGGCGACCGGGTGTTGCGGGATGTCCGGCACGTATGGGCACGAGGCGCGCAACCTGCAGACGTCGAAGACGATCTATTCGCAGTCGTGGGCCGCGCACGTCGATGCGCCGGAGGACCAGGGAGAGGCGCTGGCGACCGGGTATTCATGCCGCAGCCAGGTGAAGCGCATGTCGTCGACGCAGTTGCGTCATCCGTTGCAGGCGCTGCTCGATCACGTTCGTGCGGCGGGGTGACGATCGTGCGGCGCGCGCTGCGCTGCCCGCGTGACGGCATCGCGCGCCGAGCGGCGATCTCCGTGCCGCCATCGACGCATGCGAAAGGGCCAGTCAGGAATCGGCTTTCGTGGCCTTGCGCGCACGCGGCTTGTCGGCCGCGGGAAACGCGCCGACGCCGCGCGGCCGTTTCGGTTCGATCCGCATCTGCCGGATCACGCGCCGGAAGTCGATCTCGTGCGCGGCCAGCGCGCCGATCAGTTTCGCGATGACCGCGAGGTGGGAGGGCACCGTGCCCTTGCTCGAATAGTTCGTGATCGAGCTTTCGTTCATCCGGATCAGATGCGCGAACTCGCGCGACGTCAGTTGCGCTTTTCTCAACTCCTGCTGAAATTCGGTATACGCCATTGCACACATGTTGCTTCGTCTCCGTGATTCAGAATTCGGCCCGCGCGGCGCCGGCGCCGACGGGTGGCGTTCCCGTCGTGCCGGCGCACTGGCGGGTTACATCTTGACCTGGTCGAGGAAGGTCTTCTTGCCGGTCTTGTAGCCGTAGATCGAGATGATTCCGTGCGTCAGGTCGCCCTTCGCGTCGAACGTCGTCGTGCCGATCACGCCGTCGTATTTCGTCGCCGGCATCGCCGCGAGGATCTTGGCCGGATCCGTCGAGTTCGCGCGCTTCATCGCGTCGACGGCGATGTAGACCGCGTCGTACGCGAACGGCGCGTCGAACTTGATGCCCTGGTTGAAGCGCTTTTCGTACTTGGCGACGAACGCCGCGCCGCCCGGCATCTTCTCGAGCGCCGCGCCGGCTTGCGAGCACAGCACGTTGTCGGCTGCCGGGCCGGCCAGCTCGGCCAGCGAGTCGGTGCACACGCCGTCGCCGGACAGGATCTTCGCGCGCAGGCCGAGCTGCTTCGCCTGCTTCGCGAGCGGGCCGCCGGTGGCGTCCATGCCGCCGTACATGATCGCGTCGGGGTTCTCGCCCTTGATCTTCGTGAGAATCGCGCGGAAGTCGACCGCCTTGTCGTTGGTCGCGTCGTGCGACAGCACCTTCAGGCCGAGCGCCTTCGCCTTCTTCTCGAACTCGTTCGCGAGGCCCTGGCCGTATGCGGTCGAATCGTCGATCACCGCCACGCTCTTCACGCCCTTCGACTGCGCGTAGCTCGCGAGCGCCGGACCCTGCTGCGCGTCGGTCGCCACCACGCGGTACGTGGTCTTGAAGCCTTGCTGCGTGTAGGTCGGGTTCGTGGCCGACGGCGAGATCTGCACGATGCCGGCATCGCTGTAGATCTTCGATGCCGGGATCGACGTGCCCGAGTTCAGGTGGCCGATCACGGCGACGACCTTGTCGTCGACGAGCTTCTGCGCGACCTGCGTCGCCTGCCGCGGGTCGGCCGCGTCATCCTGCGCGTCGAACTGCAGCGTGACCTTCTTGCCGCCGATCGTCAGCCCCTTCGCGTTGATTTCCTCGACCGCGAGGCGCGCACCGTTCTCGTTGTCCTTGCCGAGGTGCGAAATGCCGCCCGTCGTCGGTTCGACGCTGCCGATCTTCACGACCTGGTCGGCCATCGCGGTAGACGCGGCCGCGAACGCGGCGGCGGCCAGTGCAACGGTGATCAGGGGTTTGCAGCGCATGCCGACAGTGCTTCGTTCCATCTGCCATCTCCGAATTGAATGTCTTTCTTTGACGTCTCGACCGGCCGGCTGCGGGCCGGGGCGATCGGACGAGTCTCTATACCCATCATGGGCTTCACTTGCATCGCACCCGGCCGTGTGACGGGCCGCCCGGGCGAGCGGGCGGGCTATCGCCCGGCACCATGCAATTCGTATGAATATATCCGAAGCCGATTTTGCGCGCTGCAGCGAATCGCGTGACGGGGCGGGCATGGTCCGGTTCGACGCCCGGATTTCGCGGGTTCCGGATGCCGGAAATCGTGCGCCGTGGCGGCCAGGCTGCGGTTCGCTGTCGATGGCCTTACGGCCGCATCCATTATTCGGCTGGTCGCGGTGGTGAAGCCATGGACACTGATACGCGGTCAGTCGGGAACTGTTCGGTCGATTTGTCTGCACAGTTTGGACGCTCGCAATCGCGCACCCGGATTCATCGAAAAGCTTCATCGAGCGAGACACCTCTCACATGCAACTAACGGTCAAGCCGGGCAGAGCCGACGAATTGGCGCGGGTCGACTGCCGGTACAATGCATCCGCTTTGCAGATGTCGGGGCCCGCCTGGACCGCCCTGCTTCCGGATCGTCGGGCCGGCATGCCATCCGATGCAACCGCGATCCTACGAACGTCCGCGCAATGCGACGAAGACCACGCCTGCAATCGCCAGCAGGCCGCCGCACACCGTCTCGCTGCCAGGCCGTTCGCCCGTCAGCACCATCGACAGGGCTGTCGCCACCGCTGGCGTAAGATAGAGAAAGTTGGCGGCGCGCGCCGCGCCGAAGTAGCCGAGTGCGAAGGTCCAGGTCGCGTAACCGAGTGCGGCCGGAAATACGCCGAGGATCAATACCGCCAGCGTCGTGTCGTGCGACGCGCCGGCGAGCGAGTCGAGCGCGCCGGGCAACCAGGGCGCGAGCAGCAGCGCGCCGGCCAGCAGTGTGTACGCGGCGCAGGGCAGCGCGCCGTACACGGGAATCAGCCGCCGCTGCAATACGAAATAGCTGGCCGAACACAGGGCCGCGCCGAGAATCAGCGTGCTCCCCGAGCCGAGGACAAGCCCGCCCGGCTGCCCATGCGCGATCACCGCAATGCCGGCCAGACTGACCAGCGAACCGAGCCATCCGCAGAGGTTGAATCGTTCGCCGAGAAACACGGCGGCAAGCAGCGCCGTGAAGATCGGCAGCGTGTTCACGATGAAACTCGCCGCGCCGGCCGACACGGTTTGCTCGCCGGTATTGAGCAGTGCGTTATAGAGCGCGATGCCGATGAAACCGCAGGCCAGGAAGCGCAGCGCGTCGCGTTTCGCGGGTCTCGGAGGCCGTCGCCACGCAAGCCACGCGATCACGAGCAACGCGGCGGTGGCAAAGCGCGCCGCCGCGAGTTGCAGGGGCGCCAGGCCGTGCAGGCCGATCCGGATGAACGGGAATGCGCAGGCCCACGACACGATCGTGAAAGCGACCGCGCCTGCCGCGACCAGCGGTTGTCGCGCGCCGCGCGACGACGGTGAGGAAAGGGTATTCATGCGGCAATGGTGCGATGTTGCGAGATGTTAAGCTAGCGCACAGATCAACATCCGGATATGACTATGGCTCACAGCTCGGTGCGGCGGCGAGCCGACGGTCCGGCGCGTGCGCGTCAGGTTGCGGATGCGCTGCCGGTTGCCGCGTCGGCGCCTGGCTCGCGGCCGCCGCTTGCCAGCCTGGAGACCGTGTGCACGGTGGCGCGCCAGGGTTCGTTCCTGGCGGCCGCCGACGTCTCCGGCGTGACGCACGGCGCGATCAGCCGGCGGGTGGCCGCCGTGGAAAACTGGCTGGGCTTGGCGCTGTTCGAACGTCATGCACGCGGCGTGCGCCTGACGCCGGACGGGCAGCGCTTCGTCGGCCGGATCGAACAGGCGTTCGCGATCATCGACGGCGCGGCCGACCAGTGGCGCTCGCCGCGTACGCCGCGACTGGTCAGGATGAGCGTGGTGCCGGCATTCGCGCAGCTCTGGCTGTTCGAGCGGCAGCATGCGCTCGAGAGCGAGGCACCCGCGTTGCGCATCGAGCTCGGTATCGAGCTTCGCAACGTGGATATCGCCGGCGGCGAAGCGGATCTGTCGATCCGGTATGGTCGCGGCAACTGGCGTCAGCTCGAAACCCGCGCGTTCATGCCGGAGCGGCTTTATCCGGTCGCGCATCCGCGGCTCGCCGCGCAACTGGCAAAGGCGCGCCGCCGGCGCGGCGACGCCGCGCTGCTCGAGATGCCGCTGCTGCACGATTCCGACGTGACCGGATGGCGCACCTGGTTCGACGCGCTCGGCATTCCGTTCAAGCCGCGTGCGCAGGATCGCCGCTTCGAGGATTACAACCTGGTGCTGGCGGCAGCCGAAGCAGGGCTCGGCGTGGCGCTGGCGCGGACGCCGCTCGCGGACGCGTATCTGAAGCGCAGCGAGCTCGTTCGGGTGAGCCGCCACGAGGTCGATTCGCTGCTCACGTACCACTTCGTGCATGCGAAGGGGGAGAATCGGCCGGAGGTGCTCGCGTTGATGGAGCGGATGCGGGCGGCGTTGGCGGAGCAGGGTTAGGTGGTGGGGTCGTGGGGCCTGCTTCGGCGGCGCGCTCGGGGCCTGTGCCTGTATACATGAAGATGGGCCGCGGGATCGTCGACAATGCGACCGCGGAAAACGATGAGGTTGGAGAGATGAACGTAAATCGAGAAGTTTTGCAGCCGTTCGGATGCACGGGAGGTACACGATGAACAGACCAGACAAGTCGTCGAAAGCGCGTGCGGCGCTCGATCAGTTGTTCTCGGGCATTGCGCCTGCGGACGCGAAGAGTGCATCACGACCGGGCAATCCGTTCGAAGCGGCGGGAGACGATGTGTCCATCGACGCCGACGGCCGGGTTGAAGTGACGCTGTCGACCAGAATCCAGTTGCGCGGCTATCCGGGCGCGGACGCGTTCATGAAGCGCATGGCCGAAGCGTGGGGCCTCGAGTGGGGGACGTACGACAGCGTTCAGGCCATCGCGAAGCTGCCTGCCGGATGGCGCTCGCGCCGGCTTCCGGATGTCACGCAGATCGTCGACGGACACGATGTGCTGCGCGCGGAGAGCAGCCTGCAGGGCGGCGAGATGTCGTATCTGAAAGTGAACCCGCGGTACTACATCGACGCACGCAAGGGGTTCGGCTGGGGCAAGTCGTCGAAGGCGTCCGACGATCCGGATCTCGACGGCCCTGACTGGAACTGCTTCGTGATCGATCGGGAAAAGTCCATCGAAGTGCACGAATTGACCACCTCGTCGTTGAAAGCCGATATGGACAATGCCCGCGCGACATTGCTGAAATGGCTCGACGAACACTATCCCAAACATCGCGATCCGTTTGCGTACTGGACGGACTGCGAAGGGGCGTCCTGACTTTGCGTGGCCGCCCGGTTCGGTATCGCGGGCACACGCTGCCCGATCGGAACCGGAGCGGACGGATCGCACGCCGCTTCGATGCATCGGCCGGTCGCGATGGGGACGCCAATTGAAACAAGCCAGTCCGGTCCCGATTCTCTGCGCAGCGTTTGGCGCGGCTGTCGGGTCGACCGTCATCGAGCTGCTGATCTGGTCGATCGCAGGCGATGACGCCATGCGCAACCTGTTCCGCGACGCGCGCCTGACGGCAGCCATCGTGATGGGGCGCAGCGTGCTCGGTTCGTCCGCCGGCTTCGATCCGATGGTCATGGGTGTCGCGACACTCGTGCATGCCGCTCTGTCGCTTGCCTATGCGGCCGTGCTGGCGAAGGTGGTCCGGAACATGTCGCTCGGGGCCGCGCTTCTCGCAGGCGGCGCGTTCGGGCTCATCCTGTACGGCGTCAATCTGCACGCCTTCACGGCGATCTTCCCGTGGTTCATCCCGGTTCGCGGCGCGATCACGCTGGTGGCCCATCTGGTATTCGGGGTCACGGCAGCGGCTGTCTACCACGTCGTCAAACGCTCGGTCGGACGCTGACCGCCGCAACGATTGCCGGCGCCTCCCGCTTCCGTCATTCGCATCCCGACCCCTGGAATAACCGGGCGTGCTGCTTCGTTTAGCCGTCAGGAGACCCGATACGAAGCGGTGGCCCGTTACCGCCGCGCGATGAATCCTGCGCAAGCAATCCAGCGTGCCGGGCGCCGCCCGTGACGCCGGCGGTCAAATGGTCGGGGGCAACAATGCAGGAGCCGATCATGGGCAACATGTTTCGATTCGGGATAGGCATCGTCTGTCTTGGGCTTTCCGTGCCTGTCCTTGCGCAAATGGATGATGAATTACCGGACTACGGCACAAACTGTCGCGCCGTCGCCGCGCAAGCGGACATCGACGGTACGGAGCAGCAAATCGTGGGGCGTGCGTGTCTGCAAAGCGATGGCACATGGCAGATCGTGCAAAGTGCCGACGGCAGCGTGCTGTGGTACCCGGCGGCGGCCTATCCGTATCCCGACCCGTGGTATTGGGGGCCGCCGCTTTTCATCGGCGCGGGCGTGAGCTTCGTCTTTGTCGATCGTTTCCGTCATTTCCACCACTTCGATCACTTCAATCGGATGGATCATCGTCGCTTCGGCGTACCGATGGGGGCAGGCTTTCACCGTGGCCCGTTTCTTGGCGGCGGCGGCCATGGATTCGGCGGCATGCATCGGTTCGGTGGCATGAGCGGGGCTGGCGGAATGCGACGGCATTAGGCCGGCGTTTAGACGTAAGGCAACCGCATTGCCCGGTTCGAACGCTAGGCTAAGCTGAGCGTTTTGAACGGAAACGCAGACCGTGTAAACGACACAGGCGCGCATCATGGTGCGCGCCTGCGTGGCTGTCGCGATGCGACGCCGCGATCAGAACTTGTGGCGAATCCCGACGATTGCGAGTTCCTGCGTATCGGTGCCGGAGTTCACGCCGTACGAGCCGACCGACGCGGCGGCCTTCACGGTCGCGCCGCTCGCGTCGAGCGTGTTGCCGCTTGCCTTCTGATAGCCGAACAGCGCATACAGGTCGGTGCGTTTCGACAGCGCGTAATCCGCGCCGAGGTTGACCTGGTTGTAGTGCGCGGAAGCCGGGCCCGTCAGCGACGTGTAGTTGTAGCCGACGCCCGCGCGCAGCGCCGGCGAGAACTGCCAGTTGAAGAACGCCGAACCGTTGTTGAACTTCGCGTTCTGGCTGAATGCCGACAGCGTGTCCGCACCGTACTGCGTATTCGAATACGCGAGGCCGAAGGTCGCCGGCCCGGCTACGTACTGGCCGGCGACGCGCACGATCTGGATCGACTTCGCGCTCGAGAAGCCCTGGTTGATCACGGTGTTGAACAGCGTGTCCGAGCTGCTCGACCACGTGCGCACGCCGTTGGCGACGGTCGAGCCGCCGTTCGCGTAGAAGAAGCCGGCGCCGAGCGACAGCGGGCCGTTCGCGTAGCTCGCGCCGAAGCTGTACGTGCGGCCATTGCCGGTGGCGCCCGCGACGCCGCCGAAGCCGTACAGCGCTGCGAACTGGAAGCCCGAGATCAGCGGGCTGGTGTATTTCACCGAGTTGCTGACGCGCAGGCTGTTGTCGTAGTTGTCCAGGTCGCCCGGCGTCGCGAATACGCCGCCGAAGTAGTTGTCCTGCGTGAGGCCCTGCACGAGATCGACGACCGGATCGTACTGGCGGCCGAGCGTCACGGTGCCGTACGTGCTGCTCGCGAGGCCGACGACGGCCTTGCGGCCGAATTCGCGCTGTCCCTGGCCGAGCGCGCCGGTGCCGATGTTGAAGCCGTTCTCGAGCTGGAACAGCGCGGACAGCCCGCTGCCGAGATCCTCGATGCCGCGCAGCCCCCAGCGGCTGCCGGACAGGTTGCCGCTGCTGAACTTGACGAGGCTCGACGCGTTGCCGCCGCTCGCGTTCCGCGCGTTGTGCACGTAGGCGATGCCTGCGTCGGCGATGCCGTACAGCGTGACGCTGCTTTGCGCATGCGCGCCGGCGGCGCAGAGCGCGGCCGGCAGCGCGAGCAGTGCGAATGAGCGGATTCGTTTCATGGTCGGATTCCCCTGTTGGTCGATTTGTCTGACGAGTCGGTGAACGATACGGACAGCGCATCGTCAAGGGAACCAACAAATTTTCGAATCGTTATGAGGCGGCGCGAAGGCTTCGCGATTGGTCGGCGCGCCGCTCGGTGTATCGCCGTATCGTTGTGTTGGCAACCGATGCGGCAGGGACACGCCGTTTCAGGCGTCCGCGCTGTTGGGCACGACGCCTGGAGTTTCGACACGGCGGCCTATTGCTCCGCTCCCTCCGTCTCCGCCGTTTCGCCGAGGAACCCGCCGCTCTGGTGCGCCCACAGCGCCGCATAGATGCCGCCCGCCTGCAGCAGTTGCTGGTGCGTGCCTTCCTCGACGATGCGCCCTTCGTCGAGCACGATCAGCCGGTCCATCGCCGCGATCGTCGACAGCCGGTGCGCGATCGCGATCACCGTCTTGCCGCTCATCAGGCTGTCGAGGCTGCGCTGGATCGCGACTTCGACTTCGGAATCGAGTGCGCTGGTCGCTTCGTCGAGCACCAGGATCGGCGCGTCCTTGAGCATCACGCGCGCGATCGCGACACGCTGCCGCTGGCCGCCCGACAGCTTCACGCCGCGCTCGCCGACCTCGACGTCGTAGCCGCTGCGCCCGTGGCGATCGCGCAGCCGGTCGATGAACTCGGACGCCTCCGCGCGCACGGCCGCGTCCTGCATTTCGCGCTCGGTTGCATCGGGGCGACCGTACAGCAGGTTCTCGCGCATCGTCCGGTGCAGCAGCGACGTATCCTGCGTGACCATCCCGATCGCGCTGCGCAGGCTGTCCTGCGTCACGTGCGCGATGTCCTGCCCGTCGATCCGGATCGTGCCGCCGCCAACGTCGTAGAAGCGCAGCAGCAGGTTCACGAGCGTCGACTTGCCGGCGCCCGAGCGGCCGATCAGGCCGATCCGCTCGCCCGGCCGGATCGTCAGGTTCAGCCCGTCGAACACTGCGCGGTCGTTGTCCTCGTGCGCGAACTGCACGTTGTCGAACACGATCCCGCCGCGCTGCACCACGAGCGGCTTCGCATCGGGGGCGTCGACCACGCTGCGCACCTTCGTCAGCGTGTTGATGCCGTCCTGGATCGTGCCGACGTTCTCGAACAGCTCGGTCATCTCCCACATGATCCAGTGCGAATAGCTCGACAGGCGCAGCGCCATCGCGATCACGGCCGCGACGACGCCCGCGCTCGCTTCGCCATGCATCCACAGATACAGCGCGAGGCCGGTCGAGCCGACCAGCAGCAGCGTCGACAGCAGGTGGTTGACGATCTCGAACGCGCTGACGAGCCGCATCTGCGCGTCGCCGGTCGCCTTGAACGCTTCCATCGCACGGCGTGCGTGGTCGGCTTCGCGCCGCGTATGCGAGAACAGCTTCACGGTCGTGATGTTCGAATACGCGTCGGTGATGCGGCCCGTCATCAGCGCGCGCGCGTCGGCCTGCCGGCTGCCGACGGCGCCGAGGCGCGGCACGAAAAACGCGCACGCCGCGCCGTAGCCGAGCGCCCACAGTGCGAGCGGAATCATCAGCCGCCAGTCGAAGCTCGCCGCGAGCGCGAGGATGCCGATCAGGTACGCGGCGACGCCGATCACGACATCGACCGACATGAACAGCGCATCGCGCACGGCGAGCGCGGTCTGCATGATCTTGGTCGTCACGCGGCCCGCGAACTCGTTCGCATAGAACGACAGGCTCTGGTCGAGCATCAGCCGATGAAACAGCCAGCGCAGCCGCATCGGGAAGTTGATCGCGAGCACCTGGTGCTTGACCATCGTATGCAGCGCGATCAGCAGCGCGCTGCCGACGAGGATCGCCGCGAAACCGGCAAGCGTGCCGAAGTGACGGCCGCCGAATTCCGCCGGCGTCGCCGCCGACGACAGCCAGTCGACCACGCGCCCCATCATCGCGAACAGCGCGGCTTCGTACGCGGCCAGCGCGGCCGATGTCAGCGCGATCAGCAGAATCCAGCTGCGTGCGCCTTTCGTGCACGCCCAGACGAACGAGAAGAATCCCTTCGGCGGCGTGACGGGATCTTCGAGCGGGAAAGTCGGCAGGCGCCGTTCAAACCACGAGTACATCGACTGTTCTCCTTATACGGTCCGACGAAGCGGGCGGGCCGGTGATGCAGGTGCCGGGCGCGACGCGATGTCGGGGCGCTGGCGCGCACATCCGACCGACGATTGCGTCGTGGTCGCTTCGCCTGGCTGCGAGTGTCGCATCGATTCGATCGGGCTGCAGGCCGGTTGTAAGCAGCAGCGGCCGGGGCGGCGTGTGCCCGCGCTTCCGGTTTTTCGAGGTTTTTCATTCCGCCCCAAAAAAAGTGCTTGACCGTCTATCTATGAGTAGATAAAGTTCGATCCATGGAAACGAAACCGACCGTCCGCGAACAGATTCTCGACCACGCGATCACGCTGATGATGCTGCGCGGTTACAACGGCTTCAGCTATCGAGACCTGTCCGACCTGGTGGGCGTGAAGACGTCGAGCATCCACTACTACTTCCCGTCGAAGGACGACCTCGTGCTGGAAGCCGTAGCGGCGTATAGCGACGAAGTCCTCGCGGCCATGCGGGCGATCGATCCGGCGTTGCCGGCCGACGTGAAGCTGAGCCTGTACACGAAGCTGTTCGGCCGGACGCTCGGCGACGGCAACCAGATCTGCCTGTGCGGGATGCTCGCGGCCGACATCGAATCGTTGCCGGAGAACGTGCGGCAGGCCGTGCAGGCATTCTTCAAGGCCAACGAGAACTGGCTGGCGGAATTGCTGGCGCAGGGCGCGAAGGAGCGCACGCTGCAGTTCAGCGGCAAGCCCGAAACGGCGGCGCGCACGTTGTATGCGGCGTTCCAGGGCAGCGTGCTGGCCAGCCGGCTGTTTCACACACGGGCGCGTCTCGAGGATGTCGAGGCCGTCTGGAAAACCCGGTCCTGACGGACGGGGCAAGCAGTCAGGCGGTTCGCCGCCTTTTGTTGGGATTTGTTATCTATCTTTTAGTAGATAGATTATCGGAGCAGGTGGATCGCCCGCCTGCATTTTTGGGGGATGTTTATCTATCTATGGGTAGATAAACAAGCGTGACGCCGGCGGCAAGGCTTTCGGCACGCGGTCCCGGGTTGGAAGGCTGTTTCACTCACTGATTGAAAAGGAGTCTGTCATGTCGATCGAAAAAGTGCTGTACCGCGCCCATGCAAAAGCCACCGGCGGCCGCGACGGCCGTGCCACGGTGCCCGAAAGCGGCCTGGACCTGAAGCTGACCACGCCGCGTGAGCTCGGCGGCGCGGGCGGCGCAGGCGCGAATCCCGAGCAACTGTTCGCGGCCGGCTACAGCGCGTGCTTCATCGGCGCGATGAAGTTCGTCGCGGCCCGCGACAAGATCGCGATCCCCGCGGATGCCGCCATCGAAGGCAGCGTCGGCATCGGCGCGATCCCGAACGGCTTCGGCATCGAAGTCGAACTGAAGATCTCGCTGCCGGGCCTCGATCGCGACACCGCTCAAACGCTGATCGATCGCGCGCACGTCGTCTGCCCGTACTCGAACGCGACGCGCGGCAACATCGACGTCACGTTGACGCTTGTCTGATCGAACGTACTACGAACCATTGATCGCCATTCACCGGTTAAGCCAAGGAGTTTCGTCATGAAGATCGTCAAGCCGCTGCTGATCGCCGCCGCTGTTGCAGCCGCGTTGTCCACCGCGTCCACCGCATTTGCAGCGGGCGCCGAAGCCGTCCGTCCCGACGCGGCGACGAGCGGGTTCCTCGCTGCGCTGAACGGCCAGAAGGGCCCCGGCCTCGAGACGTTGAGCCCGGCGAAGGCGCGCCAGGTGCTGGTGGACGCGCAGAACGGCGCGAAGGTCGACCTGTCGGGTATCGACGTGTCGAACCGCACGATCGAGCAGGACGGCTTGTCGGTGCCGATCACGATCGTTCGCCCGCAGGGCGCGACGGGTACGCTGCCGGTGTTCATGTTCTTCCACGGCGGCGGCTGGATTCTCGGCGACTTCCCGACGCATGAACGCCTCGTGCGCGATCTCGTCGTGCAATCGGGTGCGGTCGCGGTGTTCGTGAATTACACGCCGTCGCCGGAAGCGCGCTACCCGGTCGCGATCAACCAGGCGTATGCGGCGACGAAGTGGGTAGCCGCGCACGGCGCGGAGATCGGCGTCGACGGCGGCCGCCTCGCGGTGGTCGGCAACAGCGTCGGCGGGAACATGGCGGCCGTGGTGTCGCTGATGGCGAAGGACAAGGGCGGCCCCGCGATCCGCTTCCAGGGCCTGATGTGGCCCGTCACAGACCACAACTTCAATACGGGCTCGTACAACGCGTATCAGCAGGGGCACTTCCTGACGCGGCCGATGATGAAGTGGTTCTGGGACGCCTATACGAAGAACGAAGCGCAACGCAACGACATCTACGCGTCGCCGCTGCGCGCGAGCACCGCGCAGTTGAAGGGCCTGCCGCCCGCGCTGATCCAGGTTGCGCAGTTCGACGTGCTGCGCGACGAAGGCGAAGCGTACGGCCGCAAGCTCGACGCGGCCGGTGTCGACGCGACGACCACGCGCTACGACGGCACGATTCACGATTTCGGTCTGCTGAACGCGCTGGCTGCGGATGCACCGACGAAGGCCGCGACGAAGGCGCTGGCGAATGAAATCGCGACACGGCTGAAGTAACGTGGCGGGTGGCATTCGAATTCGAAAGAACGCATTCGAATGCGAAAGACGAAGTGGCGGGCTTATGCCCGCCGTTTTTGCATACGGACGACAGGCGCGGTGAAAGACGACACCAGTCGCGTCCGGACCGTTGCGCTATCGCTCTCCTTCGTCTCGCCCGGTTCCGCCCGATCTCTTGGCTGATCCGACCGGATTGAAACGGCCGAACCGGGCTCGCGCGATCATGCGATTGCGCCGTCGCGACCGCTCGCAGGCATTGTTGGTACGATCGCGCATATCGTTCACGCCGGCGCCGCAAGCCGCCGGCCCGGCGGCCGCGCGGACTCGCGGCCACCTTCGGGAGAAGCGGTTCATGCTGCAGGCGTTCGCGGTCTTGCTGGTCTTCCAGTGTCTAGGGGAAGGCGTGTCCTATCTGTTCGGCCTGCCGGTGCCGGGCCCGGTGATCGGCATGCTGCTGCTGTTCGGCTTCGTGATGCTGCGTCCGCAGGTGGCCGACGCGATCGAGCCGACCGCGCTCGAGCTGCTGCGCCACCTGTCGCTGCTGTTCGTGCCGGCCGGCGTCGGCATCATGGTGTCGGCCGACCGCGTGCGCGGCGATGCAGTGGCGGTCGTCGTCGCGCTGGCGGTGAGCACCACGCTCGCGATCGCCGTGACGGCGCTCGTCACGCGTGCGCTGCTGCGGCGCCAGCGCCGCGCGGACGGCACCGCGGAGCGCACGCAATGACGGCCTTCCCGAAACTCGGCGCGATCTGGGTCTATCTCGCCGCGAGCCCGCTGCTGGGCCTGACCATCACGTTGATCGCATATCTGTTCGCGCAGGCCGTTTATGCACGGGCGCGCTTCAACCCGCTCGCGAACCCCGTGCTGATCGCGGTCGCGCTGATCGTCTTGCTGCTGACGATCACGCATACGCCGTATCCGACCTATTTCGAAGGCGCGCAGTTCGTCCATTTCCTGCTCGGCCCCGCGACCGTCGCACTCGCGCTGCCGCTGTACCGGCAGTGGTCGAAGCTGCGGCGCAGCGCGCTGCCGCTGCTCGTCGGCCTGCTCGCGGGCTCGCTGACCGCGATCGTGTCGGCGGTCGGCATCGCCGCGCTGTTCGGCGCATCGCACCAGACGATCGCGTCGCTCGCGCCGAAATCGGCGACGACGCCGATCGCGATGGCCGTCGCCGCGGAGATCGGCGGCATTCCGTCGCTGACCGCCGTGCTTGTGATCTCGACCGGGATCTTCGGCGCCGTGTGCGCGCGCGGGATCCTCAACGCACTGCGGATCGACGAGCCGGCCGTGCGCGGCTTCGCGCTCGGCGTCGCGTCGCACGGGATCGGTACCGCACGCGCGTTCCAGGTCAGCGAGGAGGCCGGCGCGTTCGCCGGGCTCGGGATGGGGCTGAACGGCGTGCTGACGGCGTTCGTCGTGCCGATCCTGCTGCCGGTGCTGTCGCGCTGGGTCTGAGCGCAGGGTGCCCCGGGCTATCGGTTTCCCTGATGGGCGCGGACGACATGGCGACACGACGGCGTGCGCGGCGCGCACGTATCGCCGTCGTTATCAGGAGAATTCAGGAACGCACACGGACATTTGCGCAGCGATCGGCTAACGTTGCATCGGCGCCGTTGTCGCAAGCCGTCGCGTGCGCGCTGATATTCGACCCACAACCAACAATCGACAAGGAGATCCGGCCATGAAGAAGTCTCGCGTGGTTTCAGTGGCAGCAGCAGTAACGGCGTCGTTCGGTCTGCTGTTGACCGCCGCGCCGGCGGCATACGCGCAGGATCCGGCGTCCGCGCCGACGCAGAAGCAGCTCGACAAGGCGCAGAAGAAAGCGGCGCGCAAGGCGGCCCGGGCACGCCACGCGTCGGACCTGAAGGCGATCGGCACCGGCAGCGGTTACCGGCTGACCAACGACCAGAGCAATTATCCGCAGAACGCCGTGCAGAAGGCGCCCGCGACGAAGGCGGCGCCCGCCGCGCCGGCTTCGGGGCAGTAACGGGCGGCAAACACGCATGAACGGACGGCGCCGGGTTGCCCCGGCGCCGTCCGTTCGTGTGCGGTTTTCCGGGATGCCGGACCGTGCGCGGCCGGCGGATCCCCGGAGGGTGCGACGCGTTACGACGCGAGCTTGCTCGCGAGTTCCGCGACGTGCTTGCCCTGGTAGCGGGCGATATCGAGTTCGTTCGCGCTCGGCTGGCGGCTGCCGTCCGCGCCTGCGAGCGTCGTCGCGCCGTACGGCGTGCCGCCGGTGATTTCGTTCATGTTGACGAGCCCGCTGCACGCATACGGCACGCCTACGATCACCATCCCCTGGTGCAGCAGCGTCGTGTGGAACGACGTGATCGTCGTTTCCTGGCCGCCGTGCTGCGTGCCGGTCGACGCGAACACGCTGCCGATCTTGCCGACGAGCGCGCCCTTCATCCACAGGCCGCCGGTCTGGTCGAGGAACGTGCGCATCTGGCCGGCCATGTTGCCGAAACGGGTCGGCGTGCCGAAGATGATCGCATCGTAATCGGCGAGCTCGTCCACCGTGGCGACCGGTGCGGCCTGGTCGACCTTCACGCCGATCGCCCTGGCCTGGTCGACGGGAATCGTTTCGGGCACGCGCTTGAGCGCGACCTCGACGCCGGGCACCGATTTTGCGCCTTCCGCGACGTGTTGCGCCATCGTTTCGACGTGCCCGTAGGACGAGTAGTAAAGAACGAGTACCTTGGCCATGATGCGAATCTCCGATTAAAAGGGCCCCGCGTTCGGCGGGGCCCGGTTTCCCGAACGGGCGTTATGCCCACTCGGCCGTCACTTCGACCGGGCGCAGGTCGAACACCAGCACTTCGGCATCGTTGCCGTCGGCGAGCGTCAGCGCCTGTTCGCCGCGGATGCGCGCGCCGTCGCCTTCGCCGAGCGTCACGCCGTTGACCGTCACGCTGCCGCGTGCAACGTGCACGTAGGCAAAGCGGTCCGGCGCCAGTTCCAGCGTAGCGCGTTCATCGCCGTCGAACAGGCCCGCGTAGATCCGCGTGTCCTGCCGGATCTTCAGCGAACCGCCGTCGCCGTTCGGCGACACGACCAGCGTGAGCTTGCCGCGCTTGTCCTCGGCCGCGACATTCGTCTGCTGATAACGCGGCTCGGCACCCTTTTCGGCCGGCCCGACCCAGATCTGCAGGAAGTGGACCCCCGCGTCAGGCGAGTGGTTGAACTCGCTGTGGCGAACGCCCGTGCCCGCGCTCATCAGTTGCACGTCGCCCGGCACGATCACCGACCCGGTGCCCATCGAGTCCTTGTGTTCCAGCGCGCCATCGAGCACGTACGACAGGATCTCCATGTCGCGGTGCGGGTGCGTGCCGAAGCCGCGGCCCGGTGCGACGCGGTCGTCGTTGATCACGAGCAGGTCGGAGAAGCCGACTTGCTTCGGATCGTAGTAATTCGCGAACGAAAACGTATGACGGGAGCTGAGCCAGCCATGCTCCGCACGGCCACGTTGGTTTGCTGCACGGATTTCGATCATGATTTCTGTCCTTGAAGTCGCCGGGCCTCGGAAGTGGGTCCGGCCGTTCGTTGAGATGAATCTTAGGTCAATCGATTTGACAAATAAATGGCTGCAGGGATAATGTCTGTCGCTATGGAGTGGACAATATGGAACTCAACGACTTGCGGATCTTCGTCGCGACGGTCGACGCGGGCAGCTTCACGGCGGCGGCCGATCAGTTGATGCTGTCCAAGCAGTTCGTCAGCCGGCGCACGATGGCGCTGGAGGCGTCGCTCGGCGTGCGGCTTCTGCACCGCAACACGCGCAATCTCGCGGTGACCGAATCGGGGCAGGAGTTTTATGTGCGGGCGCAGCGGATCCTTGCCGAGATCGCCGACGCCGAGCAGGCGATGTCGGTGCGCAGCACCGAGCTGCACGGGTCGCTGAAGATCAGCGCGCCGCTGTCGTTCGGGATCACGCACGTGTCGCCGCTGATCGCCGAATTCCTGTCCGCGCATCCGGCCGTGCGGCTGAACCTCGACCTGACCGACCGGCGCGTCGACCTGATCGGCGAGGGCTTCGATCTCGTGCTGCGGATCGGCTCGCTCGAGGATTCGACGCTGATCGCGCGCCCGCTCGGCGCGTGGCGGATGATCGCGTGCGCGAGCCCCGCCTATCTGAAGCGCCAGGGCACGCCCGAGACGCCGGCCGATCTCGCCGGCCACACGTGCCTGCTGTACGGGCGCGAGCGGCGCGTCGGCTGGGAATTCCGCGTCGATGGCGCGGCGCGCACGTTCGACGTGCAGGGGCCGCTCGTCGCGAACAACGGCGAAGTGGTGCGCGACGCGGCGATCGCGGGGCTCGGCATCGTGCTGCTGCCGCACTTCATCGTCGGCACGGCGCTCGACAGCGGCGCGCTCGTGCCGGTGCTCGACGCGTATGCGCCGTCGCCGATCACGCTCAATGCGGTGTTTCCGCAGCATCGCGAAGGGTTCGTCACGCTGCGCACGTTCATCGGATTTCTCGCGGAACGGCTTGGCGAGACTGCGCCGGTGGCGAAGGGCGGGGCGGGCAGGCGGCGGTAGCGGGCGGCGTGCGGTGAATAGAGGCGTTATTCACCGCAGGAATTGCGGAGAATATTAAGCCGCGCGGCGAATCGATGGGGTCATCTCCGCGTCATGAGCGGAGATTGCACCTTCATCTGGGAGGCGGCCGACTGGCCTGCATCCGTGGAAGCCGCATTGCACGACGGCATCGTGCAATGCAGCGTGGCCGCCGGGACGGTTGCGTCGGCATCGATCGTCGATTGATCGGCATCGCGCATTCGGGTTACGCTGCGGCGGGCGACGGTATGCGCCGCCTGCCGGGCCGGGTGTTTTTACCTCGAATGTCGCGCGCAGGTAGCTTCTACGGGTGCGCGACCCAGCGACGATCCAAGCCGATGACTATCCAGAACCGATCGAACGCGCGCGGGCAAGCCGCGATTCCCGCATCTGATGCGCGGTACACGCACCTGCGATCGATCGCGGCGGCCGCGCTGCTGACGCTGTTGCCGATCGCCGCGCATGCGGCCGGCTTCGACTGTGCGAAGGCCGCTTCGCCGACCGAGAAGACGATCTGCGCCGACACCGCGCTATCGAAGCTCGACGGCGACCTGGCGGCGGCGTGGAAGAAGGCGCTCGCGAAAGGCGGCGATACGGCCGCGCTGAAGGCCGCGCAGCTGAAGTGGCTCAAGCAGCGCGACCAGTGCGGCACCGACGCGCCGTGCGTCGGCGACCGCTATCGCGAACGGCTCGCGAGCCTGAACGGCACGCCGTTCGCCGCGGACCGCTGGCAGCAGACCTGGTACCTGACGAGCGGCAACCCGTCGTTTGGCGGCGTGCTGAAATTTACCGGCACCGCACCTCGGCTGCATTTCGAATTGAGTGCCAACAACGGCGCGAATACCGGCGGGCTCGACGGCGACATCGTGCTGCACGGCGACAGCGGCACCTATCGCAAGGACAAGTGCCGGCTCGATTTCGACCGGAAGAGCGGGCGCATCCACGTCACGCAGCAGGGTGGTGATTTCGATTGCGGCGCCGGCGCGGGCGTTGTCTACGCGGGCGACTACGTGACCGCGTCGCAGTTCCAGGCCAAGCCGCAGGCCGACCTGCTGAGCCTCAAGGTCGTGACCGACGCGACGCAGAACGCGACCGCGCACAAGCTGCTTGGCGCCGACTACCCGACGCTCGTCGACATGATCAATTACAGCGTCGACGAAAAGGATCTCGACGGGCTGAACGCGCGCGTGAAGTCCTACTGGGTGCGCGGCATCGCGACGACAAACGCGGCGATCGTGATGAGCCGCGGCACCGATCTGTGGATCGGGCTGCTGGTGTTCGACGCGCAGAACAAGGTCCGGATGCGTTATTACTCGAACGCGCAGGCGTGGAAGAAAACCGTGCCGAAGACCATCCAGGCGTGGCACGACAATCTCGACAAGACGCTGCCGATCGACGTGATGCAGTGAGTGCGCGGGGCGGCCGGTGCCGTCCGACGCGTGTTCATTTCTTGCGCGATGCGCGAGCCGGCGCCGGCGGCGCGGCCGATTCCCGTATGCGCAACTCGGGCATGACCGCTCGACCGGGCCCCGTTGCGCCGTTCTCGAGCGCATCGAGCAACGCATGCGCGGCCTGCCGCCCGATCGCATCGGTGTCGACCCACATCGTCGTCAGCGGCGGCCGGATTTCGCGCGCGATCGCGATGTCGTCGAACCCGGTGATCGACAATTGCGCGGGCACGTCGATGCCGAGCGCCTGCGCCTCGAGCAACGCGCCGAGCGCGAGCGCGTCGTTGCCGCAAATCACGGCCGTCGGCCGCGTCGCCGCATCGCTGTCGGCGATCGCGCGCAGGCTCGCCCGCCCGAACGCGATCGTGGCCGCGCCTTCGTGCTGATGCACGGGGCGCACCGCGAGCCCGTGCGCGGCAAGCGTGTCGTGAATGCCGCGCAGGCGAGCCTGCACGCGGTCGTTGTCGGCCGACGGCTGCATGATGATCGCGAAATCGCGGTGGCCGAGGTCGAGCAGGTGCGTGGTGAGCCGCGCGAACGCCGCTCGGTTGTCGAAGCCGATGCAGCAGTGCGGGCTGTCGTCGCGATATGCGTACGTGACGACGTACGGCACGCCGTGCATCGCAAGCAGTTCGAACAATTCGGGCGGATACGCTTCGCCGACCAGCGACACGGCTTCGACGCCGCGCGACAGCATCGCGCGCACCTGCGCCAGCGCCTGCGCGGGATCGTAGTTCGAGCAGCCGAGAAACAGCGTGATGCCGTGCTCCGCCATGACGGTCTGCATGCCCGCGACCTGCGACGCGAACACCTGGTCGTCGAGCGTCGGAATGATCGCGCCGGTGATGTGGGTGCGCGTGGACGCGAGCGCGCGGCCGGCCGCATTCGGAATCCAGTTCAGTGCGCGCGCCGCGTCGCGCACGCGCTGCTGGACGTCGGCCGACACCTTGCCGGGATCGTTGTAGACGCGCGAGACGGTCGCGGTCGACACGCCGGCCAGCTTCGCGACATCGCTGAGCACCGAGCGGCCGCTGCCGCGGCGCGCACGGGACGCGCCGCCGCGGGACGGGGGCGTGCTGCTCATCGGCCGTCTCCCGACGCGGCGGTGTTGTCTACGCCGCGTGCTGTCAAAAGCGTCATTGTTTACCCTCGATTCATGGCGGTCCCGCTTGCATCCCGATTCGATCCTGTGAGAATGTAAGCGCTATCTTGATGCTGCTCCATATTATGTCAGACGCATACTTCATCCGCATCGCGAAATTTTCATCGACGACGGCCTTCCCGGCCGTTTTGGCCATCTCAAATGTAAGCGATTACATTCAAAAATGAACAGCGCCCGTTCACCGCATATCGCTGTCGTCGGCAGCGTGAACATCGACCTCGTCACGCGCGCGCCGCGCCTGCCGGTGTCGGGCGAGACGCTGCTCGGCACTGAATTCCAGACCGTTCACGGCGGCAAGGGGGCGAACCAGGCGGTCGCGGCCGCGCGTCTGGGGGCGTCGGTCGCGATGATCGGCTGCGTCGGCGACGACGCGTTCGGCGCGCGCCTGCACGGTGCGCTGGCGGCGGAACGGATCGACGTGACGCACCTGCGTCGCATCGGCGGCACGGCGACCGGTGTTGCCGCGATCACGGTCGACGACGGCGGCGCGAACAGCATCGTCGTCGTGCCCGGCGCGAATGCGTGCCTCGACGCCGACCGGATCGACGCGGCGCGCGAAACGATCGCCGGGGCGGCGCTGCTCGTGTGCCAGCTAGAAGTGCCGGTCGCGACCGTGGCGCGCGCGATTGCCTGTGCGAGTACGCACCACACGCCGGTGCTGCTCAATCCCGCGCCTGCGCAGCCGCTGTTCGACGCGTTGCTGGCGCGAGTCGACTACCTCGTCGTCAACGAAACCGAAGCCGAGTCGCTGACCGGCATCGCCGTCGGCGACGATGCGTCGGCCGTGCGCGCCGCCGATGTGCTGTGTGCGAAGGGCGTCGGCAACGTGCTGGTCACGCTCGGCGCGCGCGGCGTGTGCTGGCGCGGCAGCGCTGGGAATGGCCGCCATCGTGCGATGTCGGTGACGGCCGTCGATACGACCGCGGCCGGCGACACGTTCGTCGGCGGGTTCGCGGCCGCCCGCGCAGACGGCGCGTCGATGGACGACGCGATCGGCTTCGGTCAGCGTGCGGCCGCGATCAGCGTCACGCGCTGCGGCGCGCAGACCTCGATCCCGACGCGCGAAGAAGTGACACGTATGGATGCCTGAATTCCGCAAGCGACGGAATGGCCGGAACCGGCCGATACCGGAGACATGGAGACAAACGTAATGAGCGAAAACCAGACTGTTCCGCACGCGCCGCCGCGTATCCGGCGGGGGCAACGCATCGCGCTCGCGCTGTTGATGGCGAGCGGGATCGTCAATTATCTCGATCGCGGCACGCTGGCTGTCGCTAGCTCGGCGATCCGGGGCGATCTCGGCTTGTCGCTCTCGCAGATGGGGCTGCTGCTGTCGGCGTTCTCGTGGAGCTATGCGCTGTGCCAGTTTCCGGTCGGCGGGCTCGTCGACCGCATCGGTCCGCGCCGGCTGCTCGGCATCGGGCTGATCGTCTGGTCGATCGCGCAGGCGGCCGGCGGCATCGTGTCTACCTTCGGCTGGTTCATCGTTGCGCGCATCGTGCTCGGCATCGGCGAGGCGCCGCAGTTCCCGTCGGCCGCGCGGGTGGTGAGCAACTGGTTTCCGCTGCGCGCGCGCGGCACGCCCACCGGGATCTTCAACGCCGCGTCGCCGCTCGGTACCGCGCTCGCGCCGTTGCTGCTGTCGATCCTCGTCGCGTCGTTCGACTGGCGCTGGGCGTTCATTGCGACGGGCGCAGCGGGTCTCGTCGTCGCCATCGTCTGGTTTGCGCTGTATCGCGACCCGGTGCGTACGCAACTGACGGTGGACGAGCGCAGCTATCTCGATGCCGATGCGCAAAGCAGCGTCGCGGCGCCGAAACTGACCTTCGGCGAATGGCGCAGCCTGTTCTCGCACGGTACGACCTGGGGGATGCTGATCGGGTTTTTCGGGTCCGTGTACCTGAACTGGGTGTACCTGACCTGGCTGCCCGGCTATCTGACGATGGAGCGGCACATGAGCCTGATCCGCACCGGATTCGCCGCGTCGGTGCCGTTCCTGTGCGGGTTCGTCGGCTCGCTGGTCGCCGGCTGGCTGTCGGACGTGGTCACGCGTCGCAGCCGTTCGCCGGTCGTGAGCCGGCGCAATGCGGTGGTGGTCGCGATGCTAGGGATGGTCGCGTTCACGATCCCGGCCGCGCTCGTGCAGAGCAACACGGTCGCGCTCGCGTGCATTTCGGTCGTGATCTTCCTTGCCAACGCGGCGTCGGCCTCTTCGTGGGCGCTCGCGACGGCGGCCGCGCCGCCGAGCCGTGTCGCATCGCTCGGCGCGATCCAGAATTTCGGCGGTTTCATCGGCGGCGCGCTTGCGCCGATCCTGACGGGCATCATTGCGCAGAAGTGGTCGTTCGTGCCCGCGCTGCTGACCGCCGCGGCGATCGCGTTCGCCGGTGCGATGGCTTACCTGCTGCTGGTGCGCAAGCCGATTCCCGAGCAGGCGGCGAATGCCGCGCACGGACCGTTGCCGGCCTGAACCACGCATTCACTGAAGGAAGGAGAAACAGATGCAACACCAGCAGCAAGCGAACGTGACCATCGAGGGGATCGTACCGGTGATGCTGACGCCGTTCGACGACGCCGGCGCGATCGACTTCGCGGGGCTCGAGCGGCTCATCGAATGGTATCTGGCGCACGGCGCGGATGCATTGTTCGCGGTCGCGCAATCGAGCGAGATGCAGTTCCTGAGTCTTGCCGAACGCGCGGAACTGGCGCGCTTCGTGGTCGAGCGGGTGGCCGGGCGCGTGCCCGTCGTCGCATCGGGGCACATCAGCGACGATCTCGACGCGCAGGTCGCCGAGCTGTGCGCGGCGGCCGAATCGGGTGCGCAGGGCGTCGTGCTCGTGACCAACCGGCTCGATCCGCAGCGCAAGGGCAGCGCCGCGCTGCTCGACCATCTGCACCGGCTGCTCGCACGCCTGCCGTCGGATCTGCCGCTCGGCCTGTATGAATGTCCGGCGCCTTACCGGCGGCTTCTTTCGGACGACGAACTGCGTGCGTGCATCGACACGGGCCGGTTCGTGATGCTCAAGGACGTGAGTTGCGACCTCGAGACGGTGAAGCGGCGGGTCGCGCTCGCCGCGGGATCGCCGCTGAAGATCCTGAACGCGAACGCCGCGATTGCGTGGGACGCGATGAAGGCGGGGTCCGCGGGCTTCAACGGCGTGTTCACCAACTTCCATCCGGATCTCTACCGATGGTTGCGCACGCAAGGAGACGCGAACCCGGCGCTGGCCGAGGAGCTGTCGACGTTCCTGGTCGTGTCGGCGGTGTCGGAAGCGCTGGGCTACCCGGCGCTGGCGAAGCTCTACCATCAGCGGATCGGCACCTTCGGATCGATCAAATGCCGCGCGATCGACTACGACGTGCGCGAACGATTCTGGGCGCTCGATGCGGTGCTCGACAAGATCGTGGCCGGTACCGAGCATTTCCGCCGGCGGATCGCAGCGCAATAACGGATGCGGCGCGCGACGGGATGGCGTGCCGCGCAGTCGGCCGCTGCCTCCCGCGCGACGCATTCCTGGGTTCACGGGAGGCGTCGGGGAAACGCAAGAACGAATCGGTGCGCCATCGTATATTTAAGCCGGCATCAATCAGTAATTTTTTTGTAATAATTGTAGGTGACAGGTGAACGGGAAGGTGCGCGATGGCGATTTTATATTTTTCATAGTAAGCACATGATTTTAATTGTATTTGTTGCAGTGTTTGCTGGGGGTTTAAAACTTGCTGAAAGCGTGAATGCTTGAGGAGGAATTTTTCGTTCACGCCGCTAAACATCAGGCGGAGCGGCTGCGGGGAGCCGGCGTCATGCCTGGTCGGTATCGAGCCGTAAACACTGTAAGGTAAGCGATTTCCCGCTGCATGAGATCTCGGGCCGCACGTGCGTGAACCTTTCTAGGTTACCAATTTTCATTCCAGATCCACGCATCTTTGATCGAAAAAAGATCACTGGCTGACTGTAAAGACGATCGCATTCTTATGCTGAAGCCATTGCGGATGAACCGCGCATAGAACGTTTCGACAAATAACTATCGAGACGAATCGTTATGGCCGGCATGTGTCAATGGGCGAAAACAATATCAATTAAATGAGGCGGCCCGGAAGAAGTGGAACAGTTTTTCTGACCCTGAAACACGAGGACGGAGCGATTTGCACGAGGCCGGAAATCGGCTGCGCTGCCCGGTCAGCCGCTTTGTCATGGCCTTGTTGCGTCTGATTGTCCACTAAAAAGAGACGGCGAATCGCTTTTCGGGTGATTGATGATTTGTGGTGAGACAGTAGACTGCACCCGTGCTTCGCCAGAACCGATCCGGAGCGCGCCAGAAACGGCGCAACCGGACGGATTCTTCGGCGGTGGGCCGTCCGGTCCGCTGTCCGATTGCGCGAGGAGTGGTCCGTTGCCGACCTGGCGTGCCGATTCGGCGCGCATCGGCGCCGGATGCATCAAACCGTCAATTCAAGGGTGATTGCTATGCGTTACGTTTCGCTGGAGTCGAAGAAGGACGAGCTGCTGCTGGCGGCTCGCGTGCTGTTGATGATCCTGTTCGTGCTGTTCGGCTGGCAGAAGCTGAATGGCTTCTCGGGCACGGTCGCGTACATGGCGTCGACGGGAACCCCGGCGCCGGAACTGGCGGCCGTGATCGCGGTGGCGGTCGAACTGGCCGGCGGCCTGCTGATCGCGATCGGCTTCTATACGCGTCCGCTTGCGCTGGTGTTCGCCGCCTATACGCTCGCGACCGCGCTGATCGGCCATCGCTACTGGGCGTTGCAGGGAATGGACCAGTACATTGCGATGATCAACTTCTACAAGAACGTCAGCATCATCGGCGGATTGCTGTTGCTCGCGCTGACCGGGCCGGGGCGGTATTCGCTCGACCGGAAGTAAGGCAGCGCGAAGGTTCGGTGCGGTGTGACGGGCCCGGTGCGCGCAAGCGTGCCGGGCTTTGTTTTCGTTGGCGGTGGATGCGCCCCTTTTCCGCTATCCTCCGGACGAACAGGTCTCGCGCCTCCCCACGTCACCCGAATCGCCGCCCATGCCAAGCCCAACTTCGTCGACCGAACTCCCGACCGTCCTCGTCATCGGCGCCTCCGGCCTGCTCGGCCGCGCGGTTGCCGCGTCGCTGGCCCGCGAATCGTCGCTGACGCTGCTCGCGACGATCCGGAACCCGCAAAGCGCAGGCGCAAAACTTCTCACGCTGCCCCCGGAAAACATCGCCCGACTCGACGCGCTCGACCAGCCGGCCCTCGAACACCTCTTCGAAACCCGCAAACCGGCCGCCGTCATCCTCTGCGCGGCCGAACGCCGCCCCGACGTCTGCGAACGCGACCCGGCCGCCGCGCGCGCCATCAACGTCAATGCGCCGGCCCGCATCGGCGTGCTCGCCGCGCGATACGGCGCATGGACGCTGGGTATCTCCACCGACTACGTATTCGACGGCAACGCGGCGCCGTACCGTGAAGACGCCGCCCCGAATCCGCTGAACATCTACGGTCGCACGAAGCTGGAAGGCGAAGCTGCGCTCCTCGCCGCATCGCCGCTGTCGTGCGTGCTGCGCGTGCCGTTGCTTTACGGCCCGATCGCCGACTGGAGCGAATCGGCCGTCACGAGCCTCGTCCCCGCGATCGTCGCTTCCGCGCGCCCGGGTGCCGACGCGGTCGGCATGGATGCATGGGCGATCCGCTATCCGACCTACACGCCGGACGTCGCGCAGGTCATCCGCGACCTGACGCTGCGTCATCTCGCGGACGCGTCCATCACGGGTATCCGTCATTGGTCGGGCGAGGAGCCGATGACGAAGTACGACATCGCTCAGCGGATCGCGGCCGCGCTCGGCATCGACGCATCGCTCGCGCCGATCGACAAGCCGACCGATGCGACGCCGCGCCCGTACGACTGCCATCTGGATGCATCGCGCGTGCGCGAACTCGGGATCGATTACGCGACGCCGTTCGATATCGCGTTGCGCACGGTGCTGCGCAATGCGCCGCAGGTGCCGTAGGAACGGGCGCCGCCGGCGGCCTGCGGCACATGCCCGACGCCGGCCTGCCGATTCGCCGCAAGTGCGAATCGCAAACACCGCGCAGCACGTCACCGCGCACCCGGGAGCCAAGCCATGCAACTGAAATGGCTCGAAGACTTCGTCGAACTCGCGCGCGCAGCGGCGGCGTGGGTCTGCCCGCCGAGTTTGACATCCCGCCTTCCCGGCCTTTAAAGTCCCGACGCGGGGCGGTGGGTCAAGCACACGCCCGGAACAGGCAGCCGATGTTCCAGGACTACGGGGCTACCCCGTGGATGAGATCGACACCCCGATGCGTCGCAAGAGCGCGGGTTGCGCGCCGCGCAACGACTGCTCTCGCAGTACCGGCCACGTTGACTCATCGTCCCGCCCATCGATTGCCATGTACGCGTCCCTGTTCGATACCGTCCGCGTGATTGCCGAAGCGATGCTGGCCGGTTCGCCCGAACGCGGCGGCGTCGTTGCCCGGATGGCGGACGTACTCGGCGCCGCGCCGCCGTGGGCGCACGAAACCGCGGATGTCGTGCTCGCGCGCTTCGGCTCGAACTGGGCCGACGCCGACATCGACGCGCTCGCGGCGGTCGTAGCCGACGCGCCCGGATTCGTGCGCGCATGGTACGGCGACGACCGGCCGGCGGTGATCCGCGTCGTGCGCCGGCCGCCGGTCCAGCAACCGTTGCCGGCGCCGCTTGCCGGCTGCGACGTGCCGCAATGGGCGACGCCCGGCGATCTCGCCGGCTGGCTCGGCGTGAGCGTGCCGGAACTCGACTGGCTGTCCGACCACTGGCGCGTCGACGCACGCGGCGGCTCGACGCCGCTGCATCACTACAAGTACGTTGCGATCGACAAGCGCAGCGGCGGGTGCCGCGTGGTCGAGATCCCGAAGGGACGGCTGCGCGAAGCGCAGCGCCGCATCCTGCACGGGCTGCTCGATCGCATTGCGCCGCACGGCGCGGTACACGGCTTTCGCAAGGGGCACGGGATCGTGTCGTTTGCGGCGCCGCACGCGGATCGCGACGTCGTCGTCCGCTTCGATCTCGCGGATTTCTTCGTGTCGGTGCGCGCCGCGCGGGTCCATGCGCTGTTCGTCACGCTCGGGTATCCGGTCGAAGTCGCGCGCACGCTCACCGGGCTGTGCACCAACCGTGTGCCGTCGGCGCGGCTGCTCGCGCCGGACCTGCGCGACCGGCTCGACTGGATCGGCCGTCAGCGCTACCGCAACCGGCATCTGCCGCAGGGCGCGCCGACGTCGCCGGCGCTGGCGAACCTGGGGGCTTTCCGGTTCGACATGCGGCTCGCCGCGCTCGCGCGTTCGCTCGATGCGACCTACACGCGCTATGCCGACGATCTCGCGTTTTCGGGCGGCGGCGCGCTCGCGCGCGAAATCGAGCGGCTGCAGGTCAGAGTCGCCGCGATCGCCCTCGAGGAGGGCTTCGCGCTGCAACTGCGCAAGACCCGCGTCATGCGGCGCGGCACGCGGCAGCAACTGGCCGGCGTGGTCGTCAATCGTCATCCGAATCTGGCGCGCGATGAGTTCGATCTCCTGAAGGCCATCCTGACCAACTGCATCCGGCGCGGACCGGCGTCGCAGAATCGCGACGCACACCCGGATTTCCGCGCGCATCTCGCCGGACGCGTCGCGCATGCGGCGGCGCTGAACGCGGCGCGCGGCGCGAAGCTGCGCGCGCTGTTCGACCGGATCGCGTGGGACGCCGACGGCGTCGGCCGGTAAGGCGTCCTGGCAGGGATCGGCTTCGGCCGGCAAACGGCACGTCGGGCACGTCGTTCAGGCTCCGGCCCGCAACTCGTGCAACACGACGACGCGCACTGCTATCATTCGCGCCATGCCGCGCCGGTGCCAGGTGCGGCGCATGACCTGCCGCAGCCGTTCGCCGTGCATTGGTACGCAGCGTGCCGCGCGTTGCCGCCCCGACCCGATCTGTTTTTGACGCGCGACGTCGTTTCGTGCACGTCGCGCAAACCAAGCCGGCTCGGGCAATCGATTCGCATATATGACAGCACCGATCGGCGGAACTTCGTGGTAGGTTCGGCCATTGGATTTTTTTGCAAAAACATGCCCAAAGAGGATGAATACATGACCCAGGCCCTGCAGGAACTCGAAGCACAACTTCGGGACCTGAACATCAAGCTGTCGGACGCAAAGCAGAAGGAGAAGCAGGCCGCGCTCGCGGCCTTCAAGGAACAGGTCGAGCTTTTGGGAATTACGCAGCAGGAAGTGCTGAGCGCGCTCGGCTATATCGTCCAGCGAAAACGCAAGGCGCCTGCCAAGTACTACGATCCGACGACCGGCCGCTCGTGGTCGGGCCGCGGCCCGCGGCCGAAATGGCTCGAAGGCAAGGATCTCGACACGCTCGTCGTCGACCGCGAGGCCAAGACCTGGTGGCCCGGGGACGATCAGGGCTGAAGCCCGCCGCGGCGCCGTCCGGTTCGCACGCGCGGGCCGGCCGGCACCACCCGGCCAGCACAATGTCTTTTGTTCAGTGTCCGGCCTGATCGCGACATCGCCGGTCTTGCCGCTTACACCGGATCGCCGCTTTCCCGTCCATCGCCCGCCGATTCCCGCTCTCCGTCCCGGAAAGCGGGCGCGCGGCGCATCCTGAATAGTCGTCGACCATGCGCCCATGACGGACGGGAGCGGGGGTGACGCACACCCGCGCCGCCGCGCATCGGCACGTTCGCCGGCCCGTCATGCGCGGGCACAGGCCTTAGAATGTCGCCGGACTTTCGTGGCAGGACACCATGGCAGCAAACATCAAATCCCCGGCGCTCGACGGCTCGTCGGCCCCGCGCGCGGAGCAGGTCGGCCCGTACGCGTGGAAAGCGCTGGCCGGGTCGGCGATCGGCTATGCGATGGACGGCTTCGACCTGCTGATCCTCGGCTTCATGCTGCCCGCGATCACGGCGGCGCTGCAACTGACGCCCGGGCAGGGCGGCGCGCTGGTCACGTGGACGCTGATCGGCGCCGTCGCGGGCGGCATCGTGTTCGGCGCGCTGAGCGACCGCTACGGGCGCGTGCGCGTGCTGACCTGGACGATCCTGCTGTTCGCGATCTTTACCGGCCTGTGCGCGTTCGCGCGCGACTTCCGGGATCTGCTGGTCTACCGCACCATCGCGGGCATCGGGCTGGGCGGCGAGTTCGGGATCGGCATGGCGCTCGCGGCCGAAGCTTGGCCGGCGAGCAAGCGTGCACGCGTGTCGTGCTACGTCGCGCTCGGCTGGCAGGCCGGCGTGCTGCTGGCCGCGCTGCTGACGCCGTTCCTGCTGCTCCACATCGGCTGGCGCGGCATGTTCGTGGTCGGCGTGCTGCCCGCGCTGCTCGCATGGGTCATGCGCAACAAGCTGCACGAGCCGGAAGCGTTCGTGCAGCGCGCGGCGCAGCCGAAGTCCAACGCGTTCCGCATGCTCGTCGCCAACGGCCGCACCGCGCGCACGAGCCTCGGCATCGTGATCCTGTGTTCGGTCCAGAACTTCGGCTACTACGGGATCATGATCTGGCTGCCGACCTTCCTGTCGAAACAGATGGGCTTCTCGCTGACGAAATCGGGGCTATGGACCGCGGCGACCGTCGTCGGGATGATGATCGGCGTCTGGGTGTTCGGGCAACTGGCCGACCGGATCGGGCGCAAGCCGACGTTCCTGCTGTACCAGCTCGGCTCGGTCGCGACTGTCATCGCGTATGCGCGGCTGTCGGACCCGACGGCGATGCTGTGGGCCGGCGCGCTGATGGGGATGTTCGTCAACGGGATGGTCGGCGGCTACGGGACGCTGATGTCCGAAGGCTATCCGACGGCCGCACGCGCGACCGCGCAGAACGTGCTGTGGAATATCGGCCGCGCGGTCGGCGGCTTCGGGCCGGTCGCGGTCGGCGCACTGGCCGCGCACTACTCGTTTCAGACGGCCATCGCGTTGCTCGCCGGCCTTTATGTGCTGGACATGGTCGCGACGCTGTTCCTGATTCCCGAGCTCAAGGGCGTCGAGCTCGAATGAGCGCGGCGGGCGTGGGCCCGCTTGCGGTCGGAACCCGATGCGATCGCACCCGTCGCAACGACATCACCGGAAACCACGATGCAAGCAAAGAACAGAACGATCGGCGTGATGGGCTCGGGCAAGGAACCGTGGCTCGCGTTCTCGGAACCGCTCGGCGCGTGGATCGCGCAGGCCGGCTTCAACCTGCTGACGGGCGGCGGGCAGGGCGTGATGCTGGCGGTCGCGCGCGCGTTCGCCGGCGTGCCGGGGCGGGCCGGGCGATCGATCGGCATCCTGCCGACGCAGGCCGATCCGCTCGCGGGCTTCGTGCCGCTCGACGGCTATCCGCATCCGTTCGTCGACATCCCGATCCTCACGCCGCTGCCGCGCCGCGAGCCGGGCGCCGATCCGCGGACGATCAACCGCAACTACGTGAACGTGCTGAGCAGCGACCTGATCGTCGCGCTGCCGGGCGGGCACGGCACGGCCGAGGAGATTTCGCTCGCGCGGCGCTGGGGCAAGCCGCTCGTCTGCTTCGGTCCGGATGGCGCGTTTCGGGAGCTTGCGGCCGGCGCCGCATGCACGTCGTCGCTCGACGACGTGATCCGCTTCGTGGAAGACGCGTTTGCGCCGGAGCGGGCGCAGGTGGCGCAGGCGCTGCGATAGTTCGCCCGATCGGCTTCGACGGCTTGCGACCTGCGCCGCCGCGCGGCGATGAACCGGGCGCGAACGTGTCTGTGGGACCCCGCGTGACCCTTACGCGACCCGAATCCCGAGATTCTCGATCAGCATCGCCGCCTGGTCATAGGAGACGGTCGCGCCGCGAAGGACGCCGGACGCGAGCAGTTTGGGCGTACCGCTGAGATCCACGTCGCGCAGGTCGGCACCGTCGAACCGGACATCGTTCAGATGCGCATTGCGCAGGCTGCCGCCTTCGAAAACGGCGTCGCGAAAGTCCACACCGGCGAGATCGGCGTCCGAGAAGTCGAGTGCCACGAGGCGGGTCTTCCGGAATGAAAAGCGCCGCAGGCTCGCGCCGACCAGCAACGTGTTCTCGAATTCGAGGCCGAGCGACTTGCATTCCTCGAAATCGGCGCCGGTCAGCCGGCACTCCTTGAAGCGGGCCGATCCGAGCTTGCTGCGACGCCAGCTCGTATTGTTGAGATCGCATGACTGGAACACGGCGTCCTCGAGATCCGACGATGCAAAGCTGGCCTGGCGGGCCCGGCACCGGATCCACGCTGTCTGTGCCAGAGTTGCGCCGACGAACGACGCTTCCGCGAGCGCGCATCGCTCGAATCGCGCGCCTCGCAAATCCACGCGCGACAGGTCCGCGCCTTCGAGGTCGCAGTCCTCCAGATGAAGAGGCGCCGGCGAGCCTTCGACGAGCAGCAGCAATTCGGCGCGATCCAGCGTGCGGCCGGTAACGGAGACTCCGCGGGTTGTCTGGTGATCCATGGTCATGTGAAGTGTTCGGTGCAAGCAGTATCCGGATTTTGCGGTATCGCGCGTTCGGCATCGTTCACCGCGTCGTTTTTTGGGGCACGTCCTGGATCGGCTCCTGCTTCGTACCGAAATACCGGGACAGCGCGCGCCGCGAAATGCTGGTATGCCGGGCGACGCCGTCGATCGACAGGCTGTCGATCCCGGTTGAACCTCAGCAGCCGGACGGCCCTGGCCGACTGAAACGCTGCTCGACCACCTCGGTTCCCCATTGCGTGCCCGCGGACTCGCCGGTCAGCGTAAAGCCGAACGACTCGTACAGATGGCGCGCGGAATCGAGGCCCTTGAACGTCCACAGATAGGTTTCGCGAAACCGCTGCTCATCGACGAAGCGCATGGCTTGCGTCATCAGCCGGCGCCCGATGCCCGATCCGCGCAACGTGTCGTTCACGATGAACCATCGCAGATGCGCGACGCCGGTCGCCGGGTTGCCGTCGATCGCGAGCGACGCGAGCGTCCGCCCGTCCTCCTGGCAGAGCCAAAGCGCCTTGCCGTCGGCCGGCAGCGCGCCCGCGAACTCGGCAAGCTCGGTCGCCACGCGCTTTTCGAAAAAGGCGCCGAATCCCCAGTGCTCCGAATAGAAGCGCGCGTGCAGGCTCGCGATGTCGCCGATGCAGCCCGGCTGGTAGCCTTCGCGGATCTGCGGTGCGTCGGGTGCCGCGGCGGGCGACTTGGCGGCGTTGTCCTGCGCGAGCGCATCGGCGTACAGCGCGAGCGAACGCAGCAGCGCCTGCTGGTCGGCCGGAATCATGCGGCGCAGCGCATTCGACACCTGGTCCGTCGCGAACTGGTCGATTCTTTTCCGGAGTTTTTTCCCTTCGGCGGTGAGGGTCAGCTCGGTCGCGCGCGCATCCTCGCTCGACACGCGGCGCTCCACGATACCGGCGGCTTCGAGCCGCGCGAGTTGCCGGCTCGTGTTCGATTTGTCCAGGCGCAGGATGTTGCCGAGATCCCGGGCGTTGATGCCGGGCGCCATCCCGATCTCGAGGATCGCGTGAACGGCCGAAGGCGCCCAGTCGCTGTCAGCCAGCGTGGCGCGCATGAAGCCGAGCTCGCGAACCAGTTTGCGGGAGAAGTCGCGAAGCTCGAGGATGGTCGCTTCGCGAGGCTTGGCGGGAGCGTCGATGAGATCCATGGTCTGCCCGAAAAGGTTGCGTGTCGCAATCGATAATAGTTGCGAGTCGCAACTCGATCAAGGTCGATTTTCCGCGAACCTGTGGCCCCGCAGTCGCTTTCGGAGGGCCGGCGTCGAAGCCGATCAAGGGGCCCGAACGAGCCGGCAGTTTTTGGCGGTGAATGGTTGCGGCGCGGGTGGCGGAGTGCGGTGACGTGGACGCATACTTGGCGTATCAAGTCGACCGGCGGGCAGGAGTGTCGACCGACCGTCGATCCGGTTGCGCAACCGCGGGCCATCGACCGGACGGGATGCGTCGTTGTCGATCGAGGTCCACGGACCGCGGAGACCACCATGAACAAGCTGTTGCCGATGACGATTGCGTTGCTTGCCGGATCCGGCATCGGCGCCGGATCGCTCCACGCTGCCGGCAGCATGGATGCGCCACCCTGCAGCGCGGCACATGCGGCGGATCAGGGCGGGAACGCTCCGATGTCGGGCACGTCGGTCCGCAGTTTTTCGACCGCCGGTTGCTCGGGCGCGGTGCTGCAGGGCGAACGGGCCACTGCGACGGTCGACGGCGACCGTGTAGAACTGCGGGACGGCACCGTCTATGTGAACGGCCGGTCGTACGGCGCCGTCACACCCGCGCAGACGGTTGAATACGAGGCCGCGCACGACAGGCGCATATTGAAGGTCGACGGGAAAATCCGCACGCCGCAGCGCTGAGTGCCGATTCAGGTCCCGTTAGCCGCGACGCGTCACGTCGTCTTCGGATAGCTGATCCATTCCCGCGCGCACGTCCTGCGGGATGCCGTCCTGCGCGAACGGATTGCGCAGCCCGTTCCGCGACGGCGCGTCCATCCCTGCAATCGCCTGTTCCAGCGCATCCGGCGCCAGCCCCTTCAACACGTCGGCGGGCCGCACACCGCGCTTATTCGACCAGCGTCAGCCGGCCGTCGCTGAGCCGCACTTCGCGCCCGACCCATGCCGCGTCGACGCGCGGCAGCACGGCCGACGGCTTGCGCAGCTCGCGCAGCAGCGTCGCGCCGTGCGACAGCCGGCCGCCCATGCGCGCGATCACGGCGCGCGCGGCCTGGTACTGCGCGTGCCGGCCCGGGTCGAGCGTGTCTTCCAGCAGGATGTCGCGGCCGAGCACGCCCTGCGTGTGGCCCGGATAGATCATGAAGCCGGTCGCCTCGTCGGTGCCTTCGCTGCCGTCCTGCCAGAAGCTGCCGTTGCGTTCGCGGCGCTCGGGATGGGGCGCGAACCACGCGTCGCGATCGGCGGCCGGCATCGCATGATGCAGGCGGAAGAACACGCGCATCAGGTTGTCGCGATACCACTCGCGCACCTGCAGATACCAGCCGCGCATGCCCGGTGCGCCGAGCGTATGGAGCACGCGAACCGGCAGCGGCCAGTCGGGAAACGTCTGCAGCGGCAGGTCGGTGGGCGCCGGCCGCGCGGTGCCCGGATCGGTTTCCCACGGCAGCCGGTGCGGGCTGTCGTCGAGCTGGCCGTATACGGTCGGCGGGCGCCCCCATAGTGCGCCGCCGCTGCTGGCGAGCGATGCCGCGATGCACAGGTTGCCCTGCACGACGAACACGTAGAAGCGCGTGAACCAGTCGGCCAGTTGCCGGCCGTCGGCGCGCTGCTCGACGAGCGTCGCGAGTTCCCGGTCGAAGCGCCGCAAGCCGTGCTCGAGCGTCGGCAGGTGCGTGCGCGCGACGCGCAGCATGCGCCAGAACACCGGCAGCGATCGCAGCAGGCGCAGCGGTCGCCAGCGCAGCGGCGGCGTCGCGCCGCCGATCTCGCCGCTGTAGTTGCCGGCTGATACGCCCCAGTCGGCCAGCCGTGCCAGGAACAGGTCGTTGTTGATGTACGACGCGCCGCCATAGAGCGCGGTGAACGGTTCGTTGTCCCGCAGCACGCGTGCATCCCAGCGCGCCATGATGGCCGGGATGCTGCCGGCCGCGCGACGTTGCGCATACTCGACCAGCCGGCTCGGCTGCGGCGGCAGGATCTCGGCGATGTTGGCCGAGGTCAGGTGCCGGTGCCAGCCGTAGCTGCTGATCGGGCGATACTGCAGCAGCCACAGCCGCGTGCCGTCCCATGCCCATTCGACATCGCCCGGCACGTATTGGAACGCGCGCAGCACGCGTTGCAGGAAGGTCCACAGTTGCGTCGCGGTCAGGCCGTGCGCGGTCGGGAACGTGCCGCTCTGCCAGGGCTCGCCGAGCCGGGACAGGATCGCGCGCTGCGGGCTCGCCTGCCCGTCGGCGAGCGTTTCGAGGTGGCCCAGCACCCATTCGACTTCGACCGCGAGATGACGCACGAACGCGATGCCGGACAGCACGGGCGTGACGAAGCGCTGCACGACCGCTTCCTCGAGCCCGCCGTCGAGCAGCTCGGCCACGCGTGCGGCCGCCAGCGACGCCGGCACGCGCAGGAACGTCGTGTGCAGGCCGGCGTTGGCCGCATCGGCCTGGTCTTCGCCGTGACTCGACGAGCGGATCGCCCACTCGGCATCGGGCTGGCTCGCGAGAAAGCCGTGCAGGCGCGGGTCGTCGGCGCGGGTGAGCGACAGCGCGGGCGGCACGGGCAGCCCGGCCATCGTGGCCAGCGCCAGGCGTCCGCCTTTCGTGTGCGCGACGAAGCCCGCGTCGCCTGCTTCGAGCCACTGCGCGAAGGTTGCCGGCGCATCGATCCACGGATAGTGTCCCCAGCCGGCTTGGAGCGTGACGGTGAGGTCGGCGCGCGCGAGGATGGCAGACCACGCGGCGGCCTGGCGCACGCCGAGCACGTTGTCCTGGTCGCCCCACACGAGTTCGATGCGATCGGTGATCCATTCGAGCAGCGGCAGAGCGGTATCGGCGCGCACGAGATCCCAATGCGGCAGGAACGCGCGGCAGCGCGCATAACCGGCGCCCATGCGGCGGTACTGCGCACGTGTCCAGGTCTGGTTCGAGAACTTGCGCGCGAACAGCGTCGGGTAGTGCGAGAGCAGCCAGTGGGTCGCGTTGCGCAGCGGCTTCGGCGCCATCAGTTTCGGCAAACGCCGTTCCCACAGGAACGCGCCGACGGGCGCGAGCAGCACGCTGCGGCTGAAGTGGCCGGGGCGCCGCTGCAGCGCGTGCAGCACCAGCAGCGCATTCACGCCGACCGCCATGATCGCGTGGCCCGGTTCGGTCGCGTCCAGCAGCGCTTGCGCGTAGGCGGCGAGGTCTTCGCACGGCGGCGCGGGATTGTCGCCGAAGCCCGGCAGTTCCAGCGGCACGGGGCGGTAGTGCCGGAAGTGGGGCAGCGCATCGTCCCACCAGTCGGCCGCGCTGCCGTTGCCGGCGAGAAGGTACAGGATCGGTTTGCTCATGGTGGCTTCGTCGGTCGACGATCGTCGCGGTTGCGCTCGCCCGATTACGCGGCGACGTCAGCGGATGTCACGGGTCTCTTTCGCATTGCGTCGATGCGAGCGGAATCGGAGCGTGGCCGCGTTCGGATTGATTGTTGCGGGCATTCTACGCGAGTCGATTCATTGCGATTTTCATTCCTGGGTTCGGATTTTTCGACAAGCGATCGATACGCGTTTCCGGGATGCAGATTGATCGAAAGGTTTCGAGATCGGTTGAAACGCCGGATCGAACCGTACGAATGTCACGTAATCGGAAAACGTAGAATCAGGTCTCCGGAATTGCCGTCGCAAGATTCAAGGAATGGAAATGATAAAAGGCTGGATCGCGGGTGCATTGCTTGTATTCATCGCTAACGCCGCATGCGCCGAGAGCTGGGTCACGCTGGGCCCGGGTCCGGCTATCGAGCTCTATGTGGACCCCGCTTCCGTCGAGCGGCACGAAAAAAATTCATGGATTACGGTCAAAATCGTCTATGCCCATCCTCACCGGTACTCGGCGCCGTTTTTGGTGAAGCGCATGGTTTCCAATTGGACGTTCGACTGTCAGAACAAGACGTGGGCGATGGGCAAAACAAGCATGGTTGGAACACTGCCGGGCGAGGTCTACGTTTCTCGTGAGGATTCGGATGACTACGATTATGTCCAGCCCGATTCCATTCAGACGCTGGTCATGAATTACGTGTGCAAAGAATCCTGATGCCGGCAATGAAGCCGTAACCGGTCCGGTTCACGCGTCGACGTCCGACTCGGCGCGCGGCGTCTTGCCGGTCCAGCGCCGGTACGCATGACGGAAGCTGCGCGGCTCGCTGTAGCCGAGGCGTTCCGCGATCGCCGCGACCGTCAGCGTGTGGTCGTCGAGCATCCGCACCGCTTCGTCGTGACGCACTTCGTCGAGCAGCGACTGAAACGTGATGCCGTCCTTGTCGAGCCGCCTGCGCAGCGTGCGCTCCGTCAGGTGCAGCGCATCCGCCAGCGACGTCATCGACTTGAAGCGCGACAGGTCGCGCGCCATCAGCTCCTTCGCGCGATCGGCGAAGCGCGTGCCGACCGACGCGGCCCACTGACGTTCGAGCGCTTCGCACTGGTAGTGCAGCGCGTTGAAGCTGACTTCGTTCGCAAGACGCGGCGTTTCCGTGCCGTTCACGGACGTGAACACGAGACGGTTGTCGCCCGCATTGAACGCGACCTTGCAGCCGAAGTGGCGCGCATAGTCGGCCGCATTGCGCGGCGTGCGGCGCGCGAGCTGCAGCTGCTCGGGCCAGACCGGCTTGCCGACGAGATCGGACACGATCAGGCGCAGGCTGGACAGGCACATGTCGACCTGAAACACCTCGAGATCGGGCTCGCCGTTGTAGCGGCCGATCGTCACGCTCATGCCTTCCGCGTGCGCATCGATACGCACATCGAAATACAGCCCCATGAACAGCGGAAACTGGCTCATGCACCGGAACGCCTGCATCACGGAGCCGCTGATCAGCATCGCGTAGCCGGCGAGGCCGAGTGTCGACACGTGCAGCCGCGCACCGATCGACAGCCCGATCGACGGCACGCCGCTGCAGCGCAGCAGGTTGCGGAAACAGCGCTGCTCCTGGCCGCGATTCACGTGCAGGTTCGGCGACGCGACTTCGTCCGCGCCGAGCCCGGTGCCTTCGAGCAGCGCGGCGCCGTCGATGTGCCGCACGCGGCACTCGTCCAGCGCGACCGCGATCGCGTGGACGGTGGCGGGAATGTCTTCCTGGCGTCCGGCCGGACGCGCGAGGCCGAGCGACGAACGCAGGCTGCGCTCGGCCCTGCTCTGGTTTCGATGGGAGCGGCTGTCCATGGTGCGGATGCGGCGACGGGATCGCGTAGAACATAGCCGGAATGTCCGCAAAACGCCAGTGCGGCACAGCACCATGCATGACCGGCCGATGCGACGCGCGGCGATCTGTCCGCAAATATCCCTCGATTACGTCCGCTTTTCTCATTCGTCGTCGATTTTTTGGCGCACCACACTCGTTTCCGAATCGTGCAATGCACGCGTTGCCGACGAAACGAGTGTTGACGTCATGAACGAAATCCACGTGAGGACAGCATGAACAACGACAGGCCAGGTCGATCCGCATCGGTCGCTTCGACGCATGACCCGGAGCCGCACGCGCATCGATGCGACGCAAACGAACGACGCAACGCGCATCCGCTCGGACTGTTCACGCTGGTGATCTTCGGCCTCGCGTACATGCTGCCGATGACGGTGTTCACGACCTACGGGCTCGTCACGAGCGAGACGAACGGGCATCTGACGGCCGCGTATGCGGTCACGCTGGTCGCGATGCTGTTCACCGCGCGCAGCTACGGCCATATGGCGCGGCTGATGCCGAGCGCCGGGTCGGCCTATACGTTCGCGAGCCGCAACTTCGGCACGTCGGCCGGCTTTATGGTCGGCTGGGCGCTGCTGATGGACTACCTGTTCATCCCGATGATCAGCTACCTCGCGATCGGCATCTACATGAAGCAGCTATTCCCGGTCGTGCCGGCCAGCGTGTGGATTGTCGCGAGCATCGCGCTGGTCACCGGGCTGAACATCGTCGGCATCCGGCTCGTCAATCGCGTGAACCTGATCCTGATCGCGAGCCAGCTCGTATTCATCGCGATTTTCGTCGTCGCATCGGCGCGGGTTGCAAGCGGCGAAGGATTGTCGATGGCCGTCGCGTTGCCGTCGTCGGGCGATGCGCGCGCGATCTTCGCCGGGTCCGCGATCCTGTGCCTGTCGTTCCTCGGCTTCGATGCGGTCACGACGCTGTCCGAGGAAACGCGCGAGCCGCGGCGCACGGTCCCGCGCGCGATCCTGCTCTGCACGCTGGCGAGCGGCCTGCTGTTCATGCTGATCGCGTACATCGGGCAAGTCGTATTTCCCGACTGGCACGCGTTCAAGGATCTCGATTCGGCCAGCCTCGAACTGATGCGGCGCATCGGGGGCGGCACACTGTCGGCGCTGTTCGTCGCGGTCTACGTGGCCGGCTGTTTCGCAAGCGCGATGGCCGGGCAGGCGAGTGTGACGCGCGTGCTGTTCGCGATGGGCCGCGACCGGGTGCTGCCCCAGCGCGTGTTCGGCCACCTGCATGTGCGGCTGCGCACGCCGGTGCGCGCGACGCTCGCGGTCGGCGTCGTGTCGCTGTCCGCGCTGTTCGTCACGCTCGATCTCGCGTCGACGATGATCAGCTTCGGCGCGCTCGTCGCGTTCGCGATCGTGAACCTGTGCGTGATGCGCAGCTATCTGTGCCGGCCCGAGCACCGCCATGCCGCGGGCTGGATCACGTTCGGCGCGATGCCGGCGATCGGCTTCGCGATGAACGTGTGGCTCTGGTCGGGGCTGTCGCGCCAGACGTTCTATGTCGGCATCGGCTGGCTCGCGCTAGGGCTCTGCCAGCTCGTGTGGCTGACGCGCGGCTTCACGCGCCCGGCGCCGACGCTGTCGATGAATTGAATGACCGGCCGCCGGAACCCGGTTTTGAAACCCTGAAGGAGGAGTGACCCATGAACGCCGTTGACGTCAATCTCGATGCGGACTTGCAGGCGCTCGGCAAGCGCCACCTGCTGATGCACTTCACGCATGCCGATGCGTATCGCGACAACGCGCTGACCGTGTTCGACCGCGGCGAAGGCTGCTGGCTCGTCGACCGCAACGGCAAGCGCTACTTCGATGCGTTGGCCGGGCTGTACTGCGTGCAGGTCGGCTATAGCCACGGCGCGGAGATCGGCGACGCGATCCGCGAGCAGTTGGTGCGGCTGCCGTTCGCAACCAACTGGGGTTATGGCCACGAACCGGCGATCCGGCTTGCGCACAAGCTCGCGGCGCTCGCGCCGGACGGCTTGAACCGCGTGTTCTTCACGTCGAGCGGGTCGGAGTCGAACGAATCGGCGATCAAGCTGGTGCGCCAGTATCACCAGTCGCGCGGCGAGCCGCAGCGGCGCAAGTTCATCGCGCGGCGCGTCGCGTATCACGGCACGTCTTTCGGTGCGCTCGCGCTGAACGGGATGACGAACTTCCGCAAGCATTTCGAGCCGCTGATGTCGGGCGTGCGGCATGTGGGCAACACGAAGCGCTACGGCCGCCCGGCGGGCGAGACGGAAGCGCAGTTCACGCGCCACCTGCTCGACGAGATCGAATCGCTGATCGTGCAGGAAGGGCCGGACACGGTCGCCGCGATCGTCGTCGAGCCGCTGCAGAACGCGGGCGGCAGCCTGACGCCGCCTGCCGGCTATGCGGCCGGGCTGCGCGACATCTGCGACCGGCACGGCGTGCTGCTCGTCGCGGATGAAGTGATCTGCGGGTTCGGCCGGCTCGGCGAATATTTCGGGTCGGCGCGCTACGGTCTGAAGCCGGACATCATCACGTTCGCGAAAGGCATTGCGTCGGGATACGTGCCGCTCGGCGGTGTGATCGCGAGCGACGCGGTCGTCGACACGGTGCTCGACGGCCCGCAGCAGATGTTCCTGCATGGCGCGACGTACGGCGGCCATCCGGTCGCATGTACGGCCGCGCTCGCGAACCTCGCGATCATGGAGCGCGAAGGTGTGCTTGCGAACGTCCGCGACAACGAAGCGGTGTTCCGCCGGACGCTCGACGGCCTGCTCGAATTGCCGTGCGTCGGCGACGTGCGCGGCGACGGCTACCACTACTCGCTCGAACTCGTGACCGACAAGGCCGCGCGCCGCTGGGCGGCCGGCATCAGCGCGCAGGCGTTCGTGTCGACGCTGCTCGCGCCGGCGATCTTCGACGCGGGGCTGCTGTGCCGCGCGGGCGTCGATCACGAAGGCACGCCGATCGTGCAGTTCTCGCCGCCGCTCGTGATGTCGCGCGACGAGATCGTGTGGTTCGTCGCGCAGATCCGCGACATCGTCGTCGACGCCTATGCGCGTGCGATGCGTTGAGCCGGCATCCGTCACAACAGGAGCATTCGATGCGAACGTCACAACAGTCCTACATCGGCGGCCAGTGGCTCGATCCGGCCGATGCGCAGTCGATCGACGTGATCGACCCGGCCACCGCGCGGCCGTATGCGCAACTCAGGATCGGCGGCGCGGCCGACGTCGACCGCGCGGTCGGTGCGGCGAAGCAGGCTTTCGACACGTACTCGCGCTGGTCCGTGGACGAGCGCGTCGCGCTGCTGCAGCGCGTGCTCGACATCTATCGGCGCCGCTACGAAGAGGTCGCGCAAACGATCAGCCAGGAGATGGGCGCGCCGATCGCATTCGCGCGCGCGATGCAGGCCGCGGTCGGCACCGCGCATCTCGAACAGACGATCCGCGCGCTGCAGTCGTTCCGCTTCAGCACGCAGACCGATTCGCTGCTGGTGTCGCACGAGCCGATCGGTGTGTGCGCGCTGATCACGCCGTGGAACTGGCCGATCAACCAGATCGTGTGCAAGGTCGCGCCGGCGCTCGCGGCCGGCTGCACGATGGTGCTCAAGCCGAGCGAGATCGCGCCGTTCAGCGCGATCCTGTTTGCCGAAATTTTGCACGAAGCCGGTGTGCCGCCCGGCGTGTTCAACCTCGTGCACGGCTACGGGCATGAAGCGGGCGATGCGCTGTCGCGTCACCCGGACGTCGACATGGTGTCGTTCACGGGTTCGACGCGCGCGGGCGTCGAGGTCGCGAAGGCGGCCGCCGATACCGTGAAGCGCGTGCACCAGGAGCTCGGCAGCAAGAGCCCGAACCTGATCCTGCCCGACGCCGATATCGACGATGCGGTCACGCGCGGCGTGCGCAGCTGTTTCAGCAACAGCGGCCAATCGTGCAATGCGCCGACGCGCATGCTCGTACATGTCGATCATCTGGCGCTGGCCGAGCAGGTCGCGCGCCGCGAGGCGGAACGCACCGTCGTCGGCGATCCGCGTGCGCCGGAAACGGGCATCGGGCCGGTGGTCAGCCGCACGCAGTTCGACCGCATCCAGCGTTTCATCCGGCTCGGGATCGAGGAGGGCGCGACGCTCGTTGCCGGCGGCCCGGGGCGGCCGGACGGGCTCGGCGACGGCTTCTACGTGCGGCCGACGGTGTTCTCGAACGTCACGCCGCGCATGACGATTGCGACCGAGGAAATCTTCGGGCCGGTGCTGTCGATCATGACCTACCGGACCGAGGACGAGGCCGTCGCACTCGCAAACGATTCGGTGTACGGGCTCGCGGCCTACGTGCAGTCGAAGGATCTCGAACGCGCGCGCCGGATTGCGGCGCGGCTGCGTGTCGGCAACGTCCACATCAACTATCCGGCGTGGAACCCGGCCGCGCCGTTCGGCGGCTACAAGCGCTCGGGCAACGGGCGCGAGTATGCGGAGTTCGGTCTCGCCGAATATCTGGAGACGAAGGGCACGACGGGGTACACGGAAGGCTGCGCGCGATGAAGGCTGCGTTTGCCGACGATCAGCCCTCTTCGGGATCCGTCGCGGCCGCATCGGATCCCGCAACGGGAGCGGCGGCCCGCCTGCGAATCTCGGAATCGAGGATCAGGCGCCCGCGCAGCTTGCCTTTCATCCGCTTCACATGCTTGGGCGCCTCGGTCATGTGCTCGACCATCAGCGCACGGACACGCTCGGCATCGCGCTCGCGTGCGGCCTGCAGGATCGCCTTGTGGATCGATACGTTCGCTTCGCCGAAGCGCTTGTGCTCGACGAGCGGCGTATCGTTCCGGAACTCGATCAACTGCCGGATCATCTCGTTGATCAGCTCGCAGCTGAATCGCAGGAAGGGGTTCGGGTTCGCGGCCGCGAGGATGTCGTGGAACGTCGTGTCCTCCTGGCGCTGGCGCAGCATGTGGCCGCGGTCGTGCACGCCCGACGCGCCGTCGCAACACGCGATGTTCGACTCCAGCGCCGCGAAGTCGCGCTCGCTCAGGTGCGGCACGGCGCCCGCCGCCAGCTCGGGTTCGAGCAGCTGGCGCACCGTATAGATGTCGTCGATCGTCACGTCCTTGAAGAACAGGTAGTTCTGCAGGAGCTGCAGCGTGCGGTCGAGCGGCACCTCGACGACCATCCCGCCGCCCGACGGCCCCGTCGTGACCTTGATGAGCCCCTGCACCTCGAGCGACTTCAACGCCTCGCGGATCGTGCTCTTGCTGACTGCATAGAGCTGCTGCAGCTCGGCTTCGCGCGGCAGGCGGTCGCCCGGCTTCAGGTCCTTCTCGGTGATCAGCCGCTTGATCTCCTCGGCGACGAGGTCGGCCCGCTTCGGCTGCTTGATTTCGACCGCGAGGCCCGCCCTGGCTCGGTCCATGACCATCTTCAAGACTCCTTTGTCTGACTGCGCGCCGCGTCATCGTCGACGATCCGTTCCGGCGCGGGGTACGGAATTTTGCCTGATTGACACCAATTTTGATCAACTCTAGCATCAGGTTCATTCTATTTATCATGATAAATAGGATCAACCGGCGGCGCGCATCCTGCAGGGCGTGGGCACGGTTTGGCAGTCGGTCGCATCGCGTGTGTCCCCCTTTATCAGGAGCGTCAACTTGAATCGCCGAGAACTGTTGAAACTGGCCGCACTGTCGGCCGTGCCGGGCGCGCTCGGCAGCATGTCGTCCCGTGCCGCGTTCGCGCAGGGTTCGCCCATCCAGCTTGCGTGCCCGGTGCCGATGTCGGGGCCGTTCGCCGCCAACGGCAAGTACGCCGATCTCGGCATGCAGCTCGTCGTCAAGCAATACGGCAAGGTGCTCGGCGCACCGCTTGCCTATACGGCGCTCGACACCGAGGGCAAGCCCGCGACCGCCGTGCGGCGCGTGCAGGAGATCGCGCAGCAGAAGGGCGTGCGCTTCTTCGCGGGCGGCATCCTGTCGTCCGAATCTCTGGCGATGGGCAAGGAAGTCCAGAAGGCGGACGGCGTGTTCATCACGACGGCCGGCGCGGACGAAATCACCGGCAAGGATTGCAACGCCGCGACGTTCCGCTGGTCGGTGCCGACCTTCGGCGCGATCGAGCAGACGGTGCGCCCGTTGATCCAGATGCTGCCGAAGGCGAAGCGCTGGTACACGATCACGCCGCAATACGTGTTCGGCGACGGCCTGCTGTCGGCCGCGAAAGCGATCTTCAAGGAGAAGGGCATCGAGCATGTCGGCAACAGCTACCACTCGCTCGCCGAGAAGGAGTTCAGCGGCTACCTGACGAACGCGGCGGCCGCGCAGCCGGATGTGCTGCTGATCCTGAACTTCGGCTCGCAGTCGTCGGACACGCTGCGTCAGGCCGTCAGCTTCGGGATGAAGCGCAACTGCACGATCCTGCTCGCGTGGGCATCGGGCCTCGAGCAGTTCGAGGCGCTCGGGCCCGACATCTGCGACGGCGTGTATTTCGGCGCGCAGTACTGGCACGGCATCGATTCGCCGCTGAACCGCGACCTGGTGAAGCGCACGAACGCCGTGTTCAAGGCGAATCCGAACTACAGCCTCGCGGGTTCGTACATCTGCTCGAAGATCCTGATCGACGCGATGGTGAAGGCCGGCAGCGCCGATCCGAAGAAGGTCGTCGCGGCGATGGAGGGCATGAAGTACGACGGCCTCACGGGCCCGGAGGAAATCCGCAAGGCCGACCACCAGGTGCTGAAGAACTACTACCTGCTGAAGGGCAAGCCGAAGGGCCGGATGAAGAGTGCGGACGACTATGCGGACATCGTCAGCTCGGGCCAGTCGTTCCTGCCGGTCGACAAGACGGGCTGCAAGCTCGCGTGACGCCGTGCATGCGCCCGCGGCCATCGTGCGCCGCGGACGTCCGTTACCTTCCTTTCCGACACGGAAGCCATGAACGTCTATCTGCTGCAGATCGTCAACGGCATCGGCGTGGGCATGCTGTATTTCCTGCTCGCCGTCGGCCTGTCGATCGTATTCGGCCTGCTGCGCTTCGTGAATTTCGCTCACGGCGCGTTCTACCTGCTCGGTGCGTATCTCTGCTACCAGGCGCTGCAATGGTCGGCGAATTTCTGGGTCGCGCTCGCGGTCGTGCCGCTCGTCGTCGGCGCGTTCGCATGGGGCGTCGAAAAGCTCGTGCTGCGTCATGTGTACGCGCAGCAGCATGAATTCCACATCCTGGCGACGGTCGGGCTCGCGCTCGTGCTGCAGGAGTGCGCGATCCTCGCATGGGGTCCGCTCGGCGACAACGTGCCGCCGCCCGACGCGCTGAACGGCGTCGTGATCTGGGGCGGCTTCGTCTACCCGAAATACCGGCTGTTCGTGATCGCATTCACGGCCGTGCTCGCCGCATTGCTGTGGTGGGTGCTCGAGGGCACGCGGCTCGGCAGCACGGTGCGCGCGGGCAGCGAATCGACGGAGATGGTGTCGCTGCTCGGCATCAACGTGACGCGCGTGTTCAGCCTCGTGTTCGCGCTCGGCGCGGCGACGGCGGCGCTTGCGGGCGTGCTCGCCGCGCCGATCCGCGGCGTCGATCCGTTCATGGGCATCGAGGCGCTCGGCGTCGCGTTCGTCGTGGTCGTCGTCGGCGGGATGGGGAATTTTCTCGGCGCGCTCGTCGGCGGGCTGCTGGTCGGCATCGTGCAGAGCCTGATGAGCACGCTGTGGCCGGAAGGCGCGCGATTGATGATCTACGTCGCGATGGCGGCCGTGCTGCTGCTGCGTCCGAACGGATTGCTGGGGAGGGCCGCATGATCGAATCGTCGAAACCGCTGCCGCCGGGGGCGGCGGCCTCGCAACGCCCGCAGCCGTGGCGCGGCGTGCTGCAGCGGCCGGAAGGCTGGCTTGCGGTGGTCGTCGTGTGCGTGCTGCCGGTCGTGCTGAGTTCGGGCTCGCTCGCCACCGAAGTGCTGGTGTTCGCGCTCGCCGCGCTCGGCTGCAACCTGCTGCTCGGCTACACGGGGCTGCTGTCGTTCGGGCAGGGCATCTTCTTCGGGCTCGGCAGCTATGCGGCGGGGCTCGTGCTGACGCGCGGCGTCGCGTCGGTGAGCGTCGCGCTGTTGTCGGCCGCCGCGCTCGGCGCCGTCGCGGCGGCGCTCGTCGGCTGGTTCTCGATCCGGCAGCGCGGCACCTACTTCGTGATGCTGACGCTCGCGTTCGGGCAGCTGTTCTACTTTCTCGCCTATACGACGCCGGACGTCACGGGCGGCGACAACGGGCTGCTCGACATCCCGCGCCCCGCGCTCGCCGCGTTCGGGCATCCGCTCGTCCCGCTCGACTCGCCGTGGCGCTACTACGGCTTCGTCGCGGTGCTGTTCGTCGCGGTGTTCTGGCTACTGCTGCGCGTGTCGCGCTCGGTGTTCGGCCGTACGCTGCTCGCGATCCGCGACAACGAGGCGCGTGCGGCGGCGGCCGGCTACGACGTGAAGCGCTTCAAGCTCGCGGCGTTCGTGGTCTCGGGTGCGGTCACGGGCCTCGCGGGTGCGCTGCACGCGTTGATGACGGGCATCGCGCCGCTGTCGAACATCGACTATCACACGAGCGAGATGATCCTCGTGATGACGGTGATCGGAGGCACCGGAAACCTGTTCGCGTCGGTGCTCGGCGCGGCGTTCTACGTGCTGTTCGCGGACTGGCTGTCGACGCTGTGGCCGCGCTGGCTGCTGCTGCTCGGCCTCGTGCTGATCGCGGTCAGCCTGTTCATGCAGCGCGGGTTGTGGGGGCTGGGCGAACGCGTCGCGGCGACGCTGCGGCGCACCGAAGGCACGGCGGCTGATGCCAGGGAGCAGCAATGAGCGAAGCGATTCTCGAGGCGCGCGGCGTCGTCAAGCGCTACGGCAAGTTCACGGCGCTGGGCGGCGTCGACCTGCGGATCATGCCGCGCACCGTGCATTCGGTGATCGGCCCGAACGGTGCGGGCAAGACGACGCTGTTCCATACGCTGACGGGCACGCTGCCGATCACGTCGGGCTCGATCCTGTTCGACGGTCACGACGTGTCGCGCGAACCCGATCACAAGCGCGTGCGGCGCGGCATCGCACGCTCGTTCCAGGTGACGAGCCTGTTTCCGAACCTGAGCGTGCGCGAGAACCTGCGGGTTGCCGCACAGGGCGTCGAATCGCGGCGCGCGCTGAATCCGTGGACGCCGCCGCGCGGTGCGCTCGCGCACGACGGCATCGTCGACGACGTGCTCGAGCGGCTCGGCCTGCAGCGCTTCGCCGACACGGCGGCCGGCGTGCTGTCGCACGGCCAGCAGCGCCGGCTCGAGGTCGGGATGGCGCTGGCGGCGCGGCCGCGCGCGATCTTTCTCGACGAGCCGACGTCGGGCATGGGGATCGACGATCTCGACGACATGAAGGCGCTGATCCGCGGCCTGCGCGACGACTATACGGTCGTGCTGATCGAACACAACATGGGAATCGTGATGGACATCTCGGACACGATCACGGTGATGCAGCAGGGCCGCGTGCTGGTCGAGGGCAAACCCGACGCGATTCGCGGCGACGAGCGCGTGCGCAGTGCGTATCTCGGCAACATGATCACGGGAGGCCGCGCATGATGCTCGACGTGAAGGAGGTCCATGCCAGCTACGGCAAGAGCCACGTCCTGCAAGGTATTTCGCTGAACGTGAACGAAGGCGAGACGGTGACGCTGCTCGGCCGCAACGGCGCGGGCAAGTCGACGACGCTCAAGACGATCGCGGGCGTCGTCGCGCCGACCGGCGGCGCGGTGACGTTCTCGGGCCGGCCGATCGCCGGGCAGCCCGCGCACCGGATCGCCGCGAGCGGCCTGTGTTTCGTGCCCGAGCATCGCGGGATTTTCCGGCTGCTGTCGGTCGAGGAAAACCTGCGGCTCGGCGCGCGTCGCGATTCGCCGTGGCAGCTCGACGACATCTACCGGATCTTTCCGCGCCTGAAGGAGCGCCGCCGCAACGGCGGCGCGCAGCTGTCGGGCGGCGAGCAGCAGATGCTCGCGATCGGCCGCGCGCTGATGAACCACCCGCGGCTGCTGATGCTCGACGAGCCGGTCGAGGGGCTCGCACCGGTGATCGTCGAGGAGATCGTCGAGCAGTTGAAGCGGATCAAGGCGGCCGGCGTCGCGATCCTGCTCGTCGAACAGAACCTCGAAGTGTGCACGCAGCTCGCGGACCGCCACTTCGTGATCGAACAGGGCGTGATCGTCTACGAAGGCAGCAACGCGGCATTCGCCGCCGATCACGAGGTGAAGGACCGTTACCTGGGCGTCGGCGTCGCGTAAGCGCCGTGCCCTTTCATTGCGAGGAATTCCATCGATGCAAGTTCAGGATTCGACATCGGGCGTCGCGGCGTCCGGCTTGCGCGTCGACGGCGCGCGGCTGTGGGACAGCCTGATGCGTCTCGCGCGGATCGGCGCGACCGACAAAGGGGGCGTGTGCCGACTCGCGCTCACCGAACTCGATCGCGACGCGCGCAACCTGTTCGTCGCATGGGCGAAGGAAACCGGCTGCACGGTGCGTGTCGACGCGATCGGCAACATCTTCGCGCGGCGCGCGGGCGAACGCGACGACCTGCCGCCCGTGACGACGGGCAGCCATATCGACACGCAGCCGACCGGCGGCAAGTTCGACGGCAACTACGGCGTGCTCGCGGGCCTCGAAGTGCTGCGCACACTCGACGATGCGGGCGTGCGCACGCGTGCGCCGCTCGAGGTCGCCGTCTGGACCAACGAGGAAGGCTCGCGCTTCGTGCCCGTGATGATGGGCTCCGGCGTATTCGCGGGCGCGTTCACGCTCGACCATGCGCTCGCGCAGTGCGACCGCGACGGCGTGTCGGTGCGCGACGCGCTGGTCGCGATCGGTTATGCGGGCGATGCGGACGATGGGCGCGACGCGCATCCGGTCGGCGCGTATTTCGAAGCGCATATCGAGCAGGGGCCGGTGCTGGAGGCGCACGATACGACGATCGGCGTGGTCGAGGGCGCGCTCGGGCAGCGCTGGTATGACGTGACCGTGCACGGGATGGAGGCGCACGCGGGCCCGACGCCGATGGAGCTGCGGCGCGACGCGCTGCTGGTTGCGGCCGATCTCGTGCGTGCGGTGAACGGCATCGCGCGCACGCATCCGCCTCACGGACGCGGCACGGTCGGCTGGGTCGACGTGCACCCGAATTCGCGCAACGTGATTCCGGGCCGCGTGACGCTGACCGTCGACCTGCGCGCGGCCGACGACGCGACGCTGGCGGCGATGGATGCGGAGCTGCGCGCGACGTGCGCCGACCTGGGCGCATCGGCCGGCATGCGGATCGACGTCGAGCAGGTCGTGTACTTTCCGCCGCAGCCGTTCGACGCGACGCTGGTCGAGCAGGTTCGGGCCGGCGCGAGCGCGCTCGGGCTGTCGTCGATGAACGTGATCAGCGGCGCGGGCCACGACGCCGTGTATCTCGCGCGCGTCGCGCCGACCGCGATGATCTTCGTGCCGTGCAAGGACGGGATCAGCCACAACGAGATCGAGGACGCCGATCCGGTGCATCTGGAAGCCGGCTGCAACGTGCTGCTGCAGGCGATGCTGGGCGCTGCCGGGATCGCGGAAGGTGGCACGCGATGAAGATCCTGATCGCCCGGATGAACCACGAGACCAACACGTTCTCGCCGGTGCCGACGCCGCTTGCCGCGTTCGGCCGCAACGGCCCCGACTGGGGCGACGACGCGTATCGCGCGAACCACGGGATGCGCACCGCGATGGCCGCGTTCATCGATGCGGCCGCGCGTGAAGGCGCTGAAATCGTGACGCCCGTGTCGGCGGCCGCGAACCCGAGCGGGCCTGTTGCGGCCGATGCGTATGCGGCGATCTGCGACGCGGTCGTCGCGGCCGCGCCCGGCTGCGATGCGGTGATGCTCGACCTGCACGGCGCGATGGTCGCCGAGCAGAGCGCGGACGGCGAGGGCGACCTGCTCGCGCGCGTGCGCGCGGCGCTGCCCGACGCGCCGATCGCGGTCGCGCTCGACCTGCACGCGAACGTCACGCAGAAGATGATCGACCACGCGGACGTGATGGTCAGTTTCAAGACCTATCCGCATGTCGACATGTACGAGACGGGCGAGCATGCGGCGCGCGTGCTGCTCGACCGGCTTCACGGTCGCGCACGGCCGGTGCTTGCGTGGCGGCAACCGCCGCTGATGACGTCGACGCTGCGCAGCGCGAGCGCCGAAGGCGCGATGCGGCGCGCGGTGGAGGCCGCGCGCGCGGCCGAGGCAGAGGTCGGCGGCGTGCTCGCCGTGTCGGTGCTTTCGGGTTTCTCGCTCGCGGATATTCCCGCGCCTTGCATCAGCGTCGTCGTGGTCGGCGACGGCGACCGCGCGGCGGCCGATGCCGTTGCCGAACGTATCGCGCGGCAGATCTGGGACGCACGCGACGAATTCGTCTATCGCAGCGCGCCGCTCGCGGAGTCGGTCGCGCAGGCTGCGGCGCTCGCTCGCGGCGCTGACCGCCCGGTGCTGATGCTCGATCACGGCGACAACTGCATGTCGGGCGGCCCGTGCGACACGATGGACCTGCTCGAGGAAGCGCTCGCGCAGGGGCTCGACGGCATCGTCAGCGGGCCGTTGTGCGACCCGGAGGCCGTCGCGGCACTGATCGATGCGGGTGTCGGCGCGACCGTCACGGTGCCGGTCGGCAACCGGCTGCCGTCGCACGGCGGCGTGCGGCGCGAGCCGTTTCGCGCGACCGGCGTCGTGCGCGCGATTACCGACGGCGAATACGTGATCACGGGGCCGACATACACGGGCCAGCGCGCGTACATGGGCCGCACGGCCGTGCTCGACATCGGCGCGGCGACGCTCGTCGTCACCGAGCGCACGCAGGAGCCGTGGGATCTCGGCGTGTTCGAGAGCGTCGGCGTCGATCCGCGCCGTGCGCGCTTCCTGCTGCTGAAATCGCGGATGTATTGCCGGCCGGTGTTCGTGCCGATCGCGGCCGCGCTGGTCGAATGCGACAGCCGCGGCGTGACGGGCTCGGACTACGGGCTGTTTCGCTACGAGCGGCTTGCGCGGCCCGTGTATCCGCTCGATGACGTCGATCGGTGGGGGCCGGGCGCGTCACCGGCTGCCTGACGGAGCGGGGCGCGAGACGCCGGATTTGCACGCTTTCGGGCATCATGCGATGGCAGCGGCCCGTCGAGCAGCAGGGTCGTGCAATCCATTGCGTCCGCAACCGATCCGGAGAACCGACCGCCATGCATTCGAATCCCTTCCGCCTGCGCAGCGCGCGCCTGCTCGCCGCGCTGACCCTTGCCACGACGGCCGTCGCCGCGCACGCCGCCGACTGGATCGTGTCCGGCAACGACGGCAAGTACCAGCGCGTCGAGGGCCGCGACACCTTCCTTGCTTCGCCGCCCGCCGACACGCTGACGCTGCTCGACGCCAGCACGTTCCCGCCGAAAGTCGCATTGCAGGTCGACGTCGAGAACGGCATCCAGGGGCCGCCGCAGGCCGTCGCGATCACGCCCGACGCGAAGCTCGCGCTCGTCGGCGCGCCGACGCGCTACGACGCGGCCGCGAAGCAGCTCGTGTTCGACACGTTCCTGCAGGTCGTGAATCTCGACGCCGCACCGCCCGCGATCACGCGCATCGAGCTCGGCACGCATCCGCAAGGCATTGCGATCGACCGGTCGGGCCGGCTCGCGCTCGTCGCGAACGTCGACGGCAGCGTATCGATCCTGCGCATCGACGGCACGCACGTGACGCTCGACGGCAACCTGAAGATCGGCAAGAAGCGGCTCGCGGGGATCAGCTTCACGCACGACGGCAAGCATGCGCTCGTGTCGCTGCGCGACGAGCAGGGCGTCGCGGTGCTGAACGTCGACGACGGCAAGGTGACCGACAGCGGCACGCGCCTGAGCACGGGCGTCGCGCCTTACACGATCGACGTGTCGAGCGACAACCGCTGGGCGGTCGTCAGCAACGTCGGGCTCGCGGGGCTGCCGGGCTATGCGGGCACGCTCGCGGGCGACGCCGATACGGTCGCGCTGATCGATGTGTCGCGCGTGCCGTTCCGCACGGTTCAGTACCTGACGGTGCCGTCGCTGCCGGAAGGCGTCGCGATTTCGCCGAACGGGAAATGGATCGCCGTGCAGGCGATGGACGGCTCGAACCTGACGCCCGACAATCCGGGCCGCCACAAGCTCGGCAAGGTACTGCTGTTCGAGATCCGCGACGGGCAGGCCGTGAAGACCAGCGAATTGCCCGGCGGCGAAGCCGCGCAGGGCATCGTGTTTACCGCCGACAGCCGGCACGTGATCGTGCAGTTCAACGTCGAACGGCAACTGGCGCTCTATGCGGTGGAAGGCGGCAAGCTGCGCGATACGGGCAAGCGTATCGCATTGACCGGCGGGCCGTCTTCGCTGAGGACGTTGCCGCGCTGACGCGCGAGGCGCCGGTTCGTTCATCTCCCTGCGTTCACGTGGCGCCCGGATTTTCCGGGCGCCTGTCGATGCGCGTCCCGCTTCGACGCCGCTGCAACGCAGCCAGCGGCGGGTCGCACGATCGAAGGCGACGTGCAGCTCCGGGCTGAACGAGCCGAATTCAAGCCCGTGATGTGGCGCGAGCAGCGTGAGCGCCGTCGCCGCGATGCGCGTTACGGCCGCAGCAGATCGAACCCGCCGAATACGACGACACCGCTGAGCGCAATCATCGCAACGGAATGCTGGCCGAAGTAGAGAATCGCGGCGGCAAGCCACGTCGTGATGCAGAAGGCGCCGATGCGGGCCATCGTGTGTTCCTCGAATGCGTAATGTAGTGAGCGCCGCACGGCGTTTGCCGCTCGACCCGGCGAGCGGTGCACGAAGGCGGACGAAGAGGGCGACCCGCGAAGCCGCGACGGCGGCCCGGCACGCGTCGTGTGCCGCGCCCGGAAGGGCGGGAGCCGAACCCGGCGGCGTTGCACGACCGTGCCCGCAGGCCGTCGACGCGCGGATCCGCCCGGCGAAGCGGCAATTTTACCAGCGCCGTTTCGCTATCAATCTGGCCCTTTCGCGACCTGAGTGCCGCGATCTGCCGCAGAATCCGTCCGACCCCGATACTCAAGTTTCGTGTGACGAATGTCGTAAACGAGTTGGAAGGCATATCACGCCGCCCCCTCACGATTTGTTTACCGACACACGGACCGACACGATGCAGATCGATTTCTCCACGACCGCGCGAGCCCCGCTGGCGGACGGCAGCGTTACCGCAAACAGCCCGGGCGCATCGGCCACGACGACCGCACCTGCTGCGACGTCATCCGCCGACGGTGCAACGGATACCGCGGGCACCACCGGAACGACGAGCACCACCGGCGCGGGTGGCACGAAGGGTTCGACCGGCGGCACCGGCGAAACGCCCGGCGCATCGGCCGCATCGTCGGAGAACCCCGCGGTCAGCCAACTGAAGGCGCTGATCGAGCGGCTGCAGAAGCAGCTCGCAACGCTCGAGCGGCAGATGGCGAGCGCGGCCCAGCGCGCGAAGGACGACCCGGCCGCGGCGGTCGAACAGCAGTCGCTGAGCGCGGAAGCCAGCGCGATCTCGGCGGCATTGGCGACGGCGATCTCGCAACTCGCGGCGGCGATCGAGAAGTCGGGCGGCTCGTCGACGGGCGGGCTGGTGTCGACGCAGGCCTGACGGTTTCCGGCTGCGCGCGGCCGTCAATGCCGCGTCGGCCGCACGCATTACAATCGCAATCTCGTCTCCCTCGAAAGGACGGCAGAACGATGCATGCGGAACTCGACGACGACGAACTCGTCCGCTTCGATGCGCACGGCGGCACGCCGCTGCCGGCGGCCGATGCGGAAGGATGGCTGGAACACGACGGCGCGCGCATCTGGCACGCGTCGTTCGGACACGGGCCGCCGGTCGTGCTGCTGCACGGCGGCCTCGGCCACGGCGGCAACTGGGGCAACCAGGTGCCGGCGCTGCTCGCGGCCGGCTACCGCGCGATCCTGATCGACAGCCGCGGCCACGGCCGCAGTACGCGCGACGACCAACCATATTCCTATGAACGCATGGCGTCGGACGTGCTTGCCGTCCTGGACGCGCTGCACGTCGACCGCGCGCGCTTCGTCGGCTGGAGCGACGGCGCATGCACCGCGCTCGTGCTGGCGGCCCGCGCGCCGGAGCGCGCGGCCGGCGTGTTCTTCTTCGCGTGCAACATGGACCCGGGCGGCACGAAGGAAATGGTGCCGAGCCCGCTGATCGACCGCTGCTTCGCGCGGCACCGGAAGGACTACGCGCAACTGTCCGCAACGCCGGACCAGTTCGACGCATTCGTCGCGGCCGTCAGCGAAATGATGCGCACGCAACCGAATTACGGCGCACAGGATCTCGCGGCGATCGCGGTGCCGGTGACGATCGTGCAGGGCGAGCACGACGAATTCATCCGGCCCGAGCACGCGGCGTATCTGGCGCATACGATTCCGGGCGCGACGCTGACGATCCTGCCCGGCGTGAGCCACTTTGCACCGCTGCAGCGGCCCGCGCGATTCAACGCGGCGATGCTGGCCTTCCTCGACCGGCTGCCGGGCTGACCGTTCGCACGGCCCGCGCGCGCCGTCGATGGGCGCGCGCGTTCGTCGCCCGTGCTCAGACCATCGCGTTGTCGTTGCCGGGGATCTCGTGCGCCTTGATCTGCTTGCGGTGCAGCTTGTACAGAAGCTTGCCGAGCATGCCGTCCTCGTGACGCAGGCGCGTGATGTTGCGCACATATTCGTCGTCCGGCGCGATCGCCTGGGCGCCCATGATCCAGCGCACGCTTTCGCGATAGTTGTAGAGCGACTTGTCGCGGCTGTCGGCCAGGATCGACGACAACGCGGCCATCGCCGCCGGATGGCCGCCTTCCGCATGGCGGCGCAGTTCGTCGACGTAACGATGGCGCGACGGGAGATCGTCGACGTCGGCGATGAACATCAGCATCGTTTCGAGGCCCTCGGTATGCCCCATCTCGTGCGCCATGCGCGCGGCTTCGACGGCTTCGACCTGCATGCGCGATCGTTCGGCTTCGTCCTTGCTGGCGCCCGCGATGTGATAGTACGCAAACCCGAGCTTGTACGCGGCCATGTTGCCGCCGTCGTCGACCGACTCGCGGAAGTAATGGGCGGCGCGATACAGATCCTGCGTGACGTGCATGCCGTCTTCGTAGAAGCAGCCGAGCAGGTAGCCGCACGAATCGCCGCCCGCTTCATAGCCGAGCTCGCACAGCGCGACGGCGTCGGCGGGCCGACGGCCTTCGTCGCGCATCGCCGACGCGAGCTGGTTCCATGCAAGCGAGCCCGGCTCGTTCACGCGCGCGGCTTCGAGCCATGCATCGCCGCGTGCATCGTCCTGCGCGAAACCGAACGTGCCGGTGCGATGGGCGTAGCCGCGCAGGATCATCGCCGACGTGCATGCGCGCGCATCCGATGCACGCTCGATCGCGCCGGTCAGCCAGGTGCCCTGCGGATCGAGGTCGAGCGCCAGCCGTACGCCCATTGCCATCGCATGGTTGTCGTTGATCGGCTGATCGCGCTCGGCTTCCTGCAGGCGTGCGTAAGCCTGCTCGTATTCGCTGCGCATGAAATGACTGTGCGCAAGCCAGTGCAGCGTTTCCCAGCGGTGATACGGATGCAGCGCGGCCTTGGCCCGCGCGAGCGTCGCGGCCATCGCGCGGCGCGCATCGTCGTCGTCGTCATTCGAATCGAGCGTATTGCCGATATAGTCGTCGCGCCAGATCTCGTGGCGCAGCCGGTCCTTCTCGACCGCGTCGAGGTGCGCGCATGCGTCGGAATCGATGAACGCACGGACGTGGTCGTGCGAGCCGCCCCAGCGCGGCTGCATGTACCAGATGAACGTGCGCATCGAGAAAAACTGGCGCGGGTGGATGTGCAGCGTCGCTTCCATCCAGTACCACTTGCCCTTGCGCAGCTTCTTGCCCTGGACGGGGCCGGGCAGCGCTTCCGGAAATGCCGCCGGGCAGGCGACGGGTACGTCGGGGTTCAGCCCCGAACGCGCGAGCATGCCCTGCAGTTCGGCACGCGTGGCCTCGTCGTGGGCGCCGACGTTCAGGTGCAGCTCGGTCACGGGCCAGCGGCGTTGCCGCACGAGCTGCATGAGCCACTCGGGTTCGTCGAACGACGACACGCTCGTGAAGATCACTTTCGGTGCGCTCCACATCGTCGGCGCGAGCACGAGCGCGCGCAGCGCGGCGACGATCGTCAGCGTTGCGCACGCATGCGCGCAGATCCAGCCGGTTTCGGTCACCGTCTCGGCCCAGCCGGAGCCGCGGTACTCGTACGCCCAGTGGTGCCAGTAATGCGCTTCGCACAGCCACGCGTGCGCGGATTGCGGGTTCGCGGCCTGCCAGGCACGCAGGCGCGCGAGGCCTTCGGCGCCGGCTTCGATGCACGGCTGCACGTCGGCCGGCAGCGCGTCGACGTACAGCGCCTCGGCCGTGCGGTCGGCGAAGCTGGCGCCGAGCGCGGCGTCGAGCCGCGTGTCGAGCGCGGCAAAATCGCCCGCGCGCAGCAGCGTGTCGACGTCGCAGATGAACCATCGGGACTTCGCGGGCGGAATCAGGTCGGCGGGAGCGGAGGACATGTCGGTGTCGGCGGTCATGACGAAACGGGTTGGGGATCGAAGATGCGGTAGCGCTTCCACGGCAGCGAAAGCCAGTTTCCGGACGGATTGCGCAGGTGCTCGCGCACTTCCTGCGTGGCGCGCGACGACGCAGGGCCGTCCTGGCCGCTGCCGCGCAACCAGTGCTGGCGCGCCCGCGCATACGCGAGCCCGAAGTCTTCCCAACTGTCGAAGCTGTCCTGCGCGCGCTGCGCATTGAGCAGCAGAACGACCCACGCGTGCTGTTCGGACGCCCAGCCGAGCAGCGCGATGCAGCGCACGAGAAACGCGGTGCGCGCGCAATCGAATGCCAGCGCGTCGCGCACGCGCCCGACGGCCGCAAGCTGTTCGTAGAAGCCTTCGTGCGAGCGGCCGACGCCGCGTATCCAGCCCGCGAGGATCGGCGGAACGCGCTGCACGACCTGCCACTCGGGCAGGTCGGCCGGCAGGTCGAGTTCGCGCCGCAACTGGCGGGCGAGCTGGTCGCGCTGCGTGTCGGGCAGCGCGTACACGAGGTCGTCGCAATCGCAGCGCAGCCCGTTGCGGATCAGCAGGATGTCGGCGAGCGCGAGCGCCCAGCGGCGGCGATTCGGCGGCGCCTGGTCGGCGAGCGTGCGGGCGAGCGAAACCGCGGCGGTCTGTCGGACCGGCGCCGCGCGGTCGGTGCCCGCGGCCTGGTCGGCGTCGACTTCGCGCACCATCCGCGCAGCGATCCGCAACGAACGCCACACGTACCACACGAGCCACAGCACGGCCGCGCCGATCAGCAGTTTCAGCATGACGGGCTCCCGGCAGCCGTCGCGGGCAGCGCGAACGCCGCGCACAGCGCGGGATCGATCGGAATGCCTTCGATCGAGAAGGCGGCCGCTGCCCGAGGAGCATCAGGTTCGCGCACGGCCGGCAGCGCATCGCCCGGCAACGCGTGGCGCGCGGCCGCCGCGACGGCCGGATCGATCTGCCGGAGCTGGCCGAGTGCGGAGGGCGCGTTGCGCAGCAGCAGCCATTGCAGCACCGCCGGCGGCTGCGCGAAATGCTCGATCAGGTGGAAGTTCTCGCTCATCACGCTCAGCAGATGGTCGGGCGAGCGCACGTCGGTGACAAACGTCCATTCGCCGACGGCCGCGCCCGGCGTGTCCGGCTCGAACACGAGGCCCATGCCCTCGCAATCGGGATGACGCTCGCCGCGCGGCGCGAGCGTGCGCAGGAACTGGCGTACGTCGTCCGCATAGCGGCGCACCGGATGGCGGTTCTGCTTGCCCTTGATCTGGTCGATGCGCAGGCCGTCGCCGGTCACCGACAGGCTGAACGTCACGTGCGGCTGGTTGCCCGCACCGCGCAGCGTGAACAGGCGCAGCCGGCCGTCCTGCGCGGCTTGTGCGTACTGCTCGCCGTACCCGCCGCGCAGCCGGCGGCGATCCGCGAACTGGCCGAGACAGTGCTGCATATAGAACGACTCGTAAGCCAGTTCCTCGCGCAGCGCCGCATGATCGCCGGCGAATTCGAAGACGATCCCGTTCGGCGTGCGCAGTACCTCGCGCAGCGCGAGGCCGCTGCTCGGCACCCAGCCCTTGTCGCGGCGCGCCTGCATCCGCTGGTGTTCGCGCTCCCACATGTCGAGCGCCATCGCGCACGTGATGCGCTGCAGTTTCTGCGCGAGCCGCGTGCCGGCGCGCGAGCGCAGGAATTCGACCAGCACGCGCTCGCGGTCGATCAGCAGCATGTGCTCGGGATCGATGAAGTAGAGCGGCTTCGGCTCGGCCGCCGCGCCGATGGCGCCGCCGGATGCCGGTTGCGTGCGGAACCGGCGCACGAGCCAGTCGGGCGCCGGCCGGCCGGCGCCGGCGAGCGCGCGGTAATCGGCGAGCGAATCGAGCGGCTGCGCCTGCCCGAACGCGCCGACGACCCAGCGGAAGAAATGGTTGCCGAGCCACGCGCGGATGTCGGCCGGATCGCCACGCTCGGCGCTGCGGCGGGCGATGGCCGCCTTGATGTCGGGCGCGTTGACGACATCGCGCGGCCGATAGGCGGTCGCGGCCACGGTTTCGGTCACAGGGTCACTCTCCGGTCAGGCAGGGCGTCCGCGGGCGGGACCCTGGAGGTTTTTGGCTTGCGTGCTGGGGGCATGCGGGCGCGATACGCGGCGGTATCGCGGGTGCCCGATGCAGGTCGGTCGACGCGTGAAAATCACGCGACCGCGCAGCGGCCAACGACGCGGGAGCGGGCGATCGAGGAAGGGCGATTCATGGTTTCTCTCAGGATGGATTTTATTTTTTGCTGCCGCGAGTTTACTGCGATCCGCGCAGGCTAATCAATCGCGCGGCGTGCCGGCGTTTGCCGATCTGACAAGACTTATCTCTTTTTCATCGATTTTCGATGCAGCGCCATTCGGCCGCCGGATTGAATGCTGTTAAAACCGACAGGTTTTTACGGCAAGCCGGCGAACGGCTCGCGACTGCCGCGTTGTAATCCGGCGCTTCGCGTATCTCATAAGTTTTTCTTTAGGCTCGCGCAACATATCGTCGATTGTTCGCGGCTGGCCGGTAATGGATAGTCCTGCTTCGACAGGCCGGCCGCCGTGATTTTCGCGCGGCGCGGCCGAATCTGTTGTCCATGCAACCATCCGATATCGAAGGAACCGCAACCATGCGCTTCAACGCGACACGCTTCGCCGCGACCCTGTTCGTCGCCGCGTGCGCCACCGCCACGGCCGGCCGCGCGGCCGCATTCACGCGGAACGACATCCACGACACCGTGACCCGCCACGTCGCGCCGCTGATGAAGCAGTACGCCATTCCCGGCATGGCGATCGGCATCGTCGCCGACGGCAAGCCCTACGTGTTCGACTACGGCGTGATGTCGACGCAAACCGGCAAGCCCGTCACCGGCGACACGCTGTTCGAGATCGGCTCCGTCAGCAAGACGCTGACCGCGACGCTCGCGTCCGACGCGCAGGAGGGCGGCGAACTGTCGCTGTCGGACCCTGCGGCCAAGTACCTGCCCGCAATGCAGGGCAAGCCGTTCGGCAGCGTGACGCTGCTCCAGCTCGGCACGCATACGCCCGGCGGCATGCCGCTGCAGGTGCCCGACAGCATCCGCGACGATGCGGACCTGATCCGCTATCTCGGCGCTTGGCAGCCTGCGTATGCGCCGGGCACGCGCCGCACGTATTCGAACGTCGCGATCGGAATGCTCGGGTAGCTCACCGCGAAGGCGATGAGCCGCGATTTCGCGACGCTGATGGAGCAGCGGCTGTTTCCTGCGCTCGGGATGACGCACACGTATATCAACGTGCCCGACGCGCGCAAGGCCGACTATGCGCAGGGCTATACGAAGGACGGCAAGCCGATCCGGATGACGGGCGACATGCTGTGGCAGGAAGCATACGGCGTGCGGACCACGGCGGCCGACCTGCTGCGCTTCGTGCAGGCGAACATGGGGCTGGTCGAAACGGCGCCGCGGCTGCAGCGCGCGATCGAGCGCACGCACACCGGCTATTTCCGCGCAGGGCCGATGACGCAGGACCTGATCTGGGAGCAGTATTCGTATCCGGTCGCGCTGCCGACGCTGCTCGAAGGCAACGCGCCGAAGATGCTGTTCGATGCGACGCCGGCCAGCGCGATCAAGCCGCCGCTGGCGCCGAGCCCGGACACATGGATCAACAAGACGGGCTCGACCAACGGCTTCAGCACATATGTCGCGTTCGTCCCCGCGAAGCGGTTCGCGATCGTGATGCTCGCGAACCGCAGCGTGCCGATCGAGGACCGCGTGAAGGTCGCGTACCGGATTCTCGGGTCGCTCGACGGCGGGCGGTAACGTTTCCGGCGGCAGACGAGCGCCGCCGCTTACTCGGGCGGTTGCTCGTCGTACGCGACGAAGATCTTGCGCGTGCGTTCGACGACTTCCCACGTGCCGCGAAAACCCGGCGGAATCACGAAACGATGGCCGGCACGAAGGGTCTTCCTGTTTCCCTCCAGGTCGGTGATCACCGACGTGCCTTCCAGGATCTCGCAGTATTCCGCTTCGGTGTACGCGACGTGCCAGCAACCCGGCGTGCTTTCCCAGATGCCGGTCGAGAAACGGCCGCACGGGCTCGCGAAGCCGGGCGTGAGCGTTTGTAGCGGATCGCCCGAAATCAGCTTCTCGGGCGACACGCGGTACTGCGTCGGCTCGCCGCTCGGGGCGAGCTCGTCGGTAATGAATGAAACGTCGATCATGATTGGCATGCTTCGTCGAGTTGGGTGGAGTGGGGCGCCCCCGCGCGGCGTCGCTCAGGCGATCGCCGTGTCGGTTGTTTCCACTGCTGCCGAACCGCGCACGGCCGAGCCCGGCGATGACGCAGCGCCCGCAAGCCGCCGATAACGCGCAAGCGCCCACAGCGGGAAGTATGCGGTATAGCCGTGATACTTCAGGTAGAAGATGCGCGGAAAGCCCGGCGCATTGTGCGAGCGGTGCCACCAGAAACCGTCGTCCTGCTGCACCGACTGCAGATACGCGATGCCGCGCTTCACCGAATCGGATTCGCAGTCGCCGAACGCCATCTGCGCGAGCAGCGCCCACGCGGTGCAGTTCGACGTGCTTTCGCCGGCATTGGTGCCGGCGAGCTTCGGGTCGATATAGCTGTCGTTCGTCTCGCCCCAGCCGCCGTCCGCATGCTGCCGCGCGCGCAGCCAGTCGAGCGCGCGGGCAATGTACGGCTGCGACTTGTCCTCGCCGGCAAGCGCGAGGCCGGCCAGCACGCTCCACGTGCCGTACAGGTAGTTCGTGCCCCAGCGGCCCCACCAGCTGCCGTCGCGTTGCTGCGTGCGCTTCACGTAGTCGATGCAGCGCGCGAGCGATGCGCGGTCGTCCATGCGCTGCGTCACGCCGAAGCACAGCAGCACGCGGCCCGACACGTCTTCGGTCGGCGGATCGAGCAGCGCGCCGTGATCGGCGAACGGGATCGCGTTCAGGTACATGCGGTCGCAGTCGGCGTCGAAGGCCGCGAAGCCGCCGTTGCGAGATTGCAGCCCGCGCATCCAGTCGAGCGCGCGCGCGACGCGCGGCGCATACGGGTTCGTGCCGTCCGCATTGCGATGCGTGCGGCCGCGGCGATCGAGCATCGCGGTGACGAGTGCGCTGTCGTCGATGTCCGGGTAGTACGGGTTCGCGTACTGGAATGCCCATCCGCCCGGCTCCGTATCGGCCGGCGCGTTCTCGATCCAGTCGCCGCGCAGGTCGTTCGCCTGGCGCCCGGCCAGCCAGTCGTACGCGCGCGCGATACGTTCGTCGAGTTCGCGCAGCGCGCCGGCCGGCTCGCCGGCTTGCGGCACTGCCACGCCGCGCGCCTGCTCGAGCGCCATCGTGCTCCATGCGGTGTCCCATACCGGCGACAGGCACGGCTGGCAATACACGCTGCCGTCGGGCCGCGTGACCAGCAGCTTTTCCAGCGCGTTTTCGCAATCGCGCCGCAGCGGATGATCGTCCGGGTAGCCGAGTACTTCCATCATCTGGTAGCTGTACACGATCGGCGGGAAGATGCCACCGAGCCCGTCCTCGCCGTTCATGCGTTCCGCGCACCACGCCTCCGCATGGCGGATCGCGCGCCGGCGCAGGCGCATCGGCATCAGCGGCTCGAGATGGCGGACCGTGCGGTCGAGCGCGAGGAACAGCTTGCGCATGCCGCGCGCGGGCGGGAAGTAGTGACGTTCCTGGTCCGGCGGCGTGACGAACAGCTCGCGGATCGAGACGTTGCGCGGATTGCGGGCGCGCGCCTTCAGCGAGCACAGCACGAGCAGCGGCACCATCGTCGTGCGCGCCCAGTACGCGACCTTGTACATCGAGATCGGCACCCACTTCGGGAACAGCACGAATTCGATCGGCATGAACGGCGCCGCGCGCCACGGCACCTGGCCGAACGTCGCGAGCAGGATGCGCGTGAACACGTTCGAGCGCGCCGCGCCGCCGAGCTTCAGGATCGCGTCGCGCGCGCGGACCATGTGCGGCGCGTGTTCGCTGTCGCCGGCCGCTTTCAGCGCGAAGTACGCCTTCACGCTGCACGACACGTCCGGTGCGCCGTCGACGTACAGATCCCATCCGCCATGCGTGTCGAGCCGCTGGTTCGCGCGCAGGTAGCGCGCCATCTTCTCCTGGCGGACGTCGTCGATCCTGTCCATGAAATGCATCATCAGGATGTATTCCGCGGTGATCGTCGCGTCGGATTCGAGTTCGAAACACCAGCTGCCGTCGGGCTGCTGAAGACGCACGAGCGCGTCGCGTCCACGGGCGATGGCGATGTCGAGCGCGGACCAGGGGGATGGGGCGGGTTTGTTCATGCGGCGGATCATACCATCCAGGTGGAATGTTTATATCGAGACTCTCGGGTGCTAACATCCGCACCATGAAAAAACGTCTTGAACCCGCGCCGCACGACGTGTCCGCGCCTGTCGAACCGGCTGGAACGCCCGCTGCACGGGCATCCGAAGGATCATCGGCGCCGGCGGCTGCCGCCGCTGTCGGCGTGCGGCGGAAAAAAGCGCCGGATCAGGTGCGCGCGCAATTGCTCGCGGCGGCATCCGAGATTGCGATGCATCACGGCGTGGCCGCGTTGACGCTCGATGCGGTGGCCGAGCGTGCCGGCGTGACGAAAGGCGCGCTGCAATATCACTTCGCGAACAAGCAGGGGCTGCTGGATGCGCTGTTCGGGCAGGCGGCCGAGCGGTTCGCCGCGCAAATGGCCGCGCGGACGGCCGCGGATTCCGGCGGAGACGGCGCGGCGGCGCGGGCTTATCTGCATGCGGTGCTCGACGCGGCCAATCCGGCGGCGAGTACCGATGTGCTGCGCGTGCTGGTCGCGTCGATGATTACCGAGCAGGACACGCGTGCGCGATGGTCGGTGCCGATGCGGGAATGGACGCGGCCCGATCCCGTGCCGCTGGAGCGGGCGGCGACGCTGATGATCTGCCGGCTCGCGGCCGACGGGCTGTGGATTTCGGAATTGCTCGACAGCGTCGAGGTATCGGCGGAGTTGCGTTCGGAGATCGTCCGGCAACTGGATGCGATGAGCAAAGGGGTGTTTCCGAAGGAGAGCGACGAAGCGGCGTGACGTGGGCGCGCTGGAAGAATGGTGTGGTCACGTTGTCGTGCGGCCCTGGCCTCGAACCCGCTTGCTCACGATCGGGCAGTTGGTTATGCTTGCTCGCATGAACCGATCGCATACCCTTTCGATTATTCGCGCCGCACTTTTGCCGGCGGGGTAGCCATCGACTGAATGCATGTCGTCACAACCCGTCCGGAAGGCGGGTTTTTGCTTTCCGGGCAATCGACGGAGAGCCTGGAAATGCAGACTGAAACGACGCATCGCGCGGCAGCATCGAACGATGCGGTCATGCTGCACATGGTATGCGGCAAGATCGCGTCCGGAAAATCGACGCTGACCGCGACGCTCGCAAGCGCCGAGCGGACCATCCTGATCAGCGAAGACGATTGGCTTGCTCGCCTCTATCCGGGCGAGATTCTGTCGATCGACGACTATGTCCGATGTGCAACGCGCATCAAGGACGTGATCGCCGATCACGTCCGCGCCGTGTTGCAGGCCGGCGTCTCGGTGGTTCTCGATCTTCCGCTCAATACCGTCGCTGCGCGCGCGTGGGGTCACGCCGTTTCGCAGGCCGCCGGCTGCGGCCATCGGCTTCATTACCTCGATGTCGGCGATGCGGTTTGCAGCGCGCGTCTGCGCGTGCGCAATGCGCGAGGGGAGCATCCGTTCCAGGCGTCGGAAGCCGAGTTCGAGCAGATCACGCGGTACTTCGTCGCACCGGATGCGACGGAAGGGTTGAGTATCGTGGCTTACGACGAAACAGGGGCCGTCAGCACGTAGTCTCGCGTCGTTACCGCGCGACCGGTTTGCCGCCGGTGCTTCGCTCCGGCCGGCGGCCGAGCAACTTCAGGCGTGCGCGAGAGAGCAGACAAAATATGCGCCAAGTTGCGGGCGGCCTTCGTTAGAATCGGCTTTCATCGAGAAAAAAACGAATCTGCATCGGTGCAGCGGTACCCCGTCGCGGATACGGCTCGCCCCGACGCCATTGTTCATCTTGTACCGGAGACGACCATGCCAGGCTTACTTCCCGATGTCGACCGCGACGGGCTCCTCGAATATTCCGTGGTCTACACCGACCGATCGATCAATCATATGTCGCAGCTTTTCCAGGGCGTCATGCACGACATTTCCGCTTCGCTGAAAAGGGTCTACAACGCGAAGTCGGTCGTCGTCGTCCCGGGCAGCGGGACGTTCGGCATGGAAGCCGTCGCCCGGCAGTTCGCGACGAACAAGAAGTGTATGGTCATCCGCAACGGCTGGTTCAGTTTCCGCTGGTCGCAGATCTTCGACATGGGCAGCATTCCGTCCGAAACGACGGTGCTGAAGGCACGCCCGGTCGAACAGGGAAGGCAGGCCGCGTATGCACCTGCCCCGATCGACGAAGTGGTCGCCGCGATCAGGGAACACAAGCCGGATCTGGTCTTTGCGCCGCATGTCGAAACCGCATCCGGGATGATGTTGCCCGATGCGTATTTGCGCGCGGTATCCGACGCCGTGCATGCCGTCGGCGGCATGTTCGTACTCGATTGCATCGCGTCCGGTACGGTCTGGGTCGACATGCAGGCCAGCGGTGTCGATGTCCTGATCAGCGCGCCGCAAAAGGGCTGGAGCGCGCCACCCTGCTGCGCACTGGTCATGCTCAGCCCGCTCGCCCGCGAAAGAATCGATGCGACGACCAGCACCAGCTTCGCGTGCGATCTTCGCAAATGGCTGCAGATCATGGAAGCGTACGAGAACGGCGGGTTCGCGTACCACGCGACGATGCCCACGGACAGTCTCGCGACGCTGCGCGACGTGATCAAGGAAACCGACGCATACGGTTTCGACGAGGTGAGAGCGGAACAGCTCGAGCTCGGCAAGCGCATTCGTGCGCTGCTGGCCGACAAGGGTTTCAGGAGCGTGGCGGCTGAAGGTTTTCAGGCGCCGGGCGTCGTGGTCTGCTACACGGACGATGACGGCATTCGATCCGGCCAGAAATTTGCCGATGTCGGCTTGCAGATCGCGGCCGGCGTTCCGCTGCAATGCGACGAGCCTGAAGATTTCAAGACCTTCCGCATCGGATTGTTCGGCCTGGAAAAACTGCATGACGTCGAAGGTGCGGTTGCAAGGTTCGCCGACGCGCTGGATCGCGTTATTTAGGTCGACTTCCGGTCCGCTCGAGTGATGTTTGGGCGCGCTTTGTCGAGCGCGCCCTGGTGCCTCGGATGCGTTGGGTTTCCTGCGCTGGGCGGCTGCTTTTTAACCGCGCGTGTCGACCCAGTTGCGTGCCCAGCGTGTCGAGTGCTGCAGCGCCTGCGCTTCGCTCGTGAAGTAATCGAGCGAATAGAACTGGTAGCGGCCTTCGGCGCGCGAGCTATCGGTGCGTTCGAGCAGCAGGTTGGATGAAAAACTACCGTCGGGCAAACGATGCGCCGAGGGTTGGACGGCATAGCCGTTGTATTGTTGAATTCGTTTGTTCTGCATTTTAATTTTAATGATGTGCGAATGCGCGCGTGCCGTGCGAAACGTGCGCGGGTGCGCCGATTCAAAGCCATTGCGAGCTGAATCTGAAGCAGTCGGAAAGCGAAAAAAGGGCCTTGCAGCCAGAGGGGAGAATGAAGTGCAACGAGGCGTGTGGCGCTTGGCAAGCTGCTGAATGACAGATGCAGCTAAGAGCGATCGCGCCAACTTTGGGAGACGAAGCTCCGCGAGGGTGTCGCTGCAACCCGGCGTCCGTTTCGGGAGGCCGGGTTCTTCAAACCTTACAGCGGCTGGATGTTAGCCGCTTGCAGACCCTTCGGGCCTTGCTTCGTTTCGAAGCTCACCTTCTGATTTTCAGCCAGCGTCTTGAAGCCGTCGGTCCGAATTTCGGAGAAGTGAGCGAACAGGTCGTCGCCGCCCTTGTCCGGAGTGATGAAGCCAAAGCCTTTGCTGTCGTTGAACCACTTGACGATACCGGTATCCATGAAGAATCCTTGAGAAAAAAATACGGAGATTTGCTCTGTTGAAGAGCGCGTGAAGCGTCAAGGAGGGAGAGGACAACGAATACCGCCGAGGAGCGAGCAATTGATGAACAGCAATCGAACTTCTTGAACTTCGATGCACACACTAACCGCCGGGTAGTGCCAGCGTCAATAATTATCTTGTAACTGTTTTGCCGGGCGGTCCGTTTTTGCGGGTGAATTGCGGGTGAAGCGATGTGGCCCTGCGTGGCTGCGCGCCATGCCAGGCATGGCGCGCAGGTTAGGCAGAGCCCAAGCCGGTCGGCGGTTCCGGACGATCCGAAGCGGTAGTTCGCGATGCCGATCAAATGACGGCTTTCGTGTGAGAAGCGGACACATTCGCCAGAGACGACCCCGATCGGGCGCTCGCTACGACCGATTTCAACGTCCGTTCGGCCGCGAAGTTGTTGCGAATCCTGGATTCAGTTCGCCGTTAATCGTCGACCCATGCGTGCCGAAGCCGCGCCGCTGCCTGCCAGGGGAGCCGCAAACCGCCAGCCCGCTCCGGGCTGGCGTAACTCATTCCCACGGATCAGGGTTGACGTTTGCCGCGGCCGCCAACGGGTTTGCCTGCCGGCTTGCGTGAACCCGCAGCTGGTTTGCTGGCGGGTTTGCTGCGTGGCTTCTGCGCGCTGAATGGGTTGCCGCTGGACGAACTTGTGCCTTTACCCACCGCTACGGCGCGCTGCGCCGCAGGCTTGCGTTTGTTTTCGCCATGTTGCGGGCGCGGTTTTTTGCCGGGCACCGGCACGGCGCCCGACGCAGCTTGCGGCACCTTGGGCTTCTTGGGCTTTTTGGGTTTCTTGATGATCTGGCCCGTTGCGCTGGTTTCCGGCACGCGGTGTTCGGCTTCGAAACCCGGCTCTTCTTCACGGGGCAGCGTTTGCCGGATCAGCGCTTCGATCGCGGCCAGTTGCGGCGCTTCATCGGCACACACCAGGGACACCGCCACGCCGCTGGCGCCCGCGCGGCCGGTACGGCCGATACGGTGCACATAGTCTTGCGCCACGATCGGCAGATCAACGTTGATCACCAGCGGCAGGTCGTCGATATCCAGCCCGCGCGCAGCCACATCGGTGGCGACCAGCATATCGACTTCGCCCGTCTTGAAGCGCTCAAGCGCACGCAGGCGCGCGGGTTGCGGTTTGTCGCCGTGGATGGTGTCGATCGCATAGCCCGCTTCATCGAGCATGGCCGCCAGGTAATCCACGCCTTTGCGGGTTTTGACGAACACCAGCGCGTGCTCCCAGTTGTTCTCGGCCACAAGATGCATGAAGAGGTCGGGTTTGTTCCTTTTATCCACCGGCACCACCCACTGCTTGATCTTGCTGGCCGTGGCATTGGGCGGGCTGACGCTGATATTGACCGGGCTGCGCAGAATGCCCGCCGCCATCGCACGGATATCGTCGGTAAACGTGGCAGAGAACAGCAGGGTCTGGCGCCGAGCGGGCAACGCGGCAAAGACGGCGTCGAGTTCGCGCGCAAAGCCCAGATCCAGCATGCGGTCGGCTTCATCCAGCACCAGCGTCTGTACTTGATCGAACTGCACTGCGTTCTGGCGATTGAGATCCAGCAAACGGCCCGGCGTGGCAACGAGCACATCCACGCCTTTGCGCAACTTCATCATCTGCGGGTTGATACTCACACCGCCGTAGGCGGCCAGAAATCGTAAATCGAGGCCTTTGCCGTAATCGATAAAGCTTTGCAGCACTTGTTCGGCCAGTTCGCGCGTGGGCACCAGCACCAGAACACGCGCGCGGTTGCTGGACACCACGGGCCCGTGTTGCACCAGCCGTTGCAACAGCGGAAGCGCAAAACCCGCCGTTTTGCCGGTGCCGGTCTGTGCCGCAGCCATCACGTCCTTGCCACCGAGCACAGCAGGAATCGCCTTGGCCTGCACCGGCGTAGGTGTCTGGTAATTGAGTTCCTGCACATTACGCAGCAAGGGATCGATCAGGCCAAGCGAGGCAAAAGACATGGGCGTATTCCGGGCTAAAACCGCAATTCTAGCGGTTACCGAGCTGATTGCACCTCTCACATCAACGGTCGAGATGATCGACGTCGATCGCCACCGAAAAACGTAGCAGTGCCGCACGCCGCGCCGACAAGCCGCACTACGAGACACCGATGAGCGGCACTGCCGCCGCCGGGACCAATTGCATCAACGGAAAAAGCGCCAGTGGCCGCACAACCAGCCGCGCGTGCACACGCATCGCCACCAACTGCCCGAAACGAGGCCAGAGGCTTGCCGGGCCATCCGTGATCGAATCTGTCTCGGTAACGGGAATCAGGAAAAGTCGAGACGGAACGAACAGGAATCTTTATTTCGCAAGATCAGTAGAACTGACAGGCGACTGAACTACGCCGGTTGCCGACAAACGCAATCGGCCGTTGCCTCCCCCTTTGCAGACCTTCGGCGTCCGGAGGACAATACCCCAGCAAATCTCGTCGGAGGCGGCGCGACATGACCAAATTTCAGCCCGATGGATGGCATACCATCACGCCTCGAATCGTCGTCCGGGATCCGGAAAACCTGATCGAATTCGTCCGGACGGTGTTTCGCGCACAGGGCGAATTCCGCGCCGGGCTGCCTGCCGAAATCCGGATCGGCGATTCCGTCGTGATGGTTAGCGGCGGAGACGGTCTGCGCGATCCGATGGTGGCGTTTCTGTACGTCTATGTCGAGGATGCCGATTCGACCTATCGGCGAGCGATTGCAGCGAATGCGATCTCGCTCGAAGTTCCAGCCGACATGCCCTACGGCGACAGGCGCGCGATGGTGAAGGATCCGTGGGGAAACACATGGCAGATTGCGACGCACCAGCAAGACCTCACGGTTGCCGAGATCCGTTCAAGGCTGGCCAGCGACGGATAGCCGATGGTTGCGGTGCAGCGCGCGCCCGAGGGTTCCGCTTTCCGTCTGCAGTTGCCCGAATTCCGCCCGCTGCGCCTGGCCAGCCCCGCTTCGCTCGACAGCGAACGCACCGGGTGCACGCATTTTCCGCGCCCCATTTGTCGTAATCATCAAGATTCGCGTCGCGTGCAGATAAAACCTTCCCGCCGACCCCGCCGTTAACCCGTTCGTAGCCCACGCGCCGCGTATTGCGACGCAGCGCTCGTCTTTCGTGATCCGGAATCCACATCCGCCGCTGGCCGCGCGTGGTCGGCGCAAGGGAACGTCATGCGAAAACAATTCACCATCCGTGGCGGACTCGTCGCGACCATCGCCGGCTATACCGTGCTGCTCGTGCTGGTGGTCGGCGCATGCATCGCCGGCCTCTACGTGAGTAACGGCTCGCTAGAAGCGATGTATCGCGACGACACCGCGTCGCTGCTGCACCTGAAGACCAGCTCCGAGCGAATGCTCGTGCTGCGCGAACGCATGAGCGACGTCGCGCAGATCATCAGCGCGGGCCAGTCGGGCAAAGCGGAAATCGCGCAACTGCACACGCTCCTCAAGCAGAGCAATGACGAACTGGACGCGTACACGCGCCTGCACGTGCGCGACGCCGACGAGCAGGCGCTGTTCGACACGCTGCAGAACCGCCGCCGCGCGCTGCTCGAGCGCGTGTTTCTGAAGGCACTGTCGCAGCTCGACGGCGACGATGCGTTCAACTTCCTCGATACGCAGCGTACGGCGCCACCGGCACTGTTCACTGCGTACCAGGATGCGATCGACGCGCTCGAATCGTTCCAGGTCGCACGCGAAAAGGCCCGCTACGACGCGGCCGGCGTCCATTTTCACCAGATCGTGTGGGGGATGGCGGCGGTCGCAGTGCTTGCGCTCGTCGTCGGCTTCTTTGCGCAGCGCGTGCTCGCGAAGGCGATCATCGAGCCGATCAATCTCGCGGTCGACCAATTCGAAAAAATCTCGAAAGGCGACTTGACCGGAACGGTCGTCATTCCCGGCGCAAACGAAATGGCCTATCTGCTGAATGCGTTGAAGCGGATGCAGGACGGCCTCGTCGACACCGTGAACCAGGTGCGTGCGAGCACGGAGACGATCGTCGGCGACGTTCGCACGATCGCAAGCGGCAACGTCGACCTGTCCGCGCGTACCGAGCAACAGGCCGTATCGCTGCAGCAGGCGGCGGCGAGCGTCGAGCAACTGACCGCGGCCGTGCGCCAGAATGCGGACAATGCACGCGATGCACGCACTTACGTCGAGGGCGCGGCCGGCATCGCGTCGCGCGGCGGCGATGCGATGCGGCGCGTCGTCGAGACGATGTCCGAGATTTCGCACAGTTCCTCGCGGATTTCCGGCATCGTCGGCGTGATCGAGAGCATTGCGTTCCAGACGAACATCCTCGCGTTGAACGCTGCCGTCGAAGCCGCGCGTGCCGGCGAGCAGGGGCGTGGTTTCGCGGTTGTCGCGACGGAAGTTCGCGGGCTCGCGCAGCGTTGCGCGTCGGCGGCGAAGGAAATCAAGGATCTGATCGGCAATTCCGCGCGACGCGTCGAAGACGGCAGCGGCCTCGTCACGCTGGCCGGCTCGGCGATGGCCGAACTCGTCGCCGCGGTCGAACGCGTGAACGCGATCATGAGCGAAACGAGCAATGCATTCGAGGAACAGTCGTCCGGAATCGAGCAGGTGAACGTCGCGGTCATCCAGATGGAGCAGACGATGCAGCGTAATGCCGCGCTGGTCGAGGAAGCGGCGGCCGCGGCGCTGTCGCTCGACGAGCAGGGTTCACGGCTGAGCGCGGCGGTCGCGCAGTTCCGTCTGCGCGACGAGGCGGTCGCGTGACGTACTGATGTCCGCGACCGCAGCCGGATCGTCGATGCCGAATGCTTTCGTGACATGCCGACGAATGAAGCCGCCGCTTTCCGTACGGCGCGCGAGAGGCTGGAGCGCGTCGTCTAGCGGTACCTTTGCATGTCGATTTACTGCGGCGATTCAGGCAACTCGTAGTCGAAGGTGTACGAATGCTGGCCGTTATCGATGTTGATGATCATCGAGCCTGAGAGCCCCAGCAATTCTCCCGCCCCGGAATCGGGCACGACGGTGATCGATTGCTTCGGCTGCCCACGTGCCATGGTGGAGCTGTGCTGCAGGACGAAGCTGCCTTGGCGGCCACCCAGCGTGCCTTGCACGGTTTCCATTGCAACGTAGCCCGCGGAGCCTTGAACGCTGCTTCGAAACGCGAGCATCTCGCCGTGGCTGACGGCTTCCAGGTCGCCGTGAAATTGCTTGTCGAGCGCCATGCGGCCGAGTCCGGTGTTTTCCGCGACGCTACTCAGCGATTCCGGATTCAGCTTCACTTCAAACGGACCGTTGGCCTGCAGTTTCATTGTAAATCTCCTCGTCGAATGGGCACCCTGCACTATAAGCCAATCGGGCTCCGCCGGAGGGAACGGTTTGCTTTCTGCACTCGCATGGACCGCGGATCGTGTGCCGCGTCGCGCTTGCGGCGATAATCGGCATTCAGTCTTTCATCATCCGCACCCGTGACGACATCTGCGTTTGCCCCCTTTCAGGATTTGGCCGAGACCCTGCTGACTCACTGGAACGACGCCAACGGCGACGGCTCCCATGACACTTCGCATCTGCAGCGCGTGTGGAAGAACGCGGCGGCGATCCATGCCGAGGAGGGCGGAGACGCCGAAGTGCTGTTTGCGGCAACGCTGCTGCACGATTGCGTCGGGGTAGAGAAAAACGCTCCGCTTCGGCCGCAGGCATCGCGGCTGTCGGCGGCAAAGGCCACGCAGGTGCTGAAATCGCTGGATTGGCCGGACGCGAAGATCGACGCGGTCGCGCATGCGGTCGAAGCGCATAGTTTTTCGGCCGGTGTTGCGCCGTTGACGCTCGAAGCAAAGACGCTGCAGGATGCCGACCGGCTCGATGCGATCGGCATGCTGGGTGTCGCACGTTGTTTCTATGTCGCCGGCCGGATGGGCAGTGCGCTGTATGACCCCGCCGATCCGCACGCATCGGCACGCGAGCTCGACGACACGCGATTCGCGATCGATCACTTTCGCACGAAACTTCTGAAGCTGGCGTCGGGTTTTCAGACTGCGACCGGCGCCCGTTTGGCGAAAATCCGCCACGATCGCTTGCGCCGCTTTCTTGATGAGTTTGCCGACGAGATTTGATTGTGCCGACGGTGGCCTCAGATACCGTTATTGGACGGCGAACACGGTTCGATACGGCATACACGGTGCATCGACGCCAAAGGCGACGCTTCAATCGCCGCCCGATCGATAGAGCGCCTTCAACGTACCGGCTCGTTGCGTCACGCCAGTGCCCGGCCAGATCGAATCGCGCAGGGCGCTCGAAACGGCACCGCCCTTGAGCACCAGGCCGAGCGGTTCGAGTTCGCGACGGGACGCACCTCGCCAGCTTCGATACTTCACTTCGATACGGTACGAACCCCCACACCGCATCGGCGACTTCGCGCAGAAACTCCGGCGTTTCATGCGCCCGGTCCCTGTCGACGGTATCGATGTGCAGCCGGCTGGCGACGCGATCGGCCTGCTCGCGCGAGCCGGGCGGCAGGCTGGCCATTATCTTCAGCCGTGCGGAAATGGCCATGCCGTCGAGGCCCAGTTCTCTCGCCGGCCCGGGAGGCCGGCCGGATCTGAGCCTGAGCGTGCCGCTGCCTGCGCTGACCTACGTCGCATCCCAGTCGCGGATGAGCACGACGACGATGATCAATCGCATCGACGGCGGATGACACCCGACGTCGGTGCAATCCAATACGCTATCGTTCGCCCGGTGCCTGTTGCCGCGCGATGTCGAGCTGGTGCGGCACGGCGGCCGCTGAGCCAGCTGCTCGACGGGCTCGGCGTATCGACCGTCATGCATCTCGATGTGGTAAAAGACGCGCAACTGGTCCTGAACCTGCCGACGCCTTTGAAGGCCTTCGATGAACCCGGAAAGCAACGCTAACGGCACGGATGCTCGCGACACGTCCGCGCCGAAGGAGCCGTCCATGACCCAGCCGACGCACGATCTCGTCGTATTTGGCGCAACCAGTTTCGTCGGGCAGATCCTGACCCGCTACCTGTCCGAATACCTGTCGGGCGCCGGCGAGACGCTGCGCTGGGCCATAGCCGGCCGTTCCGAAACGAAGCTCAGGCAGGTCAGGGATGCGCTCGGCGCGGCGGGGCAGTCCGTGCCGATCATCGTCGCCGACGCGGCCGACGAAGCGCAATTGCGGGCGCTTTGTGCGCAAACACGGGTGGTCGTATCGACCGTCGGGCCCTACGCGCTTTACGGGGAGCCGCTGGTCAGGGTCTGCGCGCAAACCGGCACCGACTACTGCGACCTTACCGGCGAGACGCAGTGGATCAAGCGGATGATCGAAAAATACGAGCCCGCGGCCCGGCAATCGGGCGCGCGCATCGTTCATTGCTGCGGGTTCGATTCGGTTCCGTCGGACATGGGCGTTTTCTTCCTGCAGCAACAGGCACGGAAGCAATGGGGCGTGCCGGCCAGGCAGGTGAAGATGCGCGTCCGAACGCTGAAGGGCGGCGCGTCGGGCGGTACCGTGGCGAGCGTGATCAACGTCGTTCGGGAAGCCGCGGCCGATCCCGCGTTGCGCAGGGAACTGCTCGATCCGTATTCGCTGTGCCCGAAAGGGCATGGCTTCACGGTGCGGCAGCATGCGGTTCGATCGGCCGAATTCGATCGCGACTGCGACGCGTGGATTGCGCCTTTCGTGATGGCGGCGGTCAACGAGCGCGTCGTGCATCGCTCCAATGCGCTTGCGGGCAATGCGTACGGCAGCCGGTTCACCTATGACGAAGCCGTCATGACTGGCACGGGCCTCAAGGGCCGCCTGGCCGCACTGACGATGGTGGCGGGCCTTGGCGCGTTCATGGTGGGCGTCGTCATCAAGCCGGTGCGCAGTCTGATGCAGCGCTTCCTGTTGCCGAAACCCGGTGAGGGTCCGAGCGCCTCGGCACAACTGGCCGGCCGCTACGACTTGCGTTTCTTCGGCCGCGCCGACGACGGGCGAACCTTGCGCGTGAAAGTCACCGGCGATCGCGATCCGGGCTACGGCTCCACAGGCAAGATGCTGGGCCAGGCCGCGATCAGTCTTGCGCTGGATTGCGGCGGGGACGGTGTCAGGACCGGGCGCGGCGGCGGTTTCTGGACGCCCGCGACGATGTTCGACGAGCGCTTCGTCGAGCGTCTGGTTCGCCACGCGGGGTTGCGTTTCGAGGTGATTTGAGCGTGATTCCCGTCGGCTATTCGAAAGGCAAATATAAAAATCGGATTGCGAATCAATGTGCGGAGGCAGCTTGCTGTCACAGCGGGTCAAGGGGGCGGCTGCGGTCCGGCCGGGGAGTCCCGGAATCATGAAGAGCGGGGAACTGGCGGAACGCACCGGCCTGTAGCGCGCCACGCTGTTCCATTTGCCGCTCGCCGTTTAGGGCACCTTGTTCGCGGTGCCGACCTGCGCATCAGGTGCGAAGGATGCTTGCTACGGCCGGTTGCGCTTGCCTGCCCCCATACGAACCGCGGTTTCATCGAAAATCGTCGCGGCGAATTCGACGGCGGCCGGCATCCGGGCGTCATGCATCATCACGAATTCCGTGTCCGGCAGTTCCGGCAAGCCTTCAGGCCCGGCCAGTTCGCGAAGCGTGTCGTCGATCGCACTGCGTGGCACCGGTGCGATCGCGATGCCGGCGCGCGCGAACGTCAGGATACCGGTGACGCTCGGGCTTTCGCATGCGATCCGGTAGCGCATGCCGGCCAGCGCGAGCGCCTTGATGGCGGCGCCTCGGTACGGGCACGGATCGGGAAAGCATGCGAGGGGGACATCGCCTTCCGGAAGCGGCTCGTGGCGCGCAAATGCCCAGATGAGCGGTTCCTGCCACAACGTCGCGCCCTGGCCCGAGTGCGAACATCGGCTGCCGATCACAAGATCGAATTCGCCGCTGGCGTGCCGTCGAAACAAACTGTCGCCGATGTCGACCGTCAGATCGAGCCGCAAGCCGCGTCGCGCGGCGCTGTAGCGGCGCATCGCGTCGGGTAGCCAGCCTCCCGCGAAATCCTCCGATGCGCCGATGCGCAGCTTGATATCGACTGCGTCGCCGGGCCCCAGACTGGACCGGGCTTCCTCGCTCAGATTGAGCATCGCGCGAGCGTATCCGAGCAGCGTCTCGCCGTGCGCGGTGAGCGTGACGCTGCGCGTATTGCGCACGAGCAGCGCACGGCCGACCTGTTCTTCAAGACGAACGACCTGGGCGCTGACCGCGGATTGGCTGAGATTCAGCCTGCGACCGGCACCGGTAAAGCTCCGCAGGTCGGCGACCGCCACAAACGTATGAAGCAGCGCCGTGTCGAGGGGTTGGCTCATTGATCACTGAATCGGGTTAATTTAATCAATTAATAGCGTTTCAAAATTATAGGCCGATTCGATAGCCTGCGAATCGTAGTGGGCGACCGCGCATCCCGCACGTCGCCGTCACTCTTGGCGAGGACAGGCTCCATGACACGCGTGCTCTATATCGAAGGTTCACCCAACAAGGCATATTCGGCGTCCATCGAAGTGTGCAATGCATTTCTCGATGCGTACCGGCACGCACATCCCGATCACGAGATCCGGAAGCTCGACATCTGGGATCTGGCGATGCCTGAGTTCGACGCAGCCGCGCTGGCCGCGAAATATGCAGGATTGAGCGGAACCGCGTTGACGGCGGAACAGGCCGCGGCGTGGCAGCAGATCGAGCAGCTTGCGGCGCCGTTTCACGAAGCGGACAAGTTCCTGTTCGGTGTGCCGCTGTGGAATTTCAGTATCCCGTACAAACTCAAGCACCTGATCGACGCGATCTCGCAGAAGGACGTGCTGTTCACGTTCGACGGTTCGGGTTTTGCCGGCAAGCTGGCCGGCAAAAAGGCGGCGGTCGTCTACGCGCGCGGGCTCAGCTACGAGTCGCCGGGTTCGTTTACGCCGGCCGCCGAGTTCGACCTTCAGCGCCCGTACATGGAAACCTGGCTGAAGTTCGTGGGCGTGAAAGACGTCACCGGCATTGTGGTCGAGCGCACGTTGCTCGGTCCGGACGGAAAGGCCGATCGCAGCCGTGCGATCGACGAAGCCCGTGCGATTGCGCGCGCGTTCTGAGATTGTGCGCGCGTTCTGAATAAGGCAGCCGCGCTTCGCATTCGGCGCGTCGGCGGAACATGCCTGACGGCCGCCTGGAAGCGCGGACCGGACACACGAATCAGCGACCGCCACGCGCGATGGCGAGCGCGACGCCGAAGCCCACGAGCAAGCCTCCGAAGGTGCGGTCGATCCAGTGACGCAGCGACAGCAAGCGGTCGCGGACGGCCGTGGCGGAGAAGCAGACGGCCACCAGGCTAAACCAGCCGGCATGCGCGAGCGCGATGAAGGCGCCGTAACCGATCTGCACGATCGACGGCGTGTCGGGCCGCACTGCCTGCATGAACAGGCTGACGATGAACACCGTGGTTTTAGGATTCAGCACATTGGTCAAGAAACCGGTGCGCAGCGCCGCCGGATCGGACAGCGGCGCCATATTTGCGTGGGGTTGCCCGGTATTGGCCTTCGTCATGAGCATCTTCGCGCCCAGGTAGATCAGGTAGATCGCGCCGACGAGCTTGACGGCATTGAAGAGCCACAGCGATTGGCGGATCAGCAGGCCCACGCCCAGCAGCGTGTAGCTCACGTGGACCGTCACGCCGAGCCCGATGCCCAGCGCAGTGAGCAGGCCCGATCGGCGCGACAGCATCAGGCTGTTGCGCGTGACCATCGCGAAGTCCGGCCCGGGGCTGATGACGGCCAGCAGCGTAATGGTGAATACAACTATCAGTTCCGTCATCGTGTTTCCTTTTCGATTGATGTCGTCATGGCACAATCTTAGGGACCGCATTCCATCGGGAAAAGCGATGATTTCTGACCAGAATGGTGAGATTGACTCACAGCAAGTCCGCGCAAGCCTGCCGTCGCTGATGGCGTTGCGCTGTTTCGAGGCGGCGGCGCGTCACGAGAATTTCAGCCGGGCCGCCGACGAACTGTGCGTGACCCACGGCGCGGTCAGCCGTGCGGTGCGTCTGCTCGAAGATGACCTGGGCGTGGCGCTGTTCCAGCGGCGCAGCCGTCGCGTATTCCTGACCGACGCGGGCCGCAAGCTCGCCCAGGCGGTGCATGACGGCCTGGGCCTGATGCGTCATGCCGCGCACGAATTGCGTACCGAGGCCGCCCGCGCGCGGCGTTGGGTTCTGTCGTGCGAGCCTACGCTGTTGATGCGCTGGCTGATCCCCCGCTGGCCGGACTTCCAGGCCCGATACGCGGGCGTCGATATCCACCTGGCCGCTGCGGGCGGTCCGTTTTCGTTCGACAGCGGCATCGACATGGCCATTCGCCGCAACGACTTTGCGTGGCCAGCGGGTTTTCACGCGGAGCGTCTGTTCACCGAGCGGGTGGGGCCGGTTTGTCGGCCGGACAAAGTCGATGCGTGGTTTTCCAGTGGCCGCGATGGTTGCTTGTTGAAGCCGGATGCGCCGCAATTGCATACGCGGACCAGGCCGGACGCGTGGAAGGAATGGGCGGTGGCCGCGAATCGGCCCGCGGGGAGCGGGCGGCGGCAGATGTTCGACCATTTCTATTTCAGTCTGCAGGCGGCCGTCGCGGGGCTGGGGGTTGCCATCGGCCCCTGGCATCTCGTTCGCGACGATCTGGAAAGCGGTGTGCTGGTCGCGCCGATGGGCTTCGTGGAAGATGGCTCGCACTACTGCTTGTTGACGCCGGAACCTGTGACAGCCGGATGCGCGCAGTCGGATCTGCTTGCGTGGCTGAAGGCAATGGCTTGACGGGGGCGGAAGGATGCTCGGAGATGGCAGGCTGCTTCCGGCCGGAAACAACCGGTCGTGACCTTGGGCACCAGGCCGAAAGGCGAACGTCGCGCTCGCACGTCCTGGCCGCTGGTAAACTCGGGCGGCCAAAACAACTTTTCCCGGTCACATGAGCACTCAACGCACCGACGCACCTGCCAACGTTACTTCAATGATGCGCAGGCCTTTGCGACTCGTGTGACAAGTCTGGAATCAGAAAGCTACGCTGGAACCTACGCCAGCTTTGACAGCCGTTGCTGTTTGTTCAGGAGCAGAAATTCGCCCGGAACGCCCCAGTCACGGATATTGAGCAAATCCTCCTTCCCTATCCGCCAGACTCCATATTGTTGACGGAACTTCTATGCCATTAACGGTTGGCATGCTTGCCCGACGTTGCGGCATTACCGTCCGCGCGTTGCACTACTACGATCAGACAGGCCTACTGAAGCCGATCGGCCGCTCTACGTCAGGCTACCGGTTGTACGACGAAGCCAGTGTGTCGACGATCAGGACGATCCAGGCGCTGCGTGGCCTGGGCCTGACACTGGATGCGATCGCGCAGATGCTGCGCAACCGGCAGCTCGCCCTGGCGGAAGTGATTGCCGAGAGCCGGCGCGCAATCGATGCTGAACTGACAAGGTTGAATACGCTAAGCGAGCGGCTCGGGGTGCTGCAAGCGGCCTCCGATTCGGGCATGACCTGGCGTGATGCGGACTGGCCGGACACGCTCGCGTTGCTCGATCGGTATCGGGAACACTTCAACACGTCAGAAATTGCGACGATCCTTGCGCGTTGGAAGGATATGGAAGCGGCCTTGTCGACATTGTTTGCGGACGTGCGCGACGCAATGGATCGGCATGTCCCGCCTGACTCCCGCGAAGCGCAGAAGCTCGCGTATCGCTGGCTTGCCGCCGCGATGAAATGGATGGACGGCGACATCGGTATCACGCGGCGCTGGCGGCAGTTGCATGTCGGCGCCGCGCCGGCTCCCGACCATGCAGGGCTCGATCACACGCTGATCGCCTATATCGAACAGGCGACCCGTCTGCATCTGGCGGCCTGGCGGCGCCACCTGACGGACGACGAAATCCAGCGCCTCGACAAGACGCTGTCGGCCGAATGGATCGCGCTCGGTGCAGACATCAGACGGGCGATCTCCTGTGGCGCCGACAATGGAGATTCCGCCTCGCTCGCGAGCCGCTGGCACTCGCTGCTCGAACGAACGACGCGCGGCGACGTCGCGCTACGCCGCAAGCTGCAACAGGCGCTGCGTGACGAGCCCATTCTGCAAGCCGGCCATCCGATCGATTCCGACGTACTCGCATGGCTGCAACGTCAGGGAGCCGTCATTGCCGACGACGGCAACGATGAGTCTGGTGCTTGACCCTCACGCGGACGTCAGGGTTCATGCTGGCGCCTTTTCATCGGAGGAAGCGCATGAACTCCATACCGGACGAACTGAACGAGTTCAGGATCGGTGCTCGCCCCGTTCGAGCGAAGCTGCTGGACGGCGGTGTCCTGGCCGCGCAGGTGGGTAACGGACCGCCAGCGGTCGTCGTACTGAATGGCGGACAAGCCTTCGTCTCGAAGGCGACCCCGCGTCGGCTGCGGCGCGACCTGCGCCGCGTTGCCGGCATCCTGCCGCCCGGCACACCGTTCGTACTGCTCGGATATCCCGACAAGCCCGGCGCGCAATACCGGATCAGCGACATCGTCGCGCATATCGCGCGCGGGATCGCCACGCATTGGCAGTGCACGACGCTCATCGGCATCTCGTTCGGAGGCGTCGTCGCGGCGCGCCTCGCGGCCGCCCATCCGGAACTCGTCTCGCGACTCGTGCTGGTCTCGAGTGCGCATCGCCTGGCTCCGGACGGCTGCCGACTGGTCGAGCAGCAAATCATTCACGCGACCCGCTCCGAGTTCGTACGCCTGCTCGATACGATGTCCGGATGCTTCCGCGCAGGCTGGCGCAACATGCTCCTGCGCGCAGCGTTGCTTGGTCGACGCCGCAGCGTCGCGTCGTCGGTCAACGCAAGACACGCCATAGTCCGCACCCTGCGCGCGTTGCGTGACGACGCACACGACGGTTCGCCGTGGCCCCGCCAGATCCGCGCAGATACGTTGATCGTCGGTGGCACCGCCGACCCGATCTTTGCCGACGCGGCGCGCGAAACGTCCGCGTGGGTGCCGTCGGTCACCCATCATGCGCTGCCGGGCGAAGGGCATATGGTGATGATCGAGCGCCGGAGGCAGGTTGCCCGGCTCGTCCGGGACTGGCTCGATCCGCGATCCTGATCTTCGCGTTCACGGTACACGTCTGAGTTCAATTGTCTCGGTGATATCCACGAGGCCAGGCCACTGTCGTGGGGATTCGTGCGTCCCCGGATTGCCGCCGTCCCCTCATGGGATTTCTGAAATGGCTTTATAGACCATCTATTTCGTCAAAGAATCAAAATAATGTCCCAAATTTTCAGCCGCTATTGCATTCCGCTCGCCACCCTGACTTTTGCTGTCACCGCACATGCCGAAAACGAATATACGCTTTCGCTTGGCGGTGGCGTCGCGCCGCGCTATCAAGGCAGCAATCAGTATCGAGGCGTCATCGGGCCGTCGTTTTCCGCCGCATTTTCCAATGGCTTTTTCATCAGTTCCACAGGCGGGGCAGGCTACCGCTATACATCGCCGCGCGGCATGTTCGTATCCGCATCGATCGGCTACGCGGGCGGGCGCAAGGATTCGAACAGTTTTAGCGGGGATGGTTCGGATTACCTGAAGGGCATGGGCAACGTGCCCGGTTCGGTGATCGCGCAGTGGCGGGCAGGCGTGCGCGGCAAAGAGGGCGTTGAACTGTCGGTGACGGTCGATGCGCCGATCACGCACACATCGCGCGGGTTCGCCGGACACGTCGATCTGGCGGTGCCGCTGCTGCGTGCGGGCAAGAATCAAATCGTCTTGACGGGAACCGCACACGCAGCGACAGGCCGTTATATGCAGACATTTTATGGCGTGACGGATGTGCAGGCGGCGTCAAGCGGATTCCGGCCGTATTCATTGACCGGCGGATTTCATAGCGCGTCGATGTCGTTCACGTGGACGCACGCAGTGTCGCAACATTGGTCCGTTGTTGCAACGGCCGGGATATCGCGAATCCTTGGCCGCTACGGCGACAGTCCCATCGTGCAGACGCGGAGCAATTACTACGGGGGCGCAGGCATCAATTTCCGATTCTGAAAGAGGCCAGGAAATTTCCCGGCTTTTACACTGCTGTCGAATGTCTCAAAGTGGCGGCGTTCATCTGAAGTGTTTCAGAACGGGACTTCAGCTTTGTGATCCCGAATGGGTACCGTGAACTTTCGCGTCTGCACTTGATGTTGCGGATTCGATCGTGCAGTTGAATGTCGGCGGGTCGAAGATGATCGAACCTGGAACGCGCGAATGGCGGGCCTGCAAGCGGGATTCGTCGATCAAGCGATCGCGTGCCGAAATGGTGATGCCAACTGCCGATGATATCCCGCGTCTGAATCCGTTCGTGGTGCTGCTGTTCAAGGCCAGGGACAGGTACCCAGAAGACCAACAGGATTTCGACCGGGCATTACCGAAACTGCCGGTTGGCGAACGCGTCTGGCTAAAAAGGCTGTCTCGACACTCTCCCCCCCTGGCAACGAATGGCCGCGGGTGTTTTAACGGTCATTCATCATCTTTTTGCGTGCATTCATCGACGCGTTTGTAAACAATGCGACCGTTCGGCTACAGTGAACATTTCCGGCATCCTTGAACCTGCTCTCTTCAAACGAAGGTCAACGACGAGGTCAAACCATGCAACTTCAAACCGGCAACCTGTTCAGTGTCGAAGGGCAGCGCGGCGGCGACGAGCGGATCGACATCCTCGTCACGGGGCAGCGCCTGGATGTCGAGCGGATCGTGTCGATGGGGCACGCGAGTCCCGACGGGTTCTGGTATGACGACTCGCGCGCCGAATGGGTCGTGCTGCTGTCGGGGGCGGCCGTGCTCGAGTTCGAAGAGGGTTCGACGCGGCACGACATGCGCCCTGGCGATTACGTGCTGATCGAGCCGCATTGCCGCCATCGCGTCGTGTGGACGCATGAAGACGAGCAATCCGTCTGGCTTGCGATCTATTACGAACGCTGAGGAAAGTCTTGGCGCGCGAAGCGATCCGACGATTAGCCGGCGCGCCACGCGCTGAATGAGACAAATCGGCATCAACCCGGAGCGGTCTTTGAATACCGCCGGTATCGATGCCCAATATCGCCGGACAGCGCGCTGAACCGCGCGCCGGTGCGCGTCGAGAACCTTATTCCTGGATCAGGAATCGATTGCGATTCTTCGCATCCTTGATCCATGCGGGCGCACGGCCGCGGCCGGACCAGGTTGCCCCGGTCTTCGGGTCGCGATACTTTGCCTGCACGGGGGCGGCCGCTTGCTTGGCCGACCGGCCTCGACGTACGCCGAAAATGTCCCTCTCGGTAATGCCGAATTCCGCGACCTTGGCGCGGATGTCGTCGACGATCGACTGGAATTCCGCGGCGCGCGCTGCTTCGGCTTTCTCGGCCAAAGCTTCCATTTGGGCTTTCAGTTCCTTGTAAGTTGCCATATATCGCTCTTGGGGTTGTGTGTTCACACATGATAGCGGTTTCAATCGGAAATGATGAGGAAATTCTCTCCGACTACGAATTTCACCGGCGATATGGCGTGCAAGACTGCTTCGAACACCTGAGAAGTGCGTCGCATTTGGCGAACGCGTACATGATTGCAGAGAAGCATAAAGCGGCCTGGCCACGTCTCTTTGGTCGTTCGAGGCGGAGCCTATCCTTCGGGACACGCCCCGGAGACTCGATTATTCTTTATCTTTTTTCGGAAGAATCGGGGAATTCACTGATGAACAGAGACGACAAGCTGCGGCAGGTGGCGGCCGAATTTGGATTCGATCCGGACGAGGAGATCAGGATCGGCGGAAAGTACACGCCCGTTCTGGTCGACGGGAGCATGGCCTATATTGCCGGCCAGATTCCCCGGGTGGGAGAAGTGGTGCACTTCGTCGGCGTGGTGGGTGAAACCGTTTCGCTGGACGACGGTCGCCGCGCGGCCGGAATATCGGCGCTGCGAGCGCTGTCGCTGGTCGGAAAGTATTGCGGCACGCTCGATGCGATATCGGCTGTTCCGCGCATGACCGTGTACGTGCGAAGCGCGCCCGGCTTCGCGATGCAAAGCGAGGTGGCCGACGGCGCGTCCGACGTTTTGTACGCGGTGCTCGGCGACGCGGGAGTCCATACGCGCTCGTCCGTCGGCGTGCTGCAATTGCCCAAGGGCGCGTCGGTGGAAGCGGATTTCATTTTCGCGCTGCAGCGTAGCAATACAGGAAACTGATATATCCATGGCCCGGCATGGCCGGGCCATGGCGAGCGACTGCTCTACTGCACGGGCGTAAGGACCGGTGCACCCTTGTTCTTGATCAGGAACACGACGAACCTTGCCGGCTTTGTGTTGCTGGCATTTCGTCCGACCGTGTGCACGTCTTCCGGGCCTTCGTGGAACGTGTCGCCAGCGCGGAGCGTGACCTCCTTGCCGCCGTTCAGGCCCATCACGATACTGCCGTCGAGCACGTAGACAAAAGCGTGCGCATCGTGACGATGAACGGGATCGACGCTGCCGGGCGGATAATCCACGACGATCATCTGGACTTCCTTGCCCGGATACTCGGGCAACGACTGTGTGGTCAGCGGCGTGACCTTCGCTTGCGGCGCGGCGGCGACCGGCTGAACGACCGTCAACAGCGACGATACCAGCGGCGCAAGAACAAGCATGATGCGTTTCATGTCGTCACTCCAGGTCGGCCTTGTCGAGCCCGAACATCTTGTCGAACGAGCCGGGCACGATGCGGAACGCGACATTCAGCCGGTTCCAGTTGTTGATTGCGCCCACGAGGAAAGTGAGATCCGACAACTCCTTCTCGGAATAGTGCGCACGGACACGCTCGTAAAGGTCGTCCGGAACGCCATGCGCGGGGAGGTGGGTCAGTACGTCGGTCCATTCCAGCGCGGCACGCTCGCGCGGCGAAAACAGCGTCGACTCGCGCCAGATCGCGACGTGATGCAGACGCAATTCGCGCTCGCCGTGGATTTTTGCCATCTTGATGTGCATGTCGACGCAGAATGCGCAGCCATTGAGCTGCGATGCACGAATCTCGACGAGCTCGCGGACCGGCGCCTCGATCGTCGTTTTTTGAAACAATCCGTCCAGCTCGACGAGCTTCTTGGTCAGTTCCGGCGATTGCTGAAAGTAGTTGATACGTTGCGTCATGATCTGTTCTCCTGATCTGTGGAAGTACTACTGCCGAACCTGCATTTGGCGATTGACCGCAGGACCTGCCTGGCAACCATCGTAGTCGCGTGCCTCTGGGGGCAGTAGTGCCGGGAACGTGTGCACTATGTTGTCGCTTCGGCACCAATGGTTCGTCGGGGTAGCTGTCGACTGCACATCGTTGGCGTGCAGTCACGCCGACACCGTGATGACACTGCAGATTCCCTGTCGTGTCATCTTCGTATAGGGGCACAGGCGTTCCGTATCTCGGACAAGACCTTCCGCGACATGCTGGCCGACACCCGGCATGCGGATGGTGACGTTGGCAATCAGCGCATATCCGCCATCTACCGGATCACGACCAAACGATACTTCGACACCCACGGTCGATTCCCGGATGTCGATTTGCGCGCGTTGGGCCAGCAGGCTCAGTGCGCCGTGAAAGCATGCGGCGTAGCCGGCGGCAAAAAGCTGTTCGGGATTGGTGCCGCCGCCGGGGCCGCCGAGTTCGACGGGCAAGCGCAGATCGAGGACGAGACAACCGTCGTCGGATTTCGCGACGCCCGATGCACGGCCATGCCCGGATTCGCCTCCGGAGACCGTAACTTTCGTCGTGTAGAGCGGGGCGAATTCCCGCCCCCGATATTTGTCGAGCAGTGTCAGCGGCGGAGGTTGCAACCTCTCGTTCTCCATATGCCTCCCGGTTGCTTGTATGGCCAACGCGAGCGGCTCTCGAACCTAGCGTGTCGAGGCGGTGCGTTGTTTTTCGAAGCGAATCAGCGCAATGGCGCAGGTCTTGCCTGCGAGTCGATCCCCATGACCGGTATCCGAAAGACGGACCAAGCGCACCTGCATGCTAGGCAAAGAAGAGTCGTCGTACCAGATCGACTAGGGATGCATGGTGTTGCCCGCTCTGCACCAATCGGGTGAGGACGCGGAGCAGTCGGTTGCATCGATCTCTCGCCGAATGCAGAGACAGGGCGGATTGGTGTCAATGAGGAACGGGACAGTGTTCCGGTACGGGTCTACCTGCGCATGGGTTCGGCTCCTAGTATTACGGCACGGCAATGCGGCCGATCAGGAGCGCCGACGAGCCATGGATTTCGATAGCGCCCGACGCACGCGTTCTTGATCGTGATTTGCCGTCGCCAATGGAGTGGCACGAATGCAACGGCGGTTGTTCCCGAAACACGTATTTCGGGCGGGAGCGGTTTTGTCTTCGATCGGGAAGGCCGTGCCCCACTCTTCGAATTGCGCGTGCGAGCGGCCCATCGGCGACGCGACATGCGATGCGCATAAGGAATCGGAGGCTTGCGATGGAAACGTTGAATATCGATTGGCTGGCGACTTCGCTGGCGCCGATTCGAACGGAATCCGGTGTCGAAGCAGGGGCTCATCTCGTCAGTGAGCGCGAAGGGTATGCACACCACGGAATCTACGCGGGAAACGGACTGGTTATTCACTATGGCGGGTTTCATCACTCCACCAGACGGTGTCCGGTGGAATGCATCTCGTTGCGTCGCTTCGCGGCGAACAAAGGTGTCCGTGTTCAACCGGAACCGGATGCCGTTTATACCGGGATGACCGTTGTCGAGCGGGCCAGGTCGCGCCTTGGCGAAGACCGATACAAGCTTCTGACGAACAACTGCGAACACTTCTGTACCTGGTGCGTACGGGGTGTCGGGCGCAGTGAGCAGGTACGTCGTGGCTTGAGGTATCCGTGGATGGGCATCAGAACATTGTTCGCGCTTGCGAACGAGATGCTTGCTTCGCGCTCACGCATGACGTCGTGCTGTCCTGATGAAGTGCGCTCGAATCACGCTGCGTTTCCGCCGATACCGGAACGACCCTGCAAGGCGGTATTTCTGCAAACGGTCTTCCTTGCCTACTACGTGACGAGACGGCCAATGAACATTCTTTCAATCGCCGGACGACACATGTCACGCGTGTTCAGGGCGGGTGTGCCGGTGATCGTGGCCACCGGGTTGTCGGCGTGCGTGAATTACGCAGGCATTCATGGCAATGCAGCGGTGACTGATCCGCAGCAGTACGCGACGCAGCAGAGCCTTCCGTTCGAGCGAGGCCATTGGCCCGCGGCAGATTGGGCCGATCAGTTCGGCGACGGCCAACTGAAAGCACTGATCGACGAGGCACTGAGAAGCAGCCCGACGCTCGACCAGGCGCGTGCGCGCGTGGCGGCTGCGCAGGCCTATAGCGAATCCGCGCATGCGGGAACGATGCCGCGCGTCGACGCCAGCTACGCGCTCACACGCCAGCAATTTTCAGGAACGGCGCTCGTTCCGCCGCCGTATGGCGGGTCATGGCAGACGGAGAACCGGGGCATCCTCAGCGCTTCGTATGAGCTCGATCTCTGGGGCAAGAAGCGCGAGGCGCTGAAGGCGTCGGTGTCCCGGCTTCAGGCGAGTCGTGCCGACGAGGAAACGGTCAGGCTGACGCTCACGACGTCGATCGCGCGCACCTATAACGAGCTCGCGCGCCTGTACGTATTGCATGACATCGCGGAACAGGAAATAGCTCGGCGCGAGCAAATCGATCGCATCACCGCAAGCCGTATCGCGACAGGGCTCGACACGCAGGTCGAGCGCGAGACCGCACGTGCGAATCTCGCGACGAGCCGCGCCTCGATGAAATCGCTCGACGGTCGGATTCTGGCGACGCGCTATAAGATCGCCGCGCTGCTTGGCGCCGGCCCCGATCGGGGTTTGCAGATCGCGCGCCCGGCGCTCGGCATGGGCGACGACGTTCGCCTGCCCGACAACTTGCCCGCGGATCTCGTAAGCAGGCGACCCGACATCGTGGCGGCCCGGTGGAACGTCGATGCGATCGCGCACGACGTGAAGGAAGCGAAGGCCGAGTTCTATCCCGACATCAACCTGAGCGCCGCGATCGGACTCGACGCGTTCGGCTTCGGCCGCTTCCTGACGGCGGCGAGCCGTACGGCGTCGGTCGGCCCGGCAATCCACCTGCCAATCTTCGACGCGGGTGAACTCCGCGCGCAACTGAAGGGACGCTATGCCGACTTCGATCACGCCGTCGCGACCTATAACGCTGCGCTCGTGACCGCGTTGAGCGAAGTCGCCACGCAAATTGCCGACGTGCGTTCGACGGACGCGCAGCTTGTCGATGCGCAGACTGCGCAGCAAGCCGCGCTGAAGGCCGCCGAACTGGCGCTCGCGCAGTACAAGGCCGGTCTCGCGAATCAACTGACCGTGTTGAACGCCGACGTCAATGCGCTTTCCGCCGATCAAAGCGTCGCGAATCTGCGCATGAACCGCCGCGATCGGCAGATTGCGCTGGCCTCTGCACTGGGCGGCGGTTTCGTCGACACGTCGTTCGCGGACTCGGGGGCCACGGCGCGCACCGACGTGTCCGCATCCGACACGTCTGCCGTCGCCGCGCGCTGAGCGTCTATCCATCGAATCTGCCTGGAGAATTGAAATGAGCGAAATCAACCCGCCGGTGCGCAAGCCGGTCGATGCCGCCCGCGTGAATCATGAGCTGTCGCCGTCGGGAGGCGACGATGTCGGAAGCGAACCCGCGCCGCGGCGGCGCGGGATGCTGTTGGCGCTGCTCGGCGCGGCGGTCGTCGCATCGTCGGTCGCGTATGGCGTGTACTACCTGACGGTTGCGCGCTACCACGAATCCACCGACGACGCGTACGTCAGCGGCAATCTCGTGCAGTTGACGCCACAGGTGGCGGGTACCGTCGTCGCCGTGAATGCCGACGATACGCAGATCGTGAAGGCGGGCGATCCGGTCGTGAAGCTCGACAATGCCGATGCGAAAGTCGCGCTCGGCAACGCCGAAGCCATGCTGGGCCAGATCGTGCGGCAGGTGAGCAGTCTTTACGTGAACAACGATCTCTATGCCGCGAACGTCGCGCAGAAGCAGTCCGATCTGGCCCGCGCCCAGGACGATCTGCGCCGCCGTCAGGCCGTTGCCGGCATGGGCGCCGTGTCGACGGAAGACATCGCGCATGCGCGCGACACCGTGACGGCCGCGCGTGCCGCGCTCGACGCCGCGCGTCGACAGGCGGAGGCCAACCGTGCGTTGACCGATCGCACGACGATCAGCCAGCACCCGAACGTGCAGGCCGCCGCGTCGAAAGTGCGCGACGCGTATCTCGCGTACGCGCGCAATGTATTGCCCGCGCCAGTCACGGGCTATGTGGCGAAGCGTTCGGTTCAGGTCGGCCAGCGTGTGTCGCCCGGGACGCCGTTGATGGCGATCGTGCCGCTCGACGGCGTGTGGATCGATGCGAACTACAAGGAAAGCCAGCTGCGCAACATGCGCATCGGGCAACCCGTCACGCTGACGGCCGATGTGTATGGCGGCAAGGTCAAGTACCACGGCCGCGTCGTCGGCTTCTCGGCGGGCACGGGTAGCGCATTCGCGAGCTTGCCGGCGCAGAACGCGACGGGCAACTGGATCAAGATCGTCCAGCGTTTGCCCGCCCGCATCCAGCTCGATCAGAAGGAACTCGAAGCGCATCCGCTGCGCATCGGCCTGTCGATGGACGTCGATGTGGATACGCGCGACAACACTGGCCCACAGCTCGGCGCGGCGATGAATACGTCGTATCGAACCGATGTGTTTGCCGGATACGGCGCGCAGGCAGATGCCGAGATCGAGAAGATCATCGCGCAAAACATCGTGACAGGTCGTGCAGCGCCGACGGAGCCCGTCGTCTCTTCCACGCGTTCTGCAAAGCGCTACGCCAGGGACACGAGCGGCGCCGAACAGCGCGCAGGCTGAGTCGCCTCCCGGAGCGCGTGTCGCAGTCGCGCTCCGGGTCATTCAATCGTCTGACGGGCCGGATCGATGCGCCGGGCCTGTCGAATACTTCAGACCGGAAGCGAGATGAATTCCTCGATGCAACTTGCACCAGCACCGCTGACCGGCGGAAAGCTGGTTCTTGCGACACTCGCCGTCGCGCTCGCGACGTTCATGAACGTGCTGGATTCGTCCATTGCCAATGTAGCGATTCCGACCATCTCGGGAAACCTCGGTGTATCCGTCGACGAAGGCACGTGGGTGATCACGCTGTTCTCGGCGGCCAATGCCGTCGCGATTCCGTTGACGGGCTGGCTCACGCAGCGCGTCGGGCAGATCAGGCTGTTCGTGGCCGCCATCGTGCTTTTCGTGTTTTCGTCGTGGCTGTGCGGCGTCGCGCCGAACCTGCTCGTGCTGCTCGCGGCGCGCGTCTTGCAGGGAGTCGTCGCAGGCCCGCTGATTCCGCTTTCGCAAGCGATTCTGCTGGGTTCGTATTCGAAAGAGAAAAGCTCGACCGCGTTGGCGCTATGGTCGATGACCGCGACGGTCGGCCCGATAGCCGGCCCCGCGCTGGGCGGCTGGATCACCGACAGCTACAGCTGGTCGTGGATCTTCTACATCAACATTCCCGTCGGCCTGTTCGCGGCCGGCGTGACGTGGATGATCTATCGCGACCGCGAGACGCCGGTGCGCAAGCTCCCGATCGACAGAGTCGGCCTGATGTCGCTCGTCGTGTGGGTCGCGTCGCTGCAGATCATGCTCGACAAGGGCAAGGATCTCGATTGGTTCAACTCGCCCGTGATCTGCGCGCTTGCCGTCATCGCCGCCATCAGCTTCCTGTTCTTCCTGATCTGGGAATTCACGGAGAAGAACCCGATCGTCGATATTCGCCTCTTCGCGGTGCGCAATTTCCGTGGCGGCACGATTGCGATCTCGGTTGCGTATGCGGTGTTCTTCTCGAATCTCGTGATCCTTCCGCAATGGATTCAAGGCTATCTGGGCTATCGTTCGGTGGATGCCGGGCTCGTGACGGCGCCGCTCGGGATCTTCGCCGTGCTGCTCGCGCCCGTGATGGCGAAAATCATGCCGAAGTCCGATGCGCGGGTGCTCGCGACGCTGGCCTTCCTGGGTTTTTCAGGCGTATTCTTCATGCGCTCGCATTACACGACGAACGTCGACCCCTATACGCTGGTGCTGCCGACGCTGTTGCAAGGCATTCCGATGGCACTCTTCTTTACGCCGCTGACCGCGATCATCCTGTCGGGATTGTCGCCGGACAGGATTCCGGCGGCCGCGGGCTTGTCCAATTTCGTGCGCGTGTTCGCCGGCGGCGTCGGCACGTCGTTGATTGCGACGGGCTGGAACAACCGAACGATTCTGCACCATGCGCAGCTCGTCGAGCAGTCGAGCGTGAACAACCCCGACTATACGAGCGCCATCGCGAACCTTCACGCGACGCTCGGCGGCGGCGTGGATCAGGCCACCACGTTCTTCGAACACGCGTTGAATGCACAGGCCGCGATGCTCGGATTGAACGATATCTTCTGGCTGTCGTCGATCATCTTCGTCGTGATCATCCCGCTGGTCTGGCTCACGAAGCCCGGCAAGGGCGGTGGTGGAGCAGCGGCGGGCGCGCACTGAGTGCGGTCGTTTCCGGCGGCGCCTCTCGACGCACGGTGACGGTCGATCGGCAGCCGCCGAGACCGATGGTTCAAGACCTGCGGTCGGTTCCGGTTCTGTTCAGGTGCCCCTCGGGCCGCAGACGTGACGCGTTCCGACTCTTTCGACATCGCCCGGCGGCAGAAGGGCGACTACGTTTCCCATTCAGCGCAGTGCCATCCTGGTGCAAGCGCCGATTCGCTCGGTGTCACGTACCGGTTCCGCGGCGACGTAACCCTTCACCGGGAAAATGGACGTGGATGCGCGGCTCGGCATCGAAGTACCGGGCCTTTGCTTCTTCGACGGCCCTGTGCGGATTGGCTTTTCCAAGCCGTCCTGCCGCGGAAACAACTGCTGCGTGCAAGGCAGTCGGTGCCGGCCATGGATAACGCGATTCGTCGGCGCCGAAGCCCGGCGAGTTTGCGGGATCGATGACGACCTTCGTTCCCGCCAGAACATTCTTCAGCCTGTCGTTCGGTATCGTGTGCGCAGGCCGGTCCTTTGCCGGACCGGCCGCTATCTGCGCGCTGTTTGCTCGGTGTCGTCCCAGGAGCCGCCACTCGACTTCCGACAGAGTTGTCGTCGCCGTCGTGTAATCGATGGCCACACGGAGCCGGTCAGGAAGATGCTTGAAACCGGAAAGGCACGGATGATGGCCGCCGTCTACGAACACGTGCTGCTCGAGGCGGTGGAAGCGCTGTCCGCTGCGTGGCGGCGCGCCAACCAGAAGGGCCGGAATGGCGCCGTACCCGGATACTCGTGCACGTTGTGGACGCGACTGCGATCAATGCGTGAAAAGCTTTCGCTCTGCTCCGCCGATTGCCGCCTCATTTATCGCCATGATCGGTTCGACGTCGAAACCTTCGACACGCCATGCATCGATCCCGCCAGTGAGCGGCAATGCAAGCTTGACGCCGGACAGCCGCAACTGCCTGGCCACCGACGCCGCAGACACTTCGTGCGGGCACGCACAATAGATGATGAGCGTCCGGTTCGCCCCATAGCGTTCCATGATCTGCGCGGGCTTCCGTTCATCGGCAATAACTGCGCCTGGAATAACGAACGGATCGCGCATTCGTCGTTCGGTGGAGCGGACATCGATCACGACCGGCCGCGGGTTGTTCGCGAGCAACGCATGCAACTCACCCGCGCTGATCCGCGCGTTCCCGAGCGCATTTGCCAGCGTAAATCGCCGGCAGTAGCGATACGCGACATACAGCAGCGGTGCAATGCCGGCGACGATAAGCGCATGCCAGCCGAGACGGGCGACAAGGGAAAAGATCACGTCGACCTGCGAAGCGAATATGGCGCCGATGGCCAGGCCGACCGATGCCCAAAGCGCAACGCCGGCGCAATCGTGCAGGACGAAGGAGCGCAACCTGACGGCCATCGCGCCGCACAGGGGAACGGCAACGAGCGACAGGCCAGGTACGAACCGCGCAACGACCAGCACGCGGACGCCCCAGCGTCCAAAAAAGCGCTCCGTCGTCCGCACGCATGTTTCACGCGATTGCGACAATTTGCAAACGGTATGAAGCGTGCGCTTGCCGTACCGCTTGCCGCCCTGGAACCAGGCCAGGTCGCCGAGCACGCCGCCAATCACGGCGGCGACCAGTATCGCCGCGAAATGCAGTAACGTTGCCGACGCAACGTGCGTGACGAGCGCAATGCCCGCTCCCACCGTGATCAATGTCGGTATGGCCGGCAAGGGCAGGCCCAGCGAAGATCCGAGCACGTTAAGGAATACGACCAACGTGCCATACCGTGCGATCAGTTCATGCGAAATCATGATGCTCTCCTTGTGGCTTGCACGTATCGGTGTCGAAGGTCGTTCATTGCGCTGCCATGAACTGCGGTGTCCGACGCCGGTTCCGGACTTGCCGTCATCGAAACGGTCCGACACATCTGATCGGCAACGGAAACAGCCGGGCCGTACATCGGAAGACGTCCGGCCCGGGAAAGCACCGTTCGCTCGCACGGTGGAAAACACGGCGGCGCGGCGCTGTGCTCCGAGGTTCTCCGCCTTCGAGCCCGTAAGGAATGACCGGGGGAAGAAGCCGATACGCGCTACCTCGCGGCGGACGCCTCTTTTTCCGGCTCGTGTCTTGCTGGCGAAAGCGTGTCCTTGCCGGGCCCGGCAGTTTCATTGGCATCCTGTCGATAGCGGTGCACGTCGCGCGTGACGAAGCCGATCTCGCGGCTCGGAATCTCGAACCATTCGGGGTATCCGAACGAACGGCGAATATCCTCGAGACCGCTCGCCCAATGCTCTCGCATCGTCTCCTTGCTGAATTCGTAGTCCTTGTAGTGCCCCTCGAACGACTTGTTCTTGTAGATCAGGTGCACGACATTCACCGTGCTGCCGTCCGCCGTTTTCTGCGCCTCCTGCAACAGAGGGTGCGCAAGCCGCACGTCTTCTGGTATGTGTTCGAGCAGCGCCTTGATCATCTGCGCATGCTTTTGGTTCTGCGACATGAACGCGGTGATGGCTCGCGTGCGGCTCGAATATTGAATGTCCTTGGCGCGCTCGCTGACATCGAGGAAATCGCCCGGCAGCTTGCCTCGCGAGCTCCACAGGTCGATCTGGAAAACGAGCGTGTCCCTGTGCTGGCTTTCCCGGATGATCTCGGTGAGCGGCGTGTTGGAAACCAGCCCGCCGTCCCAGTAGAACTCGCCATCGATCTCGACTGCCGGAAAACCCGGCGGCAGCGCACCGGAGGCGATGAAATGCTCCGGTGCCAGACGCATTTTCGAATTGTCGAAATAGACGAGATTGCCCGTTCGTATGTTGACAGCGCCAACGGATACGCGAATGTTCCCGTCGTTGATGCGATCGAAGTTTGCGTACCGCAAAAGCGTTTCACGCAACGCCGACGTGTCGTAGTGGCTGACCTGGTCGGGGCGCTTCCGGCCGATCCCGGCGAAAGGCACATGCATGCGCGGGGAGAAGAACCCGCTCTGACCTTCCATCAGCGTGCGCGTTGCGGCCCATGCGCTCGACCACTTGCGACCGATGTCTTCGAGTCCGGGCCACGCCGGCATGAACGCTCCAATGTGCGAGAGCGCATCGGCCGGCTGACTGATGGTGTTCCAGAAGCCGCGTAACGCTTCCGCTCGATCCGCGGGCGCATTGCCGGCGATGATCGCCGTATTCAGCGCACCGATCGATACCCCGGATATTCTCGTCGGCTCCACGCCGACTTCGGCCATGCCTTCGTATACGCCGGCCTGGTATGAGCCAAGTGCGCCGCCGCCCTGCAGCACGAGCCCGATTTCGTCGTATGCCGGGAGATCGATGCGATGGGGTTGCTTCAGCTTGTTACGCTGGCTCGAATACATGGTTTTCTCCTTACTGCATGAACCAGCCGTGGCTGACGACGATCGACTGTCCGGTGAGCGCGTTCGATTCGACGCCGGCGAGGAACGCGACGGTGTTCGCGACATCGGCCAGCGACGTGAATTCGCCGTCGACCGTCTCTTTCAGCATCACGTCTTTCACGACCTGCTGTTCGGAAATTCCCAGCGCCTTCGCCTGTTCGGGGATCTGCTTGTCGACCAGCGGGGTTCGGACGAAGCCCGGGCACACGACATTGGCGCGCACGTTACGCGGCCCGCCTTCTTTCGCGACAACCCGCGCGAGACCGAGCAACCCGTGTTTCGCGGTCACGTAAGCCGACTTGAGCTGCGAGGCCTCGTGCGAATGCACCGAGCCCATGTAGATCACCGAGCCGCCCTTGTGCGACGCGTACATGTGCCGGATCGCGGCCCTGGTCGTCAGGAACGCACCGTCGAGGTGAATGGCGAGCATCTTCTTCCAGTCGGAAAATGCGTAGTCCTCGATCCGGTTGACGATCTGGATGCCGGCATTCGACACGAGCACATCGATGCCGCCCAGCCGGTTCACCGTTTCGGCCACACCCGCATCGACCGCTTCCTCGCTGGTTACGTCCATCTCGACCGCAAGCGCTTTCCCGCCGTCGGCAACGATATCGTCGGCGACTTTTTTGGCATTCGAGAGATTCAGATCCGCAATTGCCACCGTTGCGCCGTCTTTCGCGAGCTTGCGCGCGCACACTTCGCCGATACCGCTTGCCGCACCTGTCACGAGTGCAACCTTGTCGTTCATTGGCATACGTCCTCCGGGAGGTTACTGGTTGACCGCGAGTTTCAACGACTCGGCAGGGGCGAGATAGTCATAAGCCACCTCGCCGATATCGAGCGTGAGATTCGCAATGACGTGACGTGCGCCGATCACCTTTCGAACCGGCAGATCGGCGACCGATGCGAGTGCGTGGGGATGCAGTTCGAGCGCTGCAGGCCCCTCCCAGGCGCCGATCACGTCGACATCGCGCAGGAAGAAGCGCACGAGTTCGCAGATGCGAGCCGAGCCATCGACGTGCGGAACGACCTTGAGCAGATAGTTGGGTGTATTGGCGAGTTTGCGGCGTTCGGCCGCCGTGTCGAGGGCGCGATACTTGTAACCCATCGTTCCGGTGGCGATGCGCTGCGTGCCATAGTCGAGCGTGCCGAGCAGGGTGTCCTTGCCGTCGATGCAGAGCTTCGGCGAAGCCAGCTTCTTGGGAAAACCCCAGATTTCGCGTCCGGCTGCGATCGGGCCTTCGTCGTCCAGATACATCGCGTGAGTGAAGTTGGCGCGATTGCCGTCCTCGTCGAGCACGGAGATCACCTGGCCGCTTTCCGTGTAGTCGCCGAACCCGGACGAATCGGGCATGCGGATGAACTCGTAATGGACGACTGCGTTGTCGACCGTCAGGGGTGCCGGGACGACGGCCCGAAGCGCGTCCACATCCGTCTCGTACGAGATGATGAAGTACTCGCGGTTGATGAAACGGAAGGGCGGACGCGGATACGCCGGGTTGTGCACGGGCATCGCAAAGGCGTTGCTGCGGATATCTTCTTCTGTCACGGATCGTTCCTCGCTTGGTGAGGTGCTGCGTAACACTCGTCGCCGCGGCTTTTGCCGCCGCGGCGAATGACGAGCGATCGCGCAAGGCAATGAGGACTTGCCGCGCGCGTTCGCACATTTCTCTCTTACGGTGTCGCGTCGTTTCCCGGATCGCATCGGGAAACGTGAGCGGCTACCGTCAGGACCAAGCGTAGGCGATGTCGTCTTGCGGCAGTAGCCCTGAAAAGGACCTCACCGTGTTGTCTCGGCGACAACAATCAACGACAGGATGGCAGATGCGCAACGATGAAACATGCCGGCCTGAATACACCGGATTCCCTATAATGCGATGACCGTCCGGTTCGACGGATCGCCGCCATGTTCTCCGAGAATATGCTTCAGATCGCGCTCGATCGAGCTGCACATCGTCGAGATGGGAACGTCGTTTGCGCCGCCCTCGAACGGATTTTCCGTGCTTTCCCCAACCTGTTCGAGCGATGTGTACATCCACGATACCGCGACGCTGCATGGCACGACCAGCCACACCATGTTCCCATGCATGAAGCCGCTCACGCCGTCGTTCAGTCTGTCGAATTCGCGAAGCAGTCCGAATGGGAAGGAGAAGCAGAAGAACCTCACGAACAGCGAGCTGACCGTCGCATACTGGCGTGGATAGGGAAAGTTCTTGAACCGTTCCGATTTCGACTGAAGATCGATGAAATCGCCGACAAGCTTTTGAAGCTCCATATAGAAGCTTGAATTCAGGTGTCCCGCCCGGTGAAGCGTCCTGAGCGAGTTCCCTTGCAGGTTCAGCACGCATGTCGGGATCGAGGCGGAAGCAAGCGCTTGCGATGTTTCTGACGGAGACAGATATTCCGGCAATAACTTGCCGAGATCCTTTTCCCACTCCGGAACACGATAGAACCGGCGATATTCGGCGTTGTAGCGTTTGCTCGTGCTTTCCCAGACAAGCGGTCGACGCAGGTCGTATCGCAGCGCTGTCAGCCAGGCCAGGTGCCGGTACACCAGTTTCCGGGCAACCGCTTCATCTTCGACCAGATCCCGCGTGAGCTGGCCCCAGCGGCGGCTTTTGCTCAGTATGTCGGTCCAGATGTCCAGGGCGTCCATTGCCCTGTTGTACGTTTGAACGTTCTTGAAGCCGACGATGAACGACGTTGCCGTTCCAAGCAGCACCACGATCGTAAGTGGTACAGATAACCAGGTGAATGAGAAGCACTTGTACAGCACAACCGGTACGGAGCCGCAAATGAGAAGTTCGTAAATTTTTCGGCGAGTCCAGATCAGGAACTCGGAGAATTTATACGATTTTCCAAGATGCATTTTTTGTGCCTCGGGATATTGAAGGTGACGATGAAAGCGGTTTGCCGACAACGTGCGCGGCCGCGCGAATACCCGCTCCGTCTGACCACGGCGGGACCGCTTCCCGGACGCTGCGCATTCGGTGTTCGTGACGTATGGGTGAAAGATCTTCCGTTACGCATGATGCCCGACGCTTGATTCGGCGGAACAGGATTGATTGGTGCCGAAGAGGCAACACCATGAGCCCGATCGCGGATCTACCGGGGCAAACCGCGCCGACCTACGATGACTTCGTGCGGCGCTCGTGAAGAATCGCCGAGTAACGAAGCAGGCACCTGGTGCATCGAGTTCGGTGCCTGTCGTCGATCTTGCAGTTTTCCAACCGAAGGCAAAAATCATGTCGAAGAAAATCTTGATCGTGGGTGCCGGCTTCGCCGGAGTGTGGGGAGCACTGGGTGCGGCTCGCGTGCTCGACAAGGCCGGTGTGGGAAGCGGTGACGTTGAAATCACGTTGATCTCCCCGAAACCGGAATTGCAGATCCGGCCGCGGCTGTACGAAAGCGAGCCGCAACGGATGGCCGCACCGCTGCTGCCGTTGCTCGATGCTGTCGGCGTGAATTTCATCGAGGCCAGTGTCGAGGAGATTTCCGTTCGCGAGAAGACGCTCGGTGTTGCCCTGACCGGCGGACAAAAGCGTTTGCTGGCGTATGACAGGTTGCTGCTGACCAGTGGCAGCTCGTTGAGCAGACCGCCGGTTCCGGGGCTGGCGGAACACGCGTTCTCGGTCGATCGTATTGAAGACGCGGTAGCGCTCGATGCGCATTTCGCGGCGCTGGCGAAGCTGCCGGATTCTCCGGTACGCAATACGGTCGCCGTTGTCGGATGCGGCTTTACGGGTATCGAGGTCGCCACCGAATTGCCGAAGCGCCTGCGCGAGTGGCTTGGCGCCGACGTTGCGAGTCGTGTCGTCGTGATCGGAGCGCAGGACGATATTGGTCCCGACCTCGGCCCCAATCCTCGGCCGTACGTATCGGAAGCCTTCGACTCGCTGGGCATCGAGACCGTACTCGGATCGCGCGTCGTGTCGGTCGGGGCAGACGGCGTTCGCACCGCGTCGGGCACCCATGTCGAAGCGATGACCGTGATCTGGGCCGGTGGCATGCGTGCGAGCTCGCTGACGGCGCAAGTCTCGTCGCATCTTGACCCGCTCGGGCGCGTCGAGGTCACGCCCGATCTTCGCGTCGCGGAAGCTCCCCACGTGTTCGTGGCGGGAGATGTGGCGCGCGCCCGGAGCGACGATGACGGGCACTATGCATTGATGTCCTGTCAACACGCGATCGTGATGGGGCAATTCGGCGGGCACAACGTCGCCTCGGATCTGATCGGGTTGCCCACGCTCGAATACCGACAGCCGTTCTATGCGACCTGCCTCGACCTTGGCGAATGGGGCGCGGTTTACTCGGAAGGCTGGGACCGTCAGATCAAGCTGACGCACGCGGAAGGAAAGGTGCGCAAACAGGTGATCAACACGCAGTGGATCTACCCGCCGGCGCCGAATCGTGCCGAAGCGTTGGCAGCGGGTAACCCGCAAGCGTCGTTCGATTGACCCGTTCGCGCCGCCTGAGCGGCTGCGATATGAGCAGCCGCTCAGGCGGGCGGCGGCGATGAGCGTCTTCGACAGACAATCGCGCCGCCTGCCGGGCGGCGAGTCAGTCGACGACGGTCACGATATTGACCGACCCCTGTCTGGCCATCTTCGCATACGGGCACAAGCGTTCCGCAGTTCGAACCATCTCTTCCGCCGTGCTTCGGTCTACACCAGGCATCCGGACCCGCACATCGATGACCAGTGCATAGCCGCCATCCATCGGATCGCGGCCGAACGACACTTGCACCTCCACGACCGTGTCGGCGATCTCCATTGCGGCGCGCTTCTCGATCAGGTTCAGCGCCCCATGGAAGCACGCGGCAAAGCCCGCCGCGAACAGTTGTTCGGGATTGGTGCCGTTGCCGGGGCCGCCGAACTCGGCGGGCAGCCGCAGATCCACGGCAAGATTCCCGTCATCCGAGCGTGCCACGCCGGATGCGCGGCCGTGCCCCGTCTCGCCGCCGGAAACCGTGACAGTCGTCGTATAGAGGGGATGGAAATCCCGGCCCCGATACCGGTCGAGCAGGGAAAGCGGAGGGGCTTGCAGCTTCTTGTCGTGCATGATGCATTCTCGAGTTCAAGGACGCGCGTTCCGATCCCGGTTGATCGATTCGTCGAAGCATTTTGCGAAGGCGGGCCGCACTGCCCGGGCAGACATCGTCTTCGGGAGATGGCATGGAACGAACGGCCATATAAGGAATGCGGCAATCTCGTGGTGCAGCCCGATTCCCGGTTAGTCTGCGGGACAACGCCGCCCCCATGTTAAAGGAGTGCGGATGGCGGCGGTATGGCCGCCGAGGGTGACATGATGTTTCCCGTTCGACACCAATCCGGCCCGACGGCGTCTGGCTGTCGCCGGTGCGCTTCATGATGGCCATTGCGCCGATCCCGTTCGCCAGCCCCGGCAAAACGCGGGTGCGGGCTCGTAACGCCGAATGCGACGGCTGCGTGCCGAGCTTTAGCGATCCACGCACGCGCGCAGCGTTTGCGCGAGGCGACGCGCTTCGCCGGCATCGGCGATGTTCGCGAATCCGATGATGAGGCCGCGCGGCGTTTGCCGCGTGCGGCTGTTCGCATACCAGATAGACAGCGGCAAGATCGCGAGTCCCGCGTCGCGGGCGCGCGCGGCAACGGCGACGTCGTCGACCGGGCCGTCGGGCCCTTCGGGGAACTGCACCGCGAACTGGATACCGCCGGCTGGCAATTCGACGATCAAGCGCTCGCCGAACGCCTGCTGCAACGCGTGCACGATCAGCGTGCGTCGCTCGCCATACAGCGTGCGCATCCGCTTCAGATGGCGGGCAAAGTGTCCCTGTTCGATGAAATCCGCCATGGCCGCCTGCAGGAGCGTCGGCGAGCCGGCGTTCATGCTGCTCGCGACCCGTTCGACGCGCTCCACCGCGCGCTCGGGCACGACCGCGTACGCAAGTCGCAAGCCGGGATACATCGCCTTGCTGAACGTGCTGCAATAAATCACGTGATCCCGCCGGTCGAGACTCTTCAACGCCGGCAGCGGGCGGCCCAGATAGCGAAACTCGCTGTCGTAGTCGTCCTCGACGATCCAGCCCGACGCTGTTTCGGCCCAATCCAGCAGGGCAATGCGCCGGGCAAGCGACAGCGTATGCCCGAGCGGGCTCTGATGCGACGGCGTCACCAGCGCGAAGCGCGCCCGTGCGTCCAGTTGCATGCCGCGCTCGACGTCGATCCCTTCGGCGTCCACCGGCACCGGCACCAGCTGGACACCGGTCTCGGACAGAAAGCCGCGTGCGAGCAGATAGCCGGGATCCTCGAACCATACACGGTCGTTCGGGCGCGCGAGGCTGCGCAGCACGAGCTCCAGCGTCGCGCGGTAGCCGCCGGTGACGAACACCTGTTCCGGCGCGCAGGTGACGCCACGCGACAGGGTCAGATAGGTGGCGATGTGCTCGCGCAGCGGCCGGTAACCAAGCGGATTCGGGTAGCCGAGCAGCGCGCGTTCGCCGCTGCGCGCGCGCAGCGACACGAGCCGGTGCCATACCTTGCGCGGAAATGCGTCGAGCGCCGGGAGCCCGGGTTGCAACGGGCGCGGCTCGCCGCTCATCGCGACGGCGATCGGCTGCGGGCGCGGTGGAGCCTGATTGCCGAGCGGCATATCCGACGCCGTTTGCGAACCGGCGTCTGCGGCGCGCTGTGCCGGTTCGACGGCACGCGCGGGCAGCGAACCCGTCAGCGATATCGGCAGGGACGGCGATACGAACGTGCCTGCCGCGCCGCGCATTTGCAGATAGCCCTCGTCGACCAGAATCATGTAAGCCTGTTCGACGGTGCCGCGCGCCGTGTTCAGTTGCGTCGCCAGCCCGCGCAGCGCGGGCACGCGATCGCCGGGACGCAGATGGCCCGCGGCGATCGCGGTTCTGAACCGCTCGCAAATCTGCAGATAGATCGGCAACTGATGGTGCCGGTCGATTTCGATGGTCAGGGCGGGCGTTGACGCGGACATCATGGCCTTGTGGATCGCGGGAACGGACACGACATGGACTAGTTGGATCGACGATTCTTGGCTCTTATCGATAGGACATGATACTTCCACAATTGCGCCATGCGATGTGACGGGCATGAATGAGCTTCTTCGTCGAAGGCGGCGCCCGTGACGCTCCCGCGCATTCAAATGAAATCCTTTCGTCAGGAGATTTTGCGATGAAGATCGTTGTCATCGGCGGTTCGGGCCTGATCGGCTCGCGTGTCGTCACGCTGCTCGGCGAAGCGGGCCATCAGGCACTTGCCGCATCGCCGCGCACCGGCGTCAATACCATCACGGGCGAAGGCCTGACCGACGCGTTGACCGATGCGGACGTCGTCGTGGACGTGGCGAATGCACCATCTTGGGAACCGCAGGCGGTGCTGGACTTCTTCCGTACATCGGCGCGTAATCTCGGCAAGGCCGAAGTGGCCGCAGGCGTGTGCCATCACGTCGCGCTGTCGATCGTCGGCTGCGACCGGATGCCGGAGAACGGCTATTTCGCGGCCAAGGTCGCGCAGGAACAGGCGATCGAAGCAGCGGGCGTGCCGTACACGATCGTGCGCGCAACGCAATTCATGGAGTTCATCGGCGGCATTGCGGATTTCGGCACGGAAGGCGGTACGGTTCGCATCGGTGACGGGCTGTTTCAGCCGATCGCCGCGGAAGACGTCTCGGCGCTCCTTGCACAGATCGCGCTTGCCGGGCCGCTGAACGGCACGGTCGAGATCGCAGGCCCGGACCGCGCGCCGTTCGCGGAGATCGTCGCACGCTATCTGAAATCGGTCGGCGACACGCGCGCCGTGGTGACCGATCGCGACGCCCGCTATTACGGCGGCCGTGTCGAGGAAAAATCGCTGGTGCCGCTCGGGAATGCGCGACTCGGTCGCATCGGTCTCGACCAGTGGCTCGCAAGAGGCTGATTCGCGTTTCGCAAGGAGGGCGGTTCGCAGGCGTACGCCTGCGACGTGCAATCAGAATGAGCGGAATGTATGGGGGCTGCGGAAATGAATCAATCGGATACATCGGAGCACGGCATTCGTCGTGACTTGCCAGGCCGCGCCGATGCTTTGTCAGCGAGCTTCGGTGCAAGCTATGCGGGCATCCTTGCGTTCGTCGCGGTGGCGAGCGAGGGGAGTTTTACCAAGGCCGCCGAACGTCTCGGCGTCGGCCGGCCGGCCGTGAGCCGGAACGTCCAGAAGCTGGAGGCGCAGTTGAGTACGCGGCTGTTCCAGCGGACCACGCGCACGACCGAACTGACTTGCGAAGGCCAGCGATTCTTCGAGAACTGCCATCAGGGCGTTGCGCAGATCGTGGAAGCCATGAACGACATGCTGGAACTGCGGGAGGGGCCGCCGCGCGGCCTCATTCGTATCAGTTCCGCGGTGGGATTCGGCAGGAAAGTCGTTGCGCCGCTGCTGGAAACGTTTGCGAACGCCTACCCGGACATCGTCATCGATCTGCTGCTCGACGACCGGCCGATCGACCTGGTCGCGGAACGGATCGACGTGTCGTTTCGCAACGGACGCATCGAGGACTCCAGCATCATTGCCCGGCAACTGATTCCGATGCAGATGGCGCTGTGCGCGGCGCCGTCGTATGTGGCCAGGCATGGCCTTCCGCAGCATCTGGAGGATCTGGCCCGGCACGAGTGCATCAATTTCCGTCTTGCCAGCGGTCGCGTATTCGAATGGGAATTCAATGTCGACGGCCGCGTGCAAAAGTACCTGCCGACGTCCCGCCTCACGTTCAACGACACGGATCTGGTGTTGCGTGCGGTTCTGAGCGGATCGGGCATTGCGCAGATGGCGGGTTATCAGATCCGCGACCATATCGCATCGAACGAGCTCGTCGTCGCGCTGGCGAAGCATGTGCCGGACGATCGCGGGCACTACATCTGCTATCTCAGCCGGCAACATCTTCCGACGCGCATTCGAATTTTCGTCGACTTCATGACCGAGCAGATACGTGCACTCGACCTGAACTGCATGACGCAGTTCAACGCGGACAGCCCCGATGCTTCGTCAGCCGAACTGGCAGCGCGACGAAGCGGTGAAAGAGGGCCGTCCGGGCCCGTGCACGCGGCGCCGCATCCGATTGCGCTCCGCCGTTGATCCCGCACCGAGATCCGCTCGCGCACGCTGAAAATCCCCGTTTCCGACTCTCCCGGCAGCAGCGCACCGGCGGCAGGCCGTTCGAGTCGGGCGCTATCGCGCCGCAGCGCCGGCGGGCAGCCACGTGCTCGCCGGCCATTCCGCTTCCCGTCATTTCCTGAAACCGCATTTCCCCGATTTCGGCCGGCATCCCCACTTTTGGGGATGCCGGCGCCGGACAGTCCGCCTACGATTGGCAGCAGCACATCGGGGATGGATGTAACCGGAACGCACGGACAGGGTTGCCATTCCGTGTCGAACGCCGGGAATGCCTACGCAGTTGACTGACACAGGCTGGGCGTACGCTGACGGGCATGTGTGCGGGGCATCAATGCCTCACTGCATCGCCGCACGATGGCGCGTTGATGACGGAAGGTCTGATGTCGCATTTCGGGGAATTTCAATCAATATGCTGGCACGAGACTATGTAGAACGAGAGCTTTCTCACATCCAGAGAATGGTGGCTCTCCTGGACAGCGAGACGATCGCTGACGACGTATCGATGTCGGGTGCCGCACGCGTGAGGCACCCGAGTTACTGGCGAGGGCGGATCGAGGAACTGCTGTCGACGCCCGATGTGCCGCGTCACCTCAAAAAGCTCAGCGAAACGGTGCTCGCGAAGATCGACGAGATGGAATCGCGATACGTGGCGGTGAAGTAAGTGCATCGTTGGGCATTGCGCTGCATGCACTGGCCGCCGCGATGGGCGACGTGGCCGGCACGGCGCACCCGAACGGGCGTGACATCAAACGTCGCCCTCCATTGCGCCATCGACCGCATGGCCCGTTGCCCGTTCGTTCGCCATCACCGCAAGCAACGCAGCGCGAAACGCGGCCATTTCCGCCGCGGTGCCGATGGACACGCGCAGGTATTCCGGCGGGCCGGACTCGCGAATCAGGACGCCGTGGCGCAGGAGTCCGCTCCAGATCCGGTGGCGATCGGCAAACTTGCCGAACATCACGAAGTTGGCGTCCGAATCGGCCACGGTGAAACCCTGGCTGCGCAGCCAGCGAACGATTGCGTCGCGCTCGGCCTTGATCGCATCGACCTGCGACAGCATCTCGTCACGCGCGACCAGCGCCGCGCAGGCGGCCGCCTGCGTAAAGGCGGACAGGTGATAGGGCAGCCGAACCAGCTTCAGCGCTTCGACGATCGCAGGCGCGCATGCGCAATACCCGACGCGGCCGCCCGCGAACTTGAACGCCTTGCTTAGCGTGCGGGTAACGACGAGCCGCGGATGGTCGGGCAGCAGCGTCACCGCGCTGCGGACGCCGTGGCGCCGGAACTCCGCATACGCTTCGTCGACGACCACCACGCCCGGCGCGATGTCGAGTATGGCGCGGATATCGTCGACGGGAAGCGCGGTCCCGGTCGGGTTGTTCGGCGACGTCAGCAGAATCACGCTCGGCCGATGCTCGCGGATGCTGTCGATCGCCTGATTCGGATCCAGCGCGAAATCCTCGGTACGCGGCAACGTATGCAGGCGCGTGAAGGTCGTGCGGCAGTATTCGTCGTACATCGGATACGCGGGCGTGAAGGCCAGCGCCGATCGCCCCGGGCCGCCAAACGTTTGAAGAATCTGCTGGATCACTTCATTCGAACCGTTGGCTGCCCAGACGCTCGACGTGTCGACCGTCACGCCGGTGTCGTGCGTCAGATAGGCGGCCAGATGCGCTCGCAACTCGCCAAAGTCGCGGTCGGGATAGCGGTTCGCCTGTCGCGCCGCGTCGGCCACGGCAGTCGCGATGCGCTCGACGAGCGATGCCGACGGCGGATACGGATTCTCGTTGACGTTCAGGCAGACCGGCACGTCGAGCTGCGGTGCCCCGTATGCGTGCTGCAACCTGAGATCCTCCCTGAGCGGCAAATCCGACAAGGACACTTCCTTCCACGGTCGTTGCATTGAAAACACTCCGTACGTTATCGATTGATCGGCGCAGCAGGTTTGTCAGGCGACAAAAAACAAAAAAGGCGCCGGAGGCGCCTTGGTTGTCGTCTTGATCGGGAAAGCTCCCGATGCAAGTGCTAGATGCGAAACGAACCACGGCGCAACAGAGGGCGTCCGTGGTGATGATGCAGGTGGGTCGTCGCGTTTCGGATCTTCATGCGCTGCATCATGACATACGTCGATCCTGATGAATAGCCGGCGTCGCGATGAATTCCGCGGACGTACGTTGCAATCCCGATCGGCGTCGTCGAGTGCCAGGTTCCGGATCCTTGGTGCGAAAAGGAACCGAAAGCTTGTTGAAAATGGCCATTACGTCTGACGATAAACGGTAGCGAACGTGGTATTTCGAATCAAATGCACATCGGTAATTTGAACAATGCCGCTGGTTGAGTAAGATTCGCGCAAGACGTTCGACAAAAACGCACGGCGCGGGGTAGCCAGATGCAACGGAACGGATTGATTCCATCGGCATGGATCGATGACATCTACGCTGCGGCGCTGGGCGATCAACGCTGGGAAACGGCGCTGGACGGGCTGCGATCGACGGTCGGCGTGCGCATGGCCACGCTGCTGTCGTTCGACGACGCGGCGAGGGTGCCGGCGATCGAGCAGGCGGCCGGCGACGACGCGTCGTGGGTCGCCACGTGTTACCACACCTACAACACCGAGTTCTACCGCTACGACCCGGTCGTGCCGGTCGCCAGCAACTGGCCGGCGGGCCGCTGGTTCGAGGACGTCAAGCACCTGTCCCCGCGACAGCGCACACACGGCGTGTTCTATCAGGAATTCCTGCGTCCTTACGGGCTCGGCAGCATCTCGGGCCTGTATCTCCATCGCGAACAGGGTGCCGGCGCATTCCTCAGCGTACAGAGCGGCCCCGAATCGCAAGGGCTTTCCGACGATCAGCGCCGCACGATCGAAATCATGGGTACGCATATCAGCCGCGCGCTGCGGATCCAGGCGCGCATCGGGGAACTCGAGGCGCGCGTGGCCGCCGCGGAATCGGCGCTCGATGCGATTCCGGTGCCGGTGTTCCTGCTCGGTGAACATCGCGAACTGCGTTATACGAATCGCGCGGCCGATCAACTGATCGCGGCGGAACCGGCAATGCGGATCGTGAGCGGGCGCTTCGCGCCGGAAGGCTGCGTCGACGATGCGCAATGGCGGCACGCGTTCGCGCGCGGCGGGTTGCTGCTGCGCCGTGCAACGGGCGAACCGTTGTCGCTTGCGCTGATGCCGATTCCCGAGCAGTCGCGCCTCCTGCGTGAACGGCCCGGCGTCGCGGCGCTGATGACAGCCGCCGACCTGCGTTCGCCGGCGGCCCGCGCGCAGCGGCTGCGCGTGTTCTACGGGCTGTCGTCGGCCGAAGCCGATCTCGCCGTGCTGTTGTGCTGCGATGGGCTGTCGCCGCAGGAATGCGCTGCGCTGCGCGGCGTGTCGATCGGCACGGTGCGCGCGCAGATCAAATCGATCTACGCGAAGACGGATGTGGCGCGCGCGGCACAACTGGCGTCGCTGGTCATGCAGACGTGACGGCGCGGCGAGCGCCCGCGCTTGCACGGATTTCTCCCGAACCTTCGTCGTTCCGCCGCACGCGATGCGTGTGCCGGCGCGTGCTCTCGACCGTGTGCAGGTGTGTTTGTATCGTGGTCAGTCATCCTATGACATCGACAGGTGAAGCGCAAGTTTGCTTCCCGGCATCGGGAAACAGCCACGTGGGCGCCCGATTCAAATGCGGACCCATTTCCGGAAAACGTTTCGTCGAAAATTGCCGGGACAGAGAACGCGACTCCGCGATTTCTGCCGAAAACCCACGGCAGCAGTGGTTATAGGGGTATGCACCAAGTGAGTTAAACGATTAACCGACGTACATTCGCGTCAACACATCATACGACGTATGACTTTGCGGTTCAGCGGAGCGCATCGCCGACGTGCGCGCATGCCGACGGATCGCCGCACAACAACGAACGACCATCAAGGAGACTCACCATGAAGCACCGATTCACCGGTTCCCGTACCGCACTGGCCGTCGCGCTGCTGGCCGGCTTCGCGATGTCCGCGCAGGCGCGCGTGTTCCGCTCGGCGGACGTGCACGGCGACAACTTCCCGACCAACATGGCGGTGAAGTTCATGGGCGACGAGCTGTCGAAGCAGACCGGCGGCAAGGATTCGATCAAGGTGTTCGGCAACAGCGCGCTCGGCTCCGAAAAGGACACGGTCGACCAGGTCCGGATCGGCGCGATCGACATGGCGCGCGTGAACGGCGCGTCGTTCAACGAGATCGTGCCGGAATCGCTGATCCCGTCGTTCCCGTTCCTGTTCCGCGACGTCGACCATTTCCGCAAGGCGATGTACGGCCCGGCCGGCCAGAAGATCCTCGATGCGTTCACGGCGAAGGGGATGATCGCGCTGACGTTCTACGAGAGCGGCGCGCGTTCGATCTACGCGAAGCGCCCGGTGCGCACGCCGGCCGACATGAAGGGGCTGAAGGTGCGCGTGCAACCGTCCGACCTGATGGTCGACGAGATCAGGGCGATGGGCGGCACGCCGACGCCGATGCCGTTCGCCGAGGTGTACACGGGCCTGAAGACGGGCCTCGTCGACGCAGCGGAAAACAACCTGCCGTCGTACGAGGAAACCAAGCACTACGAAGTGGCGCCCGATTACTCGCAGACGCAGCATGCGATGACGCCGGAAGTGCTGGTGTTCTCGAAGAAGATCTGGGACACGCTGTCGCCGCAGGAGCAGGCGGCGATCAGGAAGGCGGCGGCCGATTCGGTGCCGTACTACCAGAAGCTGTGGACCGCGCGCGAGGCGTCCGCGCAGCAGGCGGTGACGAAGGGCGGCGCGAAGATCCTGCCGGCCGCGCAGATCGACCGCGCGGCGTTCGTGAAGGCGATGCAGCCGCTGTGGACGAAGTATGAAAAGACGCCGCAGATGAAGCAGATCGTCGACGAGATCGAGGCGACCAAGTGACGCGTCGCACTTCCCTGAACAGCGCGGCAGCCGCGGGTTCGTCGGCCGCCGCCCCGGACGGCGCGGCGCCGGCGCGGCCGCACGCCGCGCCGCTCCTGCGCTGCGTGAACGACGGGCTGTTCCGCGTGCTGGCCGTGATCGCGTCGGCCTGTCTCGCGGTGCTCACGGTGCTGGTGTTCTATGCGGTGGTGATGCGCTACGTGTTCGAGAACGCGCCGGATTTCGTCGAGCCGATCGCGCTGCTGCTCGTGATCGTGATCGCGATGTTCGGTGCGGCGATGAAGGTGCGCGACGGCGGCCATATCGGCCTCGATTCGCTCGTGCGCCGGCTGCCGCCGAACGCCCGCACCTTGGTCGTCGCGATCCAGCACCTGAGCCTGATCGCGTTCGCGATCGCGATCATGGCCGGCTGCGGCAGCATGGCCGCCGAGACGATGGGCGACCGCATTCCGATCATCGGGCTGCCCGAAGGCGTGCGCTACCTGATCACGATGCCCGCAGCGATCGCGATCATCCTCTTCTCGCTCGAGCACCTGCTCGCGCTTCGTCGTTCTTCGTCGGGACAATAACGCCATGGAACTCGCGATCCTGTCCGTCAGTTTTCTGATTTTCCTCGTGCTCGGCGTACCCGTGTCGTTCGCGCTCGGGATAGCCTGCGTGCTGACCTATATGGTCGAAGGCTTGCCGATCGCGACCGCGATGCAGGCGATGATCTCGGGGATGAACGCATTCTCGTTCCTCGCGGTGCCGTTCTTCATCTTCTCCGGCGAGCTGATGCTGCACGGCGGCATCGCGGACCGGATCCTGCGCTTCGCGCAGGCGACCGTCGGCCATTTCCGCGGCGGCCTCGGGATGGCGAACGTCGTCGCGTGCACGCTGTTCGGCGGCGTGTCGTGCTCGCCGACCGCCGATACGTCGGCGATGGGCGGCGTGGTGATCCCGCTGATGAAGCGCGAAGGCTACAGCGCCGCGTACGCGGTCAACGTGACGACGCATGCGTCGCTTGCCGGCGCGCTGATGCCGACGTCGACCAACATGATCATCTATGCGTTCGCCGCGCAGGGGATCACGGGGATGCTGCACGGCCAGCCGGTGAGCGGCGTGTCGATCGGCGACCTGCTGTTCTCGGGGCTGCTGCCCGTGCTGTGGGTGATGGGCTTCGTGCTCGCGGCCGCGTACTGGCAGGCCGTGCGTCACGGCTATCCGCGCCGTGCGGACGGCTCGTCCGCGCTGCCCGCGTTTCCCGGCTGGTATGCGGTGCTGCGCAGCTTCGTCGGCGCGGTGCCCGGGCTGATGGTGATCGCGATCATCCTCGTGTGCGTCGCGAAGGGGATTGCGACTGCGACCGAAGCGGCCGCGATCGCCGTCGTGTACTCGCTCGTGCTGACCGCGATCGTCTACCGCACGCTGACGCTCGAGAAGCTGCGCCGCGCGCTGTCGCATGCGGCGCGTACGACGGGCGTCGTGCTGCTGCTGATCGCGGTGTCCAACATGCTGCGCTTCCAGATGTCGTACCTGGAGATTCCGGATGCGATCGAAGGGCTGCTGAAGCAGTCGACCGCAGCGCCTTGGCTGATGCTGCTGTACATCAACATCATCCAGGTGTTCCTCGGCACGTTCGTCGACATGGCCGCGCACATCCTGATCACGACGCCGCTGTTCCTGCCGATCGCGATGGCGTGCGGCGTCGGGCCGGTGCAGTTCGGGATCATGCTGCTGCTGAACTGCTCGCTCGGCCTCGTGCATCCGCCGATCGGCTCGGTGCAGTTCGTCGGCTGCGCGATCGGCAACGTGTCGATCGGCGAGACCACGAAGATGGCGTGGCCGTATTACCTCGCGATCTTCAGTGCGATCAACATCGTGACGTACATGCCGTTCTTCTCGACCTGGCTGCCGAGCGTCATCAGCGGGCACGCGGTGTTCTGATCGCGCGCTTCGCCCGTCGCGGCGCCGGACGACCGAGGTTGTCCGGCGCCGCAATCGCATGGGTCGTTCCCTTTCCTTCACCTGAAGACTCATGAACACGAAAACGCTCCGGCGCGTCGTTGCGGTGGCCGCATTCGGGATGGTCGCGTCGCTCGCGCACGCGGCGACGTATGCGTACGTATCGAACGGCGACAGCCGCGACATCTCGGTGTTCGGCGTCGACACGTCGAACGGCGCGCTGACCGCGATCGAAACCGTGCCGGTCGGCGGCACCGTGATGCCGATGACGCTGTCGCCCGATCATCATCGCCTCTATGCTGCGCTGCGCTCGACGCCGTACCGCGTCGTCAGCTTCGCGATCAACCCGCTCGACGGACGGCTGATCGAGCTCGGCCGCGCACCGCTCGCGGACAGCATGGCTTATGTGTCGACGGATGCGTCGGGCCGCTATCTGTTTTCGGCGTCGTATGGCGGCAACCTGCTCGCAGTGAACCGGATCGGCGAGAACGGCGTCGCGGGCGACGTGCAGCAGACGGTGAAGACCGGCCCGATGGCGCACGCAATCCGCCAATCCCCGGACGGCCGCCACGCGTTCGCGTCGGTGCTCGGCGCCGATGCGTGGCTGCGGTTGCCGTTCGATGCGTCGACGGGGACGCTGACCGACGTCGCGACGCCGGCGTACCGGCTGCCGGAGAAATCCGGCCCGCGCCATTTCGTGTTTTCGTCGAACGGGCGCGTTGCATACCTGATCGACGAACTCGACGGCAAGCTGCACGTGCTCGCGCTGTCGCACGGCGGCGCCGATGTACGGCCGATCCAGACCATGTCGATCCTGCCGCCGGATTTTCATGGCGACAAGCCGTGGGGCGCCGATCTGCACCTGACGCCGGACGGGCGATTCCTGTATGCGTCGGAGCGCACGTCGAGCACGCTCGCCGCGTATCGCGTCGACGCCGCGTCGGGCAAGCTCGCGCGGATCGGCACGTTCGCCACCGAGAAGCAGCCGCGCGGCTTCGGCATCGACCCGTCGGGCAACTATCTGCTCGCGGCCGGGCAGTTGTCGCCGGCGCTTGCCGTCTACCGGATCGACCGCGGCACGGGCCGCCTCGACGAGATCGGCAAATACCCGGTCGGCAAGGGCGCGAACTGGGTGGAGATCGTCACGTACGACGGGACGAACTGACTGGCGAAGAGCGGGCGGCATTGCTTGCGCAGGCGGCCGCGCACGACGACCAGCGCGATCAGCGGCACCACACCGCCCCACGGCGGGCTGTGCCGCATCGCGATCGACACCGCGAGCGCGACGGCCGCGACGGCGAGCAGGACGAGCGACAGCGAACGCGCCCGCGCGTGATCGACGAACGTGCCGTCGACGAAACCGCCGTCCGACCACGCGATATGCACGATGCCGACCACCAGCACGCAGACGAGCATCGCGGCCGGACCGAGTTCCTCTCCCCATAGACGGCTACCCGCGGGCGACACGATCGCGAGCACGGCGCCGATCACGAGGAACGGGTCCACGCCGATCGCGATGCTGTTGCGGTCCGCGCGGCGGATCAGCCAGGCGCCGTGCACGATCGCGAGCACACCGCCGATCAGGAACGCGTGCGTCCAGCGCAGGTCCGGCTGTTCGGGCCCGAGCCGGCCGTAGAACAGGAACACGATCGCCGGCAGGAAATTGCTCGCGTGCAAAAGGTAGTCGGTTATGGGATTGGTCGATTTCATCCGGGTTTTCTCCTTCGTCGAAACAGCGGGCGACGCGTCATGCGTCATGCCAGCAGCCGTCGCGCGGTTGCGCTGTTGACGCCGAACGCGGGGCGGCGCCGGCGTTCGACCGCATGCGCGGCCATCGCCGCGATGCGTGCGCCGAGTCCGACGCCGACGCTCCACGACGGCGCGGCGACGCCGAGTTCGAGCAGCGTCGCGGCCGTCAGGGAATCGATGTTCGGCCGCAACCTGTGCGATGATGCGCCGCTTCGCGTTCGTCGCAGAACGCTGCCGATCGTATCGATACCCGGAGACGACATGCCCGCACGCACCATTCATGGCAGTACCCTGCATTACCAGGACCACGGCACCGGATTTCCGGTGCTGCTCGGGCACAGCTATCTGTGGGACGCGGCGATGTGGGCGCCGCAGATCGACGCGCTGTCGCGCAAGTATCGCGTGATCGTGCCGGACCTGTGGGGGCATGGCGCATCGGGCGCAGTGCCGGAAGGCACGCAGACGCTCGACGATCTCGCCGCGCACGCGAGCGCGCTGCTCGACGCGCTGGAAATCGAACAATGCGCGGTCGTCGGGCTCAGCGTTGGCGGCATGTGGGGCGCGCGGCTTGCATTGCGCGAACCGCAGCGCGTGCGCTCGCTTGTGCTGATGGATGCGTCGCTGGAAGCCGAGCCCGACGCGACGCGCATGCGCTACTTCGGGATGCTCGATGCGATCGCCGCCGCGGGCCGCATCGCGCCGCCGCTGCTCGATGCGATCGTGCCGCTGTTCTTCCGGCCGGACGCTAATCCGGCGGACCCGGTGCCGACCGCATTTCGCGACGCGTTGGCGAACTTGCCCGCCGACCGGCTGCGGCAATCGATCGTCCCGCTCGGCCGGTTGATCTTCGGCCGGCCCGACACGCTGTCGGCGCTCGCCGGCCTGGACGCCGAACGCACGCTGCTGATGTGCGGCGCGGGCGACATGGCGCGCCCGCCGTCGGAAACCGTGAAGATGGCGAGCGTGATCGGCTGCGCGCATGCGCTGGTGCCGGACGCCGGCCACATCTCGAATCTGGAAAATCCCGCGTTCGTCACGCGCGCGCTGCTCGACTGGTTCGAAGGGCAGCGGTTGTCGTCGAACTGAAGAAGCACACGCGGGCGACGCAGGCGGCACCTGCCGCGCGGCGTCGCATCACGCCGAACCGCGTCACGCGCGCTCGCTGACCGGCGTGAACTTCCTCCCTTGCACCCGGGCTTCTTCGGCACCGCCGCGAACGAGACTCAGCGCTTCCGCGCGGCTCGACACGCACGGCCCGGAACCGGGCAGCGGCTGGCGCGCGGTCTCGCGCAGCGCGAGCACCGACACGATGCCGATGAACGACGCGCCCATCAGGTAGTAAGCGGGCATCATCAGGTCGCCGGTGCGATCGACCAGCCACGCGGTGACGAGCGGCGTCGTGCCGCCGAACAGCGATACCGACACGGCGTGCGCAAACGCGTCGTCGCAGCGGTTGGTGCATCGATATCGAAGGGCCGAACGGGCCGTAAACGAACCCGCGGCGTGCCAGGCGCGATCGTTCGACCGGCGCGTGCCGCTCGGCCCTGGATAGCCTGGCGATGAAGAAACCGGCCGGTGCGCCGACCTCGGCATCGGGCGCGCGCGCATCCGGGGCCGGCACGACATCCGGCCGTCGGCCGGATGCCGGTTACGTGCCGCGATCAATTGTCGGCCGAAGCCGTCGCGATCGGCGTCGCGTCGTGATGCTGGGTCGCGTAAATCTGGCGATTTCGCGCGATCTCCGCGTGCGACGGCGGATAGTCGTTCCGGTTCGACGGCAGCAGGCCGTCGGCTTCGGCATCGATCAGTTGCTGGCGCACTTCGGCGCGCGTGAGCGGCGCCTGCGCGGACTGGGCGAAGGCCTGCGTGCCGAACGGCAGGCTCAACGTGGCAACGACGAAAGCAGCGACGAGTTTCATGATGGCTCCTGGGCAGATGAACGAACGGGCGAGTGGGGATGGGCCCACGCTTCGAATTCTGGTCGCCGCGGCCGTCACCACCCTGACCCGCCGATTACAGTTTCGTAATCCGGCCGTGGCGCGCCCGCACGATGCGGTTCGCCCGCGCCGTTTCCCGGTAACATCGGCGCATGTCACCACCGAATGCGACGGAGCCGATCATGCGCATCCTGATAGTCGAAGACGAACCGAAGACCGGCGCGTACCTGAAGAAAGGGCTCGAGGAATCCGGCTTCAGCGTCGATCTCGCGAAGGACGGCGGCGAGGGCCTGACACTCGCGCAGGAAGAAAGCTACGACGTGATCGTGCTCGACGTGATGCTGCCCGTGCTCGACGGCTGGAGCGTGCTGAAGCGGCTGCGCGACACGCACGCGACGCCCGTGCTGTTCCTGACCGCGCGCGACGATGTGCAGGACCGCGTGCACGGCCTCGAACTCGGCGCCGACGACTACCTCGTGAAGCCGTTCGCGTTCGTCGAGCTGCTCGCGCGCATCCGCACGCTCGCGCGCCGCGGGCCGCCGCGCGAGACGGAGCGCATTTCGGTGGGCGACCTGGAGATCGACGTCGTGCGCCGCCGCGTGAAGCGCGGCACCGTGCGGGTCGACCTGACGCCGCGCGAATTCTCGCTGCTGCAGCTGCTCGCGCGCAGGCAGGGCGAAGTGCTGAGCCGCACGCAGATCGCGTCGTATGTGTGGGACATGAATTTCGACAGCGATACCAATGTCGTCGAAGTCGCGATCCGGCGGCTGCGCGCGAAGATCGACGACGATTTCGCGGTCAAGCTGATCCATACGGTGCGCGGCGTCGGTTACGTGCTCGAACCGAAGGGCGCCGCATGACGCTCGGCCGCTCGCTCGGCGCGACACTCGCGCTCGCGTTCGGCGCGACCATGCTCGCCGTCTTTACGCTCGTCGGCACGTACGTGTACACCGGCCTCGAGCGGCAGGTGAGCACGCAGGACGACCTCGACATCGTGCTCGCCGCGCGGCATACGCGCCGGCTGGCGGGCGAACTCGATTCGCTCGACGCGGTGCGCGCGCATGCGGACCGGCTGACGAGCCAGGTGCTCGGCAACGAGGCGCTGTCGCTGGCCGTCGTCGACCGTCAGGGCAACGTGCTCGCGCGCCACAACGTCGAGCGGACCGAACTCGAGGATCCGCCCGGAACGGCCGCCGGTGCATCGTCGCCCGCGCTGCCTGCATTGCCCGATGCCGAACTGTTTCCGCCACACGCGACGCCCGTGCCCGCGAACGAACGGATTACCGCCGACCGGATCGCGACGTGGACCGCCGACGGCGGCACGCCCGTGCGCGGCGTCGTCGCCGAGGCCGCGCTGCGCGACCGTACGAAGATCCGGATCGCGATCGCGCGCAACATGAGCGATCGCGCCGAACTGCTCGACGGCTACCGCGACAAGCTGAAGATCGCCGGCGGCCTGGGCGCGCTGTTCGCGATGCTGCTCAGCTACTGGCTGATCCGCAAGACGCTCGCGCCGCTGCGCGAGATCGTCACGAACACGGGCCGGATCACCGTCGACAAGCTCGATACGCGGCTCGATGCATCGCGCGCGCCGCGCGAGCTGACGGCGCTGGTCGACGCGCAGAACGCGATGCTCGGCCGCCTGCAGCAGGCGTTCGGGCACCTGTCGCAATTCAGCGCGGATCTCGCGCACGACCTGCGCACGCCGCTGAACAACATGCGCGGCGCGACCGAGGTGGCGCTGGCGCGGCCGCGTTCCGTCGACGAATACCAGGCGCTGCTCGAATCGAATCTCGAGGAATACGACCGTCTCGCACGGATGATCGAGAACGTGCTGTTTCTCGCGCGCGCCGAGCATCCCGGCTTCGTCACGCGGCAGCGCGCATTCGACGTGCACGACGAACTGGAGCGCATCGCCGGCTATTTCGAAGGGCTCGCCGACGAAGCCGGTTCGACGCTGCGCGTCGACGGCCACGGCCGGCTGACCGCCGATCTCGAACTGTTTCGCCGCGCGGTCAGCAACCTGCTCGCGAACGCGCTGCGCTATACGCCGGCGGGCGGCGTGATCGTGCTGCGCGTCGACGAAACGGCGGACGCGGTGTACGTGGTCGTGTCGAACCCGGGCGAACCGATCGATCCCGCGCTGCTGCCGCGCATCTTCGACCGCTTCGTGCGCGGCGACCCCGCGCGCAGCGGCGGCGTGCCGGGCGGCACGGCCGGGCTCGGCCTTGCAATCGTGCGTTCGGTGATGGAACTGCACGGCGGCACCGCACGCGCCGAAAGCGACGCGGGCGGCACGCGGTTCATCCTGACGTTCATCAAGACGCCGACGGCGTAGCGGCCGTGTGCGCGGCGGCGGATGCGTCCGCACCCGCACCCGTATGCCAGCCGCCGCCCAGCGCGGTCAGCAAGCCGACCGCGGCCTCCATCCGGCGCGCGGCGATCTGGTCGGCCAGGCGCCGGTTCGTCAGTGCGATCGTCTGCGCGGTCACGACATCGAGGTAGCTGACGGCACCCGCGTTGAAGCGGTTGGTCGTCAGCCGCAGCGACAGGTCGGCCGCATCGGTCGCGCGCTGCTGGCTGCCGGCTTCCGACGCGAGCGCATCGAGCGCGGACAACTGATCCTCGACCTGCTGGAACGCAACCAGCACGGTTTGCCGGTAATCGGCGACCGTACTGTCGTATTGCGCATGCGCGCCGCGCAGCGACGCGCTGCGGCGGCCGCCGTCGAACAGCGTGCCGGCGAGCTGCGAGCCGAGCGACCAGAACAGGCTGGGCGCGGTGAGCCACGGCGCGAAGAACCCGCTTTCGAGCCCGGCGCTCGCCGACAGCACGAGATCGGGAAAGAACGCGGCGCGGGCCTCGCCGATCTGCGCGTTCGCGGCCGCGACGCGGCGTTCGGCCGCCGCGATGTCGGGCCGCCGTTCGAGCAGTTGCGACGGCACGCCGGCCGGGATTGCCGGCACGTCGAACGCTTGCACGCGCGGCGGCAGCGCGAATGTCGACGCGCTTTCGCCGACGAGCGTCGCGATCGCGTGCTGGAGCTGCGCACGCGACGCATCGATGTCGGTGTCCTGCGTGCGCGCCGCTTCCAGTTGCGTCTCGGCCTGCGCGACCGCCGACGCGTCGATCGCGCCGGCCGCGAGCTGCTGTTTCAAGAGCTTCAGTGCATCCGCATACGCACGCACCGTATCGTCGAGCAGCTGCTTCTGCGTATCGAGCGAGCGCAGCGCGAAATAGTCGGTCGCGAGCGTGGCCGTGACCGACAGCTTCACGGCCTGCAGGTCGGCCGCGCTCGCGTCGGCGTTCGCTTGCGCACCCGTCACCGCGTCGCGTACGCGGCCGAACAGGTCGGGCTCCCAGCTTGCGGCCACGCCGGCCTGATAGTCGGGGGTTGTTTTACCGGCGAGCGACGAGCCGAGCCTGTTCCGCGACACGCGCGCGCGGCTCTGCGCGACGCCGGCCGTGACGGTCGGCAGGAACCCCGCATGTTGATAGTCGACCATCGCGCGCGCCTGCTGGAGATCGGCGACGGCTTTCTTCACGGTCTGGTTCGACACGTCGACACGCGCTTCGAGCGTGTTCAGGCCGGCATCGTCGAAGACGGTCCACCACGGGCCGCGCGGCGCGGCATCGGACGGCGCCGCGACGTTCCAGCCCGGCTGGGCGGCGGGGGTGCTCGAAGCCGGTATGCCCGAAGCCGGTATGCCCGCATAGTGCGCGGGCACCGCGACGGCGGGCGGCGAATAGGGCGGCAATGTCGAGCATGCGGACAACGCGGCCAACGCGGCGGCGACGCCGAGCACGACGACGCGGCGGGCGAACGGAAGCGGACGAACGAAGCGCATGACGGATATCTCGCTGGTTTTCATGGGTGGATCAACCTCGGGCGTGTGTAGAAGCTGCTGCCGGCATCGAAGCCGGCACCGCGACGGCGACGGGCGTCGACGCAGCCCCGCCAGACGCTGCCGTCGCACCGGTTACCGGGCCCGTTTGCACCGCCGGTGCGGCCGACATGATCTTCACGGTCTCGCCGGCGGCGATCGAATCGCCCGGGTTGTCGATTACGCGATCGCTCGCGGCGAGTCCCGACACGATCTCGACGCGCGTGCCGAAATCGCGCCCGATCTGCACGGTCTTCAGCGCGGTGGTGCCATTCGCGGCGACGGTCGCGATCGTCACGCCGTTCGGCCTGAACAGCAGCGCGCTGACCGGCAGCTCGAACGCCGGGGCCGCGCTCGGCACGAGCAGGTGCGCCTGCGCATACGCGCCGGGCAGCAGCGCGCCGTCGCCATTGTCGACGTCGATCTCGACGCGCAGCGTGCGCGTGACCGGATCGATCGCGCCGGCGCTGCGCGCGACGCGCGCGGCGAAGCGCCGCCCCGGATACTGCTGCGTGGTCAGGTAGACGGACGTGCCGGTCGTCACGCCTGCCGCGCTGTCCTGCGGCACGTCGACGAACACGCGCAGCGTGCCGGTCTGTTCGAGATGGAACAGCTCGCCGGACAGGCCGGGGCTGCCCGGCGTGCCGCCCGCGGTGACGAGCGTGCCGACGTCGACGTTGCGCGCGGTGATCACGCCGTCGAACGGCGCCGCGACCGATTCGTACGACACCAGCTCGGTCAGGTGCGCGACGTTCGCCTGTGCGGAGGCCAGCATCGCGCGCTTCGCGTTCATGTCGGCGACCTTCGTGTCGGTGTCCTGCTGCGACACCGATTGCGTCTTCAGCATGTCCTGCCAGCGCTGCGCGGTCGATTTCGCGTAGTCGTAGTTCGCCTGCGCGGTCGCCGCGTCGGCGCGCGCCTGCCGCAACTGCGCGTCGAGGTCGGGCGCGGTGATCTGCGCGAGCGTCTGCCCGGCTTTCACGTGCGCGCCGATGTCGGCGCTCCAGTGCGCGATATAGCCGCTCGTGCGCGCATAGATCGATGCTTCCGCGTACGGCATCACCGCGCCCGGCAGCGTCAGCGTCTGGTCGGTGGGCGCCGCGCCAGGCAGGATCACCGACACCGGCAGCGCCTGCTGCGCGGCGACCTGCACGCGCTGCGCGGCGCGCGCGTCGATGCGCGGCACGATGCCGGCGGCCAGTAGCGCGGCGGCCACTGCGATCGCGACAAGCGGGACGGCCAGCTTGCGGCCGCGGCGCGGCGGCGAGGTGTCGGGCGCCGTGTCGCGTGCGGTTGACGGTGCCGTGTCCGCTTCGGCGGCCGGCGGCGGGGCGAGAGGTTCGGTCGAATCGTTCATGATGGGTTCCGGGTCGGGCGAGTCGAAGGGAGTCGAAGTGAAGCCGCGATCAGCGCAGCGCCGGCGTGTCCTGCGCGAGGCGCGTGGCGGCCGCGTCGCGGCGCCGGTCGAGCCATGCGTGGATGAAGCCGAACACGACGGGCACGAACAGCAGCGTCGACAGCGTGCCGAACGCCAGCCCGCCGATCACCGCGCGGCCGAGCGGCGCGTTCTGTTCGCCGCCGTCGCCGAGGCCGAGCGCCATCGGCAGCATGCCGATCAGCATCGCGAGCGCGGTCATCACGACCGGGCGGAAGCGGCTGAAACCCGCGTCCAGCGCGGCCTGCCACGGCGACGCGCCGCCCGCGATCAGCTCGCGCGCCGCGTTGACGACGAGGATGCTGTTCGCGGTCGCGATGCCGATGCACAGGATCGTGCCGGTCAGCGCGGGCACCGACAGCGTCGTGCGCGTGACGAACAGCATCCATGCGATGCCGGCGAGCGACGCGGGCAGGCCGCCGACGATCGCGAGCGGGTCGAGCCACGACTGGAAGTTGACGACCATCAGCAGGTAGACGAGCGCGATCGCGAGCGCGAGGCCGCCGAGCAGCCCGGCAAACGATTCGTGCATCGCCTGCACCTGGCCGCGCAGCACGATCGACGAACCGGGCGGCAACTGCGCGCGCGCAGCGTCGACGAGCTTCGTCACGTCGGTCGTGACGCCGCCGAGATCGCGCCCCTGCACCGACGCGAAGATGTCGAGCACCGGCTGCACGTTGTAGTGCGACACGACCGCCTGCTGCGTCGCGCGCGAGAAGCTGCCGAGCGAGCCGAGCAGGTTCTGCGCGGGCGCGCCGGCCGCCGGGCCGCCGGCCGGCGTCTGCGGCGAGCGCGCGGTGCCCGCCGGCAGCGGCACGTTCGCGAGCGCCTGCAGCGAATCGACCGAATACTGCGGCGTCTGCACCAGCAGCGGATAGCTGACGCCGTTGCGCGGGTCGAGCCAGAAGTTCGGCGTCGTCTGCGAGCTGCCGGACAGCGCGATCAGCAGGTTCTGCGCGACGTCGCGCTGTTCGAGGCCGGCCTGGATCGCCTTGGTGCGGTCCACGTTCACGTTGATGGCCGGCTCGTCGCCGGGCTGCTGGATGCGCGCGTCGACGAGGCCGCGCACGCCGCGCAGCTTCGCGAGCAGCGCGTTCGCGACCGCGCGGTTCTGGTCGAGCTTGTTGCCGACGATCTGGATGTCGATCGGCGCGGGCAGCCCGAAGTTGAGGATCTGGCTGACGATGTCGGCCGGCAGGAACGCGAACGTCACGCCGGGGAACGACTGCGCGAGCAGGTTGCGCAGCTTCGCGACATAGGCGGCGGTCGGCGCATGGTTCGGCTTCAGCGTGATCATCACGTCCGCATCCCCGGTGCCGATCGGGTCCGACGAGTCGTACGTGAGGTTGATCCCGCTCACCGGCACGCCGATGTTGTCGAGCACGCTCGCGATGTCGTTCGCGGGAATCACGTCGTGGATGCGCGCTTCCACTTCGTCGGTCAGGCGCGCGGTTTCCTCGATCCGCGTGCCGGTCGGCGCGCGCAGGTGCAGGCGGATCTCGCCGGTGTCGACCGACGGGAAGAAATCCTGGCCGGCGAACGCAAACAGTGCGGTCGACGCGGCGCACGCGAGCAGGAAGGCCGCGGCGAAACGGCGGCGGCGCGCGATCGCCGCCGACAGCAATGCGCGATAGCGCAGCCGCACTGCCTCGAAGCGATGCTCGAACGCGGCCTGGAAACGTGCCAAATGCACGAGGGGCGCGAACACGCCGCGCGGCGGCCGGCCGTGCCCCTTCGCGCGCATCAGCGCCATCGCGAGCGTCGGCACCAGCGTGCGCGAGAAGAAATACGACGCGATCATCGCGAAGATCACCGCCTCGGCCATCGGCACGAACAGGTAGCGCGCGACGCCCGTGAGCAGGAACATCGGCACGAACACGATGCAGATCGACAGCGTCGACACGAAGGTCGGCACCGCGATTTCTCCCGCGCCGGTCAGGATCGCGTCTTCGAGCGGCGCGCCGCGTTCGAGGTGGTGCGTGATGTTCTCGATCGCGACGGTGGCATCGTCGACGAGAATCCCGACCGCGAGCGCGAGCCCGCCGAGCGTCATGATGTTGATCGTCTGGCCGAGTGCGGCGAGCGCGAGCAGCGAGCTCAGCACCGCGAGCGGAATCGACACCGCGATGATCAGCGTCGCGCGCCAGCTGCCGAGGAACAGCAGGATCATCAGCGCGGTGAGGCACGCGGCGATCAGCGCCTCGCGCACGACGCCCTGGATCGCCGCCTTCACGAACACCGACTGATCGCCGAGCGCCGAGATGTGCAGCGCCTTCGGCAGGCCGGCCGCGATCTTCGGCAGCATCGCCTTGACCTGGTCGATGATCGTCAGCGTCGACGCGCTGCCGGTCTTCTCGACGGTCAGCAGCGCCGCGCGCTTGCCGTCGGCGCGTACGATGTTGGTCTGCGGCGCGTAGCCGTCGCGAACGTGCGCGACGTCGCGCACATACACGACGCTGCCGCCGATCGTCTTCACCGGCAGGTTGTTCAGCGCGGCGACCGTCTGCGTGCTGCCGTTCATCTGCACGTTGTACTCGCGCGTGCCGATCTTCGCGGTGCCGCCGGGCAGGATCAGGTTCTGCGCGTTGATCGCGTTCACGACGTCGATCGGCGCGAGCCCCTTCGCCTGCAGCGCGCGCGTGTCGAGATCGACGACGATCTGGCGGATCTTGCCGCCGAACGGCAGCGGCACGGCCGCGCCCTGCACGGTCGCGAGCTGCGTGCGAATGAAGCTGTTGCCGAGGTCGTACAGCTGCTGCTCGGCGAGCGTGTCGCTCGACAGCCCGAGCTGCAGGATCGGCACCGTCGACGCGTTGTACGTGATGATGTTCGGCGGCAGCGTGCCGGGCGGCAGGATCCGCAGGATCGACGCGGAATTGCTCGCGGCTTCCGCGATCGCGCGATTGATGTCCGCGCCGGGGTGGAAGAAGATCTTTACGACCGACACGCCGTTCAGCGACTGCGATTCGATGTGCTCGATGTCGTCGACGTCGGACGTGAGCGCGCGCTCGTAGTTCGACGTAATGCGCTTGGCCATGTCCTCGGCGGAGAAGCCGTTGTACGACCAGACGATGCTGACGACCGGGATGTCGATGTTCGGAAAGATGTCGGTCGGCGTGCGCAGGAGCGCGAGCGGTCCCGCGATGAAGATCAGCAGCGCGAGTACGACGAACGTATAGGGCCTGCGCAACGCGAGCCGGACGATCCACATGATGTTTTCCTCGAAGCAGGGCAGGGGTGCCGCATTCGATGCGACGAGCGTGCAGTCTGACGATGCCGCGTTGACCCGGCCCTGACTCGAAGATTACGAAGCTGTTATCTGCGTGCGGTGCGGCGGATTTCAGAATTGTCATCCGGCGGTCAGCGTCGCGCCGGCCGCGATCACCAGAATGAACGTGTCAGGCGGCGAATCGCATCCGCGGTCCCGCCGGCGGCGCATCGACGATGCGTCCTCATCGAACCGTTCTGGGGAGTTTCATCATGAATCGCAGACTGATCGCAGCCGCCGCGCTGCTCGCACTCGCAATCGGCACGCCGGTCGCCGCTTTCGCACAGACGTCGTCGGGCCCGACCCGCGCCGACGTGATCGCCGATCTGGTACAGGCGCAGCGCGACGGCACCGTGCCCACGTCGAACTGGGACTATCCGCCGAGCACGCGGACGATCGCGCGCAATCGCGAGCTGTATGCGATCGCACATGGCGAGCAAGGCACCGCGACCGCGTCGGCGTCCGTGCCGACCGTCAGCGCGCAGTAAGCCGGGAGTCGGGCGATGAAGGTTCTTTCCCGACTGGCGATCGCCGCGCTGCTCGCGGCGGCGGTCGCGCCGGCGTTTGCGCGCGGGCAGCCGCAACTTTCCGATGACGACGGCGGGCGCGCCAGTGTGCTGCGCGAGTTGAATCCGACGCGGATGCACGGCGATGCGCGGGCGCATGCCGCCGGCGCTGCGTCGAATCGGGGCGGCGAGGCTGGCAGCGACGCGGCGGCGCGCTGGAGCTGAGTCTCGTCGGGTATCGCGAGCCCGGCGTGCAGCGCCGGTTCACGAAGGGTCGCACGCGCGGCAACCGGTGGCAAACGACTCGGGTTCGAGCCGTACCGGTTGCGTCGAAGCAGGCGCCGTTTGCACGGTCATCCGGCCGTTCGCCGGCTGGTGGATGCGAGCAATGCCGCGAACGCCGCTTCTTCCGCACGCAAGCCGCGCGGCGTGCGTACGCCCTTGAGCTTGTCGAGTTCGCCCGATTCGAACGCGTCGAGCACCGCCGGATGAATGTAGCAGCGCCGGCATACGGCCGGCGTGTTGTGCAGCAGCGCGGCGACGGCCCGCACGGTCTCGACGATCTGCTTGTGCGCATGCGCGGCGCCGTGACGCGGCGCACGCCGCAGCAACGCGAGAGCGAGCACGCTGCCGGCCCATGTCCGGTAGTCCTTTGCGGTAAATTCGGCGCCGCCCGCGTCGCGCAAATAGTCGTTCACGTCGGTCGAACCGACCGTGTGGCGCGTGCCGTCCGCGTCGAGGTACTGGAACAGTTCATGCCCGGGCAGCTCGGCGCAGCGCCGCACGATCCGGCTCACGCGCGTATCTTCCACCGTGACGTCGTGCTCGACGCCGCTCTTGCCGGTGAAGCGCAGGCGCACCTGGCCGGACCGGATCGTCAGATGGCGCTTGCGCAGCGTCGTCAGGCCGTACGACGCGTTGTCGCGCGCGTATTCGGCATTGCCGATCCGCGCGAGCGTCGTATCGAGCAGGCGGACGATCGTCGCGACGACCTTCTCGCGCGGGATGCCCGAGCGCGCGAGATCGCGCGCGACGCGAGCGCGAATGCGCGGGAGCGCGCGCGCGAAGGCCGCCATCCGCGCATACTTGGTCGCGTCGCGCGTCGCCCGCCACTGCGGGTGATAGCGATACTGCTTGCGCCCGCGCGCGTCGCGGCCCGTCGCCTGCAGGTGGCCGAGCTGATCCATGCAGATCCACACGTCGGTATAGGCGGGCGGAATCGCGAGCGAGTCGATACGGGCGATCTCGGCGGCATCGCGAATCCGCGCGCCGTTCCGCCGGTAGTACGCGAAACCGCTGCGCAGCCGCCGGCGCGTGTAGCCGGGACACCGATCGTCGACATGACGCTGCGTCGCAGCCGCATGCGGGTCGGGCTTGCCCGCGCCGGTGCGGGCCGCGGCGGCGGAAGCGGAAGCGGAAGCGGAAGCGCGCTTCTTCATGCTGCAATGCGGCGGTCGGGCAGGGCGTGCATGCGCAGCGGTCTGCGCTCACGTGCGGCGGGCATCATCGTTCTCCTTTTCGGTGGCGGGCCGCTTCGATTGAGCGGTCGTTTTTTGCGCGCGCAAGATTCGTGCGCCGGCGCCGGAAGCGGCGGCCCGACTCCGTTGCACGGCAACCGATACGGCATGCACGGCCGGCGAGGTTGAAAATGGGGCCGTGTCGGGAACGCCGCGAGCCGATCGTCGACGGGGCGGGCAGCGCGGGCTCGCCATGGCCGAGGTGGCGACGTCGCAGCCTGCTGGCCTCTCCCGCGCGTTTAGGTGTTTATACGTATGCCGATTCCGATATCGCTTCAATCCAAGATTTCATTGGAAGGTTATCGGACTTGTTCCTAGACTGATCCGGGGCATGCATACCGGGCCGGCCCGGCCGGACACGCTGCCCGGCACAGCCCTGAACCGCACGCGCCACGCAGAAACAGAACAGCGCCGCGGCATACAACGACATCATCGGAGACGGACCATGACATTCATCAGGAAGCTGGCGGCCGGTGCGATCGTCGCCGCGGCGACGGTACTCGCGCCCGGCGCATTCGCGCAGCAAAAGCCGATCACGCTCGGGTTCTCGCAGGTCGGCGCGGAAAGCGCGTGGCGCACCGCGAACACGGTGTCGGTGAAGGGCGCGGCGAAGGACGCCGGCATCAACCTGAAATTCTCGGACGCGCAGCAGAAGCAGGAGAACCAGATCCGCGCGATCCGCTCGTTCATTGCGCAGAAGGTCGACGTGATCGCGTTCTCGCCGGTCGTCGAATCGGGCTGGGAGCCGGTGCTGACCGAGGCGAAGGCCGCGCACATCCCGGTGATCCTGACCGACCGCGCGGTCGACGTGAAGGATCCGTCGCTGTACGTGACGATGATCGGTTCGGACTTCCTCGAGGAAGGACGGCGCGCGGGCCACTGGATGGAAGAGCGGTACAAGAACGACGCGGGCCCGATCAACATCGTCGAGCTGCAGGGCACGGTCGGCTCGGCGCCGGCCAACGATCGCCGCGCCGGGCTGCTCGAAGTGATCAAAAGCAATCCGAAGTTCAAGGTGATCGCATCGCAGAGCGGTGACTTCACGCTCGCCGGCGGCAAGCAGGTGATGGAAGCGTTCGCGAAGACCTACGGCAAGCAGATCAACGTCGTCTACGCGCACAACGACGACATGGCGCTCGGCGCGATCCAGGCGATGGAAGAGGCCGGGATCAAGCCCGGCAAGGACGTGAGCGTCGTGTCGTTCGATGCGACGAAGGGCGGCTTCCAGGCGATGATCGCCGGCAAGATCAACGTCGACGTCGAATGCAGCCCGCTGCTCGGCCCGCAGCTGATGAGCGCGGTGAAGGACGTCGTCGCCGGCAAGCCGCTGCCCAAGCGCATCGTGACGAACGAGACGGTGTTCCCGATGAGCGTCGCGGCGCAGGTGCTGCCGACCCGCAAATACTGACATGGTCCGCACGGGCGGCGGCATGGCGGCCGCCGCCGGCGAGCGCTTCGAGGGAGGGTTCATGACGAGTCCGCCGGTGGTCGAGATGATCGGCATCGACAAGGCGTTTCCGGGCGTCAGCGCGCTGCAGCGCGTGAACTTCCGGCTGTTTCCGGGCGAGATCCACGCACTGATGGGCCAGAACGGCGCGGGCAAGTCGACGCTGATCAACGTGCTCACCGGCGTGCATGCGCACGATGCGGGCGAGATTCGCGTCGGCGGCGAGCCGGTGCGCTTCGCCGCGCCGCGCGAGGCCGAGGCGGCCGGGATCCAGACGCTCTATCAGGAAGTGAACCTGTGCGCGAACCTGTCGGTCGCCGAGAACATCTTCGCGGGCCGGCAGCCGATGCGGCGCGGCGCGATCGACTGGAACGCGATCCATGCACGGGCGCGCGCCGCGCTGGCCGAACTCGACCTGTCGCTCGACGTCACGCGCTCGCTCGACGCGTATCCGATCGCGGTGCAGCAGATGGTCGCGATCGCGCGTGCCGTGTCGGTCGATGCGCGCGTGCTGATACTTGACGAACCGACGTCGAGCCTCGACGACGGCGAGGTCGCGCGGCTGTTCGACGTGCTGCGCCGGCTGAAGGCGTCGGGCATCGCGATCCTGTTCGTCACGCATTTCCTCGAGCAGACCTATGCGGTGTCCGACCGGATCACCGTGATGCGCAACGGCGAGCGCGAGGGCGAGTACCTGGCGCGCGACCTGCCGGTCGACGTGCTGGTCGCGAAGATGACCGGCCGCGAGCGGATGTCCGACACGCTGCAGGCGGGCGCCGCCGCGGTCGAGCGCACGGCCGGCACGGCCGCGCCGTTCCTGTCGATGCAGCAGGTCGGCCGGCGCGGGATGATGAGTCCGCTCGATCTCGACGTACGGCCCGGCGAGATCGTCGGGCTGGCCGGGCTGCTCGGCTCGGGGCGCACCGAAACCGCGCAGCTCGCGTTCGCCGCGGAGCGCACCGACACCGGTGCGATCGAGATCGACGGCGCGCGCAAGCGGCTGGCGTCGCCGCACGATGCGGTCCGGCACGGGATCGCGTATTGCCCGGAAGACCGCAAGAAGGAGGGCATCGTCGCCGCGCTGTCGATCCGCGAGAACATCATCCTCGCGCTGCAGGCGCGGCGCGGCTGGTGGCGGCTGATCGGGCGCGCGCGCCAGCGCGAGATCGCCGAGTCGTACATCGCGCGGCTCGGCATCAAGGCACGCGATGCGGAGCAGCCGATCGGGCTGCTGTCGGGCGGCAACCAGCAGAAGGTGCTGCTCGCGCGCTGGCTCGCGACGGACCCGAAGCTGCTGATCCTCGACGAGCCGACGCGCGGCATCGACGTCGCCGCGAAGTTCGACATCATGGAGCGCGTGCTCGCGCTGTGCGCGAGCGGGCTCGCGATCCTGTTCATCTCGTCGGAGATTGGCGAGGTCGTGCGCGTGAGCCACCGGATCGCGGTGCTGCGCGACCGGCGCAAGGTCGCCGAACTGACCGGCGCCGATGCGTCCGAGGAGCAGGTTTACCGGCTGATCGCGGGAGGCCAGTCATGATGCGTGTGCGCACGCTGTTTCGTCATCCGCTTGCGTGGCCGGTGCTGACGCTTGCGCTGCTGCTCGCGCTCGACGTCGCGCATCGTCCGGGCTTCCTGTCGATCGCGCTGCTCGACGGCCACCTGTTCGGCGCGCCGATCGACATCCTGAACCGCGCGGCGCCGCTCGTGATCGTGTCGCTCGGGATGACGCTCGTGATCGCGACGCGCGGGATCGACATTTCCGTCGGCGCGATCGTCGCGATCGCCGGCGCGGCCGCGGCGATCGTGCTCGAGGCCGATCCGTCGCGGGTCGGCACGGCGCTCGCTGCCGCGCTCGGCGTCGGGCTGCTCGCGGGCGCGTGGAACGGCCTGCTCGTCGCGTTCGTCGGGATGCAGCCGATCATCGCGACGCTGATCCTGATGGTGGCCGGCCGCGGCATCGCGCAACTGCTGACGGGCGGCCAGATCATTCCGATCGGCGCGCCCGGCTATCTCGCGCTCGGCGGCGGTTATCTGGCGACCGTACCGTGCTCGGTGTGGATCGCGCTCGCGACGATCGCCGCGACCGCGCTGCTGGTGAACCGCACCGCGCTCGGGCTGTTCATTCGCGCGATCGGCGTGAACCCGGTCGCCACGCGGCTCGTCGGGCTGCGCTCGGGCGCGGTCGTGTTCGGCGCGTACCTGTGTTCCGGCGTGATGTCGGCGGTAGCGGGCATCCTCGCGAGTTCCAACGTGCGCAGCGCCGACGGCAACAATGCAGGGCTGCTGCTCGAACTCGACGCGATCCTCGCGGTGACGCTCGGCGGCACGTCGCTGCTCGGCGGCCGCTTCAGCCTGGCCGGCTCGGTGCTCGGCGCGCTGATCATCCAGACGCTGACCTACACGACCTATTCGATCGGCGTGCCGCCGGAGGCGACGCTGGTCGTCAAGGCGGTCGTCGTGATCGTCGTGACGCTGATCCAGTCGGACGCGGCGCGCGCGCTCGTGGTCCGGCACGCGTCGCGGCTGCTGCCTTCCGCGCGTTCGCGCGCCACCTCTGGAGCCACGCCCCGATGACCCGATTCCTTGGCCGGCTCGCCGACCCGCGCACGCTGCCGATCGTCGTGACGATCGTGCTGTTCGCCGCGCTGTTCGGCTTCGGATCCGTGATGTACACGGGATTTTTCTCGATGCAGGTGCTGACCGGCCTGCTCGTCGACAACGCGTTCCTGCTGATCGTCGCGATCGGGATGACGTTCGTGATCGTGTCGGGCGGCATCGACCTGTCGGTCGGCTCGGTCGTTGCGCTGACAACGATCTTCTGCGCGGTCGGCGCCGAGCGGCTGCACTGGCCCGTGTGGGTGATCGTGCCGCTGGTGCTCGCATTCGGCGCGCTGTACGGCGCGGCAATGGGTGCGCTGATCCATTATTTCCGGCTGCAGCCGTTCATCGTCACGCTGGCCGGGATGTTTCTCGCGCGCGGCGCGTGCTTCCTGATCACGACGCAGTCGATCACGATCAACGAGCCGACGTTCCATGCGATCGCGGGCATCAGCGTGCCGGTCGGCGGCGGCACGCTGAGCGCGGGCGCGCTGATCGCGCTCGCGACGCTGGCCGTCGCGATCTACGTCGCGCATTTCACGCGTTTCGGCCGCAACGTGTATGCGATCGGCGGCAATGAGCGTTCGGCGCTGCTGATGGGGCTGCCGGTCGCGCGCACGAAGATCGGCGTCTATGCGCTGAGCGGGCTGTGCTCGTCGCTCGGCGGCGTGGTGTTCACGCTGTACGTGCTGTCGGGCTACGGGCTGCAGGCGCAGGGGATGGAGCTCGATGCGATCGCCGCGACCGTGATCGGCGGCACGCTGCTCACGGGCGGCGTGGGCTACGTGGTCGGCTCGGTGTTCGGCGTCGGCATCCTCGGCACGATCCAGGTGCTGATCACGTTCGACGGCACGTTGAGTTCGTGGTGGACGCGCATCGTGATCGGCGCGCTGCTGTGCGTGTTCTGCGTGCTGCAGCGGGTCATCGAGCGGCATGCAACGCGGCGGCGCACGGGCGGCACGGGGCTCGGCGCGCAGCAGCCGAAGCGCGGCGCCGCACACGCGCGGCCGGCCGAGCCCGGCGAGGACGCGGCGCTGGTATCGACGATGCGGCGCGTGTAATGCGTGTCGTGGAGCGCACGGCGCGCACCGCTCGGTGACGGGCAACGGGGCTGCGGCACGCACGACGTACGTGGCCGATGCCTGGCCGCCGGTGTTTGTTGTCGAAGGCGGCCGGCGCGCGCGTCACGCGCGAACGGCTACCCGGTACAGAGTAGTCTGGCGATAGACGGCGCCCGGATGAAGGATCACGCCGTCGCGCAGGTCGGCCATGTTGACCTGGTCCGGAAATCCGCCGGCTTCGACGCACAGCGCGGCGTGTTGCGCGCACCGCGCGCCGCCCCTCACGCGTACGCCGTCCAGATAGTTGCCGGTATAGAGCTGGAGGCCGCGCTGATCGGTCGACACGACCAGCTCGCGGCCGCTTTCCGGATCGTAGATGCTTGCTACGGGCCTGACCGTGCGCGCGCCGTCGCGCAGCACGAAGCAGTGATCGAAGCCCAGCGCCCTTGCAAGCTGCGCATGCGGCCAGTCGAGGCGCGCGCCGAGCGGCGCGCTGTGCCGGAAATCGAAAGCCGTGCCGGTCACGTCGGCGGTGCCGGTCGGGATCAGCGCGTCGTCGACTTCGAGGAACGCGTCGGCGTCGATGCTCAGCACATGGCCGCGCACGTCGCTGCCCGCGCGGCCGCTGAGGTTGAAATAGCTGTGATTCGTGAGGTTGAGCGGCGTGGGCGCGTCGGTGACGCCGGTGTAGTCGATCGTCAGCGTGCCGTCGTCGTCGAGCGCATAACGAACCTGCACGCTCACGTTGCCCGGAAAACCCGCGTCGCCTTCGGGCGAATCGAGCCGCAGCGTCAGCCCGCCGCAGTCGTCGACGACTTCCCAGCGCTGCCGGTGAAAGCCGCTCGCGCCGCCGTGCAGCAGATTGCCGTTCTCGTTGCGATCGAGCAGGTAGTCGACGCCGTCGAGCGTGAAGCGCGCGCCGGCGATCCGGTTCGCCCAGCGGCCGACCGTCGCGCCGAGGTAGGCACCCGATTCGACATACTCCGCGGGCGTGTCGTGCGCGAGCACGATATCGGCGAAGCGTCCGGTGCGGTCGGGCGCGAGCCACGACACGACGGTCGCGCCGAGGTCGCTGACGACGACGCGCATGCCGTGCGTGTTGCGCAGCGTATAGCGCCGCACCGGGTCGCCGTCGGGCAGCGTGCCCCACGGCTCGGAAGGCACGCGTGCGACGCCGGGCGTCAGATGGGAGGAATCGGTATCGATGTGCATGGGCGGATTCGATGTGAACGGCGGGCTTCAGTGCGCGGCGATCGCGCGTTCCTGGTATTCGCGCGGCGTGCAGCCCAGCTCGCGCCGGAACACCGCGTACATGTACTGGATCGACGTAAACCCGCAGCGGATCGCGACCTCGGCGCTCGACGCCTGCCGGCCGGCGAGCAGCGCCTGCGCCGCTTCGAGCTTGTGGCGCAGGATTTCCTGGTGCACGGTGCGCTGCAGTTCGCGCCGGAAGTGCTCTTCGAGCAGCGAGCGCGACACGCCGACGTAGTCGGCGACCTGCTCGGTCTTGATGCCCTGGCACGCGTACTGGCGAATGAAGTGGCGTGCGCGCATCACGTGCGGGCTCGCGAGCGGCTGGTGGCGGGTCGATTCGAGCACGTTGATCCCGACGGGCGGCACGAGAATCCGTCGGTCCGGAAAACGCGCGCCGCGCAGCATCTGATGCAGCAGGTGCGCGGCCGTGCGGCCCATTTCCTCGGTGCCCTGGATGACCGACGACAGCGGAATGCGCGTGAGCGTGCGCGTGAGCGGGTCGTTGTCGATGCCGATGATCGCGACCTGTTCCGGCACCGCGAGGCCCGCGATCAGGCACGCCTGCAGCAGATGCCGCGCGCGTGCGTCGGTCACCGCGATCACGCCGACGGGCTTCGGCAGTGCGTGCAGCCAGCCGATCAGCTGCTCGATCGCGTGGTTCCAGCCCGATGCGCTCGTCGACAGCCCGCGGTAGATCGGCGCGTCGACGCCGTCCGCGCGCGCGAGGCCGTCGAATGCGAGCTCGCGCTGCTGCGCCCAGCGGTTCTGCTGCGCGACGGGCAGGCTGTACATCGCGAAGTGCGGCAGCCCGGCGCCGATCAGGTGCGTGTACGCGAGCGACACGAGCTTTGCGTTGTCGGTCGCGATATACGGCACGCCGTCCGGATACTGCGCCGGATCTTCGTACGACGAACCGAGCGCGACGATCGGCAGCGGCGAGCCGGCGAGCGCGTCGGCGACGGCCGGATCGTCGAAGTCCGCGATGATGCCGTCGCCGTCGAAGCGCTCGATGCCGGCGAGCCGGCAGCGGAAATCGTCTTCGAGGAACAGGTCCCATACCACGCGCGTCGAGCGCAGGTACTGGCCGATGCCGCTGATGATCTCGCGGTCGTAGACCTTGTTGGCGTTGAACAGCAGCGCGATGCGGTGCGGCGTCTGGGTGGAAGGGGCGCGGTTCATCTCGGTCTCGAGGCGCGCGCCGTCCGGGGCGTCGCGCCGTTGTCTCCGGGCGCGCGGGCAACGCCGCGCGGCTGTCTGATCTGTCTGGTGTCCGGCGATTGTAGGACGGAACGCGTGCCGTGCGCAGCGCGCTGGCAAGAAACGTTAAGCGTGCTGCGCAATTTCGCAATTGCGGGCGAGGGGGCGCGCGGGCACGATCCAGCCAGATCGAATTCGGCCTGCACGCCAACGCGATGCACGCCGCACTGCAACAAGAAACCGGACGGAGACGCCATGTCGTATTTCGAACATATTCCCGCGATTCGCTACGAAGGTCCGCAGTCGGACAACCCGCTCGCATACCGGTATTACGATCGCACGAAGCTGGTGCTCGGCAAGACGCTCGAGGAGCACCTGCGGATCGCGGTGTGCTACTGGCACACATTCGTGTGGCCGGGCCACGACATCTTCGGCCAGGGCGCGTTCCAGCGGCCCTGGCAGCAGCCGGGCGACCCGCTCGAGCGGGCGCGCCAGAAGGCGGATGCGGCGTTCGAGTTCTTCACGAAGCTCGGCACGCCGTTCTATACGTTCCACGACACCGACGTGTCGCCGGAGGGCGACAGCCTGCACGAGTACGTCGAGAACTTCGCGCGGATGACCGACTACCTGGGCGAGCGTCAGCAGGCGACGGGCGTCCGGCTGCTGTGGGGCACCGCGAACCTGTTCTCGCATCCGCGCTTCGCGGCGGGCGCGGCGACCAACCCGAACCCCGACGTGTTCGCGTGGGCTGCGACCCAGGTGCGCCATGCGCTCGACGCGACGCATCGGCTCGGCGGCGAGAACTACGTGCTGTGGGGCGGCCGCGAAGGGTACGAGACGCTGCTCAATACCGATCTAGTGCGCGAGCGCGAGCAGTTCGCCCGGTTCCTGTCGATGGTCGTCGAGCACAAGCACCGGATCGGCTTCAAAGGGGCGCTGCTGATCGAGCCCAAGCCGCAGGAGCCGACGAAGCACCAGTACGACTACGACGTCGCGACCGTACACGGTTTCCTCACGCAATATGGATTGCAGAACGAGATCCGCGTGAATATCGAGGCGAACCACGCGACGCTCGCCGGCCATTCGTTCCATCATGAGATCGCGAACGCGTTCGCGCTCGGCGTGTTCGGCAGCGTCGATGCGAATCGCGGCGATCCGCAGAACGGCTGGGACACCGACCAGTTCCCGAACAGCGTCGAGGAACTGACGCTCGCGTTCTACGAGATCCTGCGCCACGGCGGCTTTACCACCGGCGGCATGAACTTCGACGCGAAGGTGCGACGCCAGAGCGTCGATCCGGAAGACCTGTTCTACGGCCATGTCGGCGCAATCGACGTGCTCGCGCTCGCGCTCGAGCGCGCGGCCGTGCTGGTCGGCAACGACCGGCTCGACTCACTCCGCCGGCAACGCTACGCGCAGTGGGACAGCGCGTTCGGCCGCGAAATCCTGTCGGGCGGCTACACGCTGGAATCGCTCGCCGCCGATGCGCTCGCGCGCGGCGTGAACCCGCGGCATGCGAGCGGCGCGCAGGAACGGCTCGAGAACATCGTGAACCAGGCAATCTACGGACTGCGCTGACGCCATGTACATCGGACTCGATCTTGGCACGTCGGGCGTGAAGGCCGTGCTGCTCGACCGCGACGGTGCGGTGCGGGCCAGCGCGAGCCGGCCGCTGACGGTGAGCCGGCCGCGGCCGCGCTGGTCCGAACAGGCGCCGCTCGACTGGTGGGACGCGGCATGCGGCGCGCTGGCGGCGCTCGTCGCCGACGCGCGCGCGGCCGGCATCGATCCGCACGACATCGGCGCGCTCGGGCTGACCGGGCAGATGCACGGTGCGACGCTGCTCGATGCGCGCGGCGACGTGCTGCGCCCCGCGATCCTGTGGAACGACGGCCGCGCGGATGCCGAGTGCGCGGAGCTCGAGCGGCTGGCGCCCGCGCTGCGCGCCGTCGCCGGCAACCTCGCGATGCCGGGCTTCACCGCGCCGAAGCTGCTGTGGGTGCGCCGGCACGAGCCTGACGTGTTCGCGCGGATCGCGCATGTGCTGTTGCCGAAGGATTATCTGCGCTACCGGCTGACCGGTGCGTTTGCAACCGATCCGTCGGATGCCGCCGGCACGCTGTGGCTCGATGTCGCGAAGCGCGATTACGACGACACGCTGCTCGCCGCGAGCGGGCTGTCGCGCGAACAGATGCCCGCCGTGTTCGAGGGCAACCGCATCACCGGCATGCTGCTGCCGGCCGTCGCGCGCACGCTGGGGTTGCGCGAGATCCCGGTCGTCGCGGGCGGCGGCGACAACGCGGCCGGCGCGGTGGGCGTCGGCATCGTGCGGCCCGGCGATGCGCTGCTGTCGCTCGGCACGTCGGGCGTTTATTTCGCGGTGTCGGACGGTTTTCGCGCGAATCCCGAATCGGCGGTCCACAGCTTCTGTCATGCGTTGCCGCATACCTGGCACCTGATGTCGGTGATGCTGAATGCGGCCGGCTGCATCGATTTCACCGCGCAGCTGGCCGGCTACGAAGGTGTGGCCGCGCTGCTCGCCGACGCCGAGGCGAACGCGCGCGCGGAGCGCCCGTGGTTCCTGCCTTATTTGAGCGGCGAGCGCACGCCGCACAACGACGTGAATGCGAAGGGCGTGTTCTACGGGCTGACGCCCGACACGCAGCGCGCGGATCTCGCGAACGCGACGCTCGAGGGTGTCGGCTTCGCGCTGCTCGACGGGATCGACGCGCTGCATGCGGCCGGGCTCGCACCCGACGGCATCACGGTGATCGGCGGCGGTTCGCGCAGCGCGTACTGGACGCAGATGCTCGCCGACCTGAGCGGCCGTGCGCTGACGTTGCGCGCGGGCGGCGAAGTCGGCCCGGCACTCGGCGCCGCGCGGCTCGCTCATCTCGCGCTCGAACCGGATGCGCCGCTCGACGCGGTGTGCCCGCAGCCGCCGGTGGTGGCCGTGCGCGAGCCCGACATGGCGCGCCACGCTTGGTATTGCGACGCGCGGCGGCCGACGTTTCGCGCGCTGTATCGCGCGCTCGAACCGGTGTTTTCGGCAGGCGCGGGTCAGACCGCATAACGCCGCGCCGTGTGGTGGCCAGACAAAGGGCGGCGCGTTTCGGCGGCCGCCCGGCGTTCGTGGGGTTGTCCAATAAAGAAAGGAGTTGGAGACATGAAATCCGTAACGCGTCGTACCGTATTGAGTGCGCTGGCAGGCGCCGCCACGTTGGCGGCTCTCACGCTTGGCGCGCCGCTCGCGCATGCGAGCAAGGACAAGCCGGAAATCGGCTTCTGCATCGACGACCTGCGCGTCGAGCGCTGGTCGCGCGACCGCGACTATTTCGTGGCCGCCGCCACGCAGCTCGGCGCGAAGGTGTCCGTGCAGTCGGCGGACGCGAGCGAGGCGCGGCAGATCTCGCAGATCGAGAACCTGATCTCGCGCGGCGTGGACGTGATCGTGATCGTGCCGTTCAATTCGAAGACGCTCGGCAACGTCGTCGCCGAAGCACGCAAGGCGGGCATCAAGGTGGTGTCGTACGACCGGCTGATTCTCGACGCCGACGTCGATGCGTACATCTCGTTCGACAACGAGAAGGTCGGCGAGCTGCAGGCGCAGGGTGTCTACGATGCGAAGCCGAAGGGCAACTATTTCCTGCTCGGCGGCGCGCCGACCGACAACAACGCGAAGATGCTGCGCGAAGGGCAGCTGAAGGTGCTGAAGCCGGCGATCGATCGCGGCGATATCAAGGTCGTCGGCCAGCAGTGGGTGCCCGAGTGGAGTGCGTCGACCGCGCTGCGGATCGTCGAGGATGCGCTGACCGCGAACAACAACAAGATCGATGCGATCGTCGCATCGAACGACGGTACCGCGGGCGGCGCGATCCAGGCGCTCGCCGCGCAGCATCTGGCCGGCAAGGTGCCGGTGTCCGGGCAGGATGCGGACCTCGCGGCGGTCAAGCGCGTGATCGCCGGCACGCAGACGATGACCGTCTACAAGCCGCTCAAGCTGATCGCGAGCGAAGCGGCGAAGCTCGCGGTGGATCTCGCGAAGGGCACGAAGCCCGCGTTCAACGCGCAATACGACAACGGCAAGAAGAAGGTCGACACGGTGCTGCTGCAGCCGACGCTCTTGACCAAGCGCAACGTCGACATCGTCGTGAAGGACGGCTTCTATACCCAGGCGCAGCTGGCGAGCCAGTAACGGCGCGGCGCGCGGACGGCCCACCGGTGCGTCCGCGCGCATACTGCGAGGCATGAGCGAATGACCGAACCCTTGCTGACGATGCGTGGCATCGTCAAGGATTTCGACGGCGTGAAGGCGCTCGACGGCATCGACCTGACGGTGCGGCCGGGCGAGTGCGTGGGGCTGTGCGGCGAGAACGGCGCGGGCAAATCGACATTGATGAAGGTGCTGTCGGGTGTTTATCCGCACGGCACGTGGGACGGCGAGATCCGCTGGGAAGGCGCGCCGCTCGTCGCGTCCGGCGTGCGCGACACCGAGCGCGCGGGCATCGTGATCATCCACCAGGAGCTGATGCTCGTGCCCGAACTGTCGGTGGCCGAGAACATCTTCCTCGGCAACGAGATCACGCTGCCGGGCGGCCGCATGCACTACGCGGCGATGGTCCAGCGTGCCGAGGAGCTGCTGCACGAACTGCGGATCGACTCGATCAACGTCGCGCAGCCGGTGATGAACTACGGCGGCGGCCACCAGCAGCTGATCGAGATCGCGAAGGCGCTGAACAAGCGCGCGAAGCTGCTGATCCTCGACGAGCCTTCGTCGTCGCTGAGCGCTTCCGAAACGCGCATCCTGCTCGACATCGTGCGCGACCTGAAGCGCCGCGGCGTCGCGTGCGTGTATATCTCGCACAAGCTCGACGAGGTCGAGGCCGTGTGCGACACGGTGTCCGTGATCCGCGACGGCCGCCATGTCGCGACCGAGCCGATGCGCACGCTGACGACCGACCGGATCATTTCGATGATGGTCGGCCGCGAGATCCGCGACCTGTATCCGCGCGAGCCGCACGAGATCGGCGACGTCGTGCTGGAAGCGCGTCACGTGACCTGCCGCGACGTGACGAACACGCGCCGCAAGCGGGTCGATGACGTGTCGTTCAGCGTGCGGCGCGGCGAGATCCTCGGCGTCGCCGGGCTCGTCGGCGCGGGCCGCACGGAGCTGATGCAGGCGATCTTCGGCGCGTATCCGGGCGCGTGCACGGCGACCGTGCTGATGAACGGCCGGCCGCTCACGATCCGCTCGCCCGCCGACGCGATCCGCGCCGGCATCGCGATGGTGCCCGAGGATCGCAAGCGCCACGGCATCGTGCCGCAGCTCGGCGTCGGCCACAACATCACGCTGGCGGTGCTGCGGCGCTTCGCGGCGCGCGGGCGGATCGACGCGGCCGCGGAACTGGACGCGATCCGCACCGAGATGCAGCGGCTGTCGGTGCGCGCCGCGCACCCGTTCCTGCCGATCTCGAGCCTGTCCGGCGGCAACCAGCAGAAGGCCGTGCTCGCCAAGATGCTGCTGGCCGAGCCGCAGGTGCTGATTCTCGACGAGCCGACGCGCGGCGTCGACGTGGGCGCGAAGGCCGAGATCTACCGGCTCGTGTTCGCGCTCGCGAAGCGCGGCGTCGCGCTGATCGTCGTGTCGTCGGAAATGCCCGAGGTGCTCGGGCTTGCCGACCGCGTGCTGGTGATCGGCGAAGGCGAGCTGCGCGGCGATTTCGTCAACGACGGCCTCACGCAGGAACAGATCCTCGGTGCCGCGCTGAAGCCCGCGCGGCGTCCGACCGAACCCACCGCATCGAGTACGACATGAATTCCGAACTTTCCTCCTCTACTCCGGCGGCGCCGGACGCCGACGCGCGCAGCCGTTCAACTGGCCGTCCGCTTCGCCAGGTCTTCGTGCGCTACAAGATCCTCGCGCTGCTGTTCGCGGTCGTCGCGATCTGGGCGTTCTTCTCGGTGCTGACCGACGGCGCGTTCGTCACGCCGCGCAACGTGTCGAACCTGCTGCGGCAGATGTCGATCACCGGCATGCTCGCGTGCGGGATGGTGTTCGTGATCATCGCGGGCGAGATCGACCTGTCGGTCGGTTCGCTGCTCGGGCTGCTCGGCGGCGTCGCGGCGATCCTCGACGTGAACCGCCACTGGCCGGTCGCCGCGACGGTGCCGGCCGTGCTCGCACTCGGCGTGCTGATCGGGCTCTTCAACGGCTGGTGGTCGACCTACCGGCGCGTGCCGTCGTTTATCGTCGGGCTGGGCGGGATGCTCGCGTTTCGCGGGATCCTGCTCGGCGTGACGGGCGGCTCGACGATCGCGCCGGTGTCGGACGGCTTCGTGTTCCTCGGGCAGGGCTATCTGCCGCGCGTGGCGGGGGACGGCCTCGCGCTGCTGCTGTTCGCGCTCGTCGTGCTGCTGGTCGTGCGGCAGCGCGGCACGCGGCGCCGCTACCGGCTCGCGGTCGCGCCGCTGTGGCAGGACGTCGTGAAGATCGCGGGCGCGGGTGCGGTGCTGCTCGCGTTCGTCGCGACGCTCGACCGCTACGGTGGCATTCCGGTGCCGGTGCTGCTGCTGCTCGCGCTGCTCGGCATCTTCTCGTGGATCGCGACGCAGACCGTGTTCGGCCGGCGCATCTACGCGGTCGGCTCGAATCTCGAGGCGACGCGGCTGTCGGGCGTCGATACCGATCGCGTGAAGCTCGCGATCTTCGCGCTGATGGGGCTGATGTGCGCGTTCGCCGGCATCGTGAACACCGCGCGGCTCGCAGCCGGTTCGCCGTCCGCGGGCTCGATGGGCGAACTCGACGCGATCGCCGCGTGCTTCATCGGCGGCACGTCGATGCGCGGCGGGTCGGGCACCGTCTACGGCGCGCTGATCGGCGCGCTCGTGATGGCGAGCCTCGACAACGGCATGTCGATGCTGGACGTCGACGCTTACTGGCAGATGATCGTCAAGGGCGCGGTGCTGGTGCTGGCGGTGTGGATCGACGTGGTGTCGCGGTCGAACCGGCGGTGACGCGGCGCCCGGCCGCCGGTCAACGAGAGGACGACATGAAACGGAACCCGGTTCCCATGCCCGGTATCTCCGCGCTGGCGGCCGCGCCGCTCGCGAAGCCGGACGTCGAACGGCACCACGGGTCGGTGCTCGGCCTGGACGATCCGCGTGACCGCCGCGTCATCGCGGATGCGCTGCGCGCGCTGCTGCGCGAGCGCTCCGAAGCGCTCGCGTTCGCGATGCGCATGGCGGACGAGCGCAACCTGCCGAGGCCCGATGCGAACTATTTCGCGCTGACCGGCATCATTCGGCCGGCGCGTGTCGTCGAGCGCGCGGCGCGATGCGGCGACACCATGCGCGACGCAGCGCCTGTCGCGGTGCGCTGACGCGCGAGAGCTGCGGCGTTGCGCCGTCCGTGCGCCGTTTGGTTCGGTTGCTCGCGCCGGTCCGCACACGTTGTTGTCCGATCAATCCCGTGAGTCCAGCACATCCAGTACGTCACGCGCATCCCGTGCACCCCGCGCAGACTTTACCGCTCCCTTTCTCCGAACGATTGTCCGCTGCCCGACCCGTTTGCGCGTCGGTATGGATCGATGCGCACGATATACGGACTCCTTGCTGAATATTCCGGAAAAGAGAGTCTCGGGCAACTGTCGGATCACGCATGCATTGCGCGCGGGCATCGAATCCGGCGTGGGTTGTCGAACCGGCGCGTTCGCACGTCGACCGACGGGCCGATACCACGCCGGAATATTTGTGCACTGGAAAGTTACTCAGTTGTGCGGATAATGCGTCGTCAGTTTTCCGTCGCTCGGATCCGATTCGGGTTGCAAGTCATCTGAATGTCACAGCGGGTTGTTCGGTTAGCTGAGATACTCATCGGCGTCGACCTGGGCCCGAACCTGTCCGTCACCGGATCGCTCGCGACGATTCTGTGGCTCGCGGCGATCCGGCGCGAAGGGTAGCGGGTCGGCCTTCGGCGAATTTCTCGCGGTCGGCGCATGCGTGATGTTGCCGGCGTTGCTGCTCGCGCTGGCCGCGCGGCTTGCGCTCGGCGCCTGACGCGCGACGCACGCCAGGCGACCGATTCGACTAGAACGAGTAGGCGAGCGATGCGAACAGGCTGCGCGGCGCGCCCGGCGTGACCCACAGGCTGTTGTACGAGCTGACGTAGGTCGTGCGATTGAACAGGTTGTTCAGCACGACCGACGCGCGCAGGTGCTTGTTGACCTGCACATAGCCGTTCAGCTGCACGGTCGCATAGGCCGGCAGCTCGAAACCGTCCTGCGTGTTCGCGGTGTTGCCGGCGCGGCGCCCGACATAGATCAAGCCCGTGCCGATGCCGGCCTTGTCCGCGAACGGCAGCGCGGTTTCGTACATGAGCAGCGCGCTGCCGCTCAGCTTCGGAATGTCGACGAGGCGCGCGCCGGGCGTCAGCACGGCATCGCGCGTGACCTCGGCATCGACGTACGCGAAGTTGACGATGCCGCGCAAGCCATGGCCCAGATCGCCGTTCCATTCGAATTCGACGCCGCGGCTGCGCACCTCGCCGGCCGCGCGCGAGAAGCCGGCATTCGCCGGATCGGCGGTCAGCACGTTGCGCTTGTTGACGTAGAACGCCGCGACGGTCGCGAGCCAGCGCGCGCCGGCCCATTTCGCACCGGCTTCGTAGCCGTGCCCCTTCTCCGGGTCGAACGCGCGGCCGCCGGCATCGGCGCCGTTGTTCGGCCGGAACGAATACGCGGTGTTCGCATACAGCGACAGCGCGGGGCTCATTTCGTACACGACGCCGATGCGCGGACTCAACGCGGTCTGCAACTGGCTGCTCGTCACGCCCTTCAGGCGATTCTCGACCGACTGGTGGAAGCGATCCCAGCGCAGCCCGGCGAGGATTTTCCAGTGCGGCCCGAACGCCAGCGTGTCCTGCGCATAGACGCCTTGCCCGTCGTCGCGCTCGAGCAGGCTGGTCGCGGTGCGCAGCGCGGGCGCCGGCTGGCCGTAGACGGGATCGAAGATGTCGATCGCATACGGCGCGGCGGCGGTCGGCGTCGAGCGCGCGACGAACTGGTCGTAGTTGAAGCGATACGCGTCGACGCCCATCACGAGCGTGTGGCCGATGCCGCCGGTGCGGAACTTGCCGGTCGTTTCGAAGCGGCCCTGCAGGTCATTCGAGTGAAACGCGACTTGCCGGTAGCGGCGCCACAGCGTGCGCCCGTCCGGCTGCAGCGCGAACGCTTCGGACGAGCGTCCTGACAGGTCGGTGTCGCGCTGCGCGAATCCGGCGTTGATCGACCAGTTCGCATCGATGCGATGCTCGAGCGTGAACTGGTGGCCCGTGTTGCGCACGTCGTAGTCGCCGTCGCGCGGCTCGCCGAGGAAGCGCGATGCGGGAATCGCGCCGAGCTGCCCGTTGACCGCCACCACGCCGCGATCGAGCGGTGCGCGCTGGCGCACGCTCTCGAACTCGTAGTGGAGCGTCGTGTCCGCGCCGATGTCCCACGTGAACGACGGCGCGAACAGGTAGCGTTTGCTCGACACCGTATCGCGGAAGCTGCCGTTGTTCTCGTTCATCGCGACGAAGCGGTACGCGAGCGATTTCGTGACGGGCCCGGTCGAATCGAGCGTCTCGCGCAACGCGCCATAGCTGCCGGCCGACACGCCGATGGTGTTCGAGCGCGCGAACTGCGGCTGCTTGGTCGTGTAGCTGATGAGGCCGCCCGGATCGCCGCGGCCGTACAGCGCGGACGCGGGTCCCTTGAGCACTTCCATGCGCTCGAGGTTGGCGGTGTCGCGCGGGACGCTGATCCCGCGGTTCCACGAGAAGCCGTTGACGAGGTAGTCGGTGCCGGACGTGTTGCCGTCGCCGGCAAACCCGCGCACCGCGTAGTTGTCCCACAGGCCGCCGAAGTTGTTCTGTCGCGCGACGCCGGCAACCCAGTCGTACAGGTCCTCGCCGCGTGTGGCGGCGACGGTCCGGGCCAGTTTCGCGTCGACGCTGCTGACCGCGAACGGGATCTCCATCACGTCCGTCTCGGTGCGTGTGGCGCTCATCGATTCGGGCGCGCGAAACGGCGCGGTCGCGCGCTGCCCCGAGACCTCGATGGCGGGCAGCGACACCTCCTGCGCCTCGGCGGCGCTCAGGCCGGTCGTGCCGACGACGATGGCCATCGGTGCGGCCGCCCAGTTCTTCCTGCTCATACCCCGTCCTTTGATGTGATCTGCATTCGGGCTGGGCGGATGGCCTCGCGCCGACGTCTGTGTTCCAAACCGTACATTCGCGCCGGAATTTAATGCAAATGAGAGGCATTTGCAATCGTAAGTTGATGGGGCTGCAGCGTGAGATGCGAAGCGGTCGGCAGCGGGGTGGCGGTCGGCTGCGCTTGTACGGCCATTGGTATAAGTAAATTCCGAATGGCGGGAATTGAGTTGAGCCTTGACGAGGCTCGCAGGGCCGGATAGTGGTGGCTAATGGCAAAAATTCACGAATAAAATCGGGTAAACGTGAATAATATCGGATGGGTGGTGACGTTTTGGTTGTTTGACAAATCCCGTATTTCGGGATTAAAGTAAATTCCACTTCATTCAAACCGTCGAGCGGCCGCATGAACATCCCACAGTTGGACACCGATACCGGAACACGAAGCGGCGCGAGCATCGTGCTCGAGACGGCGCGCGATGCCGGTGTCGACGTCTGTTTTGCCAATCCCGGTACCACCGAGATGCCGTTCGTCGGCGCGCTCGACACCGTGGCGGGCGTGCGCTCGATCCTCGGGCTGTTCGAGGGCGTCTGCACGGGCGCCGCGGACGGCTACGGCCGCATGGCCGGCAAACCCGCGATGACGCTGCTGCATCTCGGGCCCGGCCATGCGAACGGCGTCGCCAACCTGCACAACGCGCGCCGCGCCCGCACCCCAATCCTGAACATCGTCGGCGATCACACGCGCGACCATCTGAAGTACGACGCGCCGCTCACGTCCGACATCGAGTCGCTCGCGCGCCCGGTGTCGGTGTGGTTCCGCAGCGTGGCGCGCGACACGGATCTCGCGACCGATACGGCCGACGCGATCTCGGCCGCGATGGGCGCGCAGCGCGGTGTCGCGACGCTCGTGCTGCCGGTCGATCTCCAGTCGGCGAAGGTGCGCGACGCGGCGTCGCCCGCCGTCGTTCGCCCGACCGCGGTGTCGTTCGATCGAGCACGGGTCGCGCGAGTCGCCGATCTGCTGCTCAGCGGCCATCGCGCGGTGCTGCTGATGGGCGGCCGCGCACTGTCGGCCCGCGGGCAGCGCGCGGCGGCGCGCATCGCGGCGGCGACCGGCGCGACCAGCTTCAGCGAGACCTTCCCGGCGCGCGCGGAGCGCGGCGGCGGCCTGCCGGACATCGACCGCCTGCCTTATTTCCCCGAGCCGGCGCTGGCCGCGCTGGCCGACCGGCGCGTGGTGCTGGCGGGCGCGCTCGCGCCCGTCACCTACTTCGGCTACGAAGGCATTCCGGGCGAACTCGCGCGCCCCGAGGACATCGTGACGCTGGCCGAACCGGGCGACGCGGCGGACGACGCGCTGGAAGCGCTGGCCGATCGCATCGGCGCGCCGGCAAACGCCGGCGGCGTGCAGGTCGAGCATTGGCAGGTGGAGGACGGGCCGCTGACGCCGCAGGCGGTCGGTCGCGTGCTGGCGAATGCATTGCCCGACGACGCGATCGTGTCGATCGAGGGCGGCACCTGCGGTTATCCGTTCGTGACTGCGTCGGCGCGCGCGCGCCGTCACACGATCCTCACGAATACCGGCGGCGCGATCGGCCAGGGCCTACCGGTGGCGCTCGGCGCCGCCGTCGCGTGCCCGGAACGCCGCGTGTTCGCGCTGCAGTCCGACGGCAGTGCGCAATACACGATCCAGGCGCTGTGGACGATGGCGCGCGAGCGTTTGCCGATCGTCATGCTGATTGCATCGAACCGACGCTACGGCATCCTGCAGACCGAACTCGCGCGCAGCGGCCTGCCGGCCGACACGCCGCACGCGAGCCGCCTGACGCTGCTGGACGATCCGCCGATCGACTGGCTCGCGCTGTCGCGCGGCTACGGCGTGCCGGCCGAGCGTGCGAGCACCGCGCAAGCGCTGTCGCAAGCGCTCGACGACGCGCTCGCGCACGCCGACGGGCCGACGCTCATCGAAATGTGCCTGTCCTGATCGCGCAACCCGCTTTCCCCTTCAATCCCGACTCTCACCTTTCATCGCTATGGATCTGCAACTCCACGGAAAAGCCGCGTTCATCACCGGCGGCAGCATGGGCATCGGCAAGGCGGTCGCGCTCGAGCTGGCCCGCGAAGGCGTCAACGTCACGATCGCCGCGCGACGCATGGAACACCTCGAAGCGGCGGCCGCCGAGATTCGCGCGGCGCTCGCACCGCTGGGCAACGCGGCCGGTGCAATCCTGCCCGTCACGGTGGACACGACCGACATGGCGTCCGTCGAAGCGGCGATGGCCGCAAGCGTCGAGCGCTTCGGCCGGCTCGACATCCTGCTGAACGGCGCCGCGCATCCGGGCGGCCTCGTGCGGGCGGAGCTGGAAAACGCCGACCCGCAGGGGCTGCTGCAGGACATCGACATCAAGGTGGTCGGCTACCTGCGTTGCGCGAAGGCGGCCGCGCCCTACATGCGGCGCCACGGCTTCGGCCGGATCGTCAATATCGGCGGCCTGACGGGCCGCGGCAGCAAGCAGCTGTCCGGCATGCGCAACGTGGCGATCGTGCACCTGACCAAGACGCTGTCCGACCAGCTCGGCCCGTTCGGCATCACGGTCAACACGATTCACCCGGGCGTGGTCGAGACGCCGCACATCCACGAACTCTACGAGAACGAGGCGCAGAAGCAGGGGCTCACGGCCGCGGAGGTCGAGGCCAACTACGTGAAGGTCACGCCGATCCGGCGCGTGCTGCAGCCCGAAGAGATTGGGTGGATCGTCGCGTTTCTCGCGTCGCCGAAATCCGCCTCGATCACCGGCGAGTCGATCGGCTGCGACGGCGGGCTCACGCGCGGCATTTTTCTCTGACACAAGGAGCATTTCATGACCGCAACCGTACTGGTCGCCACGGCCGGGCAAGGCATCCTGCGCTCGAACGACGACGGCAAGACCTGGCATCGCCTCGGGCTCGCCGAACCGATCGAGTTCGACGGCATCGTGCGCGCGCTCGCGGTGGACCCCGCGACGCCGTCGCGTGTCTATGCCGGCGCCGATTCGGGACTGTCCATCAGCGAGGACGGCGGCGCGCACTGGTTTCGGCCCGAGAACCTGCTGAACGGGCTGACGGTCTGGTCGATTGCGATCGATCCGGCGAACCCCGCGGTGCTCTATGCGGGCACCGGCGCACCGTCGCGCGCCGCACTGTACAAGTCGAGCGACGCGGGCGTGACCTGGGAGAGAACGGCTCCCGAGTTCCCCGAGTTTTGCTCGGGCGTCAATCGCCCGCGGCTGCTGACGATCTGCGTGGACCCGGACGACACCCGCAACGTCTGGTACGGCGTGGAGGAGGGCGGCGCATGGCGCAGCCGCGATGCCGGTGCGAGCTGGACGCGAGTGGACGGCCCCGGCACGGCGATCCGCAACAGCGACATTCATGCGATCGCCGTGCTGTCCGCCACGCCGGACCGGCCTAAGACCACGGTGCTGCTGACGGTGAACGCGGTGCACGTGAGCGACGACGACGGCCGGACGTGGGACGGCAAGCTGTCGCGCGATCGCTTCGACGGGCTGTACTACACGCGCACGGTCGTGCAGCTGCCGAAGCCGGAAGGCGAACTGCTGATGGCGATCGGCGACGGCACGCCGGGCAGCCGCAGCCGCATCTACCGCTCGACCGATCGCGGCTATGCGTGGCACGAGACGGATCTGCACACGCCGCCGAATTCCACGTTCTGGGCGTTCGGCGTCCATGCCGCCCGGCCGGAGCTCGTTTATGCGGGCACCAAGTACGGGCATCTGTTCCGTTCGCACGACGGCGGCCGGAACTGGAGCAAGGAATGGCGTGATTTCAGCGAGATCACGGCCGTCGCGTGGACGCCGTTCGAAGCGCCGCTCGTCGCCCACGCGCAGTCGACCAATTGAGCGGAGCGAGCGATGACACCGTCCGATATCCGGCAACACGCCGAGCGTGCGAACGCGAGCGGGCTGCCGCTGCCGACGCCGCACGTGCAGCGCACCCACCTGTCGCTGTTCGTGCGCGACCCCGTGCGCTCGAGCACCTGGTACGCCGAGGTACTCGGCATGACGGAGACCGCGCGCGGCGAGCAGTGGGTGTTCATGTCCTTCGGCCAGAAGCACCATGACATCGCGCTGATTCGCGCGGCGTCCGACGCGGAGCTCGGCACGATCGGCCTGCAGCACTACGGCCTCGAAATCGCCGGCGGCCTGACCGAATTGCGCCGCCTGTACGGCATGCTGATCCGCCGCAACGTGCCGATCGTCAAGATCACCGATCACAAGGTCGGGATCGGCGTGTATTTCGCGGACCCGGACGGCAACCGCCTCGAATTCTTCTGCGAAACCGTCACGGACGACGAAGAGGGCAAGCGTGTGCTGCACCGGTACAACGCGCCCAGCGATCCCGTGCAGCTCGAGCCGCTGTTCGACTGAGGCGCCGTGTTTCATTTCCGTATAACCGATATTTCATAGAGGATTCCTGATGAGTAAGATCGCAAATTTCGAAGGCTTTCATATCCGCAAGTGGTACACGCAGATCGAGGATACGCTCGCGAACGAATCCGGTCAGCTCGCTGACGGAGAGCCGTTGCGCAAGATCGTGATCGCCGCGGCCGTCCATAACCCGTACGCGGGGCGCTTCAGCGAAAACCTCGACGATCTCGTGCGCCCGTCGCCGGCGCTCGGCAAGGCGTTCGCGCAGCGCATCGAGGAGCTCGCCGCGGGCCGTGCGATCGAGAGCTACGGCAAGGCATGCCTGGTCGGCTCGGCCGGCGAGTACGAACACGGCAATGCGTTCCTCACGTCGATCTTCGCGGAGCCGATTCGTGCGGCGCTGGGCGGCGGAAAGTCGTGGGTGCCGTCGAGCGGCAAGCGCGGCCCGGTCAACACGGTGATCGACGTACCGCTCGCGCACAAGGATGCGCTCTACGTGCGCTCGCACTACGACACGGTGACGTGCCTGTTCCCCGATGCGCCCAACGACGACGAAGTGCTGGTGATCTTCGCGTTCGCGACGCGCGGCCGCCTGCATGCGCGGCTCGGCGGCCTGAAGGCGAGCGAGATCGTCGGCCGCGACGGTCTGGTCTGAGCGCGGATGCGGGCCGGGGAGCACATGATGAATACGGCATCCGTCAAGGATGGATGGGTCGACAGCAACGGGCTGCGGCTGCACTACGTGAGCTGGGGGCGCGACGATGCGCCGGTCGTGGTAATGCTGCACGGCTTGCGCAGTTACGCGCATACCTGGGAACCCGTCGCCGACGCGCTGGTCGACCGCTACCGGGTCGTTGCGCTCGACCAGCGCGGGCGCGGCTGGAGCGACTGGGACCCGCGGCGCGACTATTACGCGGCGGCCTACGTGCTCGATCTCGACGCGCTGGTGCGCGCACTCGGCCTGCAACGATTCGTGCTGGTCGGGCATTCGATGGGCGGCGCCAATGCGTTCGTCTACGCGGCGGCGCAACCGGAACGGCTCGCGGGCCTCGTGATCGAGGACATGGGCCCCGGTGCGTCGGCCGGCTCGCAGGGTTCGGAGCGCATCAAGCGCGAGCTGAAGGAAACGCCGGACGCGTTCGCGTCGTGGGACGATGCGCGCGCGTTCTGGCGACGCCAGCGGCCGAACATCGCGGAATCCGCGCTCGATTCGCGCATGACGCACTCGCTGAAGGAGGATGCGCAAGGGCGGATCGTGTGGCGGCACGACGCCGACGGGATTGCGGCGGCACGGCTGGCCGCGACGCCGGAGCAACTGGTCCATCTGTGGCCGCTGGTCCTCAACCTGCACGTGCCGACGCTGCTGTTGCGCGGCGGCGCATCCGATTTCCTGTCCGCGGAAGTGGCGGCCGAAATGACGGCGGCCAACGCCGGAATCGAACGGATCGACATTCCCGGCGCGACGCATTACGTGCATGACGATCAGCCCGCCGCGTTCAACCATGCATTGCGCACGTGGCTCGATCGTCTCGACGATCCGGCGTGGCGAGCGGGAGGCTGACGCATGAAAGCGAACAATCCGGACCGGACGTCGGTCGCGATCGTCGGCGCGGGGCCGAACGGCGTGGCGATGGCGAACCTGCTCGGCCTCTACGGCGTCGCGACGGTGATCGTCGAGAAGGCGCCGCAGATCGTCGAATTTCCGCGCGCGGTCGGCATCGACGACGAAGCATTGCGGATGTTTCAGACGGCCGGCCTCGCCGACGAGCTGAGCCGCGACATCATCCAGAACGTGCCGCTGCGCATGTTCAAGGCGAATGGCGAATGCTTCGCCGACATCCGCCCGTCGATGCGCGAATTCGGCTGGTGGCGGCGCAACATCTTCATGCAGCAGCTCGCCGAGCGCACGCTGCGCGACGGGCTGGCTCGTTATCCGCACGTGTCGCTGCGGACCAGCGAAGAAGTGGTCGGTGTCGAACAGGACGACGCACGCGTCACGTTGCAGGTGCACCGTGCCGACGGGCAGCAGTATGCGCTCGAGGCCGACTACGTGGTGGCGGCCGACGGCGGGCGCAGCCCGATGCGCGAATTGCTGGGCGTCAGGCTGGCCGGCACGACGCATCCGATCAAATGGGTCGTGGTCGACGTGAAGAACGCCGGGCTCGACCAGCCGTGCACGGCGCTGAACTGCGACCCGCGCCGCCCGAACGTCTGCATCTATCTGCCGTTCAATTTCCGGCGCTGGGAGTTTCTCGTGTTCCCGCACGAGGACGAAGAGGCGATCGCGCGACCGGAATCGGTCCGCGCGCTGATCGCGCCGTACGTCGACGACGTCGATCGCATCGAGATCGTGCGCGCACGGACCTATACGCACCATTCACGCCTCGCCGAACGTTTCGTGGTCGGCCGCGTGGCGCTCGTCGGCGATGCGGCCCACCTGACGCCGCCGTGGGTCGGCCAGGGCCTGAATGCGGGCTTGCGCGACGTCGGCAATCTCGCGTGGAAACTGGCGGGCGTCGTCAACGGCGCATTGCATCCCGGCGTGATCCGCAGCTACGAATCGGAGCGGCGCGACCACGCGAAGGCGATGATCGACCTGGCGGACACGTTCGGCGCGATGCTGATGCCGACCAATCGGCTCGTCGCATTCCTGCGCGATCGTTTCCTCGGGCTCGCGCGCTATGCGCCGGGCCTGAAGGACTACATCCTGCAAATGCGTTTCAAGCCGATGCCGAGCTATACGCGGGGCGTCGTGCTGCCGGGGGCGCCGGGCGACGCAGTCGGCAGGATGATCGCGCAGCCCGATGTCGAAACGGCCGACGGCGTGCGTCGCAAGCTCGACGATGTGCTGGGCCCGTGGTTCTCGATCGTCGGCTGGCAATGCGATCCGCAGGCGTGCCTGAGCGACGACGATCGTGCGTACTGGGCGGCGCTGGGCGCGACGTTCGTGCAGGTCAGCCGTTCGCGCAGCGGGCCCGGCCGCGCAGGGCGGGTGAGCAGTGCGCACGGCAGCACGTGCGTCGAGGACGTCGACAACGTGCTGGCGGACTGGTTCGACCGGCATGCCGGCCCGCTCGTGGTGGTGCGCCCCGACCGCTACGTGGCGGCGCAGACGGATGCCGTGGGGATGGCCCGCGTGAGCGCGGCCTTTCAGGCGTTCGCGCCGCGACAATCGGAGGAAGCGCATGTTTGTTGAGCAACGCACCTATACGCTCGTGCCGGGCGCCGTCGCCGAATATCTGCGGCTGTACGCGGAATGCGGGCGCGCGGCGCAGGAGCAGGCGCTCGGCACGATGGTCGGCTGTTTTGCGACGGAAGTCGGGCCGCTGAACCAGCTCGTCTATCTGTGGGCATTCGATTCGCTGGACGATCGCGCGCGGCGCCGCGCCGTGCTGATGGCCGACCCCGAGTTCAGGACGTTTCGCGGCAAGGTCCGGCATCTGCTCGTCACGCAGGAAAACCGGATTCTCCGGCAGGAAATCGGCGGCCTGCTGCGTGCGCCGAGCCAGCCCGCGTGATGCGATCGTCGCACCGTCCGCGCCCATCGTGCAGTCTCTACCGAGGTATCCGTCTTGATTCCGTTCACGCCGCTGACTTCCCGCATGGCGCCTGACGCGCAACGCGATTACGCGCCGCTCCACCTATATATCGACGGCCGGTTCCTGCAGTCCGATGGCCGGCGCACGCAGCCCGTTCTCGATCCGGGAACCGGCCGCGTGCTCGGCGAGTTGCCGCATGCGACACCGGACGATATCGACGCCGCGGTGCACGCCGCGCATCGTGCGTTCGCGGTGTGGCGGCGCGAGTCGCCGCTCGCGCGCTCGGACGTCCTGCGCCGCGCCGCTGCGCTCGTGCGCGAGCGTGCCGAGGCCATCGGCCGCCACATCACGATGGACCAGGGCAAGCCGCTTCGCGAGGCGATCGCCGAGGTCGTGTCGTCCGCCGAACAGCTCGAATGGCATGCGGAGGAGGGGCGGCGCACTTACGGCCGTGTCATTCCGGCGCGTTCCCCGGACGTCGCGCAGACGGTACTGCGGGAACCGATCGGCGTGTGCGCGGCGTTTTCGCCATGGAATTTCCCGTTCAGCCAAGCGATGCACAAGATAGCGGCCGCGCTTGCGTCGGGCTGCACCCTGGTGCTGAAAGGGCCCGAGGAATCGCCGAGCGCGATCGTTGCGCTCGCGCGCATCTTCCACGATGCCGGGTTGCCCGCGGGCTGCCTGAATATCGTGTGGGGCGTGCCGGGCGACGTGTCGACGCGGCTGATCGAGTCGCCGCTGGTGCGCAAGATCTCGTTCACCGGGTCGGTGCCGGTCGGCAAGCAACTGGCGGCGCTCGCCGCGTCGCACATGAAGCGCATGACCATGGAGCTCGGCGGGCACGCGCCGGTGCTCGTCTGCGCGGACGCGGACATCGAGCGCGCCGCGACGATGCTGGCCGCGTACAAGTTTCGCAATGCCGGGCAGGTGTGCGTATCGCCGACGCGGTTCTTCGTGCAACGGCCGGTGTTCGAACGGTTCGTCACCGCGTATCTCGATGCGGTCGGCACGATTCGCGTCGGCTACGGGCTGGAAGAAGGGACCACGATGGGGCCGCTCGCGCATGCGCGACGCGTGTCCGAGATCGACGCATTCGTCGCCGATGCGAAGGCGAACGGCGCGGAGATCGCCGCGGGGGGAACGCGCTTGCCGGGGCCGGGACCGGGGCATTATTTCGCGCCGACGGTCGTACTGAGCCCGACGCGCGAGTCGCGCTTGATGAACGAGGAGCCGTTCGGCCCGATCGTTGGGATCGTGCCGTTCGAAGAACTCGACGATGCGCTGGCCGAGGCCAATCGCTTGCCGTTCGGCCTCGCGTCCTACGCGTTCACCGTTTCGGCGCGCAACGCGCACCGGATCGGCCGCGCGCTCGAAGCGGGCATGGTCAACATCAATCACTTCGGGATGGGGCCGGCGGAGATCCCGTTCGGCGGCGTGAAGGACAGCGGCTTCGGCAGCGAGGGAGGCACGGAGACGTTCGACGGTTACCTGGTCACCAAATTCATCACGCAGATGAATTGACGCCGCGCGAATCTTCAGGTGGCTGCGCCGATCTGAGCGGTGGCATCGATCAGGAGCTTGCCGAGCACGTGCTCGTCGAACAGCGCGAAGTGTTCGGCGCGAAAGACCAGCGACAGGCTGCTGTTGATTTCGCCGCTGCTGGCGGTGCGAATCGGCGCGGCAATCCCGACGAAGCCTTCGTCGAGCTCGCCGCGCGAGATCCAGTATCCGGCGTCGGCGATCTGCTGGCAGGCGCGCCAGAACTGCGTCCAGTCGGCCGCGAACTCGCCGAGCTCGGCGTTGTGCCGTTCGTGCAGGCGTTTCAGGCGCGCACGCGACATTGCGGCCACGATCACTTTCGACGACGCGCCCTGAAACAGCGGCATGATGCGGCCGCGCCCGAAGCCCAGTTGCAGGTTCTCGGCGCCGGTTTCGTGCATGACGTTGATGATCTGCTCGTCGAACAGCGTCGACACGAGCGCGTCGCCGCCGGTGACCTGCACCAGTTTCTGGATCACGGGTTTCGCGGCGGTGAGCGTCGGGTCCGACTGCCGCATGTTGTAGTCGAGATGGATGATGCGCGGGCCCAGCGTATAGCGGCCGTTGCTGCTGACGAGCAGGCCGACGGAGGCCAGTTCCTTCACGTAGCGGTAGCACGTGGTGCGCGAAAAGCCCATGAGTTCGGCGATCTCCTCGGCCGTCATCGACGTCGCGGACGAAGAGAAGACGTCGAGGATGGACAGCATTTTGGTGAGGCTCGACATGACGTGATCCGGGATTCAGGCGGCTTGCGGCAATGGAACGGGAAGATCGGCAGCGGTTCGGGCGGCCGAGCCGCGGCACGAATGCGGCAGCGGCGGCGACAGGGCCGTAGTCTAACTTAAGTCGCGCGCGCGGCAATCGGATTCGCGTCAAGGAATATGCGGGACGCAGGCCGGTAGCGGCAGGGTGGTTCGTGCCGACTCCGATCGATATGGAATCCTATGTTGATGCAACGAATCATGCCGGATCGATGCCGCCGGCGTGCCGGTCGGCTCACGAGTGCATCGACCGGGAAAATTTGATGAGGAGAAGAAGATGAAGGTGTGGTTTCGAATGGTTGCGTTGTGCGGTTGCGGTGCTGTTGCACCGACGTTCGCACAATCGAGCGTGACGCTCTACGGTTCGCTGGACACCGGCGTGACCTATACGAGCGACGTTGCGTCCGCGCCGCGCGGCGGCCGTCAGCTCGCGCTGCAGGCGGGCGTGTCGCGCAACGACGTGTGGGGCTTGACGGGCAGGGAGGATCTCGGCGGCGCTAACTTTGCCGTGTTCCGGCTCGAAAGCCAGTTCCAGACGTCGGACGGCGCGCTGACCGTGCCGGGCTCCGCGTTCAGTTCGCAAGCGTACGTCGGGCTCGGCGGCGACTGGGGCACCGTGACGCTCGGGCGCCAGTTCGATTTCGTCGGCGATCTGATGCCGGCCTTTGCGGTCGGCGCGAACACGCCGGCCGGCCTGCTCGCATGGGGGTTGCCGACGAATGCGTCGGCAGGGGGCGCGCTCGACAACCGCGTGTGGGGCGTTCAGGTAAACAATGCGGTGAAGTACGTGAGTCCGACCTTCGGCGGGCTGGCGTTTGGCGGCATGTGGGGGTTCGGCAACGTGCCCGGCACGGTCGCGCGCAGCAGCGTACAGAGCGCGATGTTGTCCTACACGCAGGGTGCGTTCAGCGCCGCGCTCGCTTATTTCGGCCAGCACGACGTGACCGCCGGCGGCAATCTTCGCAACTTCTCCGGCGGGGCAGGCTACAACTTCGGTCAGTTCCGCGTCTTCGGCATGGTGTCGGACGTACGGATCAGCGCAGCCGCACCGCTGCGGGCAACCACCTACGACGGCGGGCTGACCTATGCGGTCACGCCGTCGTTGCAGCTGGGCGGCGGTTTCCAGTTCCAGCAGCGCGGCGGCGACGTCGGCTCGGCCAATCAGGTCACGCTGAGCGCCGACTATTCGCTGTCGAAGCGCACCGGCCTGTACGCGGTGTTCGCTCGCGGGCACGACAGCGCTTACGGCGCCCAGGTTGAAGCCGCGCTCGGCGGGGCGGCGGCCGGCTCGACGCAGACCGCGGTTCGCGTCGGGGTGCGGCATCAGTTCTGACGGTGCGGGAAAGCACGGGCTGCCGCGCACGTCGCGCGCCAGCCCCTGTTCTGCTGCCATCAGAACCGATGCATCATCCCGACGCGCAAGGCCAGCTGATTGCGGCCCGACGATTGCCCGGCGGTGCCGAGCACGTGCGCGTAGTCGAAGTCGGTGCCGGTGTTGCCGGTCGCATGCTGGTACGCGCCCTGGATGTAGGTCGAGGTCCGCTTGCTGAGGTCGTAGTCGAGCATCATCGAGAGGTGGTGCCAGCTCGGCGACGCGTCGCCCGCCGCGGTCGCGACATGCGCGCGCGTATACGTATAGGCGGCGCCGAACCAGAAGTCGGGCCGGAAGAAATACTGGCCGTTGACCTCGAAGTTGTCGAATTTCCACGCGTTCTGCGAGCCGGCCTGCGGCTGGTTCGCGAAGTAGAGATTCGATTCTGGGCTGTACACGTCGACGTGCGAATACGCGGCGGACAGCGTCAGCTTGTCGCTGAACTTGTAGGACGCGCCGGCATCGATGGTCTGCTGCGAGCGGCCGCTGAAGACCGTATCGTCGCTGGACAACGCGCCGCCCGCGGTCGCGCCGCCGTTGTTCGCCTTCAGGTACGCGACGGCGGCGGAGAACGCGCCCATCTGGTACTGCAGCGCGGCGCTGTACACCCGGTTTCTGGCAAAGCTGCCCGCCTGGTTCGAGAGGCCGTAGAGCACTTCGCCCTTGAAGCCGGCGTACGTGGGCGACACGTATTTGACGCTGTTCTGGATGCGGTAGTCCCAGTCGGCATTGTCGTTGTCGTACGGGTGGGCGCCGAAGTCGCCGAGCCAGTTTCCGGTGGCCGTGAAGGTGCTCCACATGTCGAGCGTGGGATCGTACTGGCGGCCGAACGTGAGCGTGCCGAACCGGTCGGAATCGAGCCCGACGTAAGCCTGCCTGCCGAACATCCGCGACGTCACGCCGAGCGCGCCCGTGTTCGTGTTGAAGCCATTCTCGAGCTGGAACACAGCCCTCAGCCCGCCGCCGAGGTCTTCCGTGCCTTTCAGCCCCCAGTTGCTGCCGACGGTGTCGCCGCTGACCATCTGGTAGGCCTTGCTGCCGCCCGCGTTGCTCGTGAAATTGACGCCTTCGTCGATCAACCCGTAAAGCGTCACGGTACTCTGCGCGTGCGCCGTCAGGCTGAATCCCATCGCGCCCGCGGCCGATACGGCTGCAATCATCTTCTTCATCGTCGATCTCCAGGTGAGGGCCGATAGGGCCGTGCGGTGCCGTTTTCGATGGCGTGCGGGCACGCCGGACGCTCGAAACGGTCCGTCTGTAGTTAGTAAAACGAAATATTTGAAATGAAAGAAACAGGGCCGTCGTGGTCAAGCGACCCGCATGCGGAACCTCGCCGGGATCGCGGCCCGGTGTTGCCGCAGCGTTACAGCATGCGCCGCAACACGTCGTTTTCGCGGTTCGGGTCGAAGAACCGGTGCTTCAGCGCGGCGAGGATATGCAGGACGACGAGCGCGAGCAGCGTGTAGGCCAGCGTCTTGTGCAGCCACTGGAATGCCTCGAACCAGTGGTCGTTCTTCGGCAGCAGCTCGGGCACGCGGAACAAGAAGAACGGCACGCCGTCGCTTTGCGTATACGTGCTGGACATCGAATAACCCATCAGCGGCACGATGATCGCCAGCGCATACAGCAGGTAGTGCGCGATCTTGGCAAGTTTCCGGTCCAGCCTCGGCAGGCCCGACGGCAGCGGCGGCAGCGGCTTCATCGAGCGAATCGCCAGTTGCGTGAGGACCACCAGCAGCGTGAGCACGCCGAACTCCTTGTGGGTCGGGTAGTACCAGTCGAACTTGGCCGGCAGGTTGTCGTCGAGCCGGACCATGGTCCATCCGGTCCAGAGCTGCGCGCCGATCAGGATCGCCCTGGCCCAGTGAAGCAGCCGAAGCGCGAGCGGGTATTTCTCGACCGTGAATGCAATGGCCTGGTTTTCCATTTGGCTTGTCTTCCTTGAAAGCGAAATTGCGACAGGCGGGACGCCGATCGTCGACTTGGACGTCCCGCGGCGATCTTCGTCGAACCGAGGCCGGATCGCGGCGCACGGACCTTCGACGAAAGGTCCGTGCGCCCGGCTGTCCGCGCGGTCAGGCGATCGATCGCGAATCCGCGCAGCACTCCTGCAGCGCCTCGCGCAGCGTCACCGCGATGAAGTCGGCCTCGTCCTGCTGCAGCGTCAACGGCGGCGACATCACGACCTTGTTGGCGATCGCGCGGACCAGCACGCCGCGCTTGCGCGCCGCATCGGCCACGCGCGCCGCGAAGCCCTTGCCCGGATCGAGCGGCGTGCGGCTGGCCTTGTCGGTCACGAGATCGAGCGCCAGCATCAGTCCCTTGCCGCGGACGTCGCCGACGGTCTCGAAGTCGGCTTTCAGCGGCAGCAGGTGCTCGAGCAGGCGCTGGCCCACCCGTGCAGCATTGCCCGGCAGATCCTCGGCTTCGACGATGTCGAGCACCGCGAGCGACGCGGCGCACGCGAGCGGATGCCCGCTGTACGTATAGCCGTGCATGACCATGTGCGAGAAGCCCTTGCCATGTTCGATCGCCTGTGCGATGCGCCCGTTGTACAGCGTCGCGCCGAGCGGCACGTAGCCGGCGGAAATGCCCTTGGCGACGCACAGGATGTCGGCGGTGACACCCCATCCGCGGCTGCCGAGCATGCTGCCGGTGCGGCCGAAACCGGTGACCACCTCGTCGGCGATCAGCAGGATGCCGTTGCGGTCGCACACGGCGCGCACGCGCGCCCAGTAGTCGGTGGGCGGGACGATCAGGCCGCCGGCGCCCTGCACCGGTTCGGCGACGAACGCGGCGATGGTCTGCGGGCCATGGAACGCGATCGTTTCCTCGAGCTGCCGGATGCAATGCTCGACGAGTTGCTGCGGATCGTCGCAGTTCCACGGGTTGCGATAGAGCCACGGCGTGTCGAGCAGCACGCAGCCGGGCAGCAGCGGACCGTGATTGTAATGGTAGACGCCGTTGCCGCCGATCGACGTGCCGCCGACGTGCACGCCGTGATAGCCGTTGCGCAGCGACAGGAATTTCGTGCGCGACGGCTCGCCCGCGGCGACCCAGTACTGGCGCGCCATCTTGAGCGCGGTCTCGACCGCGTCGGAACCGCCGCTGCCGAACATCACCCGCTGCATGTCCTCCCGCGCGAACATCGCGCACAGGCGGTCGGCCAGGTCGTACACGCGCGGATGCGCGACGCCGTCGAAGGTCTGGTAGTAGGACAGCTCGTCCATCTGGCGGGCGATCGCGGCCTTCACTTCCGGCCGGTTATGGCCGACGTTGACGTTCCACAGCCCGCCGACGCCGTCGAGCATGCGGTGGCCCTCGACGTCGTACACGTAGTTGCCGTCGCCGCGCTCGATGATCACGGTGGGGGTCGTATGGCCGGCGGCCGCCGAGCTCATCGGGTGCCAGAATCGCTTTTGTCGCTTTTGGTAGTCCATGGTGGTTCTCTCACGAAGTGCTTGAACGCATTGCGGCGCGACGTGCGCCGCGGGATCACAGGGCTGCGGTGATGATCTTTTCCTCGAGGTACGAATCGAGCGCGGCCGTCGACAGGTCGCGCCCGATCCCGCTCTGCTTGGTGCCGCCCCACGGCAGGCGTGCGTCGATCGGGCTCCATGCATTGATGGCGACGGCGCCGACCTCGAGCCGCTCGGCGACGCGGTGCGCGGTGCCGACGTCCTGCGTCCAGACCGACGCGGACAGGCCGAACGGCGTGTCGTTGGCGATGCGGACCGCGTCGTCCTCGGTGTCGAACGGCATGACCATGCCGACCGGGCCGAACACTTCTTCGCGGGCGATCCGCATGTCCGGATGCACGCCGCCGAGAATCGTCGGGCGCATGAAGCAGCCGCGCGGCGGCACCTGTTCGTCGCCGGCGAGCAGGACCGCGCCTTCGGCGAGCGCGCCTTCGACGTGCGCACGCACGCGTGCGAGGTGGCGCGGGTTGATGAGCGCGCCCATTTGCACGCCGGGCTCCGACGGCGGGCCGACACGGATGGTGCGGGCGGCGTCGGCGAGCCGCTCTTCGAGTGCACCGGCGATCGAGCGGTGCGCGAGCACGCGCGAGCCGGCCGCGCACGTCTGCCCCTGGTTCGCGAACATGCCGGCCATCAGCGACGGGATCGCGCGGTCGAGATCGGCATCCGCGAACACGATCTGCGCGGCCTTGCCGCCGAGTTCGAGCGTGACGCGTTTGAAGGTCCTGGCCGCAGCGCCGGCGATCGCGCGGCCGACTTCGGTGCTGCCGGTGAAGCTGATCTTGCTCACGAGCGGGTGCGCGACCAGCGCGGCGCCGACTTCCGAACCGACGCCATGGACGATGTTGACGACGCCGGCGGGAAGGCCGGCTTCGCAGATGAGTTCGCCGAGCCGGGACAGCGCCAGCGGCGTGTCCTCCGACGGCTTGATGACCACCGGGCAGCCGGCCGCGAGCGCCGGCGCGAGTTTCCACACGGCGATCATCAGCGGCGCGTTCCACGGGATGATCTGAGCGGCGACGCCCACCGGCGCCCGCCGCGTGTAGCTGAGCGTCGGGCGGCCCATGAAGCCGTCGGTCGGAATCGTGCGGCCCTCGAGCTTGTCGGCCCAGCCGGCGAAGTAGCGCAGCGTGTCGATGCTCATCGGGAGGTCCATCATGCGCATCTCGGCAAGTGGACGGCCTTGTTCGACGGCCAGGAGTCCTGCCAGCGCATCGCTGTCGCGCTCGACCAGGTCCGCGAGCCGAAGCAGCCAGCGGGCCCGGGCCGCGCCGCCCGCGCGCCCCCATGCGTCGTCGTGCAGTGCGCCGTGTGCGGCGCGCACCGCGCGATCGACGTCTTCGGCGGTCGACGCGGGCACGGCGGCGACGTAGTCGCCGGTCGCCGGCGCCAGCTTTTCGAAGGTGCGGCCGGCAGATGCGTCGCAATGCCGGCCGCCGATCAGGTTCTGAATTTTCATCATGGTGTCCGTATTTCCCAAGGGCGAATCGTCGGGCCGGGCCGGTCGAGGCGATGGTGGTTGCCACGGCCCGGCTTCAACGTCGGATCCACTGTATGTCGATGAAATGGCGGGCCTTGTCCGCTATCGGCAATCGTTGCCGCGCGATCGGGATAGGGAATACCCGCGCAGCGGCGCCGGCGCGACGCATCGATGCGTGTCGCGCCGGCGGCGGGAAAGCGTCAGGGGTGCGGCACCGTTTGGACGGCGACTACTGGACGGCGACTACTGGACGGCGCGTCCGAGTTCGCGGTACAGGTCGGGATCGCTGCGCTTCAAGCGCAGCGCGGCGCGGATGCCGAGCGCGCCGATGGCGAGCAGGAAATACGGAAACATTGCGACGAAGGTCGAATCCGATCCGCTCAGCACGGACAGGTTGCGCACGACCAGCACGAGGCACGCGCCGAGCGCGATCACGCTGACGAGCGGCGCGATCAGGCGGTGCACGAGGCCGGCGTCGCGGTGGTCGCGCGCGAAGAACGCGATGACCGAGGCCGCCACGAGGATCTGCACCGCGATGATGCCGATCGTCGCCAGCGCGCTCATCCACGAGAACACGACCGCGAACGGATCGAGGCGGAAGGCGGCGGAGCCGGTGATGGCCGCGAGCGCGATCAGCGTCTGCACTTTCCCGGCGACGTCGGGGCAGCGATGCACGGGGCAGGTCTGGCCGAGCTTGCGCCACAGCACGCGTTCGCGGCCCATCGCGTAGAAATAGCGCGTAATCGTATTGTGGAACGACAGGATGGCCGCGAACAGGCTCGTGACGAGCAGCACGTTCATCGCGTCCGTCGCGATGGCGCCGAGCAGCCGGCCGCTGACGGCAAACCACAGGTTGGCCGGATCGCGGTTCGCCTGCGCGGCGATCTGCCCCTCGCCCCACGCCTCGACGATCGCCCACGACGACAGCGCATAGAACACCATGATGAGGATCACGGCCAGGTACGTGGCGCGCGGGATCGTGCGTTTCGGATCGCGGGCTTCCTCGGAGAAGATCGCCGTCGCCTCGAAGCCCATGTACGAGCCGAGAACGAACACGAGCGCGGTGCCGAGCCCGGGCGCAAACACCATCGCGGGGCTGAACGGCTTCGCGCTGAAGCCGCCGGCACTCGCGCCGTGCACGACGATCGCGAGATCGAGCAGCATCACGATCGCGATCTCGCCGATCATCAGCATGCCGAGCAGCCGCCCGCTGAACTCGATGTGCCGCGCGCCGCAGAAGTGGACGGCGACGACGCAGGCGAGCGCGAACGCCCACCACGGCACGTCGACGCCGTAGTGCTGCTGGACGCCGTTGTTCAGGAAGAAGCCGAACATGCAGTAGATCGCGATCTGCACGGCGTTGTACGCGACGATCGCGACGAACGCGCCGCCCACGCCGACGGGGCGCCCGAGCCCGTTCGCGATGTACGCATAGAATGCGCCCGCATTGGAGATGTGCCGGCTCATCGCCGCATACCCGATGCTGAAGATCAGGTACATCACGCCCGCCAGCACGAATACGCCGGGCACGCCCGGGCCGTTGCCGAGCGAGAATGCGGCGGGGGTCGCGCCGACCATCGCGGTGAGCGGCGCGGCCGCGGCGACGACGAAGAAGACGATGTGTGAAAGTCCGACGGCGTTTTTGCTGAGCCCCGCTTCGGACCGGGATGACAATTCGTTCATAAGTAGTCCCGCTGACCGGATCGTCCGTCAGGAGTCGACACCGGCATGCCTGATCAATATCCCTGCGCCGCGGGCCGATCCTGACGATCCGGCAGTGGATGCTGCCGTCCGCCGACGACACAGGTATGCGCTTCGACGGCCGCCCGGTGACGCGCACGGAGCGCGCGAGCGGGTCGACGACAAAATTTACGGTGCCGAAAAACCGGACGTTGTCCGCTATCGGCAATCCGCATGCGCCGGGCGGCAGGGGATTACCCGGATGCGACGCCGCGGCGCGTATGCGCGGTTTCAGCTCAGGCGCGGCGTGTGCGACGGCAGCTCGTGGAAATGTTGCTGGTAGTACGCGGAGAAGCGCCCGAAGTGACAAAAGCCGAATTGCGCCGCCGCGTCGCCGATCCGCATCGTCCCGGGCGTCGTCATCAGGAAGCGTCGCACCGCGTTCAGCCGGATCGAGCGCAGGTAGGCCGTCGGCGTGGTACCGACGACGTTCTGGAAACTGTATTGCAGCGTGCGGCGGCTGATCCGGAGGTGATGGCAGAGATCGATGACCGTCGGCACGTCGTCGCTTTGCAGCGCGATCTCCTGGCTGCGGCGAACGATGTAGCTTTGCGTCGATGCCGACGGCAGCGCACCGGCATCCGATTCGTCGGACTGTACGAGATCGAGCAGGATGCCGACGACGCTGTGCGCGAGCACGCGTTCGTCGAACGCGTCGCGTGCCGTGAGCGAGCCGCTGTCGAGCGCCTGGCACAGCACGCGCTCGAGGCCGTCCAGCGCATTGCGGTAGCGCGCGGGTGAAATGGGGAGCACCGGCTGCTTCAGGATGCGCGAGGGCAGGTTCGCGAGTTCGTCGAGCTCATGATCGGCCGTGAGCGTGCGATCGATCGTGAAGGCGAGCACTTCGGTATCGCACGGCAGATGGGCGACGAACTCCTCGCCGCCGCGCAAGGTCAGCAGGCTCGGGCGCTCGACGGTGCGCCCCTGGACCACCGGCGCGACCGCGCTTGCGATCGGCAGTGCGAAGCAGAGGCGGTCGCGCGGCGCCAGCCCGTGCTGCATGACGCGCTGGTTGATGCGTTCGCGAAAGACGTGAAAACGCTGGCCGGCAACCTGGCGCAGCGTGGTCGTGGCGGTGCCGGGGCTGATCTGGTCGTAGTGCTGCGACCAGTTCACGATCGCCTGGGAATGGAGGAACACATCCGAGAAGCACAGTGTTTCAGCGTGCAGGTTCATGGTATGGCCAATGCGTCCCTTCTCAAATTCGGTGCCGGCCGAAGCCGGCGCACGCTGCCCGGGCGCGGGCAGCGCGATCGCGCCATGCACGCGATCCACCCGGAATCTCCCGGAAGGTGTCGTGCAACCCGACCGGTCGTGCCGACGATCATATCCAGAAAAAAACCGCCGGGTGACGCGGCGGCAAGACCCGGTTGCCGTGCGGCGCGGATGGCGACGGGCGACCGCAAGGGAAATGAAATGGAGGCCCGAAATACGGGACAATTCACATAATAATCTACGATGGATGCTGGAATATATTATAGAAATCCCATTATCAGGGATTCAATTTAATTCCGAGGTGGGGTTTGCACATGCTGCCGCGCGACGCGTTGCGACAAGGGCGCGAAAGCGCCCGTATGCCGCTTATTCCGGGTCGGCTTTCAGGCCACCGTCGATCCATCGCGCTTCGGACGCGCGAAGATGCGCGCGGATGGCCGTCTGGGCCGCGATCGGATCGCCGGCCTGCAACGCGTGGAGCACGTCCTCGTGCTCCTGCACGGCGGCGGTCCAGGTCTGTGGATTCTCCGCATGACCGCGCATCGCCGCGGCGATCGGGTCGTGGCGGCTGTCGAACAGCTCGCCCACGAAGCGCGTGAGCACCGAATTGCCGGCGGCTTCCGCGATCAGCATGTGGAACTGCCGGTCGGCTTCGACAGGCGATTTGCCGGCCTCCGCGAGCCGCTTCATGCGTTGAACCGTGCGGCGCAGGCGATCGAGCATCGCGGCCGTCATCCGCGCGGCGGCCAGCGCGGCGACGCTGCCTTCGATGGCCGCGCGTGCCTGCATCAGTTCCGACGGACTGTCGCCGAGCGTGCCCATCGTGCCGACGTCGTCGGCCGCCGTGTCGCGCACATAGACGCCGGAGCCCATCCGGATCTCGATCTGGCCGCCGATTTCCAGTGCGATCAGCGCCTCGCGAAGCGACGGACGCGATACGCCGAGCGTCAGCGCCAGCTCGCGCTCGGGCGGCAGGCGTTCGCCGATCGCGAATTCGCCCTGACGAATCAACGCGACGATCTGGGCCGCGACCGATTGGTAAAGCCGCTTGGGTTCTGTCGATTTCATCCGATGGATCTTGGTCAATGCGCTTTCGGCGCAAGCGCGCGTCGCAAAGTCTATCACGCTCGCCTCATCGCCCTGTACAGCGGCCTGTTCGTGCCGATGTCCGGGTTTTTACTATTGGTAAGATGGGATGTAAATACGTAAATTGGCTTGACCAAAAGTGGCTGGCTTGATGTAATCCATCGAAATTGGACTGACCAGATGGAATCGAGGTCGGCCCTTCCCAAGGAGACGCAATGGCAATGCCTCGCAATCTGCCCGGTCAGTCCCCACAGGCCCCACAGGTCGAAGCGGACCGGGAGATCCTGCGCCTGGAAGGGATTCGCAAGCGCTTCCCGGGCGTCCTCGCGCTCGACGGGATTCGGCTCGACCTGCGCCGCGGCGAGGTGCATGCGGTGTGCGGTGAAAACGGCGCGGGCAAGTCCACGCTGATGAAGATCATCAGCGGTCAGTACCTGCCCGACGAGGGCGTCGTTCGCTATCGCGGCGCGCCGGTGCGGTTTCGTTCGGCCTCCGAAGCGCAGGCGGCCGGCATCGCGATCATCCACCAGGAACTCAATCTCGTGCCGCACCTGAGCGTGGCGGAGAACCTGTACCTCGCGCGCGAGCCGCGGCGCGGGCCGTTCGTCGACACGAAACGGCTCAATGCGGATGCGGCACGCTGCATCGCGCGGATCGGCCTGAACGTCGCACCGACGACGAAGGTCGGCGTGCTGTCCATCGCGCAGCAGCAGATGGTCGAAATCGCGAAGGCGCTGTCGCACGACGCGCGCGTGCTGATCATGGACGAGCCGACGTCGTCGCTGACGGAGTCGGAAACGGTTCAGCTCTTTCGCATCATCGAGGAACTGCGTGCCGACGGCGTGGCGATTCTGTACATCTCGCACCGGCTCGACGAAATGGCGCAGATCGTCGATCGCGTGACCGTGCTGCGCGACGGGCGCCACATCTCGACCGACGATTTCGTCGACGTGAGCATCGACGACATCGTCGCGCGCATGGTCGGACGGACGCTCGACGACGCGTATCCGTCGCGGCAGTCGACGCCGACCGACGAAGTGCTGCTCGACGTGCGGGAGCTGCGCCGCGACGGCGTGTTCGGGCCGGTGTCGTTCGCGCTTCGCAAGGGCGAGATCCTGGGTTTCGCGGGACTGATGGGCGCCGGGCGCACCGAAGTCGCGCGTGCGATCTTCGGCGCGGACCGTCCGGACGGCGGCACGATCGCGCTGCACGGCCGGCCCGTGACGATCCGCTCGCCGCGCGAGGCGATCCACCACGGCATCGCGTATCTGTCGGAGGACCGCAAGAAGGAGGGGCTGGCGCTGCCGATGCCCGTCGCGGCGAACCTCACGCTCGCGAACGTGCGGGGCATTGCGTCGCGCCTGGGCTTCCTGCGTTTCGACGACGAGCTCGATGTGGCGCGGCGCTATGTGCAGGACCTCGCGATTCGCACGCCGTCGGTGCAGCAGATCGTGCGCAACTTGTCCGGCGGCAACCAGCAGAAGGTCGTCATCGGCAAATGGCTCTACCGCGGTTCGAAGATCCTGTTCTTCGACGAGCCGACGCGCGGCATCGACGTGGGCGCGAAGTTCGCGATCTACGGGCTGATGGACCGGCTCGCCGCCGACGGCGTCGGCGTGGTGCTGATCAGTTCGGAACTGCCGGAACTGCTCGGCATGACCGACCGGATCGCCGTTTTTCACGAAGGTCGATTGACCGCATTTCTCGACACCAAACACACCAGTCAGGAGGAGATCATGCACTATGCGTCGGGGCGTTCCCATGCTTGAAATGACATCGGATCGAAGCCAGGCCGACGAAAGGGCGGCGCGACAGCGGCGGCGCGATCTCATCCAGAAGTTCGCGGCGCTGGGCAGCCTGGTCGCGCTCGTGTTCGCGTTTTCCGTATCGAGCGCGGCGTTCTTCTCGGTCGACAACCTGATGACCGTCGGCCTGCAGGTGACCTCCATCGCGTATCTCGGCGTGGCCGCCACCTGCGTGATCATCACCGGCGGCATCGACCTGTCGGTCGGCTCGGTGCTCGCGCTGGCCGGCGTCTCGTCCGCGCTGCTGGTCAAGGCGGGCGTGCCGGTGCCGGCGGCCATGGCGGCCGGGATCCTGGTCGGCGCGCTGTGCGGGTTCGTCAACGGCATGTGCGTGACGCGCATGGGCCTGCCGCCGTTCATCGCGACGCTCGGCATGATGCTCGTCGCGCGCGGCATCGCGCTCCAGATCACGGGCGCACGGCCGGTATCGGATCTCGGCGACGCGTTCGGCGCGCTCGGCAACGGCGCGCTGCTGCGCATCTCGCGCATCGGCGCGGACGGCTTCCCCGACACGACGTTTCCCGGCATTCCGTATCCGGTCGTGATCATGGTCGTGCTGTTCGTCGTGGTTTCCGTGCTGTTGTCGCGAACGTCGCTCGGCCGCCATATCTACGCGGTCGGGTCGAACGCGGAGGCGGCTCGGCTGTCGGGCGTGAACGTACAGGGCGTGAAGCTCTTCACGTATGTGCTGTCCGGCGCGCTCGCCGGCGTGACCGGCTGCGTGCTGATGTCGCGGCTCGTCACCGGGCAGCCCAACGAAGGCGTCATGTACGAGCTCGACGCCATCGCCAGTTCGGTCATCGGCGGCACGTCGCTGATGGGCGGCGTCGGGACGATTTCCGGCACGGCGATCGGTGCATTCGTGATCGGCGTGCTGCGCAACGGCCTGAACATGAACGGCGTGTCGAGCTTCATCCAGCAGATCATCATCGGCGTCGTGATCCTGGGCACGGTCTGGATCGACCAGTTGCGCAATCGCCGGCCCTGACCGGCAGCAGTTCCCACCAACGAGAAGCGGAGCGAGACATGAACAAATCCATCCTGCTGGCAGCATCGGCATGCCTGTTCGCGGTGTGCAACAGCGGTGCGTACGCGGCGGGCGGCGAGATCGCCGTGATCGTCAAGACGGTCAACTCGAACTACTGGCAGAACGTGCAGAAAGGCGCGAAGGCGGCGCTCGACGGCGCCAAGGGCTACACGATGACGTTCCAGGGCCCCGCGGCCGAGTCCGACATCAGCGGGCAGGTCAACATGGTCGACAACGCGGTTACGCGCCACGTGGCGGGCATCGTGCTCGCGCCGTCCGATCCCGATGCGCTGGTGCCCGCGATCAAGAAGGCGTGGGAAGCGCACATTCCGGTCGTGCTGATCGACTCGGCGATCTCGGACGCCGGCAAGCCGTATTACCAGGCATTCCTGTCGACCGACAACGAGAAGGCGGGCGCGCTTTGCGCGAAGGCGCTGATCGACCGCGTCGGGCAGTCTGGCAAGATCGCGATCATGTCGTACGTGCCGGGCGCGGGTTCCGAAGTCAGCCGCGTCGGCGGGTTCCGCAAGTACATCGCGAGCCATTCGAAGCTGCAGGTCGTCGGCCCGTACTACTCGCAATCGCAAATGGCGAACGCGCTGAACCAGACGACCGACGTGCTGTCGGCGAACCCCGACCTGAAGGGCATCTTCGGCGCGAACGAGCCGACCGCGGTCGGGATGGGCCGCGCGCTGAAGCAGTCGGGCAAGGCGGGCAAGGTGGTGGCGATCGGGTTCGACGGCAACGAGGACCTGCAGGGCTTCGTGCGCGACGGCACGGTGCAGGCGATCGCCGTGCAGGGCTCGTGGCAGATGGGGAACCAGGGCGTGCGCACGGCGCTCGACGTCGTCGAACGCAAGCCGGCGCCGAAGCTGATCGATACCGGCGTCGTGATGGTCGACAAGCAGAACCTCGATTCGGAGGCGGCCAGGAACGTCCTGTACTGAGCGACCGCGCAAGCCGCCTGTGCCTATTTCCCGCACCCTGTCACGACTCATGAACGCAAACGATATGCGCGCATTGCCGCGCAGCGGGCTGACGGTGTCCGCGCTTGGCCTCGGCTGCTCGCAGCTCGGCGGCCTTTATCGCCCGATGTCGGCCGCCGATGCCGGCTCGCTCGTCGAAGCCGCGTGGGCCGCCGGCCTGCGCTACTTCGATACCGCGCCGTATTACGGCTACACGCTGTCCGAGCGGCGCGTGGGCGCGGGGCTCGCCCCGCGCGAGCGCGGCGCGTTCACGCTCAGCTCGAAGGTCGGGCGCCTGATGCGCGCCGACGCGAGCGTGCGCCCTGGCGACGACGGCTGGGCCGAGCCGCTGCCGTTCCGGCCCGTCTACGACTACAGCTACGACGGCATCATGCGGTCGCACGACGACAGCCGGCAGCGGCTCGGGCTCGCGCGGATCGACATCCTGTACGTGCACGACATCGGCGCGATGACGCACGGCGATCGTGACGCGCACTACTGGGAACAGCTGACCCGCGGCGGCGGGTTTCGCGCGCTGGATGCGCTGCGTGCGGGCGGCGAGATCGGCGCGTTCGGCCTCGGCGTGAACGAATGGGAAGTCGCCGCCGCTGCGCTGAACGAAGCGGCGCTCGATGCCGTGCTGCTGGCCGGCCGCTACACGCTGCTCGAACAGACGGCGCTCGAACCGTTGCTCGACGCGTGCAGCCGCGCGGGGACGGGCATCGTGGTCGGCGGCGTATTCAATTCAGGCGTGCTGGCCGGCAACGGCAAGTTCAACTATGCGGATGCAAGCGCCGACGTGATCGACAAGGCCACGCGGCTCGGCACGCTGTGCATGCGCTTCGACGTCCCGCTGGCCGCCGCCGCGCTGCAGTTTCCGTTCGGCCATCCGGCGGTCGTGTCGTGCGTGGTCGGCGCGCGCAGCGTGGCCCAGTTGCGACAGAACATCGAATGGTTCGAGCGCCCCGTGCCGGCCGAACTGTGGGCCGCGCTGCGCGACGAAGGGCTGATCGCGGCGCGCGCCCCGGTTCCGGGAGCGCGCGCATGACGGCGCGCATCGACGCACATCAGCACTACTGGCGGATCGGTGCACGGGCCGGCGGCTGGCCACCGGCCGAACTCGACGCGATTCACCGCGATTTCGGCCCCGCCGATCTGGCGCCGCTGCTCGACGCGGCGCGCATCGACGGCACCGTGCTCGTGCAATCGCTGCCGAGCGAAGCCGACACGCGCTTCCTGCTCGATCTCGCGGACGAAACCCCGACGGTCGGCGCGGTGGTCGGCTGGATCGACCTGAAGGCCGCCGACGCGCCCGCGCGGATCGCGGCCTTTGCGGCGGCGCCGAAGGCGCGCGGGTTGCGACCGATGCTGCAGGATCTGCCCGACGATGCGTGGATCGACGATCCGGTGCTGGATCGCGCGGTCGCCGCGATGCTCGAGCATGCGCTGCGTTTCGATGCGCTGGTGATGCCGCGCCATCTCGATGCGCTGCATGCGTTCGCGCGGCGCTACCCGGATCTGCCGATCGTGATCGACCATGGCGCGAAGCCGTTCGTCGAGCGCGGCGAGCTGCAGCCGTGGCTGTCGGCGATGCGCCGCCTCGCGAGCCTGCCGAACCTGCACTGCAAGCTGTCGGGCCTGTGGACCGAGGCCGGGCCGTCGGCCGGCACGGACGCCGTGCGCGCCCGCACGCGGCCTTATGTACGTGCGCTGGCCGACCTGTTCGGGCCGGCGCGACTGATGTGGGGCAGCGACTGGCCGGTGCTGCGGGTTGCGTCTGCGTGCGGCGGCTACGGCGACTGGCTGGCCGCGTGCGAGGACGACTGCGCGCAGTTCCTCGGCTCCGCGGCGCTTGCCGACCTCTTCGGCGGCAACGCGCGCCGCTTCTACCGGATCGACGCCGCGAGCAGCGGCGCATGACCCTGATCGAAAGGACCCCGACATGCTCAGCGTGATTTGCGAATCCCCCGGCGTGCTGCGCGTGCAGCATCGCGAACTGCCCGTGCGCGGCAGCGGCGAAGTGTTGTTGCGCGTGCAACGCGTCGGCATCTGCGGCACCGACCTGCACATCTTCACCGGCACCCAGCCGTATCTCGAGTATCCGCGCGTGATGGGCCATGAACTGTCCGCGGTCGTGGTCGAGGCGGAGCCCGAGTCAGGGCTCGGCGTCGGCGATGCGGTGTACGTGATGCCGTATCTCTCGTGCGGGCACTGCGTGGCATGCCGTCATGGCAACACGAACTGCTGCATGAACATCAAGGTGCTCGGCGTGCATCGCGACGGCGCGCTGGCCGAATATCTCAGCGTGCCCGCGCAGTTCGTTCACAAGGCCGACGGCATTTCGCTCGACCAGGCGGCGATGCTCGAATTCCTCGCGATCGGCGCGCATGCGGTGCGGCGCGCGGAGGTCCGTCCCGGGCAGCGGGCGCTGGTCGTCGGCGCCGGGCCGATCGGCATGGCCGCGATGATCTTCGCGAAGCTGCGCGGCGCCGACGTGACGTGCCTCGACACGCGGGCCGACCGCCTGGCGTTTTGCCGGCAGCACCTGGGTGTCGACGCGGCGGTGGAGGTCGGGCCGGACGACGCGGCACGCCTCGCGGCGCTGACGGACGGCGAGTATTTCGATGCGGTGTTCGACGCGACGGGCAACCTCGATGCGATGAACCGCGGTTTCGAATTCGTCGCGCACGGCGGCAAATACACGCTGATCTCGATCGTGCGCGGGCACGTCGCGTTTTCGGATCCGGAATTCCACAAGCGGGAAACCACGTTGCTCGCGAGCCGCAATGCGACGGCCGAGGATTTCGCGACCGTGCTCGACGCGATGCGCGCGGGGCGCGTTCCCGACCGCGCGCTGAATACGCACCGGATGCGGCTCGAGGACGTGCCGGACGCGCTGCCGCGCCTGCTGGACGCGGGGCAGACCGTCGTGAAGGCGCTCGTCGAATGCTGATCCGCCTCACGCGACGTCCGGAGCGCACGTCATGACGCCGCCGATCCTGCAGTTCGGCACGAGCCGTTTCCTGCTCGCGCACGTCGACCTGTTCGTGTCGCAGGCGCTCGACGAAGGCGACGCGCTGGGCGGTATCGGCATCGTGCAGACGACCGGCCATCCGGCCAGCCGCGCCCGCATCGACGCGCTGCGCGCGGCCGATCACTATCCGGTGCGGATTCGCGGACGCGATGGCGGCCGGGTCGTGGACGAATGGGTCGAGTGCCGCGCGGTGCGCCGCGCGTGGGATGCGGAGGCCGACTGGGCCGAGATTCGGCGCGCGGCGATCGAGACGGTGCGCGTCATCGTGTCGAACACCGGCGACGCGGGCTATCGCACCGACCCGCGCGATTCTGCGGACCTGCTGGATCGCCCGGAGCAGGCGCCGCACGGCTTTCCCGCGAAGCTGCTCGCGCTGCTTCATGCGCGCTGGCGGGTGCGGCCCGACGACGGCGTCTGCGTGCTGCCGTGCGAGCTGGTCGCGGACAACGGCGACACGCTGCGCGGCATCGTGCTCGACCTCGCGCGCCAGTGGCGGCTGCCCGACACGTTCGCCGACTATCTGAACGACCGCTGCGTCTGGGTCAACTCGCTTGTCGACCGCATCGTGTCCGAGCCGATCCATCCGGTCGGCGCGGTCGCGGAGCCCTATGCCCTGTGGGCGATCGAACGGCGTGCCGGCATGACGCTGCCGTGCCGGCACGCGCAGATCGTCGTCACCGACGATTTGCGCAGCCACGAGCGCCTGAAGCTGTTTTTCCTCAACCTCGGGCACAGCTGGCTCGCGGAGCAGTGGCTCGTCACGGGGCGCCCCGCATCGGAAACGGTGCTCGACGCCATGAGCGACGTGCGGCTGCGCGACGGCCTCGAGGCGGTGTGGCGCGATGAAGTCGCACCGGTATTCGCCGCGCTGGGCTTGCGCGAAACGGCCGAACGCTACGTCGACAGCGTGCGCGAGCGCTTTCTCAATCCGTATCTCGCGCACCGCCTCGCCGATATCGCCGGAAACCATCGCGAGAAGGTGGCGCGGCGGATCGAACCGCTGCTCGCGCTCGCGGAGTCGCTGGCACTGCCGGCCGAGCAGCCGCGCTTGCGGCACATCGCTGCCCGCTGCGATCCGATGCGCGGGGCAACCACCGGGAGAACCGCACCATGAACCAGCCGGCAGTCGTGATCCTTGACCGCAACGACAACGTCGCCGTCGCGCTCGACGCGCTAGCGCCGGACGGGCCGATCGACGTGAACGGCACGCCGCTGCGGCCGGCGGCCGCGGTGCCGGCCGGCCACAAGATCGCCACGGCGCCGATCGCGCGCGGCGAGCGGGTCGTCAAATGCGGCCAGTCGATCGGCATCGCGCTGCGCGACATCGCCGCGGGCGAGCACGTGCACGTGCACAATGTCGGGATGCCCGAGCGGCATGCGCACGACGACGGGCCCGTCGGCGCGGCGCGCGACGCACCGGCCGACCGCAGCGATACCTTCGACGGATTCGTGCGGCCCGACGGCAGCGTGGGTACCCGCAACTACATCGGCGTGATCGCGAGCGTCAACTGTTCGGCGAGCGTATGCGATGCGATCGCCGATGCGTATCGGCACGATGCGCTCGATGCGTTCGGCCATGTCGACGGCGTGGTCGCGATCACCCATCAGAGCGGTTGCGGGATGTCGGCGACCGGGGACGGGGTCGAGTTGCTGCGGCGCACGCTCGTCGGCTATGCGCGCAACCCGAATTTCGCCGGCGTGCTGTTCGTCGGCCTCGGTTGCGAGGTCAACCAGGTCCGGGCGCTCGCGGCACGGCTCGACGCGTCGGCGCCGGGCACGGTCCGCACGCTGGTCATCCAGGACGAGGGCGGTGTGCGCGAGACGGTTGCCCGCGGCATGTCGATCGTGCGCGAGTTGCTGGAGGCAGCCGATGGCGCCCGTCGCAGCGCCGTGCCGGCAGCGCGGCTGACGGTCGGCCTGCAATGCGGCGGGTCCGACGGCTACTCCGGGATGACCGCGAACCCGGCGCTCGGCGCGGCCGTCGATCTGCTGGTGCGCAACGGCGGAACCGCGATTCTGTCCGAGACGCCCGAGATCTACGGCGCGGAGCATCTGCTGATCGCGCGTGCGGCGTCGCGCGACGTGGCCGAGCGCCTGCGCGGCAGGTTGCAGTGGTGGGAGCGCTACGTTGCCGACAACGGCGGCGAAATGAACAACAACCCGTCGCCCGGCAATATCGCCGGCGGCATCACGACCATTCTCGAGAAGTCGCTCGGCGCGGTGTCGAAAGGCGGACGCTCGACGCTTCGCGCGGTCTACGACTACGCGGAGCCGGTGCGGCAGCCCGGCCTCGTCTTCATGGATACGCCCGGCTACGACCCGGTGTCTGCGACCGGGCAGGTCGCCGGCGGCGCGAATCTCGTCTGCTTCACCACCGGGCGCGGTTCGGTGTTCGGGTCGAAACCGGTGCCGACGGTCAAGATCGCGACGACGACCGGCCTGTACGAGCGGATGCGATCGGACATGGATTTCGACAGCGGCGGGATCGTCACCGGTTCGCTGAGCGTCGACGACGCGGGCGCACGCCTGTTCCGGCTGATGCTCGACGTCGCGTCCGGACGCAAGACCTGCAGCGAAGAGAACGGCATCGGCGACCGCGAGTTCGTGCCGTGGCTGCGCGGCGCGATCATGTGAGACGCGCGGCGGCGTGCGGCCGCCCGCGCAATCGGACTGCGAAGGAGAACCGGCGATGCATACCCTGATGCGCGAACCGGCGGTCGGCGAGACCAGCCGGGACTTTCATCTGTCGGACCTGGAGAAGGGGCTGCTCGGCGAGGCGCTGCGGCTGCTCGCCGAGACCCGCGCCCGTGCGCTGGAGCTTTGTGCCGAGGTGACCCGCCGGCAAGGCGGCACGGTGCCCGACGTCCATGATTTCAACCTGCCCGCGATCATCGATCTGCAACGGCGCTTCGGCACGCGGCTTCACCCGTCGGGCGAAGCCGGCATGCGCGACGAAGGGCCGGCATCCGGCCGCTTTGCATAGCCGAGGCCGCCGGCACGGATCGATGCCCGCAGCCGCTTATGCCGCCGGCAGCGTGATCGACACGCCCGTTGCCGTATAGACCGGCGTCGCCTTGAAGCCGTCGACCGTCACCGTCGAGAACTTCGCGGCGCCTGCTGCCGCGTCGATCAGCGCGATGGTGTCGCCGGCTTTCGGCGCATAGCCGTTCACGAACTTCACGTGCAGCGTGCCGCCCGCGACGGTGAACGCGCCGCCCACGCGCAGGCGTCCGCCGCCGTTGCCGTCGATGTCGAGTTCGAGCGTCGTGTTGTCGAGCTGCGTGTAGCGGGTTGTGATCGTGACGGGCGCGCCGGCCGCGATCCGGATGCCGCCGCCGGAACCGACATACACGTCGCCGTTGCCGAACGCCATCGTGGAAGCGGCGGCGAGCGTGCCGCCGCTGACCTGCGTGCCGCCCGTATAGCTGTTGTTGCCCGCCAGCGTCAGCGTGCCGCTGCCTTGCAGCGTCAGCTTGCCGGCGCCCGCGATGTCGTTGCGCCACAGGTCGGCGGCGTTGAGGCCGCCCTTCGACGCATCCATCGCGACGGTCACGTTGCCGTTGAACGCGCCGTAGCCGTCGGCGGCGGCGAACAGGTTCAGCCGGCCCCAGCCTTCCGCGTCGTCCATCACCGGATAGCCGGACGGCAGTTCGGTGGTCTTCAGCACGACGCGCCGCTGGTCCGCGCCCAGGTACGGGAAGCGCGTCTGAAGCAGGATCTCCGCGCCTTTCGGCACGACCGGCGGTGCGCCGGTCGCGTCGATCGCGCCGAAACCGTACGTCATGCGGCGCGTGAAGGCCGCCTTGTTCGCCGCATAGTCGGCGAACCGGTCGGTCGCCGTCGCGCCCGAGCGCGCGAACGCCGGGAAGGTCGCATCGGTGGTGCCGGTGAGCTGCTGCAGCGTCTGGTGCGCCTGGCCATACGCGGCCTGCGCATCGCTCGCGTACGCGGCGAGGTTGGCCGCGCTGACGGCCAGCGCGAGCATGCGGCCGCCGATCACGTCGAGCGGCGAGTGCATGCCGGCGAGGATCCGGTTCTCGCCAAGTTCGAGGCCGCGGCCGACCATTTCCTGGAAGCGCTCGGGCACGAGCCACGCCATCGTCACGGCATCGCGCATCGCTTCGGCCTGGTGGCCGCTGATGAAGCCGCCGTCGGTCGCCGGCGTCGTGCTTTCCGCGGGCACGAGCGTGGGCGCGACGACGACGCTCGGGCTCCAGCGATACGGCCGCGCATACTTGTAGAAGCGCTTCGCGGGTTCGGTCGACGCGTTGTTGCCCATTTCGTTGAGCAGGTCGACGACTTTCCCGAAACTCGCGTTGCCGCTGCTGCTGCCCACGCCGACGTTGTTGCCGGTGTCGTTGTACAGCACGGTCGTGGCATCGGCCGGCACGCTGGTGATGCTGGTCGTCTGCTGGGCCGCGGTGCGCCATGCCGCGGTAAGCGGCCCCATGCCGTCCGTCACGCTGTAGCCCTTGCCACGCCGGTCGTCGTAATAGGCGGCGTCGGCTTGCTGCGGCGTGCGCGCGGTCGTCGCGTTGATCACGTACTGCACGTTCGCCGACAGCACCGCGTCGTTCAGGATCGTGCCGCACGGCGTGCCGCTGCCGGGCAACCCCGTGCAGGTGGAAGGCGAGACGGCCGGAAACGCGCCGTTGGCCGGCGCGGTCACGCCCGCATCGACGAGCATCGTCGACGGCTGCCACAGGTCGAGGAAGCGGCTCACCACGCGCACGGCGGCGTTGGTCGACAGCGTTGCATAACGAGCGTCGCCGCGCTGGTTGGTCGCGACGTTGTCGACGAACGCGGGCACGCTCGGAACGGGCGCGCTGTCGACGAAGCCGGGGTCGGCCGGCGGCGCCGGGACCGCGGCGTTCGTCGAGTTCGTTGCGACGACATCGTCGCCGCCGCAGGCAGCCAGTAGGATCGCGGTCGACAGCGCTGCGATGTGCAGCGGGAGACGGCTCGGTGACGCAAACATGCAAACTCCATCCTGAGGGTAGAAGACGGAGCATTGTGGTGGCCGATCGTGACGCGACGGTTACGAAACCGCTTCACGTCATTCGGCACGATCGAGAGCGTCCCGCTTTCGGGGAATGATGTTTAGTTTGTGTTCCTGAACGGGACGGGTGTCGAGCAATATGGATGTCGGTAGTGGTGCGACGCTGCTACGCGTGCGATGCGCTCGCCTCCAGCCGGAACAGGGATACCGATTCGGCAAGCTGGCTTCCCTGTTCCTCGAGCGACTTCGATGCGGCGGCGGCTTCTTCGACGAGTGCCGCATTCTGTTGCGTGACTTCATCCATTTGCGTGATGGCCAGGTTGACCTGTTCGATGCCGCGACTCTGCTCGCTCGATGCCGCCGCGATCTCGCCCATGATGTCCGTCACGCGCGCCACCGCCTGCGTGACCTGGTTCATGGTGTCGCCCGCGTTGTGCGCGAGACGCGAGCCATCCTGAATCTTCTGGACCGATTGCGTGATCAACTGCCGAATTTCCTTCGCGGCGGTCGATGAGCGTTGCGCGAGACTTCTCACTTCACTTGCGACGACCGCGAAGCCGCGGCCTTGTTCGCCCGCACGCGCCGCCTCCACGGCCGCGTTGAGCGCGAGGATGTTCGTCTGGAACGCGATCCCTTCGATCATCCCGGTGATCTCGGCGATTTTCGTCGAGCTGTCGCTGATGTCCGTCATCGTTTCGACCACCAGGCCGACCGCGGTGCTGCCGCGCTGCGCGACTTCCGATGCGTTATTGGCCAGCGAGCTCGCCTGCTGCGCATTGTCGGCGTTCAGCCGCACGGTGGACGTCAATTCTTCCATGCTGGATGCGGTTTCCTGCAGCGATGCGGCCTGCTGTTCCGTGCGCGACGACAGATCCTGGTTGCCGGACGCGATTTCGCTCGCGCCTGTCGCGACGTTGCCGGATGCAATGCGGACCTGCGAAATCAGCCGCACCAGATTGGCCTGCATTTCGCGCATGGAAGCCAGCACGCTGCCGCGCGGCGCGTCGACGGTGGCGGATCCGGCGGCGAGGTCGCCGCCGGCGATGCGCTGCGCGATGTCGCTGAGCGTGGCCGGCTCCGTGCCGAGCGAACGGGTCAGCCCTCGCACGATGATGACGGCCGCCGCGACCGCGCCCGCAACGGCGGCGATGCAGATGACGATGAGCAGCAACCGCCGCGACGCATAGCGGTCTTCCGACTCTTTCACCATCTGCACGGAGCGTTCGTGTGTGTACAGCGCATAGGCCTGTGTTGCGTCGACCAGTTGCGCCAGAAGCGGTCGACATTGTTCGTTCATCATCGTGATGGCCTGATCGCGCCGGTTGTTCAGTGCGGCGTCGACGATCGCCCGCGCCACCGGGCCATACGTGGTTTCGATCTGGTTGATTTTCCGCACCAGCTCGCGCGCCTTGTCCGTCGCGTCGGTGCCTTCACCAACGGCGTTCCTGAGTTCGGTGAGCCGCGCGCTGACATCGCGGTCGGCCTGCAGCGCGGCTTCCTTCTCGATCTCCGTATCGCGTGGCGTTGCCACGAGCACCAGGTTGCGCGCCGCGATGGCGCGCCGATCGACGGCGACGCGTACTTTGTCCGTCAGGTCGGCGCGAGCGTTGAGGCCATTGACGTAATTCGCGAATACCTCGTTCGCGTTGCTGAGCGATACGATGCCGAGGAACGAAACGAGCAGCACCACGCATGCCAGAAGGCCAAATGTAAGGGTGAGCTTCGTGCGAACCGTTAACTGTTTGCTAGTCATCATTCAGGATCCGTTGCATTGATGTTGGGTAGCGTTCCTTATTATCGGATTGGTTAAAAAAGTATTTAGGGTGATTGAAAAGCGCAATCGTTTGCGGGTTGAGAAACTTCAGAATGGTCAAGAACGCACTATTCGGAGCGTTCTCGCGTGAGGTTTTTACTTCAGACGTTATCGAGTGCGTGATTTCGGAAGCGACATGGTCATGAAACTGTCACTATCTGTCTGGATGACCATGAGATTGTCGATCGACGCGGGTTCGCCAGCCCGGAATGGAAGGCGTTTCACGTTCCGGGCGCGAAACCGCCGGATTGCCGGCACCGGCGAACGGCGGCAGCGGTACGATCGCGCGGCCGGCGATCGGTACGCTGCATTACCGGGCGAGACGGACGCCGAAAGGAAAAAGCGCCCGCAGTCGACCGCAACGGCCGTCAAGCCGATTGCGCAAGCGATCCCGTGTCGCCGCGGCACACGCGGTTTCTACCGTGGCGCTTCGCCGTATACAACGCGAGGTCTGCCTGATGCGTGAGCGCGTCGATGGACGCCGGGCGTGCGCGATGCCCGGTCGCGTATCCGATGCTCACCGTGAAAGGGGGAACCGTCTCGGCGAATCCTGCGAGCTGGTTGCGTTCCACTTCCGCGCGAATGGCCTCGGCGACCTTCGCGGCGCCGCTTTCGCTCGTATCCGGCAGCACCGCGACGAACTCTTCGCCGCCGTAGCGCGCGGCGACGTCGGCGCGCCGCCGCGTGTGAGTCCGGATGCATTCGGCCAGGAACCTCAGTGCCGTGTCACCCTGCGCGTGCCCGTATCGGTCGTTGTACTGCTTGAAGTGGTCGGCATCGATGAACAGCACCGACAGGCTGCCTTCATTGCTGCGCTGGAGTCGCTTCCATTCGTCGGCCAGCGCGACGTCGAGCGCACGGCGGTTGTGCAGGCCCGTCAGCGGATCGGTGCGGGTGAGGTCGGTCAGCAGCGTCTGCTTGCGGAGATTGTCCCGCAATGCGAATGCGAGCAGCCAGACGACGGCGCAGAAGAGCGCGCAGATGAACGACGCCGACACGCCGACCGACCACGACATGCGCGTGAAACCGGCGAGCACGTCGCGCTCGGCAGGGGCGACGACGGCAATCAGCGGGGTGCCGGGCACCCGCTGGAACGTATAGAGCCGCAAGGTTCCGTCGATGCGCGAGTAGGACGCATAGAACCCCGAATCCTGGTTCAGCATGCGATCGAAGGTCTTCGATCGGCTCAGTCGAACCATCTGGTGTTCGCTCAGCGGCGGATTTCTGGCCAGGATGGTGCCGTCCGTGCGCAGGATCGCGCTGATGCCGTTCGGGCCGACGTTCAGTCGGGCAAGCAGCTGATCGAAGTAGGCGATGTCGATGGCAACGATCGCGATCCCGTTGAACGAGTGGTCCGGACCTTCGATGCGCCTGGACAGCGCGATGGACTCCTTGCCGTTGCGCGAGCGCGCGCGATAGGCCTCCGATACGTAAAGGCCGACGTTCGCCGAGTCGCGATGGACCTTGAAGTAGTCGCGATCGCTGAAGTCCCAGTGGTGTGACGGGCCGCAACAGCCGTCGATCAGGCGGCCGTTTCGGTCCGTCACGCCCATGCCGGTCACGTATTGCGCGGCCGCGCGCTGGAACAGCAGATCGTGCCGAAGCCCGGCGTCCATGTGCCCGACCTCCGGCTTGCCGAGATCGGATGCGAGCGCGATCAGCGCGTTGTTGGACGTTTCGACGGTCCGCGCGATTTCGCTGACCAGCACGGCGGCGACGTTGCGCGAAGTCTCGTGCGCGTGCTCGACGACGCCGCTTCTCATGGCCCACAGCGTCATCGCGCTGATGCTCAGCGCGGCGAGCGACATCAGTGTGCCGAGCGCGCCGACGACAAGATGGTTTCGTCCCGCCCAGTCGGCGATTTTCTCGATGGAAGTGGATGCGGACATGCTCGCGCTCGTGGGGGAAGCCCGATGCGATGACCGAGGCTGCGCTGAAATCCGGGTTAACGGCAGGTATGCGAGGAAATGGAGGTCTGCATGCGAAGCGAATCGGCGCGGCGTTGCCGCAAACGTGTGCGGCCGCCGCGCCGGTTGCGTTGAAGCCGATCCGTCAGGCGGGCGCGCCGGATTCGTCGACGAGCCGCCCGAGCCGGACGACGGTGACGCCGGGCCGCAATTGCCGCAGCGACGGCATCACGAGCACGCAGTCGGGGTACGGCGTCACGACCGGGACCTCGTTCGACCAGCCGATCACGGTGCCGGCGTCCGGGAAATGTTCGAGCCCGGTGTAGTCGCCCGCGAAACGAAACACGCCGTTCGTCGCGACCACGGGCTCCGTCACCTGCACGACGCGCATCGTGTCGGGCAGCGGCAGGAACCAGTCGGCGGGCAGGTCGCCGGGCTCGACCACGCCGGACGCGACCAGGAAGCGGGCCGTGGTGTCGCGGGCGACGTCCACCGCGCGCGCTTCCCAGTGTTGCCCGCATTCCACCAGCATCGCGCATTTCGGGCTGCCCGGCTCGCCGAATGCCGCGTAATCGCGCATCCGCGTGCCTTCCGGGTGGCCTTCGTCGCGGATCACGGTGGCCGGCGCGCCGACGCGGCGCGCGAGCGCGACGCCCTTGTCGAGCGGCCCCGCGACGATCAGCGGCGCACTGCGCTCATGCATCGAATGCAGGTCGAGCAGCCAGTCGGCCGCATCGACGAACGGGCGCAGCGCGCGGGCGCGATCGAGTTCGACCGAACGGGCCGACGGATCGTCGAGCACGGCGGGCGTCCACACGCGGTTGAAATCCTGGTCGACGAAGCGCGCCGCGTCCGGCTTCGCGGGATCGAAGCGCGCGTAGGCAGCGACGTTCGCGAACGACAGCGTGAGCGTGCCGCGACGCGGCCGCACGTCGAGCGCCAGCAGCGCGTCGACGACGATCGCGCCGCAGACTTCGTTGCCGTGCGTGAGCGCGTTGACCATCACGTTCGGGCCGGCTTCGCCCGACGCGAAGCGGTACACGTGGTCGACGCCGGTATTGCCCGCGCGGTGCGGCGCGAGGTCGGGAAACGAAACCTCGATCGGGTAGGGCGTGAAAGCGGTCATGGCGGCGTACCGGGTAACGAAAACGTAAGGAAGGGGCGTGCGATCAGTCGAGCCCGCCCTGGCACAGGTACTTGATCGACAGGTAGTCGTCGAGGCCGTAGCGCGAGCCTTCGCGGCCGTAGCCCGATTCCTTCACGCCGCCGAACGGCGCGGCCTCGCTCGCGAGCGCGCCCTCGTTGATGCCGACGATGCCCGTTTCGAGCCGCGCCGAGACGCGCGCGATCCGCCGGACGTCCTGCGTGTAGAAATACGCGGCGAGCCCGAACGGCGTGTCGTTCGCGGCGCCGACGGCTTCGTCCTCGGTATCGAACGGAAACAGCGCGGCGACCGGCCCGAACGTCTCCTCGCAACCGAGCTGCATGCCGGGGGCCGCATCGGCCAGCACGGTCGGCGCGTAATAGTTCGGCCCCAGTTCGGGCAGGCGCCGGCCGCCCGTCAGCACACGGGCGCCGCGCTCGAGCGCATCGTCGACATGGCGCGCGATCTTGTCGACCGCGCGTGCGTTGATCATCGGGCCGATCTGCGCGGCGGGGTCGGTCGCGGGCGCGACTTTCAGCGCACTGACCCGCGCGGCGAGCTTCGCGGCGAATGCGTCGTAGATCCGGGCCTGCACGTACACGCGATTCGGCGACACGCATGTCTGGCCGCCGTTGCGGAACTTGGCGGCCATCACCCCGTCGACCGCGGCGTCGAGCTCGGCATCGTCGAACACGATGAACGGCGCATTGCCGCCGAGCTCGAGCGACAGCTTCTTGAGCGTCGCGGCCGATTCGCGTGCGAGCAGCTTGCCGACGGGCGTCGATCCCGTGAACGTGATCTTGCGCACGCGGCCGTCGGCGAGCCAGTCGGCCACCGCATCGATGCCGTGCTCGCGCGATGCGGCGATCACGTTCAGCACGCCGGGCGGCACGCCGGCTTCCTGCGCGAGGAACGCCAGCGCGAGTGCCGTGAGCGGCGTGTCCTCGGCCGGCTTCGCGACGACCGTGCAGCCGGCCGCGAGCGCGGGCGCGATCTTGCGCGCGATCATCGCGAGCGGGAAATTCCACGGCGTGATCGCGGCGACGACGCCGATCGGCTCCTTGACCGCACTCAGCCGCTTGCCGCGCTGCTGTTGCGGAATCAGGTCGCCGTACGTGCGGGTTGCTTCCTCGGCGAACCACAGCACGTACGACGCGCCATACGCGACTTCGCCGCGCGCTTCGGCAAGCGGCTTGCCCTGTTCGCGCGACATCAGTTTCGCGAGATCGTCGGTGTGCGCGACGATCGCCGCATGCCACGCGCGCAGGATCGCCGCGCGTTCGCGGGCCGGCGTCGCGCGCCACGCGGGCAGCGCGCGCACGGCCGCGTCGGTCGCGGCACGCGCGTCGGCAGAACCGCTGTCGGGCGCGTCGGCCACGCGCTCGAGCGTCGCCGGATCGGTGATCGTGAAGCGACGGCCGTCGAGCGCGTCGCGCCACGTGCCGTCGATCAGGTTTGCACTGCGAACGAGTTCGGTGCGGGAGAGGGTAAGCGGCATGGCAGGTCCTTGGATGAGGGCGGCTCGACGGCGGCAGGCGGGCGCGTAGCGATGACGCGCGTACGGCGCGGCGGCCGCCCGCCGCGCGTCAGTGCCGTTCGCCGAACAGCGATTCGAGCGGATAGTGCCGCTTGACGAACGGCGACTTGATGATCACGTAGCTGAAATATTTCTCGATGCCGATGTTCTGCTCGAGCAGCCCTTCGACGATCGTCTGGTAGTGGCTCACGCTGCGCGTGACGAACTTGAGCAGATAGTCGTAGCCGCCGCTCGCGAGATGGCACTCGACGATCTCGTCGACATCGCGGATCGCCGCGACGAACCGGTCGAAGTCCTCGCGCCGGTGGTCGGCGAGCGTGACCTCGGTAAACACCACCTGCACGTCGCCGAGCTTCTCGAGCTGGATGTGCGCGCCGTACCCGGCGATGTAGCCGGCTTTCTCGAGCCGCTTCACGCGGATCAGGCACGGGCTCGGCGACAGCCCGACCGCATCGGCCAGTTCGACGTTGGTCATGCGCCCGCGCTTCTGCAACTGGGAAAGAATGCGCAGGTCGATCCGGTCTAGCTTGCTGTCCGTCATGTTCGCGTGAGAAGGCAGAAATGGAATGTCCGGTTACTTTAGAGTCGAACGGTAGCCGCCACAAGTCCGGCTTTCCCTCGCCCGCTTTACGCCGGCTGCGCGTGGGCGGCGTCGAGCGCGCGCTGCACGCCCGCGTCGGCCAGCACGTCGTCGAGCGTCTTGCGCACGCGCTCGAACATCAGGTCGAACTCGCCGGCCGTGAAGCTCAGCGCCGGCGCGAAACCGAGCACGCCGTCGCCGAACGCGCGGAACACGATGCCGTTCGCGTACGCGGCCGCGGTGATCCGGTCGGGCAGGTTCAGCGCCGGGTCGAAGCGCGTCTTGCTCGCCTTGTCGGCCACCAGTTCGAGCGCGCCGAGCAGGCCCGCCGAACGCGCATCGCCGACCAGCGGGTGGTCGCGCAGCGCGGCAAGGCCTGCCGCGAAGCGCGGCGCCATCGCCTGGCCGTTCGCGAGCAGCCCGCCGTCGTGATAGAGCCTCAGCACCTCGAGGCCGATCGCGGCGCTGACCGGATGCGCGGAATACGTGTGGCCGTGCCCGACCACCGCGGAATCGGTGCGGCTGCCCGCGATCCCTTCGTAGATTTCGTCGGACATCAGTACCGCGCCCATCGGCGCATAACCGGCCGTCAGGCCCTTCGCGACGGTCATCAGGTCCGGCTCGACGCGTTCGGTCTCGCACGCGAACAGCGGGCCGGTGCGGCCGAAACCGGTGATCACCTCGTCGGCCACGAACAGGATGCCGAGGCGCCGGCATGCGTCGCGCATCGCCTTCAGCCAGCCTGCCGGCGGCACGATCACGCCGCCGGAGCCCTGCACCGGCTCGCAGAAGAACGCGGCGACGTTGTCCGCGCCGAGTTCCGCGACCTTCGCTTCGAGCGCGGCGACGGACGCGGCGATCAGCGCCTGCGGATCGTCGCCGAGCGGGTGGCGATACGGGTAGGGCGACGGAATGTGGTGCTGGTCGGCGCGCGGCAGGTCGAAATGGCGGTGGAACGCGGGCAACGCGGTGAGCCCGGCGCCGATCGACGACGAGCCGTGATAACCGCGCTCGAGCGCGATCATGTGCTTCTTGGTCGGGCGGCCGGTCGCATTGAAATAGTGCGTGATGAAGCGCACCGCGGAATCGACGGCGTCCGAGCCGCCGAGCGTGAAGTACACGCGGTTCAGCGACGCGGGCGCGAGCGCCGCGAGCCGCTCGGCAAGCTCGATCGCGGGCTGCGACCCGAAATGGAAATAGCCGGTGGCATAGGGCAGCTTCGCCATCTGGTCGGCCGCCGCCTTCACGATGCTGTCGCGGCCGTAGCCGACGTTCACGCACCACAGGCCGGAAAACGCGTCGAGCAGCGTGTGGCCTTGCGCATCGCGCAGGAACACGCCGTCGGCGGAGTCGAGCACGGTGACGCCGCGCGCCTCGTGCGTGCGGTAATTGACGACCGGGTGGATCAGGTGTTGGCGATCGGCTTCGATCAGCGCGGAGTAGGTCATGGCAGGGCGGGACTCTCGTCGGGTGTCAGCGATGGAGTCATCCTAACGAGCGAGAAATTCGCGCGTGCCTTCAATTTGCCGGCTGAAACATACGGGCGCGGCGTTTGCACCGCGCGCTTCGGCATTTTCTGCTGCGCCCGCGCGCCGGTGCGGATGAGCGGTCAGTAGCCGCGCGCGCGATCGACGACGCCGATCATCGGCTGCCCCGCGCGATGGCGTGCGAGGTTTGCGAGCACGGCGTCGACGGCGGTGTCGGGCCGCGTCGCGCTGGCGATGTGCGGCGTGATCCGGATGCGCGGATGGGTCCAGAACGGGTGTCCGGCCGGCAACGGTTCGGGGTCCGTCACGTCGAGGATCGCACTGTCGAGCCGGCCGCTGTCGAGCGCCGCGAGCAGCGCGGCCGCGTCGAGCTGCGGGCCGCGGCCGACCTGCACGAGCGACGCGCCGGCCGGCAGCGCGTCGAACACGCGCGCGCCGAGCAGCCCGCGCGTGTCGTCCGTCAGCGGCAGCAGGCAGATCAGGATGTCGGTGCGCGCGAGAAACGCGTCCAGCGCCGCATCGCCCGCATGGCACTCGACGCCGTCGAGCGTGCGCGGCGTGCGGCTCCAGCCGGCGCACGGGAAGCCGAAGCGCCGCAGCGTGTCGAGCACGGCCTGGCCGAGCGTGCCGAGCCCCAGCACGCCGATACGGCGCGCTGCGGCCGCGCGCACCGGCCGCTCGTGCCATACCTGCGCGCGTTGCTGCGCCGCGTAGTCGAACAGGTCGCGATGGATCGTCAGCACGGCCTGCGTCACATACTCGACCATGCCGTCGACGATGCCGGGTTCGATCATCCGCACGACCGGGATATGCGCGGGAACGCGCGACAGGTCGAACTGGTCGATGCCGGCGCCGACGGAGAACACGATCTCCAGGTTCGGCAGCAGCGCGACCGGATCGTCGGGCGGCTGCCACGCGGCGAGGTAGCGCACCGCGTGCGGATCGCCGATGTCCGGCCAGATCCGGAACGCGAGGTCGGGTGCTTGCTGTGCGAAGCGGCGTGCCCATTGCGCGCCGCGCACCGGATCGGCCTTGTAGACGAAGCTCATCGGATGCGTGGCTCAGCCGAGCGCCTGATTGACGATCGCGAACGCGCGCAGCGCCGGGTCGCGCGCGGGCGCGTCGCCGCGCACCATCGCGACGACCGTGTCGACGCGCGGCAACCCGAGCCCCTGCAGCCAGTCCGACAGGCCGCTGTCGCCCGGTACGTCGAGCCGCACGAACATGCCCTCGTGCAGCGCGAGCCAGTGGCTGATGAGCGCCTGCGCGCGCAGCGCGTCCGGCGCGATCACCGGGCCGATCGCATGGCCGCGGCCGAACCGGCGGAACAGCGCGAAGCCGAGCAGTTCGCCGTCGCGGTCGAGCGCGATGCCGTTGGCGACGTCGAGCAGCGCGTCGGTCACCGCGTCGCGCGGATAGCCGGCCGCGCGCGACGCGAGCGCCGCGAGTCGCGGGCCGTCGTTCGTGCCGAGCGGCCGCAGCCGTTCGCCGGGCGGCAGCGAGATCAGCGGCGGCTGGAATACGGTGCCCTGGTGCTGGTCGATCGTGCCGATCGCGTGGAAGCCGAACTTCGCGTACAGCGGCTCGCCGGCCGGCGTCGCATGCAGGAACACCGTGCGCGGGCCGAAGCCGTCGACCAGCCGCGCGAGGAGTTCGCGGCCGATGCCGCGGCCCTGGTGTTCGGGCGATACGATCACCATGCCGAGCGACGCGTGCGACTCGCCGAAGCGCCAGCCGAGCGCGGTGCCGACGACGCCGGTGTCGTCTTCGGCGACGAAGCCGCTGCCGAGCTGCAGCACGAAGCGCCAGTCGTCGACCCGATGCGGCCAGTTGAACGCTTGCGACAGCCGATGCGCGGCGGGCAGGTCGCTTTCGGCGAACGGACGATAGGTAAGCGTGCGGGAAGGATTGAGGTCGGCCACGCCGGACTCCGGATCGGTAGGAATGACGCATCCACTCTGCCAGCGGCGGCACGGTGCGGATAGGACGATTCGCCTGTTTTTCGGCGATCGCGGCCCGTTGCGCGAAATCGACGCAAACCGGCTCGAGCGGCGCGACGCAACGCGCGTTCCGTGCCGGCGCGGGCGCTCAATCCGGCAGCTTCTGCTGCGTGAACGCCCGTACGATTGAAGCAGCGCGGCGTGCTCGCCGCACGGCGGGATCGTACGGCGGGTGTGCACGAGCGGCGCGTTGCCGCTTCGCGCGATCCCGTCGGTCGGCGCGGCGCGCGCCCGCCGGGATCGCGCCGCAGATCGTGCCGTGCAGGCCCGGCAACACGCGGCGATCGTGCGTTTCGAGCGGTGCCGAACGATGCGCGAAGGATTTATTGCCCTGATTCAATTGCATTCAACCCAGCCCGTCCCCGGCCCTGCCGGGGCTTTACACCGACAGGACGTCACCATGATCCAATTTGAACCGAAATTCATCACGTTCGACTGCTATGGCACGCTGACCCGCTTCCGGATGGGCGACATGGCGCGCGAGATTTACGCCGACCGCCTGTCGCCGGTCGATCTCGAGGAATTCGTGCGCGCGTTCGCCGCCTATCGCCTCGACGAGGTGCTCGGCGCGTGGAAGCCGTATCGCGACGTCGTCGTCAACGCGATCCGCCGCACCTGCAACAAGCTCGGCGTGAAGTTCGACGAAGCCGAAGCAGAACTCTTCTACCTCGCGGTTCCGACCTGGGGCCCGCATCCGGACGTGCCGGCCGGCCTGTCGCGGCTCGCGAAGAAGTACAAGCTGGTGATCCTGTCGAACGCGTCGGACGACCAGATCATGAGCAACGTCGACAAGCTCGGCGCGCCGTTCCACGCGGTGTTCACCGCGCAGCAGGCGCAGTCGTACAAGCCGCGCATGCAGGGCTTCGAATACATGTTCGACAAGCTCGGCTGCCAGCCGCAGGACGTGCTGCACGTATCGTCGAGCCTGCGCTACGACCTGATGACGGCCGAGGATCTCGGGATCAAGCACAAGGCGTTCGTCAATCGCGGCCACGAGCCGGGCACGCCGTTCTACAACTACTACGAGGTGTCCGACATCGGCCATCTCGCGACGCAGCTCGGCCTGTAAGCGGCGCGTCGGCGGCGCGCGCGTGGGGCGTGCGTCGCGCCGCCGCCCGGGCACGCCCGGGCGAATCCACGGAGCGGCCGGCCCGGCCGCTTCGTCGCGCGCATACGATCAGCGCACGAATCGAGGGTAAATACCGATGCGGTGATGTTCAAGGTGGAGCCGCCAGCGCCGATATATGTACCGAATGGTTAATATCGCGAGGCTCCCGCATGAAGTTGTCCACGAAACTGCTGATGCTCGTCGCAGCCGCGCTGCTCGGTGTCGTATTGCTCGCCGCGATGTCGCTGCAGACGCTGCGCGGCGCGCTGATCGACAGCCGTCGCGAAGAGATCGTCATTCTTTTGACGAAGGCCGAACATCTGGTCAATTCGTACCGTGCGTTGCAGGCGAGCGGTACGCTCACCGCGGATCAGGCCCAGCAGCAGGCAAAAGCCGCGCTGTCGGCGCTCAACGCGGATACGAAAAGCTACTACTGGGTCACGACCGCCGACGGCGTCAACCTGGTTCATCCGAACGCGAAGTTCGTCGGCACGCGGGCCAAGGGCAACCGCACGACCGGCGGCCTGACCGACAGCGAGGCTTACCGCGCCGGGATGGCGCAGGCGCATTTCGCGCTCGTCGACGTGCTGGTCAAGCGCAGCCCCGATGCGGATGCGGTGCCGAAACTGCAGGGCGTGGTCGCCATTCCCGGCTGGGACTGGTGGATTGGCACGGGATTCTTTTACGACGATATCGACGCGGCCTTCACCCGGCTCGCGATGGTGCTGGGCGCCATCGCGCTCGTCATCGCCGCGACGCTCGCGGCAATCGCATGGGGCGTCCTGCGCAGCGTCAGGCGCATGCTGGGCGGCGAGCCAGCGCACGCGACGCACATCGCGGCGCGCATCGCCGCCGGCGAACTGGACGTCGAGTTCGATGCGGCAAAGGCCGCGCCGGGCAGCCTGCTCGCCGCGCTCGGCGAAATGAAGGCGCGCCTGACCGAGACGATCGCCGAAATCCAGACCACGACCCACTCGATTGCGGTGGGCACGGGCGAGATCGCGCAAGGCAACCTGGACCTGTCGCAACGCACGGAGGAACAGGCCGCGTCGCTGCAGGAAACGGCCGCCAGCATGGAACAGATCACGTCGACGGTCAGACAGAATGCCGAGAATGCGCGTCAGGCCAATGCGCTCGTCACCACGGCCAAGGAGGCGACCGAACTCGGCGGTGCCGCCGTGCAGGAGGTCGTCGAAACGATGCGGCAGATTTCCGACGAGTCGGTGCGGATCGCCGACATTACCGTCGTGATCGAAAGCATCGCGTTCCAGACCAACATTCTTGCGCTCAACGCCGCGGTCGAAGCGGCGCGAGCCGGCGAGGAAGGGCGCGGGTTCGCGGTCGTGGCCTCGGAGGTCCGCTCGCTCGCCCAGCGCAGCGCCGCGGCAGCGAAGGACATCAAGGGGCTGATCGAGGTGTCGGTCGAGAAGGTCGGCAGCGGCAGCCGGCTCGTCGAGGCGGCGGGGGCGCGCATGACGGAGATCGTCCGGTCGATCGACCGGGTCGCCGACATCATGGGCGAGATCTCCACGGCCTCCGCCGAGCAAAGTACCGGCATCGAACAGGTCGGCAAGGCGGTGTCGCAAATGGACGAAGTCACTCAGCAGAACGCCGCGCTCGTGGAGCAGGCTGCGGCTGCCGCTTCGTCCCTGGATGAACAGGCGGCACGGTTGAGGTCCGCGGTAGCGGTGTTCCGGCTGGCCAGCTGAGCGGCCCGCCCGGGCGGGAAACCGGGCGCGGCGCGCATGAGCGGCCCGCCCGCGTCAGAAGATCACATACACCTTGCGCATCGTTTCGCGCACGTCCCACAGCCCTTCGGGGTTCGCGGCGAAGAACAGCGTGTCGCCCGCGCCGAACTCGATCGCTTGCTCGCCATCCGGCGCGAACGTGCCGGCGCCCGCGAGGAAATGCATCACCTCCGCTTCCTTCACTCCGCGCCGGCAAATGCCCGGCGTGCATTCGAACTCGCCCGTGTCGAACGCTTCGCTACCCGGGATCACGACCTGCCGGGCCGACACGCGGGAGGGCTCGGTGCCGGGCAATCCGGCTGTACCCCGGTCTTCGGGCAATTCGGTGTCGACCGAGCGGGAAATCTTCTGAACTTTCATGCGTGGGTGTGTCATCGCGGTGATGGGAAATCGCCCCGGCGCAGCGGCTGCGAGGGCGGCTCACCGTCGCACACGCGCGCGGCCGGCGACTAGCGCATTTCGCTCGTTCCGAGCGCCGCGGATCCGCGGGCGCGCAATCGATGCAAAACATGCGGTTTGGGGCCACCGAACGCGTTTCGGATGCCGAACGGGCAATTTTGTCGGTGCAATCTGCGGCGGCCGCCGCTTTACGATTCTGTTTGTCACGCATCTGTCGCGAACGGATCAGGAAGGTGCGGCGGCACACGCGGGCGCGCAGCTGATCATGCTGCGCAGGCGGCCCAAAACGGTCGAATCGTGTCGTGCAGGTGCCCCGAATCGCGACAACCGCCATTTTGGCGGTGCTTAAATGAACTCAATGCGTACGACGTTGCGCTCGCTACCAGCAGGCGGGCGCGGCGGGAATCACGAACCACGCTGGACCCCAGGACCCACTTTCCACAGTCAGGAGCAGTTCGGATGAGCGACGATATCGACAACGGCGGAGATCACCGCGGCTTCACGCGCCGCGACATGATGCGGATCATGGCGGCGGGCGGCATGATGGCCACCGGCGCCGGCGGACTGCTGATGGGGGCGCAGCCGGCGTTCGCCGCGCCCGCGCCGAAGCGCGGCGGCAAGATCCGCGTGGCCAACGAATCCGGCTCGACGGCCGATACGCTCGACCCGGCCAAGGGCTCGACGGGCGCCGACTACATCCGCTTCTTCATGTTCTACAGCGGCCTCACGCAGCTGGACGCCAGCCTGACGCCGCAGATGAACCTGGCCGAATCGCTGCGGACGACCGACGCGAAGACCTGGGTCATCAAGCTGCGCAAGGGCGTCACGTTCCACGACGGCAAGACGGTCGGCCCGGCCGACGTCGTGTTTTCGCTGCTGCGCCACAAGAACGCGGCCACGGCTTCGAAGGTCAAGACGATCGCCGACCAGTTCACCGATGCGAAGGCGACCGGGCCCGACGAAGTCACGCTCACGCTCGCCAGCGCGAACGCGGACCTGCCGGTGATCCTCGCGACGCCGCAGCTCGTGATCGTCAAGGACGGCACGACCGACTTCACGACCGGCATCGGCTGCGGCCCGTACAAGCTGAAGACGTTCAAGCCGGGCGTGTCGACGGTCGGCGTGCGCAACGACAGCTACTTCAAGCCCGGGATGCCGTATCTCGACGAGATCGAGCTGATCGGCATCAGCGACAGCGCCGCGCGCCTGAACGCGCTGCTGTCGGGCGACGTGCACCTCGTGAATGCGATCGACCCGCGCTCGACGCAGCGCGTCGCGTCGACGCCCGGCTATGCGCTCAGGGAAACCAAGTCGGGGCTCTATACCGACCTCATCATGCGCAGCGAAAGCCCGTTGACCGCCAACCCGGATTTCGTCGAGGGGATGAAGTACCTGTTCGACCGCGAGCAGATCCGCTCGGCAGTGTTCCGCGGCTACGCGGTGATCGGCAACGATCAGCCGATTCCGCCGGGCCATCGCTACTTCAACGCGTCGCTGCCGCAGCGGCCGCACGATCCGGACAAGGCGAAATTCCTGTTCCAGAAAGCGGGCGCGCTGGGCGTCACGCTGCCGCCGATCTACGCGACGTCGGACGCGAACGGCTCGATCGAGATGGCCGTGCTGCTGCAGCAGGCCGGCCAGAAGATCGGACTGAACCTGCAGGTGAACCGCGTGTCGGCCGACGGCTACTGGTCGAACCACTGGATGAAGCATCCGCTCGGCTTCGGCAACATCAACCCGCGCTCGAGCGCCGACGTGCTGTTCACGCAGTTCTTCAAGTCGGATGCGCCGTGGAACGAGTCGGGCTGGAAGAACGCGAAGTTCGATCAGCTGCTGCTGGCCGCGCGTTCCGAGACCGACGACGCGAAGCGCAAGCAGATGTACGGCGACATGCAGGCGATCGTCGCGCAGCAGGGCAGGGTCGGCATCCCGGCGTTCATCAGTTTCCTCGACGGCTACGACAAGCGCCTCGGCGGCCTCGGGTCGATCCCGACCGGCGGGATGATGGGCTTCATGTTCGCCGAGAACGTATGGTGGAACGCGTGACGGCGTTGCCAGCCGCAGCCGCGTTGCCGGTGCGGGTTGCCGCGCCGGCAACGCTCGAACTTTCCCGGAGGGCCGCGCCATGAACCGCATTCTGCTCGGACTGATCGGCCGCCGCATCGCGGTTACCGCGCTGACGCTGCTGATCGTGTCCGTGATCATCTTCGCGATCACGAACCTGCTGCCGGGCGATGCCGCGCAGGCCGCGCTCGGCCAGTCCGCGACGCCGGAAACGGTGGCCGCGCTGCGCCAGCAGTTCGGCCTCGACATGCCGGCCCACGTGCGTTACGCGCACTGGCTCGCGGGCCTGCTGCACGGCGACTTCGGCCGTTCGCTGTCGAGCGACATGCCGGTGTCCGACATGATCGGCGGGCGCTTGCCGAAGTCGCTCACGCTCGCGGCGATCACGACCTGCGTATCGGTGCCGATCGCACTGGTGCTCGGCATTCTCGCGGCGGTCAAGCGCGAGTCGGCGATCGACCGCGCGATCAGCCTCGGCACGCTGGCGCTCGTCGCGACGCCGGAATTCCTGATCGCGACGGTCGCCGTGCTCGTGCTGGCGGTGAAGCTGCACTGGCTCTCCGCGCTGTCGTACAGCGGGCCGATCGAAAGCGTCCACGATTTCCTGCGCGCGTATGCGATGCCGGTGCTGACGCTCTGTGCGGTCGTGATCGCGCAGATGGCGCGGATGACGCGCGCCGCGGTCATCGAGCAACTGAGCGCGTCGTATGTCGAAATGGCCGTGCTCAAGGGCGCGAGCCCCGCGCGCGTGGTGCTGCGCCATGCGCTGCCGAACGCGATCGGGCCGATCGCCAATGCGATCGCACTGAGCCTGTCGTACCTGCTCGGCGGCGTGATCGTCGTCGAGACGATCTTCAACTATCCGGGCCTCGCCAGCCTGATGGTCGATGCGGTCGGCAACCGCGACTTCCCGCTGGTGCAGGCGTGCACGCTGATCTTCTGCGTGGCCTATCTGACGCTCGTGCTGTTCGCCGACCTGTGCTCGATCGTGTCGAACCCGAGACTGCGGACCTGAGCGTCCCGTCCTTCTCCCGAGATGCCGAACATGCACCCGACCGAACCCGTACAACGCAGCAGCGCGCTGCCGCCGCCCGGCGATCCGCGCCCGTCGTGGGGCGACACGCCGCCTGCCGCACCTTCCCCCGAGCAGCCGCGCAAGCGCCGCGCGATGCGTCCGGCACTGACCACCGGCGGCTGGATCGGCCTGTCGATGGCCGGCCTGATGCTGTTCGTCGCGGTGTTCGCGCCGCTCCTCGCGCCGCACGAAGTCGGCTCGATCGTGACGCCCGACGTGTTCGCGCCGTTCAGCGCGAAGCTGCCGTTCGGCTCGGACTTCCTCGGTCGCGACATGCTGAGCCGGATCCTGTACGGCACGCGGCTGACCGTGCTGCTCGCGCTCGCGGCGGTGCTGCTCGCCGCGCTGACCGGCACGACGCTCGGGCTGCTCGCGACGGTGTCGGGCCGCGTGGTCGACGAGACGATGAGCCGCGTGCTCGATGCGCTCACGTCGATCCCGTCGAAGATGTTCGCGCTGATGATCGTCGCCGCGTTCGGCTCGTCGCTGCCGCTGCTGATCATGACGGCCGCGATCAGCTACATGCCGGGCTCGTACCGGATCGCCCGCGCGCTGGCGGTCAACATCAGCACGCTCGAATTCGTGCAGGTCGCACGAGCGCGCGGCGAGAGCGCGCTGTACATCGCGTGCGTCGAGATGCTGCCGAACATGATTCACCCGATGCTCGCCGACACGGGCCTGCGCTTCACGTTCGTCGTGCTGCTGCTGAGCGGCCTGAGCTTCCTCGGGCTCGGCGTGCAGCCGCCGTACGCGGACCTCGGTTCGCTCGTGCGCGAGAACATCGCCAGCCTCGGTGACGGCTCGGCCGTCGCGATCATGCCCGCGGTCGCGATCGCGATCCTGACGGTGGGCGTCAACCTGTTGATCGACGGCTTGCCGCATCGCGGCCGCCGCAAGGGTGCGGCGGGCGCCGCAGGAGCACACTGATGCGACACGAATCGAACCCGCTTGTCGAGGTGCGCGGGCTGCGCGTGGTCGGCGGCCGGCCGGGCGGTGCGGAAACGACGATCGTCGACGGCGTCGACTTCGACGTCCGGCGCGGCGAGGTGCTCGCGCTGATCGGCGAATCCGGCTCGGGCAAGACGACCATCGCGCTGTCGCTGATGGGCCATGCGCGCGCCGGCTGCCGGATCGCCGGCGGCTCGGTCAGGCTCGACGGCTCGGACGTCTGCACGCTGTCCGCACCGGCGCTGACCGCGCTGCGCGGCCGCCGGGTCGCGTATATCGCGCAGAGCGCGGCCGCCGCGTTCAACCCGTCGCGCACGATCCTCGACCAGGTGATCGAGAGCGCGCTGATTCACCGGACGCTGACGAAGCGCGACGCGCAGGCGAAGGCGGTCGAGCTGTTCCGCGCGCTTGCGCTGCCGGAGCCGGAGACGATCGGCAAGCGCTATCCGCACCAGGTGTCGGGCGGCCAGCTGCAGCGTCTGATGGCGGCGATGGCTCTGATCACCGATCCGGAGCTGGTGATTCTCGACGAGCCGACGACGGCGCTCGACGTGACCACGCAGATCGACGTGTTGCAGGCGTTCAAGAGCGTGATCCGGCGCTACGGCATGAGCGCGGTGTACGTGTCGCACGATCTGGCCGTCGTCGCGCAGATGGCCGACCGGATCATCGTGCTGAGCGACGGCGTGATCCGCGAGTCGGGCGACACCGAGCAGATCCTGCACGCGCCCGTGCATCCCTATACGCAGAGCCTGATCGCGGCGGTCGCGCCGAGCGATGCCGAACCGGCGGCGAAAGCCGTGCCCGCCGCGCCTGCGCCGCTGCTCGACGTGCGCGGCGCGATCGCCGGCTACGGCGGCCGCACCGCGAAAGGCTGGCCGGCCAAGGTGATCCTGCACGAAGTGGACCTGCGCATCGGGCGCGGGCAGACGGTCGGCGTGATCGGCGAATCGGGCTCGGGCAAGACGACGCTCGCGAAGGTGATCGCGGGCCTGGTGCCGGCCATCGGCGGGCAGATCCTGCTCGACGGAGAGCCGCTCGCGCTCGACATCGGCAAGCGCACGAAGGAGCAGCACCGCCGCGTGCAGATCGTGTTCCAGAACGCGGATACCGCGCTCAATCCGGTGCATACCGTCGAGCGCACGCTCGCGCGACCGCTCGCGTTCTATCACGGGATCAAGGGTGCACGCGCACGGCGGCGCGTCGCGGAACTGCTCGAGCTCGTGCGGCTGCCGCAGGCCGTCGCCGGGCGGCGTACCGGCGAATTGTCCGGCGGGCAGAAGCAGCGCGTGAACCTCGCGCGCGCGCTCGCGGCGGAGCCCGACCTGATCCTGTGCGACGAAGTGACGTCGGCGCTCGATACCGTGGTCGGCGCCGCGATCATGGACCTGCTGCGCGAACTGCAGGCGAAGCTCGGCGTGTCGTACGTGTTCATCACGCACGACATCGCCAAGGTGCGCGCGATCAGCGACGACATCGTCGTGCTGTACGCGGGCCGCCGCGTCGAGACGGGCAGCCGCGACGCGCTGTGTGCGCCGCCTTACCACCCGTATTCGCACCTGCTCGTGTCGTCGGCGCCGGAACTGCGCGCGGGCTGGCTCGACGATGCGGCCGAGCGTTGCCACCGGCCGCTGGTGCCGATCGGCGCCAGCGCGGACAACGCCGCGCTGTGCCCGTTCCTGTCGCGCTGCGCGATGCGGATCGACGGCGTATGCAATCAAACGGCACCCGTGCTGCGCACGCTCGACAACGGCGCGCAGGTGCTGTGCCATCGCAGCGAGGAAGACCTGACACGCTTCCAGGCGGAGCCGGCAGAGGTCGTCGCGCCGGTGCAGCCGGTGCGCCTGTAGTGGGCCGCACCATTAGTTCACCGCGCTCGCGTAGGCCGGCGATCGGCTTTCCGCACAGGCTGCTGCGGCAGTCGCGAAAAACGGCGGATTGTGCGTGCGCCGTGCGCGAATACGCCGCAACTGCGCTTCTTGACGGTGATTAAATGGTTTTCAATGAGCGATCGCCGATCGCTGCCGCCGGAGCGTTCAAGAAGGATCCGATGAAACTCGAATCGTACAGTCTGGATACTCGTCCCGCATTTCGCACCGGCCGTGGAGAGACCGTCGGAGGGCGCACCGACGTGATCGTAGTCTCCATTACGCTTTCGGGTTCTGCGGACATGGCTTCCAGCTCGAGCCCGGCGTCGGCGACGCGATGGCGCAACTGATCGACACCGGCGCGACCGGCACGCCGATCGAGTCGTTCGCGATCGCGCGCTTCGTCGCGCCGGTAACGGCCGCGCAGGCGGCTGCATGAGGATGGCGAACATGGTCGCTCTGTTCCACGATTCGGTCGAAAGTGCGGTGCTCCGCGCTGCTGGCGTCGGGCGGCCCGTATCGCCGGCCATCGGCGACGTGCTGCGCACGATCGATGCGTCGTTCGCGCAGCCGCTGAATCTCGATACGCTCGCGGCGGTGGCCGGGTTGAGCGTGTCGCGTTTCACCGCGCGTTTTCGCAGCGAAATCGGGCTGTCGCCGCATCGGTATCTGTGTCTGGTGCGTGTTCGGCGTGCGCAGGACTTGCTGCGCGGCGGCGTGGCGCCGTCGGTCGTGGCGACCGAAGTCGGTTTCTTCGACCAGAGCCATCTGTGCCGGCATTTCCGGCGGGTGCTCGGGATTACGCCGCGCGATTACGTGAGCGCGCGGTCGGGTGGGGCGCAGGGGCGAACGTCGTCGATGCGCACGCACGATGAACGCCGCGGCGCGTCCTGTCAAGCCGCGTAGGCGAAAGCGGAGCGGGCGCGCGGCTGCGACCGGCCCTGGCTGCTCGGTGAAGCCGCCTACCGGCCTGAGGCTTGCGCATTAAACCGTGTTTAACGATCGATTTTCTGGAAGTTAATCAGTCGGGAAGGTCCGAGACACATAATTGCAGGCGCGAACCACCAGTCGCGCGATTGAATTATTTCGCAACGAGTACGCTTTATCTAACAGATCAATACTCCTGACGGTTTTCGGAAACGAAGTCGCGAGAACAACGATTTCCGCTACCGCCCGAGGACATTTCAACAAGATCGTCGCGCAATGCGCAGGAGCAGAAATGACCGTAGCATTCGTGTTGCACCGTGCCGACGGCACGCCTTTGTCAACCGTCTTCCGCAGGGAGTCATTCGGCGAGAACGACCCTTTCGGGAGACATCGGGAGATTGCATGGAAAGGCCGCGACTCGATGGCCGCGGGCCGTATCGGCTTCGTGGGCGAGCTCGACGTGCCGAGCTTTCCGCATATTGAAACCATCGTCGTCGTGGAAGGAGAGCTTACGCTCGAAGTGCCCGGAGCGGCGCCGTTGGTGCTCGGCCCGCAAACGGGGGCGGTCATCGGCGGCGGCACAACGGTCCGCATCAATGCAGCATCGCCCGTGCTTTTCATGTTCTGCGCGGCGGCTTGTAGGAATCCGACGAAATGCGGCCTCTTTGCGCTGCGCGCCGATGCCGACTTCAAGCCGTCCGCATCGCTGCCGGCCGACGTGCTGCTCGGTCCCGCTCCGCAATGCCGCAGTGACAACGTCTTCACCGACGACGGCGCAAATTTCTGCGCGGGTACGTGGGATTCGACGCCGTACCATCGGATCGTTCGCCCGCATCGCGTGAACGAGTTCATGCAGCTGCTGGCCGGCAGCGTACGGTTCGCCGCGCCTGATGGCAGCGTGCTGTCGGTCGGCGCCGGCGACGCGCTTTTCGTCCCGCAGGGCGCATCGATCGGGTGGGAAAGCAGCGATCGCGTGGCGAAGTTCTACGTCGTGCAGGACGTCCGGTCTTCAACCGGGCAACATTGATCATGTCGCCTCCACTGCAGCACATACAAACTTCGCCCACGCTGCCGGCCGCGGCTGACGTCGTCGTGATCGGAGGCGGGATCATCGGCGTCTTTACCGCCTACTACCTGGCCCTGCGCGGGGTTTCGGTCGCGCTGGTCGAGAAGGGCAGGATCGGAGCCGAGCAGTCGAGCCGCAACTGGGGCTGGTGCCGGCAGCAAAACCGCGACGCGCGCGAGTTGCCGATGGCAAGCAAGAGCCTCGATCTCTGGGAACGATTTGCCGCCGAATCCGGCGAAGACACGGGTTTTCATCGTTGCGGGCTGTTGTATCTGAGCAATGACGAAGCCGAGTTGTCGCGTTGGTCCCGTTGGGGCGAGTTCGCAAAGACCGCGGGCGTGACGACGTACATGCTCGACAGCCGGCAAGCGAGCCAGCGCGGGCAGCCAACCGGGCGGCCCTGGAAGGGCGGCGTCTTCTCGCCGAGCGACGGCACCGCCGACCCGGCGAAGGCCGCGCCGGCCGTGGCAGCTGCACTGATGAAGCTCGGCGGCAGCGTCAACCAGCACTGCGCGGCCCGCGGCATCGAACTCGAGGGCGGGCGGGTTTCCGGCGTCGTGACGGAAGCCGGGGTGATCAAGACCAGAACGGCCGTGCTCGCCGGTGGCGCGTGGGCGTCGTCGTTCTGCCGCCAGCTCGGCATCCGATTTCCTCAGGCCTCGATTCGCCAGTCGATCCTGAGCGTATTGCCTGTCGAACAGCGCCTGCCGGATGCGCTGTACACCTCCGGCGTGTCCGTTACGCGGCGGAGCGACGGACGCTACGCACTGGCCATCAGCGGCCGCGCGCGCGTGGATGTGACGCCGCAGTTCCTGCGATTCGCCCCGCATTTCGTGCCGATGTTCGCGAAGCGCTGGCGCAGCCTTCTTCCGGGAGGCCTCGAAGGCATGCGCGGCGGCCACGAATCGCTGAAGCGGTGGCGACTCGATGCGCCGACACCGATGGAGGCGGTGCGCATTCTCGATCCGAAGCCCGATAGGCCGACGATCAACGAAACGTACCGCCGCGCCGTCGAACTGCTGCCCGAACTTCGTGAAGCGACGGTCACTCACGCTTGGGCCGGGTTCGTCGACAGCACGCCGGACGGCGTCCCGGGTATCGGCGAAGTGCCGGGCGTGCCGGGCTTGATCCTGGCGGCAGGCTTTTCCGGGCACGGCTTCGGCATCGGCCCAGGCGCGGGTCACTTGATCGCGGATCTCGCCACCGGTGTGCGGCCGATCGTAGACCCGATACCGTATCGGCCCGGCCGATTCGGCGAATCCGCCTGGGGCAAGGTCGCTGATTTTTAGTTTGCGGCCGTCACGCGGAAGTCGGTGGCGGCGTTTGAATGATGCGCTTCGGTTCGGATCGTGCGCGACCAACCGGATCGGTGCGGCGAATGCCCGCCGGCTTTCCAGCCTGGTGCGCCAGCTTTGGAGTGTGTGATGCGTTTCAGTTCCTACTGGCTCGATACGTCCGAGCCATTCGTGAGCAGCTCGCCGGATCTGCCCGACGGAAGTTGCGACGTGGTCGTGGTGGGCGGCGGAATCACGGGTTCGGCGGCTGCACTGGCGCTGTCGAAAAAAGGCGCACGCGTCGTTGTCTGTGAAGCCGGCACCGTGGGGCAGGCGGCGTCGGGACGCAACGGCGGCATGTGCAACAACGGCTTCGCGCAGGATTACGCTTCACTGTCGCAGCGCATCGGCACGGAACTGGCCAACCGGTTGTATCTTGCGTTCGACGCGGGTGTCGACACGGTCGAGCGGCTGGTCAGGGAGGAGTCGATCGACTGCGATTTCGTGCGCTGCGGAAAGCTCAAGCTCGCGGCGAAGCCGGAGCACTACGACAAGCTTGTGCGAAGTCAGGCGCTGCTCGCCGCGAGCGTGGATCCGGACACGCGCGTGGTGACGAAGGCGGAACTGCGCGACGAGATCGGCTCGAACCGTTATCACGGCGGGTTGATCTTCGAGAAGAGTGCCGGGATGCACGTCGGTCGCTATGTGCGCGGCCTTGCGAACGCCGCGCAAGCGCGCGGTGCGCACATCCTGGAGCGCGCGCCGGTACTCGGGTTAAAGAGGGAGGCGGGTGGCGCATACGCGTTGCGAACGCCGCTCGGTGAGATCCGTACGCGCCAGATTCTTCTGGCGAGCGGCATTTCGCAGGTGGGGCCGTTCGGCTGGATCCGACGCAGGATCGTGCCGGTCGGCGCTTTCATCATCGTCACCGAGCCTTTGCCGCGCGAACTTCTGGACCGGTTGCTGCCGACTCGCCGGATGGTCACCGACACGAAGAACTTCGTGAACTTCTTTCGCGTCACGCCCGACAACCGGATGCTGTTTGGCGGGCGTGCGCGTTTTGCGACGTCTAACCCCCGTTCAGACGAAAAGAGCGGGCTGATCCTGCGACAGCAGATGGCCGCCGTGTTTCCCGAACTGGCCAGCGTGCGCATCGACTATTGCTGGGGCGGCATGGTCGACATGACGGCCAACCGCCTGCCGCGTGCGGGCCAGCGACGAGGTGTTTATTACTCGATGGGCTATAGCGGCCACGGCACGCACATGGCCACGCTGATGGGCACGCTGATGGCAGAGATCATGGACGGGCGCGCCGATCTCAACCCATGGAACAGTTTCGACTGGCCCGCTATTCCCGGCCACTTCGGCAAAGCATGGTTTTTGCCGTTCGTGGGCGCGTGGTACCGACTCAAGGACACCCTGCAATGAATTCACCTGTTAGTCACCTGATGCAAGCCGGAAGGCTAAATCGATTCTTCATCGACGGAGACTGGGTCATGCCCGACGGCGGCGATCGGTTCGCGGTCGTCTGCCCTTCCACTGAAGACAGGCTGTGCGAAATTCCACTTGGGAACGCACGCGACGCCGACCGCGCGGTGCAGGCCGCGCGCGACGCTTTCGAACGCTGGGCCGCGACGTCGCCGCAGCAACGCGCCGCGCTGCTCGACCGCGTTCATGCGCTGATACTCGAGCGTGCCGAACTGTTCGCCACAGCGCTCACGATGGAAATGGGCGCGCCCATCAGCTATGCGCGCGGTGCCCATGTGCCGCTTGCGGCCGAACATATCCGGGTCGCGCGCGACAATCTGGCCAGCTACCCGTTCCGGACCCGGCGGGGGACGACCGCGGTCGTGCGCGAGCCGATCGGCGTGTGCGCGCTGATCACGCCGTGGAACTGGCCGATCTATCAAATCACGGCGAAGGTCGGCCCGGCTCTCGCGGCGGGCTGTACCGTGGTCCTGAAACCTAGCGAGCTGTCGCCGCTCAGCGCGTTGCTGTTTGCGGAAGTGATCGCCGATGCGGGCGTGCCCGCGGGCGTATTCAATCTGGTGAGCGGCAGTGGAACGGAAGTGGGTGCGGCGCTCGCATCGCACCCGGAGGTCGACATGGTTTCGATCACGGGGTCGACGCGTGCGGGCGTACTGGTTGCGCAAGCGGCGGCTCCGACCGTCAAGCGCGTTGCGCAGGAGCTTGGAGGCAAGTCGCCGAACATCGTGTTGCCCGATGCGGACCTGTCGCGTGCCGTCGCGCCGGGTGTTGCCGCCGCGTTCCGGAACATGGGCCAGTCGTGCAGCGCGCCGACCCGTCTGATCGTACCGCGCAGCCTTCTGGGTAGCGTCGAAGAGTTGGTCGTCGCGGCAACGGAGCGGATGGTCGTCGGCGATCCGTTCGCCGAAGCGACGACGCATGGCCCGCTGGCCAATCGCGCGCAGTTCGATCGCGTCGAGCAGATGATCGACGCGGGCATCGATGAACGGGCGAAGCTCATCGCCGGTGGGCCCGGGCGGCCCGCGGGTTTCAATCGAGGCCTTTATGCGCGGCCGACCGTCTTTTCCGATGTCAGCACCGACATGACGATCGCGCAGCAAGAGATCTTTGGTCCGGTCCTCGCGATCCTTCCTTACGACACCGTCGAAGAAGCCATCGCTATCGCGAACGATACGGTTTACGGGCTTGGCGCACATGTGCAGGGCACCGACAAGGAACGCGTGCGCGCGGTGGCTGCGCGCATCCGGGCGGGTCAGGTGCATGTGAACTACCCGGCATGGGACCCGCAGGCTCCGTTTGGCGGGTACAAGCAGTCGGGGAACGGTCGCGAGTACGGGATCGAAGGGATGGAAGAGTACATGGAGATCAAGTCGATCCTTGGTTTCCATGATTGAAGCAGCTGCTGCGCGCCATGCGGCGGCAGTACAGATTTGAATCCGTTTGCTTGGTAAAGGTGCCCAGATTGGAAATCCCCGTCATCCCCGAGGCGTCGCTGAAAACGCATCACGCGCACTGGGCGACATTGCGCCGCGATCTGCATGCGCATCCCGAGTTGCGATTCGAAGAGCACAGGACGGCCGACGTCGTCGCCCGCGAGCTCGAAGATCTTGGCTACGCGGTTTCACGTGGGATCGGAGGCACGGGAGTCGTCGCGAGCCTGCCCGGTGCGAATCCGGGCCGCGGCATCGTGCTCCGTGCAGATCTGGATGCGTTGCCGATACAGGAAGCCAATGACTTTGCGCATGCATCGTGCGCCCAAGGGGTCATGCACGCTTGCGGGCATGACGGGCATGCCGTCATGTTGCTCGGGGCCGCGCGAATCCTGAAGGAGCTACGGCAGTTGCCGGGCACGGTTCATTTCGTGTTCCAGCCCGGAGAAGAGGGGGGCGCAGGCGCGCGGAAGATGATCGACGACGGGCTGTTCGAGCAATGTCCGACGGAGGCGGTATTCGGCATGCACAACTGGCCCGGTTTGCCTGCCGGGCATTTCGGGTTGCGTACCGGCCCGATCATGGCCGCGGGCTCCCGGTTCAGGATCACGGTAACGGGCAGGGGCGCGCATGCGGCGCAGCCGCATCTGGGCGTCGACCCCGTCCCTCTCGCGTGTTCGATGGTGCTGCAGTGTCAGACCATCGCTGCGCGGCACAAGGATCCGGTGGATCCCGCCGTCATTTCCGTCTGCATGTTCCATGCGGGAACGACGGACAATGTCATTCCGGACAGCGCCGAGTTGCGCGGGACGATTCGCACGCTATCGTCGGCATTGCAGCAGAAGCTGCAGCGCGACGTCCAGCTCATGTGCGAGGGGCTGGCCCGTGCCTATGGCGCGCAAGTCGAGGTCGAATTTTTTCAGTACTACCCCGCGACGGTCAATACGCCGGCCGAGACGGCGCTCTGCGAAACGGTCATTCGCGAGACGTTCGGCGACGAACGCCTTTACCGCGACGTGCCGCCGAACATGACATCCGAAGACTTCGGCTTCATGCTGGAGGAGCGGCCCGGCGCTTATGTGCTGATCGGCAATGCGCCGGCCGGAACGGCCGCGCCGGCTCTGCATCACCCGAAATACGATTTCAACGACGACATCATTCCGGCCGGCGTCCGGTATTGGGTCGCCTTGGCGCAGCACTACTTCGGGACCGTTTGACGCGGCGGTTCGATCCATCGTGCCCGGGATCGATTCGTCGCGCGATCGGGCGCTGTGCCCGCATCGCGCATGCGGAGCAGTCGCGACAGGCGCTCACCGGGTGTTAAGCATAACGAATGTATTATTTTCTATATTCTATTCAATGAACATGCCGGTACGATGCGTGTGCCAAGAAAGCACGGGCGTAGATGCCGTCTCGTCGAATATCCGGTGAGACCGGCTCGCGCCGTCGAGCGCACCCGGTTGCGGAACGGTGCCATTTGGAAGGATTGCTTGATGAAACAGGAACACGTGACGAACGATTCTCGCTCGACGGCGGAGCTTCGCTATCGAAGGTTCACCGCGGCCGATATACCCGCGGCCCACGCTCTGTCCATGGCGCTTCGCTGGCCCTTCAGGCTGGAAGACTGGCAGTTTTCCGCCGACACGTCGATCGCGTTCGTGGCCGAGGAACGCGGTGTGGTCATTGGTACGGCGATGTGCTGGAAGTTCGGCGCGGACCGCGCTTCCATCGGGCACGTCATCGTGTCGTCCGCGCACCAGGGCAGAGGTATCGGCCGCGAGCTGATGGAGGCGCTCCTCGAAGAACTGGGGCCGCGCATCACGTTCCTGCATGCGACGCCGGCGGGCTTGCCACTCTACGAAAAGCTCGGTTTCAACGTGTGCGGATCGCTGGACCAATATCAAGGGAACGTGAGTCAGCCTGCCGCGGTTGCACTGCTCGATGGCGAGAGACTGCGGGCCGGGACGCCTGCCGATTTGCGTTGCCTCGTCGAACTGGACGCGCGCGCTTCCGGCCTCGAGCGCGATGCGCTTTTGTCGGCATTGTTGAAGCGCGGGGAAAGCGTCGTGCTCGAGCGCGACGGCGAAATCGTCGGATTTTCCGTGCTGCGCCACTTCGGCCGCGGTTACTTGATCGGCCCGGTGGTCGCACGGCGTTCGACCGACGACGCGCGTGCGAGGGCCCTGATCGGCTATTGGATGAGCGGATTGGAGAACGAGTTCGTTCGCATCGACGTACCTTCGGGAACGAGTTTGCCGGACTGGCTCGGCGCTCAGGGATTGAAGCGAGTGGACACCTGCTCGAAGATGGTTCGCAATGCGCTCGCCGCAGCACACGACGGTGCGCTCGATCCGGCATGCGGGCTGTACGGGCTAATCAGTCAAGCGATGTTGTAGGTCACGGCCGCGCACCCGGCGGCAGCCGTTGACGTCCATCAGAACCGTAATCGCGCCCTGGGGCCGGCCGGAAAACATGGAAGCCGGCGTTTCGTAAAGGCGGCCTTGATTTCAATGCAATGCGTGCCAGGAATGCTATAAGAATCGTGATCGATGTCAAAGCGGCGTTGTCACGTCAATGTCTTGCACGCGACGGAATACCGCGCGCCGGGCGCGTTTCTCGCGCGCCGGAAATCCTCAGACGATTCGCTGCGCAGTATGGCGTCATCCGGACTCAGGCCGCTTGCCGGGTAACGGCCGATCCCCCGGCACGCTTGCGCCTCCGGCACTTCAACTTGACAACGCTGCGGCGACCATGGCTGCATGCGTGCAGTCGGGCACGAAGTCAGTCACGCTCGAACTCGGCGGCACACGCGTCGCGCTCACCGGCGATGACGCGTTTTATGCGCCGACGATCCTGACCGACGTGACGACCCAGTCACCCGCCTTGCGCGATGAAATCTTCGGGCCGGTATTGACGGTTCGGACGTTCGACGACGAGGACGAAGCGCTCACGCTCGTCGCGCACGACAAGTACGGGCTCGCGGCAGGCGTGCATGTGGCCGACCTCGGCCGCTATGCCTACGAGGCGAACCTGCGCTTCAAGAGTGGGGGCGTGACGAATGACGCCGGCGCGTTCCATGACCGGATCGGACGACGCTCGATCGGCGCGCGCAGGCTGCCGCGCGCGGCTTGAGCATGGTGTGCTGCCGCGGCCCGGCAAAACAGCGGATGATGCGCGCGCGGTGCGTCAATACGCGGCAACTGCGCTTTTTGACGATGCTTAAATGGTATTCACCGGGCGGCCATCGCCCGGTCGCGAACCTGCGGCGACAGGCGGGCCGGCGCTCCGCATGCGCGTCATGCGCGGCGCCCGATTGCTCACGAAGGATCCGATGAAATTCGAATCGTACTGGCTGGATACCCGCCCCGACTTTCGCGCCGGCAGCGAAGGCCCCGTCGAAGGGCGTGCCGACGTGGTCGTGATCGGCGGCGGTTTTACCGGGTTGTCGGCGGCGCTGGCGCTCGCGCAGCGCGGCGTGTCGGTCGTGGTGCTCGAAGCCGCACAGGTTGCGGCCGAGGCATCCGGCCGCAACGGCGGGCAATGCAACACCGGCGTCGCGCAAGACTACGCATCGCTCGCCGCGCGACTCGGCGCCGCGCAGGCGAAGCAGTTCTATCGCGCGTACGAGAGCGCGGTGCGAACCGTCGAAACGATCGTCGCCGAACACGCGATCGACTGCGATTTCCGGCGCGCCGGCAAGCTGAAGCTTGCCGCGAAGCCGCAGCATTTCGCGGGGCTCGCGAAGACCTTCGACGCATTGCGGCGCGACGTCGATCCGGATATCGAACTGATCGAGCCGGCGCGGATTCGCGACGAGGTCGGCTCCGACGGCTTCCACGGTGGCCTGCTGCAGCGCAACGGCGCGCAGATGCACATGGGCAAGTTCGGCGTCGGGCTCGCGCAAGCCGCGGCGCGGGCCGGCGCGCGCATCTATGAGCATGCGGCCGTCACGCAGCTCGAGCGGCTCGATGGCGAGCGTCACGCGATCACCAGCACGCGCGGCACGATCGTGGCCGATCGCGTGCTGGTCGCCACGGGCGCATCGCAGCACGGCCCGTTCGCGTGGTTCCGGCGGCGCATCGCGCCGGTCGGCAGTTTCATCGTGGTCACCGAGCCGCTGCCCGACGACCAGCTGAACCGGCTGCTGCCGCATCGCCGCGCGTACGTGACGTCGCGCCATATCGGCAACTACTTCCGCGTGACGCCCGATAACCGGCTGCTGTTCGGCGGCCGCGCGCGCTTCGCGATGTCGAGCCCGCGCTCCGATGCGAAAAGCGGCGACATCCTGCGCGCCGGCATGGCCGCGTATTTCCCGGCGCTCGCGAATGTGCGGCTCGACTATTGCTGGGGCGGCCTCGTCGATATCACCGCCGACCGCCTGCCGCGTGCGGGCCAGCACGAAGGCGTGTATTACTCGATGGGCTACAGCGGCCACGGCGTGCAGATGTCGGTGCACATGGGCCGCGTGATGGCCGACGTGATGTATGGCGCGGCCGCGTCGAATCCGTGGCGCGAGCTCGACTGGCCGGCGATGCCGGGCCATTTCGGGCACGCGTGGTTCCTGCCGTTCGTCGGCGCGTATTACCGGCTGCAGGACATCCTGCACTGAACGATGAAAACGATGAGAAGAAGCGCGACGAGCCGGCCGGTGGGCGGCGCGCTCGCGCGACAGGAGGGTTGGATATGACAGGGCGATTCGTTCGTCTCGCCGAAACCGGTCGCCGTCCGGTCGCGTTCCGCGTCGACGGTCGCACGGTGAACGGGCTCGAAGGCGATACGCTGCTCGTCGCGATGCTGACGCAGACCGGCCACGTGCGGCAGTCCGAGTTCGGACCCGAGGCGCGGGCCGGTTTCTGCCTGATGGGCGCGTGTCAGGACTGCTGGGTCTGGACCGCCGACGGCGAGCGCCTGCGCGCGTGCACGACCGTCGTGCAGACGGGCCTCGACATCGTCACCCGCCAACCGGAGCCGCAATGGTCGAACCTCGCGTAATCGTCGTCGGCGCCGGGCCGGCCGGCGTGCGCTGCGCGCAGACGCTGGTGGAAGCCGGCGTGCGGCCGCTCGTGATCGACGAAGGCCGGCGCGACGGCGGCCAGATCTACCGGCGTCAGCCCGACACGTTCTCGCGCCCGTACGACAAGCTGTACGGTACCGAGGCCGCGCGCGCGAAAGACCTGCACGACACGTTCGAGCGCCTGCGCGCGTCGCTGGACTACGCGCCCGACACGCTGGCCTGGAACATGTCCGACGGCGCACTCTACACCGCGCACGACGGCGTGTCGGTGCGCCGCCCGTACGACGCGCTGGTGCTGTGCCCGGGCGCGACCGACCGGCTGATGCCCGTCAAGGGCTGGCAGTACGCGGGCACCTACAGCCTCGGCGCTTCGCAGATCGCGCTGAAGGCGCAGGCGTGCGCGATCGGCGCGAACGTCGTGTTCATGGGCTCGGGCCCGCTGCTGTATCTGGTCGCGAACCAGTACGTGCAGGCCGGCGCAAAGGTCGCGGCGGTGCTCGACACGTCGCCCGCCGCGAACCGGCTGCGCGCGCTGCCGAAGCTGCTCGCGCGGCCCGACGTGCTCGCGAAGGGCATCGCGCTCACGCGTGCGCTGAAGCGTGCCGGCGTGCGCATCGAGCACGGCATCGAGCCGCTCGAGATTCACGGCGATCCCGCGCAGGGCGTGTCGGCCGTCAGCTTTCGCAGCGCCGGCGGCGCCGTCGCACGCATCGCATGCGACGCGGTCGCACTGGGCTACCACCTGCGCGCCGAGACGCAGCTCGCGGATCTGGCCGGCTGTGCGTTCCGCTTCGACGGCGACACACGGCAATGGCTGCCGCAGCTCGACGACATGGGGCGCAGCTCGGTCGCGGGCGTCTATCTGGCCGGCGACGGCGCGCGCGTGCTCGGCGCGGACGGCGCGGAAGCGGCGGGCCGCCTCGCGGCGCTCGCGCTGCTGACGGATCTCGGTCGGCCGGTCGACGCGCGCGTGGTCGTCGCGCTGCAGCGTGAACGCACGAAGATGGACCGTTTCCGCGCGGGGCTTGCGCAGGCGTTTCCGTGGCCCGCGCAACAGGCCGCGACGCTGTCTGACGACACGATCCTGTGCCGCTGCGAAGGCGTGAGTGTCGGCGAGCTGCGCCGCGTGATTCGCGACGAAGGCGCATGCGACGCGAATCGCGCGAAGGCGTTCAGCCGCGTCGGGATGGGGCGCTGCCAGGGCCGCTACTGCGGCCACGCGGGGGCCGAGGTGATCGCCGCCGCGGCCGGCGTGCCGCTCGAGGCGGTCGGCCGCCTGCGCGGGCAGGCGCCCGTAAAGCCGCTGCCGGTCGCGCTGCGTGCGGCGGGCGAGCCGCCCGCGCCGCGTGACGAAGCCGTGACGATGAAGGGGGACGAGTGATGCGGGCCGATGCGGATGTCGTGATCGTGGGCGGCGGCTTCATGGGCGCCGCGGCCGCGTTTTTCCTGCGCCGGCGCGGCCGCTCGGTGATCCTGCTCGAACGCGGGCTGATCGGGCAGCAGGCAAGCGGCGTCAATTTCGGCAACGTGCGCCGCCAGGGCCGTTACCTGCCGCAACTGCCGCTGGCGAACCGTTCCCGCGAGATCTGGAACCGAATGCCCGAGCTGATCGGGCACAGTGCCGAATTCCTGCAGGTCGGGCACGTTCGCGTGTGCTACCGGCAGGAGCAGGACGACATGTTCGAAGCCTATGCGCGCGATGCCGCGCAATACGGGCTGAAGCTCGACCTGTATCGCGGCGCGGCGATGCGCGCGAAGTTTCCGTTTCTCGGCCCCGAGGTGCTGAGCGCGTCCCATTCGGCGCTGGACGGCCACGCGAACCCGCGCCTCGCTGCCCCGGCGTTCGGTCGCGCGGCGGCGCGCGCGGGTGCGCGGATCGAGGAGAACACCGCGATCGCGACCGTCGAGAAGGACGGCGACACGTTCCGCGCGACGAGCGCCGACGGCCGCGTGTTCTGCGCGCCGAAACTGCTCGTGACGGCCGGCGCGTGGGGCAACCAGCTCAGCACGCAGTTCGGCGAGCCGGTGCCGATCGCGGTCAACGGGCCGCAGATGTGCGTGACGGAGCCCGTCCCGTATTCGATCCTGCCGTCCGTCGGCGTATCGTCGCCGCATATCGAGGAAGTCGTGTACTTCCGGCAGGTCGAGCGCGGCAACATCGTGATCGGCGGCTGCGCGCGCGCGCCGGCCCATCTCGACGAACGGCGCGCGAAGGTGCTGCCCGAGAGCACGCTGCTGCAGTTCACGCAGCTCGCGCGTGTCGCACCGGCGCTGACGCGGCTGAACATCATTCGCGTATGGAGCGGTGTCGAAGGCTATATGCCGGACGACCGGCCGATCATGGGACGCAGCGCGAAGGTCGACGGGCTGTATTACGCGTTCGGCTTCTGCGGGCATGGCTTCCAGCTCGGCCCGGGCGTCGGCGACACGATGGCGGAGCTGATCGACACGGGCGCGACGAGCACGCCGATCGAGCCGTTCGCGATCGGGCGCTTCGCGATGCCGGCCGACGCGACGCACGCGACGACCTGACGGAGCCTCGCATGGGAGACGTTTTTCATCACGCGATCGATCATGAAGCGATCCGCCCGTTCGGCGTTGCCCAGCCGGTGTCGCGCGCCGTCGGCGGCGCGCTGCGCATCATCGAGACGTCGTACGCGCAGCCGTTGAGCATCGAGGCGCTCGCGGCGGTCGCCGGGCTGAGCGTGTCGCGTTTTGCCGCGCGCTTTCGCAGCGAGCTGGGCGTGTCGCCGCATCGCTATCTGTGCCTCGTGCGGGTGCGGCGCGCGCAGGACCTGCTGCGTGCCGGGTTGCCGCCGTCTGTCGTCGCGACCGAGGTCGGGTTCTTCGACCAGAGCCATCTGTGCCGCCATTTCAGAAGGGTGCTCGGGCGCACGCCGCGCGATTACGTCGACCGGCCGAATGCGGCTCGACCGAGCGGCGCGCCGGCCTCGGCGACAGGGCGGCGGGCCGCACCGGCGCGCGAGCAGGGCGCGGGCAGCACGGCGGTTTCGGCCTGACGTTTCGCGGGTATCGGGGCCCCGGCACGGGTTCGGCAACGACATGCCGGCTTGGGCGGGATCGGTCGAAGCCGACGGATGAACTCAGCGCTCACGCAACTGCTCGTCGATCGTCCGTGTCAGCGGAGACTCGACGTCGCCGGTGTGCTTCGTCTGCACGGGTTCGATCAGGACGATCCAGCATTCGTCGTCAGCGACCGGATTGTGCAGCGTGCCTCTCGGCACCACGTGCATCGAACCCGCGGGCAGATCGACGACACGGCCGCCTTCATATTCGATCTTGAGGTGACCGCGCACGACGAAGAACAGTTCGTCTTCGTGCGCATGATCGTGCCAGACGAGCTGTCCGCGTACTTTCGCAACCTTCACGTATTGATCGTTGACCTGTGCGACGACTTTGGGCGACCAGTATTCCGACACGTCGCTGAATGCACCTTCGAGGTCGAATGATTCGGCAAGCAAACTGGCAGACACGGTTGTCTCCTGGCAGGGATCACGGGAACGGGCTCGAGTCTGTACTGTACGAAACGCTGGCGCATGATGAAAGTCATATTCTCGCTCCACGTCGACTAGTTGAATTCATCAGCGAGGTCAGGGATGTCAGTCTCATCTGGCCGAAACGGCGATTCGTTCCCGCGCGACTGCGCCGCGCGACGGAATTCTTTGCCAGTGCGCCTCCACAGCGCATTTAAGTCGGATGGGCGGAATCGTTCTGCGCACGAGGCTGTCATCGTGCGCGCCATGTCGGATCGGTCTTCGTTGTCTGGTGGCGATCGATATTCCGGGGCCGACGTCTCGTCACTCCTCGTGCGAGTCGCTGCCTGCATTCGGCCGGTAGTGTCCGCGCCACATCAACAGTCGCAACCACGATCTCCCGAGTCGCCGATGGCGATCAGTACGCTTGCCGGTGCTGCGATCGCTTACCACGACACGCCGAGCCCACGTCCGGAGCGTTCCGAGGTCGGCTGGATCGTCCATGAATGGCCTCACGCATCGAGCAGGCCGCGTGCGGCCAGGTTGGCGTACAGGGCACGCACGCCGAAAGTCCATGGCGAGATCTCCGTGGAAAGCCGCACGGTGTTGACGAGTGCGCCGAGCAAGGGCGTGGAGATGGTGACGCGGTCGCCCAGGTGGTGAGTGAATCCGCCGCCGGGTGCGTCGCGATCCTGGATCGGCGAGAACATCGTGCCCAGGAACAGCATGAAACCGTCGGGATACTGGTGATGCGCGCCGCAGGTCTGCGCGACGAGGTCGGCCGGGTCGCGGCTGATCTCGCGCATGTGGCTGATGCCGTCGAGGACGAAGCCGTCATCCGCGCCTTCGACGCGCAGCGACACGCTGGCCTGCCGCATGCTGTCCAGCGTGAAGCGGTCGTCGAATAGCCGCACGAACGGGCCGATCGCGCACGAGCCGTTGTTGTCCTTGCATTTGCCGAGGAGCAGCGCCGAGCGGCCTTCGATGTCGCGCAAGTTCACGTCATTGCCGAGCGTGGCGCCTACCGGCCTGCCGTCGCAGCTGACGGCCAGCACGATCTCCGGTTCCGGGTTGTTCCACACCGACACCGGCAGCAGACCCACGTCCGCGCCGAAGCCCACTGCCGACATCGGCTGCGACTTGGAGAACACCTCGGCATCCGGGCCGATTCCGACTTCCATGTATTGCGACCACGCGCCGCGGCGCTCGAGTTCCGCCTTCAGGCGCATGGCGGCTTCAGAACCGGGAACGATCTTCGACAGGTCGGTGCCGATGGTCGCGGCCATGGTTTCGCGCACGTCCCTCGCTTTGGCGGGATCGCCGCCGGCCTGTTCTTCGATGACGCGTTCAATCAGGCTGACGGCAAAGGTGACGCCGCAAGCCTTGATGGCCTGCACATCGCATGGGGCGAGCAGGTGAATGGCACCGGGCGTGCCGTCCAGCGCCGCCTGCAGCAGGAGCTCGACGCGGCCGAGCGATTCGCCGGGGGCGGTGCCCGCGATTGCGACTGCGTCGGGACGGTCGAACAGGTCCGCGGTGGTCGGCACGGTGTGCGTGATGTCGAACATCTCGCCGCCGCGCACGGCGACGACGCTCGGGCCCGCGTGGGCACCATCGTGCCGCCAGACGCGGCCGATCAGCAGGGCCTGCGCAAGGTCGTGCGGCAGGCAGTCGGAAACGGAAAGAGTACGCATGGTCAGCTCGGCAAGAGTCGTGGGCGGTTGAGTCAGTGCGAATGGCGCGGATTACCGCGCTGCTCGATTACCTTCAGGTAAAGCGTGGCCGGTTCGAGGCAGCCGCCGGTGGACAACTGGCCCACGAACTGGCGATAGAGTTCTTGCCAGGGCGTTTGTGCCTGCGGCACGGCGAAGCTTGCAGTCTCGCGGCGGCGCGCGAGTTCGTCTTCATCGACGAGCACGTCGACGCTGCGGCGATTCAGGTCCACGCGGACGCGGTCGTTCGTGCGCAGCAGGGCCAGGCCGCCGCCAACCGCCGCTTCCGGCGACATGTTCAGGATCGACGGGCTGGCCGACGTGCCGCTCTGGCGTCCATCGCCCATGCATGGCAGCGACGTCACGCCACGCTTCACCAGGTCCGCGGGCGGTGCCATGTTGACGACTTCCGAACTGCCCGGGTAGCCGACCGTACCGCAGCCGCGGATCACCAGGATGCAGCGTTCGTCGATTTGCAGCCGAGGGTCGTCGATACGGGCGTGGTAGTCCTCGGGGCCATCGAAGACGATGGCGCGTGCCTCGAAGGTATTTTCCGCGCCCGGCTCGACAAGGTAGGTCTGGCGGAAGGCTTCGCCCACCACCGACATCTTCATGATGGCGCTGTCGAAGAAGTTGCCTGACAGCACCATGAAGCCGGCACCATGCTTGAGCGGGTCTTCGGGCGTGCGGATCACGTCGCGGTCGGCATCTTGCGCCGTGTCGGCGATCTCGCCGATCGCGCGACCGGACACGGTCAGGCAGTCGCGCTGCAGCAGGCCGGCCGCATCGAGTTGACGCAGCACCGCAGGCACGCCGCCGGCGCGGTGGAAGCTCTCCCCGAGGTATTCGCCGGCCGGCATGCAGTTGACGAGCAGCGGCACGGCTTCACCCAAGCGCTGCCAGTCGTCCAGGCTCAGTTCCACGCCCATGTGGCGCGCAATGGCGATCAGGTGCGGCGGGCAGTTGGTCGACGCGCCGAGCGCGGAGGCGACGACGATGGCATTCTCGAACGCCGCGCGCGTCATGATCTTCGATGGGCGCATGTCTTCGCGAACGAGCTCGACAGCGCGCTTGCCGGTGGCGTAAGCCATCTGGCCGCGCTCGCGGTAGGCGGCCGGAATGCTCGCGCAGCCCGGCAGCGACATGCCCAGCGCCTCGGCCAGACTGTTCATCGACAGCGCCGTGCCCATGGTGTTGCAGTGTCCGATCGACGGCGACGATGCCGTGGTCAGCTTCATGAAGCCTTCGTAGTCGATATCGCCGGCAGCCAGCAGGTTGCGGGCGTGCCAGATCACCGTGCCCGAACCGACGCGCTTGCCTTCGTGCCAGCCGTCGAGCATCGGTCCACCCGACAGCACGATGGCGGGCATGTCCACGGTGGCCGCGGCCATCAGGCAGGCGGGGGTGGTTTTGTCGCAGCCGGTGGTCAGGACCACACCGTCCAGCGGAAAGCCGTGCAACACCTCGACCAGCCCCAGGTAGGCCAGGTTTCGGTCGAGCGCGGCCGTGGGCCGGCGGCTCTGCTCGGCCAGCGGATGCACGGGGAATTCCATCGGAATGCCGCCCATGTCGCGGATACCCGCCTTGGTGCGCTCGGCCAGTTCGATGTGGTGGCGGTTGCACGGTGCCAGGTCGCTGCCCGTCTGCGCGATGCCGATGATGGGACGGCCCGACTGCAGCTCCTCACGCGTCAGCCCGTAGTTCATGAAGCGCTCGACATAGAGCGCGGTCATGTCCGCATGGGCAGGGTCGTCGAACCATTCCTGGCTGCGTAGGCGGCGAGGGGTTTGTGACATGGTGGGCTGTCTCCGCATGGTTCTTCGTTCAGTTTTTTTGCCGGATAGTTACCGGTAACATTCGAGCGGATGTTAGCACGGAGATTTTGCGTTGCGAAAGGGGATTTTGCGTGCGAGTTGGGGGGATGAGGGTGCGAGCCGCTACGCAGTCGCGCCTCGACGCGCGACCAGTCTCATAAAGGGCGGCAAACCTGGCCTTCAGCCCGTCAGGCGCTTTCCCGCGCGACGATCGTGTAGTCGATGCGGAAGCGTTGCGATTCGATCCGTTCGCCGTCGTCACGCGCTTGCAGCGCCGCCAGCAAGGCCTCGCCCGTGCGCAGGCCGATGCCGTAGGCGTCGACCGACACCGTGGTGATGGTCGGGTGGCAGCATGTCGCCACTTCGAAGTTCCCGAAGCCGGCCACGGCCATGTCTGCCGGCACGGACAGTCCGCGCCGGTGGCATTCCATGATCGCGCCGAACGCCGACATGTCGCTCACGCACATCGCCGCGTCGGTGTCCGGCCACATCTCCAGCAGTGCTGCCATGGCAGGGCCGCCGTGGCTCATGGTGATCGGCGATTCACCGAGCCGCACGACGCGCGGCTCGCACAGTCCCAGTGCCTTGATCTCCGACTGATACCCCTTAAGCCGGTCCAGGCCGCGGCGGTCCAGCTCGCTGGCACCGCCGAGAAAGCCGATGCGCCGGTAACCTTGCCCGGCAAGGTGCCGCACCATCGCACGCGCGGCGCGCACGTTGGAGAAGCCCACGGCGGTGTCGATAGGATGCGTGGGGAGGTCCCACATCTCGACCACGGGAATGGCCGAGCGCTGCAGCACCTTGCGCGTCGCATCGGTGTGCTGCGCACCCGTCAGCGCGATGCAGCGCGGTTGGTGACGCAGCATGGAGCGCACCAGCCGTTCTTCACGTTCGAGGTCGTAGTCGGTGTCGCCGAGCAGCAGTTGCAGGCCATGCGGTTCGAGCGCATCGGTCAGGCCGCGCACGGTGTCGGAGAAGTTGGAGCTCGACAGCGACGGCACCAGCACCGCGACAAATTCCGACCGCCCCGACGACAGCGCACCTGCGGCAGCATCGGCCACGTAGCCGAGCTGGTCGATGGCCTTGCAGACCCGTTCGCGCGTCTCGGCTGCCACGCTGTGGCCGGCAAGCACGCGCGACACGGTCATCTTCGATACGCCGGCCAGGCGGGCTACGTCGGACATGCGGGGCGGTCCGGCAGGCCGGACGGCGGTGGGACTGGGCATCGGAATCGCGATCAGGGAAACAGGAAAGGCTACATCATACCGGTGCGGCGTACCGTGCAGGCCGCCCGCTGCGCGCCCATTGCGTCGACGCCCGCACTAGGGAAACCACTTGTTCGTCGGCACTTGAACTCGCCTGTCGTCGCATGCTACCTTCAAATCTGTTACCGGTATCAGAGCGCCGGTTGCTCCCGTCGTCCTGTCGACGGTTTTTTTTATCACCGGATGGTATCGGTAACATCGGCGAGCCGGCGAGCTCGCCGGTACGAAGAAGACCTACACAATCAGGAGACAATCCGATGCCAACCATCACGCAGACCGCTGCCGCGCCGGCCGCGGCCGATTCGTCCGAAGACGCCCTCTACCGCAAGGTCATGCGGCGCATCCTGCCATTGCTGCTGCTCTGCTACGTCGTGGCCTATCTGGACCGCGTCAACGTGGGCTTCGCCAAGCTGCAGATGCTCGATGACCTGAGCCTGAGCGACAGCGTCTATGCGTTCGGCGCCAGCGTGTTCTTCTGGGGTTATTTCCTGTTCGAGATGCCCAGCAACCTGCTGCTGCACCGGTACGGCGCACGCTTCTGGATCGCGCGGATCATGATCACATGGGGCATCGTGTCGTCGTCGATGGCCTTCATCGTGCCGCTCGCGCAGTTCTTCCACGTGCAGACGCCCACCATGTTCTACACGCTGCGCTTCCTGTTGGGTCTGTGTGAAGCCGGCTTTTTCCCGGGCGTCATCCTGTACATGAACTACTGGTTTCCGGCGCGTCGCCAGAGCGTGGCCATGTCGGGCTTCCTGGTGGCGATCCCGCTGAGCCTGACGCTGGGCAGCGTGGTTTCCGGCTGGCTGATGGAGCAGACGCACGGCCTGTCAGGCATGAGCGGTTGGCAATGGATGCTGCTGCTCGAAGGTTTGCCGTCGATCGTGGTGGCGTTCATCGTGCTGGCTTGCCTCGGCGACGGCCCACGGTCGGCGAAGTGGCTGTCCGACCAGGAAAAGGCAGTGCTGTCGCGCAATCTCGAATCCGAGGCCGCGCACAAGTCGCACAGCGTCGGTGCCGCGTTGCGCAGCCCGCGTGTCTGGCTGCTTACCTTTATCCTTCTCACGTTCAATACAGGCTTCTACGGGCTGGCCTTCTGGCTGCCGTCGATCATTCGCGCGTCTGGCGTGCGGAGTCCGCTCTATATCGGCCTGCTTACTGCCATTCCGTACCTGACGGCAATTTTCGCGATGGTGTGGAACGCATCGCACTCGCGCAAGACGGGCGAACGCCGCCTGCATGCAGCGATTCCCGCGCTGATCGGCGGCGTCGGCCTGATCATGAGCGCGGCATGCGCGCAGAACGTGGCGCTGTCGATCGTGTTCCTGACCATCGCCACCTGCGGCATCCTGGCGCTGATGCCGATCTACTGGACCTTCCCCGGCCAGATTCTGTCCGGCACGGCCGCGGCCGCCGGCATTGCGCTGATCAACTCGGTGGGCAACCTGTCCGGTTTCACGGGCTCGATGATCACCGGCATCGCAAAGGAAATGACCGGCAACATCAACAACGGTACTTATGCACTGGGCGCTTGCCTGCTGGTCAGCTGCGTGCTGATTGCGTTGATTCCGCGCGGCATGCTGGTGCCCGCGGCCGAGCAGTAGGTCCTTGACAGTCGCCCGCGTCGTCGAGCGGGTCGATGGGCAGCGGCCGCCGCGAATAGCGGTCGAGCGATGGGCCACCGCGTGATCAGGCCGGCCCGGCCGCGTCCGTTTCGACGTCGAACGACGCATCCGCGCTGCGCGCGCGTTTCAGCGAACCGGCGAGCTTCTGGATCGCGTGCAGGTCCAGCGCGTCGAGGTGCTCGCGCATCGCCTGCACGAAGGCCGCGTGCTCCGGCTCGTCCGCATACTGGCCGAGCCACTCTTCGATATCGGTGAGCCGGCCCTCGCCGGCGAGCCGGATCAGCTCGTCGAGCGCATCGTCGGACGGGCCGTGCGGCAAGGGCGCGGCGATCTCTGGTTCGGCATCGTCCGCCGGCTCAAACCGCCGGACGAGTTCCGACGCCGGCACGAGCGCGTGCCCGACGGCCGGCGCGACGATCGGAAACGAGAACGACGTGCCGACGCCCGGCCGGCTGGAGACGGCCAGTTCGCCGCCCATCGCGTCGACGATACGCTGCGCGATGAACAGGCCGAGCCCGGTTCCGCCGTTCACGGCCTGCACCTGCTGGTACGCGCGAAAGATGTCGCGCGTTCCGCTGATGTCGATCCCGATCCCCGTATCGGCGACCTCGAACAAGAGGCGCCACGCATCGCCTTCCCGCGCCGCATGAACCGACAGCGTGACCGTGCCGTCGCGCGTGAATTTCGACGCGTTGGACAGCAGGTTCAGCAGCACCTGCTGCAGCCGCATCCCGTCGATCGACACCATGCGCGGCAGCGGCGTGGCCGGCCGGTAGACGAACCGGTTGTGCTGCTGCGCGCACAGCGCGACCGCGTAGTGGCCGATGTCGTCGAGCAGGCCGGGCAGGTCGGTTGTATCCGGCGACACGCCGAGCGGCTGTAGCTCGGCCTTCGTGAACGCGAGCAGTTCGTCGATCAGCGCGAGCTGGTAGCGGATGCTGCGGTCGATCGACCGGATCAGCCGCGCCTGGCTGCGCGTCGCGCTTTGCAGCAGCAGCTTCGCGTAGCCGTTGATCGTGGACAGCGGCGCGCGCAGGTCGTGGCTGACATAGCCGAGCGTCTCGATCTTCTGCTGCATGTGCGTCGTCACCTGCTGCAGCGCGTCGTTGAGCGCGACCGTGCGCCTCGCGACTTCGTCGCGCAGGCGATCCTGTTCGGTGAGCTGGAAATGTTCTAGCCGTTTTCTGGCCGCGGTGCGCTGACGGCCCACGTGGTGGATCCACGCGGCCAGCACCAGCAGGTGCGTGGCGAGCCCGATGATCGCCATGACGGGGTTCGGATAGATATCGGACTGGAGCCAGAACAGGAACGGCGGCAGCGCGTCCATGCCGTCGAGCGTGCGCAGCAGGATGTTGAAGCAGGCGAGCGTAATCGCGATCAGCATCACGCGGCCGGTCGGCGTCCGGCGGATCGCGAGCGTCAGCGCGATGCCGACGTTCACGATCCCCAGCACGGTGTTCAATCGCAGGCAGAACCACGTGAAGGTCAGCAGGTCGCCGAAGGCGGCGCCGGCCATTCCCGCGCATTCGAGGCCGAGGATCGTCATGTAGACGGCGCGCACCGGGAGCCGCGCCTTCTCGCGATGCGCGACCAACAGAATGAACACGATGAAGAGCGAGACCGCCAGGTACGCGAAGATCACCTCGCCGCGCGCCGACCACTCGCGCGCGGCGGGCCACAGAGCCAGCGCCGTGTATCCGCGGTACGTCGCTTCGAACAGCATCGTGCCCAGCGCCGTCGCGGCGAGTGCGTGGAACATGCCGCTGCGCGAGAAGAACCCGATCAGCAGCGCGCACCACACGAGCGCGAGCAACCCGCCAAAGAAACCGAAGTCCCACATCGTGGCGCGCGACTCCTGCGCGTTCCATGCTTCGCGGGTGAACGCGGCCGGCGCGAGCCGCATTTCCTTGCGCGATGTGACGCGGATCAGCACGGGGATGCTTTCGCCGGCGCCCAGCGTGACGTCGAGTACCGGGTACCGCGATGGCTGCCGGTTTGCATCGCCGTCGGCATCGGCGGCGGGGAAGCGGCTGGCGAGTGTCCACTGGCCGTTCCGGTGGAGATAGAAGGCGGCATGGTCGACGCGCGCGTCGCGCAACACCAGTACCAGCGGGCGGACCGTGCTGCCGCGGTTGGCCAGCGTCGCACGGACCCACCATGCCGACCGGGAAAACTCGACGTTGAACGATGGCGTGGTTGCTGCGGATCCACTGCGTAACGGATCGGCGTGCCGCGCGGCGACCTGATCGACGGACATCGCCGTGCTCGCGTCTTCGAAAACCGACACGGCTTCCAGTTGCGCGGGATTGGGCGCAGACGCGGCCCGGGCCGTCGCGCAGGTGACGGCGATCGCCATCAGAAGCAGCAGCAACGCGCGACATCCGGCTGCCCATGCCGCGTATCGCCTACGCATCGTGATGGTGCTCCCCGGGCGCGGGTGGCGCATTGACTGCATGGCGCTGGCGGCGCCAGTCGGACGGGGTGATGCCGAAGCGTTCGCGGAACGCCGTCGCGAAATTGCCCGGCGTGGAAAAGCCGATTTCCTCGGCGATGTCGCCGATCCCCATCGACGTTTCCGCGAGAAAGTGCATCGCGGCGCGCAGGCGCGTGTCGCGCAGATACTCGAACACCGTCTGGCCGAGATGGTCGCGGAACACGCGGGACAGGCGCTTTTCGTGCGTGCCGACCTGTTTGGCGAGATCCTCGAGTGCCGGCGGATGGCGCAGGTTGCGCAGCAGCACCTCGCTCGCCGCGCGCACGACGGCTGCGTCGGGGTTGTCGGGCAGTTCGGGCAGGTGCGCAAACGGCTGGCTGCGCCGCGCGCGCTTCAAGTGATTGCGGATCCGCGCAATCACTTCGGCCGGTTCGAACGGTTTGACGATGTAGTCGATCGCGCCGGTTTCGAGCCCCGCGATGCGGTCCTCGAGATCGCCCGCGGCCGTCAGGATGATCACCGGAATGGACTGCGTCGACGGCGTCGACGCCAGCAGCCGGCACGCGGCGAACCCGTCCATGCGCGGCATGCGCACGTCCATCAGGATCAGGTCGGGAGAGATGGCCTGCGCACGGTGATAGGCCTGCAGGCCGTCGAACGCGACGCTGATCCGGCACCGCGCGGCACGCAGGATCTCGGTCAGGAGCCGCAGGTCGTTCGGGCGATCGTCGACGACGAGAATATGTGCGTCAGCGAGATCCGGCGTGGAGCGAAGCGACGCCGGGCTGGACGAGCGGGATGACATGGTTGCGGACGGGTAGGGAGATGGGCCTGACGGGCGGAAAGCATCGCTATGCGCGCGATTGTTGCAAAAAATTATATGTCGACAACAGCGCCGATTGTGAGGATTCCGTGCGGCCTGTGTGGGCATATCCGGCGGGGTGTGACGCGTTTCCGGCAGCGGCGTTCGGCGGAAAGCAAAAGAGGTGGAAAAACATGCCGAATTAACTTTTAATATCGGTCTTTATTTCCGGTCCGGGGATTATCATTGTTGAAATGGCCCGGTCGATGAATTCGGGCGTCTTGTGTCGAAAGTTGGTGTCATTCGACATAAATTGAATGCACTGATTCGAGGCTTGTCTGATTAAGGTTTTATCGATGGCCGGTCAGAATTGCTTTCTCGGAGAAATCGGATTTCGTGCCGGATTGTATGAATGTAAATGTCATCCGCTCGGGAAAAGGGTTTGTCCGCTCGGGAAAAGGTTTGCGTGGACGAATCCCTGCACACTAGCCCCGGCGCGGCTGGAATCGGTTCTTCGAGGAGACTGGTTTTGCGCGGACTTCTTGCGCTGTCGCATCTGGAGTCATGCGATATTCAATGTGACATTGAATGATGGAATTCTCAGAGTTTGGGCGTTCTGCAGCGGGCGGATAACTGGCGCGAGGGTAATGCAAACTTCATAATTCTCCGAGTGTGTTGATATATAAGATAAATCGGAAGGCTGTGAAGTTTTTTTGGGTTGAAGCATCGAGCAAGAAAAAATCGTCAAGGAAATTCGATCGATTAATTCGATGCAGGGGTCGTTCGGCTAGCCATCGGTTCTTTTCCGGAAATCCGGAAAGTGCGTTTGGCGGCCGAACGGAAAGAGGCAGCGGCTTCGCGTTGGCGGCCCGGCGATTTGGTTCGTCCGGGCGCGGTCGCGCGAGGTGAGCTATCGAATCAGGCGGGCACGAAAAATATGAGCACGACAGGCACGGCAGGTCGACGCACCGGTTCGAGCGAACCGGCGGCGCATGCTTCAAACCCGGGGACTACGCAGCTCCATCCTCCTCCTGAATGAATCACGGCGGGCCGCCCCGGGGTCTGGGCCGGCATCCGTCCATCCGGCGTCTGAACGACGCTTTCCCATGAGATTCGAGGTCGCCGCAGGTTCGGTGCGACGGCGCACGCGCGCGGATTCGCGGTGCGCGGTATATCGCGTCGCCGCTTTTCCTGTGAGGTCGGCTTCCATGATTCGATAACCGGCGATCGTCGTCGCGCATCGTGCCGAAGCGCACGTGCGGCGTGCGTTCGCGCGATCGCGATGGCGATCGGGAATGTCGTGAAGCGTTGTTCGAGCGTTTATTTAGCTATACGAAGTGAAGAACGGAGCGTCGCAGGACAGGCGGGAACGCAGAGGGATGCGTCGTCGCTTGTCGTTGCGTTCGCTGTTGCGTCATCCAGCACATGAGAACCGAGGGAAGACAAGATGAACAAGTCGTTCAAGTCGATCTGGAACGAAGCATTGGGGGCCTGGGTTGCGGCGTCGGAGCTTGACCGTGCGCGCGGCAAGCGCGTTGCGTCGTCGAGTAGCGCGGCGGAACGTACCGCGATCGTGGGCGCGGCGACACACGCGGGAATGCCTGCCGCTCCGTCGCTACGGCGGCTGGCAGTGCTGATGGCATCGGTGTATCTCGGCCTGTTCCATGTTGCCGCGCATGCGCAGTATTCGGCGGGCGGCGGTTCGGCAACCGGCGGCGCCAGTTCGATAGCGGTCGGTAACGGTTCGGCCGCGACGCAGGTGAATTCCACCGCATTCGGCAACCTGTCGACGGCAGCGGGCGTTTCCGCCACCGCGCTGGGCCCGGGCGCTCACGCGATGGCCGACGGTTCGACGGCCGTCGGCATCAACTCGCAGGCGACCGGCGTCAATAGCGCGGCGCTCGGCGTGCAGGCGATCGGTTCAGGCAGCTATTCGGTTGCCATCGGCAATCTCTCGAGCGCGACCCAAAGCGGAGCGGTGGCGATCGGCAGTGGCGCAGCCGCGACCGGCGTTGCCGCCATCGGGCTCGGCAACAATGCGCTGGCGTCCGGCCAGTATGCGGCCGCGCTCGGTCTCGGATCGAGCGCGGTGGGGGTTCAGAGCATTGCGCTCGGCTACGCGTCGCATGCCACCGATACGGGGACCGTCGCAATCGGCAACCAGTCGACGAGTTCAGGCGCGGCAGCCGTTGCGGTGGGCAGCGGCGCGCTGGCGTCCGGCAATTCCGGCGTCGCGATGGGCGTCAACAGCGGCGCGAAGGGCGGCTCGTCGATCGCGATCGGCTGGGGCGGCGTTGCCGGCGTGCCGGGATCGGGCACGCAGTCGCTCGGCACCAGCTCGATCGCGCTGGGCTCGAACACGACGGCCGGCGCCGACCAGTCGATTGCGCTCGGCCTGAGCGCCAATGCGTCGGGCATCAGTTCGACCGCGATGGGCGTGCAGGCGACCGCGACGCAGCAGTTCGCCGTCGCGTTCGGCAATCTCGCGCGCGCGACCGGCATATCGGCGACCGCATTGGGCCCCGGTGCGACGGCTTCGGCCATCAATTCGACCGCAATCGGCATCAACAGCGTTGCAGCCGCGGGATCCACCATCGCGATCGGCGACACCAACTCGGTCGCCGCCGCCGCGGGCGCGGGCTCGATCGCCGGCGGTAACAACTCGAAGGTGCTGGCGGGTACCGGCGCCGTCGCGCTCGGCCAGGGCCAGACGGTCAGCGGCAACGGCGCGGTGGCGATCGGCGACCCGAGCACCGCGATCGGCACCGGCGCGGTCACGGCCGGTTCGAACAACACGGCGAACGGCGACGGCGCGGTGGCGATCGGCAATTCGAACAACGCGCAGGGTGTCGGCTCGCTTGCGCTCGGCAACACGTCGACGGCCGCGGCGGCGGGCTCGGTGGCGTTCGGCGCGTCGGCGGTTGCGAACAACGCGGGCGATGTCGCGCTCGGCTCCGGTTCGACGACGGCAGCACCGCATCCGACGTCGAGCGCGACGATCGGCGGCGTCACGTACACCTTCCAGGGCACGACGCCGACCAGCGTCGTCAGCGTCGGCGCGTCGGGCACCGAACGCCAGATCACCAACGTCGCGGCCGGGCGCATCAATTCGGCGAGCACGGACGCGATCAACGGGTCGCAGCTCGATGCGACGAATCAGGCGGTCACGTCGCTGTCGACGTCAACGGTGTCGAGCATTACGTCGTTGTCGACGGGTGTGTCGTCGTTGTCGACCGGGTTGAGCTCGACCAATAGCTCGGTGACTTCGCTTTCCACTTCGACGTCGACGGGGTTGTCGTCGGCCAATAGCTCGATTACTTCACTGTCCACGTCGACTTCAACCGGCATCAGTTCGCTGTCGACTGGCCTGAGCTCGACCAACAGTTCGGTGACGTCGCTGTCGACCTCCACGTCGACGGGGTTGTCGTCGGCGAACAGCGCGATCACGTCGCTGTCCACGTCGACGTCGACGGGCATCGGTTCGCTGTCGACCGGCCTGAGTTCGACCAACAGCACGGTCACGTCGCTGTCGACCTCCACGTCGACGGGGTTGTCGTCGGCGAACAGCGCGATCACGTCGCTGTCCACGTCGACGTCGACGGGCATCAGCTCGCTGTCGACCGGCCTGAGCTCGACCAACAGCACGGTCACGTCGTTGTCGACCTCCACGTCGACGGCGGTCGGTTCGCTGTCGACCGGCCTGAGCTCGACCAACAGCACGGTCACGTCGTTGTCGACCTCCACGTCGACGGTGGTCGGTTCGCTGTCGACCGGCCTGAGTTCGACCAACAGCACGGTCACGTCGTTGTCGACCTCCACGTCGACGGGCATCAGCTCGTTGTCCACCGGCCTGTCGAGCACGAACAGCGCGGTCACATCATTGTCGACGTCGACCTCGACGATCGTCGGTTCGCTGTCCACCGGCGTCGCTTCGCTGTCGACCGGCCTGAGCACGACGAACAGCAGCGTGACGTCGCTGTCGACCGCCACGTCGACGAGCATCGGTTCGCTGTCCACCGGCCTCAGCTCGACGGCGAGCTCGATCACGTCGCTGTCGACGTCCACGTCGACGATCGTCGGCTCGCTGTCCACCGGCCTGTCGAGCACGAACAGCAACCTGACGTCGCTGTCGACCGCGACGTCGACGGGTATCGGTTCGTTGTCGACCGGCCTCAGCTCGATCGCGTCGAACAACACCAATCTCGGCAACAGCACGGCCGGCGCGATCGGCGGCGGGGCCACCTACGATCCGACGACCGGGACGATCTCGGCGCCGTCGTATGTGACGTACAACAGCGACGGCTCGACGACGATCAACAACAACGTCGGCTCGGCGATCGACAACATCAACGCGCACGGCACCAAGTATTTCCACGCGAACTCGACCGCGCCGGACAGCCAGGCGCTCGGCGTCGACAGCGTCGCGATCGGTCCGAATGCGGTCGCGAGGGTGGACGGCAGCATCGCGCTCGGCGCCGGCTCGGTGTCCGATCGCGCGACGGTGCCGGCTTCCGGCGTGATCCGCAACGGCAGCGCATCGATCCCGTTCAACACGACCGACCAGACGCTGCTGGGCGCGGTATCGGTCGGCGACGCGACGAGCAGGACGTATCGCCAGATCACCAACGTCGCGGACGGCACCGGCCAGCAGGATGCCGTGACCGTGCGGCAACTGGCCGGCGCGCTGCAGTCGTTCGCGGTCACGAGCCAGAAGTATTTCCATGCGAACTCGACGGCCGTGGACTCGCTCGCGGTCGGTGCGGAGTCGATCGCGGTCGGCCCGACGACGGTTGTCAACGGCGATAACGGCGTGGGCATCGGCAACGGTGCGATCGTCGACGCCACCGCGCCGGGCGGCGTGGCGATCGGGCAGGCGGCGAGTTCCGCGCAGGCCGATGCGATCGCGCTCGGCAGCGGCGCGACGGCCACCGGCGCGCAGTCGGTCGCGCAGGGCGCCAACGCGGTCGCGGCCAGCGTCGGCAGCGTCGCGATCGGATCGGGCGCGCGCAGCAACGCAACCGACGCGCTCGCGCTCGGCGCCGGCGCGTCGGCGACGCTGGCGAACAGCGTCGCGCTCGGCGCGGGTTCGCTGACCACGGTCGGCGCGCAGACGAACTACATCGCGTACGGGCTGAGCAGCCCGCAGTCGTCGGCCGGCGAAGTGAACGTCGGCAACCGGCAGATCACCGGCCTCGCGGCCGGCAAGAGCGGCACCGACGCGGTGAACGTGTCGCAGCTCGATTCGGTCGCCAACCAGTTGACGACGCTGATCAACCAGCGCACGTCGAACCTCGGCGGTTCGTACACGTCGAATCCGGCCGGCTCCAACGTGCCGCCGGGATCGACCGGGTCGAACTCGTCGGCCGGCGGCTCGGGTGCGGTCGCATCGGGCTCGAACAGCACGGCGGTCGGCAACGGGTCGCTGGCGTCCGGCAACGGCTCGACCGCGATCGGGGTCGGGTCGACCGCGTCGGGCAGCAACTCGGCTGCGATCGGCACGGGCAGCAACGACGGCGGCCGCTCGAACGTCGTCGCGGTCGGCTCGGCGGACTCGGCGCGCCAGGTCGTGAACGTCGCGGCCGGCACGCAGGGCACCGATGCGGTCAACGTGAACCAGCTGAACGCCAGCGTCGGCAACACGCTGTCGCAGGCGAACAGCTACACGGACGGCCAGGTCGCCGGCTTGCGCAACAGCCTCGACAGCTACCGCCGCGATGCGGACGGCGGCACCGCGACGGCGATGGCCGTGGCCGGCCTGCCGCAGCCGTCCGGCCCTGGCAAGAGCATGGTCGCGCTGGCCGGCAGCGTGTATCGCGGCCAGTCCGGGCAGGCGCTCGGTATTTCGACGATTTCGGAGAACAACCACTGGATCTACAAGGCGGCCGTCTCGACCAACACGCGCGGCACGTATGGCGCCGTGGTCGGTGCCGGGTATCAGTGGTGAGCCGCGAACCGCGCCGTTTCCATTCCATTCAGACGATGCCAAACATGAACGCACACATTGCTAAGTTCGCGGCCGCGGCACTGTTCGCCGTCGCCGGCCTGACCGGATGCGCCACGCAGCAGGGCGATCCGCCGTTCCCGTCGGCCGATACGGCCACGCTGCCCGAGGGCACGTATCCGAATCGCGCGAACCTCGCGCAAGTCCAGCCGGGCGTGACGAAGAACCAGCTTTACGAACTCCTCGGCCCGCCGCATTTCCACGAGTGGATCTTTCACGTGCGGACGTGGAACTACCTGTTCCAGTTCCGCGACGGCGGGAAGGTCGCGACCTGCCAGTACCAGGTTCAGTTCGATTCGGATAACCGCGTCGTGAAGACGCGGTGGGACAAGCCCGAGTGCGAAGCCTTCGGCGGGAAGGGGGCGGCGGGCAAGGAGGGCTGACGCCGCGTGACCTGTCTGCCCGGCACCTGGCGGGCGCCGATGCCGTTCGTGCATCGGCGCCCGTTGCGACGGGCATCGTTCAGCGTCACGGTCGCTGTTTGCCCGGCCCGGCCCGGGCGCGATCGGGATCGTGCTTCGGCGAACGTCGAATCATCGTAAAGAGGCCCGTATCCGGTGGCCATGGTCGACGGCGTGTTGCGGCAGGACGTCGACGTGGCGATAAAACCGGGCCGTTTGACGAATCGCGCTCGACGCTCGTAAGCTTTTGCCTTCCGCACCCGCGCCGTTACGCCGGTCACCCGCAGGTCGATCCGGTTGTGGACCTCGAAGGCAAACATGGAAATCAAATGGATCGAGGATTTCATCGCCCTCGCTCAATACCAGAGCTTTTCCCGGGCGGCGGAGTTCCGCAACGTCACGCAATCGGGTTTCAGCCGCCGGATCCAGTCGCTCGAACAGTGGATCGGCGCCGAACTGATCGACCGCAGCAGCTTTCCGCCTGTGCTGACGCCGGCCGGACGACTGTTTCGCGAGACGGCGGAAGATGTGCTCGGCCGGTTGTTCGACACCCGGGCGATTATCCGCACCGAGCAGCGAATCGCCGGCAAGAGCTTGCAGATCGCAGCAGGTCACACGATCGCGCTGAGTTTCCTGCCGGCGTGGCTCAAGGCGCTTGCGCCGCATTTCGGCGAGGTGCGGGCACGCGTCATTCCCACGAACGTCCATGATTCGATCCTGATGCTCGTCAACGGAAACTGCGAGCTGATGTTTGCCTATCACCATCCCGAGCTTCCGCTCCATCTCGATCCGGTCAGGTACGAGCATCTGACAGTCGGCCTCGACACCTTGATGCCGGCCTGCAGGCCCAACCGCCGATCGGCGCCCGCGTTTCGCCTTCCCGGCACGAAACAGCACCCGCTGCCGCTTATTTCATATACGGAAACCAGCTACTTCGGGCGGTGTCTCGCATTGCTGCTCGGTCGCGCACCGGAGGCGCCGGCATTGCAACTGCACTACGAGTCCGATATGGCCGAAGTGCTGAAAAAGCTCGTGATGGAAGGCGAGGGCGTGGCGTGGCTGCCGAAGAGCGCAATCGCCGCCGAACTCGCGACCGGCGAGCTCTTGCCGGCCGGGCCGGCGGCATGGAACCTCGAAGTCGAGCTGCGGGTATATCGCGACGCGTCCAATCGCAGCGAGTTCCTGGAGACGCTCTGGCAGCATCTGCGCGCCGCCGCTGCCCCGCCGGGCTAGGGTTTTCCCGCCTTATGCGGTGCTCGCATACCGCCATGATGGACCGGCATCACGGTTTTATTGACCCTCCCTACCATTCGTTCCAACGGCAAATGTGACGCGCGGCCAGCGTCACCTGCGCTCATTCCAGCGCCCGACAGCCGCCTTCCGGCGGCCGGGCCGGGCGCCACCCACGGACGGATGGACATGAAAAATCGCCTTACCCTAAGCATCGCAGTCGGCATGATTCTCGGCGTCGTCGCCGGCTATGCGTGTCACACGGGCATCTCGGACCCGGGCACGCTCAAGACGATTGCCGGTTACTTCTCGATCATGACGGACATCTTCCTGCGACTGATCAAGATGATCATCGCGCCGCTGGTGTTCGTCACGCTCGTTTCCGGCCTCGCGGGAATGGACAGCGGCGACGACGTCGGGCGCATCGGCCTGCGCTCGATCGGGTGGTTCGTCTGCGCATCGCTCATTTCGTTGAGCCTCGGCCTGGTCATGGCCAATGCGCTGCAGCCGGGAGCCGGCCTGAAGCTCACGGAGACCGCGGGCGAGGTCAATGTCGGCCTGAATACGGCCGCGCTCAACGCCAGGGACGTGATCACGCATGCGTTCCCGACCAGCCTGCTCGATGCGATGGCGCGCAACGATATCCTGCAGATTCTCGTTTTTTCCGTCTTTCTCGGCATCGCGCTGAGCGCACTGAAGAACGACAAGCGTGTCGGCATCGTCATCCAGTCGATCGACGGCATGGTGCCCGTGATGTTGCGCCTGACGAACTACGTGATGCGCGCGGCGCCGCTCGGCGTCTTCGGTGCCATCGCTTCGTCGGTCACGCTTCGCGGGCTCGATGTGATCTATACGTACGGAAAGCTGATCGGCTCGTTCTATCTCGGGCTGCTCATCCTGTGGATGATCCTGATCGGCGCCGGTTATGCGTTTCTCGGGCGGCGCGTCGGGAGCCTGCTGAAGGCCGTGCGCGAACCCGCGTTGATCGCGTTCTCGACCGCGAGCAGCGAGGCGGCCTATCCGCGCCTGACCGAGCAGCTGGAGAAGTTCGGCGTCGACAAGAAGGTGGTGGGCTTCACGCTTCCGTTGGGTTACGCATTCAACCTGGACGGTTCGATGATGTATCAGGCGTTTGCGGCGATCTTTATCGCGCAGGCGTTCGGCGTGAACATGCCGCTGTCGCAGCAGATAGCCATGTTGCTGATTCTCATGCTGAGCAGCAAGGGCATGGCAAGCGTGCCGCGCGGATCGGTGGTCGTCGTCGCTGCCGTCGCGCCGATGTTCCATCTGCCGGCCGCCGGCGTGGCCATGGTCCTCGCGATCGATCAGATTCTCGATATGGGCCGTACGATGACGAACGTCATCGGCAACAGCGTCGCGACGGCCGTGATCGCGAAGTGGGAAGGCGGGCGGGCGGCGAAGCCGAGCCGCGCCGCGTTCGACCGGCCGGAGCTGAACGCATGAAGCGCGCGGAAATCGCGGATACGCGGCGGAAATTCGGCGTGGTCGGCGGCCTCGGGCCGCTGGGAAGCACCGACGTCTTCTTCAAGCTGGTGAAGGCAACGCCCGCGTCGTCCGACGAAGAGCACATCGACCTGATCTTCGAGCAATACCCGTTCAGGGGTTCGGGTTCGGGCAGCGCGGCGACGACCGGGCGCAAGCTCTATGTCTTCGACATGATCCGCGGGTTCGAGAAACGCGGCGTGACGACGGTGGTGCTGCCGTGTTTTCTGAGCCACACCTTCATCGACGAACTGAAGGCGAATACGCGCCTGCCGATCGTGGATATCGTGGAAGCCGTCCGCAGCCACGTGCAGCGGAAGTATCCTGGCGCCACGCGTATCGGTGTGCTGGCTTCGGACCATGTGCGGGCCAACGGACTGTTCGACCGGTACTTCCCGTCGCCGCAGTTCGAGATCGTCCATCCGCGGCCGCGCGGTGATATCGATCTCGTCACCGAAGCGATCTACGGGCCGGACGGCATCAAGCGCGGCAATCTTTGCGGCCGGCCGATCGAACTGCTGCGCGACGCATGCGAGGATCTGGCGGATCAGGGGGCCCAGGTCATCGTTCCCGGGCTGACGGAGATCGCGCTCGTCGCCGACGAAATCGGCCCTCGGCGGATACCGCTGATCGACTCCAATCTGGCGTATGCGCAGTACGTTGTCTCGGCACGGTGCGACGCCCGCGCATCGACGTTCAAGATCGGTGTCGTCGGCGGCGTCGGGCCGGCCGCGACGGTGGACTTCCTGCACAAGATCGTTCGCAACACGCCGGCTTCGCGCGACCAGGATCACATCAAGCTGCTGGTCGAACAGAATCCGCAGATTCCCGATCGGACGGAGAACCTCGTCGATGCCGGTACGGATCCCACGATCTCCCTGTATGCGACGTGCAAGAAGCTCGAGGACGGCGATGCGGACATCATCGCGATCCCGTGCAATACCGCGCATGCTTTTGTCGAGCGGATTCAACCGTACCTCGGCATCCCGATCGTAAACATGCTGACCGTCACCGTCGCTCATCTGCGCGACGCGTATCCGGGGCTGCGCGATGTCGGCGTACTGGCAACGTCGGGCACGATCGAAAGCGGCGTGTACAAAAAGGCGCTCGAATCGCACGGGCTCAGACAGGTTGCACCGGCGCCGGCGTTGCAGGCGCGCGTGATGGAAGCGATTTACGGAAAGCATGGCGTCAAGGCCGGCTTCACGACCGGACAGTGCGAAGAAGATATCGGCGCCGCGGTCGACGCGCTGATTGCCGAGGGTATCGACGTGATCGTCCTCGGGTGCACGGAGCTGCCTATCCTTCTTCCGGGCGGCGAATACACCGCGCGGAACGGCGTGCGGGCAACGCTGATCGATCCGACCGAGGTTCTTGCGCGCCGATGCGTCGCGTATGCGACGGCTGCCGGCGATTGAAGCGGCTTCCCGTCGATCGCGCTTCAGCGCGCGCTGTCGATGATCGCGCCGCTGTCCGGCGTGAGGCTGTATCCGGTCAGGAACCGTGCATCCCTGCTTGCGAGGAACAGGACGACAGGCGCGATGTCGTCGTCCGGCGTGCCGAAGCGGCCGAGCGGATTGGTCGGCGGCGGCACGTCGGTGTCCGCGCCCCACGTCTGCGCCAGCGGCAGGACGTTGTTGACTGTGATCCCGTCGGCGGCCCATTCGCGTGAGGCGGTTCTCGTCAGCGCGCGAACCGCTTCTTTCGCCATGTTGTACGGACCGTACCCCGCCAGCCCCATGACGCCGGCCATGGACCCGAAATTGATCACGCGTCCTTCGCCGCTCGCTTTCAGGTGCGGATAGGCTGCCTGCATCATTCTCAGGTACGCAACGGGCCCGAGTTCGAAGTTTCGCTGCAGTTGCCCGACCGGCAGATCGACGATCGACGAGAACGGCGCCGATGAAGTGAACATGCACGACGAAATGCGGCGCGCATTCGTGTTGCTGTCGGGAAAATGGAAGCTGGAAATCATGTGGCTGCTCAACCAGCGCGTCTATCGCTTTGGAGAACTACGAAAGGCGATTCCGGGCATCACCCAGCACATGCTGACGGCGCAGCTTCGGGAGCTCGAGGCGGACGGCCTGATTACCCGCACGGTTTTCGCGGAAGTGCAGCCGCGCGTCGAATACGCGATCACCGCAAAGGCGCGCGGTCTCGGGCCGACGATGGAAGCGCTGACAGCGTGGTGGAACGAGTATGGGCGCAGCGTACCGGTCAGGCCCACGACGCGCGGACGCACGCCCAACGCGTTCAAGCCGAAGCCGGAATGACCGGACGCGTTGCCGGGGTATCCGCGCCGGCCATGGAAAACTGTATGAATATACAGTATAGTAGCCGTCGAAATCGAGCCGCCCAGGTGCGACCCTGGGCGGCGCGTGCGCCGCGCCTGCGGGCATCCGCCGCAGCGTTCCGGCACCGTGAACTCTGGCTAACTCATTCAGACGGGCAGGCAAATTGTCATCCAGCAATCTGATCCGCATTCGCGGAGCACGTCAGCACAACCTCAAGAATATCGATCTCGACCTGCGCACCGGCGAAATGACGGTCGTCACCGGCCCGTCGGGCTCCGGCAAGTCGAGTCTCGTGTTCGACACGCTGTACGCGGAAGGCCAGCGGCGCTACGTCGAAACCTTCAGCGCGTACGCGCGGCAGTTTCTCGACCGGATGGACCGCCCGCAGGTCGATCGCGTCGACGGTGTGCCGCCCGCGATCGCGATCGACCAGACCAACCCGGTGCGCAGCTCGCGCTCGACCGTCGGCACGATGACCGAGCTGAACGATCACCTGAAGCTGCTGTACGCGCGCGCGGCCGAGCTGTTCGACCGCAAGACCGCGCGGCGGGTGCGGCACGACACGCCGGAGACGATCTACGCGGAGCTCGTCGCGCGCACGCAGGCGGACGATCCGCGCGTCGTCGTCACGTTCCCGGTTGAGTTGCCTGATTCGGCGTCCGACGAAGAAGTCGCGCAGTGGCTGTCAGCGAGCGGCTACACGCGCGTGCAGGCGCAGCGCGAAGTCGCGTCGCCCACCGGGCCGCGCAAGGTGCTCGACGTGGTGGCCGACCGCTTCCGCGTGCAGCAGGCCGACAAGGTGCGCGTCGTCGAGGCGATCGAGGCGTCGCTGAAGCGCGGCGGCGGGCGCGTGAACGTCTACGTGCTCGCGGCGGAGCCGGAAAACGCCGGCGGCACGGCCGCGGAGCCGCAGGTGTGGCGCTTCTCCACCGGGCTCCACGATCCCGACAGCGACCTGCGCTACGCGGAGCCGCAGGCGGCGCTGTTCTCGTTCAACTCGGCCTACGGCGCGTGCGAAACCTGCCGCGGCTTCGGCCGCGTGATCGGCGTCGATCTCGGCCTCGTGATTCCCGACGCGCGCAAGACGCTGCGCGGCGGCGCGATCAAGCCGATGCAGACGCCCGCGTGGAAGGAGTGCCAGGACGACCTGATGCGCTACGCGGCGAAGGCCGACATCCGGCGCGATGTGCCGTGGGCCGAGCTGACGGACGCCGAGCGCGACTGGGTCGTCAACGGTTCGCCGGACTGGAACGGCAAGTGGCAGAGCCAGTGGTACGGCGTGAAGCGCTTCTTCGGCTACCTCGAATCGAAAGCGTACAAGATGCATATCCGCGTGCTGCTGTCGAAATACCGCAGCTACACGCCGTGCGACGTGTGCGGCGGCGCGCGCCTGAAGACGGAATCGCTGCAATGGCGGCTCGGCTCGAAAGAAAACGCCGACGGCGTGCTCGCGCCGGCCGGCCGCTTCATGCCGCGCGGCGTCGACTGGAGCCGCGCGCAGCTCGAAGCGCTGCCGGGCCTGACCGTGCACGACCTGATGCTGCTGCCGATCGAGCGCATCCGGCGCTTCTTCGATGAAGTCAGCCTGCCGAGCGCGCTGCTCGACGATGCGCTGAAGCTGCTGCTCGCCGAAGTGCGCACGCGCCTGAAATACCTGTGCGACGTGGGGCTCGGCTACCTGACGCTCGATCGGCAGAGCCGCACGCTGTCGGGCGGCGAGGTGCAGCGGATCAACCTGACGACGGCGCTCGGCACATCGCTCACGAAAACCCTGTTCGTGCTCGACGAACCGAGCATCGGGCTGCATCCGCGCGATCTCACGCGGATCGTCGAGGCGATGCAGCGGCTGCGCGACGCGGGCAATACGCTGGTCGTCGTCGAACACGATCCGTCGGTGATGCTCGCGGCCGACCGGCTGATCGACATGGGCCCTGGCCCGGGCGAGCGCGGCGGTACGATCGTCTACGACGGCACGCCGGGCGACATCCGTTCGGCGCATACGCTGACGGGCGAATACCTCGGCGGCCGCAAGCACGTCGCGCATGCGTCGAACTGGGCGCGCCGGCCGGTCGACGCGCATACGCCGCGCATCGTGCTCGACGGCGCGAGCGAGCACAACCTGCGCGACGTGACGGTCGAGATTCCGCTGCAGCGGCTCGTGTGCGTGACGGGCGTGTCGGGTTCCGGAAAATCCACGCTGCTGCAGGACGTGCTCTATCCGGCGATGGCGCGGCACCACGGCAAGGCGACCGAGTCGCCGGGCGCGTACCGCAGCCTGACGGGCGCCGACCAGGTGGGCGATGTCGTGTTCGTCGACCAGTCGCCGATCGGCAAGACCACGCGTTCGAACCCGGCGAGTTATGTCGGCGCGTTCGACGAGATTCGCAAGCTGTTCGCGAAGGCGCCGCTCGCATTGCAGCGCGGCTACGGCGCCGGCACGTTCAGCTTCAACTCGGGCGACGGCCGTTGCCCGACCTGCGGCGGCTCGGGCTTCGAGCACATCGAGATGCAGTTCCTGAGCGACGTGTACCTGCGTTGCCCGGATTGCGACGGCAGCCGCTACCGCGCCGAGATTCTCGAAGTGCGCATCGAGCGCGACGGGCGCGCGCTGAACATCGCGGACGTGCTCGACCTGACCGTCAGCGAAGCGGCCGCGTTCTTCGCGACCGACGCCGAGGTGCTGCGCGTGCTGCAGCCGATCGTCGACGTCGGGCTCGAATACGTGAAGCTCGGCCAGCCGGTGCCGACGCTGTCGGGCGGCGAGGCGCAGCGCCTGAAGCTGGCCGGCTTCCTTGCCGAATCCGCGGCGGCGGTCAACGGCCGCCGGGTCGTCACGGAAGAAGCGCGCGTCGCGCGTGCGCGGCTGTTCATGTTCGACGAACCGACCACCGGGCTGCACTTCGACGACATCGCGAAGCTGATGCAGGCGTTCGGCAAGCTGCTCGCGGCCGGCCATTCGCTGATCGTGATCGAACACAACCTCGACGTGATCCGCGCGGCCGACTGGCTGATCGATCTCGGCCCGGAAGGCGGCGACGGCGGCGGCCGCGTGCTGTGCGCAGGCACGCCCGACGACGTGAAGGCGTGCGCCGAATCGCATACCGGCGTGGCGCTGCTGCAATACGATCGCGCGATGGATGCCGAAGCGCCGCTCGCCGACGAAGGCGTGCCGCTGCAGGCGGTGCTGAACGCCGCGCGCGAGCGCCGTGCGATCGAAGGCGAGGATGTCGTGCGTATCGTCAACGCACGCGAGCACAACCTGAAGTCGCTCGACGTCGACATCCCGCACGGCAAGTTCAACGTGATCACCGGCGTATCGGGTTCCGGCAAGTCGACGCTAGCGTTCGACATCCTGTTCCACGAAGGCCAGCGCCGTTACCTCGAATCGCTGAATGCATATGCGCGCTCGATCGTGCAGCCGGCCGGGCGCCCCGAAGTCGACGCGGTGTACGGCATTCCGCCGACCGTCGCGATCGAGCAGCGGCTGTCGCGCGGCGGCCGCAAGAGCACGGTCGCGACGACCTCCGAAGTCTGGCACTTCCTGCGGCTGCTATATGTGAAGCTCGGCCTGCAGCATTGCATCCACGACGGCACGCCGGTCACGTCGCAATCCGTCGAATCGATCGCCGCGCAGTTGCTGCGCGATCATCGCGGCGAGCACGTCGGGCTGCTCGCGCCGCTCGTCGTCAACCGCAAGGGCGTGTATACGGATCTCGCGAAGTGGGCGAAGGCGCGCGGCAGCACGCATCTGCGCGTCGACGGCGAGTTCGTCACGGTCGATCCGTGGCCGAAGCTCGACCGCTTCCGCGAGCACACGATCGAGTTGCCGGTCGCCGATATCGTCGTGTCTCCGGACCACGAGGCCGAGTTGCGGCGCGTGCTCGACGAAACGCTCGAACTCGGCAAGGGCGTGATGCATCTGCTCGCGCCGCTCGACGGGCTGCACGATGCGATGCAGAACGATCGTTCGACCGCGCGCGTCGGTGCGGTCAAGGTGCTGTCGGTCAAGCGTGCGTGCCCGGTGTGCGGCACGAGCTACCCGGAGCTGGACCCGCGGATGTTCTCGTACAACAGCAAGCACGGCTGGTGCACGACCTGCGTCGGCACCGGCGTCACGCTCACGCGCGAGCAGCGCGCCGCGTACGACGACACGGTGCTCGCAGAGGACGGCCGCGGCCGCGAGCAGACGCTGCCGTCGGACGAGCAGGAACCGGAAGGCGTCGGCAACGAGCCGTGCCCGGATTGCCGCGGCACGCGGCTGAACCCGTCCGCGCGCGCGGTCACGTTCGACGCGCATCCGATCGTCGAGGTCGCGCAGTGGACGGTGTCGGACACGCGGCGCTGGATCGACGGGCTGGAACTCACCGGGCGCGACGCGCAGATCGCGCGCGACATCGTCAGCGAGATCGGCAGCCGCCTCGCGTTTCTCGAGGAAGTCGGGCTCGGCTACCTGAGCCTCGACCGTGCGGCGCCGAGCCTGTCGGGCGGCGAAGCGCAGCGCATCCGGCTCGCCGCGCAGCTCGGCAGCAACCTGCAGGGCGTCTGCTACGTGCTCGACGAGCCGACGATCGGCCTGCATCCGCGCGACAACCAGATCCTGCTGGACGCGCTGCGCAAGCTCGGCGACAAGGGCAATACGCTGGTCGTCGTCGAGCATGACGAAGACACCATTCGCCGCGCCGATCACATCATCGACGTAGGCCCGGGCGCCGGCAAGCGCGGCGGCACCCTGGTCGCGCAGGGCGCGGTCGCGGATCTCGCCGCGCAGTCCGATTCGGTGACGGGGCGCCTGCTCGCGCATCCGATGACGCATCCGCTGCAAACGCGCCGCGGCGTGAGCCTGCCGGGCAAGAAGGGCGGGGCCGCGGTGCCGGAAGCCTGGCTGACCGTGCATGGCGCACGGCTGCACAACCTGCGCGACGTCACGGTCGGCATTCCGCTCGCGCGGCTCGTCGCGGTGACGGGCGTCAGCGGGTCGGGCAAGTCGACGCTTGCGCGCGACGTGCTGATGACGAACCTGCTCGATGCGGTCGGCCGCTCGGTGCTGTCGTCGCCGGCCACGCGGCGCGCGCGCAAGGCCGCGCAGCAGGACGCGCCGGCGGCCAACCGCCGTTCGAGCGTGCTCGCGCGCAGCGCGCCGCGGCCGTCGCTGAACGTCACGCATGCGTGGCAGGGCTGCGAGTCGTTGAGCGGCTGGGAGCAGATCGATCGCGTGCTCGAAGTCGATCAAACGCCGATCGGCAAGACGCCGCGTTCGTGCCCGGCCACCTATATCGGCGTGTGGGACACGATCCGCAAGCTGTTCGCGGACACGCTGGAAGCGCGCGCCCGCGGCTATACGGCGTCGCGTTTCTCGTTCAATACCGGCGACGGGCGCTGCCCCGCGTGCGAAGGGCAGGGCGTGCGCACGATCGGCATGAGCTTCCTGCCCGACGTGAAGGTGCCGTGCGACGTGTGCCACGGGCAGCGCTTCAATCCGGAGACGCTCGCGGTCACGTGGCGCGGCCGGAACATCGGCGACGTGCTGACGATGGAGATCGACGAGGCGGTGGAGTTTTTCGCGCCGATCTCGAACATCGCGCATCCGCTGCAGTTGATGAAGGATGTCGGGCTCGGCTATCTGACGCTCGGTCAGCCGTCGCCGACGCTGTCCGGCGGCGAGGCGCAGCGCATCAAGCTCGTCACCGAGCTGACGAAGGTGCGCGACGACATCACGCGGCGCGGCCAGAAGGCGCCGCACACACTGTACGTGCTCGACGAGCCGACGGTCGGCCTGCACATGGCGGACGTCGCGAAGCTGATTCGCGTGCTGCATCGGCTCGTCGATGCGGGGCATAGCGTCGTCGTGATCGAGCATGACCTCGACGTGATCGCGGAAGCCGACTGGATCATCGATCTCGGGCCGGAAGGCGGCGTGGGCGGCGGCACGATCGTCGCGGCCGCGCCGCCGGAGGCGCTCGCGAAGGTGAGCGCGAGCCATACGGGGCATGCGCTGAAGCCGGTGCTCGCGCGCACGGCGGCGGATGAGGGCGAAGCCGAGCGGCAGGGGGAAGCACGGGTCGGTTGAATGCGGCGCGTCGAATGAACGGCTCCGGTGTCCGGCGAGATGCCGGAGCCGTTTTTACGTCACGACAACCTTCTGCGGATGCGCGCCGGGATACTGCTGCCAGCCCGGCACCCGACCTGCCTGCTTGCCGTCACGAAGATATCGATCGCCGGAAAGCGGGCCGGCCAATAGGTTTGGGTATGGCCGGCAGAGTCAATCGATAGTTGTCGGCGTACGGGATTCCGCGCGTAATGCGCTGCGACACTGACGGCCTGCTCGGCCGCCGCGATCCTGCGCGTAGAAGATGACACGATGGCCGCCGTTACGGCGCAACGGATGCGCCGGTGATGCCGTGCCGCCGCAGCGAATCCGCGACGAAGCCCGACGCCTTCATGTCCTCGACGAATTCGTTCAGCGCCGCCGCGGCAGCCTCGCCGCGGCTCTTCGGCACACCCATCGCCTGCCGGATCACCATGAACCGCTCGTCGAGCAGGCGCAGGCCCGTTGTCTTCGCGGCGTCGGCTTCGAGTTGCTGCTTCACGCCGGCCGCTACTTCCAGTTGCTGTTCGACGAATGTCTGCACGACGGCCTGCGACGTCGGCGCGCGCACGATCTGCGCGGCCTTCAGTTCGCGGGTGAGGAACAGGTCGTATGCGCTGCCTTTGCCGACGGTCACGCGGTTGTGCGGCTGGTCGACGTCCTCGTTCGTGCGGATCGGCGAAGCGTCGCGCACGAGATAGAAACCCTCGATCAGCACGTACGGCGCGGTGAACGCGACCGTTTCGCCGCGCAGCGGGTCGACCGCGAAGAAACCGAAATCGGCGCGCTCTTCGGTCAGCGCCTGCACCGATTTCCCGGCGGAGTCGAACACGACGAGTTCCAACTCGGCCGACAGGCGTTCCGCGAACGCGCGCGCCAGGTCGATCGACACGCCGAACGGTTCGCCGGTGGCCGGATCGCGGTTCGCGAGGATCGGGTTGCCGAGATTGATCGACGCGCGCAGCTTGCCGGTCGGGGTGAAGGCCGAGAGGATGGAGGGAGCGAGGGGCATGAGGGAGCTCGATTGGGGGCGGATGGGCAGTCAGGGGGCCAGGAAATGCATCGACGTTGAGCTTATCACCGGCCGTGGGGGCAGCGTGTTGTGGTGATGGACGATTAGTGTCTGCACATGTCCTGCACTACAATGTTTCATTTGGGGTGCTGGACGCCGTCCGGGCTTCGTCCGTGGCGACACTCGCAAGCTTCGTGCCGGAGGGATGCCATGCCTACTTACCAATACCGTTGCGAGAAGTGTGGCGAGACGTTCGAACATGTTGAACATCTCGCGGAGCATGAAACCGCTCACCCGCAATGCCCAAAATGTGGAAGCGAACAGGTTCTACATGCGCCCACGCCATTTGTAGCAAAGACGTCGAGCAAGAGCTGAGCCCGGCCGCCAGCATCAATGTGCGGTGATCCGAAAGCGAGAGATGCCTGCCCGGCGGATGAACGGCGGCATATAAAACTTGTTCGCTGGCTAAATTGGCTGAGTTCGGCCAGCAACACCCCTTCGGGCATGTCTCACGCATCACGGCTGCTGAGCCGAAGCGGCCATTACGGCTTATATGCGCTCGTTTGGCAAAATCTCCGTCAGAAGTGCAAGATCTACGGATAAAAGGTTTCGCCACGGTTCAGCATGTTGACGAATTCCTCGATTTTCCGCGCCCTTGTTTCTGGCTTTTTGGCATTCTGTACCCGAAACAGGATGGCATAGCGGTTACGGCTGTTCAGTGTTGCAAAAAACTTCATGGCTTCCGGATTTGCGTCCAAAGCCACCTGTAGGTCGTCCGGCACTATCGAGTTGCTGGCCGACGTATAAGCAGCCTTCCAGCGGCCGTCCTGCCTGGCCTTCTCGATTTCGCGCATACCGGGCGGGCGCATTCTGCCTGCGGCGATCAGTGCTTCGGCCCTGTCTTTGTTGAGTTTGGACCAGATGCTTTTTGCGGAGCGTGGGGTGAAGCGTTGTAACCAGTATTGCTCGCTCTCAGCCTGCTTTTGACCATCAATCCAGCCATAGCAGAGGGCGCTTTCCAACGCCTGTTCGTAGGTTACGGTTCGCTGCTCGGTGCCTTTTTTCGCTAGACGCAGCCATGCTCCGGTCGAAGTGCTGCCGTTTTGCGCTAACCAGCTTTCCCATTCGGTCTGACTGGTAAACGTTAGAGCGCATTCGGTCATGTCGCCATCCAGAATGGTCGAGTACATGTGCGGGGAAGGCGTCCGCAGTCTAACAGTGTTTATGCGGACATCAACGTCCGTGGTGCGACCAAAGACCGGTCGCACGGTAGCCGCTGGCCCGTCGGCTGGTTTGGAGTGCGTGCGCCCAGCCGCGACCCGCCGCCAGGGCGGCGACGGTCCTCCACGAAATGTCGCGTCAGCGCGAAGCCTCACCGCCGCGGGGCGATGATTCTCGACAGCCGCCGGAGTTCAGGCTGCTGCCGCCTTATGAATCGAGTCGTGCTGATCGCCACCCAAGATATCGACGAGACTGGTCAGCATCCGCCCCAATTCACCCGTCATCAGCGTGAAATCCGAGTCGAAGCGTTCATCGTCGTTCTGCGCGGTGGGATCCGTCGCCTCCTTGATCACGTCGAGCGGCGTGACGCGCTTGATCGTCAGCGACGGTGTCAGCACGAAGGAGATCCGGTCATTCCAGGTCATCGCGAGGCGCATGCATTGTTTGCCGGCCTCGATGTGCCGGCGCATGTCGTTCGCTTCCAGCGCGTGGCCGACGTATCGCACCGTGGCGCCGCCTTCGCCGCTCGAGCGCAACTCGGCGTCCTGGTCCACGGTGAATCCGCCCGGCGCCTCGCCGGACAGCAGCCAATCCGTCATCGCGGCGACCGGCGAAAGCGCCACATGAACGCCGGCGAGCGGCAACTGATCGATCGATTTGACGAGCAGGCCGCGAACGTCGTCGGCAAGAGCCTGTGCAGCCGCATCGATGACGAGCCAGCCGTTCACCGTATCGATCCACACGCGGGTATCGCGGCGAATGCTGAACGCGCGCGGCAGCAGTTCGTCGGTAACCTGCTCCTTGAGTTCCCGCAGCTGTTTTCGCCCCACCTTGAAGCCCTGCTGCTCCTCGACCTCAAGCGCCCGGGCCTTGGTCACCTGATTGACGACCGACGCGGGGAGCAGCTTCTTTTCGGCACGGAACAGCAGCAGCATCTGCCGGTTGATCGAATACACAAGCGCGCCGTCGTCACGCGGCGACGCCCATCCGAAACTCTGCATCTCGACGCTGCTGCCCGGCTGAAACGCGTAGGGCGCCAGCCACTTTTCCATCTGATCGGGGGTAACGGCCCAAGGTGCCGGAAGACGATGAAGCTGAAGATTTTTGAACCACATAGGAGTACGGGCAAAGCGCGTCATTCTATATGACGGTGACGCTTCCCGGCCAGTTGCTGCCATAGGCATGCACGCTGACGACGACGCTCGAATGGCTGCTTCGTAACAAGTAACGGTTCGTCGCCAGTCGTGATGAGACAGCCACATAAAAAACCGAAGAGCCGAATCTGTCAAGTAGTAGCAGCTTCCACTAGACGCTGAGAAGTCGCTCGCTGAGTGCCCATAGGTCATCGGCGAATCCAGAGTCGACGGCATAGGGCAATACGCCCGTAAGTCGCATTGCATCCGACATATCCATCTTCTCCGGTTCCTGCATCATCACTGCAGCAATGTCGACGTTTTCGCAATATACGCCGCCCATGCCATTCAATTGTGGACTCGTTGCACACCAGACCTGGGTGGCGGCTCCCTGTCCGACAGTTTTGAGTTGCCTCGCCGGATCGCGCACGGGCTTGCCCTGTTCATCAAGGACACCTGCGGCGATCAGTTGCTCGCGCGCAATGTATTTCCCAAGCCCGGTCTCGACAATAGCTCCCGGGTGCAGCGAAAACGCGCGGATTCCGTGCTCCTTTTCGCGCTGATCGAGCGCAACGGCGAAGAGGATATTGGCGGTCTTCGCTTGCCCATACGCTGCCCACGGTGTGTACGCGCGACGCTCGAAATGCGGATCGTCGAAAACCACCGGCGAATAGCGGTGACCAATCGACGAAACCGACACCACGCGAGCACCTTCCACCTTGCGCAGCGCCGGCAGGAGCCGCATCGTGAGTTGCAAGTGGCCGAGATGGTTGGTCGCAAACTGAGACTCGTACCCGCGCGCGTCGCGCGTCAATTCCGGCACGGCCATGATCGCGGCGCTGTTGATCAGCATGTGCAGCGCCGGAGTCGATTCGAGGAACGCCGCCGCAAAGGCATCGATTGAGGGCGGATCGAGCAAATCCATCGGCGCGATTTCCACGTCGATGCCGGCCAGTGCCTCGCTGGCGCGGCGCAGATCGCGCGCGGGAACAATCACGCGTGCGCCGGCCGCGCGCAAAACCCGGGCGGTTTCGCGTCCGAGGCCGGAGTAGCCCCCGGTCACGATCGCCGTCTTACCGGCAAGATCGATGCCGGCGATGACCTCGTCGGCGGTGGTGGCGGCTCCGAAACCCGAACCCAGCGGCTTTTGTGGCGTCATCATGGTATTTCCCTGGACGAACAATGATGTACGCAGTGTGGGCTCAAATCCCGGTACGATGAATCATCAAACGTTCGGAATACTGTCGCATGAGTTCAAATATCGAGGACGACCCGCTCTCGGCTATCCTCCGGCTGCTCGGTACCCAGCCCGTCGTGGCCGGTAGTTTCTCCGCAGGGGGCACGTGGGCGATCCGCTTTCCGCAGCCGAAAAAGCTCAAGTTCTTCGCGCTGGTCAAGGGCAACTGCTGGCTTTGCATTGATGCGCAGACGGAGCCGGTCGCGGTCGGCGAAGGCGACGTCTTTCTGCTGACGGGCGAACACGCGTTTGTCCTCGCAAGCGACCCAGACGCGGATCCGGTCGACGCGGCAACAGTGTTCTCCGGCGAGCAAACCCGGACTGCGACGATCGGCGACGGCAATGGTTGTACGCAGATCGGCGGACACGTCAGGCTCGCGCCCTCAAACGACGCGCTGCTGGTCGACGTCCTGCCATCGCTGATACACATCCGCGCGGACTGCGAGCAGGCGGCCGTCCTTCGATGGCTGCTTGCCCGGCTCGTCAAGGAATTCGCGTCGGGTTTGCCGGGCAGTGGCCTTGCTTCGACCTACCTTGCGCAGTTGATGTTCGTCGAAATGCTGCGCGTCTATCTCGACACCAGCACGGCAATCCCCAACGGCTGGCTGCGCGCCATCGGCGACAGACGGCTTGCGCCCGCGCTACGGTTGATGCATGGCGATCCCGGCCGGGCATGGCGACTGGATGAGCTTGCGGCCGCATCGGCAATGTCGCGCACGGCGTTTTGCGTACATTTCAGGTCGGTTGCGGGCATGGCTCCGCTCACGTGGCTCACGCAGTGGCGCATGCGTATGGCAAAGCAGGCGTTAACCGACGAGAAACTGCCGATTGCCATTCTCGCGGCAAGGTTAGGTTACGCATCCGAGAGCGCATTTAGCAGCGCGTTCAAACGGGTGTCCGGAGTGTCGCCAAGCGATTACAGGCGGGCGGGGTGGTCGGGTTGAAGCGAGGGATCGTCTCGACCCCGACTAACTCAGCCGCGTCTTCGAACGTCCGGACAGGTGCGATGACCGTTGTACCGTCATAAGCCGCCGTTGTCGAGGTACTGCGGCGAACGACAGAGAAGGGTCGGAAGTCGCCGCTCGCAGATGTCGGCAGCCGGCGGTGGTACCGGCTGATCTCCAAAAGGGTGAGCTTAGGTATTGGCGTAGGTTTGTGCGCCGAGCCTTGTCAGATAAGCCGCAGGTACTGCCGCATTACTCGCGAGTGGCTTGCAGTGTATCGGGTACCAGGATAGTCATCGGTCAGACGTAAAGCTGCTTTGGCTGCCCGGGTTTACCAACAGATCCGGCCGAGTCCACCGGCGCAGAGCGGGTAAAAGAAAGGCCCGCGATGCGCGGGCCTCGTATCAGCAATTGCCTTTCTTCGCTTGGCCGGGCGGGCAGAAACCGTTCCCCGGACCGCCTTGCGGCGCGACCACTACCGGCGGACCGGGAACGTAAGCCACGCACCCGCTGAGTGCACCGATCGTGCTCGCCACAGCAAGCAACGCGATAACCCCTTTTTTCACTTCGTTCTCCCGTTGAGGGGAAAGGGCCGTTCGGCCCCTTCCGTTATGCCGTTGAACCGTCAGAAACTGAAATTGACGTTCGTCTGGCTAGTCGTTGCATTGACATTCGTCGCCTGCGTTGCGCCCGACGCTGCGTCCGCTTCGATCGTATATTGGCCTGCCGACGCCGGCGCGGAAGCCAGCGTGACCGGCAGCGAACCCGAGTACGTGCCGACGATCGGTGCGGCCGTCGGCACCGACAGCGCGTACGCGCCCGTGTCCATGTTTGCGTTGATCGACGTGATCTCGTATGCGTTTGCATCGATCGTCTGCAGTGCGCGCACCAGCGCGTTCGCGCTCGCCGTCACCGTGCCGCTGACCGTGCTCATCGTCGAAGCAGGCAGCGTGATCGGCAGGTTCGACGTCGACACTGCCGTGCTCGTGTTCACGACAACCGGCACCGAGCGGACGACACCCGACGCGACGTTGTTCTGCACGATCACGACGTCGTAATTGCCCTGCGTCGAGCTCTGGATCAGCGGCGACAGCACGAACTTGCCGGTGCTGTCGGCGACCGTGCCGCGCACGACCTTGCCATGCTGCTCGGCATAGACGGTTGCGCCCGCTTCGGCCTGCGCGACGTAGCCGGAAATCGCGCCGCTCACGACCGTCGGTATTGCCGTCACGACCGGCTTGAGCGCATAGGTGCCGTTGCCGCGCTGCACGATCGACTTGCACGCATTGAAATCGAGCACGAGGTCGACGAGCGTGTTCGGCTGGACCGTGAACGGCGAGATGATCTTGTAACCGCTTTGCGTCGCGCTCGGCGTCGCGAGCGCCTGCTCGCTGCCGCCGGTCGGCACGACCGAGTTCGCGAGCGTGTTGCCCTGGTTCTGCGCGAGCACGAGGCGGACCTGCTGGTACTGGCCGGCCGGCAGCGCGGTCTGGCCGAGATCGGCGAGTGCGCCGTTGGTCAGCGACAGCAGGTCGATCTTCTGCGGCGTCGGCAGCGCGATCGTCGACCAGCCTCCGTCGTTGTCGCCCGCGTTCGAACTGGCGTTCACGCGCACCTGCGACACCGTGACGAACACATGATCGAAGCCGCACGACGGTGCGTCGGTCATCGCGACATGCAGCGTGCCGTTCTGCACGCTGCCGCCGTCGTCTCCGCCGCCGCAGCCGGCAATAACGAAAGGCACGATCGCAGCGCAAAGGGCACTTTTAAAGAGCTTATTCATAGTCACCCCCCCATGGGTGTTATTGTGGGTAACGGAAGAATAGCCTCGCTTCAACTTACTATTTTGGCCGTCTTTGAAACGAACGGTAACTTTTGGTTCTATCGGTAAATCGTTTGCGAGATTGATGCCGCGTCCGGGGAATGAAGTGGTGCGGGGCCGCGATTGTCGCGGTGGAGTGCGCAATGCGGGCGGCACGGGGCAAAGCGACTATTAGCGGAAGTACTTAGTACCACGGTGCCCAAATCAACGGTTGTCCGCACGCCATTGACGAGGTGTGACGCCGGTCAGGCGCATGAATGTCCTCGTGAAGTGGCTCTGATCCGCAAAGCCACACAAATCCGAGATCATGTTCAGAGGCATGGGGGATGTGCGCATGTACTTCTTTGCCAGTTCTACGCGTTGATTGATCAGCCAGCGATGCGGGGGCAGTCCCGTAGTCTGATGAAAGGCCTTGACGAAATGACTGCGAGACAGGCCGCAGGCCTTCGCCACATCGACAAGCGAAATTTTTCCGTTGAGGTGTTCGAACAGGAGTCCTTTTGCCTGACGCTCCTGCCACGGCGTGAGTTTGCCGGTCTGCCTTTCCCGCTGCTCGCCGATGCCGCCGTATTGTTGTGCGATATGAGTCTGGAAAGCGAGCGCGACTTGGTCGATGAAGAGTTGCGACGCATGCTCGGGCTGCGCCAGCGCGGGCAGCAACGATTGTCCGAGGTGATGGACGATCGGGTCGGTTGCACTCAAGTGCGGCGGCAAATAAAGCTGCGGTCGTCGCCGGCCGCCGATTTCATCGGCCGTTTCCTCCAGCGTGCGGCGAGGCAGATGGAAGTGGAGGCAGTCGAACGCCCCCTTCAGATCCGCCACCCACCTGCGGTCGAGGTCGTGAATCGTCACGGTCCCTGCGTTGTAGGGGACGAAGCGGGCAGCACGTCCGTCAAGCCACAATTCCTGTTCGCCGAATGCGCGCAATTGCAACACGATGAGATCGGCATCTTCGAGGTCATAGGGTGCAGTCCGGCCCATATTTCTGCGCGCCGTCTTCAGCCGACTGATACCGATCTGCGCGGACGGCAATGTTTGGGTGACGACGGTTTGCCTCACGTCGGCCGGAATGAACTCGGAAGAGGCGTTGTCCGAGGGTGCAGTAGCCATAAAACCGGCGACAAGGTCAAGGATGAAACCTCGCAGTTTACCAAATCGAAATTACGGTTGACTGACCGGACAGCCGCCGCGATTGCGCATCAGAGGCCGAGTTTCCGTTCGCTCATCCACTTCACGATCGCCGGATCGCGATGGGAGAAGAAGCTGCTCGTGCCGGTCTCCAGCGTGGCGATGGCCCGCATGTTTTCCTCGGACAATTCGAAGTCGAAGACGGCCAGGTTTTCCAGCATCCGCTCCTTTCGCACGGACTTCGCCAGAGCGACGATGCCACGCTGTACCACCCAGCGCAGCACGACCTGTCCCACGGTCTTGCCGTGGTACTGCGCAATCTCGACAAGTTGCGCGTTGTCGAACAGGTTGTTGCGCCCTTCGGCGAAAGGTGCCCAAGCCTCTGGCTGAACGCCGAGCCTGCGCGTGAAATCGACGCTTTCGTCCTGCTGGTGAAAGGGATTGATTTCGATCTGGTTGACCGCCGGCGTCACCTCGTTGAAACACGCGATGTCCATCAGGCGATCCGGCTGGAAGTTGCTCACGCCGATCGCGCGCAGCTTGCCGGCGCGATGCGCTTCCTCCATCGCTCTCCACGCGCCGTGAACGTCCGAGAACGGCTGATGGATCAGGAGCAGATCGAGGTAGTCGAGGCCCAGATGCTTCAGCGACTTGTCGATGGCCACCCGGGCGCGTTCATAGCCGGCGTCCTCGACCACAGCTTGCTGGTGACGAAAAGCTGGTCGCGCGGTACCCCGCAACGTTTGAGGCCATGCCCGACAGCCTCCTCGTTCTTGTAGGACGCAGCAGTGTCGATCAGGCGGTAGCCTGCCTGTACCGCGTCGACGACGCAGCGTTCGCATTCCGCCTCGTCGGCAATCTGAAAGACGCCGTAGCCGAGGATCGGCATCTTCATCCCGTTGTTCAGTGTCACATCCTGCATGGTCGGTCCTTTGCGCTGAAAGTCGGGGGCGGCATGAGGCCGGCTCGGAACGAGCCGGATACGTTGACCCCAAGGCGCTACTTTAGAAGGTGCAGTTTCAAGCGAATAGTCGAATTCCCGTTGCATCAGTATCAACTTGAGATTGATACCGATGCGACGCTGACCCGACCCCCGAACCCGACCATTCGTGCTTTAACGCAAGCATTGACCATGCCCAGCAACGACTTCAAGGCCATCGCGACCTTTGCCAAAGCCGTGGAACTCGGCAGCATCCGACAGGCTGCGCTTGCCCAGGGCGTCACGCCTCAGGCCGCGAGTCAAAGCATCGCGCAGCTGGAGCAGCGCCTCGGCGTCCGGCTATTGCATCGAACCACGCGCAGCCTCGCGCTGACCGAGGAAGGGCAGCGCTTCCTGGAGAACACGCAGCCCGCACTGGAGGCGCTGGACAGGGCGCTTGTCCTGGCGCGGGAGTCCAAAGACGAGATCGCCGGGCCGTTGCGTATCGTCGGGCCGAAGTCGTCGTTCGCCGCCATTCTTATGCCGCTGCTCGACGAATTCTGTCGCGAGCACCCCGGTATTCAGCCGGATGTCCAGCTCGATGATGGAATCGGCAACTGGGTGCTGGATCGCGTCGATGTCGGCTTCAGGATCGGCGCGTCGGCCAGCGAGGGCGTAATCGGCCGGCAGCTCTTCCCGATCCAGATGATCGTGTGCGCGGCGCCCGAATATCTCGAAGCACACGGCACGCCGTCGACACTGGACGACGTGGCGGCACACCGCTGTGGCGTGTTCCGGCATCCTGTCACGGGCAAGGTGGCACCCTGGTATTTGAACGTCGACGGCAAGCTCGAACATCGTCAGATGTCGCCTGCGTTTTCGACGAACGATTCGGAACTCGAAGTGCAGGCCGTGCTCGCCGGGCAAGTGCTGGGGCAGCTCGCGGGTTTCACGGCCGTGCCCCATATCCGGGCGGGACGGCTGGTGCCGGTTCTCGTGCAGCATATGAGCACGCACATCGGCTTGCACCTTTACTACGGAAGCCGAACTGCTCTGCCCAAGCGCGTGCGGGCATTCCTGGATCTCGCCTTCGAGCGCCTGCATGACTGCAACGATTACGTGCTCGCCGACAAGGAACTGGAGCGGTTCAAGTCGCGGTCGAGGCGATCCGTCCGCGTGCGGTAGGTCGATCGGTTCACCGGGTATGGATCGCCACCCCGCCATCTACGGCCATCGCCCCGCACTTTCGGACTGCGATTCAAACGCCGATTCCGCCTGGACCATGGACTTTCGTGTGCGGATTTCGTCAGTCATGTAGTCGGCCGTTGATTACGACCGTGTTTTATTCCCGGCCGCAGACGGCACCTGCGGCACGTCGTGCGGGCTACGCACGCGGAACGCCGTGAATTTCGATGCGTTACCGCGAATTCATTGCACGCGACCTATACTTTCAAAATCATTTCGTCCGCGACAAGGAGGCGCAATCGTGCCTAGTGCCTATGTACTTCGCGCGGCATCCCGCGCGGTCATTCAAGCAAGACCCATGACTACTGTCGTATGAGGAAGGACATCATGACGCGCAAATACATCGATTGCCGGGAATTCCCGAGCGAAATGAATTGTTCCGTTGCGCTATCCGCGGATTCCGAAAACGAGTTGCTCGAGGCGGCCGTACAGCATGCGGTCGCGGTTCACAAGCATGCCGATTCGCCGGAGCTGCGTTCACAGCTGAAAGCGCTCTTTCATGACGGCACACCACCCGTTGAAACACCGCGTCACGCGTAACGCCGGCGCGACAGATCGAAGAGCAGCGACCGCCTCACGACGGCCATTTTCCAACAACATATTGGCGTTGACCGTAGCTGCGCATCTTGCCGAAATCTTCTTCTGCATGTGGTCCAGCGGGACGGCTATCGGAGTTCGGCTGTCGTGCGAATACCTCGCTGACGGGCCGAACTCGTACTTCCGCGTTCGGCCATTTTCCGCCCCGTTGAGCCGCTACACCTGACGGTTAATCGAAATACGGCTCCAATACCCCCTCGATCCAGTCCATGAAAGCCCTAACGCGTGGCGACAGGTTACGCCGATGGGCCACGACGAGCGACGCGGCGAGGGGCTCGGGACGCAAGTCAGGCAGAACCTCCACCAGCGCGCCGCTTTCGATGTGATGCGCGAGCGCCGAATATCCCGCCTGGATCAATCCGATGCCCGCAAGCCCGGCTGCATGATAGGTCTGCACGCTGTTGACCTGCATCGCGCTCGGCAACGGAAGCGACGCATAGCCGTCGCCGTCCGGGTATTCCCATCCGGCATGCCTGGCGCCGAGTGTCAGCGTGTAGTGAACCATCCGGTGCCCCTGGCTGCGCAGATCGTCGAGCGTGTGCGGTATGCCGTACCGTGCCAGATAGCTCGGGCTCGCCGCATTTGTCATGCGCAGTTTGCCCAACGGTCGGGCAATCAGCGTCTCGTCGACGATCGGACCCAGACGGATCACGCAATCGAACCCCTCCTGGACGAGATCGACACGCCGATCGGTGCTGGAAAGTTCCAGTTCCAACTCCGGATGTGCCGCCATCAATTGCGGCAGTGCGGGAACCACGACGCTTCGTGCCAACTCGGTGGGCATGTCGACGCGCAACCTTCCACGCAGGGATGCGCCACGACCCGAGAACATCGATTGCAATTCCTGTACTTCGGCCAGCAGGTCCCGTGCGCGTAGATAAAAGGCGCGTCCGTCTTCAGTGAGCTGCACGCTCCTCGTGGTCCGATGCAACAGCGCCACACCGACATCCCGCTCGAGTCCGCGGATCACCATCGACACGCGTCCCTTCTGAATTCCGAGGCTTTCGGCCGCGCGTGTGAAGCTCGTCATTTCGGCGACACGGGCAAAGATCAAAAGCGCGTCAAGGTTTTGCATTGTTCACCCAGGGAGTAACGGAACGTTCAATTTGTCATCATTTATAACTCAGTTGCGACTCAGTAGAGTGGCTTCCCATGTCGTCCACGGAGGACAACTTGAACGAAAGGGAGCAACCATGACACAACACACTTCTGCGATCAAAACGGTCGTCGTCTACCACTCCGGCTATGGGCATACCGAGCGTATGGCAACAGCTGTCGCCGAAGGCGCCGGTGCCGTACTCGTCGCAATCGACACCGACGGAAACCTTGCCGAGGATGCGTGGGATACGCTGGCCGGCGCGGATGCGATCCTGTTCGGCTCGCCGACCTACATGGGCGGCCCCAGCTGGCAGTTCAAGAAATTCGCGGACGCATCCTCGAAAGCCTGGTTCGAAGGTAGGTGGCAAAACAAGATCTTCGGCGGCTTTACCAACAGCGCGAGTATCAACGGCGACAAGCTCAATACGCTCGAATACTTCTTTCTGCTCGCGGGGCAGCACGGCGGCATCTGGGTCAGCATGGATATCAAGCCGGCGAACGTGAAGGCCTCGATGCGTGACGACCTGAATCGCATGGGCTCCTATATCGCGCCGATGGCGCAGACGCCTGCCGATGCGTCGCCCGACGAGATGTCGCCAGGGGATCTCGAGACGGCGCGCCGCTACGGCGCACGCGTCGCGATGATCGCCGGACAGTTTCGGTCCGGAAAATTTCGAGGCAACTGAAATCCTGGCGCGCGCGACGCGACGGAACGGACGCCGCCACCTGTTAACCAGCCACTCTTGAAGGGAATGGTCATGAAATACAAGCAACTTGGCCGCACCGGCCTGTATGTGTCGGAGCTGTGCCTCGGCACGATGACGCTGGGCGGCAATGCCGACGCCGGCATGTGGAAGGCGATCGGCGCAGTCGGTCAGGACGATGCGAACCGGTTGATCGCCCGCGCGCTCGCCGAGGGAATCAATTTCATCGACACCGCCGACATTTATTCCTTTGGCCAGTCCGAACGCGTCGTCGGACAGGCGCTGAAAGATATCGGAGTACCACGCAGCGAGATCGTACTGGCGACGAAGACGGCCGGCGTGATGGGCCCGAAACCCAACGATCAGGGGGCGTCGCGCGGTCACATCATGGATTCGGTGCAGAGAAGCCTCGAACGGCTCCAGGTCGACCATATCGACCTTTACCAGATACACGCCAGCGATTCTGTCACGCCGATCGAAGAAACGCTGCGGGCCCTGGACGATCTTACGCGGCAGGGGCTGGTTCGTTATGTCGGCGTTTCGAATTGGCGCGCAGGCAAGATCGGTAAAGCGCTCGGACTGAGTGCGGCGCTTCGCGCCACGCGCTTCGAAACGCTGCAGGCCTACTATTCGATCGCCGGACGCGACGTGGAGCGCGAACTGGTGCCGCTCGTGATCGACGAGCAGATGGGGCTGCTTGTCTGGTCGCCCCTCGCGGGCGGCTTGCTTTCCGGGAAGTTTGGCCCCGGAGCACCGACCGAAGAAGGTTCGCGGCGCAGCCACTTCGATTTTCCGCCGGTCGATCTTGATCGGGCCTGGCCGTGCGTTGCGGAGATGCGCGCCATCGCCGACGCGCGCGGTATCTCGGTCGCCCGGATAGCGCTCGCCTGGTTGCTCGCCAGACCGCATGTCACGAGCGTCATTATCGGCGCCAAACGGGTCGAACAGCTCGAGGACAATCTCGGCGCGGTCGATGTCGTTCTCACCGAGGATGAGCTTGCGCGTCTTGAAGCCGTGAGTGCTCTGCCTCGTTGTTATCCCGGCTGGATGATCGATCGTCAGGACGCGAGCAGGCGTCCGTTGCCGTTCAGGCCCGTTGCGTCGAATTAGAACCGGCTATTGCACACCCATACCGTCGACCTGGGCGGTTGTCCGGATGTGCCGACTGAAAGAGAGGGATAGACATGCCAAAGGGTTATCTGATCGCACACGTCAGCGTCTCGGACGCGACTGCTTACGCTGCCTACGCAAAAGCCGCAGGCGACGCGATGAAAAAATTCGGCCCCAAGGTCATCGCTGGTTGGGGGCAGTATGAAAACCTCGAAGGCGAGGCCCACGAGCGACATGTGGTCCTTGAGTTCGATTCGCTAGCCGAGGCCAGGCGCTTCTATGAGAGCCCCGAATATCAGGCGGCCAAGGTGCTCCGCGCCGGGGCCGCGACCGGGACCTTCGTCATCGTCGAAGGGACTTCATGACGCTGGCCGCGAAGCGCTCGAACGCCGGCAGGCTGTTGAAGTTCTCCGACGAGGCGAATCACCTGCACGCACGGTTTCGCCGAACCATCGCGAGATGGCATGGGCGACTTCTTCATGGTCGGGAGCGGCTTCGCATGCCCACGCGACGATCCCGTCTGGACGCACCAATATAGCTCGCATACCTAAACGGTCCTTGGCGTCGGCTGCGACATAGGCGAGGCGCTCGCGCCAACGGTTCGCAAGCGCCTGAAGCGACGCGCCTGGATCGAAGTCCAGCAGGAGCCCCCGCCCGTCGCGCAACAGGCGGCCTGCCTTCGTTCCGTCGACCAGTTCGAAATCGGGTACGCTGCGGCCTACCAGCGGATGAGGGCTGCCAAGATCGTAGCGAAGCGAAACACCCCAGGCGCGCTCGGCAAAATACGTTGCGCCATCCCGGGTCTCGATGAGATCGCGAACGATCGCTTCCAGCGCGCGCGTGCCGGGGGTAGGTCGCATAAGAGCGACTTGCGCACGCGACCAATCGAGAACGCGTGCCCCTAACGGATGCCGCACTTGTTGATAGCTGTCGAGCAGTCCGGCCGGTGCATCGCCACGGATGGTGGCTGCCAGCTTCCAGCCCAGGTTCATTGCGTCTCCGAGTCCAAGGTTAAGCCCTTGACCGCCCAAAGGAGAATGGATGTGCGCGGCATCGCCCGCGAGCAGTACGCGTCCGTTCCGATAGGTCGTTGCCTGGAACGCGCGATCCGTCCACGTGGTAGCCAGCCTGAGCCCGGTCAGCGTGATTTCGGTGCCGGACACGCGGCGCAGCACCGCCTGCACATGCTCCAGCGTGACGGGTTGAAGTCGGTGAAACGCTCCGCCGTCGAATTCCACCATCGCAATCGTGCCGGGCCGCGCATAGGTGTACATGCCCGTCGATGTGTAGTGTCGGCCGGGGGGAAGTGCGTCCGGCTCGGCCATGTTGACCTCGACGGAGTAGCCGGTGAACTCTGGACCAGTACCGACGAAATCGAAGAAGCCGGCTGTGCGGATCGCACTGCGGCCGCCGTCGCAGCCGACGAGCCAGCGCCCGCGAAAAGTGTCCCCGCCCGCATGAACGGTCACCGCTCCATCCGACTCGTGGAATGCGTCGGCGCTCAGGCCTCGCCGGATCTCGCATCCCGTCGCGCTGGCTCGACGAGCCAGGACGGTTTCGAGCGTCCCCACTGCGACTGCCATGCTGGTGTCCGCCGAGCCTGACAGGTGATACGGCCACTTCGAGGTATCGATGTCGTCGTGATGGAACGGAATGCCGGCGAAATGACCGGCGGGCCGGCGCGGCTGCTGCATCCAGTGCGCGATTGTCGCAGTCGTGTACGCGATAGGGTCGGCACGCCCGGCCTCGATTACCTCGTCCAGCAGCCCGCGCCTGTAAAGCGTTTCGAGGGTGGGTGCCGAAAGGCCGCGCATGCCGAACGGCAGGCGCTTCAACGGAGCGTGCGGTGTTTCGGCGCGCTCGAGCACGAGGACCGACAGCTTGAACAGGCGAAGCTCGCAGGCGAGAAACAGACCGACGGGGCCAGCCCCGGCAATCACGACGTCGTAAATATCCTGATGGTGCTCGTGCATGAACCACTCCTGTGTCGAGGTTCGACCGGAGCGTTTGTGAGGTTGAGCGCCACACGGACGAACGTTTGGACGCCTGGTCGGCGTCAGATGTTCGTCGTGGGGATCTCGTGCACGGGGCAAAGACCAGAGCTTTCGCTAACGAAAGGACTTGGGCTTACCAAACCAAGTCTGCCTTTTCCGACACCGCGTTATAACACCGCAGCGAAGACGCGTAAATAGCGGCGACGGTCCGCTCACCGCCGTGCGATGGCGCGCTGCCGCGTTACGTCGACCACGCGCGAAACGCATGGTTGGCAGGAACTGGAACTGGTTTCGACGGCAGTTGCGCAACAGACTTCTGTTTTTGACGTTCTTCATTCGCGTTCGCGAAAGGACGTATTAGCGTTTCCCCCGATATAGGAAAACGCCGTACAAGCCGATGTTGCAGAGAGATATGGTGTGAATAATCGATTCGAGGCCAATCATGACGACATCTGCAACAAACGGGCCGAACGAGGTATTGCCTGAAACACCCGAGGCGGCAACGGCATCCGACGACGCGTGCCGCGCACCGTCGATCCTGCTGGTCGACGACGAGCCGAACGTGCTGTCGGCGCTCAAGCGCGTGTTCCGGCCCGCGCGCTACGACATCCTGACCGCCGACAGCGGCGAGGCCGCGCTCGAGATACTGGCGTCGACCGAGGTCGACCTGATCGTGTCCGACATGCGGATGCCGCGCATGACCGGTGCGGAATTCCTGGCCCGCGCGCGGGCGCTGTACCCGGACACGATGCGTATCCTGCTGACCGGCTATGCGGATATCGCATCGGTCGTGCAGGCCGTGAACGAAGGCGGCGTGTATCGCTACCTGAACAAGCCGTGGGACGATCACGATCTGCTGATGACCATCGAACAGGCGCTGGAGCAGCGGCGCTTGCGCCGCGAAGCGGCCCGGCTGACCGCGCTGACGGAAGCGCAGAACGAGGCGCTGCGCCGTTTCAACACGGAACTCGAAACGCAGGTGCGTGCACGCACCGAGGAACTAGGCCAGACCGTGATGTTCCTCGAAGCGGCGCAACGCGACCTGAAAAGCAGTTTCACGGCGATGGTCCAGGTCTGCGCGAGCATGATCGAGCTGCGTTGCGGGATCGCCAGCGGACACGCGATGCGCGTCGGCGAGATCGCGCGCCGGCTCGCGCTGGCGTCGGGGATGAGCGAGCTGCACGCACAGGACGTCTATTTCGCGGGGCTGCTGCACGGCATCGGCAAGTTGTCGCTGCCCGACGAATTGCTGCACAAGCCGCTCGCGCGGATGACGACGGACGAACACCGGCTGTTCCAGGAGCATCCGCTGCGCGCGCAGATGGTGCTGACGCCGGTCGCGCAATTGCACAAGGTCGCGTCGATCGTGCTGCACCAGTACGAGCGCTTCAACGGACGCGGCACGCCGGACGGGCTGACCGGCGACGCGATTCCACTCGGCTCGCGGATCGTCGCAGTCGCACGCGATTTCGAAGGGCTGCGCAACGGCCAAATCGGTGTGCCGCATTCGGTCGAACAGGCGCTCGATGCGTTGCGCTCGCAGGCCAGCGTGCGATACGACCCGCAGATCGTCGAGCGTTGCATCGAGTTGATGCGTGACCCGGCGAGTCTCGGCATCGCGGCGTCCGTCGCGGAGATCAAGTCCGCGCAGCTGCGCGAAGGAATGCAGCTTGCCGACGATCTGCGCACGCATCGCGGCGTACTGCTGATGACGAAAGGCAGCGTGATGTCGGCGCACCAGATCGAGCTCGTGCGCCGTTTCGAGACGCGGGAAGGAACGCCGTTCGACATTCTCGTCATGGCCGGCGCGGCCGCATCGATGCAGGCGCACAACGCGGGCGCGCCGCCCGGCTGACGGGGAACATGGCCTGATGGACGCCGCGCGCGCTCGACCGCATGCGGCGGCAATGCCTTCACACCGATTCGGGCGCTCGATCATGCACGGCACCTATGACATCCCGCTCGTCCTGCTGTCGCTCGCCATCGCGACGCTGGCCTCCTATACGACGCTCGACCTGGCCGCGTTCATTTCGCTGCTCGACAACCCGAAGCTCAAGCGTGCGTGGCTGGGCGGCGGCGCGGCCGCGATGGGAACCGGGATCTGGTCGATGCATTTCGTCGGCATGCTCGCGTTTTCGCTGCCGATCCCGCTCGGCTATGCGCTGCCGGATACCGGCGCGTCGCTGGCGATCGCCGTGCTCGTGTCGTATTTCGCTCTGAACGTCGTCACGCGCGCACGGCTGGGCTGGCGGCGGCTGTTCGCGGGCGGTGCGCTGATGGGCGGCGGGATTGCCGGCATGCACTACACGGGAATGGCCGCGATGCACATGCAGCCCGGCATTCGCTACGATCCCGCGCTGTTCGCCGCATCGATCGGCATTGCGGTGATCGCGTCGACTGCCGCGCTGTGGATTGCGCAGGCGCTGCGCGTGCAGCAGGCGCGTCATGCGACCGCGCAACGCGTCGGCGCGGCCTTCATCATGGGCATTGCCATTACCGGCATGCACTATACGGGGATGGCGGCGGCCCATTTCGCGCCGGACGCGCGATGCGGCACCGCGAACGGGATCGACGCGCCGTGGCTCGCGACGACCGTCGCGCTGTTTACGATGGCGACGCTGATCGTCACGCTGCTGCTTAGCCGCTTCGATGCGCGCACAACCTTTCTGCGCGGGATGGCCGACACGCTCGAGCGGCTCGTGCGAATGCGCACCGCGGAACTCGAACGTGCGTTGCACCGCTACGAGCAGACGACGGAGATGCTGCAGCGCACGCGCGAGAACATGGCGACCGAGATCGACGAGCGCAAGGCCGCGCAGGCAAGGCTCGAACAGGAGAAGGAAGAGCAGCGGCGCCTTCTGCATGTGCTCGAGGAAACCCACGTGCAGTTGCTGCAGTCGGAAAAGCTCGCGTCGATCGGCCAGCTCGCGGCGGGCGTCGCGCACGAGATCAACAATCCGATCGGCTTCGTCAGTGCGAACCTCAATACGTTGAAGACATGGGTGCGAAGCCTGCTCGATGTGGTCGCGGCGCATGAAGCGGCACTGCCGCAGCTCGATCCCGCCGCGCGCGACGCGCTGACGGCGATGGGCCGCGCCGCGGATCTGGACTACGTCCGCGACGAGATCGTGACGCTGATCGACGAATCGATCGATGGCGCGGTGCGGGTGCGGCGCATCGTGCAGGACCTGCGCGATTTCTCGCGCCCGGTCAGCGACGAGTGGAGCGTGGTCGATCTCCATGCGGGCCTCGAGAGCACGCTCAACGTCGTCCATAACGAACTGAAGTACAAGGCCGACATCGTGCGCGATTACGGCGACCTGCCGCAGGTCGAATGCCTGCCGTCGCAGTTGAACCAGGTGTTCATGAACCTGCTGGTCAACGCGGCGCAGGCGATTCCCGAGCGCGGAGTCATCACGATCCGCACGTCGAGCGACGGCGAGCAGGTGTCGATCGCGATCAGCGACACCGGAACGGGCATGACGCCCGACGTCATCCGGCGGATCTTCGATCCGTTCTTCACGACGAAGCCGGTCGGGCAGGGAACCGGGCTTGGCTTGTCGGTATCGCACGGCATCGTCGAGCGCCATCGCGGCACAATCGACGTGACGAGCGAACCCGGGCGCGGCACGACGTTCTGCGTGCGGCTGCCGGTCCGGCGGGCCTGCGACAACGCGGATGCGGCGGAGCTGGAGCAGCGGGCATGAGGATGCGGCCGTAAAACGTCGTGCGTGTGCGGAAATGCGTGCTCGAAGGGCTTCGGCTCATTGCGCGGAAGCGTATCGCTCAATACGCCGAACGCGGTGCCCGGCAGTTCGTCCAGGCGCTCGGCCACACGGCTGATGAACAGGCTGCACGCCGCCGGCAGGGAATGCTGTCGCTGCGACGGGAGGGCGCGCAACGCTCCCGTCCCGCCACGCTGTCCGACGCGCTATCCGGCCGGCGTCGCCTGCACGACGTTGCCGCTAGCGGTCGACGAACCCGGCTTCTCCGCCGCATCACGCGCGACAGGCAACGCGACACGCACATAAAGAAACGCGCGCCGTTCGCGATCGGGCAGCACTTGCGGCCCGTAGCTGATCGCGACCTTGCCGTCGTTGATCTCGCCGGCCTGCGCGAAACGCCACGCGCCCGGATCGCTGTCGAGCAGGAATTCGGCGCGCGCATACGCGTGCGGCTCGAACAGTTCGGGAACAGTCACCGTCCGTCCGTCGAGCTTGTCTAGCAATGCGTCGACCACGTTGAAGCCGTAACCGTCGCGTACGATGTCGCAAATGAAGCTGCCCGCGATGCGCGGATTCAGTTCGATCACGTGCGGCACGCCGTCGTGCACGATGCAGTCCAGGTGCACGGGCCCCCACGTGAGCCCGGCGGCCGCGGTCGCGCGGGCGCCGACGTCGATCAGCGCGCGCAGCGTGTCGGCATCGAGATCGAGTTCGGACGTATAGCCGCGTTCGAGAAAGCCGGCGCCATGGCGCTTCAGCTTGCGCAGCGCGCCGACGTAGCGGCCGTCGAAATACTCGACGCAGTATTCGCTGCCGCTCAGGAATTCCTCGACGACGACGCGCTCGGTCGCGAGCGACTGCGCATCGGCTTGTGCGGCGGCGAGCGCGTCGAGCTGCGCGCGCACTTCGGCGATGGTCTCGCAGCGCCGGACGCCGTCGCTCGCCGATCCTTCCGACGGTTTGACGACGACCGGAAAACGTAACGGATCGACCGCGGCGGCGAGCGCCGCCGGCGCGCCCAGCGTGCCGGTGACGAATTGCGCGGCGGGGATGCCGTGCGCGGCGAGCAAGGCCTTCTGGTTCGACTTCGACACCGCGTGCGCGACGTGCCGCGCATCGGGGCCGGGCAGGCCGAGCGCGTCGGCAACCCACGCGGCGGTGCGCGCATAGGTGTCGTGTGCGGTCGTCACGCGCAGCGTGTCGAGTTCGTCCGGAAAACGCGTGCGCAGCCAGCCGGCGAGCCGGCCGGCGTCGGGTTCGAGGTTGATGGTCTCGACACCGTCGGGAAACACGCCGTCGAGACGGTGGCCGGGCGCGGTGACGACGGTCACGGCCACCTGGCGCGCGAGCGCGGCGCGCACGAGCGCGAGGCTGCTGCCGGTGGCGCGGGCACCGATCACGATGAGTCGCTTCATGCTGGATCCTTGATCGAGGACGGGAAAGCGGGGCGGTGCCGGCTAGCGTGCGCGCCTGCGCAGGCGCTGTGCTTCGAGGCGCGGCAGCAGGTGCTGGACGACGCGCGGCAGCGTGTAGATCGGCAGTTGCGCGCACGTGAACACGAGCGCCATGGTCGGCGTGGCCGCGAGCCCGAGCGCGGCCCACATCAGGCCGACGTTGCGATTGGCGACGATCAGCGCGACATTGAGCCGCGTGCGGACGTCGCCGGGCGTGAGCCCGTACGCGACGATCTGGAAGCCGGCGTTGACGGCGAACGCGAGTGCGATCGCGGTCAACGCGCGGTGCGGCGCGTCGATGATCGACTGCTGCATGCCGGCCATCGTGCCGAGCGCGAACACCAGCAATGCGACGACGACGATCGAATCGATGGGCGTCGCATATCGGTCGAGCCGCGAACCGGCGAACCGCCGCACGAGCAGCGCGACGCCTTCGGCGCTGCCGATCAGCAGCGCAAGCCGCAAGGCAAGACTCGCCGGCGAGATCGACACGGCCGCATCGTGGCTGAACCAGGCCGTCAGCAGCGGCGCGGTAAACGGAACGAACGCCATCGATGCGAGGGTTGCGACGAGCGCGACGCTCGCGTCGAGCGACAGCATCCGCGCGATCGTCGACGTGCCGCTCGACGGCGGCGCGCAGTATGCGATCACCAGCGCGACGACCCAGTCGTACGGCATGCCCGCGAGCCGCGCCGCGATGCCGAGCGCGACCGGGCACGCGATCATCGTCACCGCAGGCAGCAGCAGCGACACGGCCGGCCGCCGCGCGACCGCGCGCACGGCGCTGGGCTCGACGCGCAGCAGCGTGCCGAGTACGAACAGGAACACGGTGACGGGCATCAGTGGCCGCGCAATGTCCGCGAGCGGCGGCACCAGCAGCCCGAGGCCGACGCCGCATGCGAGCACGGTCGGGCCGCGCCGCACCAGCGCGGCGATCAGCGCGCGCACGGGCAAGCCGCGCGGCGACGGCGAGCGAAGATGAAGCCGGGGCAGACAGCGGATGGCATGCGGATTCCTCGGAAGCGGGCCGGCCGGGTCGGGATATCCGTCAGGCTAATCCCGATAATGTGCGAAGTAAAATGATATAAACTGGATCAGTAACAAGAGAAAGTGATATGAACATACCTCTGCTCGAAACCTTCCGGGCCGTCGTGCAGGAAGGCAGTGCGTTGCGCGCGGCCGAACGGCTCGGCTGCACGCAGTCGAACGTGACCGCGCGGCTGCGCCAGCTCGAAGAGTCGCTCGACGCGCCGCTGTTCGACCGGCACGGCAAGCGGCTGGTGCTGAACGACGCCGGGCGCCGGCTGATCCCGTATTGCGACCGCATCCTGCGGCTCGTCGACGAAGCGGCGCAGGTAGTGCGCGAGACGCCGGTCGCGCGCAGCTTCCGGCTCGGTTCGATGGAAAGCACGGCGGCCACGCGGCTGCCTGCGCTCGCCGCCGCATTGAAGGCGCACGATCCGGCGCTCGGCCTCGCGGTGCAGATCGGCAGCGAGCCGGAACTGGCTGACGCGCTGCTGCGCGGCCGGATCGACGCCGCGCTCACCGCGCGGGCGGTCGTCCGCCCCGGGTTGCGCTACGAGCCCGCGTTCGCCGAGGACATGGTGCTGGTGAGCGCAGCCACGGTCACGCGCCGGCAATTGCTGGCCGGCAACACGGTGCGGCTGCTGGCGTTTCACGACGGCTGCCCGTATCGGGCGGTTGCCGAGCACTGGCTGAAGGCGCGCGGTTTCGCGATCGAATCGGTATCGTCGTTCGGCACGTTCGGCGCGATCCTCGGATGCGTGGCGGCCGGGATGGGCGTCGCGATCCTGCCGAAGCGGATCACGACCGAACATGTGGCGCGCAAGGAACTGCGCACGCACGCGTTCGACGATCTCGACAGCGTGACGACCTACCTCGTCACGCCCGACGAGGCGCCCGCGCTGCCCGAACTCGACGCATTGCGCGCGGTGCTGGGCCGGCAGGCAGGTGCGTTGCTCGCGCGCTAGTGCCGGAGAGACGGGGTGTGAGAGTGCGGCGCCCATCACGCTATGCCGGCGCGACCGCACGTTCGTCCGCGAAGAAATCGGCCTCGATTTCGCGGATGCGCCGGCAATCGTCGAGCAGCCGCTCGAACGTCGGGCTGTAGAGGCCGACCGTGCCGAGCGCCGTCTGCAGGTCGGTGGTCACGCGCAGCGTGTCGCCCACCTTGATCCACTGCTTGAGCCCGACGAACGACGGCAGCGCCTGGATCGCCTGCCATGTGAAGTCCTGCGCGAGCACGCCGTTGCGCGACGACAGCAGCAGCACGTGCCCGCAGTAGCCGCGAAAATCCGTCGGCGCGGCGGCTTCGTCGAACAGCCGCTCCGGATGCAGCACGGCTTCGACGGCGGCCGACACGTGATTCTCGCCGCTGACCGCGCTGGTCAAGCGTGGATCGAGGCTGCCATGCAGCCGCGCGTTCAGCTCGACGATCGTCGGGCCGTCGGCCGTGTCGAACAGTTCGAGATGGGTCGGCCCGAAGCGTACTTCGAGCGCGTCGAGCACGTCGGCCGCGTAATCGAGCAGCGGCGCGTAGCGCGGGTCGGCATGGTTCAGCACCAGCATCTTGTCGAGCCGCGGCGCGTGCGTGCGGTCGCGATGCACTTCCCACAGGCTGACCACGCGATGGCGGCCCTCGAACGACACCGAATCGACGATGTATTCCTGCCCCTCGGAATAGCTCTGGATCACGATGTCGTCGTTCGGCTGGTTGTACAGCGAACGGGTGGCCAGCACGTCGCGCGCGGCGGTCTCGACCTGCGCGAGCGTGCGGCAGATCTTCACGCCGGCCACGCCCGCGCTGCGCGCCGGCTTCACCACGAGCGGCAGCGTGCCGTGCGCGCGCGCCCACGCGAGCGCTTCGTCGACCGACGTGCTGTGGAAGTGCGCCGGTGCGCGCAGGCCGGCCTGGCGGATGCGCTCGTTCATCACGAACTTGTCGCGCCGCGCGGCCGACGTCGCGAGCGGATTGCGATACGGCACGTCGAGCCGTTCGGCCAGCGTGTCGGCGAGTTCGAGCGCCGCGTCGAGGCCGTGCAGCACCGCGCCGATCCGCAGGTCGCTCAGTTGCGCGAGCGTCGCGTCGATGTCGCCGCGATGCTGAACCTGGCGGACGTAGTCGGACGGGACGAACTGGTTCCGGTAGATTTCCGGCAGATCGGGGTCGCTGATCACGTGCGCACAACGGATGCCGTACGCGCGAAACGCGGGCGCCAGATAGGCGGCCGTCGACGCGCCGTCGACGATCAGGACGGTATCGATGAAGCGATGCTGCATGGATTCCTCGCTCGGCTGTGGGATCGGTTGAAGGGAGGCGGGCGGCACGTGCTCAGACCCGCGCGACGGCATCCGGCGCGTCGCCGGGCCAGCGCGCGGCCAGCACGATGCAGACGGCGACGAGCGCGGCCGCGACGGCAAACGCGCGCGACGCGCCGGCCACGATCGCGGCGCCCTGGCCCGCGACCAGCGCGCCGAGCGCCGCGACGCCGACGGCGGCACCCACCTGGCGCGCGGTATTGAGGATCGCGGACGCGGTGGCCGAGCGGCTGGCCTCGACGCTGCCGAGCATCGTCGACGTCAGCGCGGGAATCGCGATGCCGCCGCCGATCGCCATCGCCGCGAGTCCCGGCGCCAGCAGCGCATACGGCGTATGCGCGCCGAGCGTTTGCCATAACCACACGTAGCCCGCGAGCGATACGGCAAGGCCGGCGATGACGGTCGCGCGGAATCCGTACCGGACGGCGAGCCGCGCACTCGCGATGTTGGCGAGCATGATGATCGTGAGCGGCGCGAGCGCGAGCCCCGATTCGGTTGCCGTGAAGCCGCGCGCGCTCTGGAAATAGAGGCTCAGCGAGAAGATCAGTCCGTAGAACGCGGCATTCGTGACCGCACCGATCGCGAGAACGCCCGGTACGCGCGCGATCCTGAAGAACGCGAGCTGCATCATCGGTGCCGCCACACGCCGCTCGATCGCGACAAACAGCGCGCCGAGCACGACCGACGCGATCAGCGGGCCGGCCGCATACGGGTCGCCCGGCCCGTGCGCGCCGGCCCGGATGATGCCGCCCGTCAGCAGACCGAGCACGAGCACCGCGACGATCTGGCCGGCCGGATCGAACAGCCGCGTGCGCGCGGCGGCCGAATCCTGCACGTGGCGCAGCGTGAGCCACAGCCCGGCCGCGCAGATCGGCAGGTTGATGAAGAAGATCGCGCGCCAGCCGAGCGAATCGATCAGCAGCCCGCCGAGCGTCGGACCGGCCGCGCTGATCGCGCCGCCGGTCGCGCTCCACCATGCGACGGCCTTCACGCGCGCAGCGGCGTCGTTCGCGCAGGCATGCGTGATGAGCGCGAGCGACGTGGGCAGGATCATCGCCGCACCGATGCCCTGCGCGACACGCGCAGCGATCAGCGCCGCAAGCGACGGCGCGAGCGCGCAGCCGAGCGACGCGAGCAGGAACAGCGCGAGGCCGTGCGCGAACAGCCGGCGGCTGCCGAAGCGGTCGGCCAGCGTGCCGGACGTCAGCAGCAGCGCGGCGAACGACAGCGTGTACGCGTCGACGATCCACTGCAGCCCGTGGACGCTCGATCCGAATGAATGGCCGAGGCTCGGAATCGCGACGTTGACGACGGTCACGTCGAGCTGGACGATCGCGAAGCCGAGGCTGGCGGCCGCGACGGTCGGGAAGATCGCGCGCAGCGACGTGCGATGCGGCGGCGCGGCGGCGGCCAGTGCGCTGTCGAGCGCCGGAGCGCGTTCGCTCATCGCTGCCCCCGCGCCGCGCGGGTCGCGAGGCAGTCCGCCGGCGACAAAGCGTCGCATCCGACGCATCCGAAGTATCCGAACAGGCAGCGCAGCAGTGGGTATCGGTTCATCTGGCGGTTTTCCGTGTGGCGGATGAAGGGGCGGCTGCCCGTCGAGAGCCGGCCGCATCGTCGAATCCGACAGAAAACTAGCATCGACCTGCTAGCGAATACAAATAATAACCAGCTATTTTTTAACAAGAATTAGTGTTAAAGACAGGCGCTATCGATACGGCCTGATGCTAGCCGCGTTGCTGAACTTATATCGATAATTTTTGTTTGCAATCGATTTAATATCATTTCGCAATGCAATGACGGTCTTCTAGTCTTGTCGAGCGCTTCGCACCGAGGAAGGCAAAGCGCGGCGGTGGTGCCATACCGCTCTTCGACCCAAGATCTTTATACGAGAGACCTATGACCTATCTCGCAGATGAACGCATCGTCTTGACGGCAGTGGAGTCCGGTCACATCCGGAAGACGCTCGGCGCGCTGGCCTACGATCCCGCTGGCGGCGCCGGCTATATCAGCGCAGTACGCAAGCTCGCCTACAACGCATTTCCCGACCGGATCGTCGACGCGTTCGACCGCGCGAAGGCGCCGACCGCGGACGCGCACGGATCGATCGAGATCGACAACCTGCCAATCGACGACGACGTGAACGGCAGCCCGAGGTTCGACGAAACCGGCCGCTCGTTCAAGTCCGGCGTGCTGAGCGAGAACGTGCTGGTCGCGCTGAGCACGCTGGCCGGCGAGCCGTATTCGATCGCGCACGAAGGCCGCGAGCTCGTGAACAACCTGACGCCGCACAAGACGACCGCGCGCGAATACACGGGCCTCGGCTCCGAGGTCGAGCTGGATTTCCATATCGAGAACGCGGCGCAGGCGCACATGCCCGAAGGCGACACGTCGCCGTTCGCGCTGCTGCTGCTCGGCGTGCGCAGCGAGGCCGGCGGCGGCCCGTATACGCGGCTCGCGGATGCGCGCCGCGCGCTGCAATTGCTGTCGCCGGACGATATCGCGCTGCTCTACGGCGAGCACTACATCATCCGCGTGCCGTACCGGTGGCGCGGCGCCACGCCGACGCCGCGCGACAACACCGACCTGAGCGCCGTGCTGTCGGGGCCGCTCGATGCGCCGCGCGTGACGGTCGCGTTCTATCCGGACATGGTGCTGGCGGTCAACACGCGTGCGCAGGAAGCGCTGGCGAACCTGTATCGCGCGGTGCGCGAGGTGTCGTTCGGGGTGCAGGTGTCGCCGGGCAAGCTGGTGCTGATCAACAACCACTTCACGCTGCATTCGCGCGACCGCTTCGATCCGCAATACGACGAAAACGACCGCGCGTTTCGCTGGGTGCAGCGCGTGTTCGTCGCGCGCAGCCTGTGGAATTTCCGTGCGTTTACGCCGTTGCAGGCGCGTGTGTTCGATCCGAAGGCGCTATATGCGGGCGAGTCGTCGCAAGCGGCGCGCCCGTCGCCCGTCGCGCAGCCGGTGCCTCGGCACGCGGCCGAACTCGAAGCGACGCCCGCGTAAGCGGGCCGGGAACGCAGCGCGGCGCGGCGACGCGTTACAGCGCCGACCGTCGCGCCGCCCCCCGCTTGCGTTCGCCCCACGCATCATCGAACAGGAAGGAATCCGGAAAACATGACAAGAACAGCATTTCCCGTTGCGCGTGTCGTTCGCATGCTGGCCGCGGTGCTGATCGGCGGCAGCGTCGCCGCGCAGGCCGCGCCGTTCGACCTGAGCCCCGAGCAGCCCGGCCGGCAGCGCGGCGCAGTGAACCCGGCGGTCGAACAGGCATTGCCGGGCGGCTTCAGGTTTGCCGAAGCGAACACGCTGACGATCGGCATCGCGCCGAACCTGCCGCCGCTCAGCACGTATGCGACCGATGCGCGGACGGTGGTCGGCTTCGATCCCGATCTCGCGCAGCTCATCGCGGACAGCGTCGGGCGCAAGCTGAAGATCGTGCCGCTCGCGTGGGCCGACTGGCCGCTCGCGCTGCAGTCGGGCAAGGTTGACGCGGTGATCTCGAACGTGACGGTCACCGAGCAGCGCAAGGAGAAGTTCGATTTCTCGACGTACCGGAAGGATCAGCTCGGCTTCTACGTGAAGACCAACAGCCGGATTGCCGCGATCCGCGAGCCGAAGGACGTCGCCGGGCTGCGCGTCGTGACCGATTCGGGCACGAACCAGGAGAAGATCCTGCTCGAATGGAACCGGCAGAACGTCGCGCGCGGCCTCGCGCCGGTCGAGATCCAGTATTACGCCGATGCGGCGGAGCGCTGGGTCGCGCTGCAGTCGGGCCGTGTCGACACGATCTTCAGCGTGAATTCGATGCTCGCGTACCAGGCGTCGCTGCGCGGCGATGCGAAGCTCATCGGCACGGTGAGCGGCGGCTGGCCGCGCACCGCGGACATCGCGATCACGACACGCAAGGGCAGCGGCCTCGCCGATCCGCTGACGCTCGCGATCAATGCGCTGATCGCGAACGGCAGCTACCGGAAAGTGCTCGGCCGCTGGAGCCTCGACGCCGAAGCGATCGACCGGTCGCAGACCAATCCGCCGGGGCTGCCGCGCACCTGAGCGCAGCGCGCGGCACGCGGCGACGCTCGGACGCTCAGGTAATCGGCCACTGAAGAATGACGATCCCGTCGTTGTAGCCGCGGTCGGCGCCGAGCCAGCCGAGCCACACCTGATCGCCCGCGGACAGCGGCGCCAGGCGCGCGTCGGTCGCGGACTTCCTGCCGTTGGCCGATACGTCGATCCGGATCTTGCCGCCTTTCGAGTTCAGCGTGAACTGCCTGATGCCGTCGTTGTCGTTGCCGCCGAACGACGCGGCCGGTTCGAGCGCATCGTCGATGAACGGCTTCAGGTCCTGCCGGTCCGCGGCATTCGCGGGGAAGATCGCCGTGAAGGCGGGATCCGGCGGCAGGCTGAAATTGCCGTCGCGGTCCGACGACGGCTGGAAACCGGGCTAACCGGGCTGTTTCGTATCCGGCCGGCTGCCGGCGATCTCGATCGTCGTTTCCCAGCGGAAATAGCCCGACACGGCACCGTCGCGATCGAGCACGGCGAAGTCGGCCGTGCACGTGGTGGTGCCCGCGGCGAGCACGTCGCTGTGCCAGTAGTGGTCTTTCATCGGCTGGCACGACGGATGAAGCAGGTCATCGGCATTCGGTACCGGCGTCGTGGCGTCGCGCACTTCCGGTTCGATCGGCGCGACGATGCCGGTGTCCTTCAATGCGAACCGGATGAACAGCACGCTCACTTCGGCGCGCAGCGCGAGTGCGGTTTCGCGCAGGCGAAGCTGGTCGCCTGGCGACAGGCCGGCAAAGAGCCGGCTGTCGTTGTGGCCGAGCTGCCTGTCGTCGCCGGGGCTCAACACGTAGATGTGCCGGCCGTCGATCACGGTCGGCGCATCGGCGTTCCGGCTCGCATCGGGGTAGACCGACAGCAGCGTGACGGCGTCGACGATAGCGAGCACATCGCAACGAAGACCAGACATGAGCGCTTCCTCCGCAACAAGGGAATGACGCGGGCGACCGCGGCGCGGCCGCCCGCCTGCCGCGATCAGTTGTGGATCGAGATGAACGGATCCCACTGGTAGCAGCCCAGCGACTGGCAGTTGCGGTCGATGATCTGGAAGTAGAAGTGGTAGGTGACGCGCCCTTCCGACAGCGTTTCCGACGACCAGTAATAGTTGTCGACCTTCTGGCAGGTCGGCGTCGACGGCGAGCTCGGGTTCGGAATCGGCACCGATGCGGTGGCCTTGCGCGGCGTGGGCGTCGAAATCAGGTCCTTGCCCTGGTTGGCGATGAAGCCGTAGAAGACCACCTGTTTCTCGAAGCCCAGCGACAGGCTCGTTTCGCGCCAGCGGATCAGGTCGCCGACCTGCGCCTTCAGGTCGAGTTCGCCGCCCGCCTGCCCGGAAACCACGTTGTCCTGGTTGGTGACCATGTACACGTGTTTCCAGTCGATCAGCGTCGGGCTTTTCGGATCCCTGCTGGGATTCGGATAATTTTTTAGAATGGTTTCGGTATCGATCGAGACGAGCACATCGGTAACGCGTGACATAGAAGCTCCCGTTTGAAGTAATGGGACTCATCGTTGCGCGAATTGCTTCGTGTATCTGCCATCGCCTTGTCCTGTAAGGGTTTGCGCGTTGTATGGCACGTGCGGGTGCGATGGCGAATGCAGATTATCCCGTTCGGTTAATTCTGGAAGCTGTAAGAGTAAACAGGGTTATAAAAATGATTGTCTGATATTAATTTTAAAACTGGATTCAATCGGATCGATGCGTTACATAAATAGAAGAAAATTGAATCTGTTAATCGCTTTGCCGATTATTTTCGATCGGAGAAAGGGGCGGATGGCCGGCTCGACCGCGAGCGACCGTCGCCGTGGCGGCACGACGATTCGGGAGCGGGAAGGGGGCGTGATTCGCGGCAGGTAGCCGGCCGCCGGGCGGCCGGCGATCGCGCGCTTACCGGTAGGTCCAGAGCCGATGCAGCACGAACGTCGTCGGCGGGATCAGCAATGCGATCGCGACGATGCTCATCGAACGCGACACGTCGAGCATCTCGGCGGCACGCGCGAGCAGCAGCGTTTCAACGAAGCCGGCCAGCGTGACGACGAGAAAACGCAGCGCGTTGCGCGTGCGTACCGTCGACGAGAAGCTCCACAGCGTATTCGCGAGATACGAGAACGCCGTCGCGCAGAGAAACGCGACCGCGTTCGCGGCGACCAGCGTCGCATCGAACAACGCGAACAGCGCGGACGCGACCAGCGTATGGAGCGCGGTCGAACAGAGCCCGGACAAGCCGAAGCGCACGAGCCGGGTGCGCTCGGCATGGAGCAGGTCGATCATGGCCGTCTGCGCGCGTTCAGCGTGCGTCGATCCGCGCCCGGTTCGGCTGTACGCGCCGGCGTGCGATCTGGCGGCGCGCATCGCGCGCGACCGGAAGTTCGATCACCTTGCCGTGCGCCTGGTAGCGTCGGCGGATCAGGTAGACGGGCCGTTGTTTCGACTCGTCGTAGATCCGCCCGATGTATTCGCCGACGACACCGATCCCGATCAGCTCGATGCCGCCGATGAACAGCGTGACCGAAATCAGCGACGCGTAACCGAGCACCGGATTGCCGAACAGCAGCGTGCGGAAGATGATGACCGAGCCGTACAGGAACGCAAGCGCGGCGATGCCGCCGCCGATGTAGGTCCAGCTGCGCAGCGGCACCGTGCTGAAGCTGGTGATCCCTTCCAGCGCGAAATTCCACAGCTTCCAGCCGGAGAACTTCGAGTGCCCGGCGCTGCGCGGGTCGCGCTGGTATTCGACGATCACGGTCTTGAAGCCGACCCACGCGAACAGCCCCTTCATGAAGCGGTGCCGTTCGGGCAGGTTGCGCAGCGCGTTCACGACCTTGCGATCCATCAGCCGGAAATCGCCGACGTTCTCCGGCAGCTTCACGTCCGACAGCAGGTTGTGCACGCGGTAGTAGATCGCGGCCGCGGTGCGCTTCGCGAACGAATCGCACGCGCGGTTGCTGCGCTTCGCCGCCACGACTTCCGCGCCGGCGCGCCAGTGTTCGATCATCACCGGAATCAGGCTCGGCGGATCCTGCAGGTCGGCGTCGAGCGGGATCACCGCGTCGCCGGCGGCTTCGTCGAGGCCGGCCGTCAGCGCCGCTTCCTTGCCGAAGTTGCGGGTGAGATCGATCACGCGCACGCGCCGCTCGCCGGTGCTGATCCGGATCAGGCGTTCGAGCGTGTCGTCGCGGCTGCCGTCGTTCACGCAGACGATCTCGAAGCGGATCGCGTCGATGGCCGTCAGCAACGGAATCACGACGTCGAAGAAGCGCTCGACGGCCTCGCCTTCGTTATAGAACGGCACGACCAGCGAAACGAGCGGCGTGTAGAGTGGTTCCCGCATGATGATTCCCCTTGTGATGTCGCTTCACCGGCCGGCGCCGAGCGTCGGGCGGCCGGTGCGGCGCATTCCGTGCGCCGGGCGGTGGTGCGGTCGGACCGGATGTGCGAAGCCGGTCTCGGTCGAGTCGTCGCGTGCGTCGGGCATCGACGGCACGTCGTGTCTTTCCTGCGCGATCCGGCTGACGAGCAGCGCGAGCGACGCGAGCGTCACGAGCGGCATGAACTGGAACGACAGATGCGAGACGACCGCGAGGCCCGCGAGCGGCATCGGCCACAACAGCATCAGCCATTCGCGATCGAAGCGGCGCCAGCCGTGCGTCCACGCATAACGCGCGTACCACGCGATCACGATGCCGTACCAGGTCAGGTCGTAGTCGTACAGATAGGGACTGACGAGCAGGCATGCGCATGCAAGGGTCGCGGCGCGCAGCGCGTAGGAACACGCGCCGCGCCACGCGTAGACGACGGCGATCGCGGCGGCCGCGGCCGACAGCAGCTGAAGGCCGCGCGCGACGATCGCGGGCCAGCCGGCCATCGTCGCGAGTGCGAACACGGTCGGCATGCGGGCGAGCTTGGCGTGGCCGGTGCCGACGATCGTATAGGCGTTGCCGATCACATGCGCGAACGTGACCCACGGGCCGACACCGAACGCGAGCGTCGCGAGCGCGGCGCAGCCGGCGATCGTCGCGGCCCACGCGGCCAGCGCGCGCCACTGGCCCGCGCACAGCAGCGCGAGCGGGAACAGCACCGCGAGCTGCGGCTTCATCGTCAGCAAGCCGAAGCAGATCCCCGCGCATACGGGGCGGCGGTTCAGCGCGAGCAGGCCGATGCCGGCGAGTGTCGCGGTAAAGAGGCTGGTCTGGCCGACGATCACGGTGAGGAACGCGCCGGGGAACGCGAGCGCGCACAGCCACGCGGCATCGCGCTGCACGGTCGCGCGGATCGTCGCGGCGAACAGCACATACGTGACGCCGAGCCACAGCACGAGTGCCAGCATGTACGGCAGCCAGCCGAGCGGCAGCACGAGCAGCAGCATCGTCGGCGGATAGAGCCACGGCAGTGCGCCGTCCGCGAGCGTCATCGTCGGGACTGCCAGTTTCTGGACCGCGAACAGCGTGGGGAAATGCCATGCGTCGGCACCGTGCCCGTGCGCGGCAAGCCGCGCGGCGCTCCAGATCGGCGAGAAATCCTGCGACAGCTGTTCCAGTGCACCGTTGTGCGACAGGACCACGCGGGTCACGTAGATGACGATGAACAGCAGTTCCGTCAACAGCACGGCGGCCGCATAAAGGCGCACGCGATCGCGATTGAGCCAGTGCGGATAGCGGCGCGGGCCCGCGATCGGGAGTTCCGGATGCAGATCGACGGCGGAATGCGCATGGCGGGCGAACGAAGGCGCTTTCATTGCGTGCTCCGTGACGCGAGCGCCGTGCGGCGCACGACGACGAACAGCACCGCGAGCAGCACGACCGGCCCGATCTGCGGCAGCTTCATCAGCCGGTTGAACATCTCGAAGATCGGCAGCAGCCACGCGAGCACGAGGATGCCCTGGTCGCCGGGCAGCCAGCCTTCGTCGAGACCGTGTGCGATCAGGCAGAAGATCGCGATGCCGAGCCAGGTCAGTTCGTAGTTCCACAGATACGGCGTCGTCAGCAGCGTGGCGACGGCCAGCACCGCGGCGCGCAGGCGCATGTCGCGCGTGCGGCGCCATACGTCGACGGCCGCAGCGATCGCCAGCAGCGCGACCGCCGCTTGCGCGGCCAGTGCGGCCGCCACCGGCGCACCCGCGAGCCGCAACGCGGCGAACGGCGTCGGCGACGCGAGCCAGTACGACGCGAGCATGAAATGCTGGTCGCGTACCGTCGACATGGCGTGGCTCAACCCGTGCAGCGCGCCGGGCCCGGCCAGTGCGACCCCGGCCGCCGCGAACAGCGTCGCGCTGATCGCCGCCGCCGCGAACGTGCGCCACGCCCGCGCCGCGATCAGCACGAACGGAAACACGACGGCGAGTTGCGGCTTGATCGCGAGCAGCCCGATCAGCACGCCGGCCGCGACCGGACGCTTGCCGAGCAGATGCAGTGCGAGTGCGGCGAGGCCGGCGGTCAGGATGCTGTTCTGGCCGAACAGCGCGGACATGCACACCGCCGAATAAGCGACCACGACGAGCGCCGCGGCGCGCGGGTGGGGAAGATGCGCGCGCAATCCCGACAACCGCGAGACGGCGAACGCGTAGCATAAAAGACTGCCCGCGAAAAAGAGGAAATATGCGGGCAGGAAAGGCACAAGGGCAACCGGCGCGATGAACAGCAACATCGTCGGCGGATAGAGCCAGGGAAGCGGCCGGTGCTGCAGATACGCACCGAAGTGCGCGAACTCGGCCTGCAGGAATGACGAAGAGTCGTAGGCCGCTGCGGCATGGCCTTGCAACACGAGGTGCGATGCGGTCCAGAAGACCGAGAAGTCGGTGCCCGGGCGGGCGGTGGCATTCGACGTGAAGCCGTCCGTCACGACGCCCCAGACGGCCAGCAGCGCGGCGAAGAGCATCAGCATGATGCAGCTGTACGGAACGATCCGGTCCGCCGTCAGCCATTGAGCCCGGCATATGGCGCGATCGCGCGTTCCACGATTGGCTGTGTACATGATGCCCCGTATGTAGTGGAGGCTGCTTGGTCTGTCGCAGCCGTTTCATGTTGTCGTGCTGCCGGATCGAATCGCTCTGAATGGCGTTGTCCGGTGAACTCATTGTTGAAGAAAAAATCGCGTGATGCAAACCGCGCACTGGAAGCCGTGATCCCGATCAATCGGTGACAGGCGTGAAAGCCGCGTTTTCAGGTATGAGAAAACGACCCGGCCGGGTTTCATGTTTCTGGCTTGAAACATTCCGCGTTTTTGAGCGGTGGCGCGTCCCGCCGATCCCGTGAAATGCAACCGGCTGCCCGCGTTCGGGAAAGTCCCGAGAAAAAATTTTGGACCCTTTGTGCAGCGCGGCGGCGAGCGTTCCGGCGTACCTCGCCCGCGGGAATGCATATATCAAAGTTGAAACATTTCGTTCGTCGCACCATTGGCGCATGAACCCGGGGATCGCCGGAACCCTTGATACGCCTGGATTTTGCTCGAGGTGGCCTGCTCTTTGCGTTAGCGTTGGCACGGCAGTCGACGACGTGACGACCGGGCGGTTCCGGGAACAGACGGAACCAGCTTCGGAATCACCTGCGGAGAAGAGGGCCGGAGCGCGTCGGGGAAAACACGCAGCTCCAGGTCGATGAACCGCGAGAACCTTCGTCGATCGGCCAACGAGACCCGGGATCGTCAGGGCAAAAAGAAATCGGCATCGCAGCAGACGGGGAATAAAAATGAAACAGCAAAGCACATCGCGGCCGGCGAGCCGCGACAAAAGCGATTTTCAGCCTCGCCGGGAGTTCGGCTCCCGCTCAATTGAATTCCGTGCGTCGAACGGCTGTCACGCCGTTCAGGTCGATCGTCCAGCCCGGTTTATCCGGCTGATCGAACCGTACGCGCATCTCTCGCGTTCCCTCTCACAGAAATCCGTTCTCACGGACAGGTGTGCGCATCCCTGTCCTCGCAGCTGAGCGTCGCGTTTCGATTTTCTTGTAGTGCCGGTGGTGCCCGTCCCCGACGTCATGACAGACGAAGGGTATTTCATAGCAGTCCGAAAGGAGAGTGCTCATGTCAAGAATCATCGAAAAGATCGCCTGGTTCACTCGGGATCAGCGCGGCGTGACGGCCATTGAATACGGCCTGATCGCCGCACTGATCGCGATCGGCATCGTCGCCGCGTTGGCGACGGTCGGTACGGATCTGAAGACCGTGTTCAACACGGTCGCGGACGATCTGGAATCGGTAGTAGCAGGCATTTGATGGACGGTACGGGGAACGGCTCATCCGAATCGTTCGTCGTCACCACACGGCATTAACAACTTTCCTCGACGTATCGATGCCAGATCGATCGATCCAGCCGGTACACGAGGGCTTTGAAAGTCATCACGCAAGGAGATAACCATGTCCAAGTTCATTCAACAAGCCAGCCGTTTCGTCCGCGATGAAGACGGCGTGACCGCCATCGAATACGGCCTGATCGCCGCACTGATCGCGGTAGGCATCATCCTCGCGCTGTCGACGATCGGGAAGGACCTCAAGACCGTGTTCAGCACGATCGCGGCCGACCTGGATTCGGCGGTGGCAGGCCTCTGATGGACCGTACCGCGGACGGCTCGGCTGGTGCAGTGCTCGAGCCGTCCCGGTCATCTGATCAACCGGAACCGGAGACCATCATGCAAGCCAGGGTGCGTGCCGTATGTCGCCGCTGGATCGGCGACGAGCAGGGCGTGACGTCGATCGAATATGCGTTGCTCGGGGCGATGTTCGCCGTCGCGGTGCTGGGCAGCGTCGTCACGCTGAGAGGTTCGCTGGCCGATACGTACGAGGTGATTGCAACAGCCTTGACGGCTGCCGTGACCACCGCGCTTGCAATGGTTTCCTGATCCTTCGATTCGCTCCGCGAGGTTCGCCATGTTACTCGTTGCGCCGCCTTACCCGGTTCCGTTGTGCGTGACGCTGCTCGCGGTCGCCGCGGCCAGCACGGACATCGCAGCCCGCCGCATTCCGAACCGCCTCGTCGCGGTCGGACTCGTCGGCGCGCTGGTCGCCCAGTGCACGCTGCACGGCGTCCTGGCAGGCGCACTCGGATGGCTCGCGGGAGCAGCGACCGGCTTCGGCCTGCTGCTGCCGTTCTACCTGTTGCGCGGGATGGCGGCCGGCGACGTGAAGCTGATGCTCGCGATCGGTGCATGGGTCGGCGCGGAAATGACGTTTTACATCGTGCTGGCCACCTTCGTGGCCGGCGGGATCGGTGCCATCGCGTTCGCGCTGCTGCGCGGGCGGATGCGCCGGATGTGGGCGAACGTCCGCGTGCTGATCGCGCGCCGTTCGCAAGGGGCGCGCGCAGGGGCAGCCGACGGCCCAGCGGAAATCGCGTCGGTCGGCACGCTGCCGTACGGCGTCGCGATCGCGGCCGGCACGCTGGGCATGCTGTTCGCGTCGTGCGCGTAGCGCGACGAGCCCGCAACGAGGATGGAACGACCATGAACACGAACCACACCGAACCGAGACGCGACGCGCAGGTATCCAAACTGCCCGATCCGTTGCCGTCGCGGGAGGTCAATACGAAGCTGGGCGCGCAGTTGCCGGCGGCGCCGCGCTCGCTCGGCGAAACCGGGCTGAGCATGACGTTCGTCGCCGGGCTCGTGCTGAAGTCGACGCTGATGCTCGGCCGCCCGTCGTACGGCGACCTGGTCGAGCGGCACTGCCTGCCGCTCGCGGTGCTCGACGACGTCTTCGCGTTCCTGGTGCGCGAGCATCTCGTCGAGCTCACCCATCGCGGCGCGACCGATCTCGACGTGACGTTCCGCCTGACCGACGCGGGCCGCGTGCTCGCGTTCGAGGAACGCGCGCGCAGCGGCTACAGCGGGCCCGCGCCGGTCACGCTCGACGCATACCTCGAATGCGTGAGCGCGCATTCGGTACGCAAGCTGCACATCGGCCAGGGCGACGTGTGGGCCGCGTTCGAAGGCATCGTGATCGACACGTCGGTCATCGATGCGGCGGCCGCGGCGCTGAACGCGGGCCGTCCGCTGCTGATCTACGGCCCGGCCGGCAGCGGCAAGACCTTCCTCGCCGAGCGGCTCGGCGCGCTGATGCACGGCCGCGTGCCGGTGCCGCACGCGATCTGCGCGGCCGGTGAAGTGATCCAGATCTACGACCCGCTCGTGCACGTCGACGCGGAACCGCAATCCGGCGGCCAGTCGGTCGATCGCCGCTGGCGCCTGTGCAAGCGGCCGGTCGTGATGTCCGGCGGCGAACTGACGCTCGACGAGCTCGACCTGCGCCGCGACGAGGCCGCCGGTTTCTACCAGGCGCCGCCGCACATGAAGGCGAACATGGGCATGTACATCGTCGACGATCTCGGCCGCCAGCGCGTCGAGCCGCGCGACCTGCTCAATCGCTGGCTGCGCCCGCTCGATTGCGGCGTCGATTTCCTGACGCTCGAATCCGGCAACCGCTTCGTGCTGCCGTTCGATGTGTGGCCGGTGTTCTCGAGCAACCTGGCGCCGGAGCAGTTCTGCGACGACGCATTCATGCGCCGCCTCGGCTCGAAGCTTCACGTCGGTCCGCTGTCGATCGACCACTACCGCGCGGTGTACGACGCGGCCTGCGCATCGCTCGGTCTCGTCTCGGCGAGCGATGCATTCGAGTTCCTGCTGCATCGGCTGCATCTGCCGACCGGCAAGGCGTTTCTCGCGTGCTTTCCGGCGGATCTGCTGCGCCTTGTCGCCGCCGGCGCACGTTACCGCGGCGATCCGCCCGAGGTGACGCACGACGCGCTGTACGACGCGTGGGCGAGCTATTTCGGCGCAGCGCCCGAACGGGACGGCAACCATACGCCGCCCGTCGAGCGAGGCGGACGTACGTACATCACCGGTTGAGCCGTTTTTTTCACGAATCGTCGAGGAGCATTGCCATGAAAAACAGTCGAGCGCTCATGATGCTGGCCGTCGCGATGGTCGCGGGTCTTGCCGCGGTCGTGTTCGCGTCCCACTGGCTGGTGCAGACATCCACGAACTCGGTCACGCCCGTCGCGGTGGCGGCCGCGGACCTGAACCTGGGCGAGCCGCTCGGGGCGAACCAGATCCACATGGTGAGCTGGCCGTCGGGCAGCGTGCCGACCGGCGCGTTCACCGATACGAAAACCCTCGAAGGGCGCGTCGTGCGCACCAGCCTGGCGCGCGGCGAGCCGGTGATCGAGTCGAAGCTCGCACCGCTCGGCACGAAGGGCGGGCTGTCCGCGGTGATCGCCGACGGCAGCCGCGCCATCACGGTGCGCGTGAACGACGTGGTCGGCGTCGCGGGCTTCGCGCTGCCGGGCACCTACGTCGACGTGATCGTCAACACGCAGGAGCAGCAGGGCAAGACCGACGGGCAGAGCATCTCCAAGATCGTGCTCGAGCACATCCTGGTGCTCGCCGTCGCGCAGCAGGTCAGCCGCGACGACACCGCACCGAAGGTCGTCAACGCGGTCACGCTGGAAGTCACGCCCGACCAGGCCGAACGGCTCGACCTCGCGCGCAGCGTCGGCACGCTGTCGCTCGTGCTGCGCAACCAGGTCGACCAGAAGACGCTGAACACGGACGGCGCGACCAAGATGACGCTGCTCGGCAAGCCGCCCGTACCCGATTTGCCGCCGCTTCCCGCTCCCGCACAGGTGCGGACGGTGCGCGTGCACGTCGCGTCGCACGCGGCGCCGGCAGCGCGACGCGACTGCGTCGGCGTGCTGACGGGCGTGAAGGGCAGCGTCGAATGTTTCTGAAGCAGATCAACACAGCCAGATAAACAGATCGGCCGCCGGCAGGGTACAGCGGCCTCGGAAGTCGACAACCGGCACGGCGCCGGTCTCTCGGGGGATCACACAAAATGAAGCTCAAACCGCAACGTACAGGTACCGGCCCACTGCGGACGCGCGTCGCACGGGGCACGATGATGGCCGCGATCCTCTGTTCAGGATGGCTGACCGTTTATGGCGCACTGGCCCAGGAAGGCATCGAGGCGGGCGTGCTGACGAAGGGCGGCGCCAGCGCGCCGGCCGCGGTCGGCAAGGGGCCCGTGCAGATGACGATCAGCATGGCGCCGGCGCCGGTCGCCGCGGCCGCCGCTGCGGCGGGGCCGCTGCGCGGGCCGAACTGCGTCGGTGCCGTGCGCGAGTCGACCAGCGTCAGCGTGCCGCTCGGCAAGTCGCTGCTGGTGCCGATGCCGGAGCCGGTCCGCAATCGGACGATCGGCAACCCGGCCGTCGCGCAGGCGACGATGGTGTCGCCGCAGACGCTGTACATCCTCGGGCTGTCGGTCGGCACGACCAACATGATCGTGCAGGGCAAGAGCGGCGCATGCCGCGTGATCGACGTCGCGGTCGGCGCGGACGCAGGCGGCCTGCAGGCATCGCTGCTGCAACTGCTGCCGGGAGAACGTGACATCCGTGTGTCGACCGCCGCCGGCACGATCGTGCTGGCCGGCACGGTGTCGAGCTCGCAGGCCGCGCAGCAGGCCGTGCAGATCGCACGCGCGTACGGCGACAGTGCGGGTGATGCCGGCGGGGGCGGCAAGCAGGGCGCAGGCGTGCTGAACATGCTGAGCGTCACGTCGCCGCAGCAGGTGATGCTCGAGGTGAAGGTGGCCGAGGTGTCGAAGACGCTGATCAACCAGATGGGCAGCGCGTTCAACATCCAGGGCGGGTTCGGTTCGTGGAGCGGCGCGCTGGTCAGCAACCTGCTCGCGGGCGTCGCGAGCGGGGCCATCTTCAACAAGGCGAACAACAAGCCGTTCAGCATCTCGGCCGACGCACAGAACACCGACAACCTCGTCAAGATCCTCGCGGAGCCGAATCTCGTGACGATCAGCGGCCAGGAAGCGACGTTCCTCGCCGGCGGCAAGATCTTCATCCCGATCCCGCAGAGCGGCAGCAACGGCGTCTCGTCGATCACGCTGCAGGAAGAGGAATTCGGCGTCGCGTTGAAGTTCACGCCGACGGTGCTGGCCAACGGCCGGATCAGCCTGAAGGTCGCGCCGGAAGTGTCGGAGCTGTCGCAGACGGGCGTTACGCTGAGTGCGTCCAATATCGGCGGCACGTCGATCCTGCCGCTGATCACGACGCGGCGCGCGTCGACGACGGTGCAGATGAGCGACGGCGAATCGTTCGCGATCGGCGGGCTGATCAAGGACAACGCGAGCGGCGCGCTGAAGGCGATCCCGGGTGTGGGCGAAGTGCCGGTGCTCGGCGCGCTGTTCCGCAGCACGTCGTTCCAGCAGGACCGCACCGAGCTGATCTTCCTGATCACGCCGCACCTCGTGAAGCCGATGCAGACCGCGGACGTGCAGTTGCCGACCGACAGCTTCTCGAAGCCGCACGAAATCGACGTGTACGCGACGGGCAACATGGAAGGCCGCCGCGGGGTCCGCAAGGCGGGCGCGCAACCCGCGAACGGCGCGGCTGCTGCACCGCAGGAGGCACCGGCCCAGGCTCCGGCCCAGGGTCCTGCACCTGCACCGCAATCGGAAGCACCCGCCGCTGCGGCCGCCGCACTGCCCGCGCCGCGCGTGCCGCAGGGCACGGACGCACAGCCGCCGGTGCCGGCCGAGCCGCAGAAGACGCCTGCGCCGGTAGCGGCCACCGCGCCGCAGCCAGACGCGGCAAATGCAGCCCGGGTCGCACGTATCGAAGCCGCCGCCGCGCGCCTCGCGGCGGCCGGCCCCGACACGCCGGCCCAGCCGGCGGCGCGACCGAAGCAACGGGTGCCCGCGGTTGCCCGGGCGCAGGTCGCGCGCTCGGAACCCAAGTCCACCGATCGTTGAAGCCATCCAAGGGGAAGCTCCATGAAATCCGCCTACCTCGTATTCGTGCGCCGCGCGGCGCTCGCCGCACCGCTCGCGTTCGCGCTTGCCGGCTGCATGTCGTCGACCCCGGTGTGGGACAGCCGCTTCGGCGACTCGGTCCGCTCCGTGATGCAGGCCCAGATCATCGACCCGCATGCCGCCGAACACGCGGCATCGGCGTCGGCGTCGGGCATCGACGGCGGCGCCGCCGCGGCCGCGCTCGACAACTACGACAAGTCGTTCAAGCAAATCCAGCCGCCTGCCAATGCGTTCGTGATCGGCATCGGCAAGGCGACTCAATAACGACGGCACGCTCAGGGAGAACGCCATGTCCAGCGCAGCTCGCTATCCGAAAGTCACGCGTCGCGGCCTCCATCGCCAGCGCGGCGCCGTCGCGATCATCGTCGGTCTCGCACTGGCGGTGATGATCGGGTTCGTCGGTCTCGCGCTGGACCTCGGCAAGCTGTACGTCACGCGCAGCGAACTGCAGAACAGCGCCGATGCGTGCGCGCTGTCGGCTGCGCGCGACCTGACTTCGGCCATCAGCCTGTCGGTCGCCGAGGCGAACGGCATCGCCGCCGGCCACCTGAATTTCGTGTTCTTCCAGAACAAGTCGGTGCAGATGCTGACGAATTCGAACATCACGTTCAGCGACTCGCTGTCCAATCCGTTTCTGACGAAGAACTCGGTCGCGACGCCGGCGAACATCAAGTACGTGAAGTGCGTCGCGTCGCTGAGCAACATTGCACACTGGTTCATCGAGGTGCTGAACGTGCTGCCGGGCACGAAGCTCGCGAACGCGGCCGAAGTGTCGGCGAGCGCGATCGCGACGGTCGGCGGCGGGCAGACCACCTGCGCGATCCCGGTGTTCGTGTGCCGCGCGACGGGCGCGCCGTCCTATAAGGTCGGCGACTGGATCACGTCGCCGTCCGGTTCGACCTACGGGCCCGGCAACTTCGGCTGGGCGGCGCTCGACGGCTCGACGAACGAAACGACCATCGCGAGCGAGCTGTCGGGCAACACCTGCAATATCAAGAGCCCGCCCGACCTCGGCAGCACTGGCCTGAAGTCGGCGTCGCTGCGCGCCTGGAATACGCGCTTCGGTATCTATACGAACGGCGCGAACGGCTCGAGCGGCCAGCCCGACTTCACCGGCTACGCGTATGTCGGCCCGAACTACGGGCCGCCCGGAACGCCGGGCATCAAGGGCGACGCATACACGCAGTTCGTGACCGACCGCACGACCTACAAGACCTACCAGGGCGACGGCGCGCCGCCGGCGGGCAGCGGGATCTCAACCAACGGCACCGCGACGGCGAGCAACTACCAGACCTTTGGCGGCGACCGTCGTGTCGCGCTCGCGCCGGAAGGCGACTGCTCGACGCTGAGCGGCAGCAGCGGCAAGGTGCACATCACGCAATGGGATTGCGTGCTGATGCTCGATCCGTTGCCGTTCAGCCCCGGCAGCGGCCCCGTCATAGCCCACCTCGAATACCTCGGCTCGTCCGTATCCGGCAACAATCCGTGCGCGACGCACGGGATGCCCGGCAGCGGCAGCGCGTCCGGGGTCCAGGTGCCGATGCTCGTTCAATAGGGAGAGGCGATCATGAAAAGGCCCCCGTTTCGCCGTTCGCGCACCCGTGGCGTGGTCGCCGTCGAGTTCGCGCTCGTGCTGATGCCGATGATCATGCTCGCGACCGGCGTGGCCGAGTTCGGCCGCGCGATCTACCAGTACGAGACGCTGACCAAGGCGACGCGCGACGCGGCACGCTACCTGTCGGTCTGGCTGCCGACCGACAGCGCGTATCCGGTGGCGGCGGCGCAGTGTCTCGTCGTGTACGGCAGCACGACCTGCGGCTCGGCCGGCACCGAGCTGGTGCCGGGGCTCACCACGTCGATGGTGACCATCTGCGATGCGTCGCATACGACCGGCTGCGGCGATGCGTCCGACCCGGCGCAGTTCTCGAACCTGCCGACCTACGACGCGGACAACAACGCGGCGAGCGGCACCGCGACGGGCAGCATCAACGTCGTCGAAGTGAAGATCAAGGGCTACCAGTACCAACCGATCCCCGCGTACCCGGGGCTGAAGTCGATCACCTTCGGCAACATCGTCACCGTGATGAGGCAAGTGTCATGAATGCGCGCCATTTTCCGCTGTCGCGCCGGCGCGGCGAGCGCGGCTCGACGATCGTCGAGTTCGGGCTCATCGCGTCGGTGCTGATCATGCTGCTGATCGGCATCTTCGAATTCGGCCGCGTGCTGTTTTACTGGAACACCGCGAGCGAGGCCGTACGCCTCGGCGCGCGCACGGCGGTGGTCTGCGACGTGGATGCCGCCGGCGTCGCGAAGCGCGTGACGAAGCTGCTGCCGCTGCTGTCGAGCTCGAACGTGTCGGTGGACTACTCGCCGGCGGGCTGCGACGTGAACACCTGCTCGTTCGTGACCGTGAGCGTCAAGAACGTCACGGTCAAGACGATGATCCCGTTCGTGAACGTGACGATCAAGATGCCACCGTTCACGACAACGCTGCCGCGCGAAAGCCTGACTTCCGCGACTGGCGGCACCGCCTGCAATTAATCGAACAGACGAGGCACACGACATGATCAATATCCTCGTAGCTTCCGACGATACCGCGCGGCTCACGCAGATCGCGCGCCTCGTGGCCGACTGCGGACGCTATCGCGCGACGCGCGCGACCGGACGGCCGTCGCAGATCGAGCATCGCACCGACGGGCTCGACGCGTTCGACATCCTGCTGATCGACGGCACCTCGACCGATCCGTCGGAGCTGTCGGCGATCGAGCGGATCTGCCGCGCGCACGCGGGCCTGACCTGCATCCTCGTGACGGCGGATGCGTCGCCGCACGTGCTGCTGGACGCGATGCGCGCGGGCGCGCGAGACGTGCTGCAGTGGCCGCTCGACCGGCAGGCGCTCGGCAACGCGCTCGAGCGTGCCGCCGCGCAAAGCACGCGAAGCGACACCGACGATACGCGGATCGTGTCGTTCATGTCGTGCAAGGGCGGGGCCGGCACGAGCTTCGTCGCCAGCAACGTCGCGTTCGAGATCGCCGAAGGCTTCAAGCGCCGCGTGCTGCTGATCGACCTGAACCAGCAGTTCGCCGACGCGGCGTTCCTGGTCAGCGACGAAACCCCGCCGTCGACGCTGCCGCAGCTCTGCGCGCAGATCGAGCGGCTCGACGGCGCGTTTCTCGACGCGAGCGTCGCGCACGTGACCGAGAACTTCCACGTGCTCGCGGGTGCCGGCGACCCGGTCAAGGCCGCCGAGATGCGCGAGGACGCGCTCGAATGGATCCTCGGCGTCGCCGCGCCGCGCTACGACTTCGTGATCTTCGACATCGGTGTCGGCATCAATCCGCTGTCGATGGTCGCGCTCGATCGCAGCGACCAGATCCAGCTCGTGCTGCAGCCCGCGATGCCGCACGTGCGCGCCGGCCGCCGGCTGCTGGAGATCCTCGTGTCGCTTGGCTACTCGACCGACCAGATGCGACTGGTCGTGAACCGCGCGACGCGCGCGAGCGACCGGACCCGCACCGCGCTCGAGGAGGTGCTCGGCCTGCAGGCCGCCTGCATGATTCCCGACGACGCCGACACCGTGCTCGAAGCGATCAACCAGGGGCATCCGGTGTCGCGGCTCGCGCGCGGTACCGCAGTCGCGCGTGCATTGCAGGGCTACGCGAAGCAAGTCGTCGACGGCGAGGTGCGCGCCGGACGCAGCGCGACGCGCAGCGAACCGCTGATGTCCCGGCTGTTCGGCCGCAAGGCCACGCCGAAGCTCAAGTCCATGTAAATCTCTCGGGGAACCGTCATGTCATTGCGCGAACAGATGTCCTTGCACCGAGCCCAGCCGCTGGCGGCGGGCAGCGAGCCGGCCGGCCCGGCGCATTCGTCGGTACGCGACGCATACCAGAAGCTGCGCCGCGAAATTCACCAGGCCGTGCTCGAACGCGTCGAGCTGGAGCGCCTGTCGCGGTTGCCGCAGGAGCAGGTCCGCCAGGAAATCTCCTCGCTGATTTCGCGCATCCTCGACGACGAGCGGACGCCCGCGAACGACATCGAGCGGCGCCAGCTCGCGATCGACGTGTACGACGAGATGTTCGGCTTCGGCCCGCTCGAAGCGCTGCTGCGCGACCCGAGCATCTCCGACATCCTCGTGAACACGTACCGGCAGGTTTATGTCGAACGCTGCGGCCAGCTCGAACTGACCGACGTGACGTTCTACGACGACGCGCACCTGATGAAGGTGATCGAGAAGATCGTGTCGCGCGTCGGGCGCCGCATCGACGAATCGAGCCCGATGGTCGATGCGCGGCTGCCGGACGGCTCGCGCGTGAACGCGATCATCCCGCCGTCGGCGATCGACGGGCCGCTGATGTCGATCCGGCGTTTCGCGGTCAACCCGCTGAAGATGGACGACCTGGTGCGCTACCACAGCCTGACGCCGCCGATGGCGGAGCTGCTCGATGCGCTGTCGCGCGCCAAGGTGAACGTGCTCGTGTCGGGCGGCACGGGCAGCGGCAAGACGACGCTGCTCAACATCCTGTCCGGCTTCATCCCGCGCAACGAGCGGATCGTGACGATCGAGGACGCCGCCGAGCTGCAGCTCCAGCAGCCGCACGTGCTGCGGCTCGAAACGCGCCCGCCGAACATCGAGGGCAAGGGCGAGATCACGCAGCGCACGCTGGTGCGCAACGCACTGCGGATGCGGCCGGACCGGATCATCCTCGGCGAAGTGCGCGGCGCCGAAGCGCTCGACATGCTCAACGCGATGAACACCGGCCACGAAGGCTCGCTCGCGACGATCCACGCGAACACGCCGCGCGATGCGCTGACGCGGCTCGAGAACATGATCAGCGTCTCCGGCCTGTCGCTGCCGCCGAAGACGATGCGCCAGCAGATCGCGTCGGCGATCTCGGTGGTCGTGCAGGCGGCACGGCTGACGGACGGCAAGCGCAAGATCGTCAGCATCCAGGAGCTGACCGGGATGGAAGGCGACATCATCAACATGCAGGAGATCTTCACGTTCAAGCGCACGGGCGTGGATCGCGACGGCACGGTACGCGGCCACTTCTGCGCGACCGGCGTGCGGCCGAAGTTCGTCGAGCGGCTGCAGGCGTTCGGCATCAACCTGCCGGATTCGCTGTACGACCCGTCCCAGCGTTACGAGACGGACTGACGATATGGCGCCGTGTGCTGCCGGGGAGGCCTCATGAACACGATTTTTTACGGTTTTGTGATTCTCACCTTCGTCGCGGTCGTGCTCGCGATCGAAGGCATCTATCAATGGTGGAACGCGCGGCACGGCGCCGCGGCGCGCCGGATCGAATCGCGCATTCGCGCGATGTCGGCCGGCGGCAACGTGCAGCAGGAGCGGCTGTCGATCCTGAAGAAGCGGATGCTCGACGAATCGAAGCCGTTCGACCGGCTGCTGTTGCGCTTGCCGCGCGTGCACGCGCTCGATCTCGTGATCCAGCAATCGGGCCTCGACTGGACGCTTCCGAAGCTGATCGTGCTCAGCGTGGTGTTCGCGGCGTTCACGTGGCTCGCGCTGAGCGTCGCCACGCTGCCGCAACTGGCCGCGCTGCCGGCAGCGCTGTTTGCCGCGTGCCTGCCGACGATGTACGTGATGCGCCGCCGTGCGCGCCGGATGCTCAAGCTCGAGCGGCAGCTGCCGGACATCTGCGACATGATCGCGCGCGCGCTGCGTTCCGGTCATTCGTTCACGGGCACGCTCGGGATGGTCGGCGACGAGTTTCCCGATCCGATGGGCGGCGAGTTCCGGATCACGTTCGACGAAGTCAACTACGGCGTGTCGCTGCACGACGCGCTGATGAACCTCGCGACGCGCGTGCCGGTGCAGGATCTGCGCTACTTCGTGATCGCGGTGCTGATCCAGCGCGAGACGGGCGGCAACCTGGCCGAGCTGCTCGACAGCATCGCCGCGCTGATCCGCGAGCGCTTCAAGCTGTTCGACAAGGTGCGCGTGCTGTCGGCGGAAGGGCGGCTGTCGGCGTGGATTCTCGGGCTGCTGCCGTTCGGCACCGCCGCGGTGATGGCGCTGCTGAACCGCGAGTTCCTGTCCGTGCTCTGGGAGGATCCGGCAGGGATCAAGATGGTCGGCGGGATGCTGGTGTCGATGCTCTTCGGCCTGTTCTGGATCCGCCGGATTGTCCGGATTCGCGTCTGACGTGCGAGTCGAATAACGAACCGTTGCGAGGTTGTCATGCAAAATCTGAACGTGGTACAGGCCGTGATGCTGGGCGGCTTGTTCATCTTCGTGGCCGGCGGTGCGCTCGTCGCGATGCTGCTGTTCGCGCCGCGCAGCATCCAGCGCCGGCTCCAGCAGGCCGGCGGGGCCGGTGCGGGCTCGGGTGCCGTCGCGGGCCCGGGCGATGGCGACGACCTGGCGTCGCGCTGGGTCGCGAAGCTGGTCGATCTGTCCACCCCGATCTCGAAGCTGTCGGTGCCGAAGGAGGGTTGGGAGAATTCGCCGCTGCGCGTCCGTCTGATGAATGCCGGATGGCGCAACTCGAGCGCGGCCGCGCTGTATTTCACCGCGAAGACGGTGCTTGCGCTCGCGCTGCCGTGCGTGGCGCTGCTGGGGCTGATCACGACCAAGCTCGGCGACGAGCGTGCGCTGTTGTCGGCCATCCTCGTGGCGCTCGCCGGGATCGGCTACTACATCCCGAACATCGTGCTGTCGCAGCGGGTCAAGGTGCGCCAGCAGACAATCTTCGAGGATTTTCCGGACGCGCTCGACCTGCTGACGGTGTGCGTCGAAGCGGGGCTCGGGCTCGATGCGGCGCTGATGCGGGTGAGCGAGGAACTGCGGTTTCGCAGCGAGGTGGTCGCGGGCGAACTCGACCTGCTGCTGCTCGAGATGCGCTCCGGCTTCACGAAGGAGACGGCGCTGCGCAATTTCGCGCTGCGCACCGGCGTCGAGGACATCGAGTCGTTCTGCGCGATGCTGATCCAGGCCGATCGCTTCGGCACGAGCATCAGCGAATCGCTGCGTGTGCTGTCGGACATGCTGCGCACGCGGCGGCGCATGCGCGCGGAAGAGCGTGCGGCGAAGATCGCGCTGAAGCTGCTGTTCCCGCTGATCTTCTGCATTTTTCCCGCGCTGATGCTGGTGCTGCTCGGGCCGGCGATGATTCACGTCTATCGCGTGCTGCTGCCGACGTTCGTCAGCATCGCGCCGTGAGCGGCGGACACGCGCGGCTTCGAGCGCAGCGCCAAAGGTTTTGCGTGCCGGCCCCGACACACGCGCCGGCCGGCACGGCAACCGGCTTCATGGAGGCTCCCTCCCCAGGCGGCGCCGCGAGACAGGTCGACCATAGCGGCGTCAACGCAACCTGGACCCATGGTCGGCCATGGAGCAAGCCGTAGTCCACCGCCCTCATCGGCTGCCCCCTACTGCTAACCCTGAAGGCCCCGTTGCCGGCATTGCGCCGGCGCGGTTAAAAGCGACGGAAAAACGCTGAACGTCTGCGGTGAAATTAATCCGGTTCAATAATGTGCGGGATTGTTCATCGAGTTGTTGATTGCGATTGCTTCCCGTTCGTTATTGGCGCAACGCGGGAACACGGCGTTTGACGAAACGTTCGAATCGATGAAGGCAATTTGTAATTTTCGTCGCGTGGCCCCGTCCGGCCGGCAGGCAGCCAGGACGGCACGGACCGGCGCTTTACGCGCACCGGCGCCGTGCGCGCTATCCGAAAATCTCCTTGAAATCCCCAGTGCTAATTTCTAGCATTATTCAAAATCAAACTCGTATGACGGTGTGAACACGAAAAACGTCACGCATGCCGGAAAGACCGAACAAAAACACTTGAAAATCAAGAGACTGCCCGACAATACGGAAAACAGGCCAGTTATGCACGATCAAGGCCGGGGGAATCATGAACAAGCAATCAGCGGCAAGCAGGCAGCCTGACGCTTCATCGAGCCGGCGTCCACGGGCCTCGAACGGCCGCGCGAATCCGCCGCGCATCCTTCCCGGTCCGCTTCCTCCCGATTCCTGACCACCGGCGCGTACCACCGCGCCCGCAAGCCCGTTTCCGCACCGACGTCCAGCACCGCGAAGCACACGCGTAACGGCCCGCGCACGGCCGGCGCGGCGGCGCGCGTCGCGCATCGACGGTGCCCCAGCCCTGACCAATCGAACGAGGGACGCAGCATGGCCATCGATGTGCCTGTGACACGCCGGACGTTTCTGAAGCTGGCCGGCAGCGGCGCTGTCGTCGCGATCTCGATCACCCATTTGCCGGCGCTGGCGCTCGACGCCGGCGAGCAGGCCGATACCGGCGCGAGCGGGCCGAGCTGGGCGCCGGTGCCCGGCAAGGCGCGGTGGCGCATCGACGGGATGCCGAAGGTCACGGGCCAGAAAATCTACGCGCGCGATTTCAAGTCGCGCGACTTCGTCGGCTGGCCGCAGCAGGAGAGCTGGCTCTATGCGCTGCGGTGCGGCCGCGTCGACGCCGTGTACGAAGGCTACGACCTCGGCATGCTGCCGGCCGAGCTGCGGCCGATCGCCGTCGTCGACAACGCGCTGCTGAGCGCACGACGGATTCCGCTTGCGCCGGTCCCCGATCCGATCGCGAACCAGGACATCTACTGGCTCGCGCGGCCCGGCCATCCGGCGGACTGCTACGGGCAACCGGCCGCGCTGCTGATCTTCGAGAACTTCGATGTCTATCGTCGCGCGAGGAAGCTGCTCGATTTCAACGACAGCGTGATCCGCTACGGCGCGGCGGTCGACCGCTCGGCCGCCGCGCAGGCCGTGCCGTATACGCCGGTGACCATCTACGTGCGCGACGACGAACGCGGTTTCAACTACGTGAACAACTACCGGACCGACAGCAGCGGCAAGCCGACTGCGCAATACCTGAAAGAACGCGAGGAGGCGGTCGTCAACATCGATGCGACGATTGCGCGCAACGCAGCCGCCGGCACGTGGATCGGCGTGCGCGCGACCGGCAACGACGGCTTCGAGACGCCGGCGATGGACCCGATGTTCATGGAGCCCGAAGCGGGGCTCGCGTGGTACGACGCGTCCAACGCGAAAATGGGCCTCGTCCTCGGCACGCAATCGGCGAACGACGATGCGACCGGCGCCTGCGCGCTGTTCTACGGCAGCGACATCCCGGTGAAGGAGGCGCATGTGATCGCATGCTATCCGGGCGGCGGTTTCGGCGGGCGCGACAAGTCCTACTTCCCGCTCTATCTGGCACTCGCCGCGCCGTTCGCGAAGGGCGCGCTGCGCTGGCAGCAGTCGCGCTACGAACAGTTCCAGGTCGGCCTGAAGCGCTGCGAGACGCAATTCTCCGAATCGCTGTGGTTCAACCGCCGCGGCAAGCTCGAAGCGATCACATGCGACTTCCTGATGAACGGCGGCGGCAAGAAGAACCTGTCGCCGTACGTCGCGCAGCTCGCCGCATTGAGTGCGATGAGCTGCTACGAGATCCCGCGCGCACGCGCGCAGGCAGCGTCGACCTACACGCGTGAAGTGTTCGGCGGATCGCAGCGCGGCTTCGGCGGGCCGCAGGCGTTCATGGCGATCGAGACGCTGATGGACGAGGCCGCGCGCCGGCTCGGACTGTCGCCGTTCGCGATCCGCCGTGCCAACTTCCTCGGCAACGTGCCGGGCCTCGGCAAGGGACGCGCGATCACGGGCGCGCCGATCCTGTTCGACCTGCAGCTCGGCGCGCTGCTCGACCGGCTCGAACGGCATCCGTTGTGGCGCGACCACGAGCGCACGCGTGCGGAGCGCGGCGCGCGCAACCTCCGGTACGGCGTCGGCCTCGCGATGGCGAACGAGGCATACGGAACGTCCGGGGACGGGATGTTCGGGATGGTGCAGATCCTGCCTGACAGCAGGCTGCGCGTGGTCACGCCGTATACCGACATGGGCAACGGCGCGGCCACGACGCTCGGTCTCGCACCGGCCGAATTTCTCGGGCAGAACGCGCAAACGATTGCGATGAGCGAGATCGGACCGTTCAATGCGCTCGGGGTCACGCGTTCGAACAATCCGGCGGCCAACCCGAAGACGGTGCGCTACCTGTACGGCTCGTCGAGCGCCTGTCTCGGCGCATTCCATCAGTACCACACGGTGAAGGGGGCGGCGCAGGCGCTGTTCCTGCAAAGCGTGCTGCCGGCCGCACGCGCATGGTGGGGCGTGCCGGTGCGGGCCGAGGACGTGCGCTGGGTCGATCGCGCGCTCGTCGCGAACGGCCTCGCGCCGATTCCGTGGCCGGCGCTGCTCGGCACGATCACGAAGATGGGGCTGCAAACGGTTGCCGCCGTGCATGCGAGTTATGCCGGGTACTTCTGGAAGGGCACGTATCCGTTCGCGTCCGGCAGTGCGCAAGTCGACTACGACTATGTGGCGGTCGGCCTCGATCCGTATTACCTGACGCCGCTGTCGCGCGAGCTGCAGGCGCCGCCGATCGACACGACCCTCTACGGGCGCACGACCTATGCGCCGTCGGCGGCGCTCGTCGCCGCGTCCGTCGATCCCGCGACCGGGCGCGTGAAGGTCGAACGCGTGGTGACGGCCGTGAGCGTCGGCCGGCAGCTTTCGCCGGAGCTCGTCGAAGGACAGTCGCAGGGCGCGGTGGCGATGGGGATCGGCAACGTGCTGACCGAGACGTGCCCGCTAGGTCCCGACGGGCCGGGCGGCGGCAGATGGAACCTCGACCGCTACGAGGTGACGCGTCTGCCGGACATTCCCGCGCAGGAACTGATCGCGCTGCCGCCGCCCGGCGGCGATCCCGCGAATGCGCGCGGCATCGCGGAAGCGGTGATGTGCCCGATCGCGCCGGCGCTGCTCAATGCGCTGGCGATGGCGACGGGGCGGCGGTTCCGGGTGACGCCGGTAACGCCGGACAAGATTCGGGAGGTACTGCGATGAGCGATCCGGTCCGCATGCACGTGAACGGCAAACCCGTCGAAGCGGCCGCCGCCGACGGCGACATGAACCTCATCGATTTCCTGCACGAGCGACAGGACCTGACGGGCACGAAGCTGTGCTGCGGCATCGGCGTGTGCCGTGCGTGCACGGTCGGCGTGCGCAACACGCCCGATGCGCCGATGGAAAAGACGCTGTCGTGCTCGACCCCGGTCAGCGCGATGGCCGGCATGCACGTGTACACGATCGAAGGGCTCGCGCAGGGCGGCACGCTGTCGCCGCTGCAGCAGAGTTTTCTCGAATCGTTCGCGTTCCAGTGCGGCTACTGTGCGTCGGGATTCCTGATGGCTGCGACCGCGATGCTCGATCACCTGCGCGTGCAGCCGGTGCACGCCGACGAACTGGACGCGATGATCGAGACATGGGTGGGCGGCAACGTATGCCGCTGCACCGGCTACGTCAAGTACATCGAGGCGATTCGCAAGGTGGCGATGCGCTACACGAAGGGGGCGGCATGACGATCCGAACCTGCGTCGTCGCGCTGGCGATGCTGCTGGCCGCGCCTGCCGCATTCGCGGCGAACAGCGGCGATGCGTCGCTGCTCGAATACGCGCAGCAGTGCACCGACGAAATCGGCGAGATTCCCGCGTTCGACTGCAACAGCGGCACCGACGTGCCGATCACCGTCAATGGCCGCGTGCCCGCGCGGTATGCGGCGCACATGACCTGCGATCGCCCGGCGCTGTTGCCGTATGAAGCGCCGACGTCCGGGCAATGCACGCCTTATTCGAAGATTCTCGATCTGTCGCACGGCGACACGCAGATATCGGCGTTTTGCCGCCGCAAGCAGATCCGCGCGAACCGGAGCCCGTATTACGACGAAGTCGATATCGTCCTGCACCATGCGGGCAACGGCAAGACCTGCTGGTTTCATGCGGAACAGGGCGGCACGGCCGGCATGAACGCGGCGCGCGTGCCGCCGCCGAATGAGAAGACGCCGCCGCCCGGCCATCCGTCGGCGGTGGAATTCTGGTGGAAGCCCGCCGCGACCGCGACGAAGCGCTGCGCGGCGTGCCACGACGCGAGCCCGGTCATGTACAGCCCGTGGATCGGGCAGGTGTGGAACAAGGTGCCGACCGATCCGTGGGGCAAGTACATCAATCTCGGCGCCGATTTCGCATCGTTTACATCGCATGCGATCAGCACGCCGGGTAATACCTGCATCGGCTGTCACCGGATCGGCAACCGGAACAGTTGCGAGATCTACGTGCCGCTCGCCGCCGGGAGGCTGCCGCCGCCGAAAGGCAGCAATGAACTCGCGAGCAGTTATCCGCTGACGCACTGGATGCCGATCGACAACAACCGCAGCCTCGCCGAATGGAATGCGGCCAACGCGAAGTCGGTGAGCGACTTGCTCGAGTGCTGCTCGGCGCGGGGCAAGAACGATCCAAAGTGCACGTTCACGCCGGCGGCGCAGGCGGCGAAGTAGTTCGTTTTCCTTGACGACGGATTTTCACGCTGCGGCGGGCGGGGCGAACGACTCGCACCGCTCGTGCCCCCCGTTTTGCGCGCCCGCTGCTTCGCCGCACTACCGCGTTACCGGAAGTGATGCACATAGCGCAGCACCATTCGCGTTCCTTGCGGCCGGTTGCGCGCATGGACCTCGAAGTACGTGTTGAACAGCAGGTGATCGTGCGGAGAGAAGCTGTACATGGCGCCCGGGCCGATCGCCAGCACGGCCTCGCGCGTACCGGGCACGTCCTGCCCGTTTTCCTTCATGTCGGTGGTCTGGCGCAGCCAGTAGCCGTTGAGTCCCAGCCGCAGGCCCGGGCGCACTTCATATTCGGTCGCGAAGTTCGCATGGATCGCCTGGCCCGCCCGGGTCGACGTCACGTCGGGGCCGAGCGACGTGGCCGGCTGATGGTTGGTCGCGTTCCACAGATAGTGCAGCCGCCACGACACGGTCCATTTCGGCGACAGCCACAGCGTCGCCGCCCAGTACGGGTCGAACGACCAGAAATGACTGCCCGGGTTGATCGCGCGCGACGGATCGTACGCGCCGGTCGGCGCGATGAACTGGAATTCCACGCGCTGCGCGAAGCGCGGGCCTTGCGCGCCCATCACCGGGTCGAACTGGATGAACGGGCCGATCAGCAGATCGCCGAAACCGGCCCGTGAATTCAGCGCGACGTTGCCGATGCCGTCGTCGGTGCGTGCTGATGCAATCCACGGCAGGATCACGTCGAGGCCCGGATGCATGCCGGCGAACGTCAGCGGCGACTGGTAGACGAGCTGGCTCAGGCCCGCGAACAGGTCGATGTCCTGCTTCGGCAGGCCGACCTTGTTGCCGGCATTGTCGTTGACGCGGCCGGCCGTGTAGTACTGCAGGTACTGCGTGCCGTACCAGCCCGGGCCTGCCGGCGGCATCCCGTCGAGGAAGCTGGTCATGCCGAGGTTGACCGGCGGCAGGTCGGCCGCGTTGGCCGGCACGTGACCGGTCATGCCGGCGATCGCGAGGCCTGCGGCGACGAGCAGGCGAGAGCCGAGTTTCATGTTCACCACCTCCTGGATATTTATTGGTATGACTAATCAAACGATGCGTAAAAGATCGGGGTGGTCGGCGATCGCACGATACTGGCCGGCATGGAACACCAGCGGTGCCTTGCCGAACGCGTCGAACTGCTCGATCTGGCCGATGAAGAGCAGGTGATCGCCGCCTTCGTAATGGCCGACGTTGCGGCACACGAAGCGCGCGCTCGCACCGTCGAGGCAGGGCACGCCGCCGCTTTCCGAATCCACGTGGCGCACGCCGTCGAACTTGTCGGCACTGGGCGTCGCGAAGCGGCGCGACAGGTCGATCTGGTCGTGCGCGAGGATGTTGATCGCGAAGTGGGTGGCCGCGACGAAATCAGGCCGGCTCGGCGCGACCTTGCGAAGGCTCCACAGCACGAGCGGCGGATCCAGCGACAGCGACGAGAACGAATTGGCGGTGAGGCCCACCTTGCGTCCATCGGTTGCGCACGTGGTGATCACGGTGACGCCGGTCGGGAACTGCCCGAACGCGGCACGCAATTGCATCGGGTCGATGACCGGACTGCAGGTAACGGTCGTTTCCATGCCGGTTACTCCGTGCGCGCGCTGTGTTCGCGGATCAACGCCGCGCAGGCCGACGGCTCGAACCACCACGGCGAGAACCGGCGCGGATCGTCGAAGCCGTCGACGATTGCGGCGGCGAGCGACGGCAACTGGCCGGCCGCGCCGAGCAGTTCGAGAATGTGCGGCGGCGGCGGCGTGAGCAGCGAGTTGGTCCAGCGCACGACATGCTGCGCGTAGGCCCAGTAGCCTTCGAACGTCTGCTGCATCCAGTCCTCGCCGAACGGCGCGGCATCGCGCGCGACGATCGCGTCGAAATAGGCGTTCGCGCATTTCGCGGCGTTGTTCGATCCCTGGCCCGTGATCGGATCGTTGACCACCACGGCATCGGCCATCCCGAACACCGTGCGGCCCGACGGCAGCCGGAAGAACGGCTTGCGCACCATCGGCGTAAAGCGCCCGGACAGCGTGCCGTTCGGATCGGTGAGCTCGACGTCGCGGCAGCGCTCGAATTCCCACGGCACATACTGCTGCAGGAACGACAGGCTTCGATCGAGATGCTGCTCGGGCGTCTTCACGTCGGCCCAGCAGTCGAGCGGGCCGCCCGGAATGCCTTCGAACACCATGATTTCGCACGGGCCCGTCGTGGTCAGAGCAGGGAACACGAAGTACTCGCCGATGCCGGGCAGCAGGTTGAAGCGCACGCGCGAATACGGCTGGCTCGGCGTCATCCCTTTCACGTAGGTGAGGGCGAGTGCGCGTTGCGGGCGGTCGAACGCGCTGCGCGTGTCGTCGCGGCCGAGCAGGTTGACGATCTCGCCCTTGCCGGCCGCGAGCAGCACGAGATCGTGGCTGCATGCCAGTTCCTCGAGTTCGGGCACGCCGACGTCGCAGATGCGTACTTCCGCGCCGCGGCGCCGAATGCCGTCGAGCCAGTCGGCCATCTTCACGCGCTGGTCGACGGACTGCGCATAGCGGGTCAGCCGCGACGACCACTCGATCGCCTTGCGGCCGTTGCCGTTCGGGTGCGGCACCGCGATGCCGATGCCTTCGACGGACGGGCACGCCTCCTCCCACGCGTTCAGGCCGAGATCGCGCTCGATCTGCAGCGCGGTATGGAACATGCACTGGCTCGACATGACCTTGCCGGCGCGGATCTGCTCCGCGTCGCGATTGGTCGCGAGCGTGACGTGATAACCCTGGTCGAGCAGGGCGAAGGCGAGTTGCAGGCCGGACTGGCCGGCGCCGACGATAGCGATGCGTCTCATGAGAATGTCCTCGGGTGGCCGGATGCCGGCCGGAATGATTGCGGGGAGCGGCGGCGGGCAGCGGTCATTCCGCCAGGCGCGGAATGGCCGGCACCGCCTGTTCGGGGCCCATCGCGGAATAACCGCCGTCCACCGCGTAGTCGGCGCCCGTCACGAAGCTCGCCGCGTCGCTGCACAGGAACGTCACGACCTGCGCGACCTCCGACGGATCGCCGACCCGGCCGAGCAGGTGAAACGGCGCGGCGACGCGGTCGGTCTTCGCGCGGTCGCCGCGCGTCAGCTCGTCCATCACGCGCGACCACGTCCATCCCGGCGACACCGAGTTGACGCGAATGCGGTCGGGCGCGAGATCCATCGCCATGCTGCGCGTGAGCTGGCGGATCGCCGCCTTGGACGTCGGATACAGCCAGCGGCCGGTTTGCGCGCACTGGGCCGAGATCGAGCTGAAGTTCACGATCGCGCCGCCGCCGCGCCGGACCATGTGCGGGTGAACGGCCTTCGACAGCATCGCCGCCGACACGACGTTCACGTCCATCGCGGCGAGCCAGTCGTTGCGGGTCGCCTGGATGCCGTTGTCGACGTAGCTGCATGCCAGGTTGACGAGCACGTCGATCGCGCCGAACCGTTCGGCGATTGCCGATACCGCGCGCTCGATCGCGCGGTCGTCGGTAATGTCGATCGCGACGAACATCGCACGTTCGCCGAGCGAATCGGCGACGCGCGCGCCATTCTCCGCATCGAGATCGAGTATCGCGACGCGCGCGCCGGCGCGGGTCAGGTCCTGCGCGACCGCGGCGCCGATCAGCGTGGCGCCGCCGGTGACGATCGCGACTTTGCCAGCAAGGGTAGTCATGGGGTATCTCCGGGAATCGAAGGGTGACGGAAGGGCCGCGTCAACGCGCGCCCGTCGGCGGTTCGCTGTCCTGCCAGCGGCGCATCAGGCCGTTCGACGGCACGGTCTCGTCGAGCAGCTTGCGCGCCGTTTCGACGCCCGCGACCGGCAGGCCGGCCGGATCGAGCAGGCCGACCTGCACGAGCACGCTCGCCTGATCCCAGTAGATGTGTTCGTGATAGAGCTTGTCGCCGCGAAACTTCACGATCGCGACGAGCGGGATCTCGACGCGCCTGCCGGTCGGCGCGACGCCCGGCAGCATCCAGTCGATCTCCGTGGTGTGCGTGAAGCAGAACAGCAGCTCGTCGACGATCTGGCTCGCGCCGATCGTGCGCGAGATCGGCGTGATCGTGGTGTCGGGCGGATTCGCATGCACGAAGTGATGCGTGTAGAAACGCTTGAGCTCGTCGTAACCTACGCCGCCTGTCAGCGTCGGAATATGGTTGACGTACGGCTCGGCCACCATCGTGGCCATCGTCGCGTCGACGTTGCGCGTGTCGAACTCGTGCAGCAGATGCGCTTCCCACAGCGCGGAGAGGTCGTAGTGCGGGCCGAGCGCGGCGCGGAACGCGGCGATCGAGCGCTGATGCGCCATGACCGCGGCGGCCTTGTCGAAATGATCGCCGCCGATGCGCGCGAACGCGTGATCGACGCCCGGATACACATACACCTCGACGCCGTCGCGCCCGGACAGCGCTTCGGTAATGCGCTGCTGCGCGTCGGGCGGGCAGAAGCGGTCCTGCCCCGCGATCTGCAGCACGAGCCGCCCACGCAGCTGCGCGGCCTCGTCCAGCGCATGCTCGATGCCGACGCCGTAATAGCTGACCGCGGCGGCCACGCCCGGCAGCCGGCATGCGGCGAGATACGCGAGCTTGCCGCCGAGGCAGTAGCCGAGCACGCCGGCTTCGCCGGTGCATTCCGGCCGTTGCGTGAGCACGCGCAGCGCGGCGCCGATGTCCTCGACGCCCTTGTTCTCGTCGTATTCGCGGTAAAGCGCCATCGCGCGCTCGAAATCGGCAGCGGAGTCGCCGAGTTCGATCCCCGGCGACTGGCGCCAGAACAGGTCGGGCACGAGCACCGCGTAGCCTTCCTCCGCGTAGTAGTCGGCGGTTGCCCGCATGGTCGCGTTCGCGCCGAAGATCTCGTGACACAGCACGATGCCCGGCCCGCTGCCGCCGGCCGGCGTGCTCAGGTATCCGCGAAGCGTTCCGCCATCCGGCGACGGAATCTCGATGTGACGTCCTTTCATGTGTCCCTCCATGCTGTTTGTTTCCGTGACGGGCCCAGTATTGGCGGACGAAACGCGCGCTTCTATCCGCTTTCTTCGGCCGGTATCCGCGAACTCCGGAAACCTGACGATCCGGCCGCCGCGCCCGGGCGGGCGCGCGGCTGAACTGCGGTTGTGTGCGGGTATGTGCGGATACGGAAGCCCCGCACAGTTTTCTACGATGCGCGAACGGTCCGGTTCTTGCGTCGTTTGCGCGGGACTTGCGGGTTCGGATGGCCGGACTGTCCGGATACTCCGGGCGCTATCCGGATCGTGCAGCGGGATTCCCCAATACCGGGAACGCATGCACGGCGCGAGTGCGATCGAGCATGACGGGAGAACTTCGATGGCGCAAATTTCAGAAACCGGCTGGCTTGCCGACGCCGCCTGTTTCAATCACGACAACCTGATGCTGCAGTCGGACGATGTCGACGAGGTGCGCGCACGCGTCGCCGATGTGTTCAAGCCGCACCGGCTCACGCCGATCGGCGAATCGCGCGCGTTGCACAGCTGCATGCACCATGCGCGCTGGGGCAACCTGTCGCTGAACCTGCTCGATTACGGCGGCGGCGTCAGCATCGAGCCGGGGCCGCTCGAGCATTTCTTCCTGTTGCAGATTCCGCTGCGCGGCGACGCGGAGATCGAGTGCGGCTCGACGCGCTTCGTGTCGTCGCCGGGCGCCGCGTCGCTGATCTCGCCGACGCTACCGCTCAAGATGCGGTGGGGCGACGCGTGCCCGCAAGTCATCCTGCGCATCGAGCGCGAGGTGATGGAGCGCCACGCGCAGCGGCATTTCGGCGACGACCGGCGCGCACCGGTCGAATTCGAACCGGAATTCGGCCTGTCGTCGCCGCAGGGGGCGTGTCTGGCCCAGATGCTGCCGATCCTCGCCGGCGCGATCGCGACGGATGCGCATCCGCTGCGTCACCCGCTCGCGTTCGAGCAGCTCGAATCGACGTTGCTCAACCTGCTGCTGCACGGCCAGCCGAACAGCGCGCGCGACGGCACGCGGCACCTGCCGATGGCGCTCGCGCCATTCTATGTGCGGCGCGTCGAGGAATACATCCGTGCGCATCTCGACGAGCCGCTGACGATCGAACGGCTCGCCGAGCTCGCCGGCGTCAGCCCGAGCACGCTGTTCGCCGGCTTCCGCAATCGCCACGGGATCACGCCGATGGGCTTCGTGCGGCAGTTGCGGCTGCAACATGTGCGCGAGGAACTGCTGGCCGACGATACGCCGGGGCTCGCGTCGGTCACCGACGTCGCGCTGAAATGGGGATTCGCGCACCTCGGGCGCTTTGCGATCGAATACAAGCGGGCGTTCGGAGAGTCGCCGTCGGCGACGCTCAGGTTGCGGCGGGTGCGGGGGTGATGGAAGAAATGACGGGCTCGCATTCGGCGCGCCCGTCCGTCGATCATCGGGCCGGTGCCGTGGTGGTCGACTCGCGCACGACGAGCTCCGGCGTACCGATCGTATGCACGGCGGCGGCTGGCTCGATGCCGTCGATCATGTCGAGTGTCAGCGCGATCGCGCGTGCGGCGATCAATGACGTCGGGAATCGGACCGTCGTCAGCACGGGGCGGAACTGGTGGGCGAGCTGGATATCGGTCATGCCGACGATCGAAAGGTCGGCCGGCACGCGCCGGCCAAGATCGGCCGCTGCCTGCATTGCGCCGATCGCCATCAGGTCGTTGGTCGCGAACAGCGCGGTGACGCCGGGCTTCGTGCGCAGCAGCGCGGCGGCCGCCTCGTAGCCGCCCTCGATCGAATCGTGTGCGGACACGGTCGTCACCGCGTCCGGCGCATGGCCGCGAGCCGCGAGTTCGTCGGCGAAGCCGCGCAGCCGCATCGACTGCGGGCCGCCCGAACCCTTGCCGACGAGTGCGCCGAATGCGCGATGCCGCAGCCCGGACAGGTGCGCGGCAGCAAGCGCGCCCGCCGCCGCGAAATCGACGGTCACGCAGGGCAGCGTGCGCGACGCGTGCACATGCTCCCACATGCACAGCACGATCGCCGCGCCATGGCGCGCGATGTCGGCAAGTTCGGCCTCGGCGAGGTCGGTGTTCATCACGATCGCGCCGGCCGCAAGCGTGCCGGCGATCCGCTCGAGGTAGTTGCGCGTGATCGCCGGGTCGTCGGTGTCGGACGCCAGCAGATAATGGCCGCGCTTGCGCGCCTCGCGCTCGGCGGCGAGCACGAACTCCGGATAGAACGGGTTCGTGATGTTCGACAGCATCAGCGCGAGCGTCGACGTGCGGCCTTCGGCGAGCGCACGCGCGGTGAGATTCGGTCGATAGCCGAGTTCGCGAATCGCCGCCATCACGCGTTCGACGGTCGCCGGCTTCACTTTCTTAGGATTCCGTAACACGTTCGAAACCGTCGCCGCGGTCACGTTCGCGCGTCGCGCGACTTCCGCGAGCGTCACCATGCGCGGCCCCCGGCCGGTCGGGCAGCGTCGTGCGGGAAGGGCGAGCGTAGCGCACCCGCCGCCGCACACGCAAAGAACGCATGCGTTGCCTACTATCTCGCAACGCACGAAAGGGTGCGCATTCCCGGGGCGTCATGCCACGCGCGCGAAACATGCACTTGACGTACGTCAGGAATCCGGACGATGCCGCCTCGGCCCATAGGGAAACGGGCCATCGGCGCGCGTCGCGGCGCCAGGATGAATGACGGATCCTCGATTGCCGGAGATGTGCATGAAAATCAGCGAGCCGACGCGGGGCCCTCGGCGCCGGACACGCTTGCGTTGCCGCAGCCCGGCCTGCGGCCGTTCTACCTGACCTGCAGCATTCGTCGACAGCGTCGCTTGGCGCGCATCACGCCCGCTGCGCGAGCGCCTTCACCTGATCGGCCGACATCGCGCCGCGATAGATGCGGAACTCGTCGATCGAGCCGCTGAAGAACGGATCGCCCGGATACTGCGAACGTCCGATCCAGTTCTGCGCGGTGCGCCCGATGCGCCATGGCGCGAAGATGACGTCGCCCGCCGTGCCGATCGCGTTGCCGTTCAGATAGAGCGTCGCGGTCGTTGCCGCCAGCGTGACGGCCACGTGCGCCCATTGCCCGGCCGGCAGCGCGGCGTTGCCGTCGATCGCGCGTTCGCCATGTCCGCCGTTGGTCGTGATCGCAAAGCGCATCGTCCCGCCATGGCTCCTCGGCGTGACGAACAGATAGCGTCCGGTGCCCGAACCGAAATCGAAGAGGCGCGCCCACGTCTGTCCGCCGTTCCAGTTCACCCAGGCCGCGATCGTGAAATCCGACACGTCGGCGACGATGTCGTTCGGCAGCGCAACGTAGCCGGTCGAACCGTCGAGCGACACGGCGTTGCCGGTTTTTCCGGGCCCGCGCGAAACGCCGCCGGCGAGCGTGCCCGGATGACCGTTGCCGGACGCGTCCGCGGCGGCCGTGCCGCCCGTCTCGTCGAACGTCAGCAGCGTATGCAGTTGCAGTGCCGTCGACGCGGCGACTTCCGCCGAATTCGCGGTTTCGCCCGACGCGGCCTGTCCGCTGATCACGTAGAACCAGGTGCCCGCCGCCGGGCTGTCCGTGTACGTCAGCGGATCGGCGATGCCGCTTGCGACGGTCGTGTAGGGGCCGCCCGACGCGGCTGCGCGTTTCACGTTGTAGCTTGCCGCGTTCGCGACACCCCACCACGACAGCACGACCCGTTCGGCGCTTGGCCATGCGGTCAGCCCGCTCGGCGCGGCGGCGGGCGCGACGGGATCGCGCGTGCATGCGAGCGTGCCGTAGCCGAGCTGATCGTAGCCGCCGCTCGCTTCGCCGTAATTGCCGCCGCCGCCTTCGGGCTGGATCGCGAGCGCGAACTTCGTCGACCACGGCGCCGACAGCCCCTTGCGGTTCACGTAATGGTTGTAGACGAGTGCCCAGCACGGGCGGATCGTGCCCTGGCCGGCGGTCGAGAATTGCGTCTGGGTCACGTCGACGTTCGAATACGACGCATACGGCACCGGCAGGAACGTGCCGTCGGGCCGCACGAGATTCGCCTTCGCGACATACTCCGCGCCCGCGAGGAACCGGTTGTTGTCGTGACCGTACAGGTCGAAGCCCTGGTTCCACGCCATTTCGCAGATCGCGCCGCCCAGCGCGATGCCGAGCGTGTTGTGCCCCTGGTCGCGGCCAGATTCCTGCCATTGGCCCAGATGGCCGGGGTGCACGTAGTAGACGGCCTGCGCGATCGCACCGTTGCCGGGCCCGTCGATGAAGTAGTTGACGGCCTCGTCGAACTTCGCGTGATCGTCGCACAGCACGCCGATCGCCATGATCGATGCGAGGTTGCACAGATCCCAGTTGGCCCAGTAGTGCGTGATGTCCGTGTTGTTGTGGCGATTCAGGAAGTCCGCGTTGATCGGGTAGAACTTGTCGGCCATCATCGCCCGGAACGCGGCGAAGTCGGCCGCCGCCCAGCCGGGATAGGTGCGCATGATTTCGCCGGCGTTGGCGAATTCGTAGCCGTAGATGCCGGCTGCGAGATCGACGTTCGAGTCCCCGGCGAGGTTTTGCAGCGTCGACGACCACGCGTTCATGATCTGCACGGCCTTGTCCGCATAGGCGGCATCGCCCGAGATCTTCCAGCGCAGCGCGCACGCATAGGCGGCTGCGATGTCCTTGTACAGCACCGGGTAGTTTTGCGCGCCGGTGCCGCCGCGCGTCACGACGGCCTGCGGTCGCGGCGACCACGACAACTGCGCATGACCGTTCGTGACCAGCCGGTTCCAGCCGTCGAACCAGGGCGACACGGCGGTCGATACCTGGTGCGCCATTCGGTCGAAATCGGCCTGCGTGTGCAGCAATCCCGGATGCGCGAACGCTTCACGTGTCACGACGGTCGCGGTACCCGTCGCAACGCGTGCGAGCGCACGGTTGCCCGCCGCGGCAGCTGCAACGCCGGTGACGCTCCCGCTCGCGTCCGTGCCGCCGCATGCCGACAGCGCGAGCGCACCGACGCTGTAAAGGAAGGTGCGCCGGGAGATGCCTGCGCCGGATCCGGACCGAAATTGCATGTCGTTCATGGTTGCGTCGTTCCTTGACGAGACCCGCTCGCGAGTACCCGCACCGCGGGCGAGCGGGGCGACCGACCGTCGAGCGTCCTCTTGAGCGCAGTTGAAATCAGTCATCGCATAACGACGCGGAGTGTAGCGGACGCGTCATCGTTTCGGAATAAAAAGTTGTCACGAAACAACTCGTCGATCGGATGGTGATTGCTGCAAACCGGTTGATTAACATGCTAACAAAATCGAAATACATGGTGATTGATACGTTTGCTAGATATTATCGTCGCCGGCTCCGCGAGCGGGAGACGCCGCACGTATGCTGATCGATGCCAGTCCGTTATTTTTAAAGTTGTCATACAACAGACAACATGTGATGTTTGCGCATCGCAGGCCGGTTCGCGGGCCGGCACGACTTCATGCCGACGCAGCAACGCCGGCGTCGCTCGACGTATGAAAAGAACCGGAGAACAACACGATGACGAGCAGGATCGCGGTCCTTGACGATCGATTCGCGCGACGCGCGGTAAGGATGGCTTCACTTGCAGCGCTGGCCGGCGTGCGCGACCTGACGATGGACGGGTTCGACAGCCCGAACGGCAACGGCCTGCGAATCAAATCCGATTCGTCGCGCGGCGGCCTGGTGAGCAACGTGCGTTTCGCGCAGGTCTGCATGAGGAACGTCGCGCGGGCGCTCGTGTTCGATCCGTTCTACAGCACATCGACCGGCACGCTGTATCCGGATTTCACGAACATCGCGGTCCAGGACTTTCACGACGTCGGCAGCGCGAAATTCGGCTGCGGAAAGATCACGTTCTCCGGCTATGAAGCGAACGGGCAGCACTTTCCGCTCGGCATCGCGCTGAGCAACGTCGTGTTCGACGGCACGCAGCCGACGTTCGAGAAGGACGCCGCAACGCACTACACGTTCGGGCCGGGCGCGGTGAGCTTCTCCGGCTCGATCGTCACGTCGAGCGCGAACGACGTGACGGTCACGGGCACGCCGGGCACGTCCACGCCGTACGACTGCAGCACCGCGTCCACGACGCTGAAATCCGTCGCGCCGACTTCGCCGATCTGATCCGTCCGGCATGCGCTACGCCGGCGATGGCGTGGCGCGCCCCGCCGCGTGTTCGGCGTGTTCTCCGTCGAACGGGCCCGTTACGCTTTCGGCTGTGCGGCATTCCAGGTGCCGGCGCGTGGCGGCGGATCGGTTTCGATGCGCATTTTCGATCTGCCCGGAACGTTCGCGATGTACGGCTTCGCATGACGTCATGCCGCGATCGGCGACGGCGTGACTTGAAGAATTGCGCACTTTCAAACGCCCGCTCGGTTTTTTTAAAGACCGCGCCACGTTCGACCGGTATGATCGCTGCGCTCGCGAACGGCACCATTGGCCAGTGCAGGCCGGTGCATGCCGACTCGTGCGCGACCGACATCACAAGCACGGCAACACAGGACGGCCGCCGGCGACGCACCGCTCGTCGCCGGGGCCGAACGAGCCAAGACAGCACGACGGAGTATTGACACGATGTTGACGGAGACAGGGGCGGTGCGACGCGCATGGGCGATCGCTGCCGGGGGAGCGTTGTGCGTCGCGGCGGCGAGCAGCGCACACGCGCAGGCGTCGGACGCAGCGGCGCCGCTGCAGGCCGGTACGGCGGCGGCCGTGCTGCCGCCGATCGACGTGAAAGGAGCGGCCGGCGGATCGTCCGTCGGGCTCGTCGGGCTGCGCACCACCGCCGGCACGAAGACCGACACGCCGGTGGCAGAGATCCCGCAGACGACCAACATCGTGACCGCGCAACAGATCGAGATGACCGGCGCGGCCGACCTGAACCAGGCGCTGCGCTACGTGCCGGGTTTCGCGACGTTCGGCGCCGACAGCCGGACCGACTGGTATGCGGCGCTGCGCGGCTTCACGCCATCGCTGTACGTCGACGGCGTGCCTGCGCCGAATACGGCCGTGATCGCGAACTGGCGCGTCGACCCGTACACGATCGACTCGATCGCGGTGCTGCGCGGGCCGACGTCGGTGCTGTACGGCGCGGGCGAGCCCGGCGCGATCGTCGACGCGCACACGAAACTCGCCGACGGCGAGCGCGTGCGCGAAGCCGGCGTGCAGATCGGCAACAATGCGCGCAAGCAGTTCATGCTCGACGTCGGCGACCGGCTCGACCCGGACGGCCGGTATGCGTATCGCTTCGTCGGCGTTGCGCGCGACGGCAATGCGGTGACCGGCCCGAACGGCGACCGGCGCGTCGCGCTGGCGCCGTCGTTCCGATGGCGGCCGAACGCCGATACGTCGCTGACGTTCTCCGCATCGTTCCTGCAGGACAGCGGCGACATCTCGTCCAACTTCCTTCCCGCGTCGGGCACGGTGCTGCCGAACCCGAACGGTCGCCTGTCGCAGGACATCTACATGGGCGACCCTGCGTTCAACGATTACCGGAAGAAGCAATGGTCGCTCGGCTACGCGCTGGAGCATCGCGTGAATGCGATCTGGACGCTGCACCAGGATGTGCGCTGGTCGCACCTGTCGCTCGACGACGCGACGGTGTTCGGCATCGGCCTGGCTCCCCGCAGCACGACCAACCTGATGCGTTTCGCGGGGCTGTTCCAGCTCAACTACAGCCGGCTCGATATCGACAACCGTGCGCAGGCGCGCTTCGGCACGGGGCCGCTCGAACACACGCTGCTGTTCGGCCTGCAGTTCGACCGGCAGACGACGACCAACAGCGTGTGGCTCGCGCTGGCGCCGTCGCTGAACCTGTACCACCCGGTCTATCGGCCCGTGACGGCCGCGATCTTCTCCGGCCCGACGTCGCTCGGCCACGTCGACCAGTACACGGCGATGAACGCGGTCGGCGTGTACGCGCAGGACCAGATCCGCTGGCAGCGCTGGACGCTGACGCTCGGCGGCCGCGAGGATCGCGTGAATGCGCGGTTCGACGACCGGGCGGCCGGCACGCAGTCGCAGACGGCCGGCACGCAGTCGCGGCAGGACGTCAGTGCATTCTCCGGGCGCATCGGGCTCACCTATCGGGGCGATGCGGGGTTGTCGCCGTATGTGGGTTATTCGACGTCGTTCGATCCGGTCATCGGCGTGCGGATGGCCGGCGGCGGCTTGCCGAAGCCGACGCGCGGCACGCAGACGGAGGCCGGGCTGCGCTGGCAACCGGCCGGCCAGAACCTGATGCTGAACGCGGCCGTCTACCAGATCGACCAGACCAACGTCGTGACGCCGGCGCCGGCGAATCTCGACCCCACCGGCACGACATCGGTGCAGACCGGCAAGGTGCGCTCGCGCGGCATCGAGCTGAGTGCGGTCGGCAAGCTGACCCGCGAGCTGTCGGTGGTCGCGTCGTATATGTATCAGGACGTCAAGAACGTGCAGGCGAACGACGCGTCGCTGAACAACTGGCCGGTGTCCGTGCCGCTGCCGCGGCAGATGGCGTCGATGTGGGCCGACTGGACCTGGCATACGGGCGCGCTGGCTGGCCTCGGGATCGGCGCCGGCGTGCGCTACCAGAGTGCATCGGCCGGCGCACCCGACAACTCGCTGACGGTGCCGAGCACGACGCTGTACGACCTCGCGATGCACTACGAGATGCGCCACTGGCGGTTCGCGCTGAACGTCGCGAACCTGTTCGACCGGCGTTACGTCAGCGGCTGCACGTCGTACACGCTGTGCGTGTTCGGCAACGAGCGGACCGTGCTGGCCAGCGCGAAATACAACTGGTAATCGCGCTCGCACCGCGCCGGCCTACGCGCCGCGTTGCGGATCGCGGGCCGCGGCGCGCCGGCCCGCGTGGCGCTGGCGCCGCCATTCGGTCGGCGTGATGCCGAAACGTTCGCGGAACGCGGTCGCGAAGTTCGCCGGCGTGGAAAAGCCGATTTCCTTCGCGATGCTGGCGATGCTGAGCGACGTCGAATCCAGCAGATCCTGCGCGATCCGCAGCCGCTCGTGCCGCAGATACTCGAACACCGTCTGGCCGAGATTGTCGCGAAACGCGCGCGACAGCCGCTTTTCATGTGTGCCGACCGCGCGCGCCAGTTGCTCGACCGTCGGCGGATCGTTCAATGTACGCGACAGGTGGCGAATGGCCGCGCGCACGATGATGTCGTCGTCCTGGCCGGCCGCGAACTGGCTTTCCGTGTCCGACGGCCGTTCGCGCTTTGTCCGCGCGAGCTGCACGCGAATCCGTGCAAGCACTTCGGCCGGCTCGAACGGCTTGACCACGTAGTCGACGCCGCCGATTTCCAGCCCCTCGAGGCGTTCGTGCAATTCGCCGGCCGCGGTCAGGAAGACGACCGGAATCGCGCTCGTCAGCGGATCTGCGGCCAGTAGCCGGCACGCGGTAAAACCGTCCATGCGCGGCATGCGGACATCCATCAGGATCAGGTCGGGTATCAGCGCCTGCGCGCGCTCGCACGCCTGCACTCCGTCGGATGCGATGCTGATACGGCAGCCGGTGCTGCGCAGGATGTCGATCAGCAAACGCAGCTGGTCGGGGTGATCGTCGACGATCAGGATATGGGCGTCGCTCAATGCGGAGATCGATGGAGGCATCGTGCACCTGTTCTGGAAAGGCGGCTGGCTGTGATCCCGCGGGTGGCCTGCCCGGTGCGGGGAATCTCGGAAGCCGCTCTATGACGACGCGCAAACGCATCGCCCGCTCGCATCGACAATCGGATTGGGCCGGACTACGCGGCAGGCAATCGCTCGGCGCAATACCCGGCGTTCGTTGTTTTGATCGCTGAGCCGGTAAAGGCGCGGATGATTGCCGTGGTCGCGTCGCGAATGGGCGCGGCTACCGGTATCGATGCGAGCGGAATTGTAGGAGCATATTTCAAATCACGCCAGATGGCTTGTCGATATTCGTGCCAAGTCTTTTTACGCATTTTCAGGATGTGCCGCGGTTTTCGCCTGCAGTGTTGCCGCTTTGATGTTCGTCAAAACCGGCGGATTCCATGTATGTCCGGCACACAATGGCTCGGTCGCACCGACTCTCCGGTCGCGAGTCGTTAGATTGCATTTAATTCAAATCCGCTTCGGCAAAGCATTTATCTGCCTCAAAAAACATTTCGATTAATCTCGGCGATGCGCAATCGTTTGCGAGACGGCAATATTTCAAGTAACACATTGAATATATTGGATTTTGCAATCTATAAACAATGTCGCCTTTGATAATCATCGATCGTGTCTCATAATTCGTCCGAACTTTGAGCGCCGGATGGCACAGAACAACCGAAGGCTCCGCGAACCGCGCCGGACGTTGCGCGATTCGAGTCCGAAGCATCAGTTGATGCATGTCTGAGCGAATGTCCTGAGCATCGAAACGGAAATCCGGTTGCCGGAGATGAAGTAAAAGAGACGGGGTTGGTCGCGGTCGGCGCGACGTCGGATTCAGGGTAGTTATAAAGACGGGTTGAATCTCCGGATTCGGTCGGGGGCGAACTCGTCCATAAATAACAATACGTATTCCTAATGCAGGTAACGATTTAACGGAACGGGCCGGAAGAGACGGCGTGCCCGGGCTATCGGACGCCCTGTCGATTTGCGCGGTCGGTGCGTGTCGCGTTCGACACGGCCAGGCCGGACATCGCGAACGGGTTCCGCACTGAAGTCGCAATCGCAGTCGAAGTCGAAGCTGTCAATAAAAGTAAGTAGTCCGTATTCAAACCAGACGTTACAAAACGGAGCAGACCAGCATGAAGATGAATCAGATTTCGGCGCTTGTCGCCGCCATGTTCACGGGCGCAGGTGTCCTGATCGCGGGGGTCGCGCACGCGGACAATTTCGTCGACCGCGGCAACCCGGACAACGCGCTGAACGGCCAGTGCATCGACGGGACGAACCCGCTCTGCGTGGCAACGAAGAGCGGAAGCTACGTGGCGGTGAGCACCTCGAACGTGACGCAGGGAACGAATGCCAGGGCCGGCACCAGCGGTATCGCGATCGGCGATCAGTCGAATGCGAGCAGCAAGGGTGGCACCAGCAGCGGCGGCGCGATTGCGATCGGTGTCGGCTCGCAGGCGCTGGCGAACTCGGCCACGGCGATCGGCACGGTGGCGGTCGCGCAGGGCAATACGTCGCTCGCGGTCGGCCGCCAGTCGGCCGCTGTCGGCGATTTCTCGATGGCGCTCGGCAACGTCGCCGATGCGCACGGCACGAGCTCGATCGCGCTCGGCCACTCGGCGCTGGCGAGCGGCGATCGCTCGATTGCGATCGGTGGCGCGAACCCGACGTCGAGCGACGGCGTATCGAACGGCGCCGCGTACGACGCTGCGACGCAGACGCGCGCCGGCGGCACGCAATCCGTGGCGATCGGCGCGGGCGCACAGACGAACGACAACAATCAGGTTGCGATCGGCTCGGGCAGCGTCGGTGCGAACAACGGCGGCACGCCGGTATTCGGCGGCACGGCAGCGCCGGTCGGCGGCGCGGTGTCGTTCGGCGCGCTCGGCAACGAACGCCAGCTGAAGAACGTCGCGGCGGGCGCGGCCGATACGGATGCCGTCAACGTCCAGCAGTTGAAGAACGTGAACAGCACGCTCAGCACGGGCATCGGCAACGTCGACGCACGCGTGACGTCGGTCGGCAATTCGTTGTCGACTTCGATCACGAACGTCGACCAGCGTGTGACCAACGTGGGCAACAGCCTCAGCACGAGCATCGTGTCGGCAACGCAGAACGTCGTGAAATACACGGACGATTCGCATGCGGCGATCGCGCTCGACGGCAGCAACGGCACCACGATCGGCGGCGTCGCGGCCGGCGTGGCCGATACCGACGCGGTGAACGTCGGCCAGTTGAAGGGCAGCGTCGCGCCGCTGCAAACGTCCATTTCGACGGCGGCTTCGAACATCGCAAACCTGCAGAACAGCGTCTCCGGCATCAACACGTCGTTGAGCACGACCGCCTCGAACATCGGCAACCTGCAGGCGGCCGATACGCGCAACGTGAAGTACGACGGCGCGAGCGGGTTCGATTCGGTGACGTTCGCCGGCACCAACGGCACCACGCTGCACAACGTCGCGGACGGCAAGGACGTGCACGACGCCGTCAACGTCGGGCAACTGAACGGCGGCCTCGCATCGCTCAGCACGAGCGTGACGAGCAACCTCAGCACGACGCTCGGCAACCTGAGCACGTCGATCACCAGCCAGATCGGCGCTGCGACGAAGAACGCGGTGCAGTATGACGACGACGCGCACGGCGGCGTCACGCTCGGCGGGAAGGGCGCGCAGGCACCGGTCGGCCTGCACAACGTCGCGGACGGCATTGCCGCGGGCGACGCGGTGAACGTCGGCCAGCTCGGCAAGGCGACCGACACGCTCAATCAGTCGATCACGACCGTCGGCAACCAGGTGACGACGAATACGGGCAACATCGCCGCGCTTCAGCAGGATGCGCTCCAGTGGAACGCGAGCCTCGGCGCGTACGATGCGAGCCACGGCGGCAACGGCCCGCAACTCATCAGCAACGTCGCGGCCGGCAAGAACGGAACGGACGCGGTCAACGTCGATCAGTTGACCGCAGCGATTCACGACGGCACGAGCCAGCTCGATGCGCTGGCCGTGAAGTACGACGATGCGAGCAAGCAGCAGGTTTCGCTCGGCGCGGGCAACGGCGGCAGCCCGGTGCGCGTGACCAACGTCGCGGAAGGCAACGTGGCGTCCGGCAGCACGGACGCGGTGAACGGCGCGCAATTGCGTCGCTCGATCGACGGCACTGCGGCCGCGCTCGGCGGCGGCGCAACGGCGAATCCGGACGGTTCGATCGGCGCGCCGGCTTATAAGGTCGGTGGCGGCTCGTTCAACAACGTCGGCGACGCGCTGACGAACCTCGACGGCCGCGTCGGCAGCAACACGACGACGCTCGAGAATCACGAAACGCGCCTCGGCAATGCCGAAACGAACATCGCCGGCAATACGGCCGCGATCGCCGGGCTGCAACAGGACGCGCTGCAGTTCGACCCGCAACTCGGCGCCTACAGCGCGGCGCGCGCCGGTGCCCCGACGAAGCTGACGAACGTGGCCGACGGCAACGTCGCCGCGGGCAGCACGGACGCGGTGAATGGCGGCCAGCTGTCGGGCGTGAAATCCGCTCTCGAACAGCAGATCACGCAGGTGTCCAGTCAAGCCGGCGAGGCGGTGAAGAACGTCGTCAAATACGATGTCGACGCGAACGGCAACCGGCTGAATTCGGTTTCGCTCGTCGGCGGCGACACGAACTCGGCCGTCGTGCTCAAGAACGTCGCGGCGGGCACCAGTGACACCGACGCGGTGAACGTGAAGCAACTGAAGGACGTGCAGTCGAATCTCAACCAGCTCGGCGCGCTCGCGGTGCAGTACGACGACAGCTCGAAGAGCACGATCACGCTCGGCGGCGCCGGCGGCACGCGCATCACGAACGTGCAGGCAGGCACGCTCAGTGCCACCAGCACGGATGCGGTGAACGGCTCGCAGCTCTACGCGACCAACCAGCAGGTGTCGAAGAACACGACCGACATCTCGAACCTGCAGGGCAGCGTGACCAACATCGCGAACGGCAAGGCCGGCCTCGTGCAGCAGCAGGACCCGAACGGCGCGATCACGGTCGGGAAAGACACGGGCGGCACCAGCGTGAATTTCTCCGGCTCGGCGGGCGACCGCACGCTGACCGGTGTCGCGGCGGGCGTGAACGACAACGATGCGGTCAACGTCGGCCAGTTCAACAACGCGATGAAGAGCGTGGCGGCCAACGACAAGATCCGCGCGGCGGCGACCGATGCGAACACGACGTGGATCGCGCGTGCCGATGCGGGTTCGATCGGGTCGACGGCGACCGCGACCGGCAAGAACGCGGTGGCGGTCGGCCAGGGCTCCGTCGCTGATCGCGACAATTCGTTCTCGGTCGGCGCGAAGGGCAGCGAGCGCCAGATCACGAACGTCGCGGCCGGAACGGCGCCGACCGACGCGGTGAACGTGCAGCAGCTGAACGACAACCTCACGGCCGCTTCGACGCAGGCGAAGAGCTACACCGACCAGCGCATCGGGCAGGTGTACAACTCGTTCAACGACCTGAAGAAGGACATGTACGGCGGCGTCGCGTCGGCGATGGCGGTGGCCGGCCTGCCGCAGCCGACGGGTGCGGGGCGCTCGATGGTGTCGGCGGCGACCGCGAACTATCATGGCCAGCAGGGGTTTGCCGCCGGCTACTCGTACGTGACGGAGAGCAACCGCTGGGTCGTCAAGGCGTCGGTGACGGGCAACAGCCGGTCGGATTTCGGCGCGGTGGTTGGCGCGGGGTATCAGTTCTGATGTAGTTCGCGCGGCATAGCGCGATCGGTGGTGCCGGGCAATGCATGCGATGCCCGGCACCCCAGGGGACATCCCTGGCCCGAGGCCTGGCGGTTTATTCGCGCCGCCCCCGCCTAGATTCGCGCGAGCGTATCGTGATCGGCCTCACCACCGAAATATTTCTCGAGCGCCTCCACGAACACCGCGTTGTCGGCAGTCGCATGCGCGAACAACGTGACCGACGACCGGAATTTCAGGTAGTCCGGATACCCGAAAATCGTCTGGATCGAACTGCCTTCGACGTGATTGACCAGCCGTGTGCATTCCCGCAGCCTTTCGCCGAGCAGCGGATGCTGAAGATACGCGACGGCTTCGGCCAGTGTCGAGATCGCATACCGTTGCGCCATCGCGCTGTTGCCAAGCCCTTCGATCTGCGGAAACACGAACCACATCCAGTGGCTTCGCTTGTGTCCGTTCTTCAGCTCGTCGCATACCTGCGCATACACCGAATCCTGTGCGTCGACAAAGCGCTGAAGATCATAGGGATCGCCCATTTCGCCCTCCGTCCGTTCCGGCGCGGCAAGCCGCCCGAACGCTCATTGTGAGCGTGACCCGGATGGCGTGCAAATGCCCCGTTGACCGTGTGCTCACCCGGCTTCACATCGCGTCCCGCGAGTGAGACGCGATCGGATTTGCTGCAGTGCACTGCGATCGATCGCCCGCAAGTGACGTCGCGCGTGCCGTCGGATGGCGACGTGCCGGCAACGAGCGTAGCATTCAGACATGCGGCCGGCCGCGATCCCGACCGACGGATCGGCGGCATACCCCGATCCGGCCGCAGCCGGCCTCGCATGACGGCCCGGCAAAGGAGCCTCGATGCGCTCGCAAGCAACGTCCGTCTCGCGCCTGGGGCGCTATGGGATCGCGGCTGCGGCCGTCGTCGCCTGCCTGATCGTCATCGGGCGCATCACCGGTATCCTGGTCGACTGGCTTTGGTTCTCGTCGATCGGCTATGCCGGCGTCTTCTGGACGATCCTGTCCGCGAGGGTGCTGCTGTTCGTCGCGGTGCTCGCCGTGTCGGCGGCCGCGATCGGCGCGTCGGGGCTGCTCGCGCATCGTTTTGCAAGGCCCGTCGATGTCTGGCAGGTAGAGGAAGCTTCGTCGACGCGTGCGGAGGATGTCCTTCGGGCGCTCGCAGCGGAGGTCGCATCGCGCGTTCCATGGCGCGCGGTCATCGCCGCGGGTGCCGTCTTCCTCGGGCTTGCGATCGCCGCCGGTGCGATGTCGAGCTGGGATGTTGCGCTGCGCTTTCTGCATCGGGTGCCGTTCGGCGCGCGCGATCCGATCTTCGGCAAGGACATCGGTTTCTATCTGTTCGCGCTGCCCGTCTGGATCGTACTGAAGAACCTGCTGCTGCAAGTGGTCGCCTGCTGCGCGATCGTCGCAGGCAGCGTCTACTGGCTGCGCGGCGACATCATGTTGCGCCCGCCGAAGGGGCTTTCGTCGGCTGCCGCCGTTCACGGTTCGGCGCTGCTGGCGCTGTTCTTCCTGCTGAAAGCCTGGTCCTGGTGGCTCGAACGCTTTCTGCTGCTCTACGACAACAACGGTGTCGTGGTCGGCGCCGGCTATACGGACGTCCACGTGATGCTGCCGGTGCTGTGGCTGCTCGTCGGCCTCGCCATTGCGTCGGCCGTTGCGATGCTGGTCAACCTGCGCCGGCCCGGCTATCGGCTGCCGGCCGCCGCGGTGCTGCTGGTGTTCGGCACTTCGTTTGCGCTGGGCATCGTCTATCCCGCGCTGTTCCAGCGCTTCTACGTCAAGCCGAGCGAGCTGCAGCTCGAGACGCCCTATATCCAGCACAACATCGCGTTGACGAGACAGGCTTACGGTCTCGCGCAGATCGAGGTCAAGCCGTTCGCGGCCGGGCAGGGCCTGAATCTCGCGTCGCTGCAGGCCAATCGCGCGACCGTCGACAACATCCGCCTGTGGGATGTGCAGCCGCTGATGGATACCTATGCGCAGTTGCAGGAGATCAGGACTTACTACAAGTTCTTCGCCGTGGATATCGATCGCTACCGGCTCGACTCCGGCTACCGGCAGGTCATGCTGTCGGCGCGCGAGCTGGAGCAGTCGATGCTGCCGGAGAACGCCCGAACCTGGGTGAACCTGCATCTGCTGTTTACCCACGGCAACGGCGTCGTGATGTCGCCGGTCACCGAGAAATCGACGGAAGGCCTGCCGTCGCTGTATCTGCGCGACATTCCGCCTGTCGCGGACGGCGGACCGGCGATCCGCGAACCGCGTATTTACTTCGGCGAAGGCGGGCAGGGTTATGTGATCGTGAAGGGCAGCGTGCCCGAATTCGACTACCCGAAGGGCGACAGCAACGTCTACACGTCCTACAGCGGGCGCGATGGTGTCGCGATCGGCGGCGCGGCGCGGCGCAGCCTCTTCGCATGGCAGTTCGGTGATCCCAACATCCTGCTGACGCACTACATCACGAACGACAGCAGGATCCTGTTTCACCGCAACATCCGGGACCGGATACGCACGATTGCGCCGTTTCTCGCGCTCGACCACGACCCGTATGTGGTGGCAAGCAGCGGACGCCTGTTCTGGATGCAGGACGCCTATACGACCAGCCGCTGGTTTCCGTATGCGCCGCCCGGTGTCGGCGACGGCGCCAACTACATCCGCAACGCGGTCAAGGTGGTGGTCGACGCGTACAACGGCACGGTCGACTTCTACGTCAGCGATCCTTCCGATCCGCTGGTGCGGACTTACGCGCGCATCTTCCCCGGCCTGTTCAAGCCGCTCGACGCGATGCCGCCGGATCTTCGACAGCATATCCGCTACCCCGAGGATCTGTTTCTGATCCAGGCGAACCTCTACCGCGCTTATCACATGGATGCACCGGAAGTGTTCTATAACCGCGAGGACCTCTGGCAGTTTCCTCGCGCGCTGGGCGATATCGACGGGGGCGACGCCGCGAACGCGCAGATGGCGCCGTACTACACGATCATGAGGCTGCCCGGCGACGCGCAGGCCGGCTTCGTGCTGATGCTGCCGATGGTGCCGAGCCAGCGCGAGAACATGATCGCGTGGCTGGCCGCGCGTTGCGATCCGCCCGGGTACGGCAAGCTGATCGTCTACGCGTTCCCCAAGGACAAGCTGATCTACGGGCCGTACCAGATCGAGGCGCGCATCCAGCAGAGCACGGAAATCTCGCAGCAGATCTCGCTGTGGAACCAGATGGGCTCACGCGTGATTCGCGGCCATCTCGTGGTCGTGCCGATCGAGAATTCGATTCTCTACGTGTCGCCGCTTTATCTGCGCGCGGCGTCGGGCCAATTGCCCGAGCTGAAGCGGGTGATCGCGGCCTATGGTGATCGCGTCGTGATGGAGGAAAACCTGAGCGAGGCGCTCGCAGCGCTCTTCAAGGAGACGGGGCCGGGGCCGGTGGCGGCACCGGCCCGCGGTGCGCCGGACGCGCGCGCTCGCGACGCGCTGGCCCATTACGACCGCGCGCTCGAGCGGCTGAAGGCGGGGGATTGGGCCGGCTTCGGCGCGGAACTCGATGCGCTGCGGCCGTTGCTCGAAGCGCTGGGCTCCGTTCGTGCGGATAGCAGGAAGTGAGCGGGGCGCGGCTGAGCGGGCGTGAGTTCGACTGCACGCCATCAAGAAGTCGTCTCGTTTTCCGCGCGCGCGTATGGTCCTGAATCGAGACCGGGTGCGGAAAGCGGGCCGGCAGCCGCCTCGTCACCCTATGCATCATCGATGGCGCGATCGCCGGCCAACCCGTCAAGTCAGCGGTGGCGCGTGTCCGTGATCCCCCAGATCCCGCGCTTCGTCGTATTCCCGCGAAATATCCTTGTTCGTGTAGTCCCCGAGCTTCGATGCGGCGACCAGGCTCAGCACCGCACACACCAGCACGTACACCGCGATCGCATACCCCGAATGGTAGTAGGCAAACAGCGCCGTCGCGATCAGCGGTGCCGGGCCGCCTGCGATGACCGAAGCGAGCTGATACCCCATCGACGCACCGCTGTATCGCAACCGCCCGGTAAACGACTCGGCAATCAACGCAGCCTGCGGCCCGTACATCATCGAATGCGGGACCAGCGACAGCACGATGGCCGCGAAGATCCATACCGGATTCCGGCTATCGACCATTGCGAAGTAGAGGAATCCGAACACACCAACGGCAGCCGCACCGATCATGTACATCCGCCGCCGCCCGATCAGATCCGACACGTGCCCGAACAGCGGGATGGTGAAGAATTCGACCACGGATGCAACCAGAACCGCCGTCAGCAGCAGTTCACGCGTGACGCCCAGCGCCGTGATCCCGTAGGTGAACACGAACGCTGTAAAGATATAGAACGGCGCCTGTTCGGCCATCCGCGCAAACGCCGACAGCACGATATCCCTCGGCTGCTTGCGCAGCACTTCGAGCATCGGCGTCTTCTCGATCCGGCGCTCGGCCAGCAGCTTCGCGAAGATCGGCGTTTCGAGAATATTCAGGCGGATATAGAGCCCGATCGCGACCAGCACGATGCTGAGGAAAAACGGCACGCGCCAGCCCCACGCGAGGAAACTGCTGCCGGAAAACCAGCTCATGGCCAGCACGGCTAGGTTGGCGAGGAACAATCCCGCCGGCACGCCGAACTGCGGCCACGACGCGACGAAGCCGCGATGTGCATTGGTGCGCGCCCATTCCATCGACATCAGGACCGAGCCGCCCCATTCGCCGCCGACGCCGACGCCCTGGATGAAGCGCAGCACCGTGAGGAAAACGGCGCCCCAGATGCCGATCGTCGCGTAGGTCGGGACGAAAGCCACGGCGAACGTGGCGAGCCCCATCAGCAGCAGGGTCACGATCAGTGTGGCCTTGCGTCCGATGCGGTCGCCGTAATGGCCGAAGATCGCCGCGCCGACCGGCCGCGCGACAAAGCCGACGGCATAGATCAGAAACGCCTGCAGCGTGCCGACGAGAGGATGGGATTGCGGGAAATACAGCTTTGCGAAGACCAGGCCGGTGACCGTGCTGTAGAGGAAAAAGTCATACCATTCGATCGTGGTGCCGATCGTGCTGGCTATGACGGCGCGGCGCAGCTGGCGCCGGGCTTCCTCGTCGGAGAGGGGCGTGGCCGCGGATTGCATGGCAGCCATTTCGATATCTCCCCAAAAAGGGCGACAGAGAAATAAACCATACGCCCGGCGATGGGTTCCGGCAAGTCACTCTGCAGCTTGCAAATCAGAAGGATTGCGAACGTATACCGGACATTGGCGACCCGCAGCGGACTGCGCGACGAGGGCCGCGACGAGGGCCGCGACGATGACGCGTGGGGCCGCGAGGCACAGGCAACCCCACGCGCCGACGGCGAATGCCGCGAGGATGAACGCGGCAGATCGAACGAGTGTGACGGGATTCACGGTGACGCTCCGCTTCGATGGCAACAACCTGGCGCATGTGCGATGAAGCGCACCGCATCCCTGGTCGTCACGGGCGTGCCGGCAGCAGAGGAGGCGGACGCGCCCGATGCGAGCAATGCGCTCGATCGTCATGCAAATCGTCCGTACGGCGCCCTACCGGCATCGAGCGCGTCGCAATTGCCAGGCGCGGATCGCGCGGCATCCGGCGACCCGGTGCGTGCCCGACGGGCAAGTCACCACTAAACCTGCCCCGAAGACTGTTCTTCAGCGTACCGACTCACCGGGCGGCCGTGATGCACGATGACGTTCGTCGCATTCTTCTGTCTGGAGCGGTTCATGAAATATCCGATCTATATCACGCGGCACGGGAATCCCCGCTATCGCGGCGCGCTTCCGGATTTTCCCGAGGTTGACGTGGAGGGCGACTCGTATGGCGAGTTGCAGGCGGCCGCCGCGCAACGGGTCGTGGCCCGTTATGACCGGTCCGCGCGTCTCGTCCCGCCGCCGACCACGGACATGTCCGTATTGCAGGCGTCGGAGGTCGATGTCGGCGACGGAATCTGGCGGTTCTTCGATATCGACCTGACCCGGATGACATCGAGTTCCGTGCGGATCGAGCTGTGCCTGCCGAAGCACATCGTGCATGACATCGATCGGACGGCGGCCGCGCTGCATACGACACGCGATGCGTTCGTGTCGATGGCGTGCGAGCACGCCATCGACTGCTCCGCGCCGCACGGCGGCTTGCATGGCGAACCCGTCGCGACATCGTTGTCGGAAGCGGTTTGACGGCCCCGGCGCGCCGGCGTGAAGCCTGGCTGAGCGGTGCGGTCATCTGGGAGGACGCCTCTTGAAGATTCACGTTGCGCGCGTTTCGCGACGCCGGACCTCGCCGTGGAGCAATGCCCGGCCGATTCGCGAGGAGTTCTTCGGCGACGAGCGACTCGCGCAGCATGCGGGCAGCCTGGCTCGCGCGCAGAAGGTGTTGCCCGGTGCTGCGTCGGGCCCCTCGCTGGGCACACGGCTGAAGGACAACGCGGATCATCTGCTGAAGGCCTACCGGAACACGGTGGCCGCAGACGCGCGCGGTGAGGAAATCACGCCCGCGGCGGAGTGGCTGCTCGACAACTACTATCTTGTCGCGGAACAGGTGCGGCAGATCCGCGACGATCTTTCCCCTCGCTATTACCGGCAACTGCCCAAACTGAGCAACGGCCCGTTCGCCGGTTATCCGCGCGTGTTCGGAATCAACTGGTCATTCGTCGCGCATACCGACAGTCGTTTCGATCCCGATGCGCTATGCCGTTTCATGCTTGCCTACCAGGCCGTGGAACCGCTGACGATCGGCGAACTGTGGGCGGTGGCGATCACGCTGCGGATCGTGCTGATCGAAAACCTGCGGCGGCTCGCGGATCAGATCATCGACGACCGGCGCGCGCGGCTCGACGCTGATGCGCTCGCGGATCGCCTGCTCGGCGAAGGCGGGCAGGCGCGGGTGGAGACGGAGCCGCTCGTCGCCCGTTATGAGCAGGCCGTATTGCACGATGCGTTCGCGGTGCAGCTGATTCAGCGGCTGCATGATCCCGATCCGGCCGTCGCGCCGGCACTCGCGTGGCTGCATCGGCACCTGGCGGCGCGCGGCGCGACGCCGGACCAGATCGTTGCCTCCGTCAACCATCAACAGGGTGCCGCCAGCCTGACCGTGCGCAACGTGATCACCAGCATGCGGCTGATTTCGGAGGTGGACTGGACCGATCTGTTCGAACGCATCAGCCTGGTCGATCAGGTGCTGCGCAGCCACCCGGGCTTCGCGGAGATGGATTTCCCCACGCGCAACCTGTATCGCGACGCCGTTGAAGCGCTTGCCCGCGGCGCGCCGGTCAGCGAGCTCGAGATTGCCCGGCGCGTCGTCGCCGATGCGGCAGCCCGCGCGCCGGCCGCCGGCGCGGTACGGGGCCGCGAGACCGACCCCGGTTACTACCTGCTGGCGGACGGCCGCGCCGCGCTCGAAGCGGAGATCGGCTATCGGCCGCCCGTTGCGTTGTGGTTGCGGCGCCTGACACGCCGCGCCGGTCTCGGCGGTTATCTCGGCCGTATCGGGCTGATCGCCGCGCTGCTGCTGGCGGGCATGCTGGCGTGGCTCACGCGCGTCGAACCGCCCGGCCACTGGCTGATCTGGCTCGGCGTCGCCGGCCTGCTGCCGGCGCTCGATGCCGCGCTCGCGCTCGTCAATCGCAGCGTGATGCGCGATGTCGGCGCGAAGATCCTGCCCGGCCTCGCATTGCTCGACGGCATCCCGCCGGACCTGCGCACCCTGGTCGCCGTGCCGGTGCTGCTGACGACGGAAGCGGCGCTCGCCGAGCAGATCGAGCAACTGGAAATTCATCATCTGGCGAGCCCCAACGGCGCGCTGTACTTCGCATTGCTCTCCGACTGGGTGGACGCGCCCACTCCGCACGCCGACAGCGACGACGGGCTGCTGGCCTCCGCGGCGGCGGGCATCGACCGGTTGAATCGCCTCTATCCGGCGGCACCGGGCGAAGGCGAGCGTTTTCTGCTGCTGCACCGCAAGCGCGTGTGGAACGACGGCGAACGGTGCTGGATGGGCTGGGAGCGCAAGCGCGGCAAGCTGCACGAGCTGAACCGGTTGCTGCGCGGGGCGCAGGACACGACGTTCATCGCGCCGGAAGGCCGGCCGCCGCGCGTGCCGCAGGACGTGCGCTACGTGATCACGCTCGATGCCGATACGCGGCTGCTGCGCGATACCGTGCGCCGCCTGGTCGGCAAGATGGCGCACCCGCTCAACCGGCCGGTATTCGACCCGGCGAGCCGGCGCATCGTCGAAGGCTACGGCGTCCTTCAGCCGCGCGTCACGTCATCCCTCGCGAGCGGCGACGAGGGCTCGCTGTTCCAGCGCGTGTCGTCGAGCGCGCACGGCATCGATCCTTACGTGTCGGCGGTATCGGATGTCTATCAGGACCTGTTCGACGAAGGCTCGTATGCGGGCAAGGGCATCTACGACGTCGATGCGTTCGAGGCGGTGCTCGCCGGCCGCGTGCCGGAGAACACGGTGCTCAGTCACGATCTGTTCGAAGGCATTTTCGCGCGGGCCGGGCTGGCGTCGGATATCGAGGTCGTCGAAGCGTCGCCGTCCCGCTACGACGTCGCGGCGGGACGCCTGCACCGATGGGCGCGCGGCGACTGGCAGCTCCTGCCGTGGTTGATTTTCGGTCGCGAACGGCTGACGGCGGTCGGCCGCTGGAAGATGCTGGACAACCTGCGCCGCACGCTCACGGCGCCCGCCATGCTGGTCGCGCTGCTGGCCGGATGGATGCTGCCGCTGCCCGTGTCGCTCGCCTGGAGTGCGTTCGTGCTGATGACGATCGCGCTGCCGTTCCTGTTGCCCGTATTGAGCGGACTGGTGCCGCGCTGGCGGCGCACGCACGTGAAGATGACCACGCGCAGCGTGCTTTATGCATGGTCGACGGAGCTGCGGTTCGCGTTGACGCGGTTCGGCCTGTCGATCGTCATGCTGCCGCAGCAGGCGTGGTCGATGGGCGACGCGATCGCGCGCACGCTGTTTCGCGTGGGGATCAGCCGTCGCCACCTGCTCGAATGGACCACGGCGGCCGAAGCCGGGGCGCGCGAGCGGCGGACCCTGGCGCTCACCTATCGGCAGATGCGCGGCGGCGTGACGCTCGCGCTGCTGGCTGCGGCTGCCGGCCTGGCGGCGGGCTGGCGCTTCGATCGTCATGCGGGCTGGCTGGCCGTTCCGTTCGCGCTGGTCTGGCTTGCGGCGCCTGCGATCGCCTACTGGCTGAGCCGCGCACCGCGGCCTGCGGGCGAACTGGCGGTGGCCCCGCACGATGCGCGCCGACTGCGGCGCGACGCGCGCCGGACCTGGCGTTATTTCGAGACCTTCGTGACAGCCGACGATCAGATGCTGCCGCTGGACAATTTCCAGGAGGACCCGAAGCCCGTTGTCGCGCACCGGACTTCGCCGACCAATATCGGGCTGTATCTGCTGTCCGCCGTCAGCGCCCGCGAGTTCGGCTGGCTCGGCACGCTGGACGCGGTGTCGCGGCTGGAGGCGACCCTTGCGACGATGCGGCTGATGTCGCGCTATCGCGGCCATTTCTATAACTGGTACGACACGCGCGACCTGCGGCCCCTCGAGCCGCGGTACGTGTCGTCGGTCGACAGCGGCAATCTCGCCGGCCACCTGATCGCGCTCGGCAACGGTTGCCGCGCATGGGCGAATCAGCCCGCCGGCGTGGGGCGGCAGGCCGCGTATGAAGGGATCGGCGATACGCTCGAGCTGTTGCGCAACGCCGTGTGCCGGGAAGGCGACGCCCGGACGGCCTTGCACGGCGAATTCGAGCGGGCCGCGACCGAGCTGGAGGAGACGCTCGCCGCGCCGGCCGGGGACGACGGCGCACCGGACGGCCGCGCCGCGCCGGAATGGCCGGCGATCACGGTCCTCGCCGCGACGGTCGCCGATGTCGCGCGTGCGCTGATGGACGACGTCGGTCGCGTGCGGGGCGGCGACGTCGACGACGTGCTGTTCTGGGCGCAGGCGCTGGAGCACGCGGTGCAGGGGCATTGTCGCGACGCGACGCGCACGCCGGACGAAGCGGACGTGTTGAACAAGCGTCTTCATGCGCTGGCCGATACCGCGTTGCAGATGGCCTATGCGATGGAGTTCGGCTTTCTGCTCGACCCGGTGCGGAATCTGCTGTCGATCGGCTATGCGGTGGCCGACGGACGGCTCGATCCGGGCAACTACGATCTGCTGGCGTCGGAGGCTCGCCTGGCGAGTTTCGTCGCGATCGCGAAGGGCGATGTCCCGGCGCGGCACTGGTTCCGGCTCGGCCGCCTGGCGACGCCGATCGGGCACGGCGCGGCGCTGATCTCGTGGTCGGGATCGATGTTCGAATACCTGATGCCGTCGCTGGTGATGCGCGCGCCGGACAGCAGCCTGCTCGCGCGTACCAATCACCTGGTGGTGCGTCGGCAGATCGCCTATGGCGACGGGCTGCGTCTGCCGTGGGGCATGTCCGAATCGGCGTACAACACGCGCGACATCGAGCTGACCTATCAGTATTCGAGCTTCGGCGTGCCGGAGTTGGGGCTCAAGCGCGATCTCGACCAGAACCTGGTGGTTGCACCCTATGCGACCGCGCTCGCGGCGATGGTCGCGCCGGATGCCGCCGCGCGCAACTTCGAGCGGCTGCGCGCGGCCGGCGCGTGCGGGCGCTTCGGCTTCTACGAAGCGCTCGACTACACGCCCGCGCGCGTGCCGGAAGGCATGCCGGTGGCCATCGTGCGGGCGTTCATGGCGCATCACCAGGGCATGTCGATCGTGTCGATCGCCAATGCGCTGCTGGGCGGGCGCATTCGCGCGTTCTTCCACGGCGAGCCGGCCGTCCGCGCCACCGAGCTGCTGTTGCAGGAGCGGGTGCCGGGCCGGGTCGCGGCAGGGCGCCCGCGGGTCGATGCGAGCCCCGCCGGCAGGATGCATGGCATCGATGCCGGCGTCGCGCGGCGCCTGCTGTCGGCGGACGATCCCGCGCCCGTCACGCATCTGCTGTCCAACGGCCGCTACGCGGTGATGCTCACGGCCGCGGGTTCCGGCTACAGCCGCCGCGACGATCTGGCGGTCACGCGCTGGCGGGAGGACGTGACGCGCGACGATTGGGGCAGCTATCTGTATCTGCGCGACGTCGACAGCGGTGACGTCTGGTCGGCCGCGTGGCAACCCACCGGCGTGGTGCCGGACAGCTACGAAGTGACGTTCACCGAGGATCGCGCCGAGTTCGTGCGGCGCGACGGCACCTTGACGACGTCGCTCGAGGTGGTGGTCTCCGCCGAGGACGACGCGGAGGTGCGGCGGGTGTCGGTGGCCAATGCAGGCACCCGGGCCCGCGTGATCGAATTCACGTCCTACGCGGAAATCGTGCTCGCGCCGCCCGCGGCCGATCACGCCCATCCCGCGTTCTCGAAGCTGTTCATCGAGACCGAGTACGTGCCGGCGTCCGGCGCGATTCTGGCGACGCGGCGCAAGCGCGCGCCGAACGAGGCGGAGGTCTGGGCCGCCCATCTGGCGGTGACTTCCGGCGAAACCGTCGGCGCGGAAGAATTCGACACCGATCGATTGCGCTTCATCGGGCGCGGGCGCGGCGTTCGACTGCCGCTTGCGCTGACCGAACGGCGCGCGCTGGGCGCTTCCGAAGGCGCGGTGCTGGACGCGGCGTTCACGTTGCGGCGGCGGCTGCGCATCGAGCCGGGCGCGAAGGCGAGCGTGGTCTACTGGACCATCGTCGCGGATTCGCGCGCGCAGCTGCTCGACCTGGTCGACAAGCATCGCGACGGCGAATCGTTCGCGCGTGCGGCGATGCTCGCGTGGACCCAGGCGCAGGTGCAACTGCGGCATAGCGCGGTGAGCCTCGACGAGGCCGCGTTGTTCCAGCAGCTGGCCGGATACATGCTCTACAGCGACGCGTCGATGCGGCCGGGTTCCGCCGCACTGCTGCGCCATGCGGCGGCGGTGTCGGCGGCGGGCGGCGTGGGCGCGTCGCCGCTATGGACGCATGGCGTATCGGGGGATCTGCCGATCCTGCTGGTGCGGATCGACGACATCGAGCACATCGCGATGGTGCGGCAGCTGATCCGCGCGCACGAGTATTGGCGGATGAAGCGGCTCGAGGTCGATCTGGTCATCGTCAACGAGCGCGCGGCATCGTATGTGCAGGATTTGCAGGCGGCGCTCGAGGGGCTGGTGCGGGCCCGGCAGCAGCCGGCAGAAGCCGGGCGCGGCAGTATTTTCGTGCTGCGCGACGACCTGATGGCGGCGGCGGCGCGCGCGCTGTTTCCGTCGGCCGCGCGCGCCGTGCTCGCCGCGCGCAACGGCCGGCTGGTGGATCAGCTGCGACGGCTCGCGGGTTCACCGCTGCCCGCCCGCTCGGATGCCGCGCGCCCGCCGCTGCCGCCGCCCGCGTTACTGCCGCCGAAGGGTGCGCAGGCCGGCGCCGGTCTCGAATACTTCAACGGCATCGGCGGTTTCGCGCGCGGCGGCCGCGAATACGTCGTGATCCTGCAGCCCGGTCAATGCACGCCGATGCCGTGGGTCAACGTCGTCGCGAACCCGTCGTGCGGCTTCCTGAGCTCGGTGGAAGGGGGCGGCTATACCTGGGTCACGAACAGCCGCGAGCATCCGCTGACGCCATGGTCGAACGACCCTGTTACCGATCCGCCCAGCGAGGTGTTCTATGTCCGCGACGACGAGACCGGCATGCGCTGGGGGCCGCAGGCGAACTCGATCGGCGACGACGCGCCGGGCGCGACTCCGTTCGTGGCGAGCCATGGCCAGGGCTACAGCCGGTATGCGCATACTGCCGCCGAGGTCGCCGTCGAACTGCTGCAGTTCGTGCCGCTGGCCGATCCCGTCAAGATTTCCCGCCTGACCTTGCGCAACCTGTCCGACCGGACCCGCCGGCTGTCCGTCGCAACCTATGCGGAGTGGGCGCTGGGCGCGTCGCGCAGCGTTGCGGCGCCGCACACCGCGAGCGAGATCGATCCATCCACCGGCGCGCTGTTTGCCCGCAACGACTGGAGCCAGGCGTATCGCGGCAGGGTGGCGTTCGCCGATCTATGCGGCCGGCAAACCGCCTGGAGCGCGGACCGGCGCGAGTTCATCGGCCGTAATGGCGTGCTGAGCGATCCCGCCGGTTTTCCGGGCAGCGTCGGCGCGCCGCCGCTGTCGGGCCGGGTCGGCGCCGGGCTCGACCCGTGTGCCGCGTTGCAGACCACGGTCGATCTCGAACCCGGCGGTGTCGTCGAAATCGTCTTGCTGCTCGGCGAAGGCGCCGATGCGGCGGCGGCGCGACAGTTGATCGAGCATTACCGTCAGGCGGATCTCGACGCGATATTCGCCGCCGTGACGGCGTTCTGGGACGAGACGCTCGGCGCGCTCCAGGTCGAGACGCCGGACCGCGCGATGGATCTGATGCTGAACCGCTGGCTGCTGTACCAGACGCTGTCGTGCCGGATCTGGGCGCGTGCGGGCTTTTATCAGGCCAGCGGCGCGTACGGTTTTCGCGATCAGCTGCAGGACGGCATGGCGCTCGCGGCCGCCCGCCCGGCGCTGACGCGCGAGCATCTGCTGCGGGCGGCGGCGCGCCAGTTTCCGGAGGGCGACATGCAGCACTGGTGGCTGCCGGAAAGCGGCAGCGGCGTACGCACGCGGATCTCCGACGACCGCGTCTGGCTCGCCCATGCGGTCGCGCACTACGTCGACGTCAGCGGCGACCGGGCGATTCTCGATGCGTCGATCCCGTTCATCGACGGGCGACCGCTGGCCGCCGACGAGCAGGACGCATTCTTCGTCCCGCGCATCTCGGAAACGAGCGCGCCGCTGTTCGAGCATTGCGTGCGCGGGCTGGAGTCCAGCCTCGCGCATGTCGGCGAGCATGGCCTGCCGCTGATCGGCACGGGCGACTGGAACGACGGCATGAACCGGGTCGGCGAGGCCGGACGGGGCGAAAGCGTGTGGCTCGGGTGGTTCCTGCATGCGACGCTCACGGCGTTCGCGCCGCTCGCCAGGGCGCGCGGCGCGGGCGATCTGGCAGCGCGCTGGCTGACGCGCGCCGACGCGTTGCGCGACGCGCTCGCCGATGCGGGATGGGACGGCGAGTGGTATCGGCGCGGCTACTTCGACGACGGTACGCCGCTCGGCTCGGCCGGCAACGCCGAATGTTCGATCGACGCGATCGCGCAGTCGTGGAGCGTGCTGTCGGGCGCGGCGGACCCGGCGCGCGCCGCGCGCGCGATGGGCGCGCTGGACGCGCGGCTGATCCGCCGCGCCGATGGCCTGGCGCTGCTGTTCGCGCCGCCGTTCGATCGTTCGCCGGTCGATCCCGGCTATATCAAGGGTTATCCGCCGGGCATCCGGGAAAACGGCGGCCAGTACACGCATGCGGCCACGTGGTCGGTGCTCGCGTTCGCGCAAATGGGTGACGGCGATCGCGCCGCGGATCTGTTCGCGCTGCTCAATCCGGTCAATCGCAGCCGCACGCGCAGCGGCGCGAATCGCTATCGGGTGGAGCCGTACGTGGTCGCGGCGGATGTCTATTCGGTCGCGCCGCATGTCGGCCGCGGCGGATGGACCTGGTACACCGGCTCGGCGGGCTGGCTGTATCGCGCGGGCGTCGAAGGCCTGCTCGGCCTGCGCAGGCATGGCGACATGCTGTCCATTCAACCGTGCATCCCGCGCTCCTGGCCAGGCTTCCGGGCAACGCTGCGTCACGGGGCGTCGCACTACGACATCGTCGTCGAGAATCCGGACGACGTCAGCGGCGGCGTGTCGCGCCTCGTCGTCGATGGCGTGCGGCTCGCCACCGGCGAAGCGGCGGTGCGGCTCGTGGACGATGGTCGGCGGCATAGCGTGGTCGTGACGCTGGGGGCTGCGCAGGCGGTGCTGCTGTGAGCCGGCGGGCCGGCATCCCGGCCGGTACGTTAGCGGACGGACTGTGCGCGATTCATCGCGCATTATGAACTGACGTCCCGAACTTGATCGGGATGTCGGCGCATGGGCTTCCGTGCGTCGTGCCGGGTCGGGCGGCGCGGCGGCAACCCGAGGAGATGATCATGAGAAAGCTACATTCCGTTGCTGTCGAGATGGCGATAGTGACCATGACGGTTGTCGTGCTGGCGGGTTGCGGCGGTATGTCTCGCCGCGGAACGGATACCGTGATCGGGGCCGGTGTCGGCGGCGTCGCCGGTGCAGTCCTGACGGGCGGCAGTGCGTTGGGCACGATTGGCGGCGCGGCCGTCGGCGGGGTTGTCGGCAATCAGGTCGGGAAATAGGCCCGCCGGTTGAAGGGCAGGGAAGCGGCACGCGCACGCGCCGTCACGGCGAAGCGCGCGCGGATAGGAGCGTGGCGCGGAGTGCGACCGGTATGTCGGCATTTCTCCTGAACGGCGAGCTGAAGCTGTCGTGGTGGCAGCTTGCGTGGGTCGTGTTCGCGCTCACGCATGTCACCATCATCAGCGTGACCGTGTACCTGCACCGCTGCCAGGCGCACCGGGCGCTGGATCTGCACCCGTGCGCCAGTCACTTCTTCCGGTTCTGGCTGTGGTTGACGACCGGCATGCTGACCACGCAGTGGGTCGCGGTGCATCGCAAGCATCACGCGAGGAGCGAGACCCCGGAAGATCCGCATAGCCCGCGCACCCGCGGCCTCGCGACCGTGCTGCTGCGCGGTGCGGAACTGTACCGGGCGGAAGCGCGGAACGAGGAAACGCTGCGCAGATACGGCTCGGGTACGCCGGACGACTGGCTCGAACGCCACGTGTATGCCCGCTATCCGAATCTCGGCGTCGGGCTGCTGGCCGTGATCGACGTCGGGCTGTTCGGGCTGCCCGGCGTGGCGGCGTGGGCGATCCAGATGATGTGGATTCCGTTCTGGGCCGGCGGCGTGGTCAATGGCTGCGGCCACTTCAGCGGTTATCGGAATTTCGCGACGCCGGATGCGAGCACCAACCTTTTCCCGCTGGGCATCCTGATCGGCGGAGAAGAATTGCATAACAATCACCACGCATACGTGACGTCGGCCAGGCTGTCGAACCGCTGGTTCGAGTTCGACATCGGCTGGCTGTACATCCGCCTGCTGGCGGTGTTGAGACTCGCGACCATTCGGCGAATCGCGACGAAGCCGCGCCTGCTCCCGAACAAGGTGGTGGCGGACGACGCGACGCTGCAAGCGATCATCCGCAACCGGCATGCGGTGATGGCCGCCTATGCGCGCATGCTCGAGTCGGCCTGCCGGCGGGAGCTGCGCCGCATCGAGGACATGAGCAGCGACGACAAGCGCGCGTTCGCGCTCGGCATGAAACGCTGGCTGCGCCAGGCCTGGGGCCATCGGGACAAGCCCGATCTGCGGGCGCTGAAGAGCCCCAATGCGAACCGGCGAATACGCGTGTACGTGGATATGTACGAGACGTTGCTCGAGCTATGGACGTGGTCGCACGCGTCGCACGAGCAATTGCTGGTTCAGTTGCAGGACTGGTGCCGTAGTGCGGAGCAGAGCGGCATCAAGGCGATCGCCGATTTCTCGATGCGCCTGCGCCGGTATGCGTGATCGCGGCACGCCGGCGACCCGCCATGCGGGACCGGCGTGCCACAGCGCGCGGCGCGCGCGCCGCTCATTTCGCCCGATTGTCGGGGCGCGAATAACGCCACTTGCTCGCATTGGAATTGATGCCGGCATCCTGGCGGATGCGCTTTTCGGCGCGTTCGACGTCTGCACGGGCCAGATCGTCCCGCTGCTTTTGCCGCGTCGCGTCATCGCGCCGATCGATCGAGGGGCCTGTGTAGGATTTCATAGTTCCTCCGGAGTGAGGTGTGCTCGCGTCGCGAGACGCCGCGTCGAGCCGGATGCGGCGGACGGATTAGATCGCCGGAGCGGCGATCTTGCCATCCACGATGTCCTTGCCCAATTGCATCGCCAGGTCGAGTGCGAGCGCCGCCGTTTGCGGAGCGCCGTGCCCGAAAATGGTCGAGTAGCGCGGTGCCGTTGCCGAGGTCGCCGGAATCTTATCGATGCGCACGATCGAACCGAAGCGCTTCAGGCCGGGGGCGTGGGGATCGCCGAACGGCGGGAACAGGATTTGCGAATAGACACGCAGTTCACGTCCGCGATATTCGAGAGTGGGGATGGTCATGATGTGCTCCTGACAGAGCAACCGTTGGCGCCGAAGGATTCGAGGGCGCCGATGCCTTGACGACAAACCGGCAGGTGTTTCAGTGTGCGCGCTCAATACCGGTTTGGCAACGAACACATCGGATACCGAATCATGTTTCGATGCAGATGAATCACCGGTTTGCAATAGGCGGTCAATTGCGCTGCAGGAATACCCGCTTCCGAATAGTCGATACCGTACAGACGCAGGCGTGTCGTGCGGTTCACGATGAACTCAACACCGAGGAGGCTGCCATGTGCATCCCACTTTCACCCGAGGTCGTCGAGACCCTCAAATCGCTCGATCGAATTCCGGATTCCCAAGCCGATATACCGCGCGCGATAGCCAATGAACTGTTGATTCACGGGCTTGCATACGAGTCGCGCAGCGGCGGCTCGATCAATATGACGGCCGCGGGCCGGCTGTGGCTGAATCGGTGCGCCGATTAGCGCACGCGCCGACCGGACGAGACGGGAGTTTTGTCGCGTACAACGCTCCCTGGACAAGTGAGGCAATGATGAAAATCCAATCTACACGATGGTTTCCGCTGGACCGATATGCGCCGGTTCGCGACGGATGGTATGAGGTTCGACTGGTGAGCGGCGACACGGCATTTGCGAAGTTCGGCGGCGGCGAATGGACCGAAAAGCCGGTGCTCGCCTTTACGCGCTGGCGAGGCTTGTGCTCCGATCCGGCCAAGTCGGGCGACCAGGAGACGTTTGCCGCGGATGCGACCGCAGCGAAAGGTGTCCGGGACGCCTGGGACGCGTTCTTTCCCGGCGTCGGAGACGAGCAGCACAAACCACGTGCCGCGCACAGCGATCGCACCTGACGCATTGCGGCATCGTGACGCTCAGTCGGGAAGCGGGTATCGCCGGATGCATGCACGCACGCGCCGTCGATACCCGCCGAATGCGCGGCACGTTGCCCGGTCGCGCGGCGCTTCCTTCGGAACCGTTCGCGCGGACACTCTACGGCCGCTTCCTGAATTGCTCTTTCGCGTCACCGAATGACGCCTGTGTCTTGCCGACGACCTGCTCGACCTTGCCGCGCATCCTGGTCGATCTATTGCCGATGACCCTGCCGATCATTTCCGTCAGTTTGCCTTTCGCTTCCGCGATGCGGCCTCTCACTTGATCCCTGTTCATGACATCGCTCCTTGACATGAGTCGCCCGTTTCACCGGTACGAAACCCGGAACCATCGAAGCGTCGTATCGGGCGCTTTGGCGCGGGACACTCAGGGCGCCCGAAGACACACTGCGCGCGATCGTGACGGAAGTCGGTACGATGCCGTACGCGAGTCGGCGCCGGCGCGCCAGCGGATGCATGCGGGCGGCGCTCGGCGTGATCGCCGCGAAGACGGAGGGTGCAGGTTGTCTGTCTTGCACGCCAGGCACGCTTTCGTACTTTATTCGCATTCGCGTGCAGGCAGTGTCAGGGATATCCACGAACAATCCGCGGCCAATCATGCTGCGACGAACATTTCCATGGGATGCGCCGGGATCGATCCTTGCTATCGGTGTCGTGTCCCGGGATGCACGACGGCCTGCACATCCGACGCCAGTGGCCACCGGACCGACAAATGCCACGGCGTTGCCGCGGACGTCGACTCGACCGTTGCGCGCCGTTGCACGACCGCCAAAGGCTCGCGTATTGCCCGGCTCAAGCCGCTGTAACAAACGTCGAAGGCAGGGCGGCTTTGTATTCATGTGTTGTTTCAATCTTGCGGAGGGCGTATGAACATCCTCACGAGCGCGGGACCACTGGTTTCGCTGATCGCAGGCATTCTGATTCTTGTGGTGCCCCGTCTGTTGAATTACATCGTTGCGATCTACCTGATCGTCATCGGGTTGCTCGGGCTGTTCGGCGGACATATCCACTGAGCCGGGGCACCGAAGAAAAAAGCAGGTGACGAACCTCGCAGGCGGCACCCGCGATCGTCGACTCGCAACCGTCGCCAGGTCCGCACGTTGTCGACCGCGCGACGACGTGCCGCCCGTTGCCCGGTTGCGCCATCGCGTGCCGGTTGCAATCGAGGTCGCGCGGCCGGAGTGATGCGCCGCGCCGTCCGGGATGACTCGCGCGCGGCCGGTACGTTGCCGGACAGACTCCGCGCCCGCGTCCGTCTACCTTGATATCGAAAGTGTCGATGCACGTCCCGAACCGGGTGCATCGAGCACGAGCCCTGCATGAAGAAGCAGGACGACTTGCGTCCGGGGAACTCCGGCATTCGGGATGCGGCACTGCGAAATTCGCGTCGACAGGCGACGAACGGCGCGTGCGCGTGTCGAGGCGGGAGCGCATGTGAGCGTGTCGACGTAAACATCGGTTCGATTGCATTCGGCGGGGTCATCGGTGCGCACGCATCGCGACATGACCGTCCGGATTGATTGAGGAGAGACGACATGTCACTGGGACTTCTTCTACTGATCGTGGTCGTGCTGCTGATGGTCGGAGTGATCCCGACCTGGCGCTACAGCAATGGCTGGGGTTATGGTCCAAGCGGATTGCTGGGCCTGGTATTGATCGTATTGCTCGTCCTGATGCTGCTGGGCAGGCTGTGACGCGGGACGTCATCGACGCTGCAGGTTCATGGAAAGACGCCCGCCCGGCACCTTGCGTGTCGGGGGGGAGCACCGCACCGAGCCGTTCGACCAACGCACGCATCGTGCCACTGCGCACGCCCCGGATCTCACGCAAAGCGACGCATCAGCGGCGCGGCTGAAATACCGTGCAGCACGATCGACACGGCGATGATGGCCAGTACCCACGGCACCAGCGGCAACAGTTCCGCGCGCGGCCCTTGCTCCAGGGCCAGCGTCAGGTAATACAGCGAACCCACGCCGCGAATGCCGAACCAGCTGATCAACCGGCGCTGGCGGCGCGACGCCCGGGACCCGATCAGCGCGAGCTGGATGGCTGCCGGCCGGATGACGAACAGCAGTGTCGCGACCACAGCCACGCCCGTCCAGGTCAGCATGCCGGCCCAATAGCGGGAGACGAGTGCGCCGATCAGCAGGATCAGCACGGCTTCGGCGATGTGTTCCAGCTCGGCCGTGAATCCCATGACCGATTCCGCGACGAACGCATGGGCTTTGTCGGGATCGGTGGCGGTGGCCTCGACATCCTCGCTGTCCACGACGCCGACTGTCTCCTTCGACGTCTTCCGGCCGCTCGTTCGATGCTCGACGCGCCGCATCGCGACGCCCGCGGCGAATACGGCCAGGAACCCGTAGCCATGAATGGCGAGCGTCACGCCGTACGACAGCATGATCAGGCCCAGCGCGAAGAACCCTTCGAAGCCGAGCGCCTGTCCGTGCCGGCTACGCAGGAATGCGACGAGCCGGGCCGTGACGAAGCCGAACAGCCAGCCGGTGCCCACGCCGGACGCGATGCCCCATGCAATGCCGCCGACCATGCTCCAGTGAAGCTCCGACGTCGTGCCGGAGCCGCACAAAAGCAGGCCGAGCAGCGCGCACGGGTAGGCCGTGCCGTCGTTGATCCCGCCTTCTCCGGACAACGAAAAACGCACCAGCTCGACGTCGCCCGCGTCGCGCACGCCGACGTCATGAGCAAGTACCGGGTCCGTCGGCGCGATCATCGCGCCCAGCAGTACCGCGACGCCGACACTCAAATGCAACACCAGCACGCCGAGCGCGGCGATCGACGCGACGGTGAAGATCATCGCGACGACGCCGAGCCGCAGCGGCAGCATCCAGCGGGGATCGGCGGGCGGGACACGCAGCTTCAGGCCGATCGCGAACAGCGAGATCAGCAGGCCGATTTCGGCGGCGATGCGCAACCGCGCGACGTCGTCCGGCAATGTCATCGACAGGAAGCCGATGCCGGCCGGTCCGATCAGAAAGCCGATCCCGAGATACACCATGGCCGCACTCAGCGGCAGTCGCTCGAGCGACGATCCCATGAGTCCCATGAAAATCAGCAGGGCTCCGAAGATGAGGCATCCGATCGCTTCGGTCACTTTGCATTCCCCGCATGAATAACGTCGCGCTCGCCGCGCTTCGGTTGCAGGTCGCCATGTGGCGTCGTGGAGGCAGTACGTGGCACGCTCGGGGCGTCGCACTCGTCGCACAGTATCGCGCCGAACGTCCCACGTTCGCAGCGAGCCGGTTCGGCGTCTGTCCGATGGCGGACAAAGGACCGGGCACGACCATTGCGATCGCAGCCACGCGCGCCTGCGGCTGAAGCACCCGGGAACCCGTACCCGAAACGGCACGCATGCGATGTACGGTAGCGGGCAGAGTGGCGCCGTGCGTCGTCATAGACTGTTTTCCGACCCTGACGACCACCGGAGCACTGCCATGGCCCACACAGCAATCGAGGGAGACCTGCTTTCACTTGAACGACTCATTGCACGCGTCGCGTCCGGTGAGCCTGCGCCATGGGCACTGTGGAGAATCCGGCTGGAATCGATTCTGGAACACGGCAGTCTGACGCCCTCGGAACGCACGCATTTCGTCAGCATCATCGCCCTTATCCTCATGCTCGAGCGTCGAGCGGGCAAGCCGGCCGCGCATTGAGCACGGCCGGCGCGTCGGGTACCGAGGACCTTTACCGGATTTATCCGGAAAGCTTCGACGGAGAGGATCACGTGGCGCGCATCGCGTCCGATGCCCGGTCGATGGTCGACACGTGCTCGAAGCCGGTACGCGCCATGCCGGCGGCGACCCGAATGCCTGATACGCGCATGGGCCGCCCACGGTTCAGGCCAGCAGTTTCAGCGCGCGGTCGCAGACGTTTTCGACCGTGAAGCCGAAATCGCGCATCAGCTCGGCGCCCGGCGCCGACGCGCCGAAACCCGCGATGCCGAGCACGTCGCCACGATCGCCGACATAGCGGTGCCAGCCTTGCGACACACCCGCCTCGATCGCCAGCCGCGCGCCGACCGACTTCGGCAGCACCGCGTCCTGATACGGCTGGGGCTGAGCGTCGAACAATCGCCAGCAGGGCAGCGACACCACCCGAACCGCCACGCCGCGCGCGAGCAGTTCGACTTGCGCCGCCAGCGCCAACGCGACTTCCGAGCCCGTCGCGATCAGGATCAGCGCGGGGCGGCCGTCGGGGGCATCGGCCAGCACGTAGCCGCCGCGCCGCAAGCCCTCGGCCGGCGCGAACCGGAGGCGATCGATGGTCGGCACGTCCTGGCGGGTCAGGACCAGCGCGGTCGGCCGCTCCCGCGCTTCGAGCGCCACCCGCCACGCGACGGCCGTCTCGTTGGCATCGGCCGGTCGAATCACCAGCAGGCCCGGGATCGCGCGCAGGCCGGCCAGCTGCTCCATCGGCTGATGCGTCGCACCGTCCTCGCCGAGCGCGAGGCTGTCGTGCGTGAAGACATAGATTACCTGCAGGCGCATCAACGCGGCGAGCCGGATCGGCGGACGCATGTAGTCGGAAAAGATCAGGAAGGTCGCGCCGAACGGCAGGATGCCGCCGTGGGTCGCCAGGCCGTTCAGGATGGCGCCCATCGCATGCTCGCGCACGCCGAAATGCAGATTGCGGCCGCTGCGGCTCCAGCCGCCGCCGTCGGAGCCTTGCCGGTCGAGCGCATTCATGCCGGCGGCCTCGAAATCGCCGTGCCCGGTCAGCGCGGTGAAGGTGGAGGGATTCAGATCGGCGGAGCCGCCGACCAGCGACGGTACGCGGGAGGCGAGGGCATTCAGCACCTGGCCGGATGCGACCCGCGTCGCGATGCCTTTCGGATCGGCCGGAAAGACCGGGATATCGCGGTCCCAACTGTCGGGCAGCGCGCCGCGCACGGTGTTCAGCAGCATCTCGGCCAGCTCGGGAAACGCGCGCGCATAGGCTGCGAATCGCGCGTTCCAGTGCTCTTCCCGTGCCCGCCCCTGCGTCAACGCACGACGAAAATGCGCGAGCGCCCGTGCGGGGATATGAAAGGCGGGGTCGGGCGGCCAGCCGAGGTTGTGCTTGGTCAGGCGCACCTCGGCATCGCCGAGCGGCGATCCGTGAGCCTGGTACGTGTCCTGCCGGTTCGGCGAGCCGTAGCCGAGGTGCGTGCGCACGAGGATCAACGACGGACGCAGCTTCTCCGCACGCGCGTTGACCAGCGCCGCGTCGATGGCGGCCAGGTCGTTGCCGTCGTCGACCGTTTCGGTATGCCAGCCGTAGGCGTCGAACCGTTGCGCGCGATCTTCGGTGAAGGTGATCGCGGTGCCGGCGGACAGCGTGACGCGATTGTCGTCGTACAGGCAGATCAGCTTGCCGAGCCGCAGATGGCCGGCAAGCGATGCGGCTTCCGCTGCGACGCCTTCCATCAGGTCGCCGTCGCTGACGAGTGCGTAGGTGTGGTGATCCACGATCTCGAAGCCGGGACGGTTGTAGCACGCGGCGAGCTGCGCTTCCGCCATCGCCATGCCGACGGCGTTGGCGAAGCCCTGGCCGAGCGGGCCGGTCGTCGTCTCGACGCCCGGCGTGAGGCCGCGCTCCGGATGGCCGGGCGTGAGGCTGCCCGATTGCCGGAAGCGCTCGATCTGATCGAGCGGCAGGTCGTAGCCGGTCAGGTGAAGCAGGCTGTACAACAGCATCGAGCCATGTCCGGCCGACAGGATGAAGCGATCGCGATCGAGCCACGCCGGGTTGGCGGGGTGATGCTTGAGATGGCGCATCCATAACGCATAGGCCATCGGTGCGGCGCCGAGCGGCAAGCCTGGATGGCCGCTCGCCGCTTTCTGCACGGCATCGATCGACAGGAAGCGCAGCGTATTGATGCAGAGTGCATCGAGTGCCGAACCTTCGGTTGGCGGGAAATCGGTTGAGGTCATGCAGTTGCTCCCTGGCGCCCGGTCACGGGATATCCCGCACGGGATGGTGGTTGCGTGGGCTACCCGTTGCGCGGGTCAGCGTTATCGGTCTCCGGACCAATAACCGTGCTTGCCGTAGAACTCATGCAACTCGATCTCGTAGCTTCGATGCACGAGCTGCGAGTCGTCGTATGGAGGGCTCCGGCGGATCGCGTCGCGCGTGAGCGTGGTCGATACCGTTTCCGTCGGCCAGTCCACCTGGTCGAGCCAGTGAGTCGCGATCAGCACTTCCTTGCCGGTCGACCACCAGCTCGACGTGTCGATTGCCAGATAGCGGATCACCCAGGCTTCATCGTCGTAAATGAAATCGGACACGTGGCCGATATGTCCGTCCTCGAGTTCGAGCCGATATCCGTCGACCTCGCGGGTGCTGTGCAGATGCGTATCCGCCGCTGCGCTGGCCGGCGCGGTGCGCGAGACGAGCGGATCGCCAGCTTCAGGGTCCTGCGACGGCCCGGCGGGATCGAAAGCCGGGTACGCGCCCATCCCCCAAAGGTTCGGGCCGCCCCAGTAAGTCGGGTAGTTGTAGTAACGCAGGTACTCGATCTCGTGCTGGCGCGATACCGGTTTGTGCGTGTCCACGTTCGGGCTGTCTCTCACCTGCTGTTGCGTGAGGCTGACGTATAGCGTGCGGGTTTCGGGATCGGCATGCGTGACGGAATACGGCGAGACCAGCACCTGCCTGTCGTGCAGCCAGTCGCCCGTCTCGACGACGAGGTAGCGGATGCACCAGTTGTCGTCGTCGAAGTAGGCCTCGTGGATGCGCCCGATATCGCCGTCCTTCGCTCGAACCGTGTCTCCGTGCAACCTTCGGATGCTTCGTAACATGATGTCCTCGCCAGATCGATGCTCGGCACGTCGGTGATCCGGCTGGCATGCCTGCCGTGCGGCGGCGTCCAGCCGTTCGTCCGCCGATGCGGAGCGATTCCTGCCGGGCGCGTCCCCTCGGATGGCCGGCATGCTTGAGACGCTACACGCGACGAATGGCCGATGCGGTACGAAACCGTACAAAGCGCACGCGGGGACGATCCGGCGGCGAACCGTCCCCTCCCGACATGTCGCGAAACATCCTGTCTCTTTTTGTCATCAGGATCACGAAGCGGTGAAGATCGGCAGGTTCCGCTCGTACCCTGCGCAATTTTTAAATGGAGCTTATGCTGGCGTCGTGACCGGCGGCATTCCACACTGGGCCGGCCGCACGCGGCCAGTCGAATCCGGGGCAGCCCGGTCCGATCATCAGCTCCATGGAGGCGGTTATGCGCAGCAGGTATCGAGAGCAGCATACGAACGGCAGCAAGAGCGAGCGCAATGTCGACGACGCGGTCGAGGGGACGTTCCCCGCCAGCGATCCGCCGTCGATAGGCGGTGTCACCCGGATGATTTCCCGCCCGGCCCATCGAAAGCATCACCGGAAGTCGTCGCACGTCAAGCACCGTTAGCGCAGGTTGCGCGATGCGTGCCAGCGCCTTGCGTGACGGGGATCCATCGAGTCGTCGCCGGCATTCAGCGATATCGATGAACGCGCAGGCATCGGTCAGAGCGACGGCGAGCCGATATTCCCGGTCTTCCCGGGTACGGAACCGTACCGACTTCCGATGCCGGTGCGCGCAGCGTTTTCTTGTGCGTCGAGTGCCATTGTCGATGTCGAGGCTGCGCACGAGATGGATATTCCCGGATCTTGTCCAAGGAGGACATCATGACGACGCTTCACACCCCCGATCGACCTGTGGATGACGGCAACGGGGGCAAGCTTGTCGAACACGATTCAGGCGACGAGCCCGGTCCTATGGTGACGACTACGGATGGCCTGAAGGGCAGCAAGATCGTTGCGTCGGACGGCGAGGATGTTGGAAGTGTTTTCGACATCGTGCTCGACTTGCACCACGGCAGAATTGCCTACGCGGTTGCTTCCAGCGGAGGAACGGGCGAGATGCTTTGCGCCATTCCGTGGAATGCGATGAAATACGATATCGGCGACAAATCTTTCCATCTGGATGTGACCGCCGCGCATGTCAAAGGCACACCGGGCTTCGACGACGAGCATTGGCCGGTGATGACGCAATCACGGTGGGGAATGTCGCTTCACCAGTACTACAACCGGACGCCGTACTGGGTAGCCGGATGAAACGATGTCACAGAGAGGTTCCGTCGCGTCGACAGTCGTATGCTCACGGAATATCGGATTCGGGCCGTTCGCGCCACGATGCGTCGCAGTAGTGGCTAGAGCCGCTTCAGATCGGGAAGCAGGCGATCGAATTCGCGTTTGACCACGCTGTAGCATTCGCACACGCGCTTTTCGAGCCCCGGCCGATCCAGCACCTCGATATGACCGTAGTTGTAGCGGATGAGGCCCGCGTCCTGCAGCTTCAATGCCGCTTCCGTCACGCCCGACCTGCGCACGCCCAGCATGTTGGCGATCAGTTCCTGCGTCATGCGCAGCTGGTTCGACGGCAGGCGGTCGAGGCTGAGCAGCAGCCAGCGGCACAGCTGCTGATCGATCGAATGATGCCGGTTGCATACCGCGGTCTGAGCCATCTGCGTGATCAGCGCCTGGGTATAGCGCAACAGCAGGCGCTGCATTGAGTTGCCGCGCCGGAATTCTTCTTTCAGGATGCCCGCATCGAGCCGGTAGGCCTGCCCCGCGCTTTGCACGACGGCTCGGCTCGGGGTCGTTTCGCCGCCCATGAACAGCGACACGCCGATCATGCCTTCATGGCCGACGATCGCGATTTCCGCGGACGAGCCGTCCTCCATCACATATAGCAGCGACACGATCGACGTGGTCGGAAAATAGACGTGATGAAGCTGGCCACCCGACTCGTACAGCACGTTTCCCAACGGCATGTCGACGAGCGTCAGGTGTGGGGCGAGGTGGGCGCGCTCGTTATCCGGCAGCGCGGCAAGCAGGTGGTTTTCGATAATGGGCGGGTTGTCCTGCATGCGTGGCTCCTGCGCTTGCACTCGGTTGACGGTGAAAACTCCGGCCGACGTGGATGCAGCGGGAATCGGTGGAAGCGGCCAACCATCATACGTTATCGATCCGGCGACCGGACGGGAGGGTGACGACAATGTGTCCCTTTTCCCGATGAGTTCGGGATGACCGACCGTTCGAATGCGAATCCACCTTGAAAAATTATAGTGTCGATACATGCGCCATCAAGGTGCGCGCAATCACGCGCGCACGATACGGAACCGATATCTGACGGTGCAGTTGACGGTAAATTGCGGCCGCCGGGCTTGCCATGCGGTCCGCGATTGAGATCGCGAAGGCGCGGTGCGCAGAGCGACCGATCACCGATACGCGCGACGGAAAGCAGCACGGTAACGCGGCGAAGCGCTGGCCGACGCGCTTCGGCATTCACCGTGCGCGTGCTGCCCGTGTCATCCGGTGTGCCGCCACGAGGCCGAGGGCGAGCATCACCTCGACATACGCGGCGACGCTCCCCCGTGCGCCGCGTTGCCGGAACGTGCCGCCGTCCTCAGTGCGATTCGACGAGACGCGGATCGATATACGCGTCGATGTCCTGCGACTGCTTGTAGACCGCGTTGCGCACGTTGAATGCGTTCGCGTTGCGGGTCGATCCGTAGATCGAATCGAGACCGTCGCCCTTGCGGAACGCCTGCTTCGCGGCCGCGGCATCGAGCAAGTGCGTGCCCTTCAGAAGCGGCAGATATTGCGCCGGCGTGAGGCCCACGCGGGCGGACATGATCTTCACCGCATCGGCCTGCGTCTTCGGATCGTTGATGTATGCGACGCAGCGATACCAGACCTTGACGACCTTTGCCCAGTCGGCCCGGCGCGCGGCGAGGCTGGTCGGCGTCACCGTGATCGCGTCGTAGATCAGCCCCGGCGCATCCGCCGACGTGAAGATCGCGCGCGCACCCGGTGCGCGTTTCAGCGCCTCGCCGGCATTCGGCTGCCACGCCGCGACCGCCGCGATGTCGGACGACGCGCCGAGCACCTGCGGCAGTTCGTTGGTCTTCGCGTTGACGAGCGTGACGTCGCCGTCCTTCAGCCCGTGCTTCTGCAGCGCGGTTTCGAGCAGCAGGTGATCGACGAGCCCGAGCTCGACGCCGATCTTCCGGCCCTTCAGGCCTTCGACGGTCCGCAGCGGCGGCTTCGCGATGATCATGTCGTTGCCGGCCGAATAGTCGGTGAGCAGGATCATCACGTTCTTCGCGCCGGACGCGCCCGTGACGAGCGCATCGCCGTTGGTCACCGCGACCGCGTCGAGCTTGCCCGCGGAGAACGCGTCGAGCGACGCCGAATAATCGAACCATTCGAAATCGACGTCGACGCCGGCTTCCTTGAACCAGCCCTTGTCGAGCGCGACCTGGAACGCGACCCAGCCGGGCCAGTCGCTGTAGCCGATCTTCAGCGGCGGAGCCGCATGCGCGGCGGGCGCGGCGAACAGCGACGTCGTGACGGCGACGGCGGCTAGCGCGTGGCGGACGGAGCGGAGGTGCCGGGAGGACAGCAGGCGGCGGAACGGCGAGGCGAGGCGGGTCATCGTTTTCTCCAGGAGACCGGGATCGGGATCGTCGGCACGGGTCGCGCCCATGCGCGATCCGGCCGCGTGACCGGTTCCTGCGGATGCGGGACGAACGACCGGCCACGGAGAGGCGCGACGGCCGTCGCCATCGCCAATCTCCCGGGCTTTTGTCCCGCCGTGTAGCGCCATGCGCGCACGGTCAGACGACCGTATGCACCGACGCCGGGCTGCTCTCGGACCAGACGTTCGACGAACCGGAACCCTAGCATCCCTAAGATGCGACACCGCCGCACCTCTCGGCACCGGAGCGAGCGAGAAGCATGCCAGCGGTGTGATCCGGCAGCTGACGTGCGTCGGAAACGCGCCGTTCAGCGATGGCGCGCAGCCCGCTGCAGTTCGATGAAACGGACGGAGAACAGCGCGGCCAGCGCGCGCCGAAGCAGGTCGAGTTTGTTCATGAGCGGTCGGTCGACAGAGTGATGGTGTGCGTATTCAGCAATGGCCGTGCCATTGCGATCGCACGCGATGCGCGTGCGTATTGCTGGCCCGCGGCTGCCCCGCGTTGGTGCCGGCCGCGTTCGACTGGTGCGCACGCTGCCCAACGGGAGGGCGGGCCGGCGATTGCGCGTCGTGTGCGGGTCGGCCGCCGAGGCTGCGCTGCTCGGGGCCGCGTGCGATTGCGGAAGGCGCTGGCACGCAACTCGCTTATTCACCGTCCGAGAGGTGCGAAGCAATTTGCATCATCTTCAGGATCGCTAGGGTTCCGGTCGCGCGGCGTCATACGCCGTGCGATGCCTGGTCCGAGAGCAATCCGGTCTTGCCGCCTGCCTTGTTGCGAGGATCCGGCGAGGCTCCACGGAGGGACAAAAGCCCGGGAGGTCGCGATGTCGTTCGGTCGCCCTCTCACGCCTTTTGTCCAACCGATCCGAGGAGCCGCCATGTCGCCGAGCCCCCAAGCCCCGCTTGCCCCGTTGCCGCACGTCGTGTGGGAAACGGTCGTTCCCGCCGGAACCCACTGGTCCGGCATCCTTCGTCGCGGTCTCGCGCTGCGCATCGTCGATCTCGACGGCGGCGCGAACCTGTCCGCCGTGTTTCATCGTCACGAAGATCCGCTCGAACGCTACAACATGGCCGATACGCTGAAGGCGCAGCACACCGCGCACCTGACGCGCGGCCACGCGCTGTATACGGACATGGGCCGCGTGATCGCGTCGATCACGGCCGACACGCTCGGCTGGCACGATCCGCTCGGCGGCATCGGCGATGCGCGGCTGTTCGCGCGCAAGTACGGCGAGTCGTCGTATCAGGCCGAACGCAACGCGATGATCCGCAACGGCCGCGACAGCCTCGTGCTCGAACTCGCGAAATACGGGCTGTCCGCGCGCGACCTCGTCGCGAACGTCAATTTCTTCAGCAAGCTCGCGCCGCGCGACGACGGGTCGTTCGATTTCGTCGCGGGCCACTCGTCGGCCGGCAGCACATTCGACCTGCGCTTCGAGATGAACACGCTCGCCGCGTTCTCGACCGCGCCGCATCCGCTCGATCCGCAGCCGGCCTATACGCCGAAACCCGTGAAGTTGATCGCATACCGCGCCTACCCGGCCGACGGTGCCGCGCCGGACGACGATCCGTGCCGCACCGCGTGCGCGGAGAACACGCGCGGCTTCATCAACACCGACCGACTGTTCGCGTAAGGAGACCCGACATGCCGATCATCGAAAGCCGCCTCGACCCGCGGCACGCGATCTACGACACCACGCTGAACGCCGGCGAACCGTGGCTGCACGACGTGAAGCGCGGGCAGGTGCTGCGCATCCTCGATCTCGAAGGCAACCAGGCCGTCGATACGCTGTTCTATCGCACCGACGCACCCGACGAGCGCTACAGCGCGCAGGACACGATCCGCGAGCAGCGCAATCTGTACCTGAGCGCGGGCAGCGTGCTGCTGTCCAGTCTCGGCAATCCGATGGTGACGATCGTTGCCGATACCTGCGGCCGCCACGACACGCTCGGCGGCGCGTGCGCGGCCGAAAGCAATACGGTGCGCTACGCGCTTGACAAGCGCCACATGCACAACTGCCGCGACAGTTTCCTCAACGCGATCGCGCACTGCGCATGTGGCACCGGCGCGCGGCTGACCAAGCGCGACCTCGTCGGCAACGTCAATTTCTTCATGAACGTGCCGGTCACGCCGCTCGGCGGGCTGACGTTCGAGGACGGCATTTCCGCGCCCGGCAAGTATGTCGAGATGCGCGCGGAGATGGACGTCACGGTGCTGATCTCGAACTGCCCGCAGCTCAACAACCCGTGCAACGGCTACAACCCGACGCCGGTGCGGCTGACGATCTGGGAGGCTGAATGAACTACCCCCACGCTCAATTGCGTTGCATGGGACCGGAGTACGCGCTAAAGCGCTACTCCGGATCGACACGTCCGCTGCCCCCAAGGGGGCGGTTGCCTGCCTCGGGGCGGCCCGGCGGGAGGCAACATGAGATTCTCGAAAGTCCTCGTCGCGAACCGTGGCGAAATCGCCTGCCGCGTGATCCGCACGCTGAAGCGGCTCGGCATCACGTCGGTCGCGATCTATTCGGAAGCCGATCGCGATGCGCGCCACGTGACACTCGCCGACGAAGCCGTCTGCGTCGGCGCCGCGCCGGCGGCCGACAGCTACCTGAACGTCGCCGCGATCCTCGCTGCGGCGCGCGCGACCGGTGCGCAGGCCGTGCATCCCGGCTACGGCTTTCTGTCGGAGAACGCCGACTTCGCCGACGCATGCGAGGCCGCCGGCCTGCGTTTCATCGGGCCGCGCGGCGAGCAGATGCGCGCGTTCGGCCTCAAGCACACCGCGCGCGAACTGGCGCGCGCGCACGACGTCGCGCTGCTGCCGGGCACCGGGCTGCTCGCCGATGTCGCGACGGCGCTCGTCGAAGCCGATGCGATCGGCTATCCGGTGATGCTGAAGAGCACGGCGGGCGGCGGCGGCATCGGCATGTCGCTGTGCCGCGACGCCGCGCAGCTCGCGGCGGCCTTCGAATCCGTCGTGCGGCTCGGCAGCGCGAACTTCGCGCACGCGGGCGTCTATCTGGAGAAGTTCGTCGAACACGCGCGGCACATCGAGGTGCAGATCTTCGGCGACGGGCGCGGCGGCGTGATCGCGCTCGGCGAGCGCGACTGCTCGGTGCAGCGGCGCAACCAGAAGGTGATCGAGGAAACGCCCGCGCCGGATCTCGCCGACGGCGAGCGCGCCGCGCTGCACGCGAGCGCGGTGCGGCTCGCGCGCGCGGCCGCCTATGCGTCGGCCGGCACGGTCGAGTTCGTGTTCGATGCGCGCGAGCGCCGCTTCTATTTTCTCGAGGTGAATACGCGGCTGCAGGTCGAGCATTGCGTGACGGAAGCCGTGACCGGCATCGATCTCGTCGAATGGATGATCCTGCAGGCCGAAGGCGACCTGCCGCCGCTCGATACGCTCGCCGTCGCGCCGCGCGGCGCGAGCATCCAGGTGCGGCTCTACGCGGAAGACCCGCACCAGCAGTTCCGGCCGAGCGCGGGCGTGCTCACGCATGTCGCGTTTCCGGACGCGGTGCGCGTCGATACGTGGATCGACGCGGGCACCGAGGTCAGCGCCTATTACGATCCGCTGCTCGCGAAACTGATCGTGCGCGGCGACACGCGCCGCGATGCGCTCGCGGCATTGCGCGACGCGCTGGCCGCCACCGAGCTGTACGGGATCGAGACCAATCTCGACTACCTGCGCGCGATCGCCGGTTCAGACACGTTCGCGCGCGGCGCGCAGACCACCGCGTTCCTGTCGCGTTTCGCGTTCGCGCCGCACACGATCGACGTGCTCGACGGCGGCGTGCAGACGACCGTGCAGCAAACGCCGGGCCGCGTCGGCTACTGGGCCGTCGGCGTCCCGCCGTCCGGGCCGATGGACAACCGCGCGTTCGATCTCGCGAATGCGCTGCTCGGCAATCCGCGCGACGCCGCCGGCCTCGAGTTCACGATGGTCGGCGCGACGCTGCGCTTCAACACCGACACGCTGTTCGTGCTCGGCGGCGCGCCGCTCGCCGCCACGCTCGACGGCGCGCCCGCACCGTTCTGGCAGGTGCTGCGCGCGGCGCCCGGCGCGGTGCTGAAACTGGGCGGCGTGACGGGCGCGGGCGTGCGCGCGTGCCTCGCGGTGAAAGGCGGGCTGCAGGTGCCCGACTACCTGGGCAGCAAGGCGACCTTCACGCTCGGCCAGTTCGGCGGCCATGCGGGCCGCGCGCTGCGCAAGGGCGACGTGCTGCACCTGCATGCGGACGCGGGGCGCGGCGAAGCCGGCGCGACGCTCGCCGAAGCCGACCGGCCCGCGCTGACGCACGCATGGACGCTCGGGGTGCTCGACGGCCCGCACGGCGCGCCGGATTTCTTCACGTCGGACGACATCGCGATGCTGTACGACACGCGCTGGACGGTCCATTACAACTCGAGCCGCACGGGCGTTCGGCTGATCGGCCCGAAGCCGCAATGGGCGCGCGCGGACGGCGGCGAGGCGGGCCTGCATCCGTCGAACATCCACGACAACGCGTATTCGATCGGCGCGGTCGATTTCACCGGCGACATGCCGGTGATACTCGGGCCCGACGGACCGAGCCTCGGCGGCTTCGTGTGCCCGGTGACGGTCGTGCGCGACGAGCTGTGGAAGCTCGGGCAGTTGCGGCCGGGCGACACCGTGCAGTTCGCGCGCGCGGCCGCCATGCCCGCACACGCTCCGACGCTTGCGGCGCCCGCACGGCTGCCGGCGTCCGGCGAGCCGGCCGACGGCGCGAACGACTGCGTGCTGTACCGCGATCCCGCAGCCGGCAACGGTATCGGCGTCGTCTACCGGCGCTCGGGCGACCGCAACCTGCTGATCGAATACGGCCCGCTCGTGCTCGACCTGAACCTGCGCTTTCGCGTGCACGCGCTGATGTGCTGGCTCGATGCGCACCGGCTGCCCGGCATGCTCGACCTCACGCCCGGCATTCGTTCGCTGCAGGTGCATTTCGATGCGCACGCGCTGCCGCTCGATGCGCTGCTAGCGCATCTGCAGGCGGCCGAGCACGAGCTGCCCGACGTCGCCGACATGCGCGTGCCGAACCGGATCGTGCATCTGCCGCTGTCGTGGGACGACCCGTCGACGCGCGTCGCGATCGAGCGCTACATGCAGTCGGTGCGGCCGGACGCGCCGTGGTGCCCGAGCAATATCGAGTTCATCCGCCGAATCAACGGCCTCGACAGCATCGACGACGTCAAGCGCATCGTGTTCGACGCGCGCTACCTGGTGATGGGGCTCGGCGACGTCTATCTCGGCGCGCCCGTCGCGACGCCGATCGATCCGCGGCACCGGCTCGTGACGACCAAGTACAACCCGGCACGCACGTGGACGCCGGAGAACGCGGTCGGCATCGGCGGCGCTTACCTGTGCGTGTACGGGATGGAAGGGCCCGGCGGCTATCAGTTCGTCGGCCGTACGGTACAGATGTGGAATCGTCACCGGACGACGCGTGCATTCGAGCCCGGCAAGCCGTGGCTGCTGCGGTTCTTCGACGAGATTCGCTTCTACGAGGTCGGCGAGGCCGAGCTGGCCGAACTGCGCGCGGATTTCATCGCGGGCCGTGCCGAACTGAAGATCGAGGAATCCGTGTTCGATCTCGGCGCGTACAACCGCTTCCTACGCGACGAAGCAGACTCGATCGCCGCGTTCAAGGCGATGCAGCAGGCCGCGTTCGATGACGAGCGCGAGCGCTGGCGGGCCGCCGGCCACGCCGAGTATGCGGGCGAGCCCGGGCAGGGCGATGCCGGTGCCGGTGCGGCGGCTGGCGACACGCTCGCCGGCGCACAGCGCGGCATTACCGCCGACGTGTCGGGCAGCGTATGGAAGGTGCTGGTCGAAACCGGCGCGCGGGTGACCGAGGGGCAGGTCGTCGCGATTCTCGAATCGATGAAGATGGAGGTGTGCGTGGTGGCGATGGAAGACGGCGTGATCGAGGCGGTCGACTGCGTGCCCGGCGCGGCGGTCGTCGCCGGGCAGCGGCTGATGGTGATGAACGCGGGCGCGGCCGAGGAGGTCGCATGAAGCCGTCCGATCGTCATCCGCTACCCGACCTGCACTCGATCGCCGCGCTGCGCGCGCGGTACGAGGCCGGCAGCCTGACGCCGCATGCGCTCGTCGATGCGATCGCCGCGCACTTCGACGCGGGCGATCCGCATCATGCGTGGATCAGGCCGCTGACGCACGACGAAATGACACGCTATGCGGATGCACTGGCCGGGCGCGACATCGCCATGCTGCCGCTGTATGGCGTGCCGTTCGCGATCAAGGACAACATCGACCTGGCCGGCATTCCGACGACGGCGGCGTGTCCCGCTTACGCGTATGTGCCGTCGCGCAGCGCGCCGGTCGTCGAGCGATTGATCGCCGCGGGCGCGATCCCGATCGGCAAGACCAATCTCGACCAGTTCGCGACGGGGCTGTCCGGGCAGCGCTCGCCGTACGGCGCGTGCCGCAATGCGCTCGATCCGCGTTATGCGTCGGGCGGATCGAGTTCGGGATCGGCCGTGGCCGTCGCGCTCGGCGTCGCCGCGTTCGCGCTCGGCACCGACACGGCCGGATCGGGCCGCGTGCCGGCCGCGTTTCACGGGCTCGTCGGGCTCAAGCCGACCAAGGGCGTGCTGAGTACGCTCGGCGTCGTGCCGGCGTGCCGGTCGCTCGACTGCGTGTCGGTGTTCGCGCATTCGCCGGGCGACGCGCGCGCAGTGTTCGCCGTTGCGCACGGCGTGACCGACGGCGATCCGTACGGACGCGCGTGGCAGCCGTTGCTCGACGCGGATGGCCGCGATGCGCGGCACGCTCGGCCGCTCGCCGGCATGCGCTTCGGCACGCCGCGCGCCGATCAGATCGAGTTCTTCGGCGACGCATCGTATCGGGCCGCATGGCAGACGGCCGTCGAACGCTTGCGCGCGAGCGGCGCGCAGGTCGTCGAGATCGATTTCAGCGCGTTCCTCGCGACCGCGCGGCTGCTGTACGAAGGGCCGTGGGTCGCCGAGCGGCGCGCCGCGATCGGCGCATTCTTCGCGGAACGGCCCGACGCGCTGCATCCGGTGATTCGCGAGATCGTCGGCGGCGCGGCGCGTTTCAGCGCCGCCGACGCGTTCGCGGCGTTCGACCGGCTCGCCGCGCTGCGCGTCGACGCGGCCCGCGCCTGGGACGACATCGATGCAATCGTGATGCCGACGTCGGCGACGACCGCGACCGTCGACGAACTGGAAGCCGATCCGATCGGCGTCAACGCGCGCTTCGGCTATTACACGAACTTCGTGAACCTGCTCGACCTGTCCGCGATCGCGGTGCCGGCGGGTGTCTGCGAAACCGGGCCGCATGCGGGTTTGCCGTTCGGCATCACGTTCGTCGGCCGCGCGCACGACGACGCGATGCTGCTCGACCTGGGCGACGCGTGGGGCGCTGCGCAGCACGGCGACGCCGTGGCGGGCGGGGGCGCTTGTAACGCCAATGCCGATGTCGATGCCGACGATCATGCAAACGTAGGCGCGAACGAACGTCATGGCGCCGCGCGCGACAAGCGTTCCGGTGCGATCACGCTCCCGCTCGCCGCGCCGGCGGGCGTCGTGCGCGTGGCCGTCGTCGGCGCGCATCTCCGCGGCGAGCCGCTGAACGGGCAGCTTACGCAGCGCGGCGCGCGCTTCGTCGCCGCGACGACCACCGCGCCGTCCTACCGCCTCTACGCATTGAGCGCGGCCGTGTCGGGCGGCGTCGCGAAGCCGGGCCTCGTGCGCGTGCCGGAGGGCGGCGCGGCGATCGCGGTCGAGATCTGGGAGATGCCGGTCGTGGCCTACGGCAGCTTCGTCGCCGGCATCGGCGCGCCGCTCGGCATCGGCACGCTGACGCTCGCGGACGGCGCGCAGGTGCAGGGCTTTCTATGCGAACCCGCCGCGCTCGACGGCGCCGTGGACATCACGCGCTTCGGCGGCTGGCGTGCCTACCGTGCGAACGGCGCGCCGCACTGAGCGCCCGGTCGCCCGCGACCGGCAAGCAACACGATACGGAGATTCACCATGTCAGTGACCCGCAATACGACCGACTGGCTCGCGGTGCGCCGCGAGCTGTCGACCCGCGGCAAGTGGACGCTCGGCGTCGCGTCCTTCCTGCTGCCGCTCGCCGTCTGGTGCGTGCTCAGCTACGTGCCGTTCGTCTGGCATCCGCAGGTGCGCATCACGAACCCCGGCAGCGTCGACTATTTCCAGCCCGGCATGCAGGTCGACCGCGCCGTGTTCGACGACGAACTCGCGCATGCGCGCGCGACGCATGCGGCCGTGCCCGAAGGCGAGCGCGCGAACCCCGTGTACCTGCCCGCGCCGCATCAGGTGCTGCGCGCGTTCTACACGGCGTTCACGACGCCGCCGGCTTCGCGCGACGGCGTATGGCTGCACGAAAGCCTGTGGCACAGCATCCGCATCATCTTCTGGGGCTTCGTGATTTCGTCGGCGATCGGCGTGCCGATCGGCATCGTATGCGGCACCTTCAGCGCGCTCGCGCGGCTGCAGGAGCCGTTCTTCGAATTCTTCCGCTATCTGCCCGCACCGGCGTTCGGCGCGCTGATGGTGGCGGTCCTCGGCATCTACGACGCGCCGAAGGTCGCGATCATCGTGATCGGGACGTTCTTCCAGCAGGTGCTGATCGTCGCGAACACGACGCGCAAGCTCGAGTACGGGCTGTTCGAGGCGGCGCTGACGCTCGGCACGAAAAAGCCGGGGCTGATCGCGCATGTCGTCGTGCCGGGCATCCTGCCCGACCTGTATCGCGACCAGCGAATCCTGCTCGGCTGGGCGTGGACCTACCTGATCGTCGCCGAGCTGGTCGGCACCAGTTCGGGCATCACGTGGTACATCAGCCAGCAGGCGCGCTACCAGCATTTCGACAACGTCTATGCAGCGATCCTGATGATCGGGATCATCGGCCTCGGGACCGACATCGTGCTCGCGCTGCTCGGCCGCCGGCTGTTTCCATGGGACCGCACGCTGAAGGCGTGACGGCTGAACACGATGAACTACCGCATCCTTTCGGAAGAGACGATCATGCAGAATCCGCACAGCCTTCCCGACTACCTGCTCCAGTCCGATGCCGTGAGCGAACGCTTCGCACGCCTGAAGGCGCGCGACGTGATCCTCGACGTGCGCCATCTCGGCAAGCGCTTCCGGTCGCCGCAGGGCGAAGTGGTCGCGCTCGACGACATCAGCTTTCGCACCCACCGGCGCGAGTTCGTCTGCGTGATCGGGCCGTCCGGTTGCGGCAAGTCGACGCTGATCCGCATCCTGGCCGGGCTCGAGTCGCAGACGAGCGGCGACGTGCTGCTCGACGGCAAGCCCGTGCAGGGCCCCGGTGCCGATCGCGGGATGGTGTTCCAGGGCTACACGCTGTTTCCGTGGCTGACCGTGAAGAAGAACGTGATGTTCGGCCTGAAGCGCAACGGCAGCAGCAGCGGCGAGGCGGAGCGCGAGGCGCTGCAGTGGCTCGACCTCGTCGGGCTCACGCGCTTCGCGGACGTGTATCCGCACCAGTTGTCGGGCGGGATGAAGCAGCGCGTCGCGATCGCGCGCGCGCTCGCGAACCGGCCGCGCATCCTGCTGATGGACGAACCGTTCGGCGCGCTCGATGCGCAGACCCGCGCGAAGATGCAGGCGCACCTGCTCGACATCTGGCGCAATATCGACGTGACGGTGCTGTTCATCACGCACGATCTCGACGAGGCGATCTTGCTTGCGGACCGGATTCTCGTGCTGAAGGCCAATCCTGGCAAAGTGCAGGAGCTGATCGAGGTGCCGGTGCCGCGCCCGCGCGGATATTCGCAGTTCAACACGCCGGAATTCATCGCGACGAAGGCGCGGCTCGAGGCACTGATTCATCCGGCGCCGACGGGCGAAGCGCCGGACGAAGACGCGGTACGCCCGCACATGATCCGGATGACGGACGTCGCGGACAACGTCGAGTGACGTACGCGGCCCCGCTGCGCGACGAACGCAGCGAGGGGCCTGTCACGACTTGCCTCGGGGCCGCAGGGCGGATCAGGCCTTGCGCGCGACGACGCCCACCGGCGCAGCGGGCACGCGTTTCGGCGCGGTCTTGTAGTGCGTGCTGTACAGCGCGGCGCCGACGAACAGCAGCCCGCCGATCAGGTTGCCGAGTACCGTCGGGATCTCGTTCCACAGCAGATAGTCGACGATCGTGAAGTGGGCGCCGAGCATCAGGCCGGACGGGAACAGGAACATGTTCACGACCGAATGCTCGAAACCCATGTAGAAGAACACGAGGATCGGCATCCACATCGCGATCACCTTGCCGGGAACGGACGTCGACATCATCGCGGCGACCACGCCGGTCGATACCATCCAGTTGCACATCACGCCGCGCACGAACAGCGTGAGCATGCCGGCGGCGCCGTGCGCCGCATAGCCGAGCGTGCGCGCTTCGCCGATGCCGCCGATCTTCTGTCCGATCGCGTTCGGCGCCTCGGAAAAGCCGAACGTGAAGATGATCGCCATGAACAGCGCGACCGTCAGCGCGCCCGCGAAATTGCCGAAGAACACCAGCGTCCAGTTGCGGAACACGCCGCCCCAGGTCGCGCCGGGCCGGCGGTCGATCACCGCGAGCGGCGCGAGCGTGAAGACGCCGGTGAGCAGGTCGAAGCCGAGCAGGTACAGCATGCAGAAGCCGACCGGAAACAGCAGCGAACCGACCAGCGCGTTGCCGGTGTTGATCGTGATGCTGACCGCGAACGCGGCCGCGAGCGCGAGGATCGCGCCCGCCATGTATGCGCGGATCAGCGTATCGCGGGTCGACATCGACAGTTTCGATTCGCCGGCGTCGACCATCTTGGTGACGAACTCGTTGGGCGTGAGGTAGGCCATGGTGTGCGCTCGTAAGGTTGGACGGGCAAAAAAAACCGCGCCGGGCACTCGCTCGACATGCGAGTGCCCGGCGCGGACGCTGTTATCCATATGGATCGTTCGCCATGGTTCGACATGGCGCGACCGTCAGGCCGCCATTAGCCCGACGAACGTGTTGTTCGCAACTTTCATACCAGTGGCGGGGAAATCGCGACGCAGGCAGGCGGGGCGCGATATGCCGGGGGCGGCGGCCGCGAGCCGATCGCGGCGAATCGCACTCGCGCGGTGCAATTCGTGCCTCCTGCACGCGCGGTGGGCGCTACCGCGGTGCGTCGCGCGTCGCGCGCTCCGGTCAGGTCAGGTCGTGCCGTCGTCGCGCGGTGGCTTCGGCGCGCTTCGCTGCGTACGTCGCCGCGTGGAAGGCTGCGCGTGCTCGTCGACGAATCGGTCGGGCGACGTCAGCGCGTCTTCCGCGATATCGGCCAGCGGCCGATTGCCGTCCATCGACGCTTTCTGCAGCATCCGGTACGCCTCGTCCTCCCGCAGGTTGAAGCGCGTCATCAGCGTGTTTTTCGCGCGCTGCACGAGCTTGCGTTCGTAAAGTGCGCGACGTGCCGCGTCGAGTTCGACCTCCGCTCCGGCCAGTCGCGCCGATTGCGATTCCAGCAGCGATTTGAGGCTGGCGAGCGTCGACGGGTCGGCGCCGGAGAGGCGCTCCGGCAGTTCGTGAACCGCCGCGCGCGCCGACAGCGGATCGCCGGCGAAGAAATGGGCGAGGGCCTGGATATGCGGCGGCGGATTGTTCCGCAACTGCGCCATCAGGCGCTCGGAGTCGCGCAGCGTGCGATGCGCGTCGTCAATCCGCGCGTCGCACGTTTCCTGCACCTGCAGCGTCAGCGCGATCTGAAGGTGCCAGAGATCGTCGATGCAGGCGCTCGCGGCGTCGAACCAGGCTTCGCTCAGGCCCGCATCGAGCGTGTCGCCCGCCTGCGCCGTGCATAGTATGCGTCGCAGCTTCTCGAGCGCTGCCACGTGCGGCCCCGTCATGCGGGTTTCCCGCCATGCGTTTTGTTCGGCGCTCGCGAAATTCGCAAAGACTTCGAGGCTGCGCTCCTGCGCCGCGATCAGATACAGCAGGCGCTGCTGCTGGTCCGCCGAAAACGCGCCCGCCGCGAACATGTGCGCGCCGACGGCGCGTTCCTGCCCCGCTTCCTCCTTGCCTTCGACGACATGGACGAGCGCGATCAGCATGCGCGACACCGACGGATCGGCCGCACTGTCGGCAAGCTGGAAAATCAGCTCCACCAGGCCGCCGATCACGGTGCTGAACGCCTGGACGGAGTCCGGCGCGGACAGCGCGATGCGGTCGATCCGTTCCCGCAGCGCATCCAGCGATTCCAGGTCGAGCAGCACCCATGCGATCAGCGATAGCAGGCGCGACGTCGAGCCGAGCGCGGGCGCCAGTTCCAGATCCAGGCGCTCGCGCAACTGCGCGACGAGCGGTGCGGATTCGCCGCGTGCCGCCGCGCGTTCCGCGACAAAACGCCGGCCGAGCGACGCCAGATAGATGCTGGTCGCGCCGCGCTCGCGCTGCAGCGCGTGGATCAGGCGGCCGAGCAGGTCGATCAGCTCGATCTGTTCGGCCACGCGACGCAGCGACGCGATTTCCTGCTGCTTGGCGAGCAGCGCGAATTGCAGGGCGGTGGCGGACATGGCGGCGTTGAACGGCGGCAGGGGGCTAAATGCAGTGTAGTGCGGACAATAAATGTTGGTGTCGTAGGAAGGCGGAGCCGCTGCGGCGGACTCCGCTGACGAGTTTTGGTTCCGCCTTGCGGAACACGTCCTCCCCGTCGTGGACTTTCCGGGCGAGGCTCGCGGGATTCGGCGTGTCGAGCCGCGCCCTGACTTGCGAGTAGCGCGGGCGAACCTGCTCGCCCGCCAGCATTTCGTCAAACGATGTCGTGGGATTTCCCTGAACCGTGCGGGGTGGCCGCCGAGCTCGGGTCGGTCGCCGCCCGCTATCGGGCGTCGCCTAGTTGTCGCCCTTTTCGAGGACGCTCTGCGTGAGCGTTACCGACGGAATCGTCGGTTTGAGCGACGCACGGCGCGCGCGGCCGCTTAACCACTTCCAGCCGGCGACGAGCAGCAGTGCGACCAGCGGAATCGACGCGATCGTCCACGTGCCGTTCGGATAGTCGAATGCCATCAGGACCAGCACGCCGAGCAGGAACAGCAGTGTGAGCCACGATGTCACCGGCGCGCCGGGCATCCTGAACGGCACGTCGTCCACTTCGCCGCGTTTGACGGCCGCCCGGAATTTCATCTGGCAGACGATGATGAACCCCCACGTGCTGATGATGCCGAGCGATGCGATGTTCAGCACGATCTCGAACACGCTCGACGGCACCAGATAGTTGAGCAGAACGCCGATCACGTAGATCGCGACCGTCACGAGAATGCCCGCGTACGGCACGGATTGCGCGCTCATCCGCCCGAGGAACGCGGGCGCCGAGCCGCCCATCGACAGCGAACGCAGCACGCGCCCGGTCGAATACAGCCCCGAGTTGAGACTCGACAGCGCCGCCGTCAGCACCACCAGATTCATCACCGAGCCGATACCGGGAACGCCGAGCGCGCCGAAGAACGTGACGAACGGGCTTTGTCCCGCCTTGTACGCGCTCCAGGGCAGCAGGCAGACGAGCAGGACGACCGACGCGACGTAAAAGATCGCAATGCGCCAAATCACGCTGTTGATCGCGCGCGGCAGCACCTTGCGCGCATCCTTGCATTCGCCGGCGGCCGTGCCGACCAGTTCGACGCCCGCGAACGCGAATACCACGCCCTGCACCAGCACGAGCGCCGGCATCAGTCCGTGCGGGAAGAAACCGCCGTTGTCGGTGATCAGGTGCATGCCCGTGTCATGGCCCGCGACGTGTCCGCCGGTGCCCAGGATCACGGAGCCGATGCCGAGGAACAGTACGATCGCAGCGACCTTGATCAACGCAAACCAGAACTCCATTTCGGCAAACCACTTCACGCCGATCAGGTTCATCGTGGCGACGATGCAGAGCGCGATCAACGCGAAGATCCATTGCGGAATACCGGCGAACGGCGTCCAGTAATGCATGTAGAGCGCGACCGCGGTGATGTCGACGATGCCGGTCATTGCCCAGTTCAGGAAATACATCCAGCCCGCGACGAAAGACGCCTTCTCGCCGAGGAATTCGCGCGCGTACGACACGAAGCTGCCGCTGCTCGGCCGGTGCATCACCAGCTCGCCGAGCGCACGCAGGATCAGGAACGAAAACACGCCGCACACCAGGTAGACGATAGCGAGCGACGGCCCCGCAGCCTGCAGTCGCGCGCCGGCCCCGAGGAAAAGCCCCGTGCCGATCGCACCGCCGATCGCGATCATCTGTACCTGTCGATTGCCGAGCGTCTTGTGATAACCGGCCTCGTGGGATTCGAGCCAGCTGCGTTTGTTGGTTTCGCCGGTCGGCGACGGTTCAGGAATCGATGCCATGGCTGCACCCTCTTGCATTTTCGTGATCGCATTCATCCGGATCGCGTGACGATCAGGACCCACCGGCACCCGCGACCACGACGCGCAGAGACACGTCGGGCATCCTGGTCGCGGCTCGCCGGCAACAGCGAGGGGCACGGTCAGACACGAAAGTATTCAGCCGTAATTCCGCTCACAAACAGCATGCAAATTTGGACTGAGCCTGTTCGAATCTGTGCATAGGGGGTTGATGGAAAGCTTTTCGTTATATGGCTTCCCGTTTTGGGTGCGTTGCCTTCGACGGTGCACCATTTCGGCTTCTGCGCCGAATCTCGTCAACCGCAACTTCGATGGCGAGCGCGAGTGCGGCCGCGATCGCGCAGATGATGCCGATCGGGTTGCCGATCATCTTCGGATTGCCGAACACGCGATCGGTGACGAGCGCAATCAGCGCCGGGCCGAATCCGAAACCGGTCAGCCGCCTGCAATCGCAGGCGGCTGACCGACACCTGCCTTTCTCATGCCCGAGCGCCGCATGTGCTTGGTCGGCTCGCCTTCTTCCGCAGCGAAGCAGCGCCACGCGAGCTTCCGGCGCTCAATACGCCGCCACAAGCGCGATCAATTCACCCCGACCGCACTCCACGCGCGCGCGACCGTTGCGCTCTCGGCCGAGTTCGCGCCATACAGGTCGTTCGCCGCCTGGATCGACGCACGCCGTGCGCTCGGGTAGCTCGAGTTGGCGTTCAGGTACACGGTCAGCGTCCGGTACCAGATCTTGCCCGCCTTCTCGCGGCCCAGGCCGCTGAAGGTCGTGTCGCCGTTGCAGACCAGCTGCGTCCTCGACAGGCCGGTGTCGGTCGACGGCACCGCCGGTCCTTCCGACAGCAGGTAGAAGAAGCGGTTGCCGACGCCCGACGTGAAGTGCGGATCGTGGCGAGGATTCGACCACGAGAAGCCGCCGGACGGATAGCAGCTGAACGACCGGCCGTCGAGATCCTGCTTGTACATCTTGCGCAGGCCGCCGCTCACCACGCGCGCGCCGATCACGTAGTTGCCGGGATCGTTCGGGTTGTTCGCGTAGAACTTCACGAGCGTGCCGAAGATGTCGGACGTCGATTCGTTCAGGCCGCCCGCGTCGCTCGAATAATTCAGGTTGGCGGTGGCCTCGGTCACGCCGTGGCTCATCTCGTGCCCGGCCACGTCGACCGACACGACCGGCTTCGGCAGGCTCGTGCCCGACTGGCCGTCGCCGTACACCATGATGTGCGACGGCATCCATGCCGCGTTCGCGCCGGTCGTGCCGCTGCCGGTGTCGAACACCACGTGCGCGAAACTCTTCACGCCGCGCCCGTCGTTGAAGATGCCGTTACGGTTGTGCGTAGTCCTGTAGTAGTCCCAAGTCAACGCGAGGCCGTAGTCGATATCGGCGGCGACGGTCTGCCGGTCGGTGGTCGAGCTGTTGCCCCACACGTTCGTGCTGCTCGTGAAGATCGGCAGGTCGGTCGCTTGCTCGACGTCCTCCGCGATCAGCCCGCGGCCGTCGTAGACGGAGCCGCTGCCGCGGGTCGGATCGAGCATCCGGTACGCGTTCGTGCCGGTCTGGTCGGTGGTCAGCGTCAGGTTGCCGTAGTACAGCGAGCGGCCGGTGCCGGTCGCGGCGGCGGTCTTGATCAGGTCCTGCGCGTCGAGCACGGTGCCCGTGCGCGCGTCGACGTAGTACAGCACGGCATCGCCGTGCACGTCGGTCGCCTTGCCGTATACGCGCACCGCGTAGGCCAGCGTCGGCGTGACGTCGCGCGCGAACACGACGAGCTCCGCGTCATCGATGCGGCGCACGTCCGAGTCGAAACGCGCGGCCGCGATGCGCTTGACCCTGGCCGCGCCCACGTCGGGCGCGTTGCGCACCACGAAGCGGTCGCCGACCTTGCCGATCTTGCCGGCGAGATCGATGGGCGCGGGTTGGGTCAGGCTCGCCTGCTTCAGCTGCCCCTGGTTCGAATGGACGACGACGTCGCCGCCGATCACGGGCAGACCCGCGTAGAAGCGGTCGAAGCGCACATGCTCGGTGCCGTCGGGATCGACGATCACGTCGCGCACCCGGAACTGGTCGCCGTCCGTCGGCGTGCTCGCCTGCGGCGCCGCGAACTTCAAGGTGCGAGCGGCGCTGCCGGTAGCCAGGCTGAAGGCGGACGGGTTCTGCTGGATCAGTTGCAGCGCCCTGTCGACCGCGGCCGGCTGGTCACCGGCTTGGGCAAAAGCGCTGAGACTGGCGAGGGTAATCGCGGTGATGGACAGCAGACGAGACAGTTTCTTCATGTAATCCCCCAGATTATGAATAAAAGCGTGACTTTCGAGGAATGCATCAAGTAAAAACTTTGATATGAGACATGTCGCGAACCGCAGGGGCATGCTAGAAGGTCGCTTTTATAATTACAAGATATTTTCTGACAGGTTAATTTTTTATACTTCCGATGTTAATCAAGTCGGGATTTGGTGAGAAATATGAAATGATCTTGTCGGCCGCGTTGGCGGTATCGGCGACATCGCGCTGGAGGAGTGCGCTTGGGGAGGGGAGGCTCAGGGGCGGGCGGGGTGTAGCGTGACGCCGCTCGAGCGGAATGGGCGATGTGGGGCGGAACGGCAACGACGGTCACAACTTACTTTATTAAATACTATTTCTTGTCACTATGGCGCTATCGTTATGTGGAACTCGCTGATCGGAAAATGTACCGGCATAGATACCGGCAGCCCGGGCTGAATGGTCGGCCCGCAGCATGCGGGGGAGGAATAACACCTCGTCCCCCCGCTCCGAGCGGCATAAAATTGCCGGTCGCAGGCTGGCTCCTGGCGACCTCTCGATACCTCTGTTGCTGCGACCGCTAGCCAAAAAGCCTTCTGAAATAGCGGCTTCACATATTCATGATCACCTGCAGGCTGCCGCGCATCGTCGGGGTGGCGAGTTCCTGGCGGCGGACTATCAGGGGCAGGCCGCGAAATACCGGTTCCGGTGCGCGGCGGGCATGAACGGCAGACCTCGGGACAAGACGTGCTGAATAGCCGCTGGTGCTGTGCGGCCGACACGCGCCGGCAGACGATCGCGGACATGCACACTGGCAAGTGCAACGCGGCTGCGCTGCCTGTCGGACGAATATGCGGACAAGGAAACGAAGCTGACCGGGTAGCGCCGTCGTGGTCACGTGTGGCAGGACTGGCCGGGAAACTGCCGGTTGAGTCAGTACGAGTGCGTTAATCCTCACGAAGCTTGGCATTCGCTGGGACCGTGGCCTAACCGGTGGGCCATCGAGATACCCACGCTAAAATGGGGCGAAGGGTAAAAGCGCCGCTGGCCTCTAAAATCAATCGACAACAACACTCGTCGGCCGATGCAGAAGCTCTGCCGGTCCAGATTAATCAGCCGCGAGGGGCGTTTGTGGCGAGGCTTTACTGATAACATGCTGGCGAGGGAACTGCTGGAGGCTAGCATATTTGCCAATGCCCGAATTCTTCAAATTTCGACGAGGAACGAGTGGAGCTGAAGGCATATCAAAAACACAAATTTGGAGAGAGAAGCAGCATGCACGTTCAGCGCCGAAGCAATTCGCTGCAGCGCAGCATCCAAAAAGCGTTTGAACCGGCATTGCGCAATATGCAATATGTCGAGGGACGCCTGCGTCCGTTCGCGATCGTCGCCATTATCGGCTTTCCGCTCTATTACTACATCTGGCACGAAGTCTTTCCGCAACGCTACGAGAATCTATCGCTGCGGCTCATCGGATCGATACTCTTTCTGCCCGTCTTGTTTCATCACCGATGGCCGGCTGCCGTGCGCGGGTTTCTGCCCTACTACTGGTACGCCATTATTCTCTATGCTCTACCATTTTTCTTCACGTTCATGTTGTTGAAAAATGATGGCTCGCAGGTTTGGGTCGAGAGCAGCTTGATCGCCGCGTTCGTGGCGGTGCTGCTGCTTGATTGGCTCATGCTGCTACTTAGCTTCGTCGCGGGTGTCAGCTTGGCCGTCGTCGCCTATTGCCTAACTACGACGCCGATTCATCTCGACACGCCATATTTCGCGCATCTCGCTATCCTGGCGTTCGCGATCCTCATCGGTGCCATAGCCAACTACGACACGGCACGCATTCGATTCGAGCAAGAGCGCGCGATGGTCGCCACCGCGGGCAGCGTCGCGCATGAGCTTCGCACGCCGCTCCTGGCGATCCGTGCCGGCGCGGCGGGACTAAGCCGCTTTCTGCCTCAGCTTCTCGCCAGCTACGACCTCGCGCAGCGCAGCGGCCTCCACATTCCGAAAATCCGCTTCGCGCATCTGTCGTCGATGCACGGCGTACTCGAACGGATCGAACAAGAGGCTTTGCTGTCGAATTCGGTGATCGACATGTTACTCGTCAATGCGCGTTTTACCGGCGGCTTCGATCAAAGGCCCGAGCGCTGCTCAATTGCGCGCTGCGTTGAAACGACCCTGCATCGCTATCCGTTTCGCGGAGTCGAGCGCGACCAAATCCGCTGTGATCTCGTTGACGACTTCGAGTTTCAAGGCTCGGAGACGCTGATAGTACACGTGCTGTTCAATCTCATCAAAAATGCGCTGCGCTCGTTGAGCGGCATCGACAATGGCAACATTTCGATTCGGCTCTACCGCTTGGAGCAGGCGAACCGTCTTGTGTTTCGCGATAACGGGTCGGGAATCGAGCCCGACGCGCTGCCTCACATCTTTACGCGTTTTTACACCTCTTCGGTGATCAACGACGATGTCTCGCTCGGTGCCGGGATCGGATTGGCCTTCTGTCGTGATGTTATGCGGGCAATCGGTGGAACGATCGAATGCACGTCGACGAAGAACGCGTACACACAGTTTGTACTGACCTTTCCGTTACCCTGATGATCATGATCGAACCCTTCGCATTCCCGACCACGGTCGGCTTCATTGACGACAGTGCATCCTTTCTCGCCAATCTGAGCTTGCAGCTCGACACACAATTGGCATTTCGCTTCTTCCATTCGGCAGAGCGCGCGATCAGCGCTATCAACGACGAAGCGATCCAGCCGCTCGCCGCCGAAGACTTCCTCTGCCGCTATCACGATCGGACGGAACAGAGTGACGCCCACGAGGTGATCGCAATTCGGATCGACGCGATCCGACGCCAGATGCACAACGCGCGGCGATTCGAGCGGACGTCGGTTGTCGTCGTCGACTATGACATGCCGGGCATGAACGGCCTGGAAGTCTGCCGACGCATCGCCGATCCGGCCATCAAGAAGATCATTCTTACCGGGAAGGCCAATGAACAGCTGGCAGTCAAGAGCTTCAACGAAGGCCTCATTGACCGGTTCATTCGCAAACAGGACGTTCACGTCGTTTCCGTCCTCAATGAAGCGATCGACGAGCTGAAGCGCGCGTATCTGCACCAGACGCAACGCACAGTCATCGAAGCGCTCGGCTTGTCCGAATACCGGTTTCTGGTTGATCCGGCGTTCGTCGCGAAGGCGACGGAAATCTTTCGCGAGCTCGGCATTGTCGAGCATTACCTGTCAACGCGCCCGACGGGGCTCGTGATGCTCGATAGTGCAGGCACGCCTTATCTGCTACTCGTGCATACCGAGGACGCGCTGCGCGCGACCCGCGAAATCGCCGTCGAGCGTGGCGCGCCCGCCGCGTTTCTCGCCGAGCTCGACAATGGCCATCATGCGCCTTACTTCCCCGATTCGGAGGGGTACTATCCGGTCGGGTGCAAGTCGTGGCAGCCGTACATGCATTCCGCGATGGTCGTGCGAGGCCAGCAAGTCTACACGTGCAGCGTCATCAAGAATCCACCGGGCCTCGAACTGGGTTCCGTCGTTTCCTACGACGACTATCTCGACCGCCTCGATCGACATATAGATGTAAAAGGGGATTCACGGGTGTGAATCCCCGGGGCTACGTGATCGTTTAGGCGTTTCTGTTGCTTACACTGCTTGCCTGATGGCCGCTATCCGGTCGATCGTGCGTGCGCTGGCGCGCGTCCGCTGTGTTGACGGCCAGTCATCGAGCTCCACTTCATCGCGAATCGCTTCGCAGACTTGGACGATCCGCTGCAACTCGTCGTGAGTAAGTGCTGCATGAACGGACAGCCGAATTAGCGCGCGGTTTTTCGCCGTGGCAGGCGCGCAGAAGACCGAGCCGAAAATGCCATGCGACTCGAGCGCGTCGCGCAGTTTGATCGTTCGTTGCTCCGTGCCGGACTCGAGTGCGATGATTTGAGTTTCACTCCCATTAAGGTTATAACCGAGTCGCGTGAGTTGCTCGCGCAGGTACCGTGCATTTTCTGCGACCTGCGTGCGCCGCCATGTTTCCTTTTCGATCACGAGGATCGTGGCCTCCAACGCGGCGGCTTCATGCGGAAGCAATGTCGAGCTGAAGATAGCCGGACGCGATTCGAATTTGAAGTATTCCTGAAATCGGCTCGAGCAACTGATCACACCCGCGCGGCCAGCGAACGCTTTTGCGAGACTCGCCGTGCGGAAGTGCACACGATCGGTCAGCCCCAACTCGACGACGAGCCCTGCGCCATCCGGCCCATGCGTGCCGAGCGAATGTGATTCGTCGACGACCAGCACGCAGCCGGCCGTTGTTGCCACATCGACGACGTCGGCCAGCGGACAAACGCTGCCGTTCGTGCTGTAAATCGAGTCGACGACGACGATGCCAGGCCCGTGACGACGGATTTGCCGCGCGAGATGGTCGACATCGTTATGGGCAAAGGCGACCGCTTTCGCGCCGGAGCTTTGCACGCCTTCCCATAGCGACATATGGGCCATCATGTCGAGGTATACAGGTGTTTCAGCGGAAGCGATCGACTGAAGCAAGCCGGTATTCGCTGCATAGCCGGATTGACAAAGAATGGCTGATTCCGAGCCCATGAAGCGGGCGAACCTGTCTTCGAGCTCAAGCAACGGACATGCACCGTGCAGAAATATGCCAGACATCAGCATCCCATTGCCCGCCGACTTTATGCTTGCACACATCGATTCGAGGATGTCCGGGTGTCGGGCGATCGACAAATAATCGTTGCTCGACAAATGCAACGCGTCGGGGCCAGGCATACGTCCTCGCATAATATGGCCACCGTTCCAGTTTCCTTGAACGCGTTCGAGATAATAGCGTGTGACACGTTCAGCAACGAATGCCGGAAGCGAGGCTCCGCCAACGTTCGACTTGGATTTACCTTTGTAATGTTCGGACACTTTAAGCTCCTTATGGTCAACTGCACGGTTGTGCAGCGCTGCATAATGAGCCACCTGCTTGTCATAAAAAATCGCGATGCTCTTAACAGAGAGATGCCGTCTATCCTTTCCGTATCGTAAAATGTATGCCATTAGAAAAATTTCCCATCATTTGAATAATAAAATGATGGGCTGGAAAATATCGTTCGACGATTATATGGAATATTAATGTAAGGAAGTCAGGCTTAGCGATCGCTGCGCCGGATTCGTCGACTCGCGAACCTGTCACATTCGCTGATGAGCGGCTTCATGGTGCCGAAGCTCGCGCCAGCGGCAAGCGTCGTGCTGACGGCGCGTGAACGCGAAGTGCTGCGCTGGACCGCCGAACGCAAGACGGCATGGGAGATCGGTCAGATCCTCGGCATCGCGGAGCGGGCGGTGACTTTTCACGTCAACAACATCCTCGTGAAACTTGGCGCGCCCAACAAGGTGGAGGCGATCGTCAAGGCGATCTCGGCGGCGCTCATCGATATGCTCTGAGGGAGGCGAGGCGCTTGGGTGCCGAGCGGTGCGACTGTATGATCGACAACGCGCATCACGCGCCAAACATCCGGACACGTCTTTCCATGCGTCTCGCTAGTTGCATGTACTACGGTCCCGAGTTTGTGTCACGGGACATCCGACCGCATTCGAGTCTGTCATACCTGACGCCCGACCAGTTCAAGAAGCAGTATTGTTCACGCGGATCACCCGAGACCGTTCCCCAAGATTGAAATGGCCGAAGAAATCAGGCAGGTCGGCGGGAACGCCGAAGAGCGTTCTGGTCTATCATCAATGGCTCGCTACGCGCGAGCAGACACGGCGCGCGATCAGCGAATACATCGAGATTTTCTATAGCCGGGAGCGTATGCCGGCGCGTCTCAATTACCGATCGCCTGCTGCATCTACGCAGCGCTTCGATCTGAATCAGGTTGCTGCTTGGCCCATTGCCCCACGAGTTTCAGCGCACTGCAACCGACATTCCGCACAACAATAGACGAAATGAGCGATTTGAAAAGCGAAGCCTCTCTTGGGACCCGGCATTACCCCGATGCGTCCCGTCGCCGCTCGCTGGTGGCCGCATGTGTCGCGCACGCTGTACACGACGGGTTGACGGACGTCATCTACGTGCTTCTGCCCATCTGGCAAGTGCAGTTCGCTATCAATTACGCGCAGATCGGCCTATTACGCGGGCTCTATTCCGGCGTGATGGCGGGTTTCCAGTTGCTCGCGAGTCGGGCAGCGCGGCGATGGGGGCGGGAGCGCATGCTGGTGGCGGGGACCGCGCTCGCAGGCGTTGCCTACCTGATCGCCGGTCAGGCCGCGGGGCTGGCGGTGCTGTTGGTCGCGCTGGTGCTGGGCGGACTGGGCGCGAGCACGCAGCATCCGCTCGCGTCCTCGATGGTCACCGATTCTTACGAGGCAGGCGGGGGCGTGAAGGAGGCGCTGGCCCAGTACAATTTCTCCGGCGACATCGGCAAGACGCTGATACCAGGCCTGATCGGCCTTCTGTTGACGGTCGTGACGTGGCGCACCGGCGCGACACTGATCGGTGTGCTTGGCGTGGTTTCAGCAGGCCTGCTGTGGTGGCTGATTCCGTCGCACGGCGCACCGCATGCGGCGCGCGAGACGATACCGAAAGCGGCCATCGGCAGCGGTTCGTCCGGCGGCTTGCGCGCGCTGCTCGCGACCGGCGCCCTCGACAGTGCCGTGCGGATGGGCTTTCTGACGTTCCTGCCGTTCCTGCTGAAAAGCAAGGGTGCCGGCACCGCCGGTATCGGTCTCGCGCTGACGTTGCTGTTCGTGGGCGGTGCATTCGGAAAGCTGTTCTGCGGCTATCTGGGCGCGCGGATCGGGATGATGAAGACAGTGTGGCTCACGGAGTCTGCCACGTCGCTGCTGATCGTGGTCGCGGTGTTCTCGCCGCTCTTCGCAATGATGGCGATTCTGCCGCTGCTGGGACTCGCCCTGAACGGGACGTCGTCGGTGCTCTACGGGGTCGTGCCTGAACTGGCGGGTGCCGGCAAGCGCGAGCAGGCATTCGCGTTGTTTTATACGGGCACCATCGGCGCTGGCGCTCTGTCGCCGGTCCTGTTCGGCCGTCTGGGCGACATTGCGGGTGTCCCAACCGCGCTGCTCGCCTTGGCGTCAATCCTTCTACTGACACTCCCGTTATCGCGGTACGTACAGAAGGGGCTGGACGCCTCGTGACCTGGCGCCGGCAAACAGGGCCAGCCGGAGTCGTCAAGGGAAAGCACTGAGCCCGCAGGTCAAAGGAGAAGCGGTCGCAGCGACTCGGGAGAAGGTCGACATATCCGGGCGCCGCGCCTGCCGGCCCGCCGGGCTTTCTCGCAGCGTATTGCACGACAACAAAACGCCGGACCACGAGGACGAATTGCTGGCGGCACGTCTGGTGGAACTGGCGCACGAGCGCCGTCGGTACGGCTGCCACCGCCTGCACGCGCTGGCAGACCGCGAAGGCATGCATGCACGTCGATCGCAAACTCCATACACCGCGGACATCCGGGTTTCGTCGAGTTTGTTGACTGGGAATCAAATATGATTCGCTCCGACTTATGGTTATCAGCGGAACAAAGTCACACTATCGTGGCGGTTTACGATTGGTGCCTGATTCTCCTTCATGAAGACCACACTAGACGAAATGCTCGCGTTCGTGACGATCGCGGACATTGGTTCGCTGACAGGTGCAGCGGACCGATTGCACCAGCCGACCTCCGTGATGAGCCGCGTTCTGCGGCGTCTCGAAGATAAACTGAATACGACGCTGATTAGACGCACGACACGCCGGCTGGAATTGACGCAAGAGGGCAACGTTTTCCTCGACTATGCGCGAGACATTATTGCATCGGTCGAGTTTGCCGAGGACCAGATCGCGCGGCAGCGCGAAATGCCGGCGGGCCGTCTGCGGATCAATGCTGCGATGCCATTCATGCAGCACGTGATCGCACCGATGATGCCGGGGTTTCGCGAGGCGTACCCGGCGATCGAGGTTGAACTTCATACGAGCGACGAGATCATCGACCTGCTCGAACAGCGTACCGATGTTGCGATCCGGATCGGAGAATTGCGCGATTCGACGCTGCACGCGCGTAAGCTCGGCGGCAGTCGGCTACGCATTCTCGCCAGCCCGGGCTATCTGGAGAAGGCCGGCGTGCCTGCCGGCGTGGCTGACCTCGCGAACCATACCGTGCTCGGCTTCGTGCAGCCGGAGGCGCTGAACCACTGGCCGTTGCGTAACGCGGACGGCGATGTGTATCGAGTTCAGCCGGCGTTGCAGGCATCGAGCGGAGAGACGCTGCTGACGCTGGCGCTTAATGGCGCCGGTATCGTGTGCCTGGCAGACTACATGACAGGCGCCCATCGTCGCGACGGCAGCCTCGTCGAACTGCTCGCCGACGACACCATCGAATTCCGCCAGCCGATCCACGCAGTCTTCTATCGCAACGCGACGTTATCGTCGCGGATCGTCAGCTTTCTCGATTACGTCAGCGCGGAGTTGAAGGACGTCGGCGACATCGACTGAGCATGGCCCATGCGTGATCGGTCATGCAGCAAATAAAGGGCGACGGGTTCGGTATCGATCGAATCCGTCGCCCTTTGCGTATATCGATCAATGCGCGGCATCGATCGATCCTGCCGCATACACTTATTGCCCCAGCGCGCTCATCAGCCTGACCTTGCTGAGCATTTCGTCGGTCCGTGCCTGCGCGAGCGCATCCTCGGCCGCGAGCAGCGAGCGCTGCACTTCAAGCGTATCGATGAACGCCGATTCACCGCTGCGCCACGACCGGTTGATCTGCATATACGCGCCGCGCGCATTCGCCACCGCGCGTTCGAGGCGTTCGGTGCGACCGTGATTGCGGGCAGTCGCCGCGACGGACGTCTCGACGTCGCTGACTGCCGTCAGCACTGCCGTGCGATAGGCGGCGACCGCTTGATCGGCCTCTGCGCGGCGTAACGCGACCACGCTGCGCCGCCGTCCGCCGTCGAACAGCGGCGCGCTGGCACCGGCGCCGGCCATCCATGCCAGCGAACGCGCGAGCGTGGCACCCGAGAAGCCATCGATCGCCGCACCGATCACGCCGATCAGTTGCAAGTGCGGTTTCAAGTCGGCCTCGGCTACGCCGATCCGCGCATAGGCCGCGACAACGCGCGCCTCGGCTGCGCGGACGTCCGGTCGCCTGCGCAGCAGATCGGCCGGCGTGCCGATGCCCGGCGCGGGGGCCGACCATGCCGGCCCTGGCGCGGGCGGGTCGAGTTGCGCGTAGGTGTCCTGCACCGTCGATGCGCTGATGATCGACAGCCGGTGGATCGCTGCCTGTCGCTGCAGTTGCAGCGCGGGCAGTTCGGCCAGCGTCGTCTCCGTCTGCGCGGCGGCGCGGTCGACGTCGGCAATCGGTACGACGCCCGCGTCGAACAGGCGCCGCGTCGACTCCTCGGTGCTGCGCTGGCTCAACGCGTTGGCTTCGACCAGTGTCAGGCGCTGCTCGAGGCCGCGCACCGTCACGTAGGTACGCACGGTTTCGTCGATCGTCGCGATCCGCACGGCCGCCGCATCGTTCTGCGCGGACGCGATGTCCGCGTCGGCGGCCGACACGCCCTGACGGATGCGCCCGAAGATATCGATGTCCCATGCAAGGCTTGCATTGAGATCGAACGCGTTGCCGGTCGTCGGCGTATCGGTCGGGAACGCTTGCGATGCCGATTGCCGCTGGCGGCCGGCGCTCGCATTCAGGTCGAGTGACGGGAGCCACTGCGACGCCGCGCCGATCCGTACCGCGCGCGCCGCGTCAATGCGCGCGACCGCGGCCTTCAGGTCAAGATTGTTCGCGAGCGCCGTGTCGACCAGCCGGTCGAGAATCGGATCGTGAAAGCCGTGCCACCATGCGACGGTGTCGGCCGCCGGGCCGCCGGCCGACAGATCCACATTCGCATACGTCGAAGCCAGCGGCGGCGGTGTGACGTTGGCGACCGGCGCGCTGGTGCACGCGGTCAGGACGGCCGCTGCGGACAGCACGGCCACAAGTCGAACGAACTTCATTGCACCACCTCCGTCGCGACGGCCGCGACAGCGGTCTTGCGCATCGCGAGCCGGCGAACCATCACATAGAAGACGGGCGTAAACAGCAGCCCGAAGAACGTCACGCCGATCATGCCGAAGAACACGGCCGCGCCGACCGCCTGCCGCATTTCTGCGCCGGCACCTTCGGAGATCACGAGTGGCAGGACGCCGAGAATGAACGCAAGCGACGTCATCACGATCGGGCGCAGCCGCTGCACGCACGCTTCGACGATGGCGTCGACGAGTTCGATGCCGTCGGCCTCCAGTTGCCGCGCGACCTCGACGATCAGGATCGCGTTCTTGGCGGCAAGCCCGACCAGCACGATGAAGCCGATCTGCGTGAGGATGTTCACGTCCTGGCCGAGTGCGCGCACGCCGAGCGATGCGGCAAGCAGGCACATCGGCACGATCAGCAGGATCGATGCGGGCAGGCTCCAGCTGCCGTACTGCGCGGCAAGCACCAGATACACGAGCAGCACGCACAGCGGAAACACGAGCAGCCCGGTGTTGCCGGCCGTGGTCTGCTGGTACGACAGATCGGTCCATTCGAACGAGATGCCGGGCGGCAGCACCTGTTTGGCGAGCGTCTCCATCGTCTTGATCGCGAAGCCGGAGCCGAGGCCCGGTGCCGTATCACCGTTGATTTCCGTGGCGGGGTACAGGTTGTAGCGCGGCGCGCGATCGACGCCGAGCGTATCGTCGATGCGTGTCACGCTGCCGATCGGCACCATGTCGCCTTCGCGGTTGCGCACCTTCAGCCGAGCGAGATCGGATGCGTCGGCGCGGAACGGCAGGTCGGCCTGCGCGGTGACGCGATAGGTACGCCCGACGATGTTGAAGTCGTTGACGTAGGTCGAACCGAAATAGGTTTCGACCGCATCGTTGATTTCCTGACTCGGCACGCCGAGCATCTCGGCCTTCTCGCGATCGAGTTCGACATGCACCTGCGGGCTCGTTGCGGAGTAGGGCGTATAGACGCCGACCATGCCGGGCGTGTGGTTGGCGGCGGCGACGAGTTCTTGCGTCGCCTTGGCGAGCGCGGCGGTGCCAAGGCCGTTGCGGTCTTCGAGTCGCATCGCGAAGCCGCCTGTGCTGCCGAGGCCCTGCACCGGCGGCGGCATCGCGACGACGATCGACGCTTCCGTGACGCTTGCCAGCCGTTGACGCATCTCGGCTGCAATGTTCTCGATCGTCAGCCCCTGAGTCTTGCGTTCCGGCCACGGTTTGAACACCGGGAACAAGCCGGCGCTGTTCGACGAATTCGTACCGGTCGCCGCATTGACGCCGGAAAAAACCGGCACGCGGGCGACCCCCGGCACCGACAGTGCGATGTCCTCGATCTTGCGCGCGACCGCGCTCGTGCGTTCGAGCGTCGCACCGTCGGGCATCCGCACAAGCACGACCAGGTAGCCGCGATCCTGTGCCGGAATGAAGCCCTTCGGGCTCGATACGAGCAGATAGCCGGTTGCGGCGATCAGTACGACGTACAGGGCGGCCATCGCAGGGATGATTCGCACGATTTTCCGGACCAGCCTGCCATACGCATCGGACAGGCGCCGGAACACGCGGTTGAACGCGTTCGCAAAGCGCTGCACGACGCGCATCGCAGGCGAGAACAACGTGGCAATCCGCGACACGGGCGCGGCCGCATCGTGTTCGTCGGCATGCGCTTTCAGGATCATGGCCGATAGCGCAGGCGCGAGCGTCACCGATGTGAAGAACGAGATCGCTGTCGACACGGCAATCGTCACGCCGAACTGGCGGAAGAACTGGCCGGAGATGCCGGGGATGAACGAGGTCGGCACGAACACCGCGCAAAGCACGAGCGTGATCGCGAACAGTGCGCCGCCGACTTCCTTCATCGTCAACAATGTCGCGTCGCGCGGCCCTGCACCGGTCGACAAGTGTCGCTCGACGTTCTCGACGACGACGATCGCATTGTCGACGACGATCCCCACCGCGAGCACGAGACCGAACAGCGTCAGGTTGTTGATCGAATAACCGAGCGCTGCCATTGCAGCGAATGTGCCGACGAGCGACACCGGAATCGACAGGATCGGGATGATGGACGGCCGCCAGCCCTGCAGGAACAGCAGCACGACGAACACGACGAGCACGACGGCTTCGTAGATGGTCTTGACCAGTTCGTGGATGCTGTCGCTGATGAACGCGGTCGGGTTGTAGCCGATGTTGTAGACGATGCCCTTGGGGAAGTCCTTGCTCAGTTCCGCCATCTTCTTCTCGACCGCGTCCATCGTCGCGACCGCGTTCGCGCCGGGCTGCTGCAGCACTTGCAGCGCGATCGTCGGGTGGCGCAGCATGTAGCTGTCGGTCGCGTATGCGAGTGCGCCGACTTCCACGCGCGCGACGTCCTTCAGCCGCACGAGCCGCCCGTCCTTGCCTTGCTTGACGACGATGTTGCTGAAGTCCTCGGGGCGCTTGAGCCGCCCTTCGAAGATCAGGTTCGGCTGGAACGCCTGGTTCGTGATCGGCGCCTGTGCGACCACGCCGCCCGCGAGTTGAGTGTTTTGCGCGCGCACCGCGGCGATCAGGTCGCTCGGGCTCAGGCCGAACGACGCGACGCGCTCGGGATCGAGCCAGATGCGCATCGAGTATTCGCGCGCGCCGAGCGGGTTGATGTCGCCGACGCCGTCGATACGCTTCAGCACGTCCGCGACGTTGCGGATTGCGTAGTTGGACACGTACAGCGGGTCGTAGCGCTGGTCCGGCGAGTACAGGAAGATCGTGCCGAGCTGCGTCGGCGACGATTTTCGCACCGATACGCCGCTACGCTGCACCGGCTCCGGCAGGCGTGGTGTCGCCAGCGCGACGCGGTTCTGCACGAGCACCTGCGCCTTGTCGACATCCGTGCCCGGCTTGAACGTCGCGGTGATGTTAAGGCTGCCGTCCGACGTCGCCTGACTATACATGTACAGCATGTCCTCGACACCGTTCACTTCGAGCTCGATCGGTGTCGATACCGTTTGCGACACGGTTTCCGCAGACGCGCCAGGATAGGTTGCCTGGATGACGACGGTCGGCGGCGCGATGTCCGGGTACTCGGACACCGAGAGCGAGAAATAGGCCAACGCACCGGCGATCGTCAGTACGATCGACAGGACGATCGCGAGCACCGGCTGCTGGACGGACAAGCGGCCGAGGTTCATTGCGCGCTCCCGGTCGTGCCGCTGGCCTTGTCGGTTGCCTGGGCCAACGCCGCTGTATTCGTTGCATCGATCGCGCGCGGCACGGCCTTGACCTTGTCGCCGGCCTGCACGCGCTGGAAACCGTCGACGATCACGCGGTCGCCGGCGTTCAGCCCGGCGTCGATTTCGCGCAGGTTGCCGTGCAGGCGGCCGGGGGTCACCGGGCGGATCGCGACCGTGCCCTTCGCGTCGACGAAATACAGCACGCGATGCGTCGCGTCGGTCGCGACGGCCGAATCGGGTACCAGCAGCGCATGATGCGCGACGCGGCTCGACAGGTAGACGCGGCCGAACTGGCCGGGGCTCAGGCGCCGGTCCGGGTTCGAGACGCGCGCGCGTTGCCGCAGCGTGCCGGTCGAGTTGTCGAGGCGGTTGTCGATGAAATCCATCGTGCCCGTCAGCGACGGTTGGGCGTCGCCCGGCAGTGCGATCGCGACCTGCCGCGAAGACGCATTGCTACCGCTTTTCTGCGCTTCGCGCGTATAGCGCAGGTAGCTTTCTTCATCGACGTCGAAGTAGATAGCGATCGGATCCTGCGACACGATCGTCGTCAGCACGGTCGCGTCGCTGTCGCCGCCTTTCACGAGATTGCCTTCGCTGACGAGCTTGCGGCTGATGCGGCCGGACATGGGGGCGACGATGCGCGTGAAGGACAGGTCGAGCCGTGCGCGCTCAAGCGCGCCTTGTGCGCTCGTTACCTCAGCCTGTGCGCTTTGCACGGCCTGGCGGCGTTGATCGTAGAGACTCTGTGCGATCGTGTCGGTCTTGATCAGGACGCTGGCACGTTCGAAATCTTGCCGGCTCAGCTTCAGTTGCGACTGCGCGCGTTCGAGTGCGCCTTGCGCGGCCGTGACGGCCGCCTGGTACGGGCGCGGATCGATGACGAACAGAAGGTCGCCCTTCCGAACGGTCGCGCCATCCTGGAACGCTACCTTGTCGAGATAGCCGCTCACCCGCGGGCGCACGTCGACGGTATCGACGGCGTCGAAGCGCCCGGTATAGACGTCGACGTCGTTGACGTCGCGGGCGACGGGCGGGCTGACGATCACGCTCGGCGTCGCGGCCGCCGCCTTGTCGTCCGACTGGCAGCCGGGCAATGCGAGGAGCGCGGCCATCGGAGCGGCGGCAAGCGCGACCCGTCGAGCGATGCGCTTCAATCCTGGGTATCGGTTCATGTTCGTGCGAATTGTCGAGTGAGGCGCCACGCGCCGGATGGTGCGCAGTATCGTGTGTGGCGAGCGGCCGATAAACGGACAAAACGGCATAAGAACTTGTACTCCGCAGTCACGAATCGCCGCTTGTCGGCGGTGTGTGAGCGGGCTCGGCAGGAAATGGCAGTGCGCGGGGGGGCGTGCTGCTGCGGCGAGCGGCCCGGATGCCTGCTCAGGCAATTCGGGCCGCCGGTTCGGAGGAAGTGGAGAAGAGGCGGCTGATGGTTCGCCTGCTGCGAGAAGGCGAAGACAGGTATGGAAAGAATCGGTGCAACCCCGGTCGGGGACGGAAACGATTTACCGACAGACACCTGAACTGGTCGAGAGGGGTTCGGAATCTTCCCGCCATGTTCAAAAGAGTTCTCGCACGCGCGGCACTGCGCGCATGGCAGCGCGCAGCGCCGGCTTCCGCCGGGATTGCTACGGCATCAACCGGTCGAGCAGCGGTGACCGGAAGATCCGGTGCGGGTCGTAGCGTTCGAGGGTCGCGCGCGCCGCATCCCAGCTGCTCGACGGCGGCTGGCCTTCACGATGCAGGTTCGGGATCGTGGTGGCGAGCATAGTGCCATCCTGCCAGGCGGCCGTGTCGGTATAGCCCCAGCCCTTCGACCATTCGGGACGCAGCGTCGCATACGAACCGGTGTAGTTCGCGAGCATCCATTGCTCGATCTCGCGATAGAAGCGATCGGCGCCAGGCGTGCCCGGTAACGTCAGGATATCGAACCATACGGCGATGTCCCATTCCGGGTGATCGGGGCGCGGCTTGAGCGCGGACAGCGTTGGAACGACCGCGCCGGCGCCGGCATCGGCCGGCTTGTCGAGACCGGTGACCCGGATCTCGACGGGGCCGTTGATCGGGTACTCGCCGCGTGCCTTGTATGCGTCGATGCGATTCTGATAGAACTGCACGAATTCGCTGATCACGCGTTGTACGTCGGCACGCCGCGCCAGTACCGCGTAGCCGTTCGCGGTGACGCGCAGCGTCGTCGGCCGAATGTACTGCAGCACGGTGCGCGACCAGCCCCAGATGTCCCCGCTGAGCGTGAGCGCGAGGCCGGCGGTCGTGATCGCCAGCTGCGTCTGGCCGAACAACGGCGTCAATGCGCGTTCGCCGTCGATCACGATCCGCTTGACGAGATCCGAGACGGACTGCGAGATCGAATCGGAGAACGGATAGTTGTACGGCTGCGTGACGGTGCGCGACAGGAACGGCTTGCTGGGCGTCGGCGTCCAGACCTTGAGCCAAGGGCACGTCGTGAACGGGAACCAGATCGCTTCCATCCGGCCCGCTCGATCGAGAAACGACGAGATCGTTCGGCCCGACGTGCCGGCCGGCGCAAATAGTTCGGAAGACGGGATGTCGACGAAGCTCTGGCAGCGCAGCCGCTGGTTCGGGCCTGCCATCAGCGTAACTTCGACGACGAACGCCATCCCGATGTGCGCGAGGAACGCGCCGATCTCGGGATCGCTGCGCTCGAACCGGCGCAGCACGTATTGCTGCCGGGCCGGATCGAACACGATCGCGGTCAGCGCGACCACGAGATTGCTTAGCGAGCCGTAGGTGTGGCCCGGCTGCAAGGTTTCACCGGCCGCCGGTACGGCGGTGCCGTGCGCGTCGATCGCGAGCGCGCCGCCGAGCGTGATGCCGCCTGGCGCGGGCACGGCGACCATGCCGAGGCCATATTGCTCGAGCGTCGCGAGCAGCGACTCCAGCGAGACGCCCGTTTGCGCAGTGACGTGCGCCGGGCTCGCCGACGTGTCGACGGAGACGGCCGTCAACGACTTCGTCGTATCGAGCAGCACGAGGTTCGCGGCGCCGGCGCTTGGGTCCAGCGTCAGGGGCGACCAGTTGTGCATGTAGCCGCGCGGACGTACCCGGTAGCCGTTCGTGCGGGCCCAGTTGACCGTCGCGACGACGTCGTCGGCGGAGCGTGGCGCGGCGGTCCACACGTCCTGCACGGCGATCTCGCCGCTCCAGTTCCGGAACGCCTGCTTGTAAAGCGGAATGTCGGCCGGGAAACCGGGCGGTGTCGCGCCGGCCGTCAGCGCGTGCGCGGCAATCTGGTAGAGCGGTGTCCAGCCGGTGACGACGCCGGCCGCCGCGAGTTTCGCCATGTTGGCCAGGAAGGCGCGACGCGGCGCAGGCTCGTCTCGAAAGTCGTGACTCATGGTGTGCTCCAATTTCTCGGAATTGTTTTACAGATCGGAAAGACGACAAATGACGCGTTGAGGCCAGTGTGGTGATTCGAGCAGGCGTGACGCGCGGGGAGCGTTGCGCGCTGGCAGGCCAGGATTGAAAAGAGGACGGTGCATTCGACAATGCGCGGCCGCGCGTCATCACGGACGTCTGGAAGCGAATCGAAAAATCGCCGGCGACTTCTTCGACTGGCCGTCGGCCTGCCCTGCCGGCAGGTGGATATGGAAATTCGACTGAATCGCGTGTGACGAAGCGCTAGCCGGGACGATCGATAAAAGATGATTGCGCGTGCATATTTATTTTCATGTTTCGTTTTTTTAAATAAATCTGACTGCAGTTCAAAATCGGCTGGCGATTTGTCGTTTATTTGGCTGGAAAAGCGTAGCAATTTATCTGCCGGGCGGCAAGCGGCGGGGGGATAAATTACGTGTGATTCAATATGGATATTTTGTGACGGGCAATGATTTCGCCATTTGTTGATATTTTGCGACACCCGTATCGGCGGCGCCGGAAATGTTATTTGCGGCGATTTTTATCGCCTGAAGGTGTAATCGACAATGGGCTGCCGAAAGTAGGCGGCGAATATTGTGCTTTTCCATCACGAAGATTGAATCGATCGTTTATCAAATCGAAACAATGTCCGGAGGAAAGTGCTTGAGGCCACGTCGGTGAGCGGTGGTGACGTGATGAAAATCGCCGATTCTTCTCTCGAATAAGGCCTCTTGGACGAAAATCCATGGTATGCGGTGCTCGGGTGACTATTACAAAATTTCGTGGTAAACAAAGGCCAGATTTATCTGGCCTGCCAGAATTTTGTTCGTGAACGGCTTGCAGATTTGTTGATTTTTGGTCTGCAAGCGGCGTGGCTAAAAAACTAATTACAGGATAAATGCAGATATTTTAAATCGCCGCTATCATACGCGGCTGGGGTATTCGTGGATAAAATTCAATGGAAAGGATAGTTTCATTTTTTCATCGTGATTTTTTCGTTGAATCCGCCGGGAACGTGCCCGCTCCGGGCCGGTGCCGGGTTTTCCAGTTCCGGCCTTCAGTGCATTCGGCGGCAGCACGTTTTCACCCAGCAACGCTCAATGACTGAAATGGACGTTTCAGCTTCTTGCAGGGGCATTGGTAACGATCGCCACTCAATGCGACCGCGGCTTGGCCGCCGCCGTCGTCCCCGCACGCGGTTTCGCATCGAACTGAACAGAGGAGCACGGCGCGCCGCCGTTTCGCGCGAGCCGAACACATCGGCGCGTGCAATGCGAGAACGCGCGACGAAACGCGCGCCGCGCAAACCGCGCCGGCTCGCCCGCGCTGGCGTTGCGCCGCCGTCCTCAAGCACGCACAACAAGGAAACAAGGAGAGTCAGATGTTCGCGATGTTCTCGAAGCTCGGGAAGGTGATTTCGAGCGCCGGCAGTGAGCGGTTCGCATCCGACATGCATGCATTGCTGGTCGAGTCGATTCCGCTCGCGATCACCCGGATGACTGAATGGACACTCGATGAGCCGGCAGGCGAAGTCGTCCACGTGCAATCTCTCGGCGCGTTCGGTGCGCCGGGTGACGACGGGCGCAGCAGCGGGCCGGCCGCGCACGGCGAGCGGCCGCCGGCAACGCATCCGCTGTTGAACCGGATCGTGGCTGCTTGCGACCGGCAGCTCATTCACATCAATCCGCCGATGCGCAGCGGCAATGGCAGCGAAGTCGCGCCGCCGCGCGGGCCGGGAGGGGGATTTCAGTGCCATCTCGTGTCGTGCAAGGCGAATCGCCGCTACGTGATCTCGCTGCATCGAACAGCGTCGCATTGCGACTTCTCGTTGCAGGAGATGTCGTTCCTGAAGAATTTCGCCGATACGCTGCTGCCGCTCGTCGAGTGGCATGCGTCGACGCGCCGGCACGGCGACCTCGAAGGCACGACGGTGCAAGGTGCGACGGCGGGCATGCCTGCCGTCGAGGCGCTGCGCCAGGAGTTCGAATCGCGGCTTGCGCGCGCGGCAGTCGTGCTGTCGGCGCGCGAAAGCGAAGTGTGCCTCGGCCTGCTCACGGGCAAGATGCTGCGCGAAATGGCCGGTGAGCTCGGTGTGAAGGAGAGTACGGTCGAGACGTACATCAAGCGCGCCGCGGTGAAGCTCGGCATCAGCGGCCGGCACGGGCTCACGAAATGGATGATCGACGATTACGTGCCGTGCGCGTCGGCGGCGTGATGCCGTCACGCCGGGCGCGGGCTCCGCGCCGATACCCGACGCGCGGCAAGCGCGCCGACCGGCGTGCCGGGATTGCTGGTGCGCGTGCGCGCGCCGACGCTCGCCGTCGCGGGCGATGACGATGTCACCGGGTGCAGCGGTTCGGTCTCCATCGTCGGCCTGATTGCCGGGGCGCGGCTCGAGGTGTAGGCCGACGGCAGCCATCCGATGCTGTTTTGCACGTCGCCTGCGTCGGCGTCGCGAGGGCTGCAGTTCCTGGCGCGCCGCGGCGCCGGCGCGCGTTCGGACCGCTAGCCTTCGGGTGCCGATGCGTCAGGTGCCGAGGTACGGCGATGCACAGTCGCGCCGCACGCTTCTCGTGCCGTCTCGGCGTGCTCCAGTCGCGGCCTCGCCCGCGGCCCCCGCCGCCTCGTCGAGCATCCAGCGCGTGAGACCATGGCGCCCGCCGAAGCCGAGCTTGACGGCTGCCCGCTTCAGGTAGGTTTCGACGGTGCTTTCGCGCAGCGCGAAACGCACGGCGATGGCTGGCACCGTGTCGCCGGCCAGCAGCGCCGTGCATGCCTCGATCTCGCGCGTCGACAGCTTGACGCCGGCTTGCCGCAGACGGTCGGCGAACCGCCGCGCCACGCGCTCCCGGCCGGATTGCGTCGCCAGCGGCGCGGCGGCGGCCACGTGGGCGGGCGGCGGAGTCGAATCGAGCGCCGCGACGTGGGTCTCGACGATCGGAAACAGCACGTGCGAGAGCTCCTTGAGGACGGTCTGCTCGCGCGAAGAGAAGTCGTCGAACGTGTTCGTGCGATACAGCGAGATCAGGTAATAGTGGCCCCGCTTGCGGGTCAAGAGGTGGAATTGCGCGCAACGCGGCGGCACGATCGCAGCCTGCATGAGGACGAAGCGACGGAGCAGCGCGTGGGTCGGGCCGTGGCCGGCGAGCGTGTCATCGACGTGCAGGCGGCTCGCGCCCGGGCGCGGCGGCATCTGCGGCCCGTAACAGGCAGCTGCCGGGCCGGCCATCGCGAGCGCCGCGCCGACCGCGCCGAGGCTGCGCACCCCGAGATCGCCGTCAGGCGTCGCGTCGACCGTGAGCTCCGAAATGCGAATCTCGTCGACGGGGACGGCCGCAGAGATCAGGCTGTACATCACTCGGGGAAAGCGTCGGCTCCCGCTGCTTGAGATCGCTTCGCCGACGTGTGCGAACAATCTGCTGAACTCCATGAACGGATTCCTGATGAGACGTTGAAGCTGCGCTTGCGCGCATGGTTGCCGACATGATTTAAACACCCGGCGGCGAACGCGTCTGTAACGGATAGCCGGGACAGGCGACGCATCGCCGGTCGCCGAATCCGGCGCGGCGCGTGGCGACTGTCGCACTTTTCTGCGACAGACAGCGCGCGGTCACCGACGGCTACGTCGAACCGGCGTCGCGCCATGACGATCTCGCCTGCGCGATCTACGCGTCCGGTTCGACCGGTAAGCCGAAGGCTGTGATGGTCGGGCGTCGCAACGTGCTGCACCTGATCGAGCAGCCGCGCACGTGGTTCGATTTCGATTCGTCCCACGTGTGGCCGCTGCGCCATTCGGTCGTGGGACGGTGTGGCGGATCGGGTCTGCGCGGCGCTGCAACGCACGCACCGCATCCGGATCGCTGCTCATCCCGCAACTTCGGCTCGGACGGCACACATGGCCGTATCGGAGAAGATGCGGCCGCTATCCAGGCGAATGACTCGATCGGCGAGCTTGAAGTACTGATCGTCGTGGGTGATGATAATGACGCATTTCCCGCGGGATTTCAGATCGGGAACCAGCACTTCATAGAAAAATCTCTTGAAAACCGGATCCTGATCGGCAGCCCATTCGTCCAGGATGTAAATCGGGCGATCCTCGATATAGGCGCAAAGCAACGCCAGTCGCTTGCGTTGACCTGTCGATAAGGCTCTGGTTGTCGAGTAGTCCTTGCCATTGATCTCTATTTTGTCCGCCAGTTTCAGGGTTTCGAGATATTTGCGGGCAAGCTCGATGCTCGCATTTTCACGGTCCGGCCCGATGATGCGATTGAACAAATGGAAATCGGTAAATACGGCGGAAAACAGATTGCGGTACCGTTCCCTGGCAGCGTCGTCAATGACCTTTCCATCGAGGGCGATGTGGCCTTCGGTAGGCACGTAGAGGCCGCTGAGTACTTTGCCCAGCGTGCTTTTGCCGCTGCCGTTTCCACCGATGACATAGACGAGCTCTCCGGCATGAATCGTCATATTGATGGGGCCGAGCACGAAATCGACCGACGAATCATTGTCACGGTAGTTCATCTTCACATCTTTCAGCTCAATGAGTTGCCATGAATTCGCCGAGGATTCCCTGGTGCGCGGATGGGGCGGTTCCTCGCGTGAATCATCGCTGTCATCGATCAAAAAACCGAATTCCGCCAGCCGGGCGAGCGCGGTTTTGCCTTCGGCCACGATCGGCAGAATACTGATCAGCATGGTCAAAGGCCCCATCATGTAGAGCACGGCCAGAATGCTCGCCGTGAGTACGGAGGGGTCCACGACGCCGAACGAAGGTACGCCGAAAAGCAAAAATCCGAGCAGGACCGCTACCGTGATCTGGCCAATGCTGTCGCCGCTCATGAACCAGAAGCGTTCTATGTAATTGAATCCTGCCACGCGCTTCGATGATAATTCGATCGCAGCCTTGGTAAACCAGCGTCGTCTGGCCCTGTTGAGCTTGAGTTCCTTGATGCCGAACACGAGGCCATGGGTATATTCATTGAACTGGACAAATTCATCGCGAACTCTTTCCGTGAAATTGACCGCCTTTCGATAGAAAAACAGGTAAAGCGCCAGGCCAACGATTGTCAGGGTGATTGTCGAAGCGAAAACGATCCACGACAGATAGGCGAGATAGGCGATGCTGCATACCAGGACGACGGACTGAACAATGATCGTCGGTATGGTGAGCAGGGTCTGGCTCAACTGCGGAATGTCCTGCGTCAGCATGGTCAGGATATTCGGGGCGCCGCGCCTGTCGATTTCGTCCAGTGGGGTCGCCAGGATCCTTTTGCATAGGTTGACGCGCAATCTCGTCATGACTTTCATGCAGGCATAGGAGGGCATCACGGCGGCGCTGCTCCTGCAGAAAACCGCGATGACGTTCACCGCAATGAATATCATCAGCAGCGTCTGTCGGTCATCCTGGTCATGCAGCACCCTGCTGATCAATCCGACGCCCACGATCGACGCAATGCCGCTGACGAGGCCCGTAAGGACCGTACCCAGGGTCAACCAGGGATGACTGCGCCACATCAGGGTGGCGGCCGAATGCCACGGCGGCGATTTACTTTGAGTGGAATCCATGAGTCGCCAATATTGCTCAGTTGATCAGGTGGCTGAGTTCGACGTTTCTTGCCGCTGATCTCAATCTCGACGAGGTTTCGTGCTTGCCCAGGAACGCGATGCTTTCCACGATTTCCAGCGGCGAGTCGGAAAACAGGATGCAGCACTTCAGCAAGCGCTGCGCACGGTCCCAGCCGAGGCCCGATGAATCGGCCACGCTACGCAACGAAGCCTCGACCGACGCGACTGTCCAGCTGTCGTTCCGTGTCAACCGCGATTCGATCAGTCGAAGAAACTGCAGGAGGGTGCGGGGATTCCTTTCTATGCTGTACATCAGGATGTAATCGACCCGCCGTTTCTTCGTGATCAACGGAAAAATCAGATCGATCACGTCGTCGATCGATTCGCATTTCCCATAAGCCAGCGAAATTGCCTCGCCGAGCTTGCAGTCCCGGTGAAGCGAATCGAGCGCGGACTTTACGAACTCCGCTTCGAGGTCAACGGTGATGGTTTTCATGAGCTTCAATGGCCTGTTGAGATAGGGACCGCAGGGGATCGCAGCGAGCGCCGGCCGCAGGCGTTACCAGCCATCCGGAATCGGGAGGGAATAGGTCAGCGGCTTTTCCGGCACGACTTCGTCCATGATGTCGGAGTAACCGGACTCCTGTCCGACCAGATTGGGTTCGAAGCAGTAGCAATTGAACTTCTGCTGCAGCATGAGGTTGTTGCGGTCGTTGATCGCCGGCGGGTTTTCGTTGATCGCGATGAATGCGTCATAAAGCGAGTCCCTGACGACGTAGGCGTGCGCGGTGAGCGTCTCCACGGCTTTGACGATGTTCGGCGCGACGGGAATGGGGGGCGTGAAGTGATAGGCGCCCAGAAACAGCATGTGCCAGTCGTTCGGCACTTGCGCGATGAACTCGGGGAAGCGCGCGGCGAAGTCGGGGTCGAAGAAGGCGTCGTCTTCGAAGATCAGGACTTCGTTCGCGCCTGCGGCCTTGGCCTGTTTCACCGCGGCAAGATGGCTCATCGTGCAGCCGTAGTCCTGCGGACGCATATGGCTCAAGGATTCCGGCACGGTCACCAGCCTTGCATCGACGGCGGGCAGCCGCTCCACCGTGAGGATGTTCTGCTCGGCGAATTTTCTTTGCATGGCTTCCCAGCGGTCGGGGCGCCGGTCCAGATTGATGCAGACCTTGCGGGCGAAAGCGTTGTCGATCGTCTGTGCTGATTTCATGAGTGTTTTTTTTTCCAGAAACTGATTGACGCGGGTAGCGAGGACGGCGACGTGCGGGTCGAGCAGCATGGTCAGGTGGTCGCCGGGTACGTCCATTACCTCGACGGGCAGCGCCGAGAAGCGGGACCACCCCCAGGTCGGGTCGAGGCGGAGCTGCGCTATCTCGGGCGACGGATCGTAGTCGCCGGGATCCCGCTCGGTGCTGCGGAACAACGCGATCGGCACGGGAAGCGGGGTGGCTTGCGGCGCGTAGCGCGATTTGAAGTTGGCCTGATAGACGCGCAGATAGGCGCGCAGGCGGTCGGATCCGGCATCCGCAAACCAGTTGCCGCGGTTGCCGATTCTGTCGAGGATCAGGCCGGCCTGACCGTCGGGGTCGAGCGGGACGAGGTCTTCTCGCGTCACCTGAAGGTCGGTCCCGAGGAAGGTGCCGATTTCGTGGGCGATCGCGACCAGCCATTCGGTGTCGTCCCAGTCTTGCCAGTACGTTGCGGCCGAGCTGTCGATGGGTGCGGAAGCGTCGAAGATCGCCAGCAGTTTGACGACGGCGCCCTTGGCGACGAGCTGCCGGCTCATTTCGAGCGCCACCTGCGCACCGAACGAGTGGCCCGCCAGGTAGTACGGACCCGCGCCCACCAGCGGCCAGATGCATTCGATATGACGGGCCGCGATGTCTTCCACGCGGGTGAGCGGCAGGCAGGAACCGTCGAGGCCGAGCGCTTCCAGGCCGTGCACCGCGTGAGCTTCGGTCAGGTGGTTCGCGAGCGGGTGGAAGTAGACCACGTTCCCGCCGGCGCCCGGAAGGAGGAAAAGCGGCGCGGCGGGACCGCCGTCCCGGATCGGCACGAGTCCGCCGGCGGGGGCGGCCGGCGCTTTCCTGGCCAATGCCGCCGCCAGTTTCTCGACGGTCGGATTCTCGAACAGACACGAAATGGGCAGCCGGCGATCGAACGCTTTTTCGACATTGGCCATCAGCTGGATCGCGATGATCGAGTGTCCGCCGAGGTCGAAATAATTGTCGCTGACCGTGATGTCGTTTCTTTTGAAGATTCGCTGCCAGATTTCCAGCAACGAGCTTTCGTCCGCCGTCGGCACGCCGGTGCGGGCCGTCGTGGCCGCACCGGCGTCGGGTTCGACGCGAGAGGCGGGCGCGCCGCGCGGCGCGCCCGGCTGGCCGCCGGCGGCCGGCACCGGCGCATCGGCGAGCTCGCCGGTCAGCTGGGCCGGGTCGTCGGCGAATCGTTCCAGCAACGCGCGGATGATGTCCAGCATCTGCCGGACCACCTCGGGGGCGACGCGGTGCGCATCGTGCGTGATATGGAAGCCGAGGCGCGTGTCCGGGTGTACGGTCAGGGTCAGCGGGTAATGCGCTTCCGCGAACGCGCGGGTGTCGAGAATCTCGATCTCGTCGTGCCCGAGATCGGGGGCGGCGGCAACCGGGAAGTTCTCGAATACCAGCAGGCTGTCGAACAGGCTGTCGCGGGCGGGCAGTTCGCTCCACGACTGGATATCGACCAGCGAACTGTACGAATGCGGCTCCATCGCCGTCTGGGCTGCGTGAACCGTCGCCAGCCATTCGATGAACGGGCGTTCCGGCGCGATGCGCGCGCGAAATGGCAGCGTGTTGATGAACAGGCCCACGATCGATTCGACGCCGTCGAGCTGCGGCGGGCGACCGGACACGGTGACGCCGAAGACGACGTCGTCCGTCCCGGCGCGGCGCCGCAGCACCAACGCCCAGACCGCGCGGACCAGGACGTTGAGGGTGAGGCGATGGGTTCGCATGAGCGTTTGCAGCCGAGCGGTCAGGGCTTCGTCCAGCAGGAATTGCTGGGTCCTGCGTTTGTCCTGCCGTGCGGCATCGCCGGAGATCTGCCCGGCCGGATTGGCCGCGATCGGCGTGGCGGCATGGAACCCGGCCAGTTCGGCGCGCCACCAGGTTTCGTCGGCCGAACGAGGATGGCGCGCGAGCCAGTCGATGTACCTGCGGTATCCCGGCGCCGACGCTGCGAGCGCGGGCGTGCCGGTGCGGGCGAGCGACAGGTAATCGTCAAACACTTCCTTCATCAGGGTGGCGGTGCTCCAGCCGTCGAGAATGATGTGGTGCGCGCTCCAGCAGAACCGATGGCGTGTCTCCGCTTCCTGAATCAGCGTGCAGCGGAACAATGGCGCCCGCTGCAAATCGAAGCCGCGCCGCCGGTCGTCGGCGAGGAATGCATCGAAGTCCTGCGCGCGGCGGGTTGCATCGCGGGATCGCCAGTCGAGGAACGTCCACGGCAGATCGACCGTGTGCCGGACGGTCTGGGCCGGATGATCGCGATTGGCCCACGCGAACGCGGTACGCAACACGGCATGGCGCGCGAGCGCATTGGCCCAGGCTTGCCGGAGCGCCGGCACCTGGAGCGGGCCGTTGACGACGAAGCTGAACTGCTGGAAATAGGCGGCGGGATCCAGCTCGTATAGCGAATGGAACAGAATGCCCTGCTGCAGGGACGAGAGCGGGTAGCTGTCTTCGAGGTCGTCCCACGCGGTGTCGGGAACCGACGCCGCGAAGTCGAGCAACCGGTCCTTGAAGTGCGCGGCCAGGTTTTCGACCGTCTGCCGCTGGTGGAGACGCTCGCCGTAGCGCCAGTCCACCTGAAGTTTGCCGTCGGAAACGGCGGCGACGATCTCGAACGCATGCGTGCGCAGGGACCGCTCGGAGCGCAGCGAACCGAGGTCTTCGGCAGCCGGGCTCCAGCCATCGGACTGCTTCAGCACGGTATCGAGCTGGCCATGATAGTTGAAGAGGATGTCGGCATTCGGCAGCGCGGCGAGGCTGTCACGCACGGCGTCGTCGGGGCCCAGGTAGCGGAGCAGCGAATAACCGAGGCCTTCGGCGGGAATCCGGCGCAACTGTTGCTGCGCGTCGCGCAACGCTTCCTCCGGCGTCTGCATCGCGTCGACCTCGAGGACGATCGGATAGATGGAGGTGAACCAGCCCACCGTCCTGCTGACGTCGATCGGCGCATCGGAGACATGGCGGCCGTGACTTTCGACATCGATCCGGGTGCGGGCGTTGCCCGTGACCATGCTGCATGCTTGCGCGAGCGCGGCGAGCAGGACGTTGTTGATGCGGGTGTCGTAGGCCCGTGGCAGTCGGCGCAGCAACGCCGCGGTTTCGGCTTCGTCCAGTTCGAATGAAACGGATGCCGCGTCGCCGACCGTGTTGTCGGCCGCGCCCGCGGCCGGATAATCGACCGGCATGGGCTCGACGTCCTGCGAGAGGAGGGCTTGCCACAGCGGGGCTTCGTCGCCGATGGCAGGCGACCGAGCCAGTTGCTGCAGGTGCAGGGCCCATTCGCGGAACGAAGTGGTCTTCTCGGACAACGGCTGGCCGTGGTACGCGGCGTGCAGGTCCTCGAGGAGCACGCGCCATGACACGCCGTCCACCGCAAGGTGATGAATCGACACGAACAGGCGGGCGAGCGGCTCGTCGGCAAAGCAGAAAAGCCGGGCCGCCAGCAACGGGCCATGCGTGATGTCGATGCCGCGTTCCGCTTGCGCAGCGGCAGCGCGCATGGCTGCGATGCGCTCGCCGGCGTCGCCTGCTATTGCTTGCTTCGCGAAGAGCGCCGGCATCTCGCCACCTGCGACGACTTCTTGCGTCCAGCCGCCGGCGCTGCGCGAGAAACGCAGGCGCAACGCATCGTGATGTTCATAGACTTGTCGGAACGCGTCGGCGAGCTTCGACGCGTCGATATCCGACGGCACCTGGATCAGGACCGTTTGATTGTAGTGCGACGGCGCATCGATCTCCTGTTCGAAGAACCAGTGCTGGACCGGTGTGAGCGGCGCATCGCCCAGCGGGCTGACGCTCGGCGCGTGCGCTGCCCGTTCTTCAGGCGCGGCGGCCAGCTGGGCGATCGTCTGATACTGGAACAGTTGTTTCGCCGTCACGCGAAGTCCCGCCTGATTGGCGCGCGAGATCACCTGGATGCTCAGGATGGAGTCGCCTCCAAGTTCGAAGAAATTGTCGTGGATGCCGATGGACTGCAGTTGCAGCACGTCTTGCCAGATAGCCGCCAGCAGGACTTCCCTGGGTGTGACGGCAGGCGCGTGCAACCGAGCCGCGTCGTCCGTGTCCGCCGGGACGGGCAGCGCCTTGCGGTTGATCTTGCCGTTGGGCAGCGTCGGCAAGGATTCGAGCGCGACGAACCTCGACGGCACCATGTAGTCCGCAAGCTTGCCGCGCAGATAGCCGCGAAGATCGGCGATGTCCGGCGATGCGGTCGCGACATAGGCGATGAGGAACGTCCGGGCTCCGTCGGTTTTCGCGATCACGACACAGTCGTCGACCGACGGATGCTCGCGCAGTGCGGCCTCGATTTCGCCGGGTTCGATGCGCAGGCCGCGCAGCTTGATCTGGTGATCGATGCGGCCGAGGAACTCGATGTTGCCGTCGGGCCGGTAGCGCGCGAGATCGCCGGTGCGGTAGAGGCGTGCGTGCGGGTCGTTGGAGAACGGATCGACGATGAACTTTTCTGCGGTCAGTTCGGGTTCGCCGTGATAGCCGCGGCCGACCGGCGTGCCGCCGATCAGCAGCTCGCCCGCCACGCCGAGCGGCACGGGCTGCAGCTGCGGATCCACGATGTAGAGGCGGGTGTTGGCGATGGGCCGGCCGATCGGCACGATGCGGTGCGGGTCGTCGCGCCGGCATTCCCATGCGGTCACGTCGACGGCGGCTTCGGTGGGGCCGTAGAGGTTGTACAGCTTGGCGTCCAGGCGCTCGAGGCAACGCTGCTGGAGGTCGAACGGCAGCGCCTCGCCGCTGCATACGACGCGGCGCAGTGACGTGCAGTGCGCGTCGAGCTCCGGATGATCGAGAAAGGCGCGCAGCATCGACGGCACGAAATGGACCGTGGTGATCCGTTCGCGCTCGATGAGTTCGACCAGGTAGTCGGTCTCGCGCTGGCCGCCGGGTCGGGCGAATACGAGGCGCGCGCCGACGCTGAGCGGCCAGAAGAATTCCCAGACCGAGACGTCGAAGCTGAACGGGGTTTTCTGCAGCACAGACTCGTCGGCGCCGAGCGTGTAGGCGTGTTGCATCCACAGGATGCGGTTGGTGATGGCGCGATGGGTGTTGAGCGCGCCCTTGGGCCTGCCGGTCGAGCCGGAGGTGTAGATCATGTAGGCGAGGTTGTCGCCGCTCAGCGCAGGCGCGGGGTTGGACGCGGGCGCGGCGTCGAGTTCGAACGTGTCACGATCGACGACGATCACGCGGGCGTCGGTGCCGGGCAGCGCGGCAAGCAGATGCTGCTGGGTGAGGAGCCAGCGCAACTGGGCGTTGTCGATCATGAAGCGCACACGCTCGGCGGGGTAGTCGGGATCGACGGGGACGTAAGCGCCGCCGGCCTTGAGGATCGCGAGCAGCGCGACGATCATGTCGAGCGAGCGCTCCATGGCCACGCCGACGAGGGAATCGGGAACGACGCCGAGCTCGATGAGCCGATGGGCGAGGCGATTGGCGCGCAGGTTGAGTTCGGCGTAGGTGAGCGAGGCGTCGTCGCAGACGGCGGCGACGGCGTCGGGCGTGCGCTCGACCTGCTGCTCGAACAGCCGATGCAGCGGTTGTGCCGCAGCATCGCCGAAATCCGCTTCGGTCCGGTTCCATTCGACGGTCAGCAGATCCCGCTCCGCATCGCTCGACAACGACAGCTCGCTGAGCGGCCGGCCCGGATCGGCGACGACGGCATCGACGAGCGTGCGGAAGTGTTCCGCCATGCGATCGATCGTGTCGGCGTCGAACAGGTCCAGGTTGTATTCCAGCGAGCCCGCGAGGCCGTGGTCGGCATCCTGGATATGCAGCGTGAGGTCGAACTTGGCGGTGTGGGTCTCCACCGACACCGGCGTGGCCGTGAGACCGGGAAAGTTCACCGCATCGGGCTGCGCTTTCTCATAGGCGAACACGGCCTGGAACACGGGCGTGCGGCTTAGGTTGCGTTCGAGCTTGAGCGAGTCCACCACCTGCTCGAACGGAATTTCCTGGCGACTATAGCCGTCCAGCGCGACGCGCTTCACGCGCGCCAGCAGTTCGCCGAAGGTCGGATTGCCAGACAGATCCACGCGCAGCGCGAGCATGTTCGCGAAGAAGCCGATCAGCGGTTCGGTCATGCTGGAACGCCGATTGGCAATCGGGGAGCCGATGACGAGGTCTTGCTGGTTGCTGTACCGCGAAAGGAGCAGCGCATACGCGGCGAGCACGACCATGTACGTGCTGGTGCCGGACGCGCGCGCGATCGCGCGCAGGCCGTCGGAGCGCTCGACGTTCAGCTGGAACGGCAGAACCGCGCCGCGGAAACGCTGGATCGCGGGGCGGGGGCGGTCGGTGGGCAGTTCTATCAGATCCGGCGCGTCCGCCAGCGCCGCGCTGACGAGCGCCAGTTCCCGATGCGTGTCGGCGGATGCCAGACGTTCATGCTGCCAGCCGGCGTAGTCTGCGTACTGGACGGCCAGTTCCGGCAGCGACCGGCCGGCATAGAGCGCGGCCAGTTCGCCGATGAGGATGCCCGACGACCATGCATCCGAAATGATGTGATGCATCGTGATGCCGAAGACGTGCAGGCGCGCGTGCACGCGATACAGCACGACACGATAGAGCGGGCCGGCGGCGAGATCGAATGGGCGGTCGGCTTCCTCGGCGAGCAGCGCGAGCGTGTCGGACTCGGTGGCGACGTCGACGACGTCAAGCGCGACCGGTGCCGGTGGGGCGATGCGTTGAACCCCGCGGCCGTCGACCGCGGGAAACGTGGTGCGCAGGATCTCGTGACGCCGGCTGATTTCGGACACGGCGGCGCGCAGGCGCGGGATGTCCAGATCGCCGTCGAAACGCAGCGCGCTCGAGATGTTGTAGGTCGCCGACGGACCTTCCAGTTGCGCGAGGAACCACAGGCGCTGCTGCGGAAAGGACAGCGGCAGGTCGTTCGCGAGCGAGCGGGGCAGGATGTTGCCGGCCATCGAATCGGTCCGGGGCGACGACGCCTCGATCAGGTCGGACACCGCGCTGATGGTCTGGAGTTCGAAGATGGCGTCGATGCCGATCTCGACGGAAAAACTGCCCCAGATCCGCGAGACGAGCTGCATCGCCTGCAGCGAATCCCCCCCGTAGTCGAAGAAGCGGCCGGTGAGATCGACGGCCGGATTGTCGAGCACTTCGCGCCAGATGCGCACCAGCTCGAGCTGGATCGGCGTTGCGTCGAGACTGGCGGCCTCCGGCGCGGCGGCAGGCTCCATGGCCAGGAGCGCCGGGCGATCCAGCTTGCCGTTGGCGTTGAGCGGAAATTCGGCGATCGGGAAAATGTCGGACGGAACCATGTAGTCCGGCAGTTTCCCGGCCAGAAAGGCCCGCAGGTCCGCAACGCTCAAGCTCGCGGAACCCTTGACGTAGGCCGCCAGCTTGCGCACCCCCTGGGCGGTTTCGCGCAGCATGACCGCTGCGCCGACGACATCCTCATGCGCGGTGAGCGCGGCCTCGATCTCGCCCAGTTCGACACGGTGCCCGCGGATCTTGACCTGGTCGTCGACGCGTCCGTAGCACTGAATCCGCCCGTCGGGCAACCAGCGGCCGATGTCGCCGGTGCGATAGAGGCGCGCTTCGCCGGGAAAGGGATGCTCGACGAATTTTGCGGCGGTGACGTCCGGCCGCTTGTGGTAGCCGCGCGCGAGGCCGTCGCCGGCGATGCAGATTTCCCCCGGCACACCGATCGGAACCGGCCGCAGGGCGTCGTCGAGCATGTACACCCGGGTGTTGGCGATGGGCCGGCCGATCAGCACCGTAGACGGCACGTCCTCGACGCGCTCGACAATGCAGCCGACCGTCGCCTCGGTGGGACCGTACTCGTTGTAGATTTCGATCGCGGGATCGATCTTCCGCAGCGTGGCGATGTGCTGGGGCGTCAGTTCCTCGCCGCCGACGATCACCTTGCGCACGCCGGAGCGTGCCAGGTTCATGTATTCCAGCAGGTGAATGTGGGTGGGCGTGAGCTTGAGGGTGTCGACGCCGCTGCCGGGCTGGAACATCCGGGCCAGGATGGTGTCGATGCTTTCCGACTGCGGATAGATGCGCAGCGTCTTGCCGCGCACCAGCGGGCAGAAGATGTTGGTGAGCGTGAAATCGAAGCAAAGCGAGCTGTACAGGCCGAAACTGCCGGTCGTGCTTTCCGGAAAGTAATACCCGGCGGCCCACGCAATGTAGTGGGCCAGGTTCCGGTGTTCGAGCAGGCAGCCTTTCGGTTTCCCGGTCGAGCCGGACGTGTAGATCACATAGGCCAGGTGCGACGGCTCGGCATGGCGCGGCGGATTGTCCGGCAACGGCGTCCAGCCCGGGAGTTCCTGATCCAGCAACAGCGTCACGCCGGAGAATTCATACCACTGCGCCAGTTGACTCGATTGGGTCACCAGCAGCGACAGGCCGGTGTCGCCGAGGATGTGATTGATCCGTTCGGCCGGATACGCCGGGTCCAGCGGAACGAACGCCGCCCCCGCCTTCAATATGCCGAGAATCGCGACGATCATCCATTCGGAACGGTCGAGCATGACGCCGACCAGCGATTCCGGCCCGACGCCGTAGCGGTCGCGCAATTGATGTGCGAGGCTGTTGGCCCGGGCGTTCAGGTCGGCGTAGGTCATCAGCGAACTGTCGGTGACCAGGGCCGGCGCCGCGGGCGTGCGGGCGACCTGGGCTTCGAACATGTCGACGACCGTGGGGTGGCCGGGCCCGGCCGCCGCGGTTTCGTTGAAGGCGGCCAGCAGCCGGCGCTGTTCCGGCGAGCTCGAGTCGATGTCGCCGACGAGTTGGTCGAGGTGTTCGAACGCCTCCAGCACCGCGCCGAGGCTGCTCGCGAAACCGTCGATGACGAAAGGCTCGATGGCGTCGGTATGACGGAGCTCGATTTCGCCGCGCGCGAGCCGCAGGTGCACCTGCAGGTCGTCGTCCTGACGGGTCAGCGCGTGGTGCACCCGATCGTCCACCAGCGCGACCTTCGTGAGCTGCGCGAGATCCATGTCCTTTTCGTTGCGCACGAGCGTTTCCAGCGGGAATTGATGCTCGGCGTAGCTGTCTTCCACGATCCCGGCCACGCGCGACAGGTAGTCCTCGATGCGCTCCTCGGGACGTACCTCGATGATCAGCGGAACGGTGGCGACCCGGGCCGGCGGATGCTCGGCAAGCCCCGGCGTTCCGAGCACCGCGACCGGAATCCGGAAGAATTTCCACAGCAGGAACGCAACGCCCGCCGCCGTGACGGCGAATTCGGCCAGCTCGCCGTCGCCGATGCGCCGCAACAGGTCGAGCGACGCGGGCGTGAGCGGCACCGTGCGGGACAGCAGGCGACCCGGCTGCGGACTCGGGGCGTGCGCGGCGATCCGGTAGACGCCGGTGACCCGGGAAAGGCTTTCGCGCCAGAATCGCGTGGTGGGCGCATAGCGATGGTCGGTGACCAGCACGTTATTGTCTTGCACAGAAAACTCCTTGAGACGTTTTGTTCACCTGAAACAACCCGAAGCAGCGCGCATGGCGCCCGCCGCTCGAACCCCGGCTGGCCTGCATCACGTTTTTTCCTCGAGCGCGTCGTCGGCCGTGACTTCGGGCGCGCGCTTCAGGCGCAGGCCGACCCGTACCCGTGGGCGCGCGGCGGGCGCATCGTCGGAGAGCGGGATGCGATCGATCGGCGTGGTCGGATCACGGCGGAAGACGTCGTGGATCGCGAGCAGTCGATCGCGCATCGCGGCGATGGTCGCGGGGCGGAACAGGTGGGTGTTGTAGATGAACTGGATGAGGTGCTTGCCTTCGCTTTCCACGATCTGGAAGGACAGGTCGAACTTGGCCGTGGTGTCCGTCTGCGAAAGGTCCGTGATGCGAAGGCCAGGCTGCGGCGCTGGCATCGAAACGTGGTTCGCTTGAATGTCGAAGATCGGGAAGTGGCTTGCCGGCGTGCGGATCTTCAGGTCGTCCAGCAGCACGTCGAATGGATAGGACGCGTGTTCGAGCGCATCCGTGGAGGCCTTCGCCACACCGTCGATCACCTCCTCGACGGTCGCGGATGTCCGCACCGGGACGCGCAGCACGACGGTGTTGAGGTACACCCCGATCTGCGATTCGAGCTGTTCGCTGTCGCGCCCGGCCGAGACGCTGCCGATGACGATGTCCTCACGCCCCGTGTAGCGGTGCATCAACACGCAGAACGACGCGAGGAGCACCGCATGGAGCGACGTATGGCGAGCGCGGGCCAGCGTCGCGAGTTCCGCCGCCTGCGGCTCCGGCAGTTCGACTTCGAGCGTCTGCCCGGCATGGCCGAGCCGCTCGGGGCGCGGGAAGTCCGACGCCAGTTGCAGGCGGGGCAGCGGCGGCGCCAGTTGCTCGAGCCAGTACGCACGATGCGCGGCGGCGCGCGGACCTTCGAGGCTCGCGTTGTGCCACGCGGCGTAGTCGCGGTACTGGATCGACAGCGGCGGCAGGTGGCGTCCCGCATACAGCGCATGCAGGTCGTCGGTCAGCACGCGGATCGACCACGCATCCGATATCACGTGGTGCATGTTCAGCAGCAGCAGATGTTTCGTCGGCGAGAGCCGGACCAGCTTGACGCGAAAGAGCGGTCCCGACGCGAGATCGAACGGCTGCTCGCTCTCCGCGCGGATCAGCGCATCGATCGCTTGCGGCCCGGCATCGTCCGCCAGATCCATGTGCTCGACCCGGAATCCGGATGCCTCGCGGGTGAGGATGCGTTGCCGCAGCTCGCCTTCGATCATCGCAAACACCGTGCGCAGGCTCTCGTGGCGATCGACCAGCCGGTCGAACGCAAGGACGAGACGCGCCGTGTCGACGGCGCCGTCCAGCTGCAGCGCGCCTGCCATGTTGTACGTGGACGGATCCGCGCTGCGGCTGGCGAGCCAGATCCGCTTCTGTGCGCGAGACACCGCGTAGGACGGTTGCACGGCAAGCGCCGGGATGATCGCGTCGCCGCCGGCACCGTCGGCGGGCGTGGAAGCCAGCTTCTGCGCGAGCGCGCGCGGCGACGGCGCATGGAAGATGTCGGCGACCGCGACGTTCAGTTTCAGTTCGCGCCGGATCCGGCTGACCATCTGGATCGCCTTGAGGCTTTGGCCGCCATGCTCGAAGAAATCGTCGTCGATGCCGTTCGGCCGGCGGCCGAGCACCTCGGCGAAGATGCGCAGCAGCGCCGCTTCGACGGGCGTCTGCGGTTCGGCCGGCACGCCGTCGGGGACGGACGCGGCATCCGGGAGCGGCAGCGCGGCGCGGTTGATCTTGCCGTTCGGCATGACGGGCAGCGCCGGCAGCAGCATCACGGTGTCGGGCACCATATGCGCCGGCAGCTTTTCGCGCAGTGCGTCGCGCAGGCTTAGGGGCGTCCAGCCGGTACCCGACGCGTAGCCGCACAGGGTCATTTCCGAGTCCGGCGTCTCGCGGGCGACCACGACGGCGTTGGAAATGCCTGCGAGACCGGTCAGCGCGGCTTCGATTTCCCCGAGCTCGATGCGATACCCGCGGATCTTGACCTGGAAGTCGCGGCGGCCGAAGAAGTGGAGATTGCCGTCCGGCCCGAAGCAGCCGATATCGCCGGTGCGATACAGGCGCGCGCCCGGTTCCGGACTGAACGGATCGTCGCGGAACACCGCCCGGGTGCGTGCCTCGTCGAACAGGTAGCCGCGCCCGACGCCGACGCCCCCAATGCAGATCTCGCCCTTGACGCCGATCGGGCACGGATTCATGTCGGCGTCCACGACGTAAAGGCGCAGGTTCTCGATCGGTCGGCCAATCGGGATCGCCGGCAGATCCGGCGCGCGCGCCATGCTGTAGTGCGCGACGGAGTCCGACGCTTCGGTCGGTCCATAGGCGTTGATGAGCCGGACCGCCGGATTCAGTCGGAACCAGGCTCGCACGGAGGCGGGCTGAGCGGTTTCGCCAGTCGTCAGCAGCGTTTCGAGGTGCGGGAAAGCCGGCGCCGCGTGCCGTTCCAGCTCGCCGAGAAAGGTCGCCAGATAGGACGGCACGAATTGCATCGCCGTGATGCGATCGCGGTGCAGGCTGTCGATCAGGCGCGCGGGCTCGAGGATGACGGCATCGGGATAGATCACCGTCATGCCGCCCGACGCCAGCGCCGCGAAGCACTGCCAGACCGAAATATCGGAGCAGTGCGAAGCGGTCTGGGCCACCGCGCTCTGCGCGCCGAGCCCGACCCTGCGCGCCATCGCGAGCACGTGATTGAGCATGCCGCGATGCTCGACCATCGCGCCCTTCGGTTGGCCGGTCGAACCCGATGTGAAGATCACGTAGGCGAGATCCGCGGGCCGGCAACGCGGCGTCACGGGCGCCAGCGCTTCGGCGCCGCGATGGTCGGGCAGGCGAGCCGGATCGACCAGCGGGATCGACGCCAGCGCCGGCGGCGGCACGCAGTCCATCGTGACGATGATGGTCGGCCGGGCCACCGTCAGGATGGTCTCGACCCGCTGGGCCGGATAGGCCGGATCGACCGGAACATACGCCGCGCCGCACTTCCAGATGGCCAGGATCGTTTCCAGCATCAGCGGCGAGCGCGGCATCCAGACGGCGATCCGGTCGTCCGGCTGGATCGGCGCCGTGTGCAGAAGATGACCGGCGATCCGGTTGGCGCCTTCGACGAGGTCCCGATAGGTGCGGACCTCCGTGCCGCAGCGGACCGCAATGCGCTCGGGGTGCGCGGCGGCGACGGTCTCGATCAGTTCGGCCAGCGTCCGGTCGGACGGAATCGGCGCGAACGTATCGTTCCAGCCCAGCAGGATGGCGTCCCGTTCGGCTGCGGTGAGGAGCGCAACGCTGCGGTTCGGGCGATCTTCCGCGCCGGCGAGTCCGACGAGCAGGGTTTCGACATGGCCCAGCAGGCGGACGATCGTTTCGCGGTCGAACCGGCCATCGTCGTACAGCACCTGCAGCGACAGGCGCTTGCCCGGCGTCACGATCAGGGTCAGCGGGTAATTGTTCGGATCGGACACCTGGAATTCGCCGATTCGCAGGCCGGGCAGCGCATCGGCCAGCGCTTCCTCGACCGGATAGTTCTGGAAGATGAGCAGGCTTTCGAAGAGCGGCACGCCGGGCGGCAGGCCGGCGAATTTCTGGATGTCGGCCAGCGGATAGTGCGCATAGTCCTCCTGCCGCGCGAGATCCATCTGCAACTGTGCGAGCCACGCGGACGTCGGGCGCGCGTCGATGCGGACCCGCACCGGCAGCGTATTGATGAACAGCCCGACCATCTCGTCCGACGCCGGCAGCGACGCCGGGCGACCGGACACGATCGTGCCGAACACGACGTCCGCTTCGCCGCTATAGCGGCTCAGCAACTGCGCCCACGCGCCCTGCGCGAGCGTGTTGAGGGTGAGGCGATTGGCTTGCGCGAAGGCGACGAGCCGTTGCGTGTCGCTTTCGGAGAGCAGCAGCGGCTCTTCCACATAGGCGCCCGGCGCGGCCGTGCCGTCGAGTTCGGGGCGGCCCAGCACGAGCGGCGTCGTCGCCGGGAAATCCGCCAGCCTCGTCTTCCAGAAGCGTTCCGCCGCCGCGACGCCCTGGCGCGCCAGCCAGCGCACGTAATCGGCGAAGGCGGGCGGCGCGTGCCGCTCCGGAGCGCCTTCGGCCGGCAGCGCCTGATAGGCGGCGGCCACTTCGCTCAGGAGCCGGGCGGAACTCCAGCCGTCGAGCAGCAGGTGGTGATGGCTCCAATGGAAGCGCCATGCGTGATCGCCCACGCGGAACAGCGCGAGCCGCATCAGCGGCGCGCGGGTAAAGTCGAAGCCGCGCGCCCGGTCTTGCGCCACGTAGGCTTCCCAACGTTGCTCGGCCTCGACGGCGGATGCCGCGCGCAGATCCTCCTCGTGCCAGGGCAAGTCGATACGGCGATGCACGACCTGCACGGGGCTTTCGGTTTCTTCCCAGTGAAACGAGGTTCGCAAGATGTCGTGCCGGTGCGCCGCGGTATCCCATGCGCGGCGGAACCGTTCGACGTCGAGCGCCCCGTCGATACGGAAATTCAGGCTGCTGAAATAGGCATCCGACGCGGGTTCGTACAGGCCGTGGAACAGCATGCCCTGCTGGGTCGGCGTAAGCGCGTAGACGTCGGCGATCTCGTCCGGCGCGACCGAGGTCGGCGCCTGCGGCAGACCGGTCGCGGGCCGGGGCGATGCGGACTCGACGGCATGGTCGGCGACCAGGGTTTCGAGCGCCGCGATGTAGGCTTGCGCGACGCGCCGGATGGTGTCCGTGTCGTGGCAGGCCCGGCTGAATTCCCACGCAACGTGCAGGCGGTTGCCGGTCACGTAGGCGTTGACGTCGAGCAGGTGCTCGCGCAGCTGGTTCGCATTGCGGCCGTCCCCGCTTGGCTCCGCGGCCTGTTTCCAGTCGCGTGCGGCGGTGAACAGCTGGTCGGTCTGGCCCAGGTAGTTGAACAGCAGTTGCGGCTGCGGAGCCGGGCCGTCGAGCCGGTCTTGCAGCAGGCCGCAGGTAATGCCCGCGGTCGGCACCGCGCGCAGCCGCGTCTTGACCGACGCAACCAGGCGAGCCGGATCGTGCGAACCGGCATCGACCGTCAGCACGACCGGGAAGACGGACGTAAACCAGCCCACCGTGCGCGAGATGTCGAGGTCTTCGATCAGTTCCTCGCGCCCGTGCGCTTCGAGATCCAGCAGGACGTCGGCGCATCCGCTCCAGTCGCTGACGGCACGCGCGAGCGCGGCAAGCAGCACGTCGTTGATCTGCGCGTCGTAGGCGCGCGGCGCTGCGCCCAGCAAGGCAGCGGTGGCGGCTTCAGCCAGCTCGACCACGATCGTTTCGGCGGACGACACGGTATTGGCGCCGGCCGACGCGGCGCGATCGAGCGGCAGGCCGGGCAGCGCGGAACGCGCCAGGGCCTGCCAATGGGCGATGTCGGCGTCGGCCGCGCCGGAGCCGGCCCAGTTCGAGATGGCCCGGGTCCATGCGGTCCAGGTCGCGCTGCCGCCCGCGAATTCGGGCGCCTTGCCGTTGCGCAGGCGGGTATAGGCGTCGTACACGGTTTCGAGCAGTGCGCCCCACGACACGCCGTCGACGACCAGATGATGGGCGACCAGCAGCAGACGAAGCGAACGGCCTTCGTCGACGCGGAACAGGTCCGCGCGCAAGACCGGGCCGTCCGACAGATTCAGGCTCGCATGCGACTGCGCGACGTGCTGCGCGAGCCGATCGCGCGGAATGTCGAATACGCCGACGGGGACCTCCGGATCGTCGACGACTTCCTGGACCCAGCCGGACGCGCCTGCCCGAAAGCGCAGCCGCAGCGCGTCATGCCATTTGACCGCGTGCCGGAGCGCCTGGCGCAGCAGGACCGGATCGAAATCCGCCGGCACGTCGAGCAGGACCGCCTGGTTGTACTGGTCCGGGTCGTCCATGCGCTGCGCGAAGAAACGCTTCTGGATGGGCGTCAGCGGTAGCGGCCCGGACGACGCGACGAACTCCGCCGCGCCGACCGTGCCGCGCGTAGCCACGGCGGCGAGCTCGGCAACTGTCGGATGCTGGAAGATGAGCCGGGTGGTGAGCTTCAGGCCCGCCTTGGCGGCCAGCGACACGATGCGCATGCTGAGAATCGAATCGCCGCCCAGCGCGAAGATGTTGTCGTGGATGCCGGGCGACGGAATCCCCAGCGCTTCTCCCCAGATGCGGCACAGCAGCGTCTCGGTGGGCGTGCGGGGCAGCGTCGGCGCGTGTGCCGCGGCGGACAGCCGCGACCGGTCCAGCGGGGGCAGCGCCTTGCGGTCGATCTTGCCGTTGCTGCTCAGGGGCAGCGCGTCGAGCACCACGTAGATGCCGGGCACCATATAGTCCGGCAGCGTGGCGGACAACGCGGCGGCAATCCGGGCGTCGCTCAGCGACGCGCCGTCGCGGAACGCGACATACGCGCACAGCGCGGCGCGGCCGGTCTCGTCGCGATAGTCGAGCGCGGCCGCCTGGCGGATTTCCGGAATGGCGGCCAGCGCGTTGTCGATCTCCCCGAGCTCGATGCGGTAGCCGCGGATCTTCAGTTGGTGGTCCTTGCGGCCGTGCAGCACGATCGTTCCGTCGGGGAGATAGCAGCCGATGTCGCTGGTGCGGTACAGGCGGACACCGCGGTCCGGATGGAACGGATCCTCGACGAAAGCCTCCCGCGTAGCGGCTTCGTTGTTCAGATAGCCGCGGCCGACGGCGACGCCGGACACGCAAAGTTCGCCGGGAATCCCGATCGGGCACAGGTTCATCTGCGGGTCGACGACGTAGATGCGCACGTTGCGGATCGGCTTGCCGACCGGTACGTAAGGCGTGGTCGGCGCACACGTCATGCGGTGCTGCGCGACGTCGTCGGACGCTTCCGCAGGGCCATAGGCGTTCACCAGAGCGATGTCCGGGAACACGTCGAACCACTGTTTCACCAAAGCCGGGCTGACCATCTCGCCGGTGACGAGCAGGTGCCGCAGGTGCCGCATCAGCGCCGGCCGTTCCGATGCGCGGTCGAGCACGGCGGACAGATAGGACGGCACCAGTTCGACGATGCTGATCCGGGCGGCTTCCAGGGTCGTGACGAAACTCGCGGGATCGCGAATGCATTCGTCGTCGACGATCACGGTCTTGCCGCCGACGAGCGGCGCCGTGAAAAATTGCCAGACCGAAATATCGAAGCAATGCGGTGCGGTTTGCGCGATCACCGACGACGCCGAGATCGAAAATTCGTCGATCTCGGCGAGCATGTGATTCAGCATGCCGGCGTGCTCGACCATCGCCCCCTTGGGCTTGCCGGTGGAGCCGGACGTATAGATCACGTAGGCGAGGCTGTCGGGCGATACGGCGCGGCCGGGATTGGTGTCGTCGACGATATCGGTGGCGGCGTCGAGCGCCACGACCGGTGCGAGCGCGGCCAGCTCGGGGGGCAGGAGGCCGTCGCAGGTAATCACGAGGGCGGCGCCGGAATCCTCGAGAATGGTGCGGATGCGGGCCACCGGATAGTTGGGGTCGATCGGAATATAGGCAGCGCCGCACTTCCAGACGGCGAGGATCGCCTCCATCAGGCGCGCCGACCGGTGCATGCAGATCGCGACCAGCGCGTCCGGCCCCAGCTCGGCGGCGGCCAGCAGGCGGTGAGCGGTGCGGTTGGCGCGTGAATTCAGTTCGCCCGCGCTCAGGACGTTGCCCTGGTACTCGACCGCGGGCCGCTCGGGATGGTCCGCGGCGGCCTGCTCCAGGCGATGCACCACGGTGCGCGCGGCGTCGAAGGGCACGGCGGTGTCGTTGAAGGTCTCCAGCAACTGCCGGCGTTCGGCCTCGGGCAGTATCGGCAGGCGGCCGAGCAGCCGGTTCGGATCGGCTGCGAAGGCGTCGAGCGTCGCGGCCACGTGGCCCAGCATCCGCTGCATGGTGCCTTCATCGAAGCGCCGCGGGTCGAACGACAGTTCCATCTGCCAGTCGTCGCGCGCCGTCACCACGAATTCGAGCGGAATGTCGGCGCGGTTGTAGAGCAGCACCTCGTCGACCGCCAGCCCGTGCGCGCCATGCGTCAGCGACGCGTCGAGCGGGTAGTTCATGAACGTGATGTTGCTCTCGAACAGCGGCGTCGTCAGCGGCACTTCGCTGCAGCGCTGAATGTCGGGCAACGGGGTGTGCTCGAACTGCGCACGTGCGGCCACGCGCGCCTGGATCATCTTCAGCCACGGCACCAGCGGCTGCCGCGGGTCGACCCGCACTCGCACCGGAACCGTATTGATGAACAGGCCGAGCATGGTTTCGATCCCCGGCAGGTTGGCGCCCCGCCCGGACACGACGGCGCCGAACACCACGTCGGTTTCCCCGCTGTAACGCGACAGCACGAGCGCCCAGGCCGCTTGCGCGAGGGTATTGAGGGTGACGTGATGCCGGGCCGCGAATTGCCGCAGGCGCGCGCTCAGGTCGGCCGACAGGTCGGCCTGCACTTGTGCGAGGCCCTGGCCGAAGCGCTCGCCCGCTTCCGCGCGCGCGGCCGTGGGCAGCGGGGTCGGCGAGTGGAAACCTTCGAGATAGCGCGTCCAGTATTGCTGCGCGGCTTGCGGCTCGCGCTGCTGCAGCCACTGGATATAGTCGCGATAGGGGCGCACCGCGGGGAGCGCCGGCGGCACGCCCCGCGCGAGCGCGCCATAGACCTGGAAGATCTCCTCGATGACGAGCGACAGGCACCAGCCATCGGCAAGGATGTGATGGTGGCTCCAGCTGAACAGGTATGCGTCAGCAGCGACGCGCACCAGGCGACAGCGCACGAGCGGCGCGCGATCGAGTGCGAAGCCCTCGGCCAGGTCGTCTTCGAGATGCGCGCGCCACCGCGTGCGCTGTTCGTGTTCCGGCAGGTCGCGCCAGTCGTCCTGCACCCACGGCAGCGTGGCGTGCGCGTGCACGACCTGCATGGGCTTGTCGAATTCCTCCCAATGGAACGACGTGCGCATCACCGGATGCCGATCGACGAGCTGCTGCCATGCGGCATGGAACAGCACGGGATCGAGGCTGCCGGTGATCCGGCAACCGAGCTGGTTGAAGCTGCTTCTCGTGCCGGGCGAGTGCACGGCATGAAAGAGCATCGCCTCCTGCATCGGGGAGAGCTCGTAGATATCGGCGATGGTGGGGGATGTCACGATTTGATCCTTGAGACAAGGGCGTCCAACGCTTCCTGGCTGATGCGCGCGGCCGGAAAGTCCGACGGGCTCAGCCCGCGCGGGCCGTCGCCGCTGGCCGCGACGATCGACAGCAGACGGCTGCGGTAGCACTGCGTCAGCTGTTCGATGACGCCGGGTGCGCAGGCCTCGCGGTTGTAGTGCCAGGTCAGGCGCAGACGCCCGTCGAACACCATCCCGTCGATCTCGAACAGATGGCCGCGACGCGCGCGCGGGCTGTGCTCGGGGCTCTGGAAGTCGAGCACCGGCTTCCAGCCGGTGTCGTCGGCCAGCACGCGATCGACCTGGCCGAGATAGTTGAAGCGCACCGGCGCCGGCGGCTGCCGTTCCAGCGCCGCCGCGATGCCGGCGTCGTTGCCGAGGTAGCGGGCGATGCCGTAGCCGAGCCCGCGCATCGGCACCGCGCGCAGCTGCTCCTTGACGTGGCGCAGCGCCTCGACCGCCACGGTGGCGTCGCCGGCGTTCAGGAACACCGGATAGTGCGCGGTGAACCAGCCGATCGTGCGTGACGTATCGACGCCGTCGAAGAGGTCCTCGCGGCCGTGGCCTTCGAGATCGACGACCAGCGACGCGTTGCCGGTCCAGTCGCCGAACGCGAGCAGCAGGGCCGTCAGCAGGACTTCGTTGATCTGGGTATTGAACGCGCGCGGCACGTCCTGCAACAGCGCGAGCGTTTGCTGCGCGTCGAACTCGATGACCGCCGTGCCGGCCTCGGCGACGGTGCCGACCGGCATGTCGTCGAAGCACGCGCGCTCGTCGGCGTTCTCCTGGAGCCAGTAGTCCAGCCCGTCGAGCGCGGTCGCGCCGAGTTCGGACAGGCGCGTCGACCAGTCGCGCCAGGCCGTCGTCCTGGCCGGGAGCTGCACCGCTTCGCCCGCTTCGAGCTGGCGACACGCGGTGTACAGATCTTCGAACAGGATGCGCCACGAGACGCCGTCGATCACCAGATGGTGCGCCACCACGAGCAGGCGTTGCGGCGCGTCGGGACCGAACCGGAACAGGTGGGCGCGCAGCAGCGGCGCCACGGACAACGTGAAGCTTTCCTGCATGCGGGTGGCCGTCGCGAGCATCTCGGCCTGCCGTGCGGCGGGTGCCGCGCCCGCCAGCGACGTGACGCCGAGCGGGATCGCCAGCGGCGGCGCCGCATGCGATTGCTGCCACGCACCGGCGACGCGCTCGAAACTCAGCCGCAGCGCGTCGTGATGCGTCGCGACGGCCGCCAGCGCACGCTCGATCACGTCCGGCCGCAGCGACGCGGGCACCTCGATCATCGTCGACTGGTTGTAGTGGTGCGGATCCGCCACGTCCTGCGCGAAGAACCAATGCTGGATCGGCGTCAGCGGGGCGGGGCCGACCACCGGCTCCTGCGAAATCCGGATCGACGGTGCCTCCACTGCAACCTGGGCCAGCTCGGCGATGGTCGGATGCGCGAAAAACTGATCGGCGGTGAATTTCAGGCCGATTTGCTGCGCCAGCGACATCACCTGGATGATCAGGATCGAGTCGCCGCCCAGTTCGAAGAAATTGTCGTGCACGCCGATCGGCTCGCGGCCCAGCACCTCGGACCAGATCTTGCCCAGGCGCGCTTCGACGTCATTGGTCGGTGCGGCGTACGCTGTTTCGCTCGGCACGGGCGCCAGTTCCAGCGCGGCGAGCGCCTTGCGGTCGGGCTTGCCGTTCGGCGTCAGCGGCAGGCGTTCGAGCGTCACGATCGACGCCGGCACCATGAACTCGGGCAGGCGTTCCTTCAGGTGTTCCCGCAGGCTGGCGACGCTGGCCGTCACCGTTGCGACGCAGGCCACCAGCTGCTTGTGCTGCGGCGCGTCCTCGCGCACGAACACGATCGCGTCGGCGACGTCGGCGTGCTGCCGGAGCGCCGCTTCGATTTCCCCCATTTCGATGCGATAGCCGCGAATCTTCACTTGCGTGTCGCGGCGCCCGGTGACTTCCAGGTTGCCGTCCGGCAGCCAGACGCCGAGGTCGCCGGTGCGATAGAGGCGCTCGCCCGCCTCGAACGGGTGGTCGACGAAAGCGGCGGCCGTCAGGTCGTCCCGGCCGACATAGCCGCGAGCCAGTGCGATGCCGGACACGCAGATTTCGCCCGTGCAGCCCTCCGGGGCCAGCGCCCCGTGCTCGTCGAGCAGGTACAGGTGCGTATTGTGGATCGGGCGGCCTACCGGCAGGCAGGCGCCGTAGGCGGTCGCCGGGTCGACCACGTAGTCCGCGATGCACACGGTTGCCTCGGTGGGGCCGTACGAGTTGTGGCACGTGCGGGTCCGGGCCAGCTCGCGCAGATTCGCCACGCGGGCGCTGTCGCCCGCGCTGATGACGCGTTTCACGGCGCCGAGCGCGTTCCAGTCGAGCGCGGCGAGATAGGCGGGCGTCGCGTTGATGGTGGTGACGCCCTGCTGCGCGATATATTCGACGAAACGCGGCACGTCCCGGATCACGGCGGGCTTCGCCAGCACCAGGCGCGCGCCCGCAAGCAGCGTGACGAAAATCTCCATGATCGAGCCGTCGAAGCCCGGGGAGTAGAACTGAACGAACCGGTCGGCGGCATCGAAACCGAAGGCGTCCACATGGTACTGCGCCATGTTCAGGAGCCCTGCGTGTTCGAGCACGACGCCCTTGGGCACGCCCGTGGAGCCGGACGTGTAGATGATGTACGCCGCATCGTCCGGCCGGACCTCGACCTGCGCCGCCGCCGATGCGGGCGCCAGCGTGTCGAGCTGAAAATCGAGGGCGAACATCGGGATCGCCCAGAAATCGGCGAGCAACGGCAGGTGTTCCGAGTGCGTCAGCAGCGCCTTGACCTTTGCGTCCTCGATCATGAAGCGCAGCCGCTCCCGCGGAAACTCCGGGTCGAGCGGCAGATACACCGCGCCCGCCTTGAGGGCGCCGAGCACGCCGACGATCCAGCGCTCGGAACGGTCGGCCACCACGCCCACCACGTCGCCGCGTTCGATCGCGTATTCCGCGAGCAGGAAGCTCGCCAGCCGGGACGCCTGGTCGTCCAGTTCGGCGTAGGTCAGCGATGCATCGGCGGTCACCACGGCGATGCTGTCCGGCGCGGACGCGACCCGTTGCGCGAACTGTTCCAGGAAGGTTCCATGTACCGCGACGGGCGCCGCACGCGAACGAAGGCGCGCGCGTTCTTCGTCGTCGAGCAGCGAGACGGTGTCGAGCGGAGCGTCCAGCGTGCCGAAGCCGGCCAGCACGTTGCGCAGGTGTCGCGCGACATGCTGGAGATAATGCAGCGTGAACACCGTCGGCCGGCCCGTCAGCACGATCTCGTAGCGCTCGCGATGGCGGATCTCGATCGACAGGTCGTAGTCGGCCGACGTCCAGGATTCGTGCAGACCGTCGAAGCGCACGCCGACGTTGGTCGTGTGCCGTTCGCCATGCAGCTTGTGCGCGAGGGCGGCGATCGGAAAATCCTGATACGAATAGCTGCGCTGCACCCTGTCGCGCATCTGGTTCAGATACGCGCGAACCGTCGGGCCGGGCTCGACGGCGTCGAGCAGCGGGACGGGATCGACGGGACCGCTCGCGGGTTCGACGATCAGGCGCGGCGTATCCAGGAACAGGCCGGCCGCGTCGTTGTAGCGCCCCAGCACACGGAACAGCGCCGCCAGCAGCACGACGAACGCGCCCAGCTCGTTGCCGGCGGCGAGCTTCTCCAGCACCGCCGCCGCGTCGCCGTCGAGCTCGAACGTCAGGGCCGGCGCGGGGCCGAGCGGCAGCGCATACGCCTGCCACGCCTGCTGAAGACGGAAGTCTTCGTCGATGCGACCGAGCGCGTCGTTCCAGAACGCCACGTGTTCCTGGTATTGCCCGCTGGTCGAGAGCGCGTTGAGATTCAGTTCTGACAAAGCACGATCTCCCTCGTCGCGTACAGGATTTCGGAAGCGATGCCCTTGGCCTTGCAGTGCGCGACGAACTGGGTGGACTGGATATGGCTGGGCGAGTTTTCGTCGAAGGTGTTGTCGAGGAGGTGGTTCAGCCACGGCTCCTGACCCATCGCATAGACATACGCCGCGTTGAACGCGAAGTCGTCCACCAGCGCGGCGGCCTCGCCGAACTGGCAGCCCCGCGCCCGCCGCGACCGATCGATATCGCGCGGCAGCGCGTTGGGAAACAGCGGTCCATAGACCCATGACGGCGGCGCACCCTCGGTTTCCATCCCGACGAACAGCGTGTCCGGCTTGCCGGCGAGGCGGAAGACATGTTCGTAAAGGTGCGGGTCCAGGTTGCACGAATCGGCGATGCACAGCACCGAACGCGTGCCGAAGCGGATCATGAAGCTCTGCTTGCTCTGGATCGCCAGGTCGTTGTGTTCGCCCAGGAACGGAATGGCGGTGATGGCCCCGTTGGGCACCTTGATTTCCTGAGCATCCCGAACTTCCAGCACGTCGTCGAAGCCGAGCTTGCGCAACGCCAGTTCCAGCGACGGATCTTGCGGAAAGCCGTCGAGATTCCTGCCGACCACCACGGTCTTGACCTTGTGGCGAAGCTGCAGCAGCGTTTCGAGGACGATGTGATCGTGATGGCTGTGCGTGATCAGCACGTAGTCGATCTGGTCCGGCAGGTCGGCGAACGTATAGCGCGGCAGCGCGGTGTCGTAGCCGTAGCTGATCACCGGATCGATCAGGATGCTCACGCCCCGGCTCTGGACCAGCAGGCACGCGTGGCCGTAGTAGCGGATGCGGATGTCGTCGCCGTCGAACGAACGATCCGGTTTCGGCGCCGGCGCCTGTTCGACGAAGAACGAGCGGAACAGCGGCTCGTCCTTCTCCTCCACGCGCATCAGATCGACGATTTTCGCGTAGCTGCCGGGCGTGTCGCGCATGCGGAACAGCGCGTCGAGCGCGCGATCGTCGAAGGCCATGTTGCTGAACAGCGTGCGTTCGTCGCTGAGCCGGGGCGTGCTGAGAATGAATGGCCGGGGCGTGTTCTCCTCGATCGCCGACAGCGCGATGCTCTGCGCATCGCGTGCATAGAGCGGGCCCGCGTACAGCAGGCTCTCGAACACCCGGAAGGACGGGTTGTGGTTCAGGTCGTAGTAGATCTCGACATAGCCTTTCAACACCTCCGGAATCTCGGGGTAGAGCGGGTCCGAAGCCATCCCCTTGGCTTGTTCCAGCAGCAGCGTGGAGAACGCCTTGTAGGCCTTCGCCAGTTCCAGTTGCAGGGTCGCGCGCCGGGTGGTCTGCTCGATCAGCGCGCGGATTTCGTCGACGCGCTTGCCGCCCAGGTCGAGGAACGGGCCGCCGCGCATCGCCGGATCCTTGCAGGCCGCCGCATGCATCATCGGCGATGCGGCATAGGACTTCATCAGCGGCAGGAACCGCTCGGCCACGTTGAGGGCGGCGGTCAACGGCGGAAGCGTGTGAAACCACGCGTACCAGCCGTTGATCAGCGGTTCGAACTGGATGTTTTGTCGCAGGTAGACCTGCGTGTTGGACGAAATAGTCAACGAAGGCTCCTTAGAATGCGCTGAGTTCGACGGTGGGCTGGCGCGCTTCGGCGTGCAGCGCGCGTTGTCCCAAGGTCAGGTTCCGGATGCGAACGCCCGGATTGGCAAGCACTTCCCCGATGACGGACGTCAGTTCGTTGGCGAGGCCTTGTACCAGGGCCTCGCTGAACCGCCCGGCGTGATAGACGACGCTGATCGCGAGGCCCTCGGCGCGCGGCTCGGCCAGGAACCAGAAGTCCGTCGCGGCTTCCGGGTCCGCACCCTGCAGGTCGTGGTCCGGCAGCTCGGCAATGCGCACTTGCCCCGCGTAGCGATCGACGGCGCCTTGTCGCTGGTTCTGCAGCGTCAGGCCGATGTCGAAGAGCGGATTGCGTCCCGCAACGCGTTTGATGCGCAGCGCGTCGAGCAGGCGATCCAGCGGATACAGCGGGTGCGAGAACGCTTCGATGGTGGTGTCCCGCACCCGGGTCAGCAGCGTATCGAAACGATCGTCGCCGGAGACGCGATCGCGCAGCGCCAGCACGTTCAGATAGGGGCCGACCTGCGACTCGAGTTCGGGCAGCTCGCGGCCCGCGACCGGCGTGCCGACGACGATGTCCTCCTGGCCGGAACGGCGGTAGAACAGCGCCTTGATCGCGGACAGCAGCGCGATGAACAAGGTCGCGCCGTGGCGCTTGCCGAGCGATTCCAGCGCCGTCGTCTCGGCGGCGGGCAGTTCGAATCGCCAGGATTTCCAGCTCGGCACGGCCGGCTGATCGAGGTCGCCCGGCAGTTCCAGCGAACGCAGGCCGCCGCCCAGCCTGGTCAGCCAGTATTCCTTCATGCGTTCGCCTTCCGGCCCGGCGAGCAGGCGGTTCAGCCAGCCGGCGTAATCCTTGTACTGGATCGGGAGTGCGGGCAACGGATTGTCGCGACGCTGGACAAACGCGTCATAGATCTTCGACAGGTCGTCGAGCAGCACCTCCGTGGACCAGCCGTCGCTCACGATGTGATGCATCGTGCAGATGCAGACGTGACGGACTTCCGAGAGCCTGAGCAGCTTGACGCGGAAGAGCGGACCGGTGGCGAGATCCATCGGCGCGAGCCGTTCGCTCGCATAGATCGACATGGCCTGGGCATCGCGGTCCTCGGCATCCTGCAGATCCACGACCTCGACCGCGAAGGCGGCTTCGCCGGGCGGCAGCACTTGCTGGACCGGCTGATTGCCGGCCAGCACGAAACGCGTGCGCAAGATCTCGTGACGTTCGCTCAACGCGCGGAACGCCCGCACGAGCGCATCCACGTCCAGCACGCCCTCGAACAGCAGGGACGTGGGCACCGGCCCGCCGGCTTGCGCCGCATTGAGGCGATCCTGAACCCACAGCCGCGTCTGGGCGGGAGAGAGTTCGTAATGCACCTGCGCCGGCAGCGGCGTCACCGGCGCGTAATCGATCGGCTGCGTATCGGCGATGCGTTTCGCGAGGCTCGAAATGGTGGGGTGCGAGAACAGGCTGCGGATTTCCAGCTTCGCATGCAGATCGCGACGGATGCGCGCGGCGACCTTCGTCGCGGACAGCGAATTGCCGCCCAGCTCGAAGAAATTGGCGGTCGTGCTGATCCGGGCCTTGCCGAGCACTTCCTGCCAGATCGCCGTCAACTGCGCTTCGAGCGCGTTGACGGGCGCAACGTGGTCCAGGTTGTCGCCGGGTTCGGGCAGCCTGGCGCGATCGAGCTTGCCGTTGGGCAGATGCTCGAACGCGGGCACGACGACGAACGCGGACGGCACCATGTAATCCGGCAGCCGCTGCCGCAGGTGGCCGCGCACCGCTTCGATCAGTTCGGCTTCGGGGTGCGACGAGTGCAGCCATGCGACGAGTCGCGCGCCGTCGTCCGCGCCGCGCAGCGCCACGACGGCGGCGTCGACCAGCGGGTGCGAAGTCAGCGCCGCTTCGATTTCGCCGGGTTCGATGCGCAGGCCGCGCAGCTTGATCTGGTGATCGATGCGGCCGAGGAACTCGATGTTGCCGTCGGGCCGGTAGCGCGCGAGATCGCCGGTGCGGTAGAGGCGTGCGTGCGGGTCGTTGGAGAACGGATCGACGATGAACTTTTCTGCGGTCAGTTCGGGTTCGCCGTGATAGCCGCGGCCGACCGGCGTGCCGCCGATCAGCAGCTCGCCCGCCACGCCGAGCGGCACGGGCTGCAGCTGCGGGTCCACGATGTAGAGGCGGGTGTTGGCGATGGGCCGGCCGATCGGCACGATGCGGTGCGGGTCGTCGCGCCGGCATTCCCATGCGGTCACGTCGACGGCGGCTTCGGTGGGGCCGTAGAGGTTGTACAGCTTGGCGTCCAGGCGCTCGAGGCAACGCTGCTGCAGGTCATAGGGCAGCGCCTCGCCGCTGCATACGACGCGGCGCAGCGACGTGCAGTGCGCGTCGAGCTCCGGATGATCGAGAAAGGCGCGCAGCATCGACGGCACGAAATGGACCGTGGTGATCCGTTCGCGCTCGATGAGTTCGACCAGGTAGTCGGTCTCGCGCTGGCCGCCGGGTCGGGCGAATACGAGGCGCGCGCCGACGCTGAGCGGCCAGAAGAATTCCCAGACCGAGACGTCGAAGCTGAACGGGGTTTTCTGCAGCACGGACTCGTCGGTGCCGAGCGTGTAGGCGTGTTGCATCCACAGGATGCGATTGGTGATGGCGCGATGGGTGTTGAGCGCGCCCTTGGGCCTGCCGGTCGAACCGGAGGTGTAGATCATGTAGGCGAGGTTGTCGCCGCTCAGCGCAGGCGCGGGGTTGGACGCGGGCGCGGCGTCGAGCTCGAGCGTGTCGCGATCGACGACGATCACGCGGGCGTCGGTGCCGGGCAGCGCGGCAAGCAGATGCTGCTGGGTGAGGAGCCAGCGCAACTGGGCGTTGTCGATCATGAAGCGCACACGCTCGGCGGGGTAGTCGGGATCGACGGGGACGTAAGCGCCGCCGGCCTTGAGGATCGCGAGCAGCGCGACGATCATGTCGAGCGAGCGCTCCATGGCCACGCCGACGAGGGAATCGGGAACGACGCCGAGCTCGATGAGCCGATGGGCGAGGCGATTGGCGCGCAGGTTGAGTTCGGCGTAGGTGAGCGAGGCGTCGTCGCAGACGGCGGCGACGGCGTCGGGCGTGCGCTCGACCTGCTGCTCGAACAGCCGATGCAGCGGTTGTGCCGCAGCATCGCCGAAATCCGCTTCGGTCCGGTTCCATTCGACGGTCAGCAGATCCCGCTCCGCATCGCTCGACAACGGCAGCCGGGCAACGGCAGCCGACGCATCGTCCGTGAGACGCATCAGCAAGGTCCGGTAGATGGCGAGGAAACGTTGCGCCGTGCTCGCGTCGAACAGATCGGCGTTGTAGTCGCAATCGATCAGCAGTTCCTGCCCCGCGTCGAGCACGTTGACGTTCAGATCGAACGCGGTATAGCGGATCAGCGGGGCGACCAGACCGACCGTCAGGCCGGGCAGTTCGGGCAGCGCCGACACGGGTTCGAGGTTGAAGACCGCCGATACCAGCGGCGCGGCGTTGAGATCGCGCTGCGCGCCGATTTCGCGGACCAGCTCGGCGAACGGATAATCCTGGTGCTCGAGCGCGTCGAGCAGGTTCTGCCGGGTGCCGGCCAGGAAGCTGGCCACGGTGGCCTGCTCGGGCAGCGTGGAGTGCAGCGGCAGCAGATGCGTGCAGTAGCCGGCGAGGCGATCGCTGCCGGCCACGGAACGGCCGGTCACCGGGATGCCGGTGACGATCTCCTGCTGGCCGGCGATGCGGTGCAGGAACATATTGAAGCCCGCGAGCAGCATCATGTAGAGCGTGCAGCCGTTCTGACGGGCGGCGGCGCGCAGCGACGCGGCCTCCGCCGCGTCCAGATGCAGGGACACGCGCTCGCCGTGAAACGTCTTCACCGCGGGCCGGGGTAGTCCAACGGAAGATTCAGCGGGTCGGCCCGGCGCGCGCATTGCGCGAGCCAGTACGCGCGATTCGCCTTCGTTTCCGGGCTGTGGCGCTGGCCGTCGAGCTGCTTCAGGTACTCGCGGAACTGCAGCGGCGCCGCGGCCGGTGCAGCACCGGCATAAGCGTGGGCCAGATCCTCGAGCAGGATGCCGAACGTCGAGCCGTCACAGATGATGTGATGGGCCGTCATCACCAGCAGGTGACGCTCGCTGTCCAGGCGCACCAGCGCGGCGCGAAACAGCGGACCGTTCACCAGGTCGAACGGCTGGCGACTTTCGTGGTCCCGCCACGCGTCCTGGTCCGTATCGATCAGCGGAATCTGAAGCTTCAGCGACGGATGCACGATCTGGCCCGACCCGTCCGGCGTCAACGTGGTGCGCAGCGCTTCATGCCGATCGACGAGACCCTGGACGGCCGCGCGCATGGCGGCCTCGTCGAGCCGGCCGTTCAGTTCGAGGGTGGTGTTGACGTTGTAGGCCAGCGATCCTTCGGGATCGACTTCCGACAGGATCCACAGCTGGCGCTGCGCTTCGCTCAGCGCGGCCACCGTGCCGTGCTTCGAGTGAGGCCGGATGAAACCGCCCCGGCGCAGGTCGGCGACGCTGTCCTGCACCGCCCGGATGAACCGGTCGATGTCGGCATCCGTATGCGCGGTGGAGAGGAAGCAGGTGCGCCATTCCCAGATGTAGATGCCCTTTTCGAGCATGTGATAGAAGAACAGGTCGAGGTTCTCGGTGAATTCGAAGCGGAACATCGAGCCGAACCACGTCACCTTGATCGGCGCCTCGGCCTCCACGAAGAACGCATTCAACGTCTCGGCGATTTGCGCGGTCCGTTCGTTGAGCACGGCCTGCAGCGCCGGGCCTTCCTGTTCGATCTTCTCCAGCACGGCCAGCGCGGCCGCCATCGCGAGCGGATACTGGCAGAAGGTGCCGCCGAACGCGGTGCGGTCCGCGGCGGGGAACGAGTGGTCGCCGTAGGTCCACATGCCGCCGTCGATGGCGTCCATGAAGCGGCTGGTGCCGGCGATGACGCCCAGCGGCAGGCCGCCGCCGATGATCTTGCCGTACGTCGCGAGATCGGCCCGGATGCCGAACATGGCCTGGGAGCCGCCCGGATGGACGCGGAAGCCGGTGATCATTTCGTCGAAGATCAGCGCGACGCCGGCCTCCTCGGTGATGCGGCGCAGCTCCTTGAGGAACGCGACGGGCTGCAGGGACGGGTTGCGGCTCTGCACCGGCTCCACCATCACGGCGGCGAGGGTCGACGCCATGCCGCGAATGGTTTCGAGCGCGGCTTCGCTGCCGTAGTCGAGCAGGACCATGTTCTCGACCGAGCCGAACGGCACGCCGGGGGCGATGGTTTCCGTCACGCCTTCCGCGTTCGCCGCGGCGAGCGTGCCGTCGGCATGGCCGTGATACGAATGCGTGAACATCACGATCTTGTCGCGCCCGGTCACGGCGCGCGCGAGCCGCATGGCGGTCATGACCGCCTCGGTGCCGGTGTTCGAGAACGCCACGCGATCGAGGCCGGTGACGCGGGCAAAGCGCGCGGCCACTTCGCCGACGAGGCTGGAGCGCGCGCCCAGTTCGAGCGGGCGTTGCCATTCGCGGGTGACCTGCTGCTGGATGAAGTCCGGCGTATGACCGAACAGATGCACGCCGAAGCCCATCGTGAAATCGATGTACTCGTTGCCGTCGATGTCCCACAGCCGCGAACCGGCCGCGCGATCGCCGACGATCGGATACAGCATCTCCTTGGTCGAAAAGCGGAAGCCGACCGTGGCACGGCTGTCGGCCAGCACCGGGCGCGACGCCTGCACCGAGTCCTTCGATTTCCGGGTGCGCGTCGTGTAGCGCACGATCAGCGCTTCGAGATGCTCCTGCTGCACGGCGGACAAGCCGCGCGCCCGCTGTTCGACCGGGCTGCCCCACGGCATCATCGGCTTGGGAGGCCGATCGTCCGCCGCGGCCGCAGCTGCAGGCGCGGGCTTCGTTGCGGGCGCGGCGGCCGGGACCGCGATCGCGGCCGTGGGTGCGACGCTCGCCGTGCTCGCGGCGGCTCGCGCGGCGACCGCCGTCGGCCGCACGCCGGCCTGGCCGGTCAGCGACGTGCGCAGCAGTTCCATCTGCTGGCTCATCACGTGGGACAGCAGTTGATTCTGCTCCCGCAACACGCGCTCGACCGTGGAGCCGCCTTCGACCGCCACCCATTCCGCCGGGGCGGTGGCGAGCGGCGCAAGCATCTCCGCGGATGGCGCGACCGCGGCCGCCGCCGTGGACGGTCCCGCGACGGACTCGGCCTCGGACGGCGCGGCGGCCGCCGGCAGATTGTCCGCGACATACTCGGCGAGCGCCTGCACCGTCGCCAGGTCTTCGAAGAAGCGGCGCATGGCCAGCTTCACGCCGTACTGCTTCTCGATGTGCCGGATGGCCTCGATCAGCACGATCGAGTCGGCACCCATCTCCAGGAACGGCAGGTCGATGTTGATGGTGGCGGGATCGGCCTGGATCAATTCGCCGATCTTGCCGCGGAGCCATTCGAGAACCTCGCCGCTACGGTTGTGCGTCGGCGTTGCGGCGATGGGTGATGCGCTTGTCTGAGTCATGGACGTGTCCGCTTTCTGGAACCAGGTACGGCTGCGTTGGAAGGGATAGGACGGCAATGCGACGCGCGTGGGCGCGGGTGTTTCGGTCGAGGCCCAATCGACATCGACGCCGCGGGCATACAGGCTCGACAGCGTTTCGATCAGCGCTTGCTGCTCGACTTGCGGCCGCTGCAGGCCAAGGGACTGGATCCCGGCGTCCGGCGCACAGCACGCGCGGGCCAGGTTCACGAGCACCGGCTTGGGGCCGATTTCGACCAGCAGGTTGAAACCGGCTTCGGCGAGGCGCTCGACGCTGCTCGCGAACTGCACCGGCTCCCGGCAGTGACGGCGCCAGTAGTCGTCGGTGGGCGCCTCGTCCATCACGGCGCCCGTCAGATTGGAATAGAACGGGATTGCCGGGCGCGCGACGGGCACGGCTTTCGCGACGGCCTGGAAGCCGTCCAGCATCGGCTCGACCAGCGGCGAGTGGAACGCGTGCGACGTATTGAGCAGCACGGACCGGATGTCCCGCGCAGCGAACGCGTCGACCAGCATCGCGATACGCTCGCGCCTGCCGGAGATCACGATGCTCGCCGGACCGTTGACGGCCGCCACCGCGACATCGTGCGGATAGGCCTCGATCGCGCGCTCGACCGTGGCGAGGTCGGTGAAAATGGCCGCCATCTCGCCGTCGCGGGGCAACGCCTGCATCAGCCGGCCGCGTTCGGCGATCAGCCGCAGGCCGTCTTCCGGCGAGAAGACGCCGGCTGCGCAAGCCGCCGCGTACTCGCCGACGCTGTGGCCCATCACGGCGTCGGGCACCACGCCGAACGACGCCAGCAACGTGGTGAGCGCGAACTGCAGCGAGAACAGGGCCGGCTGGCTGTAGCCGGTCTGGTGGATATCGTCGTTCTGGGCCGACAGCACCTCGAGCAACGGTTTGTCGAGCAGCGGATCGGCCACCGCGCGGCAGCGGTCGATGGCGTCGCGGAACACCGGATACGCGTCGTACAGACGGCGGCCCATGCCGGCGTATTGCGAGCCCTGGCCGGTGAACAGGAATGCCATCTTCACGCGGGGGCGGGCTGCGCCGCGCCGGCGGGTTCCTTCGCCTGGAATGCGCGCAGCTTGTCGATGGCGTCCTCGATCGACGTCACCGGCAGCGCCAGCCGATGCGCGAAATGCGAGCGGCCGGTCGCCGCCGAAAACGCCACGGCCGCGATATCGAGACCGGGTTCGGCTTCGAGCCGCCGCTGATAGCGCCCGGCAAGCTCTCGCAATGCCGCCGGCGTCTTGGCCGACAGCACCAGCGGATGCACCTTGTGTTTCGACGGCGTCGCCGCCCGCGCCGGCGCGGGCGCTTCTTCCAGCACCAGGTGGGCATTGGTGCCGCTCGCGCCGAACGCGCTGACGCCGGCTCGCCGTGGCCGCTCGCCGCGCGGCCATGCGCTCGCCTCGGCGCAGATCTCGATCGGCAGCGCGTCCCACTGCACCAGCGGGCTCGGGTGGCGGAAATGCAGGTGGGCGGGAAGGCGGTCGTGGTTCAGCGACAGCACGACCTTGATGACCCCCGCGATGCCGGCGGCGGATTCCGTATGGCCGATGTTGGTTTTCACCGAGCCGACGCGCAGCCGCCGGCCCCCGTCGCGGCCTTCGCCGAACACCGTCGCCAGCGCCTGCACCTCGACGGGATCGCCCAGCGGGGTGCCGGTGCCGTGCGCTTCCACGTAATCGATGGACGCGGCGGGAAGCCCGCCCAGCGCCTGGCGGATGACGGCTTCCTGCGCGCGTCCGTTCGGCGCGGTAAAACCGCTCGACGCGCCGTCGTGGTTGACGGCCGAGCCACGCAGCACGGCCAGCACGCGATCGCCCGCGGCGAGCGCATCGGACAGGCGCTTGAGCACCAGCGCGCCGCAGCCTTCGCTGCGCACGAAGCCGTCCGCCGCCGCGTCGAAGGTCTTGCAGCGTCCGTCCGGCGCCAGCGCCCGCGTGCGCGAGACGGCGATGGAGTTGTCCGGCGACAGGATCAGATTGACGCCGCCCGCAATCGCGAGATCGCATTCGCCGCTTCGGAGATTCTGGCTGGCGGTATGGATCGCGGTGAGCGACGACGAGCAGGCGGTGTCGATCGCCATGCTCGGCCCCTGCACGCCCAGTCCATAGGAGATGCGGCCGGCCGCCGTGTTGAGCGGATTACCGGTGAAGAAATAGCCGTCGATGCCGCTGCCGCCGCCGTTGCGAAGCTGCAGGTTTGCGTAATCGTTGGTGGTGATGCCGACGAAGACGCCGGTCCGGCTGCCCTTGAGACTGTCGACGGGAATGCCGGCATGCTCCAGCGCTTCGTGACTGACTTCGAGCAACAGGCGCTGCTGCGGGTCCATCGCGGCCGCTTCGCGCGGCGTGATACGGAAAAAGGCCGGATCGAACTGATCGACGTCGTCGAGGAAACCGCCGAAGCGGCAATACATGCGCCCCGGCGCTTCCGGATCCGGATCGTAGTACGCGTCGACATCCCAGCGCTCGCGCGGCACTTCGGAGATCGCATCCACCCCGTCGTTCAGCAGCCGCCAATAGGCGTCGAGATCATGCGCGGCGCCGGGAAACCGGCAACTCATGCCGACGATCGCGATCGGTTCAGGCGTGCCGGCCTCGCGGGCCTCGATGGCCGGCGCGACCGGCCGCGGCTGCGCCGGCACGGCCTGCGTCGGCGCCGCGTGCGCTTGCGGCGCGGTGCCGGACGACTGCTCCGCCAGGAAATTCGCGAGGGCGTTGACCGTCGGATGATCGAACAACAGCGCGACCGACAACGGGATGCCCAGCGCTTTTTCGAGGTGCGTGCGCACGTCCAGCGCCATCAGCGAATCCATGCCCATCTCGAAGAAGCCGAGGTCGCGATCCAGCGTCCCCGCTTCGTAGCCGAGCACCTGGGCAACCGCGCGATCGATGCTGTCCGCCAGCAGGCGCTTTCGCTCGCGCGGCGATGCGTCGCTCAACGCCGGCATCGCCGGCGCGCCTGGCGGGCTTTCGCCCACCCGCACGCGATCGAGGAACGGCTTGGGTCCGCGCGCCTCGTAGGAGCCCTGGAACAGCGCCAGGTCGATATCGACGACCGCCACCTGCGGCACGGCGGGGAGATGATCCAGCACGTCGAGCGCGCGATCCGCCGCCAGCGAACGGATGCCGACACGCCGCAGCAGTGCTTCCGCCTCGGGGAACGTCATGCCGCCTTGCGCCCAGGGTCCCCAGTTCACGCTCAGGGCCGGCAGGCCCCGGCTGCGGCGATGATGCGCGAGCGCGTCGAGGAATCGATTCGCGGCACTGTAGTGCGCCTGCTCGCGCGAACCCCACGCGGACGCGATCGACGAAAACAGGATGAAGAAATCGAGCGGGAAGTGCTCGCTTTGCTGATGGAGCAGCCACGCGCCGGCGACCTTGGGTTGCAGGACCGCGTCGAGCTCCTCGCGCTCGACCTGCATGATCGGCTTGTAGCCGACGACGCCGGCCGCATGCACGATGCCCCGCAGCGGCACGCCGTCGCGCCGGAGCGCGTCGAAAAAATCGGTGACCGCCACCGGGTCGGCGATATCGACGCACTCGCAGCGCAGCGACACGTTCCGCTCACGCAGCTCGGCGATCGCCCGCCGGCTCTCGCCGCTCGCGGCTCCTTGCCGGCCGACCAGGATCAGCGTGCCCGCACCGCGCGCCGCCAGCCACCGGGCGGTGTGCAGCCCGAGCGCGCCGAACCCGCCGGTGATCAGGTAGGCCGCGTCCGGGGCGACCCGCAGCGCGGCCGTTTCGGCTTGCGCGAGCGGGCTCAGGCGCGCGACATGGCGCGCGCCGTGCCGCAACGCCACCTGTTCTTCGCGGCTCTCGCCGAGCATCTCCTGAAGCAGCGCCTGCGTCTCGTCCTCCGGCGCGGCCGGATCGAGATCGATCGCGGTTTCGAACCATTCCGGATGCTCGATCATCGCCCCGCGTGCCAGGCCCGACAGCGCAGCCTGTGCGAACCCCGATACGTGCGGCGCTTCGCCGGCTTCCACCGCGTCGCGCGTGACTACCCGGATCCTGGGCCGGGTCGAAGGCGTCCACTCGCGCTCGCTGCCGACCAGCGCGTGCACGAGATGCAGCAGGGCAGTGGACATGCGCGTCTCGCCGACGGCTTCGTCCAGCGCCCATAGAAAGACGATGCGCTGGCCGGGGGCGGCGGTCTCGTTCAGCAAGCGGACAAAATCGTCCGGCCGCTCCGGCGCGATCTGCCAGCCCGCTTCCGCGCCGGCGCCATGGTCAAGGCCGGGGCGCACCAGCGAGCAGGATGCGCCGCGCTCCCGCAGCAGCGCCGCGAGCCGCTCGCCGACACCGCTCGCGTCCGCGAAGATCAGCCATGGCGACGCGTCGGCGGCGAACCGGGCCGCCGGCAACGCGGCTTGCGGCTCCCACACCACGTGATAGAGCGGTTGTGCGGTCGGGGCGGCGGTTTCGGCGGGGGCGAACGCAGTCCTAAGCAGGTCCGGAAAGGCGTTCAGCACGTCTTCCGAGTATTTGCCTGACGACTTGAGGTGCCGCAACGCTTGGTCGATGCTGCCGGCATCCATGCCGACGATGGGCGAGCGGATCTTCTCCAGGCTGAAGCGCTGCCGCTCGAACGGGTAGTTCGGCAGGGTTGTGGCGGGCTGGGCGGGCGCCGGGAACAGCGCGCTCCAGTCGAACTGCCAGCCCTGCACGTACAGCACCGCGAGTGCGCGCTCCAGTGCATCGCCGGCGCATGGCGGCGGCAGCCAGCCGTCGGCGAGCCCCTCCGGCGCGTGCGGGGCGTTGGCCTGCTCCGACGCCCCGGCAAGCTGCAACCAGTACTGCGGATGCGTCACCTCGTCGGTCACTTCGGCACCGAGACAGCCGGAGATCAGGCGGACCGACGGCCGTGCGAGCGGCGTGTCCTGAAGTGCGGCGCGCAACGCTTCGGCATCCGACCGGGCGGCCACGAGGCGCAGCGCGTCGGCAACGCTCACGACGCCCGCCACGCAGGCCGCGACATATTCGCCGACGCCGTGGCCCGACACGACGGACGGGCGGATGCCCCAGCCCTTCCACAGTTCCGCCCACGCGAACTGGATCGCGAAGCGGCCCGCGTCGGTATCGAGTGCCTCCAGCGGCACCGAGCAACGCGCGAACGCGTCGCGGAACAGCGGTTCCGACGCGTGGAGCTCGCGCGCGACGCCGGTGTCCGGCGCGCCGAACACGAAGCCCATGCGCAACGCCTTGCCCGTGCGCGCCGCTGCCGCCGACGCTTCCCTCACGCCCGACACATAGGCCGCGCGAAACGGATAGTGACTCCGTCCGGTGGCGGCGGCGCGGCAGATGGCGGCCAGCTCCCGCGGCGTCGCGCCGGCGATCGCGCGCTCGTAGCGTTGCGCGAGCGCCGCCAGCGCCGCTTCGGATTTGGCCGACAGCAGCAGCAGCCCGCGCTGCGCCGCGTGCGCTGGCGCGACGGGCGGTTCCTCGACGATCGCGTGGGCATTGGTGCCGCTGAATCCGAACGCGCTCACCCCGGCGATTCGCCTGCGTTCCCCGCGTCGCCACGTGACCGGATCGGCCGCGACGCGGATCGGGATGTCCTGCCACGGCGTATGCGGATTGGGTTGCGTGAAATGCAGGTGCGCCGGAATCCGGTCGTGCTCGAAAGACAGCAGGACCTTGATCAGGCCGGCGATGCCGGAGGCCGATTCCAGATGCCCGATATTGGTCTTGACCGAACCGATCACGAGCGGCTCGGTCGCTGCGCGCCCGGGGCCGTAGACGCCAGCCAGCGCTTCGACCTCGATCGGGTCGCCGAGCGACGTCCCGGTACCGTGGGCCTCGACATAGGAGACGTCGCCGGGCGCGAGGCCGGCCTGGTTCAGTGCGCGGCGGATCACCCGTTCCTGCGAATCGCGGCTCGGAACGGTCAGCCCGCCGCCCGCACCGCCCTGGTCGACCGCCGTGCCGCGCACGATACCGAGCACCCGGTCGCCGTCGGCGAGCGCGTCGGCGAGGCGCTTGAGCACCACCATGCCGCACCCTTCGCCGCGCACATAGCCGTCCGCCGCCGCGTCGAAGGTCTTGCAGCGTCCGTCCGGCGACAGCATGCGCGCTTGCGAGAAACTGACCATCACCTCGGGCGACAGCATCAGGTTGACGCCGCCCGCGAGCGCCATGCTGGTTTCGCGCGAGCGCAGGCTTTCGCAGGCCAGATGCAGACAGACCAGCGACGACGAGCAGGCGGTATCGATCGCCATGCTCGGGCCGGTGAGGCCCAGCACGAACGACAGCCGGCCCGCGGCCATGTTCAGCGCGCTGCCCGTGCCGGCGTAGCTGCTCGACGGCATCGACGCATTGGACACCTGGATCGCATGATCGAAGCAGGTAATGCCGACGTACACGCCGGTGGCGGACTGCCGGAAGCGCTCGGGCGCGAGATGGGCGTTCTCGAGCGCCTCCCAGGCCACTTCGAGCAGGAGCCGTTGCTGCGGATCGAGGTAGGTCGCTTCGCGCGGCGCGATCCCGAAGAACGCCGCGTCGAATTGATCCACACGTTCGAGAAAGGCGCCGTGGCGGGTCGCCATCTTGCCGGGCGTGGCCGGATCGGGGTCGTAATAGCGATCGATGTCCCAGCGTTCGCCCGGCACTTCGGTGACGGCATCGCGCGCGTCATCGAGCAATTGCCAGAACGCGTCCGGCGTATCGCTGCGGCCGGGGAAGCGGCAAGCCATGCCGATGACCGCGATCGGCTCGTTGCGGTCCGAACGCAGCGCCGCGATTTCCGCGCGCCGCAGGCGCAGTTCGTCGAGCGCGGCTTTCAGTGCATGCGTGGCCTTGGCGTTCATTGGGCGCCGATCTCCTGGGCAATCAGTTCGGAAAGATCGTCTTCGTCGAGGTCTTCGGATGCTTCGTCGACGACAGGAGCAGGAAGCGAAGGCGACAGTTCGTTGAGCACGTATTGGGCGAGCGTTTGCAGGTTCGGATAGGAAAAGAACAGCGTCGCGCGAAACGGCCTTCCGAACGCCTTGGTGAGGCGGTCGGTCAGTTCGAGCGCGATCAGCGAATCCAGGCCGAGATCGAGCAGCGATTGCTCGGGCGCAATGGCGTCGGTGCTGGAGAGCCGCAGCGTCTCGGCCAGCATCTTCGCGAGCGTGTCGGTGACGAGTTCGACCCGCTCGCGCGGCGCGCACGCATGCAGTTGGCGCACCAATGCCGTCTCCTGCTGCGCAGGCTGCGCGGCCGGTTGCGCGAGTTCGGAAAACAGCGCCGACCCGGCGGCCGGCGCATCGACCCGGAACAGGGTCGGCCAGTCGATGCGCGCCACCCCGGACTGGGCGACGCCCGACGCCATCAGCCGTTCCAGCGTCGCGATGGCCAGTTCGGGCGGCAGCGTGCCGACGCCGAGTGCGGCCAGTTGTTCGTGCGCGCGCCGTCCGTAGTCGGTGGCGGCATGGCCGATGTCCGCCCACGGCCCCCAATTGACGCTGAGCCCCGGTTTCCCCTGCGCGCGCCGATGCTGCGCGAGGGCGTCGAGGAAGCTGTTCGCCGCCGCGTAGTTGCCCTGGCCCGGCATGGTGATCAGCGCGGCCATCGACGAGAACAGGACGAAATGGTCGAGCGGCAGATCGGCCGTCAGTTCGTGCAGATACCAGGCGCCATCGGCCTTGCCGCTACCGGCGCGATGGAAGAAGTCGTCGTCCTGGCGCGTCAGCAGCGCATCGTCGAGCGCGCCGGCGAGGTGAAAGACCCCCTTGAGCGGCGGCATCGAATGCGCGATTTCACCGAGCGCCTGCGCGACGTCCTCGCGACGCGACAGGTCGGTGCGAACGAACCGCGCGTCGAGCGTCCGCAGGATTTTCTCGGCTGCCGGGGAGGGCGCGCCGCGCCCGAGCAGTACGACTTTGCCGGCGCCGTTGGCGGCGAGCCAGGACGCGAGCCGCAGGCCGAGCCCGCCGAGCCCGCCGGTCACCAGATAGGTCGCGTCATGGTGGAACCTGATCGGACGGTGGCTGACGAATTCGCGATTGTCGCGGGCGATGCGCGCGACGTAGCGCTGTCCGCGGCGAAACGCGATCATGTCTTCACGGCCGCCAGCCTGTACCGCTTGCACGATGTGCGCCGCTGACGGCTGCGCGGGATCGAGGTCGACGAGCCCGCCCCACATCGCCGCATGCTCCACGGCGATCGCGCGGCCCAATCCCCACAGGGGGGCCTGCGCGACGGCGGTCGATTCTCCGTCCAGCACATTCATCGCACCCGACGTCACCAGCCACAGACGCGCCTGCCGGGCTGCCGGTGCGCGTGACGCCAGCGTCCTGACCAGTTGCAGCACGCTCGCGCTGGCACGCCGTCTCGCCGCGACGTCGGCGGGCGCGAGATTGAGACTCCACAGGTGAATGATGCCCTTCAGCGGCCGGTCGAGCGCGGACAGTTCCGGCGTCGCGTCGGCGAAGCGCAGCGTGCACGTATCGCCCACGCTTTCCAGCAGGCCGGACAGTTGCGCGCCGACGCCGCCACGGTCGGCAAGAATCAGCCACTCGCCCTGCGCCGAACCGCCGTTTGCCGCGTCGACGCTCGACGGTCTCCACACGCGCTGATAAAGCAGCGCGGACAAGTCGTGCCGCTCGACGGCTCGCCCGGCGCGCACATGCTGCAACCGCAGCGCATCGATCTCGATCAGCAGTCGCCCGGCGAGGTCATGGACGCGGATATCGCCCTCCAGCGCGCCTTGCCCGCTCGGCTTGCGCAGCGTGGCGTGACTCCACGCATCTGCTGACGACGGCGGCTGATGAACACGTACCGCGCCGATCGAACTGGGCAGGTACAGGTCGCCCGCCTCCAGCGCGTCCGGATCGATAGCGGCGGCGAGCACGCGGCTGCACGCGTCGAGAAAAGCGGGGTGCACCTGGTATTGCGACGATGCCGGCGCGTCCGCCGGCAGGCTGATTTTCCCCAGCGCCTCGCCGGCCGTGCGCCAGATCTGCTGGATTGCGTTGAACACGCCGTCGATCTGCACGCCGTGCTGCCGGATTTCGCCATTGAAGTCGTCGCCCGAAGTCGTTTCGGTGCAGCGGGCCTGCACCGCAGCGGCATCGAATCTCGTTGGCGCGGCGGATCGCCTGGGAGCGCACATCTCCCGGAGTCGACGCAACTGTGGAAGATTGCCGAGGATCAGCTCGACCGGCGGACCGAAATCGAGCAGGCAGGCCACTTCATCCACGCCTATCGACTCGAGATCCCGCACGAGTTCGACGCAGGTTTCCGGCGTGCCGATGAGGCCGCGCGATTGCGCGAAGCGTTCATAGAGAAACTCGACGAACTCGTCCAGTTCGCGCGCGCCCATCGCGCGCACGTCCACCGACTGGCCGCGGCTCTGCGCCAGCCCGTTCAACAGCCCGATATTGCTGCGGATGTAGTTGCAGAACGGCGCACGCGCCTGCTCGCGCACCCGCGCCGCATCGTCGCCGACGAACGTGTGCAGCATCACGGACACGGTGCCGGCCGCCGGATCGAAGCCATGCTTTGCGCGCGCGTCGCGGTAGAGAGCGATCTTGTGCGCGAGCTGGTCCCGATCCTGGTCGAGCACGTGGGTCAGCAGGTTCGCGCCGACTTCACCGGCGCGCACGAAGGTCTGCGGATTGCTCGCGGCAGTCACCCAGACGGGCAGTTCCGGCTGCACCGGCGTCGGATAGATGCGCAACTGCACCGGCTTGCCGACGCCGTTGCGCGCATCCAGCGTACCGCCGCGCCACAGATGCTGGACGGCGCGCATCGTGGTCAGCATGTCGTCCTGCCGGGTCGCGTATTTGTCCGGCGCGAACACGAAGTCGTCCGGATTCCATCCGGACGCGAACGACACGCCCACGCGGCCGTTCGACAGGTTGTCCACCATGGACCATTCTTCCGCGATCCGGATCGGGTTGTGCAGCGCTGCGACCACGCTGCCCGCAACCAGCTTCACGCGTTGGGTGGCAGCGGCAAGCGCGGCGTGCAGGACAGCGGGATTCGGGTACAGCGAACCGAATTCGGTGAAATGGCGCTCCGGCACCCAGACGCTGGAAAACCCGTTCGCATCGGCGAAACGCGCGCTTTCCATCACGAGCTGGTACTTGTTGCCGGACAGCGCCTCTTCACTGCTGGCGAAGAACATCAGGCCGAATTTCATGCGTGGCTCCGATCCGATTCGTGAATTTCGGCACTCGCGCACATCTGCCATGCCGCGGTGGTGCGGGTGTCGTCGATCCGGTGATAGACGGCGAACGAAAACGGTCCCCAGGACTGGCGACTCAGCACGGTCTGCACGGTGCGCGATTCATGCGGATGCAGCGGCAACGGCGCATGCAGTGCGAGGTCCTTCAACGTGCTATGGCTGGCGGCGCCGATTTCCGAAGTTGCTGCCAGCGCCATTTCCACATAGGCGGAATAGGGCAGCACGGGCGATCCCTTGACGCGATGACCGCTGAGAAAGGTGGTTGCCGGAGCGTCAAGACGCGACTGCCAGATCCACGTGGCCGGCGAATGCGCGTACGGCTCCATGAGTCGCCCGAGCAACGGATGCCGAGGCGCGCGTGGACTGATCCAGAAGCCGCGACGCTCGAACGGGTAGGTTGGCAGGGCGAGCCGGCGGCGCGGTGCGTCCTGCTCCACGGCATCCCAGTTGATGGACGCGCCGCGTACGTAGAGATCGGCGAGCGTGTGCAGGATCGTGTCCCACGCGGCCGTGTGCGCGCCGATTTCGATCACGACGCCGTGGTTTCCCGCCGCACCGCCGTCCGGCGTCTGCGGCACGCCCGCCAGCGAGGCTGCGGCGCGATGCCCGTCGCCCGTGCTGCTGACGGCGCCCGGCGTAATGCCGAACGACATCCACAGTTGCGCCAGCGCGCGCTGGAATGCCGTGAAGTCGGCTTCGGCGCAGACGCGCCCGGGCGCGTCGGATTGCCGCTGCATCAGCGCGCCGAAGGCGGGGCTGTCTGAACGCAATTGCCGAACCGCGTCGGCGCTGCCGCCGTCGTCGGCGCAAAAGTGGAAGGTCACCGCAGGCGGTGTCTCGACGGGCTCGCCGGCCGAAACGGCGTCCAGCCGTGAACGCAACGCATCGAGACTCGATGCGACGATGGCCGCTCGCCGCGTGAAGTGGGTGCGCCCGGTATTTGCCGTGAACGCGACATCCCGCACGCGGACCTCGGGATGGGCGTCGAGATACGCCGCATAGGACGCCGCCAGCGCCTGCAACGCTTCGGGCGTGCGCGCGGAGAGCGTCACGACGCGCGCCGCGGGTGCCGCCGGGTCGGCTTCGATCTCCCCGGGCCCTGGCGCTTCGGACAGGATCATGTGCGCATTGGTGCCGCCGAAGCCGAACGAACTCACGCCGGCCATGCGCGGCCCGTGTTCCGAATGCCACGGCGTGACCTGCTGCGGAATACGGAAGGGCGTGCCGTCGAGCGCGATTTGAGGATTGATCGACCGGAAATGGAGGTTCGGCGGAATGGCACGATGGTGTAGCGCAAGGGCGGTCTTGATCAGGCTGGCGATGCCCGCCGCCGACTCCAGATGGCCGATGTTGGTCTTGACCGAACCGATCCAGCAGCGATCGTCCGGCCGACGAGATTCGCCCAGGACCGCCGCCAGCGAGTTCAACTCGATCGGGTCTCCGAGCGGCGTTCCCGTACCGTGTGCTTCGACGAAGCCGATGTCCTGCGCGCGTACGCCGGCATCGTGCAGCGCACTGCGAATCACGGCCTGCTGGGCCGGGCCATTGGGCGCGGTCAGGCCATTGCTGCGTCCATCCTGATTCATCGCCGAGCCGCGGATCACGGCGAACACGGTGTCGCCGTTCTCGAGCGCATCGTCGAGACGCTTGAGCAGCACCATGCCCACGCCTTCGCCGCGCACATAACCGTTGGCTGCCGCATCGAACGCCTTGCATCGGCCGTCCGGCGAAAGCATGCCCGATTGCGTGAAGGAGGCGCTCAATTGCGGCGCCAGAATCAGGTTGACGCCGCCGGCAAGCGCCGCATCGGACTCGCCGCGCTGCAGCGCGCGGCACGCCTGATGAACCGCGACGAGCGACGACGAACACGCGGTATCGACCGCCCAGCTCGGGCCGCGCAAATCGAGCGTGTAGGAAATGCGGTTGGCGGCGACGCTGAGCGCATTGCCGGTCGCGACATAAGGGCCCACATCCGCGACTTCTTCCTGCGCCAGACGGATGTAGTCCGAATTGCTGATGCCCACGATGACCGCGGTGCGTCCGCCGGCGAGACTCCGGGGCGCGATCCCCGCGTGCTCGAGCGTCTCCCAGGCAACCTCGAGAAGCAGACGCTGTTGCGGATCCATCGATTCGGCTTCGCGAGCGCTGATGCCGAAGAACGCCGCATCGAACAGATCGACCTGTTCCAGCAGTCCGGTGGGCGGAAGGTCGCCGGCGCGCTGCTGCGACGCGCCGACCGCGTCCCGGCCCTGCAGCAGAAGCTGCCAGAAAGCGTCGGGGTTACTGGCGCCGGGGAAACGGCATCCCATGCCGACGATGGCGATATCCGCGCGTGCTTCGGCTGAACCGGGCGCCTGGCCCGGCATGGCATTCCCGGTGCCGCTCAAATGGCGCGCCAGCAGGGAAATACTCGGAAAATCGTAGACGACGGTAGGGGAAACCGGCAGCCCGAGCCAGTCCTGCAACTCGCCCGAGAGCATGATGGCGTCCCGCGAATCGAGCCCATAGATGCTGAACGGCGCGTCGAGGTCGATATTGCCGGAGTCGATTCCCGACAGACGCGAAACACGCTCGACGCACCATTGCACCAGCGCTTGCGTGTCGCGTGCCGCTGTCGCGGAGGGTGCGACCTCCGGGGAAAACGAACGCCGCCACTCGCCCGCGATCGCGAGCCCCTGTTCATCGAGGAATGCCTGTCTGATTCGGCTCCTCTGGATTTTTCCGCTGGACGTGCGCAGGATCGTGGCGGGCTTCAACAGGATCGCCGCATACAGATCGACGTCATGCTCTTCGGCGAGCTTGCGCCGGATCTCCGCGGCGACGGCTTCGGCGCTCAGCGTGTTGAGCGCTTCCCGGCGCACTTCGCATGCGATAACGACCCGCTCCACGTTATCGACGCTGATCGAGAAAGCCGCCGACGCGTTGGGCGCCAGCGCGGGGTGGCTTGCTTCGGCGGATTGTTCGAGATCCTGCGGGTAGTGATTGCGGCCGGCGACGATGATGAGGTCTTTCAAACGGCCAGTGACGAAGAGGTTCTCGCCATCGACGAAGCCGAGATCGCCCGTGCGAAGGTAACGCGCGTCATCGCCATCCAGCTTCGCGCGAAAGGTGTGCTCCGTTTCCTCGACGCGGTTCCAGTAGCCGACGCCGACACTCGGGCCCGTCAACCAGATTTCGCCGATCCGGTCGGGCGGGCAGCGCTCACCGGTATCCGGATTCACGATCCGCAGGCGGTGCTCCGCCCAGGTCCGACCGCATGAGACCAGCGCGTGGCGCTTGCCGCGGTCGCTTCTCGTTGCCACGCCTTGCGCGAGGCCGTCGGCGTCGTAGTCCGCCACGAGCGGCAGCGAGCGTGCCGGCTGACCGGAGATGAACAAGGTCGCCTCGGCCATGCCGTAGACCGGGCGCATGGCTTGCGCGTCGAAGCCGCATGCGGCGAATGCGCGCGAAAAACGTGCCACCGACTCCGCGCGCACAGGTTCCGCGCCGTTGAATGCAACCCGCCAGCTGCTCAGATCCAGCTGCGCGCGGGCTTCATCGGATATTTTGCGCGCGCACAGGTCATACGCGAAATCCGGCGCGGCGCAATGCGTGCCGCGATATTTCGTGATTGCCTGCAGCCAGCGGATGGGTTTCTGCACGAATGCCGCGGGTGCCATCAGCACCGACAGCACACCGAGATAGATCGGCAGCAGCACCTTCCCGAAGAAACCCATGTCGTGAAACACCGGGAGCCAGCTGACGAACACCGCCGACGCATCGGCATCGCTCGCCTCCGCGATGACCGCCATATTGCTCAGGATGTTCGCGTGGCTGATCATCACGCCTTTTGGCGTACCGGTGGAGCCTGACGTGTATTGCAGAAGCGCCAGCGTCTGCGGCGTGATTTCCGGTGCGCGCCATTGTTCGGCCGGTGCGTCGAAGCCCTGGTCCGTCGCCAGGATCTTCAGTTCCAGCGTGTCGGAATAGCCGTCCTCGCGATGCACCATGCCGTCGAGCGTGGCTGCGTCGGTCAGCGCGACGACCGGCCGGGCGTCGGCGACGATGGCCTTGAGACGATCCGCGCGACGATGCCTGCGCGGAGGATAGGCAGGCACGCCGATCAGGCCGGCGTACAGGCATCCCACCCACGCGCAGATGAATTCCAGTCCGGGCGGATAGACCAGAAGGACGCGATCGCCCGGTTGCGCCATGCCGTGCAGCCTGGCGGCGATGCCGCGAGCCCGCTTGTCCAGGTCGCCGAACGTGAGTCGAGTCAGTTCCGATTCGCCGTTCTCGAGAAAAATGAATGCCGTCTTATCAGGTTCGACCTTGCCGCGAAATATCAATATTTCCGTAACAGTCCTGAATTTTGTATCGGGAAGCATACTCAACCTTCGTTGTCTGCCAAACGTTGAATTTCTCAGGACCAGTTGCGGCGATCCCGCCAAGCTTGCTTGCTGAATTGGATGGCATTGAAATTAGAGCATCGCTCTAACACGACGTCTGCCCCGTAATCCATGGACACGGCGTTTCGCACACTTGATCAATATGGACTTTTATTGATTTGCATGCTCGCGCCGGCTGACGGTCGGCCATTTATTCGATGTCGGGGGAGTACGGGTCCAGCAGTGACACGACGACCTTGCGTTCGCCTTCGAACGGGTTGCGGCCATGCGCGAAGCGCATGTTGTCGACCAGCAGGACGTCGCCTCGCTGCCATGGAAACGTGATGGCGCATTCGCGGAATGCGTTGCGGATCTGCTCGATGTCGGCGAGATCGAATGGACTCCCGTCGCCATAGAAAGCATTGCGCGGAATTCGGTCATTGCCGAACAGGCTGACGATCGAACTGGCAAGCGATGCTTCCAGGTTCGAGATATGGAACAGATGTGCCTGATTGAAGAACACCCTGTCGCGGGTTACCGGATGGTAAGCCACACCCTGGTTGATCTGTGCGGTGCGTAACGTGTCGTCGTCGAGCCATTCGAGCTCGATGCCGTTGTCTGCGCAGAAGGCCGCAACCTGGCTGCGGTCGGAGGTCTGGAAGACGGTTTCCCACGGAATGTCGACGTGCCGCCGGTAGTGCCTGACATAGCGGACTTGTTTCGCCTCGAAGTTCTGCAGGATGCGCGGTCCGATCCTGCGGCTCACCTCGCGCATGTCGGCAATCGGCGTTTCACCGCCGGTCGTGGCCGGAGTAAGGCAACAGAATGCAACGCTCAGCGGCCAGCTTCGTTGATACGCGTTTTCGCAATGAAGTGCGATTGTCTCGCTCGGCGGATACTCGGTTGCGGTGAATATGCCATTGCCGATCGAGGTGCGCGGAGTGGAACGATAGACGTAGTCGGACTTATGGGCCGAAATTGCGTCAGCAAACGCTTCGAAGGCGCCCACGGACGAAACGTCGAAGCCACGAAACAGCAGCGCGCCATGTTCGAGAAGCCGGGATTCCAGCTCCGCTCGGTTGTCGTTCACCGCCGGCACGATATCGCGCCCGTTCGACGCAGGCTCCAGCAGCCACGGAGAGCTCCCGTCGGCAAGCAGCTTGCGTTCCGTCATGCCCCGCATCATCAATAGTCCTTTTCTGAACGTGGATCACGGTGAAACCCGAACCGGTCGGTCCGCGTGGTCGCACCGCGGTGTGGTTATGCACGGCAGGCCGTTTCCACGGCATGCTCGAAGCGATTGAGAATCTCGTGGATATCCGCTTCCGAAACGATCAGCGGCGGCAGGAACCTGAGTACCGCGCCGTTGCGGCCGCCGGTTTCGATGACGAGTCCGTTTCTCAGGCAGTTCAGCTTGATGGCTTTTGCCAGTTCTGCATGGGTCGGGCCGGCTTGGCCATGCGGGCCGGGCATGACGACTTCAACGCCGATCATCAGGCCGCGGCCGCGTATCTGGCCCAGACAGGGGAAGCGTTCGGCAAGCCCTTCGAGGCCGGCAACCAGTAGTTTTCCGACTCTGTCCGCGTGCGCCGACAGACCGTCTCGTTCGACGATGCGCATGGTCGACAAGCCGGCCACCATCGCAATCTGGTTGCCTCGAAAGGTGCCGGCGTGCGCGCCTGGCGGCCAGGTGTCGAGGCGCTTGTCATAGACCACCACCGATAATGGATAGCCGCCGCCGAATGCCTTCGACAACACCAGTACGTCCGGCCGGATGCCGGAATGTTCGATCGCGAACAGGGCGCCGGTTCGACCGAGTCCGGTCTGCACTTCATCGACGATCAACGGGATTTCATGCCGCAGCGTCAGGTTGCGCAACTCGATCAACCAGGCGTCGGAAGCGGGGATGCAGCCCCCTTCGCCTTGCACGACTTCGACAATGATTGCCGCGGGTTTCGTTATCCCGCTCTCGGGATCGGACAGGACGGTCCGAATATAGTTGATGCTGAGTTGATCGGTCGCCGAGCCATCGGTGCCGAACGGGCAGCGAAAAGTATAGGGATAAGGCAGGAAATGAACGTCGCGTCCATTGCCGCCGGCCGATTTCGGCGTGAGATTTCCCGACACGGCGAGTGCGCCGGCCGTCATGCCGTGGTAGGCGCCGTGGAACGCCATGATCGTCGAGCGGCCCGTATAGTGCTTGGTCAGCTTGATAGCCGCTTCGACGCCATCCGCCCCGCTGGGACTGCAAAACTGGATCTTGCCGGATTCGGCGATCTGCTTGGGCAACAGCGAGAAAAGCTGCTCGACGAACGCGTGCTTTGCCGGCGTCGCCAGGTCGAGTGCCTGTTGTATTTGATCGGACGACAGAAACCGCATGACGGCTTCATTGACTTCCGGGTGATTATGTCCGAGCGCGAGCGTACCAGCATTTGACAGACAGTCGATGTATTCCTGCCCCTCGGAGTCGCGTACGCGTATGCCTTTGGCATGGGTAAACAGCCGTTGGAAAGATGTCGCGTAGGTTCGCGCCCTCGATTCGACATGCTTCAGATACTCAAGTTTTTCCATGCGCGGAGATCCGGCTTGCTAGGCGGATTGATGGACACTGGCATCGCTGCATCCTGGCCAATGGCGTAACGGTACGGCCTGATTGGACCATGTAGTCCATATCGCGTCTGTCACGTAAAAATGGGACACAGGCGATGCAGCGTCACTACGTCATGCGATCGCACCCCGAGCATCGAAGCGTGGTTTCCGGACGCGGCGTCAAGCCGGCATGGTCGAGCGAAAATAGTCGATGGTCCGCCGGAGCCCCGTTTCGAGCCCGACCGTCGGCTCCCAGTCGAGGTGGGCGCGTGCGAGGCCAATATCGGGGCAACGTTGTGTCGGATCATCCTTCGGCAGCGGACGGAATACGAGCCGCGACTTCGAGCCGGTCAGGCGCAAAATGATCTGCGCAAGTTCGCTGACCGCGATCTCGTGCGGATTGCCGAGATTGATCGGGCCGGTGAGGTCCGCGGGCGTGGCCATCATCCGGATCAAACCGTCGACCATATCGTCGACGTAGCAGAACGCTCGGGTCTGGCTGCCGTCGCCATACAGCGTGATGTCCTCGCCGCGCAGCGCCTGCACGATGAAGTTGGAAACCACGCGGCCGTCATTGGGATGCATGCGTGGCCCGTACGTGTTGAAGATGCGTACCACCTTGATTCGCACGTTTTGCTGGCGGTGATAGTCGAAGAACAGGGTCTCCGCGCAACGTTTTCCTTCGTCGTAGCAGGCGCGCGGCCCGAGCGGGTTGACGTTGCCCCGGTAACTCTCCGGTTGCGGATGCACATCGGGGTCGCCGTACACTTCGCTTGTCGAGGTTTGCAGAACGCGTGCGTGCGTACGCTTGGCGAGCCCCAGCATGTTGATCGCGCCCATCACGCTGGTCTTGGTGGTCTGCACGGGGTCGAATTGATAGTGGATTGGCGAAGCCGGACAGGCGAGGTTGTAAATCTCGTCCACCTCGACGTACAACGGAAAGGTCACGTCGTGGCGCAGCGCCTCGAAGCTCGGGTTGCCGAGCAGCGCAGCCACGTTCTGCTTCGTGCCGGTGAAATAGTTGTCGACGCACAATACGTCGTGACCGAGTTCGACCAGACGCTCGCAAAGATGCGAACCGAGGAAACCCGCGCCACCTGTTACGAGGATTCGCTTTCGATCACGTTGCACAATTGCACTCCAAGTATCGCGCGCAAGGAAGCGACGCGGGGCCTCCAGGCATGCTTGACCGGCCCGCGGCTCCGGCATGGAAGCCGATAGGGTGCGCGGGCCTCTTCATTCGACGATCACGGCACCGGCCGGCACGCCGATCGCGAGGATCGGCCCGTCATGCCTGCAGTGCGCTCGATGCAACGTATTCCGCGCGCCGCAGGCGCGCCGCGATGATGCCGGCCATCGTCCGCATTTCGCTTCTCATAAAGAAATGATCTCCTTCGATGACATGAAAATCGAAGTGCCCGGTCGTCTCGGCGCCCCAGCCTGCAACGGAATCAACGGGGACCTGTTCATCCGCCCGGCCCGCGAACGCGGTGATGTCCACCGCCAGCCTGCGCCCGGGCGCGGGCCGGTAGTTTTCGATCATCGTGAAATCCGCACGCAGCGCCGGCATCAGCAGTGCCATCAGTTCGCTGTTGTCCAGCACCGGCTTCGGTGTGCCGCCCATCTCGTGCAGTGCATCGATGAAGGCGCGGTCGTCCAGCGCCTGCATGCGTCGAACAGGTCGCTCCTTGCCCGGTGCGGCGCGCCCGCTCACGAACAGATGCCGGAGGTTCGGTTGCGCCTGGGCGGGAAGCCGCAGCGCCAGTTCGACGGCAATAGCCGCGCCCATGCTGTGTCCGAGCAGTGCGAAGGGACGATCGAAGCAGTTGTCCAAGTCGAACAGCAACGCGTCGATCAGCGTCGACATGTCTCGTACGGCAGGCTCGGACAGGCGGCTGCCTCGGCCTGCAAGTTCATGACGGCGCACTTCGATGCCGGGCAACAAGGCTTGCAGACCACGATAAACGGCGGCCGATCCGCCCGCATAGGGAAAACAGATCAGATGCATGCGAGCGGGCACTCGAGCGGCTCGTTTGCTACTGGCGCACAGGAAATCGCGCTGCGGAAATTCATGTGTTCGGCGTTTTTCACCATTAAAGTTCCGGTCATGGTTGCCATGGCGATGCATCGGCAATCTTCACTTGGAGAGAAGCGGGCGCGATAGCCAAGCGCGCCGCGGTTCACACGCCTATAGCCGGTTCGTCATCGCTGTACAAAGGCAGTGCGTGAAGCACACCGGAAGTCATGGAAGCATTGATTGGCTTCGTGAACATTCAAGGCGCGCGCCGCCCGGATTCGGAATACGCCCGATCCGGTTTGGCATGAGTTAAACATGAGGCCGCGTGGATGTATGTCGTAGGAAAAGGGGACGCGCATAGTCGAAAATATCGTCCCCTGATGTCACACCCGAATGCAGATGTACATCTGCCGGCCATTTAAGAATGGCCGGGTTCGAGGTTGGTTTTGTTGCGTTTTTTCCTCGTTTTAAGCATTACGCAATAACGAAGGTCTGCGCCTGAACGGGCAGGGTGCTCACATTGGGTTCGCCAGCTGTTGCAGGCCTTCGGCCACCCATCGGTGTGCCCGTCGCGTGCTGCGATTGACGTGGCAGCATAGGGGGCGCTCCACTCTAACGCTGGTCAGGCAAGGCACTCCCTCATACCGGGGGCCGTTCCAACTCGACGCATGTGTATCCGAAAGCGTGCGCTGGATATTCGCACCCCGACTCCAGAACAGGAGCAACTCTCCCGTCGGCTTCCGTTCTGACCGCCTGCTACGCGTCTTTCAGCCAGGGCATTTCCACAGGTGACACGACCAACTGCCGGAATTCGCGTTTCAGATCGAAGATGAACCCGACCAGGATCATGGCGTCGGCGTAAGGAATCGGAAAGACCTGCGGATTCTCCGGAGTCCGCAGGGGGCGCTCGGGCGTGTCCGCTGTCGCCGCGGCATTCTCGCGAACGCTTTCCAGTTCGTCCGCCATGGCCAGGCCACCGACTTTCAGCACACGGTTGCGCAGGTCGCTGAAGGGTTCGATGCGCGCAGCGTCTTCGTGGTACTCGGGCACTTCATAAACGAACCAGGACATTGTCGTCTCCCATGAGAAGGGGCGCTATTCTAACGCTGCGCGAGGATCCGCCGAAAATCGGCCATGTTTTGCGTTGGCCGCGGTCGCTGAGAGGCAGTCTAACAGGGGCGATTTCTGGTGAGGCGGGACGCCGCCGCAGGGCCGAAAGCGTGCCTTGCACGCGACCGTGAGCCCGTTTCCGCCGTGATTGAACCGAACTTGAACTGCTATGCAACGGCCGTCGGGCTTTGTTTGCATGGCGTTCAATGCCGCTAATTCGGATTAGCGGCATGGCGCTTTTGACGACTGTCGCGACGAACACCGATGTGCCGTACAAGGGGGTGCGGACAAAATCTTGGACTACCTGGAGGTAGTCTGTGTACTCGTACGAAGACCGCATTCGAGCAGTTCAGCTGCATCTTAAATTGGGCAAGCGCATCAGGGCGACCATCAGGCAGCTGGGTTACCCGACGAAGAATTCGCTGAAGGCCTGGCATCGCGAATACGAACAGCGTCATGATTTGCGAGCCGGCTATGTTCGTGTTGCGCCAAGGTATTCAGCCGAACAGAAGCGGATTGCCGTCGATCACTTTCTGAGCCATGACCGATGTGCTGCTGCGACCTTGAAGGCGTTAGGCTATCCGAGTCGTGGAACGTTTTCCCAATGGATAGAAGAATTGTGCCGCGAGATCGGAAAACGTATTGTCGGCAGACTCGCTAGCAGCGTTCCGAAATCGCACGAGGCCAGGCAGGCGGCCGTCATTGAACTGTGCACCAGAGAGGGAAGCGCGAGCGTCGTTGCCCGGAGAGCCGGCGTGAGCAGGCCTCTGCTGTACAACTGGAAGAGCCAGCTACTCGGTCAGGCGGCTCCAGCATCCATGAGACGCCAGAAGAAGCCCGCACCGAACCTTGAGCGTGCAGAGCTGGAACAGCAGGTCGAATCGCTTCGACGCGACATCCGGAAGCTCGAGCTCGAGCGCGACATCCTCAAGAAGGCGAACGAACTGATAAAAAAAGAGATGGGCGGCAACCCGCAACTCCTGAGCAACCGGGAGAAGACGATGCTGGTTGACGCCCTGAAGCAAACTTACGCGTTGCCGGAGTTGCTTTCCGTCCTGGGGCTTGCCTGCAGTTCCTACTTCTATCATCGTGCACGGCTGCTATTGGCCGACAAGTATGCAGCCGCACGTGGCGTCATCGCCAACATCTTCGAGCTCAATTACCGCTGCTACGGCTATCGCCGAATCCGCGCTGCACTAGGCAGGCAGCAGGTATTCATCTCAGAGAAGGTCGTGCGACGGTTGATGCGGCAGGGAGGTCTCGCTGCTGCTACAACCAGACAACGCGGCTACGGCTCCTATCGTGGAGAAATCAGCCCCGCGCCGGAGAACCTTATCAATCGCGATTTCGGTGCGGCCGCTCCGAATCAGAAATGGCTCACCGACATCACCGAATTCCAGATCCCAGCGGGCAAGGTCTATCTGTCGCCGCTGATCGACTGCTTCGACGGCCTTGTCGTGAGCTGGACGATCGGCACGCGGCCAGATGCTGAACTCGTCAATACCATGCTGGATTCGGCCATCGAGTCGGCGGCTGATAGTTGCGGATTCAACCCGTCGATGCAACGAATTGATGAATGCGCAAGCAGGATAGGGAACCTTATCACCGCATCGCAATTGTTCACGCAAATCAGTTTTAGGCGTACCCGCTAGGTTACGTGGGAGGCGATGTCCTGTGTTTCAGAGGGCTGCTCCACGCCCGCGTGAAGCAGCGGCATCGCCGCGGGTCGATTTAAAGGGGGTAGGTAAGAGTTGTGATCTGAATAAGAGTCGACACTTAAATCAGATCAGCCCCGACATTTAAATGCATTTACACGGCGGAAGAACGACGCCAGCACGTAAAGCGTGAGGTTCCATATGCGCCCATGATCGTGCGAGAAGCAATGTCGTATGCGTACCCAAACTCGGATGACGGGCGCCGGGCATCTGCCTGGTCAAGTCAGCCGCTCAGAAACGCGTGTCCGCCGACGGCAGCAGTGCAGCGAAGCGGTCAGCGAGTGTCGGGCGCGACCGGGCGGGCCAGATCGCGCTCAGTTCGAAATTCGGCAGCGCGGCGCCGTCGTGGATCGGGCTGTAGATCACCCCGTCGAACGCGAAGGCGTGGATCGAGCGCGGCAGCAGCGACACGCCACACCCGGCTGCGACGCACGCGACGACGGTCAGCGTGCGGTTCACGTCGAGCACGATGTCCACCGGATGCCCGGCCTGGCGGAACGCGCTGAGGATACCGGCGCGGATCAGCGGCAGCTGATCGTGCGGAAACCACACGAGGCCGGCCGCGGCGAGATCGGCCAGCGTCACCGTGCCGTCGGGCTGGCGCGGGAACTCCTTCGGCAGCACCGCGACGAGCGGGTCGCGCCTGATCAGCTTCTCGCGCATCCGGCCGTTGACCGCGACCGGCGTATGCAGCAGCCCGATGTCGATCTCGCCGCGTTCGAGTGCGATCGCCTGCTCGGCATTGCTCATCTCGCTCATCACGAGCTCGACGTCGGGCGCGCTCTCGCGCAGTGCACGGATCGCGCGCGGCAGCGTGTCGAACAGCGCCGCGCTGACGAAGCCGATGGTCAGGTGCCCGGCGCGCTGCGCGCCGATCTCGCCTGCTCGGTGCGCGGCCGCGTCGAGCCGCGCGACGCTCAGGCGCAGGTCGTCGACCATCGCGAGCCCGGCCGGCGTGAGCGTCGCGCCGCGCCTCGACCGGTCGAACAGCCGGACGCCCAGCTCCTTTTCCATCCGGTTCAGCGCCTGGCTGAGCGCCGGCTGTGCAATACCCAGTGCGCTGGCGGCGCGCGTGAAGCTGCCGGAATCCGCGATGGCGAGAAAGTAGCGGACGTGCCTGATTTCCATAAGCGTGCGTTATGAATAATTATTCGAAACATGGTAGCGAATTATCCAAATGATTCATAGGATGCACATCGGGCGTCGTCGATACCGGCGGCGCCTCCGATAGCGGCGCGACCAGGCGGCGCACGGCGACAACACGAGGAGACCTCCGTTGACCTGGATGCGCGAACTCTCGACGACCGAACGGCGCACGTTGCGCGGCTGCTTTGCCGGCTGGGCGCTCGACGGCCTCGACACCCAGATGTTCAGCCTCGTGATCCCGGCGCTGCTCGCGACCTGGAGCATCGGCAAGGGGCAAGCCGGCCTGATCGGCGGCGTGACGCTCGTGTCGGGCGCGCTCGGCGGCCTGCTGGCCGGCGTAATCGCCGATCGCTACGGGCGCGTGCGGGCCCTGCAGATCACCGTGTGCTGGTTCTCTGCATTCACGTTCCTGAGCGCGTTCGCGCAGAACTTCGAGCAGTTGCTGGTGCTGAAGGCGTTGCAGGGGCTCGGCTTCGGCGGCGAATGGACCGCGGGCGCGGTGCTGCTCGCGGAAACGGTCGGCGCGCGCCATCGCGGCAAGGCGATGGGCGTCGTGCAGAGCGCGTGGGGTTTCGGCTGGGGCGCGGCGGTGCTGCTGTACATGATCGTGTTCGCGTGGCTGCCGGCCGAATGGGCGTGGCGCGTGCTGTTTGCGATCGGCGCGCTGCCCGCACTGCTGGTGCTGTATATCCGTCGCGCGATTGTCGAGCCGCCGCGCGCGCAGCCTGCGCCTGCGCAGGCGGACGACACGCAGACGGTCGGCATCTTCGACCGGTCGGTGTTGCGCACGACGGTGGTCGGCGGCCTGATCGGCGTCGGCGCACACGGCGGCTATCACGCGATCACGATCTGGCTGCCGACCTACCTGAAAACCGAGCGGCACCTGTCGGTGCTCGGCACCGGCACGTATCTCGCGGTCGTGATCGTCGCGTTCATCTGCGGCTGCTTCGTCAGCGCGTACCTGCAGGACCGGATCGGCCGCCGCCGCAACGTGATGCTGTTCGCCGCATGCTGCGCGGTGATGGTGAACCTGTACGTGTTCCTGCCGCTGAACGACATCGCGATGCTGTTGGTCGGGTTTCCGCTCGGGCTGTGCTCGGCCGGTATCCCGGCGACGCTCGGCACGCTGTTCAACGAGCTGTATCCGCAGAACGTGCGCGGACGCGGCGTCGGCTTCTGCTACAACTTCGGCCGCATCGTGTCGGCAGGCTTTCCGGTGCTGGTCGGGCGCATGGGCGAATCGCTGCCGCTCGGCACGGCGCTCGGCATCGATGCCGGTATCGCGTACGGGCTGGTCGTGATCGCGGTGTGGTTCCTGCCGGAAACGCGCGGGCGCCGCCTGCCCGACGCGGCTCCCGGGCCGGGCGCCGACGGCGACGCGCGCGCCGGCGCTTCGCTGTAGGTTTCGTCTTTCGTTCATTCCGTCGCCTGTCGCCCGCTGCCGGGCCGGGCACCTCTTGCAGGCAAGTCGTCATGGATCGAGCAGTGAATCCGCCGGTCGAACCGGTTTCAGCGGTGCCGGTCACGGCCGCGTGGTACGCATCACCGGCCGCCGTCGCGGCGGTTGACGCGCACGCGCACGTGTTTGCGCGCGGCCTGCCGCTCGCGCCGGTCGTGCGCCACGCGCCCGACTACGATGCGTCTCTCGACGCGTACGTCGCGCATCTCGCCGCGCACGGCATCACGCACGCGGTGCTGGTGCAGCCGAGTTTTCTCGGCACCGACAACGGGTTCTTCGTCGACGTGCTGCGGCGCTACCCGCGCCGCTTTCGCGGCGTCGCGGTGGTCGATCCGGTGATCGACGACGATGCGCTCGCCGCGCTGGATCGCGCGGGCGTCGTGGGCATGCGGCTCAATCTGATCGGCCTGCCGATTCCGGATTTCGGCACGCGGGTGTGGCGCGCGCTGTTCGCACGCATCAACGCGCTCGGCTGGCATGTCGAGATTCATCGCGATGCAGCCGACCTGCATGTGATCGCCGCGAGCCTGCTCGCGCAATCGTGCACGCTCGTGATCGACCATTTCGGCCGCCCGTCGCCGACGCTCAGCGAGCGCGATCCCGGCTTCCGTCACCTGCTGTCGCGCGCCGATAGCGGCCGCGTATGGGTCAAGCTGTCGGCCGCGTACCGCAACAGCCTGGCCGGCGACGGCACCGATGCCGCGCTCGGCGCCGCGCAGGCGCTGCGCGCCGCGTTCACGGCCGAGCGGCTCGTGTGGGGCAGCGACTGGCCGCATACGCAGCATCGCGAGCGCGTCGATTTCGGCGCGACCTGCGCGGCGCTCGAACGCTGGCTGCCCGACCCCGGCGAGCGCACGCGCGTGCTGCGCGACTCGCCGCGAACCCTGTTCCGTTTCGACCAATGAGGCCCTGCATGTCCGATCAAACCGCCCTTCGTCGCGCCGCGTTCCGGCGCAGCATCGCCGCCCGCCAGGGGCTGCTCGTCGCTGGCACATTCAATGCGCTGAGCGCGCGGATCGCCGCCGATCTCGGCTTCGGCGCGCTGTACCTGAGCGGCGCCGGCGTCACCAACATGTCGCTCGGCCTGCCGGATCTCGGCTTCGTCGGGCTCGGCGAGCTGGCCGAGCACACCGCGCGCGTGCGCGGCGCCGTCGACCTGCCGCTGATGGTCGATGCCGATACCGGTTTCGGCAACGCGCTGAACGTGCTGCATACGGTTCGCACGCTCGAGCGCAGCGGCGCCGACGCGATCCAGCTCGAGGATCAGGTGCTGCCGAAGAAATGCGGTCACTTCGCGGGCAAGGAAGTGATTCCGGCCGCGGAAATGGTCGGCAAGCTGAAGGCGGCCGTCGACGCGCGCGTGGATCCGAACCTGCTGATCGTCGCGCGTACCGATGCGGCCGCCGTCCACGGCATCGACGACGCGATCGAGCGCGCGCACCGCTACGCGGAAGCCGGCGCGGACGTGCTGTTCATCGAGGCGATGGACACGCCGCAGGACGTCGAGCGGCTGCCCGCGCTGTTCGACACGCCGCAGCTGATCAACATCGTGATCGGCGGCAAGACGCCGACGCGCTCGCGCGACGAACTGGCGCGCCTCGGTTACGGCGTCGTGCTGTACGCGAATGCGGCGCTGCAGGGGGCCGTGCACGGGATGCAGGCCGCTCTGACCGAATTGCGCGACACGGGCCGGCTCGACGAAAACCCCGCGCTCGTCGCGCCGTTCGCCGAACGGCAGCGGCTCGTCGACAAGGCGCGCTTCGACGCGCTCGACGCCCGCTACGGGGCCGATCGCGCATAAGCCGCCGGCACGGGCGGGGCCGGCAACACCGGCGGCCGCCCGGCACATACGAACAAGAACAGGAGACGAGCGTGGCAATTTCCCCCACCGGGGCGGCCGGCGAGCGGCCGCGCATCGGCTCGATCGTCGGCGGGCTCGCCGGCAACCTGATCGAGTGGTACGACTTTCTCGCGTACAGCATCTTCTCGATCTACTTCGCGCCGGCATTCTTTCCGGCCGACCGGCCGACCGTGCAACTGATGAACACGGCGGCCATCGCGGCCGTCGGGTATATCGCGCGGCCGGCAGGAAGCTGGCTCGTCGGCGTCTACGCGGACCGGCGCGGACGCAAGGCCGCGCTGACGAAGTCGGTGCTCGCGATGTGCGCGGGATCGATGCTGATCGCCGTCACGCCCGGGTACGCGACGATCGGCGTGCTCGCGCCGGCGCTGCTGGTCGCCGCGCGGCTGCTGCAGGGGCTCAGCATGGGCGGCGAATACGGCACCAGCGCGACCTACCTGAGCGAGATCGCGCCGCCGAACCGGCGCGGCTTCTATGTCGGCTTCCTGCAGGTGAGCGTGGTCGCCGGCCAGCTCGTCGCGCTCGGCCTGATGCTCGCGATGCAGCGCATCTTCGCGGGCACGCACGACCTCGAGCGCTGGGGCTGGCGGATTCCGTTCTTCGTCGGCGGCGTGCTCGCGCTGTTCGCGCTCTACATGCGCCGCAACGTCGTGGAGAGCGATGCGTTCATCGCCAGCCGGGCGCGCGCGGCGAAGACGCGCATGACGGCCGACCTCGCGGCGCACTGGCGCGAACTGCTGCTCGCGATCGGCATCACGGTCGGCGGCACCGTGGCGTTCTACACGTACACGGTCTACATGCAGAAATACCTCGTCAACTCGGTCGGGCTGCACAAGGAAACGGCGACCTGGATCTGCACCGCCGCGCTGCTGCTGTACATGCCGCTGCAGCCGCTGTTCGGCCTCGTGTCGGACCGCGTCGGCCGCCGGCCGGTGCTGCTGTGGTTCGGGATCGGCGGCACGCTGCTGTCCGTGCCGATCTTCACGACGCTCGGGCATGTGCACGAACCGCTCGCCGCGTTCGCGCTGGTATTCGCGGGGCTGGTCGTGCTGAGCGGCTTCACGTCGGTGCACATGCTGGTGAAGGCCGAGCTGTTCCCGCCGCAGATCCGCGCGCTGGCGGTCGGGCTGCCTTACGCGCTGACGACGGCGATCCTCGGCGGCACGACCGAATTCGTCGCGCTGCGGCTGAAGGCGGTTGGCAACGAATCGATGTTCTTCTGGTACGTGGCGGCGTGCGCAGCGATTTCGCTGGCCGTGTACTGGCGGATGCCGGAAACCCATCCGGCCAGGCGCGCGCGACCGGCTCGGCCGGCGGTGGGCGCTGCCGCTCCCCGCTGAATTGGTGCGAAGCCGCATGCGAAACGCTTATGGATAAATAACACGGCCGTAATGCTTCGCCGCGGCGATTGCTTCTAGTATCTGCAGGACGCCAACGGGCTGCCTCGGCGTCGGAGGCTAGCAGACGAAACACACGACATACATTAGTACATCTAAAAAAATGGAGTCGAGTCAATGATCGAACTATCCGAGGGCCAACGGATATCCACGCGCGACGGCGTGCCGAGTGGTGTGCTGCCACGGCCGCCGATCGCGGTCCATCCCGTGTTCAAGGCGTACAATCGGTCGAAGCTGGACGATATCCCGCAGCTCGCGATGCTGCCGGCGTCGATGCGCGAGCAGATCGGGCTGGTCGCACGCGTGCTGCCGTTCAAGGTCAACCGTTATGTCGTCGAGCAACTGATCGACTGGACGAACGTACCGGACGACCCGCTGTTCCGGCTGACGTTTCCGCAGCCCGACATGCTTGCACCCGACGAGCTCGGGGAGCTGGCCGCGCTGTCGCGCGACGCGGCGCGCCAGGCTGACCTGGACGCGCTAGTCGGGCGCCTGCGCGCCCGGATGAACCCGCACCCGGCGGACCAGCGGCTCAATGAGCCGGAACTGGGCGGCGAGCCCTGCCCGGGCATCCAGCACAAGTATGCGCAGACGGTGCTGTACTTCCCGAGCCACGGGCAAACCTGCCATGCGTACTGCACGTTCTGCTTCCGCTGGCCGCAGTTCGTCGGCGACGCGTCGCTGAAATTCGCGTCGAGCGAAGCTGGGCGGCTGCACGCGTACCTGCGCGCGCACGGCGAAGTGACCGACCTGCTGATGACGGGCGGCGATCCGATGGTGATGAGCGCGGCGCGCCTGCGCGAGTACCTGACGCCGCTGCTGGAGCCGGGGCTCGAGCATGTCGGCAACATCCGGATCGGCACGAAGGCGCTGACCTACTGGCCGTACCGTTTCGTCAGCGATCCGGATACGCCCGAGCTGCTCGCGCTGCTGCGCACGTTGATCGATGCCGGGCGCAACGTGACGGTCATGGCGCACCTGAACCACTGGCGCGAACTGTCGACGGAGATTGCCGAGCAGGCCGTGATGAACCTGCGCCGCATCGGCGTCGTGATCCGTTCGCAGGGGCCGGTGCTGCGCCATATCAATGACGACGCGGAAGTCTGGCGGCGCAACTGGGTCGGGCAGGTGCGGCTCGGCATCGTGCCGTACTACATGTTCGTCGAGCGCGACACGGGGCCGCGCGGTTATTTCGAGCTGCCGCTCGCGCGGGCGCTCGACATCTACAACACTGCGATCGCGTCGGTGTCTGGGCTCGCGCGCAGCGCGCGCGGCCCGTCGATGAGCGCAGGCCCGGGCAAGGTCGAAGTCGCGGGCACGCTCGAACTGCAGGGGCAGCGCTACTTCCTGCTGAATTTCCTGCAGGCGCGTGATCCGCGCTGGCTGCGACGGCCGTTTCTCGCGAAGTATTCGGCGACGGCCTGCTGGCTCGACCAGCTCGAGCCGCCGGATGGCGAGCCCACGTTCTTCTTCGACGGGGCGTACCGCGCATTCGTCGCCGCGCATCAACACCAGCCGGAGCACGCATGAGAGCGCCCGGCACACGAACCGCCGACGTCGCGATCGTCGGCGGCGGCTACACGGGGCTGTCCGCCGCGATCCACCTGGCGGAGCAGGGCGCGACGGTTGAGGTCTGCGACGCCGATCCGCCCGGCGACGTGCCGAGCGCATTCAACTTCGGCTCGGTCGCGAGCGTCGCGCCGGCGCTGCCGCGCGGCCCGATTTCGGCCGCGCAGGCGCAGGCCGCCGAGCGCACGGCCGCACAGGCCATCGCTTACCTGAAGCGCTTCGTCGACAGCCGCAACCTCGCGTGCGGCTGGGCGCATCCCGGCCATATCACGCTCGCGTGCGACGACGCGTCGGCGGTGCAGCTGGCGCACCGCTTCGAGTACTACGCGGCGCGGCAGGATGCGCGCGTCGCGTGGCTCGATGCGCAGGCGGTCACGCAGGAAACCGGTGCGGCGCGCGCGGTCGCGGGGCTGCTGAACCTGAGCTTCGCACTGATCCGGCCGCGCGCGCTTCGCGATGCGATGCGGATGCGGGCCACCACGCTCGGCGTGCGGATCCGGCGCGGCGTGTGCGTGAATGCCGTGCGGCTCGCGCCCGGTGCGGCCGCGCTCGACCTAGGCGATGCGACGCTCGACGCGGGCACCGTGCTGGTGTGCGCGGAGGATGCCTGGCCGCTGCTACCGGCCGACCTGCGCCCGCCGCTTGAACGCTACGACACGCACCTGCTGGCGACCCGCATCCTCGACGACGCGACGCAGCGTTGCATTTCGCGGCAGCCGCGCGCGTACGGCACGCTGTCCGCCGACAAGGACTATTTCCGGCTCGACGACAGCGGGCGGCTGCTGTTCGGCAGCCGGCTCGGCCTCGCGGCCGACTTTCCGCCCGCGGGCGTCGAGGCCGCGTTGCGTGCGCGGCTGGCCGCGTATTTCCCGGCGCTCGAGCACGTGGGCGTCGAGCACGTATGGTCCGCGCCGCTCGGCTTCACGGCGCTCGGCGTGCCGCATGTCGGCACGGCCGGACGGATGGGCTGGTGTGGCGGTTATTGCGGCAGCGGGATCGCCACGGCCGTTCACGGCGGCGCGGCGCTCGCCGCGCACGTGCTCGGCCAGGCCGACGACGTTGCCTTTCACGATTCGATCACCGGTGCCGGGGAGGCGCGATGAACACTTTCGAATTCCAGACGCTCGACGGCGCGAAGCCGCGGGCCTTTGCCGGGGAAGAAGTCGACGTGCTCGGTATCGGCGTCGGTCCGTTCAACCTGAGCCTCGCGGCGCTGCTGGCGCCGCTGGGCGGGCTGCGCTCGCTGTTCGTCGAACGCCGGCCCGAGTTCCGCTGGCATCCGGGGCTGATGCTCGCCGATTCGTCTCTGACGACGAGCTTCCTGAAGGACCTCGTGACGCTGGCCGATCCGTGCAGCCGCTACTCGTTCATTGCGTTCCTGCAACGCACCGAACGGCTGTACGCGTTCGCGAACGCGCGCTTTCCGACCGTGCGCCGCCGCGAGTTCGAACAGTACATGCAGTGGGTGTGCGCGTCCCTGGACAACCTGCGATTCGACTGTGAAGTCGAAAGCGTCGTGCGCGACGGGCGCGCGCTGCGCGTCACGACCTCGAACGGCGTCGTGCGCACCGCGAACCTCGTGGTCGGCGTCGGCCTGCGTCCGACCGTGCCCGCGTGCGCGCGGCCGCACCTCGGCGCCGACGTGCTGCATTCGTCGCAGTTCTGCACCGCGCGGCCGGCGCTCGCCGGCCGGCGCGTCGCGATCGTCGGCGGCGGCCAGAGCGGCGCCGAGCTGGCGCTGCACCTGCTCGGGCTGACGGGCGACGCGGCGCCCGCGCACATCGCCTGGCTCACGCGGCGCGAGAACTTCCTGCCGATGGACGATTCACCGTTCGTCAACGAATGGTTCGTGCCGCAATACAACGAACATTTCTCGCGGTTGTCGCCGGAGCGCAAGCGCGACGCGCTGGAGACGCAGCGCCTCGCGAGCGACGGCGTCACGCTGCCGCTGCTGACGGCGATCTACCAGCGGCTCTACGAGATCACCCACATCGAAGGGCGCACCGGCCATTGCTCACTGATGCCCGGCCGCAGCATGGCGAACCTGCACCGCGCGGACGGCGGCTACGTGCTGAGCGTCGACGACGGCACCGGCGTGCACGCGCCGCTGCATGCGGACGTCGTGCTGCTCGCGACGGGCAGCGAATTCCAGATGCCCGGCGCGCTCGAATCGTTGCGCTTCGAGATGCACACGCGCAACGGCGCGCCGGAGCTCGACGACGACTATGCGGTGCGCTGGAACCGGCCGAGCGCCGCGCGGATTTTCTTCCAGAACGCCGCGCGCACGACGCGCGGCATCGCCGACCCGAACTTGAGCCTGGCCGCGTGGCGCAGCGGCCGGATCGCGAATGCGATCGCGGGCGCGTCCATCTACGAGGTCGGCACGCCGCCGGGTTTCGTCGACTGGCCGCACGGCGACGCCCCGCAGGCCGCCACCCAACAACTCGTGAACTGACAGGAGCACCTCGCCATGACCCATGCACCGGCCATGCTGTATCTCGACACACGCGCGCTTCCGGGCGAGCGGATCGCCGAAATCGACGCGGCGCGCAGCCTCGGGCTCGACCTCTATGTGGCGACGCCGACGCCGGACGCGTTCCGCTCGTTCGGCTGCGCCGGCATCATTCCGACACGGCTCGGCGATTACGATGCGGCCGAGCGGACGATTCTCGACTACCTGCGCGAACATCGCGTCGAGCTGTCCGGCGTCGTCGCGTGGAAGGATCTCGAAGTCGTGCTCGCGAGCCGGCTGTCGCATAGCCTCGGCCTGCGCGGCACGGCGCCGGACGCCGCGCTCAACGTGCGCGACAAGGCCGCGACCCGCCGCGTGCTCGACGCGGTGCCGAACGCGAACCCGCGCTACGCGGTCGTCAGCAGCGAAGCCGAATTCACCGCCGCGTTGAAGCGGATCGGTGCGCCCGCGCTGCTCAAGCCGGCCGGCAACTCCGGCAGCCGCGGCATCTTCCCGGTCGATGGGCTCGCCGACCCTGTCGACGTCTATCGCGCGTTTCGCGCGTATAACTTGCCGGAGAAGGGCGAGATGTTCAGCCTGTACGGAGATCACGCGCTGCTCGAGGAGCAGCTGACGGGCAGCGAGCATTCGGTGTCCGGCGTCGTCGCGCACGGCCGCGTCGCGATCAACGCGATCATCGACAAGACCTTCGACCGGTCGATCCCGATCCAGTACGAGAACGTGACGCCGTCGCTGCTGCCGGCCGACATGCAGGCGGCGATCCGCGACATGGTGCGCGCGGGCGTCGCGGCGACTGGCATCGACTGGTGCGGCTTCCACGCGGACGTGATGGTGACGCGCGACGGTCCGAAGATTCTCGAGATCGGCGGGCGGCTCGGCGGCGAGTTCATCAACTCGCATCTGATCCCGTACAGCGTCGCGGGCTTCTCGCCGTACCGCACCGTGCTCGATCTCGCACGCGGCGCGATCGACGGCCCGCTCGACGACCGGCTCGGCACCGCGTCGACGCGCGCCGGACAGCGCATCGTGATGCCGCCGGGGCTCGGCCGCATCGCCCGTGTCGAGGGCTTCGAGCGGCTGTGGCGGCGGCCGGAGCTGCGGTTCCTGCAGGTCGTCGCCGGCAAGGGCGCGCAGATGGCGCTGCCGAAGGACGTGTTCAAGGCGTACGAGATCGCGTACCTGATCGCGCAGTGCGAACTCGACCGCGACATCGTGGCGCTGCTGCGCGAACTCGCGGCCGACGTGACCGTCACGCTGGACTGACCCGGAGGCCATCATGCCGATCGACACGATCCGCGACCCGCGCCACTACCTGCTCGTGCCCGCGATGCCGGCGCCGAACGGGCGCCTGCACCTCGGTCATATCGCCGGCCCGTACCTGCGGCTCGACATGCTTGCGCGCCACCTGCGCAGCCGCGGCGAGGTCGCGCGCATCGCATGCGCGAGCGACCCGTACGATTCCTACATCCCGCTGCGCGCCGGGCAGGCCGGCATCGACGCGGCGGCGCTCGCGCGGCAGAGCTGCGCGGGCATCGTCGACGATCTCGCCGCGATGAACATCGACGTCGACCTGTTCGTCGATCCGCTCGGCGATGCGCATCACGAAGCGTACCTCGCCGCGCACGACGGGCTCGTCGCGCGGCTGGCCGCGCAGCGGCGCGTGTCGACGGTGCGCGAGCGCCTGCCGTACTCGGCCACGCGCGACGCTTACGTGACCGGCAGTTTCCTGCTCGGCCGCTGCCCGCAGTGCGCGCGCGACGTGTCGGGATTCTTCTGCGAGGACTGCGGCGCGCATTTCCAGCCGGAGGACGTGCACGAACCGTCGGCGCGCTGGGGCGAGACGCTCGCGATGCGCGAGCAGGACAACCTGTTCTTCGACATCGCGGATCCCGCCGCGCTGGTCGCGCAGCTGGCCGGCACCGAGACCGCACCGGAGTTCGTCGATATCGCGCGCCGCCATCTCGCGCGCGACGGCGCGCGTTTCCGCCTGACGAGCCATGCCGGCTGGGGGCTGCCGTATGCGCTCGACGGCGCGCCGCGCACGCTGTTCGGGCACGGGCTGCTGTTCGGCGCGATCCGCTTCGTCGGCGATCTCTATGCCCGCCAGCACGGGCTGCGCGCGAACCCGTTCGATCGCGAGTCGGACGTGATCACCGTCAACGGATTCGGGATCGACAACTGCGTGTCGCATCTGGTCGGCATTCAGGCGATGGCGATGGCCGACGGCGTGTCGAAACCGTTCGACCGTTTCGTGATCAATCACTTCTACACGCTGGAAGGGCGCAAGTTCTCAACGAGCCTGCGCTGGGCGATCTGGGTCGAGGACCTCGCGGCGCGCACGCGCGTGCCGGCCGACGCGGTGCGCTTCTTCGTCGCGTCGACCAATCCGGTCGGCGCCCGCACCGACTTCGATCGCGATGCGTTCTGCCGCTTCGTGAACGGGCCGTACGCGACGGTGCGGCGGCACGTGGCCGAGTCGATCGGCGGGCCGCTCGCGGCGCGCGTGCCGGCCGACAAGACGGCGCGGGCAGCCGAGGCGGCGTGGCGCGACGCGCAGCGCGCGATGGATTTCGCGACGTTCGACCCGACGGCGCTGGCCGGCATCGTCGAGCGCTGGAGCGCGCACTTCGACGGCGCGCGCGCGGCCGGCGACCTGTACGGCTGGACCAAGGGCTTCGCGCTGCTCGCATGGCCGCTGATGCCGGCGCTCGCGCAGACCGCGTGGCGCGCGCTCGGGTTGCGCGGCGAGCCGAACGCGGGCGACTTCGCACGGCTGTCGGTGCCGGTAGTCACGCCGCTGGCGAACTTCGACCCGGTCACGCCGGGAGACCTGGCGGCGGTCCTGCCGCCCGGCATGCGGGAGGTTGCATGATGGAAGGCGCACTCGAAGGGCTCGTGATCGTCGACCTGACGCGCGTGCTGGCCGGGCCGTTCTGCACGATGCTGCTGGCCGATCACGGCGCGCGCGTGATCAAGGTCGAGCGGCCGTCGACCGGCGACGACGCACGCGCGTACGGCCCGTGGTACGGCGGCAAGTCCGCGTATTTCGCGTCGCTCAACCGCGGCAAGGAGAGCATCGCGCTCGACCTGAAGGACCCGTCCGACCGCCGCGTGCTCGACGCGCTGCTCGAGAAGGCCGACGTCGTCACGGAGAACTTCCGGCCCGGCACGATGGCGCGCATCGGCTACGACTGGGACACGCTGCATGCGCGTTTCCCGCGCCTGATCTACGGCAGCGCATCGGGGTTCGGCCACACCGGGCCGTATCGCGACCACCGCGCATACGACATGATCGTCCAGGGGCTCGGCGGGATCATGAGCGTGACGGGTGAACCCGGGCGCATGCCCGTGCGGGTCGGGCCGTCGATCGGTGATCTCGCGGCCGGCCTGTTCCTGACGACCGGGCTGCTGATGGCGCTCGTGCGGCGCGGCCGCACCGGGCAGGGTTCGAAGGTCGATATCGGCATGTTCGACTGCCAGCTTGCGCTGATGGAGTATTTCATCGGCCGTTACTTCGCGACCGGTGAAGTAACGGGGCCGGTCGGCAGTTATCGGCCGGCGATCGCGCCGCCATTCGGTGTCTACCGCGCGGCGGACGGCCCGCTCATCATCGCGGCCGGCAACGACAAGCTGTTCCGGCTGCTGTGCGACGCGCTCGGCGTGCCGGCGCTCGCGGCCGATCCGCGTTTCGCGGGCGGTGAGGCGCGCAAGGATCACGAGGCCGAACTCGAACGCACGCTCAACGCGCTGCTGGCGGCGCACGGCGTCGAAGCCTGGTGCGAGCGGTTCGCGCGCGCGGGGCTGCCGGCCGGCCCGATCAACCGGGTCGACCAGGCCGTCGTTCATCCGCAGACGGCCGCGCGCAACATGCTGATCGACGTCGACGATCCGGACGTCGGCCCGTACCGGCTCGTCGGGACGCCGATCAAGATCTCGGGCTGCCCCGATCCGGCCAAGCGCCGGGCCGCACCGGCGCTCGATCGCGACCGCGACGCGATTCTCGCGGAACTGGGCCTGGTCGGGGAGGAGGTGCACGATGAACGCGCGTAAGTTTCCGCACGTCGGCGCGTTGCCGCCGGAATCGCATGTGCCGGGCGTCGTGTTGCGCCAGGCCGATTTCGCAGGGCTCGGCGACGGCGAGATTCCGTTTCGCGGCGGCCTGTTTACGGTCGAGCCGAACTGCACGTCGCGGCTGGACGTCCACGCGGTACGCGAATGCTGGATGATCGCGCAGGGCAGCGGCCGGCTGACCTACGACGGCGAGCCCGTGCGCGTGCGGGCCGGCGACGTGCTGTATTTCGAATCGCACCGCTCGCACCAGGTTCAAAACGACGGCGCGACGCCGCTCGTGATCAGCACCGTCTGGTGGCAGGCCGATGCGGGTTGACCTCGCGATCGTCGGCGCGGGCGTGACGGGGGCGACGATCGCGCACGTGGCGGCGCGGCATGCGGGCGCGCTGCGCATCGCCGTGTTCGATGCGCGGCCGGCCGTGCAGACGGCCACGGCGCTGTCGGCCGGCGTGATTACGCCGTTCTGCGGCAGCGGCGAGCGCCGCGCGCGCTCGCTGGTCGCGAACGCGTACTACGCCGCGTGGGCGCGTGCCGGATGCTGCGTGCGCGACGCGCCGTTCGCGTTCGTTGCGGACGCACCCGACGCGGGCGGCCCGTTGCTCGCGCCGCCGGTGGCCGACGATCCGCCGGACACCGGCGCCACACCGCTCGGCGCGCTGCCGGCCGGCGCGCGTCTGTGGCGCAGCGGCCGCGCGTGGCTGGTCGACGTGCCGCGGCTGGTCGCGCACTACCTGACGGGCGCGCACACCGTCGAGCGCTTCGATGCCCCGGTCACGCACGTGACGCGCGGCGCCGGCGGCTGGATCGTCGTGGCCAACGGCGTGACGCTGCACGCCGACCGGCTCGTGCATGCCAGCGGCCCGTGGCCGGCCGTCGACGGAGAAGCGGGCGGCGATGCACGACCGGACATCGTCACCAAGAAGATCGTTGCGTTCGATGTCGACGGGCGCGCGTTGCCGCCCGCGCCGGATGCGCCGGTCGTCTACCTGCCGGATGCGCAGGCGTTCCTTGCGCCGATGCACGCGCGGCGCGGCTGGCTGCTGAGCATCACGTCGCACGCGTGGGGCTGTGCCGCCGGCGCGCGCGTCGCGCCGAGCGCCGACGAACGGACATTGGCGCGCCGGCTGCTCGAGCGTCATTTCCCGGGCCTGCGCGATGCCCATCTCGCCGCGCGCGCGGCCGTGGACGGTTACACGGCCGACCGCAATCCACGGGTCGCGCCGTTCGGCCGCAACGGCTGCTCGGTGGCGGGCGCGTCGGGCTCCGGCGTGCGTTTCGCGCCGGCGCTCGCGTATGAAGCGCTTGCGGCCGTCGGGCTGCCGTTCGAACCCGATCCCGCCACGACCATGCCCTGGCCATCGGCTCACGATCGGGCCGAGTCACCGATTACTCACTTCACCGAACCCGTTCAACCATGCATACCGAACTCGCCTGGGTCGCCGTCGCGCCCGCCTTCGCGCTGATCTGCATCGGCGTTGCCGTGCGTCGCATCGCGCTGGTCGATGCGGCTTTCTGGCCGTCCGCCGAAAAGCTCACCCATTACGTGCTGTTTCCCGCTTTCCTCGTGCATTCGATCGGACTGGCCGGTCCGCTCGACGCATCGTCGAAGTCGACGATCCTGCTGCTGACGGGCCTCACGCTCGCGGTGCTGGCCGCAGTCGTGCTCGGCTGCCGGATATACGCAGTGCCGCACGCGTCCTTCACGTCGATCGTCCAGGGCTCGATCCGGTTCAACAGCTACATCTTCCTGTCGGTCGCGTCGGGGTTGTTGAGCCGCGCCGACTACGGGATCGCGGCGGTCGTCGTCGCGTACATGGTCGCGATCTCGAACACGCTTGTGCTCCTGTCGTTCGAGCACGGTCAGGCCGGCGGTCGGGGGTTCGTGCGAATCGTCGGCAAGGTGGCGGCGAATCCGCTGATCGTCGCGAGCGCGTTCGGGATCGTGCTCAACCTGACAGGCTGGCACCTGCCCGCTGCGCTCGACCAGACCGTCGACGTGCTCGGCGGCGCCGCGCTGCCGCTGAGCCTGATCTGCGTCGGCGCCGCGTTGCGGCTGCCGTTGCCGCGCAAGGAGGCGGCGCTCGTACGCGCAGGGCTCGTGACCACCGCGATCCGGCTGGTTGGCTTTCCGCTGCTCGCGCTGACCGCGACGAAGGTATTCGCGGTGCCGCCGCTGTCCGGGAACCTGATCCTGCTCTATTCGGTGCTGCCGTGCGCGAGCAATTCGTACGTGCTGTCCACGCAGTACGGCGGCAATCATCGGCTGATGGCGTTCGTCGTCGCGTTGTCGACGGTGCTGTCGTTCGTCCCGATATTCATCGTGGCGCGCGCGATGTAGGGTGATGCGCCGCTGCGCGGCCGGCGGGGCCGCGCCGTTCAAAAAAGACCAACGACAAAGGAGACCCCCATGATTTCGAGGCGTTCGTTCAACCGCGCACTCGGCGGATTCGCGATGGCCGAGGTGCTCGGCGGATGTGCCGGTGCGGCGCCCGGCCGGCGGACGATCACCGGCGTCGACACGCACGCGCACGTATTCCTGAAATCGCTGCCGCTCGTGCCGGGCCATCGTTACACGATCGCGTATGAGGCGGCGCTCGACCAGTACCTCGCGATGCTCGACCGGCATGGCATGTCGAACGGCGTGCTGATTCAGCCGAGCTTTCTCGGCACCGACAACCGCTATCTGCTTGCCGCGCTGCGTGCCCAGCCGGCGCGCCTGCGCGGTATCGTGGTGATCGATCCCGCGCGCGACGCCGAGCAGGTCGCCGCGTGGACACCGCTCGGCGTGCTCGGTATCCGGCTGAACCTGATCGGCGCCCGCGATCCAGATTTCGCGGGCGTCGCGTGGCGCACGCTGTTTCCGCTGCTGCGCGGGCATGGCTGGCAGGTGGAGCTACACGCGGAAGCAGCGCGCCTTCCGGCGCTGGTACCGCCGCTCGTCGACGCTGGCCTCGACGTGTCGCTCGATCATTTCGGCCGTCCGGATCCGCGGCTCGGGATCGACGATCCGGGCTTTCGCTATCTGTTGACGACGGCAGCGAGCAAGCGCGTCTGGGTCAAGGTATCGGGCGCCTACCGGAACGATCGGGCCGACCGGTGGCAGGCGTCGGGGCTGACGGCGATGCACGCGCTGCGCGAAGCGTTCGGCACGGAGCGATTGCTGTGGGGCAGCGACTGGCCGCATGTCGGATACGAGGCCGCCGTCGACGATGCGCTCGCGCATCGATACATGGAAACGTTGTTGCCGGATCAGGCTGGGCGCCGGCAGGTGCTGGTCGATACGCCGTCGGCGTTTTACGGATTCGACAGGAACGGCTGAACTGGCCGGCATCTACTGTAGGCGTTCATTATTAGCGCTAGCCGTGTTCAGAAACGTTGCTAGCGGAAATTCTCAAAGAAGCCTCGGCGAACAGGGACTTTTTGAAGTTTTCTGGCGGCTGCTTAGCCGTTGCGTTTCTGCAACAGAAACTTGGCCAATGTTCACTAACGTTGCTAGCACGTTGCACGTGTTCTTTAATACTGCTAGCGCACGTGTCGCGTGGATTGATAGGAGTCCATATGGCTTCGATCGAAGAGCGGGCCGCTCGAGCAGCGAAGATTGCGTCCGTGCTTCGACCGCTTGGCAACAGCGTGCTTTCCCGACAGCAGGCTGAACGAGCAGCACAGCTATTAGGTGATCCTGCCTCGTTTTCACGTACAGCAACTCATGCGGCGATCAAGCTGGCCTCGTAGTCGACGGGGGCAAGGAAGTCGATCGAGGTGTGCAGGCGTTGCCGATTGTAATAGCCCTCGATCCAATCGACGATATCCAGGCGTGCGTGGGCACGCGTTTCGTAGTGAGTCTGGTAGATTCTTTCGACCTTCAGCGTCTTGAAGAAGCTCTCCATCGGGGCGATATCCCAAGCGTTGGCACGGCGGCTCATTGAAACGTTTATCTTGAACGCGACGGTCAATTTCCTGTACGCGCGACTGACGTATTGAGCGCCGCGATCGGAGTGCAGCAGCAATCCCGGTGGCGGTTAGCGTTGCCAGCACGCGCTGCGCAACGCCTGGCAGACCAGGTCCGCGTTGATCCGCTCGGACATCGACCAGCCGACGATGCGTCGGCTCGCCAGATCCAGGATCGCCGCCAGATACAACCAGCCCTCGCCGGTCTTGATGAACGTGATGTCGCTTACCCAAGCTTGATTGGGCCGCCAGCCATCGAAACGCCGATCCAACAGATTCGGCGCCACCGGCAGGCGATGGGTCGAATCCGTCGTCACCCGATACGGGCGCTTGTAGACCGGGCGCAGCCCCTGGCGTTGCAGGCTGCGACGCACGCGTTCGGCGCTCGCCGGCCGGCCCTGAGCACGCAACTGTCGCACGATACGAGGACGGCCATAGCTGCCGCGGCTGGCACGATGAATGGCGGCGACCTCAGCGTCCAACATGGCATTGGCCAGTGCCCGCCGACTTGGCTCCCGGCCGCGCCACTGGCAATAGCCGCTGCGCGACACACCCAGAACCCGGCAAAGCCGACTCACGCTGTACTGGTCGCGATGTGCGTCAATCCAGGCGTACCTCACCGCGACCCCTTCGCGAAGTACGCCGTCGCCTTTCGAAGAATTTCGATATCCAGTTTTGCGCTGGCCAGTTCCTTACGCAGACGACTGTTCTCGGCCTCCAGGTCGCTGACCGGACGACGACTTGAGCTCGGTGCACTCGGCGCCGGCCCTGCTGCGGCCTGCGCACTTCCATCGCGCCGATCACGGCACCAGTTTCCCAGCGTCGCCACCGGCACGCCCAGCCTGCGAGCAGCCTCATGCTGACCGACGCTCTCAGCCAGCCGCACCGCCTCAACCTTGAATTCCTTCGTGTACTGCCGTCTCGGTACCACGTTCTCTGCCATGTTCTTCTCCATACAGTCAAAAAGTTATCAAACTTCTTGCTGTACGTGGAATCGAGGCAGGGTCAGTCAGAGTTTGCGGTGAAACATCGGGCAACCGCGGATGCGCCTGCCGCTTTCCAGGAGTTGGCTTAAAGGGACTTTGCTAGAAGCCCATTGGCCCTATTGAAGGGGGCAGGTCAATGCCGCCGTACTTCGAGCGCCATTTGTAGAACGTTGCCGTGCTGATGCCAAGTTCCCGGCACAGGTCCGGCACCGACAGCCCCGACTCCACGCGCTTGAGCGCGTCCATGATCTGGCTGTCCGTGAATCTCGATTTTTTCATGCTGTAGAACTCCCTCAACGAGAAAATTCTACTTCTGATCACACCGGTTTTTCGGGGGGGATTACCATCCTACTCGATCACCTCCTACAACGTGACAGTGCCGCTCAACGGGGAAGCCCTTGTAGAACAAAGCCATTGGAATTTCCCATTTTCAATCATTATTTCGATTTGCGAGACGAGCGGGATGCGTTATTCCGAAAAAGTGTTCGCTTGTGCATTGCGTGTCAAGATTATTTCCGTTGATCGAGGTCAAGCGATACGGGTGGCATGGATACACGATGCTGATGCATTAGCTTTTACGCGATGCTTGTATGGGTGTCAATGCGTATATGTCCTGCATTAAATGAGACGGATCGCTTCCTAAAATTAATAGGCTATCCATAATGGACGGGTATCGCAGGGATTTCATATTCGTCGCCAAATTGCACAAGCGTGTCGGTCTATCCGATGCGAACCGGCTCGATGTGCCCGACCGCCGCAGGGCGAAACAAGGGGGAACCCGTGACGAACGATTTATTCGCGAGGATCGAGGACGCACATCGCGCGATGCGTCCGCTGGTCGCGGTGACACCGCTTCTGTACAGCCCCGTACTGTCGAAATCCAGCCGTTGCGAAGTCTATTTGAAGTGCGAGCATCTACAGCGCACGGGGTCGTTCAAGTTTCGCGGCGCATGGAACAAGATGCGTTTGCTCGATTCGATGGCACGTCGCAATGGTGTGTTGACGGTATCGAGCGGAAATCATGGACAGGGCGTCGCCCTCGCCGGCAAACTCGCCGGCGTGCCTGTGACGGTTTATGCGGCCAGCACGGCGTCGCCGCTCAAGCTCGACGCGATCCGGGCATTCGGTGCGAACGTTGTCACGATCGACGACACGGCGCTAGGTGTCGAACTTGAAGCCCGTCGTCAGGCGGAACTCAAGCAGATGACATTCATATCGCCGTACAACGATATCGACGTCATCGCCGGACAGGGAACTATCGGTCTCGAACTCGACGAGCAAGCCCGTGAGGCCGGTATTGACCTATCCGCTATTTTCGTTTCCGTGGGCGGTGGAGGGCTGATCTCGGGTGTCGGCACCGCCGTCCGGACATTGCATCCGTCGACGGAGATTGTGGGCTGCTGGCCGGCCAATTCGGCGGCCCTTTACCACTCCCTGAAAGCTGGCAGGATCGTCGAATCGGAAGAGTCAGACACGATTTCTGATGGCACAGCGGGCGGCATTGAGCCGGATACCGTGACGTTCGACATCAGTCGGAAAATCATCACGAAAACCGAACTGGTGACCGAAGAGGAAATCAAGGCGGCGATGCGGCTCATTGCGCAAACCGACGGCTGGATGGTCGAGGGCGCCGCGGGCGTCGCGCTGGCGGCGATGCTCAAGCGTGCGCCGGAATATCGGGGACGGGCGGTTGCCGTCGTGATCTGCGGCCGGAACATCATGCTGGATAAATTCATTGAGGCGGTGCGATGAGAATCTGGACCAAGGATGAAATCGTTGCGCGCTTTGACGTGGAACGTGCGGTGCGTATGGTCGAGCAAGGCTTTATCGCTTATTCGCGGGGTGGGGCGCAGGTGCCGCCCGTTCAGCATTTTCAGTTTGCTTCGGTCAATGGCGAGTGCTGTATCAAGTCGGCGTATGTCGAAGGCACCGCGACATTTGCGGTCAAGGCATCTTCCGGGTTTTACAACAATCCAGAGATGGGGCTGCCGAGCAACAGCGGGCTGGTCATGCTGTTTTCGGCGACGACGGGCGAACCCCTCGCATTGCTGCAGGATGAAGGCTGGCTGACTTGCGTGCGCACCGCGATCGCGGGGCAACTAGCGGCGCGTCTTCTCGCACCACACCAGGTTGGCGGCATCGGGATCATTGGCGCGGGGGTCCAGGCCCGCTTGCAACTGGAGTATCTGAAACCAGTTACGGTGTGCCGCGAGGTGCACGTGTGGGAACGGAATCCGGAACGCAGTCTGCAATTTGCCGCCGACATGTCGGCGCAGGGGTTTTCCGTGCAGGTTCATTCCACGGCCGAGGACGTGGCGCGAAATGCGAACCTGATCGTCACGGTGACACCTTCACGCGAAGCGCTGCTTCAAGCAGAGTGGATTCGCGATGGCACCCACATCACGGCCGTGGGAGCCGACGCGGCTGGGAAGCAGGAGCTCGATCCGCGCATCGCTGCCCGGGCGGGCGCCGTCGTGGTCGACTCCATCGCGCAGTGCAGTCAGTATGGCGAGGTTTCCCACGCGTTATCCGCGCGACTCATTCACACGGATAAGTTGGTGGAAATAGGGGTCCTGCTTGCCGAAAAGCGTCGGGGCCGCAACGACGCCGATCGGGCTCAGATCACGCTGGCGGATTTGACTGGCGTCGCGGTGCAGGATGCGCAGATTGCGGCGAGCGTGGTCAGTCGATAGACGGAGCGGAGGTGGCGGAGCGGCGTCGGCCGACGACGACGGGCAGGTGACGTTGCCGTCGCGCACCGATCGTGTTGTTAGCTGGGCCGGACGTGAGGACGTATCGATTGCGGTCGCGTATTGGTATCTGGTTCGGGCACTGAGCCGTGACGCGCCCTCTCGCCGGTTGAGGCTGGCTCCGCGTCGCAGGGCAGGTCGGACGCGGAGCGCCGCTTGATGTCGGTCGCTTACGGAGCTGAATTAGCCTGGTTGCATCACACGGAATGCGCGTGAGTGGATTTGGCGCTGTCTTCGATCCACCACCAGTTAACCGCGACATTGAGCCCGTGCGAGCGCAGATAGTGCCACCAGCCTTCGGGGATGTAGAGAATATCGCCCCGGCATAGCACGCACTCGAAGGGCCGGGCGTTCAGCAAGCCCGGGAACTGCGAGAGATCTGGACAACGAAGATTGACCCGACTGAAGTGCCCGTGCTTGCGCTGATCTACGTACGGGTAGAGATGGGCGCGATCCGACGGTGGAAACAGAGTGATATGCTTGCGGCCGCTGACCATCGCGTAGAGGTTGTCGTAGGAGTCGTAATGCAGAGTCGACGCGTTGCCCCCGATCCCCATCCACAGATAGGGAGGTCGCATGATTTCCGCTAGTGGTGCAAACGAGGGCCGGACGATGTCGCCGACCAGTTCGGGGAGGTATTGCAACGTATCGACCTGCGCCAGATAATAGGTCGTCGGGCTGCTGGCGTCGCCGTCGAGCAGATAGTCGACAAAGCGGCCAAATTTCGAGTGAATGCGATCTTTTCCGATGCGCTCCGGAAGCGCGAATTCCTTGTCAGGGGAAAACTCGATCGGGACTGAGCGTTTTCCCGCCGCGGCTTTCAGATATGTCGAACTCCAGTGTTGAATGGCACCCAGCCCAAGTGCTGCCCCTCTTAGGACGACCGGTAGTCCCGGCCGTACATAGTGCCGATAGAATTCCTTTGCGCTGGGTGTCGTGACCCGCTCAGTCAGGCGTGCGGTCGGGAGCCATGCTCGATTAGTAACGGAAGGATTCATGATTGTCTGTGGAACGCATTCCGCTTGTACCCGATTTCGCGTGACCGGAATGACAGGAAGGGATCGTCGGGGGGCGATGTCGATTCGACGAATCCCGATCCGATCTGACTTGCCGTCACATTCGAAACCCTTGCGCAAACGTTCGGCGTTCATGCTTGGTATGGAATGTTGATCTCCTGCGCACCACCAGCCGGTTAGACCGACGGCGCGCCTTCTCTTTGATACGTTCGGCGGATCTTCGTCATCCTCCTATCCCTCTACGTAATGGCTGGGACGTTGCATGAATGTGTCCGGCGACGCCGCTTGCCTTACACATTCATCAGATTGCGCTTCCGTCGCCTCCACGCTGGCCTTCCGGGTGTGGAAGACTCGCAACCGATGCTTACGACTGGACGGCGTGCAGGTCACGCTCCGACGGCGCGGGTTGGGGCGAGGAGAACGCTTCCGCTCGTTGGCCAATGGTGACGTCGTGCAGTTCCTGAAAGTAAGCGCAGAACAACGACGCAAGCTCCTTTAAAGTGTCGAAAAGCGCATTCTCGTCCTTCAGACGGCCAACCAGCTTGTCGGTGATGTCCAGGATCATCGCGTAGTGGTTCGCGTTCTTATCGAAATGAACATGACTGCGTGCGCCCAAAACGTGCTTGGCGGAATAGTGGCGCTCCGCACGATTGACGACCCGCGCAGAGACGCGATCGGAATTCCACTCGACGAACAACGAATAAGCGACTGCGGTGAGTGATCCGATTTCCTCTAGCCGCCGCGAAAGATAAATGATGAGATTTCGCGTCGCAGCGAGCGGAGGTGTGCCGTCTATGGTTTCGTTACTGCATCCATGTTGATGGAGATCGCGTCTGAAGAGGAGGTCATGATTCAATTCATCCGCGGTGTAACGGCCCCATAGACGGCTGCTTTCATAGTCTTCCTCGATCATGCGAGCCAGAGCCAGCGCATCGATTCTGGCAGTGAGGATGATGCGCTTGATCGTCTCGATGCGATGTCGAATGTAATATTCGTCATCGAGAGCCTGCTCCTCAGAAATGAGATGTCCCGCGTACGGAACGGTAGTCAGGATACGATCAACCTCACCAGCCAGGAGGCTGTCGATTCGCTGTTCCAGTTCTGATCGAGTCGTCAATTTTCGCTGCCCGGATTATTTGATGACTTCTAGCCCGTTTTCTGCGCGAGCAGCCAGCTCGGCGCGAAGCTCTTCATCCCGCAGCGAGCGTGCAACGCGATCGGCGCGGAGTTCTTCGTCGCGCAGCGAACGCGCCGCACGGTCGGCCAGCTCGGCGCGAAGCTCTTCATCCCGCAGCGAGCGTGCAGCGCGATCGGCACGGAGTTCTTCGTCGCGCAGCGAACGCGCCGCACGGTCGGCCAGCTCGGCGCGAAGCTCTTCATCCCGCAGCGAGCGTGCAGCGCGATCGGCACGGAGTTCTTCGTCGCGCAGCGAACGTGCCGCACGGTCGGCCAGCTCGGCGCGAAGCTCTTCATCCCGCAGCGAGCGTGCAGCGCGATCGGCACGGAGTTCTTCGTCGCGCAGCGAACGTGCCGCACGGTCGGCCAGCTCGGCGCGAAGCTCTTCATCCCGCAGCGAGCGTGCAGCGCGATCGGCACGGAGTTCTTCGTCGCGCAGCGAACGTGCCGCACGGTCGGCCAGCTCGGCGCGAAGCTCTTCGTCCCGCAGCGAGCGTGCAGCGCGATCGGCGCGGAGTTCTTCGTCGCGCAGCGAACGTGCCGCACGGTCGGCCAGCTCGGCGCGCAGCTCTTCATCCCGCAGCGAGCGTGCAGCGCGATCGGCGCGGAGTTCTTCGTCGCGCAGCGAACGTGCCGCACGGTCGGCCAGCTCGGCGCGCAGCTCTTCATCCCGCAGCGAGCGTGCAGCGCGACCGGCGCGATCGGCGCGGAGTTCTTCGTCGCGCAGCGAACGCGCCGCACGGTCGGCCAGCTCGGCGCGAAGCTCTTCGTCCCGCAGCGAGCGTGCAGCGCGATCGGCGCGGAGTTCTTCGTCGCGCAGCGAACGTGCCGCACGGTCGGCCAGCTCGGCGCGCAGCTCTTCGTCTCGCAGCGAGCGTGCAGCGCGATCTGCACGGAGTTCTTCGTCGCGCAGCGAACGCGCCGCACGGTCGGCCAGCTCGGCGCGAAGCTCTTCGTCTCGCAGCGAGCGTGCAGCGCGATCTGCCCGCCCGGAACGCGCGGCGCGATCGGCGCGCAGTGAGCGAGCGGCACGGTCAGCCAGCTCGGCGCGCAGCTCCTCGTCGCGAAGTGCGCGTGCAGTGCGTTCCGCTCGCAGGCCATCATCGCGCAGCGAACGGGTTGCGCGCTCGAAACGTGCGACCAGACTTCCGTCGCTTCGCAATCCTCGGGCGAAGGATCGCGACGCGCGTGCATCGCCTGAACGTATTGCCAGATCGATCTGATCCGCCACGTCCTCGACCTGTTCCAGATACTTGGTCGTGACGAGCAGCAAATCTTCCAGCAAATCAATATGAATTACTGAGCTCATGGTTATTCTCCTGGCTGATATTGCGAGAATGAATTGCCTGTGGTACCGCGGTTAATCAGGCGCTTATAAAACATGGTCGATCAAGCTCGTTTAGAGTGATGGAAAAAGAAAAGCACTTCGTGATTGGTTGTTTTTGAGTGACATCACGCGAAGACCCGATATCGATTGCGCAACGGAAGCGCGCGGCACGATATAAGCATTCCAGACTCTCAGAGGAGGCTGCTCGGGTGAAATTGGCTGAAAATGAGGCGGCCGTTTGAATAGTTTTGGGTATTGGTGTCAATAAGGACAATTCCGGCGGAAATAAGAAGGCAAGGCAGAGACAGGGATGCCGAAAAGTCGATCGTCGACGCGCGCAACGGTGAGGTTGTTATTGAATGAGGTGTTGTGGCCCCATATGTCGTCCGATTCCATGATTGTCTCCTAGCAAATTTTTTATTGAATTAAACGGATGGGTGGAACGGCACTTTGTGACTATTGCGAGCTTTCCGAGAAAGCAATGAGGGTAGGTTAGTTATTTATTTTTTCTTGTCAAGGGCGAATTATATTTGTTTCGGTTTCGGATTTTGTGGGTTCATCAATTTCGGGAATTTAATCTTGGTATCGATTTCGTGGTTTTGAAACTGGTCGTGAAAAGGGACGGATCTGATCATGATGGGAACGATTGCTGTCAACGCGGTGGAACAAATAGCGGGGTCGAGAGCACTTGGCTGGCCACGATGGGAAACGCTTGCGTTTGCCAACGGGGCGAATGGTTAGTGTGTGCCAGTGGTCGGACTCTCGAACACGCGGCCAGTTTTGATGGAGGGCGGTTGCACGACATCAGGGGAGGAGGGGCGGCCATTCTGGGCCTCGCGCTGTTACCAATTTGAATCAAGTGCTTGTGACGCTCATTGACGTGGATAGCTCGGCCACGCGCTCTGCTTATATGACGACACTGGAATTGTCGTGACTCTTTCCGCATCATGGCTGATCAACCGTGAAACATTTCGGCCATCGCGTCGGGCTAGGCCCCATCTGGATGGGTTTTTATTTCGATAAATCAATAGCTTGCATTGTGTGGCACGTTACTGGCTCTTGACAGGGTACCGGTGCGAATGCGCGCGGACTGGAAGCAAGCGTTGTTTGCCCGCTGTAGAAGCGTTGCCGAAGATCGTAGGCTGGATCGGGCTCGAGGCTTGAATCGGAGCTTTGTCTGTCGATCCAGACTCTTCCGGAGCGCGCTGTCTGGCGTGAATTTTTGGACGGCTGCTGGGGGCATATTTCATTTCTGCAACATGTAGAACACGAGATTCCCCTTGGCAGTCAGTGTCAGCCAGGTGGCTTGACCGATTTTCGGCGGCATGGACATGTCGTGGTGGTCGGGAATAGCGGTGTTGGTGACAGTCCTCATGACCGTACGGCGGTGTCGCCGATGTGTGTGTATGCGCGGTGAGTCGGTTCGGTGCCACGGGGGCAGGCGGGAGTGCATCATGGGGATCAAAATCGGAGACTGGGCGCTCCTCGTTCATATCAAATCAGCACCGAACCTAAATGGCCGTGTAGTTGAAGTGGTTCGAATCGCTACGGGATGCGAAAAATTTGTCTCGACGGCGGGAAGAATGTGCCGGGTAGTGCTGGATGACCGTGTGGCGTGGACTGTGCGATGCAGAGAACCGATTCCGTGGGAACGTTTTGAGGAGGGGTTCTATGAGCTTCCATTTTTGGAAGGCAATTTGTTTCCCATCACCGGCGTCCCATCTCGATGATGACACGAGGGTTGTGACCCTGCCTCGATTCCACGTACAGCAAGAAGTTTGATAACTTTTTGACTGTATGGAGAAGAACATGGCAGAGAACGTGGTACCGAGACGGCAGTACACGAAGGAATTCAAGGTTGAGGCGGTGCGGCTGGCTGAGAGCGTCGGTCAGCATGAGGCTGCTCGCAGGCTGGGCGTGCCGGTGGCGACGCTGGGAAACTGGTGCCGTGATCGGCGCGATGGAAGTGCGCAGGCCGCAGCAGGGCCGGCGCCGAGTGCACCGAGCTCAAGTCGTCGTCCGGTCAGCGACCTGGAGGCCGAGAACAGTCGTCTGCGTAAGGAACTGGCCAGCGCAAAACTGGATATCGAAATTCTTCGAAAGGCGACGGCGTACTTCGCGAAGGGGTCGCGGTGAGGTACGCCTGGATTGACGCACATCGCGACCAGTACAGCGTGAGTCGGCTTTGCCGGGTTCTGGGTGTGTCGCGCAGCGGCTATTGCCAGTGGCGCGGCCGGGAGCCAAGTCGGCGGGCACTGGCCAATGCCATGTTGGACGCTGAGGTCGCCGCCATTCATCGTGCCAGCCGCGGCAGCTATGGCCGTCCTCGTATCGTGCGACAGTTGCGTGCTCAGGGCCGGCCGGCGAGCGCCGAACGCGTGCGTCGCAGCCTGCAACGCCAGGGGCTGCGCCCGGTCTACAAGCGCCCGTATCGGGTGACGACGGATTCGACCCATCGCCTGCCGGTGGCGCCGAATCTGTTGGATCGGCGTTTCGATGGCTGGCGGCCCAATCAAGCTTGGGTAAGCGACATCACGTTCATCAAGACCGGCGAGGGCTGGTTGTATCTGGCGGCGATCCTGGATCTGGCGAGCCGACGCATCGTCGGCTGGTCGATGTCCGAGCGGATCAACGCGGACCTGGTCTGCCAGGCGTTGCGCAGCGCGTGCTGGCAACGCTAACCGCCACCGGGATTGCTGCTGCACTCCGATCGCGGCGCTCAATACGTCAGTCGCGCGTACAGGAAATTGACCGTCGCGTTCAAGATAAACGTTTCAATGAGCCGCCGTGCCAACGCTTGGGATATCGCCCCGATGGAGAGCTTCTTCAAGACGCTGAAGGTCGAAAGAATCTACCAGACTCACTACGAAACGCGTGCCCACGCACGCCTGGATATCGTCGATTGGATCGAGGGCTATTACAATCGGCAACGCCTGCACACCTCGATCGACTTCCTTGCCCCCGTCGACTACGAGGCCAGCTTGATCGCCGCATGAGTTGCTGTACGTGAAAACGAGGCAGGGTCATTTCGACATTGCCACGCAGTCCGCGAACAATAAGTTCAGTGAACGGGTAACAATCTCCCCTCGCGCCACGTCGTCGGAATGCGGTAGTGAGGTACGGAGCACGATGGCCGATTAGCGTATGCGCACGAGACTAATTTTGACGAGGGAACACCGGTATGGAAATGGACTCATTTGCCTTCGGCACGACCAACTGGGCTGAAGTCGAGACGACGGAGCACAAAGGGGAAACCGGAATAGCTTATTGGGGCACACGTTTTCTCGGTGAAAAGCCGAATCAAATATGAGTACGAATGGTGGAATATACATCTGGCTATCTAGCGGACCATTGGTGTCAAAAAGGGCACGTCCTTTTCTGCCTCGAAGGCGAGTTGGAAACAACCCATCGAAGATGGACGGAAGTTCGTCTTGACCGCCGGCATGAGTTACCAGGTTGGCGATAACGCGGAGCCACACCGGTCCTATACGAAGACGGGTGCGAAGCTCTTCATCGTTGACTGAGCGGCCTTCATTGAGCGCGTCAAAGAACCGCTCTGGGTCGGATACAGTCGACCGCATCGGGTGGCAGTCGGCCAGGAAAAGACGTTCGCCATCTTGGTTCAGATCGTCGACAATTTCGAGCAATCAATGTAGACGGTCACTGCCTCGCGCCGTCAACTAGCAACGGTTTTCTGCCATGCTTCAAGCACTGACCATGAACGAGTACGCTCTCGATACACAACCATCCTCTTACTATTTGGACCAATTTACGGGATCACCTCTTGAAATTCAGCCACATCGTGAGGCTGGGCGTTACAAATTCGAGCGCGGAGAATATGTTAGAGCCGATGAGCCCGACTCATCAGCGATATTCTTTCCGTCGCGCCCGGAACGAGGTTGTTGCAAGATAAAGGCTGACTTTTTCGAATTTGAAATTTATGTGCCTAGTTTCGATTCAAGGATTGATCATCGATTTATCGACATTGCCAAAGAGGTTCTCGGCAATATTGTCGAGATGGACGCCGCTGCTCGATCGCTTCCGAAGGAAATGGATTACGAGGAATATCTGGCATATGTCGACATTTCGCCTGACGAGGTTGAATTCCATTACTTTTCAGACGTCGTCAACACGGAATGGGGGATTGACTTCATCAAAGGCAATTCAGGATCATGGGTGTTGAGGCGGTTTGACTGAAATGCTGCCCCAGCAGAACTGCCCCGAGAAGATACACTTCGGCCTTTCACCCCTAGTCACACTGAGCCAGGCGGCTAGCACGCGGGAAGCGAGTCCCCATGTCCCGTGGCCACTCGGCGGACTGCTCTGCGGCACCGAGTCTCGCATACGCTACTCCCGCTTAGGATCGGAAGTCGCCGTCGAGCGGTGCAGGGCGACGTCGAGCGGCTTCCGCTGTCGGGAAGCGCCATTCACTGGCACGAGATGGCACGGCGACCAAGGTAGCCGCTTTACACTGCGACAAATGAGCTACCCTTCCCTGCAACCCCGGCCCCAAAACGTCCTCACCTCCTATTTCTGGAGGGGCGACGCCATCCGCAGTCGGCGCGTAAGTGACATCGTGCTGTCGGGCACGGTCGACGTGCCAGAGCCGCCGGCGCGTCTGCTCGCGGATTGGGCTAGGGAGATTTCGTCCCGCATGACCCTGGAACCTGGGGATGTTGAGGCGTTACCTCTGGCACGAGCACGAGCGCGCTGGCCGGACTACTCGCACTGCGTGCAGGCAGTGGCTGATTGGGCGAGCAAGCTTGGACTGCCCGGAGTAATTGCCTCCAGTGACGTCGCTCTCATGGCTTGCCGCGGCGCGAGGTATCACCACGACGGAGAGCAGTATGGCGGCGCGGCCTTCTGCAATCTCTTCCTGAGCGAGGATAAGGGTCAGGACGTACACTTTCCGTCGTTGGGTCTTCGAATCCCCCTGATCCGGGGTTCGGTTCTGATATTCGATACCTGCCAGCCTCATGGCGTCATTCGGCGCGGCAGCAGCGGTTTTGATGTGGACGACTTCCCGCCCGACCAGGATTGCACTCAGGTATTCCTGACCTGGGAGCTTCCCGTTGAGGCTATCCATGTCAGGCAGGCGCTCAATGTCGCCTTTGACATTGATCTTTCGACCTCGCTGAAGGTAAATGAGGAGCAAGTCCGGCTGAATGATGAAAGAGTCAGCGTGTGTGACAAGTCAGGTCGGTGGCACCGACCTGACTAATCGCCAGGACTAGTCACGATCCCGCCTGGTCGGCTGCATCGATCTCGCCGTCGCCTGCCGGCCAGTTTGAGACATTAACCTCGAGCATAGTGCGACCTTCGAGTGTCGCATTCTGGGCGTTCAACGGTCCATGGGGAAAACGTGCTTCTGCAAATCGTCCGTCTCCTCACTGAAGTCGAGAGCGGCGCGCCTTGCACCAACTAACCGACCGATGTTCATCACCATCGCGTGAGATGTTGATTTTGAGACTGAATAGTCCTAATATCGCTTGCATGAACACGACTGATACACAGCGCCACCGCAGGGCGCGTGCCGCCGAACGTGGACGACCGCGAGAATTTGACGTCGACCACGCGGTCGAGGCCGCTGCGCGAGTATTTTGGGAACACGGCTACCACGCGACCCCGTCGATGCGCTATGCGAAGCGACCGGGGTCTTTCGAGGCAGCTTGTATAGAACGTTTGGCGATAAGCATGGATTGCTCGTCGCGGCGTTCGACCGTTATGCAGAAGGGGCCGTTGCCCGACTGAAGGAAAGGTTGACTGCCGACTTACCTCCACGGCAAGCCCTTCGCGAAGCGCTGCTGCACTATACGAAGGTGAGCGTGAATCTATCCGAGCGCCATGGCTGCTTTATTACCAATACGGTGATCGAACTCCTGCCGGGCGATCATGCTCTGCGGTCAAATATTGAATCGACTTTACAGCGTATAGCGACGCAATTCAGTCTCGCGATAGCAAGAGGTCAGCAAGTCGGCGAATTCGATCGTCGTCTCGACGCAGAGGAAGCCGGGCGATTCCTACTATGCATGGTTCAAGGGATACGCGTGCTCGGTAAGGTCGACATGAATGAGACTGCACTCGCATCGATCGTCGACATGGCGTTGCGCGCAGTGACGTGAAGCATATCCGAGTGTCATAGCTCGGTCGGCGGCATCCGCTAAAAGTCAATGCCGAATTTTTTAATGATTTTGAGAATGATCATTCATGAATTCAACAGCCGCTTTGGCTTCAAAGTCTGTCGACTATTGGAACGGGATTGCTGCGTGCCTCTGACCTGCGGCGGGATTTTGTAGCCAATCAGGCAGTGAGTCTCGTGTCGATATTATCGGAATCCAGCCAGGCTCGACGGACCGTGGCGGGAGGTTGATAGCGGTGCGCGCTATGGGGCCGGCGCTCGTTGTAGAACTGCCGCCAGCGTTCAATGAGCACCTTGGCTTCGGCGCGGCTGCGGAACCATTCCCGGTTCAACAATTCGTCACGCAACTTGCCGTTGAAGCTCTCGACGAACCCGTTTTGCCACGGACTGCCGGGCGTGATGAAGGCCGGACCGATGGCAGCATCCCGCAGCCAGCGCATGACCTTGGCAGCGGTAAATTCGGCGCCGTTGTCAGACCGAATGAACGCGGGCTTGCCGTACAGCCGCATCAGTCGCGACAGCGTCAGGATGACATCCTGCGACCGCAAGCTGGAGCCGACTTCGATCGCCAGGCACTCGCGGGTGTATTCATCGATCACGCAAAGCATCTTCAACGCCCGCCCATCGACCAGTTGATCGTGCACGAAGTCGTAGCTCCAGACCGAATTCGGCTGTGTCGCACCGGGCAAGCGAATGTCGTTGCCACAACGACGACGACGCGGACGCCGCCGAGGAATGTTGAGCTGCAAGGCTCGCCACATTCGCCGCACGCGCGACTCGCCCATCGCCAGCCAGGCCGACATCCGCCGGTAGCCGAAGCGCGGCACTTCCTGCGCGGCCACCATCAGTTGCTCGCCCAGGCTCCGATCCTTCTCCGGTTGCTTGAGCGTATAGGTGGCCACCCGGCGACTCAGCCCCAGATAGCAACATGCCTTGCGTTGCGAGAGACCCCGCCGAGTCAGGACTTCCAGCGCTTCGCGCCGGCCCGTTGGGGTACTCATTTTTTTCGGCTGAATTCCTTCAGACCGTCGATCACCAGCATCTGCTCGGCGATCAGGCGCTTGAGCCGATCGTTCTCTGATTCCAGATCCTTGAGCCGGCGGGCGTCGGCCACATCCATGCCGCCGAACTTGTTGCGCCAACGATAGAACGTCTGTTCCGAGATGTTGTGGCGCTTGCACAGATCCTTCACCGGTTCGTCCCGGCTTTCGGCCTCGCGCAAGATCCGGATGATTTGCTCGTCGGTAAATCGCTTCTTCATCGAGTTCTCCTTGCCTCTAGGATAAAAGAGAACTCACTTGCCAAATGGCTACAAGAAACGTCCCAGGTCACCTCGTCGCGACAATCCTGTTTGGTGTGATGTTTCCCGTCATGACTGATGCGCTGCGTTACATCGATCCTTTTACGTTTACTTCGTTCCGGTACCTGATCGCAGGCGTGGCCTTTGTCGTCCTATTGCTGCAACGGGAAGGAATCGGCGCGTTACGAGCAGATGGCAAGTGGTTGTTGATTGCCTGGTTGCTTGGTTCGATTGGCTTCTGCGGGTTTGGATCGTTTGTCTTTCTGGGGCAGCAGTTAGCTGGAGAACAAGGGGCACTTAGCGCGTCTATCATGATGGCCACGCAACCGATGATGGGGTTGCTCCTCAATGCGCTAGTGCGGAAATCCGCGCCCCCGCTTCCTTCATTTCTGTTCGTTGTCGTCTCGTTCACGGGTGTCGCCCTGGTCATCACACGGGGTGATCTGCGGACTGCGTTGCTCGCGCCGCAACACTACGCTGCAAGCGGCCTCATCGTTCTGGGCGCACTCTGTTGGGTTGTCTACACTTTCGGCTCGGCGTACTTCACACGCTGGTCAGCGCTGAAATACACGACAATTACGACATGGCTGGGCTTGACCACGATTGTAAGCGTGAACGTGCTGCTGATCGTGATGCACGCAATACCCGCTCCCACGCTCGCAGCACTTTGGACGATCACGCCGCATCTGATTTACATGGGCCCGATCGCGGGTTTTGCGGCGATTCTCTGCTGGATTTCTGGTAACAGGATTCTCGGACCGATGAATGGCGTGCTGTTCATGGACGTGGTACCGGTTACTGCATTTACCGTGTCGGCATTGACAGGAGTTATGCCAGGCGGAGCACAGGTACTCGGCGCCGTGATGACTGCGTCTGCATTGGTTCTCAACAACCTGTATTTACGGCGACGCTCCCGACGAATGGCGGCGTCCGCGTTGACCTGACCTTAAGCGAGGCCGTCTCCCTTCGGGTCCGTGCGAGCGATGACTGGCAGCTTTGTCTCCGGCAACGGCCGTTGATATGCGGACGAGTTGAATCCGCAGTGATGATCGGCCGGTGGTCCACTCCGATCGCGGTGCGCACTATCGTTGGCCGGGATGGCTTTCGCGGATGCGCGATGCCGGGCTTGTTCGCTCGATGTCACGCAAGGGATGCTCACCTGATAACGCGGCCTGTGAAGGCTTCTTCGGCCGGCTCAAAACGGAACTGTTCGATCCTCGTGACTGGAGGGCTACGACGGTTGATCACTTCATTGAAGCGCTCGACTCGTATATCCGCTGGTACAACGCAACCCGGATCAAGGTCTCGCTCGGCTCCCTGAGCCCACTCGAATACCGGGAAAGTCTTGGAATCGTGGCATAACCAGTCCAAGATTTTAGCCGCACCCCCGGTGGGTCAGTTCTGGGAGAACGTCAACAGGGGCAGGACACTCGCTCCTTGAGTTTTCACAATGAGCGAGCTTGTACAAAGTGCGCCTGGCGTTGTGTTCTCATCCATGAAGCTTTTCTCAAACTCGCCTGCTGCTTGATCTGCTGGAGCACCTTGCAGCGGAATCAGCGGTCTTTATGAAACCGTCTCTAAGCCCCGCCTCGCGTCGGGAGCAGGGGCACGGACCGGGGCAGGACCCGCTAGCGGAACGCCCGCATCTGCCCCGTCATCATCTGCAGCATCTTGTTGGCGGCCACCGAGAGCTTGCGACCCGCGCGCGTGACCATATGCGCCTCGGCGTTCTCGAGGATCGGATGCGCGATCTCGATCGCGAACAGCTCCTTGGCCTGTAGTTCGGCCGCCACCGCGAAGGCCGGCATCACCGAGATGCCGAGCCCCGATTTCACGAACTCCTTCAGGATCGCGAAGGAATTGGTGGTGATGATTGGCCCGAGCCGTACTCGCTCGGCGTATTCCACGGCCTCCATCATCTGCCGCGTGCCGTAGGACGGGTGAGTGGCCGCCAGCGGGTAGGTGGCGAGCTGCTGCACCGTCAGCACCTTGTGAACGCGGCGCGGGAAGTCGGGGCCGACGATCGCCATCATCGGCTGCCGCTTCGAGGCGCGCGACACCAGCTTGGGCTCGGCGGGCGGGTTGTAGACCAGGCCGATCTCGCCCTCGTCGTTCGAGATTTTGCGGATCACGTCGTTGGTGCTGCCCACGTCGAGGTTGACACGGATCCCGGGGAACTGCCGGCAGAACTGTTGCATTGGCCCGGCCAGTAGGTCGGAGACGAAGCCCTCGCCGAGCACCAGGCTGACTTGGCCGGTCTTGAGCCCGCGCAGCTCCTGCAGGCGAGAGATCAGGTCGTCGCGGTGCGCGAGCTGCTCGCGGAAATACTCGATCACGCAGCGTCCCGCTTCGGTGGGCGTCACGCCGCGCGCGTGGCGCTCCACCAGGGTGGCGTCGAGCTCCTTTTCCAGCAGCCCGATCTGGCGGCTCACGGCCGAGGGCGCCACGTCGAGCCAGTCAGCCGCGGCGCGGATCGTGCCGCAGCGCACGGCCTCGTAGAAATAGACGATCCGGCTGTCGGTAAGGGTATCGCTCATGATCCTGGTGTTCTAAAAAAGAGAACAATATCAATATTGGCGTTGATTGATTATACGGGTCGCCGGACCGAACATCGTGGCCATGCAAGGCGGGCGCACGCTGGCGCGCCGGCCTCGAACCAACAGCTATCAGGAGTCGTCGGATGAAAACGGTGGGCGTGATCGGTCTGGGCAACATGGGGCGCGGCATGGCTGGTTCGCTGCGGCGCGGCGGCTACACGGTGCTCGGCTACGACGCGGTGCCCGGCATGGCGCTCGCGCTGGCCGGGCAGGCGGTGCTGTCGGCGCGCGATTCGGTGGCCGAGATCGCGCGCGACGCCGACGTGCTGCTGCTGTCGCTGCCGACCTCGGCGGTGGTCGAGGCGGTGGTGCTGGGCGCGGGCGGCGTGCTCGAGAACGCCAGGCCGGGCAGCATCGTGATCGACACCACCACGGCCGATCCCGACAGCACGCGGCGCGTGGCGGCGGCCCTGGCCGAGCGCGGCATCGGCTTCGTCGACGGCCCGGTGAGCGGCGGCCCGAAGGGCGCGGCCACCGCCACCATGACCATGGTGCTGGGCGGCTCGGACAGCGATATCGCGGCCATCGAGCCGATCCTCGCGGTGATCAGCGCGAAGCGCGTGCATGTAGGCCCGGTGGGCGCCGGCCACGTCACCAAGCTGCTCAACAATCTGCTGACCGGCGTGCACCTGCTGGCCGCCAGCGAGGCGGTGCGCACCGCACGCGCGGCCGGCGTCGATCCGGAAAAGCTGGTCGAGGCGCTCAACGGCGGCTCCGGCCGCAACAGCGCGACGCTGACCAACTACCCGACCTGGATATTCAACGACAAGTTCGATTCCGGTTTCACCATGAAGCTGATGCGCAAGGACGTGCGACTCGCGCTGGGCCTGCTCGACCAGTTCGACAGCGTCGCGCCGGTGGCGCGCGAGGCGGCGCGAGTGTGGGCCGCCAGCGAGGTGTCCGTCGCCGACAGCGAGGACTTCAACCGCATCGTCGACTTCCTCGACCCTGCCTGAGGCCGGGCAGCCCGCGCCGCGATCTCGCTCGACCCATATACGGAAACCTGACATGACCCAGCACGCAGACCAGTTGCTCGCCGCCTTCGCGCATTTCTTCCCCGGTGCCGCCACGATCGGCTCGTATATCGACGGCGAACTCGTCGCCGGCCAGGGCGACACGATCCAGCTTTACGATGCGGCGACGGGCGAGGCCACGCTCGCCTATCGCGACGCCGGCGGAGCCGTGATCGACCATGCCGCCGAAAGCGCGCGCCGCGCGCAGCGCGAATGGTGGGCGCTCACGCATGCCGCGCGCGGCCGCGTGATGCAGGAGATGGCGCGTGCGATCCGCGCCGAGGCCGAGGCGATCGCGCGGCTGGAGGCGCTAGGCTCGGGCAAGCCGATCCGCGACTGCCGGGGCGAGGCGGCGAAGGTCGCCGAGATGTTCGAGTACTACGCAGGCTGGACCGACAAGTTCTACGGCTGCGTGATCCCGGTGCCGACCTCGCACCTCAACTACACGCGCCGCGAGCCGGCCGGTATAGTGCTGCAGATCACGCCCTGGAACGCGCCGGTGTTCACCTGCGGCTGGCAGGTGGCGCCCGCGGTGGCGATGGGCAATGGCGTGCTGCTCAAGCCCTCGGAGCTGACACCCTTCACCTCGCTGGCGGTTGCCAGGCTCGGCGAGCGGGCCGGGCTGCCGCGCGGTCTGGTCAACGTGCTGGCCGGTTTCGGTCACACCGCCGGGCAGGCCGCGATTGCGCATCGCGTGGTGAGCAAGGTGGTGTTCGTCGGCTCGCCGGCCACCGGCGCGCGCATCGCCGAGGCCGCCGCGCGCCGTGTGCTGCCCTGCGTGCTGGAGCTGGGCGGCAAGTCGGCCAATATCGTGTTCGCCGATGCCGACCTCAAGCGCGCCGCGCTGACCGCCCAGGCGGCGATATTCGCCGGCGCGGGCCAGAGCTGCGTGGCCGGCTCGCGCCTGCTGGTGCAGCGCGCCGTCTACGACGAATTCGTCGCGATGGTGGCTGCCGGCGCGAAGAAGATCCGTGTCGGCGCGCCGCTCGACGATGCGACCGAGGTGGGCCCGATCAACAATCGCAAGCAGTACGACCATGTGATGTCGATGATCGCGCGCGGCGTGGCGGCGGGCGCCACGCTCGCCTGCGGCTCGACCGAGCCAGTCGGGGAGGGCCGCGGCTACTTCGTTGAGCCCACCGTGCTGGCCGGCGTGTCGAACGCGATGGAAGTGGCGCGCACCGAGATCTTCGGGCCGGTGGTGGCCGCCATCCCGTTCGACACCGAGGACGAGGCGATCGCGATCGCCAACGACACCGACTTCGGCCTGGCCGGCGCGGCCTGGACCACCGACGTGGCGCGCGGGCATCGCGTGGCCGCACAGGTAAATGCCGGCACCTTCTGGGTCAACGGCTACAAGACCATCAACGTGGCCTCGCCGTTCGGCGGCTACGGCATGAGCGGCTACGGCCGCTCGAGCGGGGTCGAGGCGCTGTACGAATACACGCAGACCAAGAGCGTGTGGGTCGAGACGGCCGAAGCGCCGCCCACCGCGTTCGGTTATCTGTAACCACCGGCCCGCATTCGACGGCAGCCGGGCTTCAAGGGGAGATTCGTCATGGAACACGCACTGGGTATCGAGCGCCGCGAGCTTGGCGGCGCGGCCACCGCCAAGGTCCTGCTTTACGCGGCCGGCATCCTGCTGGTCGCCGAATGGATCGGCTCGTTCACGTTCAAGCTCGGACCGGGCAAGGTCGTGCTGCTGCCGATGATCTGGGCGCTGCTGCTCGGCGCCGCGGTGGGGCTGGCCAGTGCGCGCTGGAACAGCAGCGCGCGCCTGAGCGTGCCGGACCAGTTCTTCGCGGCCGCGATCCTGCAGCCGGCGCTGCTGCTGTTCGTCTCCAAGCTCGGGCTGATGGTGGGCAGCGCGCTGCCCAAGCTGGCTTCGGCGGGCTGGGCGCTGGCCTTCCAGGAATTCGGCCACTTCGTTGGCACCATCCTGCTCGGCCTGCCGCTCGCGTTGCTGCTCGGCATCAAGCGCGAGGCGATCGGCGCGACCTTCTCGGTGGGCCGCGAGCCGAGCCTGGCGATCATCGGCGAGAAGTACGGAATGGATTCGGCCGAGGGCCGCGGCGTGCTGGCCGAGTACCTGACCGGCACCGTGTTCGGTGCGGTGTTCATCGCCGTGTTCGCGGGTTTCGTGAGCAGCCTCGGCATCTTCGATCCGCTTGCGCTGGCGATGGGCTCGGGCGTCGGCTCGGGCAGCATGATGGCGGCCGCCTCGGGGGCGATCGCCGCGCAGCAGGACCCGGAGACGGCGAAATCGGTGCTCGCCTTCGCCGCGGCCAGCAACCTGATCACCACCACCATCGGTACCTACTTCACGCTGTTCATCTCGCTGCCGCTCGCGGTCTGGGGCTATCGCGTGCTGGAGCCGCTGATCGGCCGCACCACCAAGGCATCGGCGCAGCCCGAGGCAGCCAGCCCGTCGCTGGGCGAAGTGCGGACCGAGGCGCCCGCGCTCGGCTACGGCGGCAAGCTGCTCGCCTGGATCGTGACGGCCGCGATGGCGCTGGTGTGCGACTGGATCACCCACGGCACCACGCCGCTGGTGGGACTGCCGGGAATGGCGATCATGGTGTGCGCGACGATCGTCGGCGATGCACTGGCGCGCGTGACGGGGCGACGGATTCCGGCGGTCTGCTGGGTATCGGTGGTGGCGATGTTCCTGACCTCGCCGTGGTGCGCGTGGGCTTCGCAGATCGCCGCGCTCAGCTCGCACAACGATTTCCTCGGGGTGACCACGCCGATGCTGGTGTTCGCGGGGCTGTCGATCGCCAAGGACATCCCGGCCTTCCGCCGGCTCGGCTGGCGCATCGTGCTGGTGTCCTTCGTGGCCAATGCCGGCACCTTCATCGGCGCGACCCTGGTGGCGCAGTTGTTCCACATCTGATGCCTCGCGGCGCGGCGGCGGGCGACATGGACCGGCCCGCCGCCGCGCCGCGACGACCGACAAGCACGTTCCCATCTGCATGAAATTGATCGATTCCATCGTCGCGAATACCGACGAACTGACGGCGATACGCCGCGATATCCATGCCCATCCCGAGGCGGGCTACGACGTGTTCCGCACCGCCGAACTCGTCGCCGAGCGGCTCGAGCAATGGGGTTATGCCGTCACGCGCGGCGTCGGCCGCACCGGCGTGGTCGGCACCTTGAAGCGCGGCGGCAGCGCGCGCGCGATCGGCCTGCGCGCCGACATGGATGCGCTGCCCGTGCAGGAGGCCAACACCTTCGCGCATCGTTCGACGGTGCCTGGCGTAATGCATGCCTGCGGCCACGACGGGCACACCACCATGCTACTGGGAGCCGCGCGCCATCTGGCGCGGCAAGGCGAGTTCGACGGTACCGTGCAGCTGTTCTTCCAGCCGGCCGAGGAGGCGGGCGGCGGCGCGCGCGCGATGATTGAGGACGGCCTGTTCGAGCGTTTCCCGGTGGATGCCGTGTTCGGGCTGCACAACTGGCCCGGGATCGCGGCTGGCGATTTCGCGGTGCGGCCGGGGCCGCTGATGGCCTCGACCAGCCTGTTCCGGATCAACTTGCGCGGTGCCGGCTGCCACGCGGCCATGCCGCACCTGGGTCGCGATCCGGTGTTCGCGGCGGGACAGGTGCTGAGCGCCCTGCAGGGGATCGTCACGCGCAACCGAAATCCGATCGACGGCGCGGTGCTATCGGTCACGCAGGTGCATGCGGGCGAGGCGATGAACGTGGTGCCGACCGATGCCTGGCTCGGTGGCACGGTGCGGACCTTCTCCGATGCGACGCTCGACCTGATCGAGACGCGCATGCGCGCCGTGGTGGCCGCGACGGCCGCGGCCTTCGATTGCGAGAGCGAGGTGGATTTCCAGCGCCAGTATCCGGCTACCGTGAACGACGTCGAGCAGACGGCGGTGGCGGTGACGGTGATGCGCGAGCTGGTGGGCGATGCGCATGTGAACGCAACCGTCGATCCGACCATGGCGGCGGAGGATTTCTCGTTCATGCTTCGCGAGAAGCCGGGTTGTTATGCATTCCTTGGGAATGGGGCAGGCGATCATCGCGTGCATGGGCACGGCGGCGGGCCTTGCCTGCTGCATAACGCCAGTTATGACTTCAACGATGCGTTGCTGCCGGTGGGGGCGAGCTATTTCGTGAGGTTGGTGGAGCGGGTTTTGGAGCGGTAGGGAGGCGGCGCCGACTTTTCGGGTCGGTTCGTGATGAACGCGCAAAATTCGGCGGATTTTCGCGAGAACCTTGTAGATTAGGCTTGTTGGCGCATGTAGGAGTCTCGATCAACATCGAAGAATCGATTCTCTTTCGGATTTCGGATCCGGATGTGTGAAGGTGATTTGAGTTTTATAAATGTATAAAATTAAATGAACTTTATGTTTAAATCTCGATTGAATTGTTGTCTTTGTGCTTATGTGTAGACGTTATGTAGGCGACCGGAAGCGACATCAATCCACGTTGATCTTCGTTATAATCGATTGCTCGGAGTCGAGTTGCGCAGTAGTCCGCCCGGAAAAGTTGTATTTATCAAAGATTTAATAAATTGAGCAATGCATCGCTATCAGGCGTGCGTCTCGATATCTGAGGTTGTTAAAGCGCTCGTCAACTGTATAGCCACGCCTCCCAATTATGAGTCGCCGGTACGGCGGTTGGGCGATGAAGATAGATGCTCCGTTGACTTTGGTGATGTTTCTGTCGCTGTAAAGGAGATGTCGGAAGCATTCCATGAAAGACGGTTGGATGGATGGAATGTCGCGGAACACAAAGTACGCCTTGCCGGTGATGAAGCGCTTTACGGGGTTTAATTTCATCGACGGTGTTGACTTCACGATGGAGGCGGAAGCCACTCATAAACCGCATCAAGTGCGTGAGCTGGCTGACGGTGCTGGGAGACGAAATTGTTGCGGAATTGGGTGGCGCCGATCCTATGCGTACTGTGCTCGAACCGACGTGCAAGATCCACGAATATCCAGGCGGCGTTGTAATTCAGGCGGGAGAGAATCCGCAGCTCGGCGGACGCGACACGAGGCGACATTCCGGAGGCGTATCGGATGGTCGCGAGGTACACGAAGCCCGTCCGTTTCAATGACTTATTCAAGCAGACTGTTCCGCGTGCCGGACAATCTCGACAAGAAAGAAAAGACTCTGAGCTGGAGCCGACGCTTTGACTAGCGACTGCCTTGAGGTCGCGCGCGGGACAGGGGGCATGTCAGTACTCGCCCTCAAGCCCACGCTCGATTCAACCCCCGGCGCTTTTTACCATGGTCGGCTTGTTCGGATTTTTACTCCGCGGTCGGGATCAAAAACCGATCGCGATTCTTTGCGCTTGCAATCCAGTGCGGTGCTTTACCGCGGCCGCTCCACGTCGCACCGGTCTTCGGATCACAATACTTCGGCGCAATCGGTGCACGGGGGCTCGATGCAACCGCACGACGTCGACCGAAAAGTTGTTCGGGCGTGATGCCGGAATCGGCAATCTGTTCACGGATGGAGGAAATGAGGGCGCCCAGCTCGGCGAGCCGTGCCTCTTCCGCTTGCTGTGCCAGCGCTTTTGCTTGCGCTTTGAGTTCGAGATATGTAGCTATGAGGGTGTAGAGACCTTCTCTATGGGTGAACGAGAAACGAGTCTCCGAATCCTCGTTTTACTTCAAAGGGTTTGCTTCAATAGCTCTTCCATTGTACTTAGCGGTTGAGCACGGAAAACAACAGCGAGCCCGAAAACATCAACAGCACGACCGATGCGCCGCGAAGCAGCGTTGCAGTATATGCCGCCGACGACCGGCGAGCCTTCAAGGCACCACCGATGGTTAGCCACAGCGAACCGATTGTTACGGCGAGCGTCGTGAAGACCGAGATCGCGCAGAGATAGAACGGAGCCGATGCGAAAGCCTCCGTGGGAAAGATCACGGTCGCGAACAAGATCGATTTCGGGTTCATGGTTGTGGCGACGAACATGTCACGAAAAGCGATGGGGCTCGACTGTATCTCGTCGAAGCGCGGGCTTTTCCACAACAACAGCGCGAGATAGAAAATGTAGGCTGAGCTTCCCAGTTTCAGCGCATCGTAAAGCCAAGGGCGCGTTGCCGCGAATACCGCCACAAAGAAGCCCCACAGCGAGATCGAGAAGCCATACCCCGTTGCCTCGGCAACCAAGAGGTGCCGCGATTGCCGGAAGCCCGCCTTGACACCCGACGACAACAATAGGGTATTTGTCGGCCCGGGCGTGGCCAGGACCAGCGAAACATAGAGCGCCATCTTCAACATGACATCCAAAGTCGGCATCTTGCCTCCTTTTTATTGATGACGGTCGCTGCCCTCCGGGCGGACCGCCGTATCAGCGGTTATTCGTTTCGCATACCGGCCGCACCCGCTGGCGAGCGGGACGTCTTCGGTTGCGCTGGGGTGGGTGTCATGCCACGGCTCACCGTCACGCGTGTGCGCGCCAGCCGGGTGGTCATGCGAATCAGGAACTGCCGGAACCTGTCGATGTAGAAAAACACCACCGGCACCACGAGCAGGCTTAGCGCCGTCGACGTGATCAGGCCGCCGATCACTGCGACCGCCATCGGCCGGCGGAAGCTGGCGTCGGCGCCGAAGCCGAGCGCGATGGGGACCATGCCCGCTGTCATCGCCACGGTCGTCATGACGATCGGCCGGGCACGCTTGTAACATGCATCGAGCAGGGCCTGATGGAGCGTAAGGCCGTCGCCCCGAACACGCAGCATCGCGTGCTCGACGAGCAGGATCGAATTCTTGCTGACCACGCCCATCAGCATCAGCAGCCCGAGCATCGACGGAACGCTCAGTTCGTTTCGGGTGGCCAGCAAGGCCAGCAGCGCGCCGCCGATCGACAGCGGCAGTGCGGAAAGGATCGTCACCGGCTGCAGCAGGTCGCGGAACAGCAACGCAAGTACGCAGTAGACGCACAGTATCCCGACGACGATTGCGGTCACGAAGCTGCTCGCCAGTTCGCCCTGCAACTCGGCATCGCCGTCGGGAATCAGCGCTACCCCGGTCGGCAGCGCGAGCACGGAGGGTAGCTTGTAGGCGGCCGAAATTGCATCGCCGAGATGCATCCCGTCCAGGTCCGCGCTGATGACGATATAGCGACGGCGGTCGCGGCGGTCGATCCTGGACGGGCCGCTGCCGACGGCCAGAGTGGCGACCGAGGCAAGGGGGACGGTGCCGCTTGTGGTCGGGATACGGAGATTGGCGAGCGCCGACAGATCGCGCCGATACGCGTCGGGCATGCTGACATTGATGTCGACCTGGCGATTGTCGAGATCCAGTCGGGCAAGGTTCGTGCCGAAATCACCGCTCGTCGTGATGCGCACGATGTCTCCGATCGCCTCAGTGCTGGCGCCGACATTGCTCGCGCGGTCGAGATTCGGCCGAACGACGAGTTCGGGCCGTTCGAGATTGGCCGTTGAGTTGATGTTCGTCAACGACCCGACACCGCGGAGTTCGCTTTCGAGTGCGCGGGCGGCCTGGTTGAGCGCCCCGTCGTCGTCGCTTGCGAGAATCAGGCGCAATTGGTCGCCCGCACCGCTGCCGCCGACCGTGAAGCGTGCGCCGGGGATGCCGGAAAGCGCACGGCGGGCCTGCGCTTCGATCTCAGTCTGATTCGGACGTGCGCCGCGCGGCGCCAGAATCAGCGTCAATTCAGCGCTGATCTTGTTGACGTTGGCGAAGACATGGTCTACGCCCTTCAAGGTCACCAGCGCCGCGCGTGCCGTTTCCGTCATTGTGACCGTGGATGCTAGCGAACTGCCCGGCGGCAGGCTCAGTGTGACCCTGGTGCTCGAATTGTCCGTCGCCGGCACGAAGCCGCTGGGTATGAACGGAACCAGCGCGAGCGAGCCGACGAAGTACAGGGCCGCTGCACCCAGCGTCAGCTTGCGATGCGTGAGGCACCAGCGGACGGCATCGAGGTAGCGCTGCATCAGGCGGCCGTCACGCTCGCGATGCGCGGGCCGGTTGCCGAGCAGCGCGATCGCCAGGATTGGCGTCAGCACGCGCGCGACGAGCAGCGACGCGAGGACCGCGATCACGGACGTCCAGCCGAACTGTACGAAATAGCGGCCCGTGATGCCGGCCATCGTCGCGGTTGGCAAGAACACGGCGACGAGCGCCATCGTCGTGGCGACGACGGGCAGTGCGATTTCATGGATTGCATCCTCCACCGACCGTCGGATCGATTTGCCGTTGCGGCGGTGCGCCTCGATGTTTTCGACTTCGACGATCGCGTCGTCGACCAGAATGCCGATCACCACGGCTAGCGCGAGCAGCGTGAGCGTGTTGAGGGAGAAGCCGAGCCATGACATGGCCGCGAAGGTGGGCAGGATCGACAGCGGCAGAGCACAGGCGGCGACGAACGTAGCGCGCCAGTCCCGAAGGAACCACCAGACTACGATCACTGCGAGGAGCGCGCCCTCATAAAGCATGTGCATCGAACCGGAGTAGACCGCCCGCGTGGCTGTGATCGAGCCGTCCGTGGCCAGAAAGCGGACGTCGGGGTGGTTTGCGCCCAACTGCGCCAGCACGTGGCCGACCTGCGCGGCGATCGCGGTTTCGTCATGGCCCTTCGCCCTCGACACGCTAAAGGCGACGACCCGCTTACCGTCGAGCAATGCCATCTGCGTGCGTTCGGCATGCGTATCGGCGACCGTCGCGAACTGGTCGAGCCGGACCGTGCGGCCATCGCGCAGCGTCAGCGGAAGCGCAGCCAGCTCGCTGGCCTGATGGACGGTGGCGATGACCCGGATCGACTGCTCGGACCCGCCCAGGTCGGTGCGCCCGCCCGACGACTGTTGCTGCATGTCGCGCAGCGCCCGCGACACGTCAGCCGAACTGATGCCGAGCCCGGCCATCTGGGTCGGGTCAACTTCGACGCGCACCTGCCGCTGCACGCCGCCGACACGCCGGAACGCGCCGACGCCGGGGATTGCCTGCACCGCGCGCGACACGGTGTCGTCGACGAACCAGGAGAGGTCGCGCTCGTTCATGCGCGACGACGACACTGCGTAGACGAGTACCGGATCGCCAGACGCGTTGACCGGCGCGACGACGGGCTGTTCGAGGCTCGCGGGCAGCTGGGGGCGGATGCTGTCCACCGTGTTCTTGCACTCGATCAACGCGCTCGGCAGATCCTTGCCCAGCTCGAACTGAACTGAAATGAACACCTTGCCGTCAGTGACGGTCGTCAGGATGTGCTTGACCGACGCGAGCGCGGCGAGCGCATTCTCGACCTTGCGCACGACATCGGCCTCGAGCTGGGCCGGTGCCGCGCCGGGCTCCGTCAACGTGATTTCGACGGTCGGCAATTGCACGTCGGGCCACGCCTGCACGGGCAGGCGTATAAAGCCGGCGATGCCGGCCAGCGACAGGAGCACGAACAGCAGGATGCCGGCGACGGGATTGCGGATCGACCAGTTTGCGAGATTCACGACGCGCCTCCCGCCTGGGCGTTAGCCACGCGCACCACGTTACCGTCGTTCAGGAAGCCGGCGCCTTGCACCACCACGCGGCGACCATCGACGAGCCCGCTCAGGATCTCGACTTCATTGCCGAGCCGGCGGCCCACCGTGACAGTCAGTCGATCGACATTCGGCGTCGCGCTGCCATCGTGCAGCGCGAGCACGTAGCTGATCCCGTCACGCACCACCACGCTGTCGGACGGCACGACGAGCGCCTTGTGCCGTCCGACCGACAGCACGCCGCTCGCGTACATCCCGGCACGCGCGTGGCTGCCGGGGACGATGTCGGCGTAGACGAGCGCGAGCCGTGTCTTCGGGTCGAGCGACGGGGCGAGGCTGCGGACCCGCGCATCGGCGCTCGTTCCGTCTGGCAACGACAGCGCGACCGTATCGCCGATGCCGATCTGGGCGAGTTGGGAGGCCGTCAGTTCACCGCGCCATTCGAGCCGGTTGCGGCGGATGAGGCGAAACAGCGTCTGCCCGGTCGTGACGATCGAACCGGCGGTCGCGTCGCGCGCGCTGATGACGCCGTCGTCGGGGGCGCGCACTTCGGTATCTCGCAACTGGATGCGTTGTTGCTCCAGGACAGCCCGCGCATAGTCGACTTGCGCCTTTGAGGTTCGTGCCTGGGTGACGTACTGGAGGACTTCCTGCTCGCTGATGCCGCCGCTGTCGCGCAGGCCGGCCATGCGCGCGCGGTTGAGTTCGGCCTGCGCGGCGGTGGCCTCCGCTTGCGCGAGCGTGGCGGCCGACTGGCGTACTTCGGCGCGCAGTTGTTCCGCGTCGATGCGCGCGAGAATCTGCCCCCGCTTGACGATGTCGCCGACATTCACATCGACCTCGATCAGGCGATGGCCGCTGACCTGAGCGCCGACGCTGGATTCCTGCCAGGCGGCGATGGCGCCGGACGCTCTGACAGTGACGGGCCAGTCGACCTCGCGCGCGGTTGCGGCCGTCACGGTGAGCGCGGGTTCGCGTCCGGGGCGTGGCGTCTTGTCGCCGGGGGGGGCGGATGCGAAGGCGTAAATGCCGGCGCCGATGCCCACCAGCGCGCAGGCGGCGGACAGCTTCAAGAGTCGGATCATTGCGGGTTTCATGATGGGGAAGAGTCGCCTGAAGAGCTCGGCAGGGCGGTCGCGAGACTCGGCCCGTAACCGGTCGCCTTGACCAGCGCGACCCAGGCCGTGCAGCGGTCCCGGGCTGCGTCGATCACGCTTTCCTCGGCCGTTTCGAACTGACGACGCGAGGTTTCGAGTTCGAAGCGACTGATCGCGCCGGCGCGCCAGCGGGCCTCGTTGGCGCGCAGCGCGTCGCCGGCGGCCTGGCGTGCTTCGCGCGACGACGTGAGACGTGCGTCGGCCGATGCCTGGCGCGCGAGCGCGTTTTCGACGTTCTGTACGGCCTCGCGAATGTGCGCTTCGAGATTCGCGACGGCTTCGCGATAGCGCCCGCGCGCGGCGGCGACCTTGCTGCTGCCTGCGCCGCCGTCGAACAGCGTTCCGCTGAGCGTGGGGCCGACGGACCACGCCAGAATGCTGAAGGTTTTGCCAAGCGCGGTCAGCCACTGGCCTGCCAGCATCGCGTCGAGTTCGAGTCGGGGCAGGCGTTCCGCGCGCGCGACGCCAATGTCCGCCCACGCGGCGTCGACTTCCCGCCGTGCGGAGACAATATCGGGATGCATCGTCAGGACGGTGGCCGGCAGTGCCGGCCGCGTTGGCGGCGGTTCCGGGATGCGGGCGTTGTTGGCGAGCGGCTGGCGCATCAGCGACTTGACCGTACCGAGGTCGAGTCCCGACAACGCGACCAGCGCGTTGTCGAGCTGGTCGCAGCGTTCGGCCTGGTCCAGACGGCTGGCGCGGGAGGCGGCGAGATTGCCGATCGCGCTGGCCTCGTCGATGCGGGCCACGTTGCCCGCCGCCAGGCGTTGCCGGATCAGGCCGAGTTCGAGGTCACGCGATGCGATATCGCTATCGCGAACCTCGAGCGAGTATCGGCACGCGCGCAATTCGGCCACATTCCTTGCGACTTCGGCTTCGATCGCGAGGCGCGCGCTGCGGGCGTCGGCGTTGCGGGCCGCGAGCCGCTCGTTCGCGGCGATTCGCGACTGCCGGACACGTCCCCACAGATCCATTTCCCACGACAGCGCCGGGCCGATCTGCGCGGTGCCGTACAGCAGGTCGAGATTCTGGCCGACCTGGCTGGCGTTGCCGCCTAAGCCGGCGCTGTTGCTGGTTCCGTTGACATAGGCGGTTTGCGCGCGGCTCGCGGAGCCGTTGGCGGTTAGCGTCGGCAACCGTTGTGCGGCCGCGATGCCTGCCGCAGCTCGAGCCTGATCGACGCGGGCCGCCGCCTGCTCGAGCGTCGGGTTGTCGGCCAGCGAAGCCTGGATCAGTGCGTCAATGGCGGGATCGCCAAGGCTCGTCCACCAGGCGGTGCTGGTGGCGGGTATCGGCACAACGGCGGCGTCGGCGCCCGGACGATCACTCCATCGGGCGGGGGCGGCCGGCATTGCGGGCGGAGGGGGCGGGCTGACCGAGCAGGCGCTCAGCAGCAGCGACAGACCGGGGATCACCCACGCCCTGGCGGAAAGAGTCAAGGAGAGCATCTGGTCACAACTTGCTTGTCAGTGTCGGCCCGGTTCGGGCAGCCCCGTACGGGGCTGCCGACGGGGCCGGCGGCCGGGCACAACCAACCGCTCCGTCGGCCGCGCGCGGCACGGCGTCGCGGACCGGGATTCATGCCATCGGGCGCCATGGCCTTACTCTAGTGCCGCGGCGGCCGCTTCCACGGTAGCCTGCGCGCTGCCCTGGGTCGCATACATGTTCCAGTGCTGCGGCGTGAGCGCGACATCCTCGAGCGTCGCGTCGAGGAACATGCGGCTCCAGTCGCCGCCGCCTTTCTCGTCGGGAATCCATTGCTTGCTGTAGACGGCCGCCACTTCTGGCGTCATGGCCGCGCGCATGTCGATCAGCGAGTAGTAGGCCGACAGGTCCTTCAGGTGAATCAGCCAATGAATGCGGTCCGAACGCCCGAATGCCTCTTCGTAGAGGAACACCGATGCGACACCGCGCTGATGCGTGTTGATCGTTTCGGCGACCGCGCGCGCGAACTGCCGTCCTTCCGACCGAAAACGAAAAGCCAGCTGGCCCGTACGATGGATGACGATGCCGGCGTTGGCGGAATTGAGCAACTGCTCGGGCGGCACCGATGTTTGATGTTGCGCGGGCGGCAGGATCAGGCCGCCGGAACTCGTCTCCTTCGTCACGACGGCCGGGCGGCCTTCGATGGCCGTGCCGTACATCCCGTAGAACTGAGGCAGAAGCACGGTTTCGGTCACGCTGCCATCGACGAAAACCCGGTCCCAGGTACCGCCGCCCTTCTTCGAGTCGATCCGCTCTTTGAAGAAGATCTCGCGAAAGCCCGGATCGCTGTTGCCCATCCGGACCATCGTCTGGTAAGCATCGAGGCTGGAGATATGCATGAGCCAGTGCACGACATCCTTCGTGCCGAAAGTCTCTTCGTAGACGAAGACCGACGCCACGCCGATCTGGCGGCTCGTGATGTACTCGCCGAGCTCACGCGCGAATATACGGGCCTCCGAGCGGAACTCGGCCTTCGCGATCGCCTTGCGGTGGACGACGAGACCGGCATTGGCCGAATGCAGAATCTGCTCGTACGGAATCGCGGTCTGATGGCGCGCGCACGGCACGTCGTTGTCCGCGAGCGGGTGGTTGGAATGTTGGGTCATGATTCCTCTGCGTGTGATGGGTGGAAAGGAACGGCGAAACAATGAGCAAGCCGGGGGCGTCAGGGCTGCGTGGCGGCAATACGTTCGTCGAGTGCGCGCTTCAGGTCGGTCCCGGGTCGGATGCCCGCCACGACGTCGAAATACAAGGCCGTGAGCCGCGGGTCCCCGGCTACTCCCCGCAGCAGACTCAGCCGGTTGTCCTTCTTGTCCATCTGCGCGACATTGAGCGTGGCGAGATAGCCCGGCATCATCAACGTGTCTCGATCTCGGGCGAATTCGGCCAGTGCCGCGTCGAGTTGTGCGTCGTCATGAATCGCGTGCTGGATCCGCTTGATCAGTAGTTCACTTTGGACGAACGCGTCGGTGATGCCACGGGCGCTGATCGAATCCTTGTGATGACCGGCGTCGCCGACGAGCGCCCATCCCGGGCCAGCGGCGCGCCGAAAGAAATTCCGCTGCACGCCGGTCCCCCAAAGCTTGCCGGTCTGTGTCGCGCGGCGCATCCGGTCGCGCAGCGCGGGCGCGCAGGTGGCGACGGCGTCGAGATGCGCATCGAACGACCGGGAGCGGATCGTCTCGAACGCGTGCTGCGGGAAATACGTGGCGACGAGAATGGAGTCGTTGGTCGGTACGGCGCCCACCCATAGGTCATCGCCTTCATAAAGTTCGTAATGCGAATTAAGATCCTGCCAAAAAGAATAATAGGCACAGGTCATGATCGGATCCTCGCGCGTTACCTCTGCACCAACGAGGCGCGCAATCGTCGAATGCATGCCATCCGCGCCGACGACGAGACGCGCCCGTTCCTCGCGCAGCGCGCCCGACCGATTCCGCAGAACCACGCCGGCCACGCGGCCGTCGTTGGTGAGCGTCTGGACGACCGTGCAATGCTCCCTGAACTCGGCGCCCGCATCGCGGGCGGCCTCCAGCAGCAGCGGATCGAGCACGTAGCGGCGCGGCGCGTAGGCCGCGTCCTGGACATAATCGGTGCTGATTCCGCCTTCGATCACGATGCCGCGCGTTTCGAAACGCGTGCGAGGGATTGCCGGGCAGCCGGAATCAATCACCTTTTGAAGCAGGCCCCAGCGCGCGAGGCGGGCACAGCCGGGCTGATGAATGTAGTTCGTCGACAGCGTGTCGGACGGAAACCCCGCACGGTCGAGCAGCAGCACGCGCAGGCCGGCGCGGGCCGCGAGCATGGCGGCGGGCGAGCCGGCAACGCGTGCGCCGACCACGATCAAGTCATACATGGCTGGATCCTTGCTTTTTCCTGGTGACATCAGGGGGGCTCCGTTACCGGATGCCGACGTTCAACCGAAGTTCGCGCTTGAGCACCTTGCCGTTCTGCGTGCGCGGCAGCGCGGACACGACGACGAACGCGTCCGGGAACTGCGCCGGCGGGACCGTGTTCGACAACGCGTCCTTGACGGCCTGCAACGCATTCGGATCGCGCAACGCGACGAAGGCGACGATCTGAGCTGGTTCGGCGCCGCGGTCGACCGACACGACGGCGGCTTCACGCACGTTTGCGTCGTTCATCAGCGTCGCCTCCATGTGAATCGACGAAATCAGCTGGCCGTCGCGTACGAGCGCGTCGGCTTTGCGGTCGAAGAATTCGATTTCGCCGCTCGGGTCGCGGCGCACCAGATCGCCGGTGCGGTACCAGCCGTCCTTGCGCAGCACCGCGTTGACGTCGGGGGCCGTCAGAAACAGGCGCTTGGGTGCCGCCGTGCGCAGCCAGAGTTCGCCAAGCTCGCCGTCCGCCGCATCGCTCAGATCCGGTCCGACGACGCGGATTTCCGTAGCGGGCGAGGGCCGGCCGACCGAGAACGGCCGGTCCTTGGTATAGGTATGTGTCAGCAGCGCGGGGCTCGCCTCCGATTGCGCGCAGGCGATCTGCAAGGTCGCATTCGGCATCATCGCGAGCAGCGACGCAGCCATGGACGGGCTCAGCGGCGACGAGGCCGACGCGACCAGCCGGACGGAGCCGAGATCGTGGCGCTCGCCGAGCCGTGCCTCGACGACTTCCTGCGCGACACGCGGCGTAATCATAAAGGCCGTGATCCGCTCGCGCTCGATCAGCTCGCCCATCGACTCGATATCGAGCGGCGAGCACAGCAGCATCGGCGCGGTCGAAGTCAGCGCGATCACGAGCAGCGTCGCGCTGGTCGAGGTGCCAAGCGTCATCGGCACCAACATACCCGATGCGCCGGACAGCGCTTGCATCGAGTCGAGGGCGCGGCCGAAGGTCAGGTTGTCGTGGCTGACGAGGTAGCCCTTTGCGGCGCCCGTGGTGCCCGACGTATAGCGGATCTCAGCGATGCTGTCGGGCGCGATCGGGATTGCCGACAGCGATTCGTCGCCGCGCAGCAGTTCGTCGATCGTGAAATGCTGGCCGGAAAAACCGCGCGGCGGCGCGACGAAGCGCGAGCGAATCAGGGTCGAGCAGTCGCATTCGGCGAGCCGGCGCTGGATTTCCGCGTCGGGCATGTGGCCGTTCATGTGTATGGCGGTCGCGCCGCAACGCAGGACGGCAATATAAGCGACCGCGTAGTCGAGCCAGTCCAGTCCGTCGAAGATCAACGCGACCCGTGCGCCGATGCGCAGCCCGTTCTGATAGAGCCCGAGTGCGGCCGAGCCCGAGCGCGCGCGCCATGCACCGTACGTCAGCCGAGCGCCCGAGGGCAGGCGCAATGGCGCGTGATCGGCGCTGGCGTCGGCGCGGGCGTCGAGCAAGTCGGGTACCGTCAATGCACCGGTATCCCGCGACGGCGTCAGTTTCGGCATGCGCGTACGCCAGCCGTTGAAGGTACCCAGAAGGCGCATCACTGTTCGCCGAAAGCGTAGGTCAGGATGAAGTCGTGGTCTGGCGTGATGCTGCCGCTTCCATGGATGCCGATCAGGCCGCCAGTCCCTGAGCCGGGCAGGATCTTCCAGGTCGCGTGACGCTCATCGTGCCGCGCCTCGGCGTGGTGAGTAAGAATGAACGTGCCTTCACGGCCGTCGATCGTGCATTGGATCCGTTCGACGCCGACGTAGCTCATCACGCCGTCATCGCCGGACAGGCGCAGCATGATCGCCTCGAGTACCGCCGTGCCTTCGAGCTCGCCAGTGAACTCCTTGGTTGCCACGGTGCGCGTGAGCTTGCCGCCTGCCCATTGATCGTTCTCTTGTTCCTCCCAACGTGTAATCTTGAAAGCGCTCTTGCGGGTCATCATGATTCTTACTCCTTGAAGTTGGTAGGGCATGGCTCGGTATCGCCATGCCGACGATGGCCTTCAGGGCCGATCCGGCTCGACGGCGAGCATCACGACGTCGTGCATCGAGCCGGTTTCGAACAGGCCGCCCCAGGCCGCGCGCTCGCCGTTCAGGTTGACGCGCGGCTTGCCCATCAGCTCGCGCAGCTCCGCGTCAGTCGCCTCGAGCTGCCGCAGTGCATGGCAGGCATCGAGATCGCGGAAATGGATCAGCAGATGCAGGCGGTCCTGCGTACCCCACATTTCCTCGAATTGCGCGACGGTGGCGCTTCCGCCCAGACGAGCGTTGACAACGGATTGCCATTCGCTCAGATAGAAGCGCGCGAGGTCGCGCGATTCGTACCGGGCCTGCAGCGAGCGAAGCACCAGCACGCCGCAATTGCCCGAGTGAAGGAACGGCGCGTTCGCGTCCGCGATCTGGTGGCGCGCGGGAGGAAGAAAGCTGCGCGGATCCAGTTCGTTCATCGCTTCGCGTGCGAAACCGTGCTGCGGCACGATCACGTGCTCGCGGAAGCTGCCCTGGACGAAGATCCGCTCCCAGTTGCCACCGCCTCGCTCGGGCAGACGGTCTTCCTGATAGATATCCTGGAACGCCTTATCGTGGTCGACCAGGTCGAGGAGGCGGCCATAGTCGGAGGGGGTCTTCATATGAACGAGCCAATGCATCTTTCCGTGACGTCCGAACACTTCCTCGTAGACGAGCGTGACGGCGTCGGGAGACAGCTTCATGTTCATATAGTTCTGAAGCTGGATCGCGAACGCGCGCGCCTCGGGCAGATAGTCGTAATGGACCTGGGCCTCGCGATGGATCACCATCCCGGCATTCAGCGAATGCATGGCCGCAGCACCGTCGGGCAATTGTGCGACGGCAGCCGACACGAAGCTGCGGGTATCACGACTGGTTCGGTTGTCTGTCATTTCCTTAGTTCATCTGGCTAATGCGCTGGCCCTGGGCGAGCTGGCGCCGAGTCGTTCAGATGCCGCGCCAGCTAGGCCGCGACGAGTTCAAGCAGGTGGTGCGTGGTGTTCCAGTTGCGGGTCGTGGCCTGCGTGCCAGTCAGCCGTTCGACGAAGCTGTTGTTCAGCTTGGTGCGTCCATATCCGTTTGGGCAATGGACGTAGACCACGCGCTCGCCGACCACGTACTCGTCGGGAAGATAGTCTTTCGACGCGGCGCTGCCGGCTTGGGCGCCCGCCATCTTCAGGAACGAGAAGTGCAGCTTGGACGGGTCGTACTCGCGCCAGTGCTTCGGTAGTCCGTCGATCACGGCCGAGAGGCCGGCCTTGGTGAGCGCCATCACGGAGACATCGACATAGCCGAAACGGTCGGCGATTTCGCGCTCGAGCGTTGATTCGAGTTCGGCTGCCTTCAGCGTCGATTCGAGAACCAGATTGCCGCTCTGCAAGTAGCTGATGGCATTCCGGAATTTCAAATTCGTGCACAATTCCAGCAACTCTTTCATTGTCACCTTGCGATGGCCACTGACGTTGATTCCTCTAAGCAGGCAGATGTAACGCATGGATATAAGGGGTTCGGGTGGAAGGAGGATGCATTCTATAGAGGAAGACCAATAAGGTCCTCCGCCGTGAACGCCGCCGACCGATGCTGCCGGTGATGCGATGCGTCGAGTCCGATTGCCGTGGCACGATTTGGAGACCGGCGATCTTCCTAGCGAACTCCGTTGCGGCTAAAGCGTGATCCGCGTGCCTGACGATTCGCCGGACTGGCTGCGCGGCGGCCCCTCTTTCACGCGTGGACTTCGGACGGTTCCGGCACGTTTTGCCGCCCGTGAGAAGTCGATTTTTTCTTCCGCATCGATTTCATCCATCAGGATTGCTTGCATCTTTTCCCATATCCCGCTCTGTTGCCAGTCGCGGAGACGGCGCCAGCAACTGACACCTGAACCGCAACCCAAGTCCGGCGGCAGGTCGCCCCAGCGTATGCCCGTCTTCAGAACGAAAATTATCCCCGTCAGGGCCACGCGGTCTGGTACGGGCTTGCGGCCCGGGTACTTGAAGCGGCGCGGCTTCGGTGGAGGTAACAGTGCTTCGATTCTTGCCCACAGTTGATCATCCATGACTGGACCGCCCAACTGACCGATCCGCCTATCTTAATCGAGGCGGTGTGCGGTCAGCCGAAAAAAAGTTAATCGCCTATTCAGGGTCTTTTTGAAACAGACGCAGCATTCCTTTGAGAATTGAATGGTGGTCTTTTTGAAACTCAAACAGTCTTTTTGAAACTCAATCAGTCTTTTTGAAACTGGCATATCAATGGCAAAAATTGAGATGCCAGTCTTTTTGAAACATTGGTTCGGTCTTTTTGAAACAGCTCTCTTGGGTCTCTTTGTGTTTGAAAATAGCTAGAAAACACCCGCGATTGCGCTATGGTTCAGATCGATTCACTCCCTTCCGTTAGGGGTGTCGATCAGTGTCCATGTATTGCGTGAGCTATTCATGCATGACTAAACAGGTCGGATGCTAGCATAACGAATTACTTTGATGCGAGGGGGTGATAAAAAATATCGACGAAAAATTCCGTGTGGCGTATCAGTGATAACATTCCGATCTGTTGATTTGAAAGCGCATCAAGATAATAAAAAGTTATTTGGCTGTGGAGTGTTGTGTGTCGGAGAATTGCTCCGTTTTGACGCGGGAACGACCGAGCATTCGAATTCGGGTGTCGTTCACCGAAGAGTTGTTTTCGTCTTTTTGAAATAGATCGAGCAACGCCGGGCGTTGTTTAACAAGGTGCCAACATGAACGAACAGTTAGTCGTGGTTCGGACTATGCTGAACTGGGTGGAACAGACCCTGTCGGAATTCGGCGACGGCCGCAAGATGACCAGTGCGGTCGTCACTTACCAGTACGAAGGCGGATTCGACGCGGTATCCAGCGTCACGTATTCGCTCGTCTATCTGACACCGTCGAGGGCGCTGTTCAGCGGATTCGAGACGACCACGGTCGCCAGCGGCGGCTTGCAGGGCGCGCTGGTCTTGCGTCACGACGGCGTATTCGAGAACGGCGTCGCCACGATCGAGGCGGGCGTGGTTGCCGATGCGTGCTCCGGGGCCTTTGCGGGCCTTGACGCGGCCGCGCGCATCGAGGCCGACGCGGGGAATCCGATGAAGAGCACGCTGATTATCGATACCCGTCGTGCATGACCTCGAGCCGACACGTGGTCGCCTGGTGGAGCGCGTCGATCGACGCGCTCGGGGCGAGTGGATTCGAGGCGCTAGCTGCGTCATGCGACGACGACGAGATGGCGCGTGCCGGGCGTTTCGTGTTCGAGCGAGATCGGCGCGCCTATCTGGCGGCGCATGGTTTGCTACGTCGGGCGCTGAGCCACGCCGACCCGTCTTACGGGCCCCGCGAGTGGCGTTTCTCGACGGGCCGATACGGCCGTCCCGAACTGGATGAGCGGTTTCGATGCCGTCCGCGCTTCAACCTCTCGCATTGCGAGACGCGCGTGACCTGTGTCGTCAGCGGCACGATTCCGTGCGGCGTCGATGTGGAGGCGCTTCGACGCAACCCGGGCCACGTCGTCATGGATGCGTGTCTCGCTCCGTCGGAGCGGGCTCGCGTCGCTCGACTCGACGCGCCCGGTCGCGATGCCGAGTTTGTCCGGCTTTGGACCTTGAAGGAGGCCGTCGCGAAGGGCGTCGGAATGGGCCTTCACCTGCCGTTTTGCGAGCTTGCGTTCGAACTCGAGGCGGCGCCGCGCCTGCGCGCTGCGCCGGCAGCCGCGGCCGGGCCGTGGCGGCTGGCCCAGCACGTGACCCATGACCGACACGTCGAGTCGCTGGCCCTGCGCATCGGCGGGGATGCGGAGATCGACTTGACCCGCATCGAGTGGCCCGATACGCGTATGACGCAGGTGGGCGGGGAGATACCGGATCGCGGCACTGAATGGATGGGGGCGCCGCAATCGGCGCGGCGTACAAAGGCGGCGACGATCTCCTGAGGCGTAGCTGCGGGGGGGGGGGGCTGCTGGGGCCTGTCCGGATGGAAAAATCGTGATGTGGAAGATTTCAACAGTCGAAATATCAATGTTGTTGAAAATTCGCATACCTAATTTTCAAGCGTGGGAAGTGACCACAGCGCGGTGGAGCATGTATGACTGTAGGAATTGAGGCGATTCACGCGTACGTCGGACGCATGTCGCTCGGCGTCGCGGAGCTTTTCGAGGCGCGAGGGCTCGATGCGGCGCGCATGTCGAATCTGCTGATGGCGCGCAAGTCGGTGAATCTGCCGATCGAGGACCCGGTGACCAACGGCGTCAATGCGGCCAAGCCGCTGATCGAGGCATTGTCGCCCGAGCAACGCGACGCGATCGAACTCGTGATCGTCGGTACGGAGTCGGGGCTGGATTTCGGCAAACCGATCAGCACGTATATTGCGCACTATCTGGGGCTCTCGCGGCGCTGCCGTTCATTCGAGGTCAAGCATGCGTGCTATGGCGGCACGGCGGCGTTGCAGATGGCGCTGTCGTTTGTGAAAGCGAGCCCGCGTCGCGATGTGAAGGCGCTCGTGATCGCCGCGGACGCGTCGAGCATCGCGGCGCGCAACACCTACTGGGAGCCGTCGCAGGGCGCCGGCGCGGTCGCGATGCTCGTCAGCAACCAGCCCGAGATACTCGCCGTCGATTTCGGCGCGAATGGCTATCACAGCTTCGAGGTGATGGACACCTTGCGCCCGCGACCCGACCTCGAGGCCGGCGACAGCGATCTGTCGATCCTGTCCTACATGACCTGTCTCGAGGCCAGCTACCGACATTACTGCGAACGGGTCGAGGGCGTCGATCTGGCCGGTTCGTTCCGCTATCTCGTGCTACATACGCCTTTCGCCGGGATGGTCAAGTCGGCGCATCGCCGCCTGCTGAGTCGCGTCGGCGGCTGGACTGCGGCCGACATCGATGCCGATTTCGCGTCGCGAGTCGAGCCGTCGATCCGGGTCTGCCAGATGGTTGGCAATGTTTACTCTGCGGCGCTCTATCTGGCGCTGTGCTCGCTGCTCGAACACGTCGACGAGACGGTCGCGCGACGCATCGGCCTGTTCTCGTACGGATCGGGATGCGCGTCCGAGTTCTACAGCGGCGTGGTCCAGCCTCAAGGCATCCGGCGCTTCCGCGAGGGCGGCTTGTCGCGCGCGATCGCGGACCGGCTCGCGCTCGGGATGGACGATTACGAGCGGATCAGCGACCTGAGCCTGCAAAGGATGTGCGGCGTGCAGGACCTCCAACCAGACCTGTCGTCTTACGCGCACATCATGAAGTCTCACTTCGACGGCAGCGGCCTGCTCGTGCTGGCAGGCATCCGTAATTTTCATCGCGAATACCGGTGGGCCTGAATATGCAAAACCACGAAGTTCTGACTGAGCGTGGGCCTGGCTGGCACCGTTTCGTGCTTAACGCCGCCGCCAGCCAGAACAAGCTGTCGCCGCGGATTGTCGATGCGTTGCACGACGCGCTGTACGCGTGCGAAGCGGACCCGGCCGCGCACGCGCTGATCATCGAAGGCTCGGGAGGCCACTTCAGCAGCGGCATGGATCTCGAGGCGGCGGCGACGGGCCATGCGGTCAGAGGCTCGGGTGGTCAGCGCTTTCTCGAACTGCTGCGGCACATGACCGAGGCGGATGTCGTGGTCGTCAGCATCGTCGACGGCAAGGCGAGTGGCGGCGGTGTCGGTCTCGCGGCGGCCAGCGACTATGTCATCGCGACGCCGCGCAGCGTGTTCAGCTTGCCCGAGATTCTGTGGGGGCTGGTGCCGTGCCTGATCGCCCCGTTTCTGATTCGGCGGATCGGTTTTCAGGCATGTCGGCGGATGACGTTGACGACCTTGCCGATCGACGCCGAGGCCGCGAAAGCATGCGGGCTTGCCGACACGCTGGCCGACGACGCGCTGCCGAAGCTGTTGCAGCGCCTGCGGATGGTCGCGCCGGAAGGTATCGGCCGCGCGAAGCGCTATCTGGGACGCCTCAGCGCGATCGACGACGTCACGCTAGACAGCGCGCTGGACGAACTGGAAACGATCCTGGCGTCGACCGACGTCGTGCAGCGCCTGACCGAGTTCGCACGCAGCCGGCGCTATCCGTGGGAGGTTGCGACGGCGCGCGGATTGGCCGACGACGGCGCGCGTGCGGCGGAGGTGCGGACATGAGCCGCGCGTGGCTGTTTCCGGGGCAGGGCACGCAACGGCGTGGAATGGGCGCGCAGGTGTTCGATCTGTTCCCGGGCTTGGTCACCAAGGCGGACCGGATTCTCGGATATTCGATCCGCGAATTGTGCGTCGAGGATCCCGACGAGCGCCTCTCGACCACTGAATACTGCCAGCCGGCGCTGTATGTCGTGAATGCGCTCATGTTTCTGGAAAGACGCCGTCGCGAGCCGTGGCCGGCCTTCCTTGCCGGACACAGCCTCGGTGAGTTCAGCGCGCTGTTCGCTGCCGGCTGCTTCGATTTCGAAACGGGGCTGCGGATCGTGCAGTGCCGCGCGCGCTGCATGGCGCCGGCGGGAAACGGGTCGATGCTCGCCGTGATCGGCCCCGATCTCGAGCAATTGCTGGGCGTGATCGACGAACTCGGCCTGACGGGGCTCGACGTCGCCAACTATAACCTGCCGACCCAGACCGTGCTCGCCGGTCCCGACGCGAGTATCGCCACGCTCGACGCAGTGCTGGTCGAGCGTGAGCTGGCGCGCACTGTTCATCTTCATGTAGGTGGCGCGTTCCACTCGCGATACGCGGAGCATGCCGCCGCGCGCTTCAGGGACATGCTCCGTGAATTCGAACTGGCCGATCCGAAATGGCCGACCGTATCGAGCGCTACCGGCCACGTATACCGACCTGGCACCGTGCGCGAGGTGCTCGAAACACAGATCGTGCGGCCGGTGAGATGGGTTGACACGATGCAGTTCCTGCACGACCGGGGCGTGACCGAGGCCATGCAGATCGGCCCCGGCCGCGTGCTCGACGGGCTGTGGGAACGCTTTGAACCAGGGGCGGGCGCGCTGCCGGGTCGTCCCGGCAAGTTGGCGACACAGTAAGGATGTCGAATGGATAGGCGAAAGCAGGAACCGGTTGCATGGTTGTTTCCCGGTCAGGGCGCCCAGTTCAAGGGCATGGGCGGACGCGAGCTGTTCGCGGCGTATCCCGAGTACGTCGCGAAGGCCGATGCGATTCTTGGCTATTCGATCGAGGCGTTGTGTCTCGAAGACGCCGGCCAGTTGTTGAAGCGGACGGCATTCACGCAGCCCGCGCTATTCGTGGTCAATGCGTTGAGCGCCTACCGGGAACGCGAGAACGGCGCGTCGCCGGACTACTACGCCGGCCACAGTCTCGGCGAGTTCAATGCGCTGCACGCAGCAGGCTGCTTCGATTTCGAAACGGGGCTCCGTCTCGTGGCCGAGCGTGGCCGTCTGATGGGCGAGGTCGAGGGCGGGGCGATGGCCGCCGTGCTCGGGCTCGATCAAGACGCGTTGCAGGCCGAGATGACGCGCGCTGGCTGTACGGACAGCCTCGAGATCGCCAACATCAATTCGCCGACGCAACTGGTCGTATCCGGTGACGCCGCAGGCGTGTCGGCTCTGGCGGCGCATCTGCGCAAGACGCGCGCGGCGAACGTGATTCCGCTCGCCGTCAGCGCCGCGTTCCATTCCCGTCACATGCTCGAGGCCGCCGACCGCTTCGCGGCGGTCTTGACGAACACGCCGATGCGGGCGCCGCGCACGCCTGTCGTGGCCAACGTGACGGGTGAGCTGTATCCGCAGGGCGATGTCCGGACGCTGCTCGCGAGACAGATGGCAAGCAGCGTCCGGTGGTGGGATGGGCTGACGATGCTGCGCCGGTGCGGCGTCATGACCGCGCGGCAGATCGGTCCGGGCCAGGCCATGTCGAAGCTCTGGAACGAGGCGCTTGGATCCGTGTGCACTGTCGCGCGCGACGCGAAGGCAGCGCAGCAGGCCGCGGTCGGGCCCTCGGCCTTCGTGGGCGCGCCGGCGGACGGTGGGCGCATGGCCGGGGTCCCGTCACGGAGCGGGGCACGACTCGGCCGCGCATTTTGCGAGCGGCATCAAGTGCGTCTCCCCTACGTGACCGGTTCGATGTATCGCGGCATCGCGTCGGTCGAGATGGTCGTGCGCGCCGCGCGCGCCGGCCTGCTCGGCTTCTTCGGCGCGGGCGGCCTGCCGCTCGACGAGGTCGAGCGCGCGATCGTCGAGCTACGCGGCATGCTGGGCGACGCGCATCCATTCGGCATGAATCTGCTGGCGTCGCCCGAGCGCCCGACGCTCGAGCAACATACGGTCGATCTGTATCTAAAGCATGGCGTGCGCCATATCGAGGCGTCGGCGTTCATGCAGGTGAGCGCGCCCATCGTCGAATTTCGCTTCCGTGGCGCGTCGATCCGCAACGGACGCGCGCATGCGCCGAACCAGGTGTTCGCCAAGGTGTCCCGCGCCGAGGTTGCTAGCGCATTTCTCGCTGCGCCGAGCGAGGCGCTGTTGACGCGGCTGCATGAGGCGGGCCGGCTCGATGCGACGGAGATCGAGGCGGCACGGCGTCTGCCCGTTGCGACGGAGCTGTGCGTCGAGTCCGACTCGGGCGGCCATACCGACGGCGGCGTGGCGCTGGCGCTGCTGCCGGCGATCGTGCGGCTGCGCGACGCGATGACGGCGCGGGCCCCGCTCGACGCGGTGACCGGGGTCGGGGCGGCGGGTGGGCTCGGCACGCCGGAATCGATTGCCGCGGCATTCGTGTTGGGGGCGGAATTCGTGCTGGTCGGGTCCGTGAACCAGTGCTCGCCGGAAGCGGGCACCTCGGACCTGGTGAAGGACATGCTCGCGGAACTCGCGCTGCATGACACCGCCTACGCACCCGCGGGCGACTTGTTCGTCACCGGCGCGCGCGTGCAGGTGGTCCGGCGCGGCACGCTCTTTCCGGCCCGCGCGAACCAACTGTATCTCGCCTACCGGACCCACGACAGCATCGCCGCGCTCCCGGCGCGCACGCGGGACGGCTTCGAGCGCTTCATGGGCATGTCGCTCGACGTGATCTGGGATCTCACGCGCGAACGGCTCGCGCGGCACCGGCCGGCCGAGCTGGCCCGCCTGGAGATGGATGCGAAGGCGCGCATGGCACGCGTATTCAAATGGTACTTCTCGCGCTCGATCGAATCGGCGATCGACGGCGTCGAGGCAGAGCGCGCCAATTTCCAGATCCACAGCGGCCCGGCGATGGGCGCATTCAACGCATTTGCGCGCGGCGGCGCGTTCGAGAGCCGCGCGAGCCGCCACGTGGACGCGCTCGCGGAGGAGCTTATGGCGCGCGCCGAACATCAACTGTCGAGACAAGCATGGACGTCCTGAAATCGTCTCCTTCCGAAGCCGCCGGCCTGCATACGTTGTTCGAGCGGCAGGCCGCCGCGACGCCGGAGCGCATCGCGCTCGAATTCGACGGCGTGCGCCTGACCTATCGCGAACTCGATGCGTGCGCGAGCGCGGTCGCGCGCGGACTGGCTGGCGTCGCCACCGGGCGGGGCGCGCTGATCGGCCTGTATGTCGAGCGCAACTGCGAGCTGATCGTCGGCATGCTCGGCATCCTCAAGGCGGGCGCCACTTACGTCCCGCTCGACCCGCGGTATCCCGACGCACGGCTGCGCTATCTCGTCGACGACGCGCGCCTGGCCGGCGTCGTCGTGAAAGCGGGCGACACCCGGCCGGTCCCGGGAGGCGCGCAACGCGTCGTGGCCGACCTCGCCGCGTCGTCCGGGCCGGCTCGGGCCGGCGTGGAGGTCACACCCCGCGACAGCGCCTACGTGATCTACACGTCGGGCTCCACCGGACAGCCGAAGGGTGTCGTCGTCGAGCACGGAAACGTGACGCGGCTGTTTCGTGCGAGCGGGCGCCACTTCCGTTTTGGTGCCGACGATGTCTGGACGCTGTTTCACTCGGTCAGCTTTGATTTTTCCGTGTGGGAAATCTGGGGCGCGCTGCTGCACGGCGGCACGCTGGTGATCGTGCCGTCCGCGGTGGCCGAGGCGCCCGGACGCTTCGCCGGGCTGGTCGAGTCAGCCGGCGTCACGATGCTGTCGCTCACGCCGACCGCATTCAGTCACTTCACACGGGCGGCGATCGCGGCGGGACGCCGGTTTCCCGCGCTGCGCCATATCGTGATGGGTGGCGAGCGTCTCGAGGCGAGCCATCTACGGCGCTGGTTCGAACACTACGGCGACGACGCGCCGCGGCTCGTCAACATGTACGGGATCACCGAGACGACGGTTCACGTGACCTATCGCGCGCTGTCTTGCGCCGACCTCGTCCACGAACAAGCGACGCCGATCGGTGCGCCGCTCGACGATCTCGACGTGCATCTGCTCGACGCCGCGGGCCGGGCGACGCCGCCGGGCGAGACGGGCGAAATCGTCGTGACGGGCGCCGGTGTCGCGCGCGGCTATCTACGGCGCCCGGCACTCGACGCCGAACGGTTCGTGATGCTGCCGCTCGGCCCCGGCGGCGCGCTCGTGCGCGCGTACCGCAGCGGCGATCTCGGCTGCCGCATCGACGGAGAACTCTGCTATGTAGGGCGCGGCGACGACCAGATCAAGCTCCGCGGCTTCCGGATCGAACTTCGCGAGGTCGAGTATCAGCTCGGTCTGATCGACGGCATCGAGTCCTGCGTCGTCGTCGTCCAGGACCTGGGTGACGACGACCGGCGTCTGCTCGCGTTCTACGTGCCCGATTCGCGAAATCACTCCGCCGCCGCGCTGATGGCCGAGGCGGCAAGACGACTGCCGCCGCAGATGGTGCCGGCGCGCCTAATCGGAGTTCCTGCCATCCCTCTGACTTCCAACGGAAAACGTAACGGGCAAGCACTCATGAAAACACTGGAAACACTCAGTCAGACCGAATCGGCGCGACAAGGCCGACCGACGGGCTCGATCGCCGCGGTGGTCGCCGGCATCTGCGGCGAGGCGCTCGACGACCCCGGGCTGTCGTGGGACGTGGATCTGTTCGACCAGGGCGCGACGTCGCTGTCGATCAGCCGAATCATCCTTCAACTGAACGCCCGTTTCGGGCTGCAGCTTACCGGCGTCGAGTTTGACGGCGACTGTTCGATCACGAACATCGCGGCCATCGTCAACCGCGAATCGAAACGCCACCCGCAGCAACTGGAGAACACCTAAATGACGGTTTCGACGCTCCCCCGACTGACGGACGAGGAAGTCGCCTCGTTCAAGGCCAACGGCTTCATCGCGCCGATCAAGGTCTACGAACCCGAACAGATGGACGCGTTGTGGAAGGCCGAACGCCTGCGCCTCATGGACCGCTCCGCCGCCGTCTACGATCTCGACAGCCTGTCCGGCAATACGAACATCGCGAATTACGATCGGCATCTCGATTCCCGGATGCTCGCCGAACACGTGTTCGCCCCCGAAATCGTCGGCCGCGTCACGTCGATTCTCGGGCCGGACGTGCTGTGCTGGCGCAGCGAGTTTTTCCCGAAATATCCCGGTGACGAGGGGACCGACTGGCATCAGGCCGATACCTTTGCGAATGCGTCCGGCACGCCGCAGATCGTCTGGCCGCAGAACCGGGAGTTCGGCGGCACGATCACGGTGTGGACCGCGTTCACCGAGGCCAGCATCGAGATGGGCTGCCTGCAGTTCATTCCGGGCACGCATACGCAGATGTTTTACGACGAGACGAAGGAGATGCGCTACAACCCCGGCCGGATCAATGCGATGGAGAAGGACGGCGGTGTGCGGCGCGGCTTCTTCGGCTATGACTACCGCGAGCTGCAGATCGACCCTGACTGGCAGCCGGAGGTCGAGAAGGCCGTGTCGATCGAGTTGCGGGCGGGCGAGTCGGTGATGTTCTGGTCGACGCTGATGCATGCATCGCATCCGCACGTCGGCAACACGAAGAAGATGCGACTCGGCTTCGCGGCGCGTTACGTGCCGACCTGCGTGCGGATCTATCCCGATACCGATGCGATCGAGGAGTACGGCGGCAGCATCAAGCTCGACCGTTACGGCGCGGCGCTCGTCGCGGGACGAGACGAATACGGACACAACCGGCTCGTCACCGAGACCACGCGCGGCTTCAAGTTCCCAGACGCGCGATGAATCTGGCCGACGCCGTGTTGCGACTCGTCCCGCTCGAGCGGCAGCTTCCCGTTCCGCTCGGGATTCCCGCTGACGCGCCCGACGCAATCGAGGCGCTGTTCGCCGCGGCCGGCATGCGCCCGCCGCGGCGCATCGCGCCCGATTCGATGCCGGACGCCCTCGGGCAGGCCGCGGTGCGCGTGCTCGCCGGGGCCGGCCCGCTGCCGGATGCCGGCCGCTCGCCTTCCGACGCGCTCGCGGCCGCGCGCGCGCGCGGGCTCGAGGGCGTGGTGATCCGCCACAACGTCAGTGCGGCCGACGGCGTGCCGTTGCCGGTCGTCCATGCCGGGCAGTTGAATCCGGTGCATCCGGTACTGCTGATCGGCGCGCCGGGCATGCCGGCCGAGCTGACCGCGGGCTGGCTGCGGGGGCTCGGCGCGACGCGGCCGGTCGCCAGTTGGGAGACGCGCGGCATGTTCGGTTCGCTCGATCGGCGTGTCGACGGGCTCGCGATCGACGACCAGGTCGGCGATGCGGCGGCGGTGCTCGACCACGCGGGATGGGGCGACGCGCACGTCGTCGGCATCTGCGGAGGCGCGATGCTCGCGCTCGCGTTCGCCGCGCGCTATCCGCGGCGAGCGCGCACGTTGACGTTGTGGTTCGGCGATCTCGATCTGGGCGCCGACGCGCCCAAGACCGAGCACCAGCGCAACCTGCAGGCGCTGATGGAGATGGTGACGTCGAACCAGGTCTCTGCGCAGGCGTTGCGCGGCGTGCTGGTGGGTTTCATGGCGCGCCTGTCCGATCCGGATCTCGCGCCGCTCGTGCTGTATCCGTTCGCGAATGACGCGCTGCTCGAACGGTACTGCCGGATGAACCACCCGATCATGTCGACGGACTGCCGTCCGTATCTGGCGCGGATCACCGCGCCCTGTCTCGTCGGGTATGGCGAGCACGACACGACGACGCATCCGGAGGGGTCACGCACGCTCGCCGGCCTGCTCGGCGCGGAGCTCGTCGCAATACCTGGCGCCGTCCATCTCGACGGCATGCGCGGCGATCCGGCCGATCTGGCCCGCGTGCTGTCCTTTCAACGTGGTCATGACCCGCACTAGATAACGGGCCTTTCCGGCGGCCAGCGCGCGCAAGGCTCGCCGCGGCCGTCGGTCGCTGACCAGCCTGGTCGGCCCCGACCGGTTCACCGTACACGCCCGCCGCGCGGCGGCACGATTTCACAAGGTTCCAGGAATGAACAATTCGCTCGACGTGTTGGATACGCTGCAGGACATCCTTCGATCGTGCAGCCCCGGGACGCAGTTCAGCGTCGACGCGAGCCTCGTTGCCCAAGGGCTCGGCTCGCTCGCGGCCACGCGCTTCGTACTCGAGGTGCAGGCGCGTTTCGGTGCGCCGGTGTCGGTCGACGATCTCGGCGCGGGGATGACGCTGGCCGCACTGGCCGATGAGATCGCAAGCGCGCGGCGCGATGACACCGCCCGCGCGTCCGCGTCAACGCCCGACGCCCCTGGCAGCGGGGCCGGGATGCCGCTGCTGCCGCTGCAACAGGCGTTTCTCGTTACCGCCGACCCCGACTACAGCGCGGATCCGGCCGGCTGCCATCTCTATCGCGAGTTCGACGTGACCGGTATCGATGCAGATGCGCTGGCCAGCGGCTGGACGCGGCTCGTCGCCCTGCAGTCGATGCTGTCGGTCCGGCTGGCGGACGATGGTACGCTGGTGCCGGGCGCTGACGTGCCGCTGGAGGTGGACCGTGTTGCGGACGACGCGCATGACGGCGCGCTCGCCGCGCGGCGCGACGCATGGTGGGCGCGGGCCGACCGGATGCCGGCGCGCCCGGTAGCGGTCGCGATCGTCAGCTCGCCGGGACGGGTCTCGCTGCAGATGAGTCTTGACGCGATCGTGCTCGACGGCTTCGGTTTGCAACTGCTGCTGCGGCAATGGCTGAGCCTGGCAACAGGGTGCGTGCTGCAGGCCCCGGCCGTCACTCCCGCCGAGTGCGCGAATCTGCTCGGCGGACCATTGCCGCGGGTTTCGCTCGACTATTGGCGAGGGGTGCTCGCCGATGCGCCGCCCGGACCGTTCGTGCGGCAGGTCACGACGGCGCTGGCCGAACGGCGCGCCGCATCCGGCAGCCCGGCTCCATTCGCACGTCGAAGTATCGAGGCCGAGCTGTCGCCGGCCATTTGGCAGCGTCTGAAGCGTGAGGCCGAGCGGCTCGGCATTTCCCCGACGTCGCTGGTCTTTGCCGCGTTCGCCGAGGTCGTGCTGGAGATCGATCGCGCCGGGTCCGCCTCGTTCGTGATGACGACGAGCGAGCGATCGCGCCTGCCGCTGGCAGCGCAGGACGTGATCGGCCCTTATACGTCGAGCATGATCGTTCCAGTCGCGCGGGATGTGCACGAATCCGTCGACGCGTTTTCCGTGCGGCTGCATCGCGAGGTGTGGGCCCATCTCGCGCACGGCGCGGTCCCGGCCGTGCTCGCGCTACGCGAAAGCCCAGCGTCGGCGCCGGCGCGCGGCCTGCCAGTGGTATTCACGAGCCTGCTCGGCATCGAGGTGGACGCGCAGGCCGCGCTGCGCACGCGCGCCGCCAGCTGCCAGACCTCGGGCGTGGCGCTCGAGCACCAGATGTGGGAAGCGGACGGCGCGCTGCGACTGCATTGGGACGTGGCCGACGCGATGCTTCCGCCGGGGGCGGCCGGCCTGTGTCTCGACCGGCTGCTCGCGCGATTGAGCGCGGTCGGCGCGAGCGCGTCGGCGGGCGCCGCACTGAACCGGCTGCAGCAGGCGTATTTCGTCGAGCGCAGCGCCGCGCTTGACGCCGAGCCGTGCTGCGCGGTGTTTTCGTTCGACGCGAGCGGCTTCGATCGCGCGCGCGTGGAAGCGGCCTGGCGTGAACTCGTCGCCGCGACGCCCGCGCTGCGCAGCCAGGTCGGAACCGATGGGGGCGTGCGAATCCATGCGGCGAGCGATGTCGTCGCGGGGCTCGGCGTCACCGAGGTTGCCGAGGCGGCGCTGACGCGGCACGGCGAGGCCCTGGAGCGGACCCTGCTGACGCTTCCGTTCCCGCCCGGTCGTTGGCCGCTGCAGCAGGCCCATCTGTTGGCGACGCCGTCCGGCGGCGCCGTGCTGTACGTCTGTTTCGACCTGCTGATGCTCGATGCCAGCAGCATCCACGGGCTCGTGGCGTCGCTTGCCGCCCGGTTGTGCGGCGGCACTGGCGCGTCCGTTCGCGCCGCCGCCGCGGAGGTGGCATGGCCGGGCGTCACGATGCGTGACGGATATTGGCCGACGAGGATGCCCGCGCTCACGGCGGGACCGGACCGGCTCTCGGGCGCCACCGCGCGGTCGCCCTGGACGCGCATCGAGGCCGCGTTCGACGGCTACGGCGCATTCCTCGACGCGTGCCGCGAGGCCCGAGTCGATGCGGATGACGTGCTCGTGGCGGCAATGGCCATGGCGTGGCGGCCCGAGGCGTCGCGACCGTTTACGCTGCCGGTGGTGTGCTGCCGGCCGCAGGACGATGGTGTTCGCCCTGGCGAGGCGTCGCAGATGGCATGGCTGAGCTTTTCGGACGGTGCGCAACCCGATGCGATCGATTTGCGCGCGCCGCTGCCGGAACTGGCGCGGGCGATCCGGCAACGCCGCGCCGACGATCTCGCCCACGGCGGCATCGAAGGTCTCGGCGCGCTGTCGGTGCGCAATGCGCAGACGGGCGAGTCCCTTGCACTGCCGGTCGTCTATACGGGCATCGTCGACTGGGGCCGCGTTGACGAACGCGTGGCGAACACACTGCGCTGGCGTACCGCGACGCCCGGCATTTCGGTCGATGCGGTAGGGCTGTCGGTCAACGATCGCCTGCTGATCGGCTGGGATTGCCGCGAAAGTGATTTCGCGCCCGACGCCGCGCGGCGTGCGTTCGAGCGTTATCGCGCGGCGCTCGCGCATTGGCTGGCCGATCCGCAGGTGCTTGGCGGGGCGACGGCGCTGCCGGCTGCGCCGTTGCGGCCGGTCCACCTCGCATTCGAGCGGGCCGCGGCTGCGCGGCCCGATGCGCCCGCCGTGTACTGGCGCGACGGCGAGCCTTGGACGTTCGGGCAGGTCAATCGGCGGGCCAACGCGATCGCGCGCCGTTTGCGCGAACTGGGCGCCGGTCCCGGCACGACGGTCGCCATCTCGATACCGCGCACGCCGGCGTTGATCGCCGCAACGCTCGGCGTGCTCAAGGCCGGTGCCGCCTATGTGCCGGTCGAGCCTTCGCTGCCGGCCGCGCGCGCGGCACGCATGATCGAGGTGGCCGACTGCCGGCTCGCGCTCGTCCTGTCGACGCGCCCCGCCGATGCGACGCTGCCGGATCAGGTTTGCTGCGTGGCCGTCGACGCGTTGCCTCATGGCTCCGAAGACGATCGCAATCTCGACGTGATCAACGATGTCGATTCGCTGGCCTATGTGATCTTCACGTCGGGCAGCACGGGCGAGCCCAAGGGGGTGGCGGTCAGTCACCGGCCGCTGCTGAACCTGCTCGATTGGTGCCAGCGCCGGTACCGCTTCGGCAGCGACGACCTCGGTATCTGTGTGACCTCGCTGGGCTTCGATCTTTCGGTGTTCGACATACTGGGCCTGCTCGGCTACGGCGCGGCGCTGTATCTTGCCAGCGAGTCCGAGCAGCGTGACCCGGCGCTGCTGGCGGCGATCCTGACCGACTATCCGGTGACGTTCTGGAATTCGGCGCCGACCACGCTCGATCAGGTCAGCCGCCATTTCGACGATCTGCCGGTCGGCGCCGCGCGCGACGCGCTGCGCCTCGTCTTCCTGAGCGGTGACTATACGCCGCTGTCCTTGCCACCCGTGCTGGCCGCCGCGTTTCCGCGCGCGCGCCTCGTTTCGCTCGGCGGCGCAACCGAGGCGACGGTCTGGTCCAACTTCCACGAAGTCGGCGAGATCGACCCCGACTGGCGCAGCATTCCGTACGGACGACCGATCGACAACGCGCGCTACTACATCCTCGATGAGGCAGGACAGCCGTGCGGGCACGGCGTCGAGGGCGAGCTCTTTATCGGCGGCGAGGTTTTGAGCCTCGGCTATTACCGCCGGCCGGAACTGACCGCCGAGCGCTTCGTGCGCGATCCGTTCGTGGCTGATCCGACGGCGCGGATGTATCGCACCGGCGATCGCGCGTCGTTCTATCCGGACGGCAGTATGTCGTTCTGCGGCCGCGTGGACCGTCAGGTCAAGGTGCGCGGCGTACGCATCGAGCTCGAGGAGATCGAGCATGCGCTGCGCCAGTATCCGCGCGTGCGAGAGGCGGTCGTGGTGGTGCGGCAGGATCCGTCCGGCGACGCGAAGATCGTCGCCTATGTCGACAGCGAATCGGAACTCGATCCGGGTGCGTTGCGCACGTTCAGTCAGTCGGCACTGCCGGCGAGCATGGTGCCGAATTTCATCCATGTGATGCGCGGCTTTCCCGCGACCGGCAACGGCAAGCTCGATCGTCAGGCGCTGCCGTGGCCGTTGCCGGAGAGCGGGACGCAGGCGCGCGTCGCGGCCGAAGCGGGAAGCGTCGCTGCGGCAAGGGCAGATGCAGGAGCCGGCGCCGCCCCCCCGGCATGTAAGAATCAAAGGGGCCACGAGGCCGCGAAGCCGACCATCGCGGTCTGCGCGCCGTCCAGCGAGGCCGCCGCGGCGCCCGACCTCGCCGCCCTGACCGGCAAACTGGGCCAGCTGTTCGCGCGCTTTCTCGGACGCGAACCGGACCCGGCTCGCGAACTGTGGGAACAGGGCGCGACCTCGTTCACGATGGTTCAGGTCAGCGGCGCGTTGCGCGCCGACTACGGCGTGCGCCTGCAGGTCGAATGGCTGACGCGCGACCCGAGCGTGGCCGGCATCGCCCGGATGCTTCAGTCGCATCTGGCCGGCGCGGGCCCCTCGGCGCAGGCATCGCCCCGTCAGGTGGTCGCGACGCCGCAGCCACAGCCGGCCCGGCCGGCGGACCACGAGCGCGTTGACGTGCTCGATCCCGTCGCAAAGCAGGCGTTCCTCGATGCCGGCCTCAATCGCCGCGCGGATCTCGACGGACAGGCGCGCGCATCGTTGCCGCCGGTCGACCTGCCGCAGCCGTGGTTCGCCTGGCGAGGCGCGCAGCGCGATCTCGCAGACGGCGTCGTATCGAAAGCACAATTGGGCCGGCTGCTCGGCTTGCTGGCGAGCCGGCGCACCGGCACGCGTGACGCGCGGCTCTATCCGTCTGCGGGCGACACCTACGGCGTGCAGATCTATGTTTGGCTCGACGTCGGGCGGGTGGACGGCTTCGATGCCGGCTACTACTGGTTCGACAGCGCGGCCACGGCGCTCGTGCGAGTCGGCCGCGCCACGACGTTCGCGCGCGAAGCGCAGTTCGTCTACAACCGGCCGCTGCGCGACCGAGCCGCGATGGCGGTGTTCCTCGTCGGCGAGCCGCGCGCGATCGCGCCGCTCTATGGTCCGGACGCCGAGCGCTTTCTGCTGCTCGAAGCCGGATACATCGGCCAGTTGCTGATGCTGGGCCAGCATGAGAGCGGCCTCGGACTGTGCCCGATCGGCAGCTTCAACACGGCAGACGTGCAGGCGAACCTGCAACTGCACGCCGGTCAGACCGTGCTGCACAGCTTCCTGCTGGGGCCGGTCGCCTACGCGTCCGTACCGGGAGTCCCGGCGCCGCTGCGGATGGCGGATGACGCCGTGGGCCAGTCGCGCGCGCCGGTGTCGATCGTCGGCCACGCATTGCGTTATCCGGGCGCGGCGACGCCCGACGCATTCTGGGCGCTGCTCAGCAATGGCGAGCGCGCGCTGCGCGAGGCGCCGCGCCGTCACGGCATCGGCGCGCATCACCGGCTGGCTGGCGGCTTTTTCGACCGGATCGACGGCTTCGACGCGCTTGCATTCTCGATCGCGCCGAATGATGCCGCGCAGCTCGACCCGCAAACGCGACTGCTGCTGGAAGTCGTGCGCGAGTGTCTCGAGCGGGCCGGGCACGACGCGCGTTCGCTGCAACAGGCGGGCGAGCGGACCGGCGTGTTCGTCGGCCATTTGTGGCAGGACTACCGGCAATACGGTGTGGGCGCCGCGGGCCGCGTCGCCGCGATGACGGCCAGCGGTTCGGAAATCGCTCACCGGATCTCGGCCGTGTTCGGCTTCACCGGACCCAGCCTCGCGATCGACACCGCGTGCTCGTCGGGTCTCAGCGCGCTGCATCTCGCCTGTACCGCGCTGGCGAACGGGGACTGCGACAGCGCCGTCGTTTGCGCGGTCAACCTGATCGCGCATCCGTCGCACATCGACGCGCTGAGCGCACTCGGCTTCGTCGCGGCGCGCGTGACTGCCGGCGCGTTCGACGGCGACACCACCGGCTGGGTCATCGGCGAAGGGGCGGGCGCGTTGCTGCTGCGCCGCGCCGACGCAGCCGATGCGCACGCGGACCGGGTCCTCGCGCAGATCCTCGGCACCCATCTCGAACAATCCGGCGCGCGCGCCGCCTATGGCAGCCCCAGCGAAGCGGCAATCGAGGCGGGACTGCGCGCGGTCCTGCGTCGCGCGAACCTCGACAGCGGCGAGATCGACTACGTCGAATGCGCGATCGCCGGTGGCCCGGTATCCGATGCGGCGGAGTGGCAGGCACTCGCGCGCGTGTTTGCGGACGGCGTGCTGGCCGGGACGGTCAAGCCGAACATTGGCCATCTTGAGGCGGCGTCCGGCCTGTCGCAGATATCGAAGGTCCTGCTCCAGCTCGAATACGGAATGCTCGCGCCAACCCTTGTCGCGCCGTCGAGTTCGCCGCTCGTCGAGATCGACGCGGGGCCGGTGCGCATGGTTCGCGGCCTCACTGCGTTGCCTGCGCGGCGGGGGGGGCCGCACCTGCTGATCAACGCGATCGGGAGTACCGGTGCCAGCGCGCAGGTGATTCTGGCCGCGCCGCCGGCCCGCTCGCGCGTCATGGCACAGGGGCCGCGCGTGATGCTGCTGTCGGCTCCGTCGGTCGCGCGGCTCGAGGCGCTGGCCGATGCCTGGCTCGCTGCGCTCGAAACTGCCCGCGACTTCGATTCGTGGGAGGGTGTGTGCGGCACTTCGCAACTCGCCCGCGCCCATGGCGAATATCGGCTGGCGATCGAAGCGGCCGATCGCGACGAAGCCATCGAACTGCTGCGCGCGTACCTGCGCAGCAGCAGCGACCCGCGTGTCCATGTCGGGTGTGCGGCGGCCGACAAATTCGGCGTTGTGACGCAGGCCGCCGGGTTTCGCGGCGCGTTGCAGGACTGGCTCGCCGGCCACACGATCGAATGGCGCGCATTCTGGAGCGCCGTACCGCCGCGGGTGCCGTTGCCGACGTCGCCGTTTGCGCGCGAAGCGTATTGGCTCAATGCGCCCGCGCCCGCGTCGGCGCCTGCCGAAGCCGACGCGCCGGGGCAGGACTGGCGCACGCGCTTGCGCGCTGCGTTCGCCAACGCGAGCGGGATCGCGGAGCCGTCCTTGAACGACCACGTCGAACTCGAACGTTACGGTCTGAATTCGCGCATCGCGACCGACGTGATCGCGGAACTATCACGGCATGCGCCGGCTGCGTCGCTGCCGGCCACCTTGCTGTATGAATGCCGCGATCTGGCGGCAGTCGCGGCGCGCCTTGCCGAAATCGGCGCGCCGACCTCCGGTGCCGTCGCCCCCCCCGTCGTCGCCCAGGCGGTGCCATTCGGCACGGCCCACGCGGACCGCGCGGTCGCGGTGATCGGCCTCGCCGGCCGATACCCGGGCGCGGACGACGTCGACACGCTGTGGCAGCGGCTCGTCGCTGGCGCTGACCTGGTCGGCGGCTTGCCGCCGCAACGGGCCCGCGATGTTCCCGGTGACGCGCTGCTGATGCAGGGCGCGTTCCTGGACGACGTGGCCGGCTTCGATCCGTTCGTGTTCGGCATCGCCCCCCTCGACGCGCACCGGATGGATCCGCAGGAGCGCGTGCTGCTCGAAACCGTCTGGCGCGCATTGGAGGACGCATGTTTTCCGCCGGCTCGGCTGCGCGCCGAGTTCGACGGCGAGGTCGGCGTGTTCATCGGCGCGATGCACAACGACTATCCGCTGCTCGGTATCGAGGCCGGCACGCCCGAGCGCCTCGTTGATGCGGGCGCCACGCCGGCCGGCATGGCCAATCGCATTTCCTACCATCTCGATCTGCGCGGCCCGAGTCTGACCGTCGACACGATGTGCTCATCGTCACTGACGGCGATGCAGCTCGCGATTGAAGCACTGCGCGCAGGTCGCATCCGGCTCGCAATCGTTGGGAGCGCGAGTCTCGCGCTGCATCCGAACAAGTTCGTGCAACAGGCGCGCATGGGGATGACCGCGAGCGATCGGCGCTGCCGCAGCTTCGGGCTAGGCGGCGACGGCTTTATCCCCGGCGAGGGCGCCGGCGTCGTGATCCTGCGCTTGCGCGACGACGCGCAGCGGGCGGGCGATCGTATCCACGGTGTGGTACTCGGGTGCGCGGTCAACCACGGCGGCAAGGTCAACGGCTACACGGTGCCGAATCCGCAGGCGCAGTCGGCGCTCGTGCGCGCGTCGCTCGACGACGCCGGCATTGCGGGCGACAGCGTGTCCTATATCGAGGCCCATGGCACCGGCACGGCGCTCGGCGATCCGATCGAAACGCGCGCGCTCGACGCGGCGTTCTCGCTTGCGCAGGCACCCGCGCCGCTCGCGATCGGTTCCATCAAGTCGAACCTCGGGCATCTCGAGGCCGCCGCCGGGATCGCCGGGCTGACCAAGGTATTGCTGCAGATGCGTCACAAGACGCTGGCGCCGTCGCTGCATGCGGCGGCCGGGAATCCCGACATCGACTGGCGGCGCTTCGTCGTTCCCCAGGCGCCGCAGCCGTGGCTGCCGCGCATCGACGATGGTCGGCCGGTGTGGCGTGCCGGCGTCAGCGCATTCGGCGCCGGTGGCAGCAATGCGCATGTCGTACTGGAGGCCGCGCCGGACCTGGCGCAGGCAGCCGCCTACGCGGCGGGGCCTCGGCTGCTCGTGCTGTCGGCCGCCACGAACGACGCGCTGCGGCTGATGGCGGGCCGCTTGGCGGCGTTCCTCGCGCGCCGTGACCGGGAAACGCCGTCGCTGGCGCAGGTTGCCGCCACGCTGCAATTGGGCCGTGAGCCCTTGCGTGAGCGCTGGGCCGCGCCGTGCGACAGCATCGACGCGGCGATCGTGCTGCTGCGGGCGTTCGCCGATGGCGAGGCCGTAGGCGTGCGCGGCCGTGCCGTGCCACAGGCCGCGTCGTGCGATGCCAGCCTGCCGCTCGACGCGCTCGCGCACGCGTGGGTATCCGGCCAGCACGTCGACTGGCCACGGGCCGCGGCGTGGACCGCGCTTCCCGGCTATCCGTTTACGCGGATGCGTTGCTGGATCGACGCGGTCGACGATGGCGTGGCGCCGCCGGCGCGACCCGTTCCGCTCGCGGAGCGCGTGTGGCGACCTGCCGGTGATCCGCCTGCGGCGGCCGGCGGGCACGACGACGGCCCGGTGCTCTGCATCGCCGGCCAGACGACGCGCGCGCTGGCGGACGCACTGGCGGTCCGGCTCGCGCCGCGCCGCATGCACGTTCGGCAGGGAGCCGATGCCGGCATGCGCGAGCGGCCCACGACCGTGTTGATCCTGACTGACCTTGAAGCTGGCGGCGGCGCCTGGCAGCCCGCGTTCGAGGTCTGCGCGGCGCTCGCACGCGGGTCGGCCGTCGCGCCGCTGCGGATCGTGCAGGTGGTCAGCGGCCTGCATGGTCCGTCGGCCGAACCGGGCAGCGGCTCCGGCGCGGAGCTGGCAGGCCTGCTCGATGCGCTCGCCGCGGAACACCGCGGGACCACATGCTCGGTCGTCGACGTGGGACCGATCGCGCTCGAGGATCGCGCTGCATGCGAAGCGCTGACGGCCATGCTGGCCGGCGAGGTCGCGCGCCCGACGGCGGGCGATCTCTGTCTCTCGCCGCTCGGCCGTCTCGTGCCGGCTTGGCAGCCCGTCGAACGTGCGCCCTCGTCGTGGCGGCCGCGCGCCGATCGCGCGTACGCAGTAACAGGCGGCACGCGCGGCATCGGCGCGCGGCTCGCGCTCGAGCTGGTGCGATGCGGCGCGCGTCACATCGCGCTGCTGGGCCGAACCCGCACGGCCGAGACCGACGCCCTCGTCGGCGCGCTCGAACGGCAAGGCGCGCGCGTCGTCGTCCATTACGCGTGCGTCGAGGACGAGGTGGCGGTCAGGCACTGGCTGAAGGCGATCGATCGCGAATTGGGCCGGCTCGGCGGCGTGTTTCATTGCGCCGGCGTGAGCGCGCGCGGCCATGGCGCGCTCGTCGACCGGCCGGCCGACGCGATCGCGGACGTGATCGCGCCGAAGGCCGGAGGCGTGGTCGCGCTGCTGCGCGGCGTTGCGACGGCGCAGCCCGATTTCATCGTGCTGTTCTCGTCGATTTCGGCCGTGGTCGACGCGGTCGGCGCCGGTGTGGGCGACTACTCGGCCGCCAATCGCGCGATGGACCGGCTGGCCGAACAATGGCAGCGGCGCGGGTTTCCGCAATTGAAGTCGATCGCCTGGCCGGCCTGGCGGGATTCGCGGGTCGATGCGTCCGCGATGGCGGCGATGCAGCGTCAGGGGCTGCCGCTACTGTCGGATGCCGAGGCATTCGACGTCCTGTGGCGGACTGTCGCGCTGTCGGGATCGGCCCGGTACTGTCCTGTCGATGCCGCGCTGCTCGCGTCCGGCCTCGTGGCGGAGGCGCCTGCCACGGCGGAGACATCCGTTCCGGTTCCGCCCGACGCCGCATCGCCGGTGCATGAATCCGGCGCGCTCGCTCCAGACTGGTTGCGGGAGGTGCTCGCGAAACGCACCGGCCTGCCGATCGAGCGGATTCCGGCATCGGCGAGCTTTGCCGAACTCGGCGTCGAATCGATCATGCTGGGCCGGCTCGTCGAGGATATCGAGGCATGCATCGGTGAGCCGCTTGCACCGGGCCTGCTGCTGGAACATCCGACGGTCGATGCGTTGAGTGCCTATTTGTCCTCGATGGGGATCGCCGCACGGAACGAAGCGCACGGCGACGCCGGCGACCGGACTCAGCCGGCTCACGCGGCGCCCGCCGCGACGAGTCCGTCGGCGGTAGTCGGGGCGACGCGAAGCACGTGCGACGAGTCTGCGCCGATGCCTGATACCTCGCCCATGTCCGCGTTGGACCAAACGGCGTCCGTCACGCCGGACCGGGACGCGGTGGCCGTCGTCGGGCTGGCCGTGCGCTTGCCCGGCGCGCCCGATGTCGATGCGTTCTGGCGCCTGCTCGCCGACGGCCGTTGCGCCGTCACCGAGGTACCTGCGGGACGCTGGGATACCGCGTCGCTGTTCGACCCGGCGGGCGCGCCCGGCTCCAGCGTGTCGCGCTGGGGCGGCTTCGTCGACGATATCGAGACGTTCGACCCGGACTACTTTGGTCTCGGCGAGGAGGAGGCGCTGACGCTGGACCCGGCGATTCGCCTGTTCATGGAAGTGGCGCTGAACTGCCTTGCCGATTCGGGACGGGAGCCGGCCGACGTGCGGCGCAGCAATACGGGCGTGTTTGTCGGCGCGCGGATGGGCCGGTACGGGCAGCGCGTCGAGAACGCGGGGCTCGATTCGGGGCTCGGCGGCGACCAGAATTTCATCGCAGCCCACCTGGCGCATTTCCTTGATCTGCGCGGCGCGAACATGGTCATCGATTCGGCATGCTCGTCATCGTTGAGCGCGCTGCATCAGGCCTGCCAGGCCATCCTGTCAGGCGACGCGGAGCTGGCCTTTGCCGGCGGCGTCGACGTCCTTCTCGACGAGGAAGTTTACGTGCAGTTCACGCGCGCCGGCGCGCTGTCGCCGACGGGACGCTGCCGGACCTTCGATCGCAACGCCGATGGCTTCGTGCCGGGCGAGGGCTGCGCCGTGTTTCTGCTCAAGAAGCTCTCGCGCGCGCTGGCCGATGGCGACCGGATCCGCGCGGTCATCGAGGCGAGCGCGATCAACAACGACGGCCGGACGATGGGGCTGACCACGCCCAACCCCGACGCCCAGAAGGACGTGATTCGCGCGGCGCTGGCCCGGGCCGCGCGGCGTCCGGACGAGATCGGCATGGTCGAGACGCACGGCACGGCGACGAAGATCGGCGATCCGATCGAGTTGAAAGCGCTGAACGATGCCTATCGGCACGACACGACCCAGCGCGGCTACTGCGCGGTCGCGAGCGTGAAAAGCAATCTCGGCCATCTGTTGAGCGCGGCTGGCGCCGCCGGTCTCGCGAAGACGGTGCTGGCGGTCGAGCAGGGGCTGGTTCCGCCGACGCTGTTCTGCGACACGCCCAACCCGCGTTTCGACCTGGCGCATTCGCCGTTCTTCATTCCGCGCGAGTGTGCCGCGTGGCCATTGCCGGGGCTCCGCGTGGCCGGCGTCAGCGCGTTCGGTCTCGGCGGAAGCAATGCGCACGTGATCGTCGGCGAGGCGCCCGTGCACGCAGCCGTGCGGGTCCCGCTCGCGCCGCCGGTGCTGCGCCGCCGGCGCCTGTGGCTCGAACGCGATGGACGGCGCTCGAGCGCACGGCCGCCCGCCCCGTCGCCGGCACCCGAAGCCGCGCGTGCGGCCGCTCCTTCGTCGTTGCTGAGCCTCCATTTCGGAGATGCCCTCGGTGACGCCGCCTCTTACCCTGAATTGACGACATCGTGAACAACCCACCTATTCTTTGTACGCTGCGGCTCGCGCATACCGATCTCGTAATGCAGAACCACCGGGTCCACGACGTGTCCGTGATGCCCGGCGTGGTGTTTCTCGACCTGACCTCACGGGTGCTCGCGGCCCGCGGACATGCGTGGACGGGATACGCGCTGGAGCGGGTCCTGTTCAGCGAACCCGTCGTCACGTCGGCAGACGGCGATCGCGAACTGCGCGTGCGAATCTGGCTCCCCGAAGGCGATGCAGGCTCGGTGCTGGTGGACAGCCGGGTCTGGGGCGACGACGGCACATTCGCCGAGAACATGCGCGCGGTGCTCGTCGCGGATCGCGACCCGCCGGCGCCCGCGCTGGATGTTGCCGCGCTGAAGGCGAGCATGACGGATGCGCTCGACATGAGCGAAATGTACCGTCGCGCCCGGCTCGAACGGATCGACCATCGCGCGCCGATGCGTTGCATCGGCCGTCTATGGAAAGGAGGCGGCGCGCTACTGGGCGAGCTGCGGCTCGAAGTGCCGCCGGAACCGGGATTCCATATGCACCCGGCCGCGCTGGACGCCGCGACGATCGCCGCTTACGCGCAAACCGAGGCCGCGTTCGACGCGCCGTTCATTCCGGTCTCGATCGACCGCGTGCGGCTCGTCGCGCCCCTGTCGGAGCAGTTCTTCCTGCATGCGCCGGGCACGGAAGTTCTGGCAGCGACGGGCGACGTGATCAGCAACGACTACGACCTGTACGACTACGACGGACGGCATTGCGCGAGCTTTCGCCGACTCGCCTGCAAGCGGATCCGTCAGCCCGAGCTGATCACCCAGCTGCTGCTGCCGCGCGCACGGGCGACGGGTGACGCGCGTTTGGCCGACGCGCCGGCCGCCACGGCTGAACTGGCCCGGGTCGGCTCCTATGCGGCGCTGCTGCGCATCTGGATCGGCGAGATTCTGTCGATCGAGGCGGCCTCGGTTGCCACGCACCTCGGCTTCTACGAACTCGGGCTGGGTTCGCGCGATCTGCTCGCGTTGGCGGCGCGGCTCGAACAGGTCGTCGGCAATGAGATTTATCCGACGCTGCTGTTCGAGCATCGCGATATCGCGGCCCTCGATGCGCACCTGTTGGCCAGCTTCGGACCGCTGACCGCCCACGCGACCGCCGAGCCCGTGACGGCGGCGTCCGCCGCCGCACCGGTCGTGGCGCAAACCGGGTTCGCGGCGCCCGCCTGGATACCCGATCGGCGCCGCCCGGCCCCGACCGGCGCCGCGCGAATTGCCGTCCACGGGCTGCCTGCGAGTGCGTTCGACAGTCTGCGCGCGGCCGCGCGCGAACGGCGCGGCGTCGACCTCATCGCGCTCGACGATCCGGTGTCCCTGGACGCGCGCGGCGATGGCGCGCCCGATGCGCTCGTTTGGTTCGGTGACGATGACGGCGCACCCGATGTGCAACTGGCCGAGCTCGCGCGCTGGACGGCGGCCTGCCATCGCGGGGCACGACCGATCGAGCTGCTGGTCGTCGAGCGCGGCGAGACCGCGTCCGCGACGCTGCACGGGTTCGCCGCGTTCCTGCGCGGCGTGCGCGTCGAGAGCCCGCGCATCGCGGCGCGCGCGCTGCTCGTTCCCGAGCGCGGCTGGCAGCACGCGGTGCTCGACGAGCTCGCGCGGGCGGGCGACACGTTTCCCGCGACTGCCGGCCTTGTCTCTGCGCTGCCGGACGGGTCCTCGCGCGTACGCGCGCTGGTGCCACGCACACTTCCCGCCGGTGACGCCAGCGCGCGCACGCCGGTGCTGCCCGACGCAGCCGTGTGCGTGGTCGCTGGCGGGACGGGAGGCATCGGCGTGCAGGTCGCTCACTGGCTGTCGACGCATGCGCGGGCCCGCGTGATCGTGCTCAGCCGCTCGGAGCCCGATGCCGCGCTGCTGGCCGAATGGGGGCGCACGCCCGCGCCGGCCGGCATCGCGCATGAGCGCTGCGACGTGACCGACCGGGCGGGGCTCGATGCGGTGCTCGACCGGATCAGGCAGCGTTTCGGCGGGATCGACGCGGTGTTCCATGTAGCGGGCGTGCAGTCGGACGCACTGCACTTCACGCTATCGCCGGCCGCTTGCCGCGCGGTGACTGCATCGAAAGTGGCGGGCTTCCAGGCGCTCGACGAAGCGACGGCACGGGACCGGCTGACGCTGTTCTGCGCATTTTCGTCGCTGGCCGCATGGCGCCCGAACCCGGGGCAGGGCGCCTATGCGTTCGCGAACGCGATGCTCGAGGCGCTTGCCGAGCGGCGGCGCCTCGATCCGACGCGCAGCGGCAAGACCGTGGCCATTGCATGGCCGTTGTGGGCGGAAGGCGGCATGCGTCTGGCCGGCGCGGATCTCGACGAGGCGATGGCGCGCACGGGCCTGCGCCCGCTGCCGAGCGCCGACGCGTTCACGTGCCTGCAAGCCACGCTTCGCTCGCGGCCGGAGGACGCGACGCTCGCGGTGCTGCACGGCGATGCGCCGCGTTATCGCGACTGGCTGTCGCGCGAACACGGCGGCGATGACGGCGATGCCGTGCCGCTCGCGGCCGAGTCGGCGTGGGAGTCGGCGCCGCACGAGCGCGCGGACGATATCGCGATCGTCGGTCTGGCCGGCCGCTATCCCGGCGCGGACGATATCGACGCATTCTGGATGCGTCTGCGCGACGGGTACGACGCGATTACCGAAGTGCCGCGCGAACGCTGGAATCATGCTGCGCTGTTCGATCCGCAGCGCGGCGTCGAGGGGCGCACGTACGGACGGTGGGGCGGCTTTCTCGGCGATATCGAAGGGTTCGATGCCGCGCACTTCCAGATGTCGCGGCGCGAAGCCGAACGCGCCGATCCGCAGGAGCGCCTGTTCCTGGAGACCTGCTGGACGCTGCTCGAAGCCGCGGGCCATCCTGCGGGCGCGCTGGCGGACCGGAATGTCGGCGTGTTCGCGGGCGTGATGTGGAATCACTACCAGCTATGCGGCGATCCGGATGAGGTCGCGCCGGCCGCCATGCACGCGTCGGTGGCCAACCGCGTGTCGTATGCGCTGGACCTGCGCGGTCCGTCGATGGCGGTCGACACCGCGTGCTCGTCGTCGCTGACCGCGATCGGCCTCGCGATCGATGCGCTGCGCGGCGGCGCCTGCACGATGGCGATCGCCGGGGGCGTCAATCTCGCTGTGCATCCACAGAAATACCTGCAGCTCGCGCAGGGCCAATTTCTGTCCGACGACGGACGGTGCCGCAGCTTCGGCTCGGGCGGCAGCGGCTACGTGCCCGGCGAGGGCGTCGGCGCGGCCCTGCTGCGCCCGCTCCGCGATGCGCTACGCGATGGCGATCACGTGTGGGGAGTGATCCGTGGGCATGCGCTCAATCACGCGGGCCGCACCAGCGGCTTCACGGTGCCGAGTCCGGCCGGGCAGGCCGAGGTCATGTCCCGCGCGCTGCGCGACGCCGGCATCGACGGCGCCAGTGTGTCCTACGTCGAGGCGCATGGCACCGGGACCGCGCTTGGCGATCCGATCGAAGTCGAGAGCATCGGCCGCGTGCTGGGTCGCGACGGCGGCGCGACGCTGCCGATCGGGTCCGTCAAGTCGAACGTCGGGCACCTCGAAAGCGCGGCGGGCATCGCGGCGGTGACCAAGGTGCTGCTGATGGCACGCGCGCGACAACTCGCGCCGTCGCTGCACTCGCGCGAGCTGAACGGCGCGCTGAGGATGGCGCCGTTCGGCCTGCACGTACAGCAAACGCTCGCACCGTGGCAGCCGATCGCCGGCGCGCCGCGGCGGGCCGCCGTGTCCGCGTTCGGCGCCGGCGGCGCCAATGCGCATCTCATTATCGACGAACCTCCTGTTCACCCTGCGGCCGCGGATTCGTCCAACGGGGGGGCGCAGTGGCTCGTTCTGTCGGCCCGCGACGCGGCGGGGCTGAGCGACTACGCGGGCCGGATGGCGCAGGCGCTCGACTCGGTGCCGGACCACACCGGGCCCGACGCGCTGGCGATCGCGGCCGAACTCGTCAGCGTCTGCGTCACGGATCTCGGGCCCGACGAGACGCCGCGCAGCCTGGGTATCGAGGGCGCCGATCTCCAGGCTCTGTCGCAGCGGCTCGGCCGCGATGTCGATCCCGACGAGGCGCTCTCGGGTGCCGGCGCGGGCGGCGATCATCCGCTACGCCTCGCCGACGTCGCCTACACGCTGCAGGCGCATCGCAGCCATCTGACTCACCGGCTCGCCTGCCGCGCGGCCGATCTCCGCGACGCGGTCGCGCTGCTGCGGGCCTACGTGCGTGGCGAAGTCGTGACGGGCGTGCTGACGAGTGCGGCCGACGCGGGTACGGCCGCCACGCCCGCCGCCGTGGATGCCGGTCCCGTCGAGCGATGGGTGGCCGGGCACGACGTCGATTTCGCCGCGCCGTGGGCCAGTGCGCGCGTGCGTCGCGTGGCTCTCCCGGTGCCCCGCCTGTTTCACCCGCAGGGCTTCTGGATCGGCCGCTGGCAGCGCGAGGGGACTGCCCAGGCGCCGGCGCCGGTCGCGTCGCCCGCCTCCCGACACTCCGAATCAACAGGAAATTCCAACATGAGCGATGTGGCAGGCAGCGACCCGGTCACCCTGAAGGTGCTCGCCAATGGCGTGGCGCTCGTCAGGATGCAGGCGGTCGCGGATAACAACATGTTCACCGAAGCGCTGCTCGACGGCCTCGCGGCGGCATTCGGCTCGATCGAGTCCGACCCGGCCGTGCGTGCCGTGGTGCTGACGGGGACCGACAAGGTGTTCAGCATGGGCGGCACGCCGTCAGCGCTCGAACGCCTCGCGCGCAAGGAGGGCAGCTTCACGGACGTGCCGTTCCTCTACGAGGGGCTCGCGCGCTGCCGGGTGCCCGTGATCGCGGCGCTGCGCGGCCACGCGGCCGGTGGCGGGCTGACGTTCGGGCTGCACGCCGATCACGTCGTGCTCGACCGCGACGGCACCTATAGCGCTAATTTCGTCAAATTCGGCTTCACGCCGGGCCTCGGCGCGACCTATGCGCTTGAACGCCGCTTCGGCGCCGCGCTGGCCGCCGAGATGTGCATGACGGCCGCCACCTATGCCGGGCGCGACCTCGAGGCCATGGGCGTCGCCCTGCGATTCGCCGACGGACCGCAGGTGCTGCAGAGCGCGTTGCGGATCGCCGATGCGATCGCCGAGCAGTCTGCTCCCGTCGTCAATGCGCTGAAGCGGGAATTGGCCGAGCGGGCCGGCGCTGATCTCGCGAAGGTGATCGCGCGCGAGGCCGCGATGCATGACGCGGTGCTGCATGCCGATCTCGTGTCCGGGATTCGCGCGCGAACCGGACACGTCGAGCCCGACGCCGCCCGGACCGACGGGCCCGCGCATGCCGACCGGCCGGCGCCGGTCGCGCCACGCGTCGCGGCCGCCGACCCTGTGAAGCCGCGCATCCGGAACGAGATCGAGACGACCCTCTGCCGGAATCTGTTCGTGCATCGGAACGAACTCGACGCGCGTCGAACCTTTGCCGAGATGGGGCTCGATTCGCTCGGCGCCGTCGAAATCGTGCGTGATCTGAACCACGCGTTCGGCCTGAATCTCGATTCAGTGCTGGTCTACGATCATCCGACGATCGACGCGTTGGTCGACCATGTCGCTGCCGCGCAGGCCGCGAGCGATGGCCTGATCGCGACCGCGCTCGATGTGCCGGCGCAGCCGGCAGCCGCAACGCGCGAGGCGGCCGATCCGGCGCGCGAGGCCGTTGCCATGCCGCTGTCGCAGGCCAGCGCGGTCGCCGATGCGAGCCGCGCGAGCGTCGAGGTGCTGCCGGCGGCGAAGGTCACGCCGCCCGCGTTGTCATCCCCGCCACCGCTGCGCCTGAAGCTGGCACCGACGGCGGATGCGTCGTCGCCCGACCCGCAGGCGATCGACGCCACGCGCGACGCGGGCGAACCCGAGACGACCGGGTCCGACATCACGCCGGGCGAGGCCGAAGCTGACGCGGCCGGGACCAGTGCCCTGCCGGCCACCGCATCGGACGACGACATCGCGATCATCGGTCTGTCCGCGCGTTACCCGGGGGCGACGTCCGCCGACGCGTTGTGGCGCAATCTTCTCGACGGCACCTTCAGCGTCGCGGAAGTCTCGCCCGAGCGCTGGGACATCGCGCGCTTCTACGATCCCGATCCGACCGCGCCAGGCAAGACGAGCAGCAAGGTGGCCGGCCTCGTCACCGATATCGATCGGTTCGACGCGACATTCTTCGGCATTTCGCCGCGCGAGGCCGAACTGATGGACCCGCAGCAACGCGTGTTTCTCGAACAGGCGTGGCGTGCGCTCGAGGACGCGGGCCACGCGGTGGGACCCGAGCGGCGCATCAATTGCGGCGTGTTCGTCGGCACGGCCGCGGGCGATTACATGCAGTTGCTGCAAGCGGCGGGCGCGAGCGACTCGGGGCAGGTGTTTCTCGGCAACGCCGCGTCGATTCTCGCCGGTCGGATCGCCTACTTCCTGAACCTGGAAGGGCCGACGGTCGCGGTCGATACGGCCTGTTCGTCGTCGCTCGTCGCGCTCCATCTCGCATGCCAGTCGATTCGCGGCGGCGATTGTGAAATGGCGGTGGCCGGCGGCATCGCGCTGATGGTCACGCCGCAGATGCACATCTGGAACAGCAAGTCCGGCATGCTCTCGCAGCTCGGGCGGTGCGCGTCGTTCGACGCGTCGGCGGACGGCTTCGTGCTCGGCGAGGGTGCCGGGCTGGTGGTGGTCAAGCGGCTGTCGGCCGCGCTCGCCGATCGCGATCGCATTTACGCGGTGATCCGGGCGAGCGGGATCAATGGCGACGGCAAGACGAACGGCATCACTGCGCCGTCGGCCGACGCGCAGCTCGCGCTGCAACGTCGCGTGCACGCGGCAGCCGGCGTGTCGCCCGACGATATCGCCTATATCGAGACTCACGGCGCCGGCACGCAGCTCGGCGACCCGATCGAACTGAAGGCACTCGCGGGGCTGATGCGAGGCCGCAGCACGACGCTCCCGCCGTGCGGCGTCGGGTCGATCAAGTCAAACCTCGGCCACACGACGCTCGCGTCGGGTATTGCCGGGCTCATCAAGGTCACGCTCGCGCTTCAGCATCGCGAGATTCCGCCGAGCCTGCATTTCGACACGATGAATCCGAACATCGAGCTGGGCGGCGTGCCGCTGGAGGTGGTGACGACGCGCCGAGCGTGGCCCCTGGGGCCGAGCGGACGCCGCATGGGCGCGGTCAACAGCTTCGGCATGTCGGGTACCAACGCGCACTTCGTGCTGCAGGAGGCGCCGCCCGAAGCAGCGCGGCCGGACACTGGCGATCTCGTCGACGAAGGCCATCTGTTGCTGGTCTCGGCGCGGACCTCACCGGCATTGCGTGCGTTGGTCGAGGGCCTCGTCATGGACCTCGAGCGCGGGGCCGCGCTGAGCGATGTCGCCTATACGCTCGGCGTCGGGCGCGCGGTCTTCCGCAAGCGTTGCGCGATCGTCGCGGGTGACGCCGTTCAGGCGATCGCGCTGCTGCGCGGCGCGCTGGCCGAGGGAACGCTGGAGGGCGTTCACTCCGCGCATTGCGCATCGGCGGACGCGAGCGCCGGGTTCGATCGGGCGCTCGACGGCACGGCGCTGACCACGCTCGGCGGGCGCTTCTGCAGCGGGCAGGCGGGCCTCGACCTGACCGGCTTCTTCGAGCGCCGCCGCGGGCGGCGTATCGCGCTGAGCGGCTACCCGCTGAGCAACCAGCGCTTCTGGGTGCCCGATTCGGCCGGCGCGGCGCCGTCCGTCGCCGCGCCGGGCGCCACCGGGCCCATCCGCGCGCTTCTGGAGAACACCGCCAAGGAGGCGATCGACCCCGACACGGACTGGGTCCGCGACCATTGCGTTCAAGGGCAGCACTGGGTGCCGGGCGCGGCGATCCTCTACTACAGCGCACGCACCCAGCGCTTCCGTCCTGTCGAATTGTCCGATGTCGAATGGCTGATGCCCGCCCGCGTGGCCGGCCGCGTCACGCTCGAAATACAAGGCAGCGTGGATGACGAGGGGCGCTACGACATCGAGATGCGCATCGCCGGCCAGCCGTCGTTTGCGCGCGCCCGCTGCGTGCCGCAGGGGGCCGGCCGGCCGCGGCCGCGCATGGCGCTGGACACGCTCGCCGCCGGCTACCCGCATGCGATCGAGCACGGCGAGCTCTATGACCGGTTCGCGCGGGCGGGCATCGCCTACGGGCCCAGCTATCGGCTGATCACGCGAGTCACGCATGACGCGCAGGGTGCTGTCGCGTGGCTGCGCGCCGATTCCGGGCGGGGGATGATCCAGACCTCGACGCGATCCTCCAGATCGTCGCGGTCCTCGAAGAGGGAACGGCGCTCAAGCTGCCGCGGCGGATCGACACCGTGCGCATCAATCAGTCGCTCGACGCCGTCGTGACGGTCGTCGCGCAGCGTATCGGGGACGGCTGCTATGACGTGACCGCGTGCGACCGGGACGGCAATGCGGTACTCGAAGTGTCGGGCTTCCGGCTCGTGACCTCGCCGGACGGCGGCAGCCGCCTCTATGAGCCGCGCTGGCGCGAGATGCCGTCCGGGCCGGCGCAGCCGTCCGGCGATCGGACTTATCTGTCGCTGCGTCCCGATGCGCATCTCGCGTTGCCCAACACCGTGACTGGCGAGCTTGTGGTCGACGCGCGCGCGCTTGGCGAAGCGGAACCCGCACGGACGCTCGAAGCGGCGCGCGCGCTGTTCGCCCGGCTCTGCGCCTCACAACCCGACGCTCTGCGGGTAACCGTGCTGACGGCCGGCGCGGTCCCGGTCGATGCCGCGGCGCCGGTCCGTCCGGTGCAGGCGGCGCTGGCCGCCATCGCCCGCTCGGCTGCGGCCGAGCGCCCCGGGCTGAGGCTCCAGGTGATCGATCTCGCGCATGACAGCGCCGCGTCGCGCGAGGATCTGCCGCGCGGCCCGACGGCTTGCCGGGTCTGGCGGCGCTGCGCGGCGGCCGCTGGTACGGCCGCGTGATGCGGCCCGTCGCGCATGTGACGCCGCACCGGCTGCTCGGGGACGGCGAGACCTGCGTGATCGTCGGCGGGGCCGGCGGGATCGGCTTCGCACTCAGCCGGGAGCTCGCGCGCACGCATGGTGCCGCGCTCGGCTGGATCGGACGCCGGCCGCTCGACGAACCGATCCGCGCGCGGATGCGCGAGATCGAGCAATTGGGCGGCCGCGTGATCTACGTATCGGCCAGCCTCGGCGACGAGGCGGCGCTGGCCGACGCGGTGCGCGTGATCCGCAGCCGGTTCGGGCGATCAGCGCGGCGATCCACAGCGCGATCGTGCTCGACGACGCGACGCTCGACACGATGCGCCCGGAGCAGTTGGCCCGTGTGCTGGAGCCGAAGGTCGCGGGATGCGCGAATCTCCATCGCAGCCTCGAAGGCGAACCGCTCGACAAGCTCGTGCTGTTCTCGTCGGTGTCGTCGCTGCTCGATTCGCCCGGACAGGGCAACTACGCGGCCGCGAGCGCCTATCTCGACGCATGGGGAGGCGAGTTGCGCCGCCGCTGCGGCGTACCGGTCTTCGTCGTCAACTGGGGTTACTGGGCAGCGTCGGGATCGTCTCAGGGCCGCGCTATCAACGCGAAATGACCGCCCGCGGCGTCGGCTCGATCGAGCCGCCGACGGCTTCGCCTGTCTGCGGATGCAGCTCGGCGCCGGTCTGCCGCAGGCCATGGTGATGAATGCCGATCCCGGCCGTTTCGCGTCGTTTGGCTTGACGCTTGAAAACGCGGCGGCTCCGTCCGTCGCGACCGTGGTTCATTCGATACAGGGGAATTCGATGTACACAGATGGAGGCAAGCCGTCGTCGGGTGGGGCGCTGCCGCATGGGGCGCCCGATACGGCGCGGCCTGCGGTCGAGCGCTATCTGGTGGGCGTGTTCGCGCGCGTGCTGAAGTGCGATGCCGATACGCTCGACGTGAACGAGACCTTCGACACGTTCGGCGTCGATTCGCTGCTGGGCATGGATCTGCTGCGCGCGCTGCGACAGGATCTCGGCGAGTTGCCGTCGACGCTGTTCTACCAGAAGCTGACGATCGCCGAAGTGGCCGCGTACCTTGTCGAGCACAAGGGCGATGCGCTGGCCGCGGCGTTCGCGCTGGCGGGCGCCGCGATGCCGGACACCACACGCGCTCCACGGGCGGCGATGTCGGTCCCGGCGGCGAACGCCAGCGCGCGAGCGTGACCGCGCCGGCCGACGCCGTCGTGCTCGACTATGTGCGCGGCGTGTTTTGGCGGAGTGCTCAAGCTCGAGCCTGACGCACTCGATCCGCACGAGACGTTCGAGTCGTACGGCGTCGATTCGCTGCTCGGCACCGATATCCTGCGGGTGCTGAAGGCCGATTTCGCGGACCTGCCATCGACGTTGCTCTATGAACGGCTCACGATCGCCGAAGTGGCCGGTTACCTGCGTACCGAGCGGGCCGCCGAGGTCGCGCGGCGGCTGACACCGCGATCGGGCGCCGTCGATGACGGCAACCCCGCGGCGGTTCCGGACGCGGACGGCATCGACGCTGGCCGCTTCGCACCCGACGAGCCGGCGCCCGTGACGCCGGCGGCGTCGACGGCGCGGCCCGCGCAACGAGTTGGCCGGCGCGACGGGGACATCGCCGTGATCGCGTCGGTCGGACGCTATCCCGGCGCGCCTGACCTCGAAGCGTTCTGGGACAACCTGCGTGACGGTCGCCGTTCCATCGTTACCGTCCCGGCCGACCGCTGGGATGCAGACGCGTATTACGATCCGACGCCGCAACCGAATCGCAGCTACGGCAAGTGGGGTGGTTTCATCGATGGCGTCGATCAGTTCGACCCGAAGTTCTTCGGCATCCTGCCTAGCCAGGCGGCGGCGATGGATCCCCAGGAGCGCCTGTTCCTCGAAAGCTGCTGGGACCTGCTCGAACAGGCCGGCCACAACGGCAGCGACACGCGCGAGACGCGTACCGGCGTGTTCGTCGGCATCATGTACGGGTCATACGGGCAGATCGCGGCGGCGGCGGGCTGGCCGCAAGGCCGGTTCAAACCTGGGGCACAGTCCGTACTGGTCGGTGGCCAATCGGGTCTCCTACACGTTCAACTTCAGCGGCCCGAGCATGGCCGTCGATACGGCCTGTTCGTCATCGCTGACGGCGTTCCATCTCGCCTGCGAGGCGATTCGCCGCGGCGAATGCCGCCAGGCCATTGCCGGCGGCGTGAACGTGATCCTGCATCCCGCGCACCATATCGCGCTGAGCGCGATGCAGATGCTCGGCACGGAGCTGGCGTGCCGCACCTTCGACAAGTCCGCGGACGGGATCGTGCCCGGAGAAGGTGTCGGCGCAGTGCTGCTGCGGCCGCTCGA